>NZ_JBHTVD010000013.1:106045-197279 GCF_042793215.1 Paenibacillus sp. NPDC056579
CGGCCATTGGCCTCCGCCGTGTCCCGGCCATTGGCCGCCGCCGTGTCCTGGCCATTGGCCTCCGCCGTGTCCTGGCCATTGGCCTCCGCCGTGTCCCGGCCATTGGCCTCCGCCGTATCCCGGCCATTGGCCTCCGCCGTGTCCTGGCCATTGGCCTCCGCCGTGTCCCGGCCATTGGCCTCCGCCGTGTCCTGGCCATTGGCCTCCGCCGTGTCCTGGCCATTGGCCTCCGCCGTGTCCTGGCCATTGGCCTCCGCCGTGTCCTGGCCATTGGCCACCACCGTGTCCTGGCCACTGGCCGCCTCCTTGACCTGGCCACCATTGGCCTTGCTGCATGCTGCGCTGGCTGGACCGCGAGCTTTTATTTCCACTGCTGCTTTGGCTTTTTCCCATAATTAACATGTTCTCCCTTCCCATTTTCCAAACTGACTACACATCTACAGTATGTCGGGAAGAGAAAAAGGGTCGTTAGCCTTGAGAATTTGGGCTCTTATTTAGGTGATAGCCCTTTGGAAGCCCGAACGGACTTTTGTCCGCTATCAGTAGGCGCGGCTATATTGTCTCGGTGCCGATACGTCGCCGGATACGGCATGAATCGCATGAGTCGCCCAGTACGGATCGCGAAGCATGCCGCGCGCTACGCCTATGAGGTCCGCATCTTCATTGGCAACGGTCGCTTCCGCCAATTTCGGATCGTCCAGCATGCCGACGGCAATGACCGGAACATCCAGCGCTTGCTTATACGCCCGGGCAAACGGTATCTGATAGCCCGGGTAGTTACCGGGCTTCCGTGCTCCCGGAGGAGGCCCTTCCCCGCCGCTGCTTACATGGAACAGGTCCACGCCGGCTTCCTTGTAACGTTTGGCAACTTCAAGGCTATGCTCCAAATCGTAGCCGTTCTCCATATACTCTATGGCCGATATTCTAAAGATGAGCGGCATATCGTCGGGCATAACGCTTTTCACCGCCTGAATGACTTCCACTCCGAATTTGGCGTAGTCCCGGCCGTACTCGTCACTCCGGTTGTTAATGGCCGGCGAATGGAACTGATGAATCAAATAACCGTGCGCACCGTGCAGCTCGATGGTATCCACCCCTGCTTCGATTGCACGTACAGCGGCTTCCTTGTATTTTACGACCATGGCTTTTACTTCTTCCGTCGTCAGCGCCCGCGGCTTTTTGCCCTCAGGGCTCACCGGGATGTCGGACGGACCGACCGGAACCGCGGCGTCCTCCGCCTTGCGGCCTGCGTGAGCAATCTGAATGCCGATTTTGGCGCCGTACTTATGCACTTCATTAATAATCCGCTTAAACGCCGGAATATGTTCATCGGACCACAATCCAAGGTCAAAATCCGTAATTCGGCCGTCGGGCTCGATGTCCGTCATTTCCATAATGATCAAGCCGGTGCCGCCGACAGCACGGGAAACGTAATGTACGTAATGCCAATCGTTCGGAATACCGTCTTTGGCTTCAACCGAATACTGGCACATCGGAGGCATTACGGTACGATTTTTCAACTCCAAATTTTTCAACGTAAAGCTGGACGATAAATTCGGCATGGGGTTCTCTCCTCCCAAAAAAGGGTTATATGTCTAACGCGTTGCTGCAACATTGTAAGTCTGGTTTTCACGAGGTCATTATATACACAAACACTTTACTTACGGAAGTAGTGATATTTTATTCACATAGTTTCCGAAAAGATAGTTTTGTGTTACAGTTGGCTTTATCCATTGTGAAAAGAAAGGAAGTTGGCCGGATAATGAAAGATGAGCCTATCGTGTTGACCAAAGGAACGCCCGGGGAAGTATGTGCGGTCGTGAAGGCCATAGATGTTATCGGGACGAAGTGGACCTTCCTGATTATTCGCGATTTGCTGATCGAAGGAACCATGCGCTTCAGCGACCTGCTCAAGAGCCTCGACGGCATCAGTCCGAAAACCCTATCCTTGCGGCTGAAGGAGCTCGAAGAGCACGGCATTCTATCCCGCACCGTGTACCCGGAAGTTCCGCCCCGCGTCGAATATTCGTTGACGGAAAAAGGAAAGCAGCTCGAGCGGATCTGCATTGAACTGAAACGGTTCGGGCTTTCGCTTTAAAATAAAAATCCCCTTCGGCTGCCGACAGGCCTTTAGGGGATTGTTTTTCGCTTATGGTGTTAGGGTAACTACTTATTGCTCAGTCAAAAATGGTCTCGCCCAAAGGCTCCCGCACTTGCTTGAACAGCATGGCAATCTGCCCGGAAGTCACCCGATCCGTCGATAAAGACGGCAACTCATTCTCGGCGAAAAAGCCGACCTCGGTCGTTTCTATGCTGGTTTGAGCCTGGCCCCCCGTCAGCTTGCAATGGATGAACAGCTTGTACACATGATGCGCAAGCGGCGGATGCGGATGCTTGTTGCGGTCCAGAACCGCGAGCAGCTTCACGGGCTCGACATCGTAGCCGGATTCTTCCTTCACTTCCTTCACGACAATCTCCTTGGGCGACAATCCGATATCGGCCCACCCTCCGGGCAGCGACCAGCCTCCATCGGTCTTTTCCTTCACTAGCAGCAACTTGCCGTCCTGCATCACTACCCCGCGTACATCGACCTTCGGTGTCTGATACCCGCTCTCATTGGCGAACAAATTCGCCACCTGCTCGATAGCAAGCCCCGAGTAAGCAGACATCATCTCGACGCTGATAGCCCTGAGCTCCTCGAACCTTTCCAAATCGTAGGCATCCTTGGAATAAGCCAATCCCGCCTGCGCAATCGCTTGAATCCGTTTGACCCACTCAATCCCTCTTGTATCTGCCGTCATCGTTTCTCCTCCCGACTTTGTATCAAGTATGCTGCTAGCGGCAACTATAGCGTTATCTTTCTGGCGTTTCTCACACTATCATTCTATTACACTGGGACTTATTGTTAAATAGATGCGTTCCGTCCGTCCATTTGTTTCCCTTGCGCCACACGCTTGTTGTAACGAACAATTCTTGTTATTGTAAAACATATCGAACAAATCGGAGATGGACATATGACCGACACGTTAACCTTTTGGGGAACCGGGGACTCCATGGGAGTTCCGCGTGTATACTGCCCTTGCGATATTTGCTCGGAAGCAAGAACGACGGGGCGCAATCGGCGTTTTCGCTCCTCCGCCATTCTGAATGCGGGTGGAGAGCCGTTATTGATTGACTGCGGCCCGGATTGGAGAGCGCAGATGGAACGGTTCGGCCTGCGTTTCATAGAACATGCTCTTATCACCCATGCCCATTTCGACCATATAGGCGGGCTCCCGGAATGGGCCGACGCCTGCCGGTGGCTGAGGCGCAAAGGTCATCTGTATGCTCCGCGCGACGTCTTGGATACGCTGCGGCAGCAGTTCCCGTGGCTGGAAAACCACATCATCTACCACGACAACGCCGTAGGGATGGAGTGGAACGGATGGAGCATTCGCCCATGGAAGGTATGCCACGGCAAAAACGGCTACTCCTACGCGTACAGGTTCGACCGGCCTGCATTCGACTTAGCCCCGTACGCATGGGCCTATTGCTCCGACGCCATCAATCTGAACCGGGAAGAATCAGCCCCTCTATTCGGGCTGCAGCTGCTCGTCCTTGGAACCAACTTTTACAAGGAAGACGCCGATAAAAAGACCCGCTCGGTCTACGATATGGTAGAGGCGCTTGAGCTGCTGGAGGAGGTAAAGCCGGCGCGCACGATATTCACCCATCTGTCCCATGGGGTCGATATCGCATCGGAATACGGGCTGCCGTACTCCGTTTCGCTCGCCCAGACGGGCATGCAAATACCGCTGGAATGAACTGTATGGCATCGGTGGCTCTGTAAGGCGGGTTTTCAGGCTTACAGAGCGCGTTGCGGATCCAGAGCAGCCTGTAAGTCGGTTTTTCCGGCTTACAGCGGCAATTTCTGCTCGGTTTGCGGCATCGACGGCTCTGTAAGGCGGGTTTTCCGGCTTACATCGGAGCTTTCCGCCCGGTTCGCGGCATCGACGGCTCTGTAAGACGGGTTTTCCAGCTTACAGTGCCCATTTCCGATCCAGCGCAGCCTGTAAGGCCATTTTTCCGGCTTACAGTGGCTTTCTGCCCGGTTCGCGGCATCGACGGCTCTGTAAGGCGGGTTTTCCGGCTTACAGAGCGCGTTTCCGATCCAGCGCAGCCTGTAAGGCGATTTTTCCGGCTTACAGCGGAGCTTTCTGCTCGGTTTGCGGCATCGACGGCTCTGTAAGGCGGGTTTTCCGGCTTACAGAGCGCATTTCCGATCCAGCGCAGCCTGTAAGGCGATTTTTCCGGCTTACAGCCGAGCTTTCTGCCCGGTTCGCGGCATCGACGGCTCTGTAAGACGGATTTTCCGGCTTACAGAGCGCGTTTCCGATCCAGCGCAGCCTGTAAGTCGGTTTTTCCGGCTTACATCGGAGCTTTCTGCCCGGTTCGCGGCATCGACGGCTCTGTAAGGCGGGTTTTCCGGCTTACAAAGCCCGTTTCCGCTATCTCCCGTTCTACTCGAAAACGGCACAAAAAAAGCGGCGAATGAACCGAAGTTCACTCGCCGCTTTCGCTTTTTCACTCAATCCAAATGCTTACACTTCGTCCCACAATCTGCGGACGGCTTCGAGTCCAAGCTTGGAGCCCGTATAGCAGTCCTCCATGCCCTCGAACTCTACCGAAATGTAGCCGTCGTAGCCGGAACGCTTAACGATGCTAATGACCTGCCGCATGTCGATGTCGCCATGCCCTACAATAGCGCCGCGCAGGTGATTCCCGCTTGCAGTCTGGAACCAGCCCGTTCCGGGGTTCAAGGACGCCGGACGCAAGTAGAAATCCTTCACGTGCACCATCGACGCGTAGGAGATGTTCTTTTGTACGGCAACGACGGAATTCTCGTCCGCGCACATAAAGTTGCCGACATCGAGCGTCGTGCGGAAGTTCGGACGGTCTACCGCATGGATCAGCGCCTGCACCCGGTCGCTCGCCTGAACGTAATAGCCGTGGTTTTCGACGCTGGTCGTGATGCCGTACTGTGCCGCATGATCGGCAACTTCGCGGCATGCTGCGGCTAGCTTCTCCAGATCCTCCTGGAACCGGACGATCGATGTATCCTTGCGGGAAGCGACGTCATGGCGCATCCGTTTAACGCCGAGACCGGCGGCAATATCCACCTCGCGCTTCACGCGCGCGATTTCCGCCTCGTACTGCTCCTGCGTCTCCGTAATAAAATTAGCTCCGATCGCGTAATTGGACACTTCGATTCCCGCGGCGGCTGCTTTTTCCCGAATCGCATCGATCAGCTCCGGGTTCTCCGTCAAGTTAAAGCCGATGGGAACAATCTCCACATGCTCCCCGCCGTTGTCGGCTATCCATTGGATAACCCCGAGAATATCCAGCTCCTGGCTTCTCAATGCCTTCACCAGACTGTATGAGCTTAATCCGAGCTTCATCTCTCCATGCCTCCCTTAATTTATTCGTAACGGACTTCGCGTCCGGTTTCTGCAGATTCATAGATGCCGCACAAAATTTTCATCAGCTCGACGCCGTCCTCCACAGGACTGACCGGCTCTTTGCCCGTGTTGCAGCTGTCGATGAAGAAGCGAATTTCGTTTTGGAACGCCACGGTGACGTTCAAGCCTTTTTGATCCGTTTGCGGCGTAATGTTCAGGATCGTGTCATGCTTCTCGGATACGAGCGCCATAGCCGGCTCCAGCTCCAGTCCGCCTTTGTCCCCGAACAGCTTGACCGTAGTCTCATCCTGCTTCGCATGCAGCGTAAAGCTGACATCGATCATCAAAGACGCGCCGTTCTCAAAGCGGACAAGCGCATTCGCCATATCCTCGACCGTATTTTGACTGGCATCGTAATCGGCTGCTTTATAAAAAGAGAGATTCTGCACATGACCGCGGTTGCCCAGCTTCCGATACGTATTGCCGGTTACGGATACGACCTTCGGACGTCCCATCAAATACCAGCAAATATCGATGACATGGACGCCGATATCGATCAGAGGGCCGCCGCCCGAACGCTCCTTGTCCGCGAACCATCCTCCCGGATTGCCAAGACGACGGATACATGAAGCTTTCGCATAATAAATATCTCCGAGCTCGCCATTGTCGATAAACCGTTTCATCAGCTGAGCATTGTTGTCGTATCTGCGGACGAAGCCGACCTGAAGCACTTTGCCGGACTCGCGGACCGCCTTCTGCACCTCGAGCGCCTCTTCTACCGTGCGGCACAGCGGCTTCTCTACGAGCACGTGCTTGCCTGCTTTGACCGCTGCGATACTGATCTCGGCATGCGTATTGTTCCAGGTGCAAATACTAACGGCATCGATCGCCGGATCGGCCAACAGCTTATGGTAATCGTCATATACTTGGGTAGCGCCGTATTTATCCGCTTTTTCCTGGGCTCTGGCCAGGTTCAAATCGCAAATCGCGTAAATTTGCACCGCTTGCCCCATTTTTTGATACGCTTGCAAATGCAGCTCCGAAATAGAGCCCGCTCCGATAATGCCAATGTTCAGCTTGTTCAATCCAATTCATCCTCCCGTTAATAGGTGTGAAACGTTTGAGCAATTTGTGAATGCAATATATAATCAAACTAACACGAATTGTCCGAAGAAGGAATGCATGCCATGATCAGTTACATGGATTATAAGATCAGTCGACAGCCGATCCGAATCGTTGACCTCAAGGTGGATAAAAGCATTCTCAAGCACAAATCGCTCACCATCGTCAATGTAGGCCATATTCCTGCACGGATTCACTATCGCGCTCATGCGCGGTTTACTTACTGGGCCATCGTTTACATAGCCGGGGGCTCGGGAACGTACCAGGTGAACGACGGCGACATTCAGCCGGTGAAGCAAGGGAGCTTCTTTCTGCTGTATCCCGGAGCTGTATTTCATTATGGACCGGGGGAGAACGAGCATTGGGATGAGCATTATTTTACGATCGAGGGCCCGCGCATTAAGGAATGGCTCGACACGTGGCTTCCGGAGCCGGATAGGGTCAAGCAAACCGAAGAGGAGCATTTGACCAAAATCAACCGGATATTCATGCTCATGGAGACAGGAGTGCCGAGCAACATCGACAAAGCGTCCTTGCTTGTGGAATCGATGCTGTACGATTTCGTCGCGAGCTCCGAAGCCATTCCGAAAGCAACCAAAGCCGAGAATGCGCTCGGTCTGATCGAGGCGATTGCGGACTATTTGTACCGCCCTTTTGACGCCCAAGAGCTGTGCGAGCAGCACCATATCTCGTTCCCGACGCTCCGGCGTCTCGTGAGTAAATATACCGGCTACCCGTTGAATGAATATGTACATCGCTTGAAGATGGCCGAAGCCAAGAACATTTTGCTCAACACCGACAAATCGCTCAAAGAGATCGCCTCCACTCTCGGCTATCAAGACGTGTTTTATTTCTCCAGACTGTTCAAAAAAATCGTCGGCGTCTCGCCCAAGCTGTTCCGCAGCACGATGTAACCGAGCTTTTAGAAAAAAGCGCCCGAAGCCGTACGCTCGTCTACTGATGAACGTAAGCGGCCTCCGGGCGCTTTTTTAATTTCGCCACTGCTAGAAGATCGGGTTGTATAGCTGAAGCTCACCGCATCCGATCCAATCGATGCTGCCGACATCCCGGCACAAACGTTGCAGACTAATGCGCGGCATGTAACAGCAAATCTATGTACTCAACTCGGCGTTCATAAAAAAGCCGGCTGCGGCTCTTCAACGAACGCTGCTCGATGTGTTTTGTACCCATGATAAGAGGTAAGCCTGTCTCCTATATTTTCCCTTCCCAATACGTACAATTTTTTCATGTTCTTGCTCCAAATGGCGCACTCTATATACTGCTCCGCCCTCAATGATATTCGCTGCATCTGCTTATTTTTTGTGCATTGTAGGACATTTGCCATTGACAAAATCCTCCTCCACAGAATACTATATGAGCATATAATCATATATTCATACTATTTATCCTATTCGGAGGTACTTTCCATGGATTCTCACGACCGCCCTCAATCGCCGGATATCAACGTCCGTTCTCTCGACGAGGAAACGCTGTTTATGGTTTCCCAAACGTTCAAAGCGTTATCGGATACGACGCGTATCCGCATTTTATACTTGTTGTCGCAGAAGGAATGCTCCGTGAACGAAATCGCCGATGAGCTGTCACTGCTGCAGTCGACCGTATCCCATCAGCTGCGGTTTCTAAAAAACCTGCGGCTCGTCAAGTTCCGCAGAGCCGGTACCACCTTATATTATTCACATGATGACGAGCACGTGATGGATTTGCTGACCGAAGCGATTCACCACGCCAACCACGATTAGCCGGGGGAAACCGACCCGTCATGAAATGAGGGAAAACCAATGTTGGAGTACAGAGTGAAAGGATTGAGCTGCGCCAACTGTACGAGGGAGATGGAAGAGCAGATTCAACGGCTCGAGCACGGACAGACGGCGACGCTTAACTATAACAGCGGTAAGCTGAAAATCGATTCCCAGGTTCCGCTGCAGGAGGTACAGAAAATTTTGCGCTCGGACGGCGCCTACATCGATTCCTTGGCGCCATCCAAGCCGGCTCGCGGCGGGGCTGCAGGCAAAGTCGCACTGCGCCGCGGAACATACGGAAGCATCGACGGCAGCCAGGAGCAAGTAAGCGCTGCTTTGGAGCATGCGCACGGATACGATGAAGGCACGGATGACAGCGTAAGAGGTGCCCACTTCCATTCTCATCCGGCCTCAGGCTCGGCCGGACAAATGGCGTCCAGTGAAGCTCACGCTGCTGAAGCTGCGTTGGCATCCGGCTCCGCTGCAAGCATGCAAGGAGCTGCTGGACATGCACATGGGCATGGGCACAGCCATAATCATGGGCATGGACATGGCCATGATCTCAGCCATGAAGGCAATCATTCGCATGCCGACGAGCACGATCACGGGCACGATCATTCTCACGCCCACGGCGGTTCTGCGATGAAACGCCAGCTGATCATCTCCGCGGCGCTGTATGGTGGAGCGCTGCTGCTCGAAGGCCGCATTCCCGGCATCGTGCAGATCATCCTTTACTTGGCCGCTATGGTGCTGAGCGGTTACGGCACGTTCCTTAAAGGCTTGAAGCGGCTCGTGCAGCTCCGGTTCAATATGGACACGCTGATGACCATCGCGTTGATCGGAGCTGTGAGCATCGGTGAATGGAAAGAAGCGACGATGGTCGCCATCTTGTTCGGTTTAAACGAGCTGCTCGAAGGCATCGGAATGGAAAAGGCCCGCCGCTCCATGGAAACGCTGCTTGCAGTGGCTCCGAAGCAAGCGGTGCTTATCAGCGGCGGCAAGGAGTCGCTCGTCCCTATTGAATCGCTGCAAGCGGGAGATACGGTACTCGTCCGGGCCGGCGAGAAAATCCCGTCCGACGGCGTCGTGCTCGAAGGCGCCAGCTCGGTGAACGAAGCGGCGATCACCGGGGAATCGCTCCCGCTGGAGAAGGCGCCGGGAGACCGCGTATTCGGCGGCAGCATCAACCATGAAGGCGTGCTGCGCATTCATATCGAGAAAGCGTACGAGGACTCCTCGCTGGCGCAAATACTGCACCTTGTGCAGGAAGCGCAGGAGACGAAGACGCCGACCGAGCTGTTCATCAACCGGTTCGCCAAATATTACACGCCGGCCATCATGTTCGTTGCGCTTCTCGTAGCTATTGTCCCTCCTCTGCTGTTCCAGGGCGGCTGGAAGGAATGGCTGTACCAAGGCTTGGCCGTACTGATCGTCGGCTGTCCTTGCGCCCTAATTCTTGCTTCGCCCATCGCCATCGTAGCCGGCATCACGCGCAATGCTCGCCACGGCGTCCTGGTGAAAGGCGGCGTATTCCTGGAGCAGCTAGGCCGCATCGACACGCTGGCCTTTGACAAAACCGGCACGCTGACCCGAGGCGAGCCGCATGTGGAGCAGACCGTCGTCTACGATAGCGACGAGGAGCATTTTTACCGGGTTGCCGCGGCGATCGAGCAGTCGTCCACGCATCCGCTCGCCAAGGCGATCGTGCGCGAGACGAGCCGCCGCGGCATCCCGGCGGAGCAGCCGGAAGAGGTCGTGGCCGCTTCCGGCAAAGGGATCCAGGCTGTGCTGGGCGGCAGACGCTACTGGCTCGGCAACGAAGCCAGCGTCAGCCACATCGCCCTGCCGGATACCGTGAAGCGCGATGTGGAGCGCTTCAAAGCGAGCGGCCTCACGCTTGTACTAGTCGCCGACAGCGAAGCGGTGCTCGGGCTCTTCGGCATCGCCGACGAGATCCGCCCGGAGAGCGCCGCCGTCGTCGCCGCCCTGCATCGCCGCGGCATTCGCCGCACGGTGATGCTGACGGGCGACCATCCGCAGACGGCGGAGAAGGTCGCGCGCGCGGTCGGAGTCACCTCCTTCTTCGGCAGCCTGCTGCCGGAGGATAAGGTGGCGAAGATCCGCGAGCTCGGCCGCGAAGGGCGCGTCGCCATGGTCGGCGACGGCATCAACGACGCGCCGGCGCTCGCTACGGCGGAGCTCGGCATCGCGATGGGCAAAGGCACCGACAGCGCGATCGAGACGGCTGACATCGTGCTGATGCAGGACCATCTCGGCAAGCTGCCCGAAGCGATCGGCATCGCCCGCAGCACGAACCGCGTCATTCGCACCAATATCATCATTGCGATGGGGCTGAAGCTGGCTGCTCTGCTGCTGACGATTCCCGGCTGGCTGACGCTGTGGTTCGCCATCCTGTCGGATATGGGGGCGACGATTCTCATCAGCCTGCTGAGCCTGACCTTGCTCATTGAGCGCAAGGAGAGCACGGCGATCTCGACTATAAATCCCAAGGTTAATGATTAACTTCAATAAATATTCCTTTCATTAATAACTGATGACAGAAAGCCCCGAATTCCAGCCTTCCTCGAATCGAACAGCAATTCGTTCGAGGGAAGCAAGTTCAGGGCTTTTTATCATAACTCTATTGCGGCGCCAGACCATCTTACTGATAATTCGGATTCATTATTCTTGCCTTATAGAAGGCCGCACCGGTCCGGGTCTTTATCGCATCAGGCATAAACATATCTACCGAGTCGGTGCACCAAGTGTTTAAAGTGCAACCGCCCTTCGGAGTTTTTGCCGTATCCGTAACGGTTTCGACGACTTGGCCCGACAGCTGATTGCCAACCGCCTTGACGCCGTCGCGGCTGATGCTGCCCGCTCCCGAATAGGTTAAATCCAGCGAATTCGTTGACTTCACATACTGGTACACCTTGCCGCCGGATGCAACCCAGAGCCGGTCGGTATCTCCGTAAACCGGTTGAATATCGTGTCCGTTCAAGCTCGACACATTCAGCCGGACATGCTCTTGCAAGGTAGGAGCGGCTGCGGTCCCCCCTACTTTCAAGCCTACTATGGCACTGTTGCCGAGAGTCCATAGGATTTCCTTCTCCGGGTCCCACAGTACGCCGTGGGCGCTGGTCAGCTTGTATTCGGCATAGACTTCGGAATGACAGCTCTGGGACGAGGTATATACCCTGACCCATCCGCCTGTACTTGCAGCAACTGCGATGTTTCCGTTAGGCAGTATCTCCGCAGCATGCGGATTCCCGCCGACGTTGGCGGCCCAATATTTGAAATTACCCGCGGGGTAAGGGATGGCTGCCGCCAAGCCTCTGGAATCGGTCACCAGCATAACCTTGCCACCGAAAAATTGGCTATCCCGCACCCTTGCTTCGGTAGGGAGCCCCCAGAAAGACGTGAACTCCGCGAACCCATTCGTGCCGCTCGGGGCCCAAGACCACTTGACGGCACTCGGACTGTTCCAATCGCTTGCCGCCGGGTCCATAACTAAAATTTTCTTCGACGCCTGATCGCTTACGGCGATATCGTAATCGTTCGGAGCCGCATTCAACGCCGACACGTGCGACCATCCCGCTATACCTAACAAGGAAAAGGCTGCAAGGAGCACGCCAAGCAGAATGAATTGCTTGGTCCCCCATGCTCTCGCCGGATCCGGCTGATCCGAAGCATGTTGACGCATTGCCGGGAACACTCTCTGCAAGAAAACAACAGCCTTGTTGACGATCTTATTCTTCATAATAGCCCTCCCGCCATGATTCCAACTCATAAAACGATTTTGCTAATCATGATGCAGCGAATGCCTATAATCGGCCAGAAGACGACCCCAGCAAGCCGTTAATTCGGAAGGGACCGGCTCCCGCACCTCGAACATGAACGGACCTTGGTAACCATGTGACGCCAGCGCCCCTATCACTTCATTCCAGTGAACGATGCCCTTACCCGGCATCCAATGCTTCTCATCCAACCCGTCATAATCGGACATATGAACGGTAATAATTCGTGAGCCAAGCTCCCGTATAAATTGCTCGGAACGCTCCTGCAGCAAATGATTCACATCACAGCAGACGCCCAGTCTCTCGTCCGACTCCATAATGCTGCTCATCTCCAAGCTCGTATTGCCAAGGCAGGTGCGCGGCAAGCATTCGACGGCCAAACGAACACCAAGCCGTTCGGCCGCATCGGCAAGCACCGGCAGATTTCGCTTGCACGCATCCAGCCGGGCGGACCGCTCCTCGGCCGGGATCGGCTCCCAGCTCGGATGAATGACGGCCGTACGAATGTTCCACCTATTCGCCAGCTGCAGCAGCGCCAGGTGCCTCTGTACGGCTTCGCCGCTCTGCAAGGAATCCGTTAAGGATACATCCCACATCGGTCCGTACGGCAAATGCATCGTCCAAACGTCCATCCCAAGATCACGAGTCCGTCGGACCCATGAAGCGCATAGCTCCTCGTTATAGGGATCCAGCATATCGAAGGTGTCGTTGCGCCAGGCAAGCTCTATGTAACGGATGCCCGCCCGTCCCACATCCTCGATATCGAATCGGGCGTTCTTCCATGCCTCCAGGGAAAGCGACGTTCCTATCTCCCAATCGGCAGGATCCGTCCTCTTTGGCGATTTTTCTTTTTGCTCCATTATGATCGTCCCTCCTGTAGGGGTACGTAGGCGTACCTCTTACTCTTGCTCCTGTAGCAAAATTCGAGCTTTATACAGCGCGGCTCCCTTACAAACCCGTGCTTCATCCAGCCCAAACGGCATAGAAAAATCTATCGTATCGGTCGTCCATTCATACAAGCTGCCTTCCTTCGGTACTGTTCTTACCACTCGGCCAGAGGGCTGATCGCCCACGCTCTTAACTCCGGGGCGGCTAAAAGCCTGACCTCCCGCATAAGCCGAGTCGAACGTATCGGTCGACTTCACATACTGATACACATGAGTGCCTGTGCTGATCCACAAACGGTCGTCGTTCCGGTAAACCGGCTGAAGGTCGTGGCCGTACCGGGTCGGCAGCGCTGTCTTGTGAACCTCGCGAATAACGGGAGCATCGGCTTCTCCCTCCAACTTGAGAGCAACCAATTCATCGTCGCCTAACGCCCAGAGCACTTGACGATCAGCATCCCAATGAACACCGTGCGCTCCCGGGAACCTGTATTCCGCATAAGCGTCGGATGAAGGCCCCTGCGAGGAAGTATAGACTCGTACCCATCCGCCCGTACTGGCCGCTACGGCAATGTTGCCGTTCGGCAGCAGCTCGGCCGAGTGAGGGTTGCCGCCGACGTTCAAGCCCCACTGCTTTCGGTCGCCGGCAGGGTAAGGAAGGATAGCCGCCAAGCCTTTGGAGTCCGTAACCACCATCCACTTCCCGCCCCATACGGGGTTATGTCTCACCTTAGCATCGGTTGGAAGTCCCCACGCTGAGACAAGGTCTTCGAAGCCGTCGGACGTATCGGCGGACCATGTCCACACGACAGCACGCCCGGCGCTCCAATCCTCCACCTCCGGATCGAGCACCACAATCCGGTGGTACGCCTGATCCGTACCTGCTATATAGAAATCTTTCACTTGGATCCCCGCCTTTCCCTTACCAATAAATTCCTGTTACTCTCGTCTAAATCAGCCAAATCCAGTCACTTGTCCAAGCCTTGCTTTTGAACCGCTTCGTTCACTTCTTTAATTGCCTGCTGGAGCCCTTTATTCTCATAGCTCTTCAATGTGCTCTCCCACATAGCAACCGGATCGTCTTTAGCCAGGATCAGCTTCGTTATGTCTTCAACAGGATTAATGGCGCTGAGCTTTGATTTGCCCGGCGTGTAGAGCAGCTCGACCTGAAAGTTCGTCGGAACAGGCTTGGCATTGGCAATCCTTTGCTTCAGCGTATCACGGGACATTTTGGCCAGCTTTGGAGTAAATTGAATGTTATTCACTTCATTTTCTACAAATTCAAGCTGCTGGTTCCAGGCGGCCAAAGCTCCGAACAGGTTATAGGACGGGTACATCGCTCCCAAGCTTTTATATTCGCCATTGTTATCTTTCTCTCTTGTAATGACAAGCTTATCGCCTTCCTTCTTATAATCCTTCCCTTCGATTCCGTATTGGGTTTCTATCTCGTGCTCCTTGGACAGCAAGAAATCGTACAAGCGGAGTATCCGGTCCATCTTCTCATCATCCACTTTAGAGCTGAAATAGCTTTCCGACCAGAACGTCACGTTCGTATGCCGGTACTCCGTGCCGTCTGCCGCCGCCCATGAAACGGGAAGAATGGCTGCGACATCCTCGAACGGCACGTCTTTATTGTACTTTTTCCATGCCGCGTCCAGCTTCTGAAGTCCATTCGGCGTAGCCTGCATCGATATTGCACCTACTTTGCCCTGTCCGAATTTCTCGATCCCGTCGTTCGTCTTCATGATTGCGAAATCCGGGTCAATCGCCCCTTCGGTGAACAATTGCCGCATTTGCTTCACGACCTCTTTCATTTTGTCGGAAGCAAAATAAGGGATATATTTGCCGTTCTCCTTTACCCAGGAAGCGTTGTTCACGTTAGGAAACGTCCCTGTAGCAAGAGGAAGAAGCATTGTGCTCGAACGGAACGTTACGCCTACCGTATCCTTTTTGCCGTTGCCGTCCGGATCGTTCTGAGCGAACGCCTTCAGCATGTTCAGGTAATCATCGTAGGTGACCGGCGTTTTCAGCTTCAGCTTCTCCATCCAATCTTTGCGTACAATCAAGGCGCGCTCTACCGCCCACGTATCGTAATCCTGGTACGTCTGCCTCGGAATCATGTAAAACTTCCCATCCACTTTAAGCCCTTTAATATCATCGAGGCTCAGAACCCGCTGCACATTCGGATATTTGCTCAAATCGTCCGGCAGCGGACGGATTATGCCCTGCTTGATCCAGGAATAGTACGTGTCGGTGTTGATAATGTCGTGGCTGAACACGTCGGGCAATTCTCCGGAGGCGCTCCACAGCTGATACTTTTCCTTGTAATCGTTATAGCTGATGACCTTGTCGACGAAATTCACATTGAACTGCTTCTCCATCTTTTTTAAGTATTCATCCTCTGCCCGATTCGGGAACGCCTTGCCAATGTTGTAGAACGATACGGAAATATCAAGCTTTTTCTCCCCGGCTGCCTTCTCTCCCTGTCCTGCCTTTCCCGCTTCCGGTGTCTTCCCCGTACTGTCGCTGCATCCGGCGAGAGCCGAAAGGGACAGGGCCAGCGTCAATGCCGCCGCACCAAAACGTTTACCGTTCATGATGGTCATCCTCCCAAAATTAGTATGGTTATTGTATCGTTAAGCCTGTATTGCCAAGTACTGAAAACCGCTGGTCATTCCTTAACGGCACCGAGCGTGACGCCGGCGGAAAAATATTTTTGCAGGTAAGGGTAAATAAGCATGATAGGCACCATTGTGATAACGACACTGGCCATCTTCAGTCCGTCCGGGTACGTCTCCCGCAATTGAGCCACCATGGACGCTCCCATATCGTCTCTTGACATCTTCGTAACATCGGCCAGCATATTGCGCAAAAACAGCTGCATCGGATGCATCTTCGGATCATTGACGAACAGCATGGCGTGGTACCACTCATTCCATCGGGCCACCGCATAAAACAGCGTAATGGCCGCTATCGTCGGCTTGGAGATCGGAATGACGATGCGAAACAGGATGTAAATATCGTTGGCGCCGTCGATTTTGGCGGATTCCTCCAAACTTGGCGGCACCATTCGAAACTGATTGATCATGACGATAAGAAAGAAGGTACTGACGGTCATTGGAAGAAACATTACGGCGTAGCTGTTGATCAAATGCAGGTTTTTGATCGTTAAGTAGTATGGAATCAGCCCTCCGCTGAACAGCATCGTGAACACGATCCCTCCCATCATGAAGGTCCGTCCCGGCATTCCTTTTTTGGATAAAGCATAGGCGCCGCAAGTGGTCACCAGAATGTTGACTGCGGTTCCGACCAGCGTTACGATAAGAGAATTGACCAAGGCTTTTCCGACATAGCTGCCTTCCAGTAAAATCTTGTAAGAAGCCAGATCGAAGCTGGTTGGAATCAAATAGAAGCGTTGCTTCATCATTTCCGCCGGATCCGCGAACGAAGTAATGAACACATTATAAAAGGGCAATATCGTAATCAAGGCAATAAGCATCAATAGCATATGGATGGCATAGTCAGCCCACGTATTCCTGCGGGTCATCAATAAATCCCCTCCTGTCCCAGCCGCTTGGCCATCCGATTCGCGCCGACCAGCAGCATGAAGTTAATGACCGATTTGAACAATCCTACGGCGGTTGACGTCCCGTAGCTTAACCCTACGGAAAAGGTTCTCCTGTAAACGTACGTATCCAAGATATCGGCCTTCTCGTAAACGGCAGGATTATATAGATTGAAGATTTGGTCAAAGCCGCCGCCTCCGGAGCTCATCATTCCGCCGATGTTGAGGATGAACAAAATCATAACCGTACTTTTTAGCGAAGGCCACGTGATGTGCAGCATTTGCTGAAACCGGCTGGCTCCGTCGATGCTGGCCGCTTCGTACAGGGATGGATTGATACCCGCAATGGCTGCTAAGTAAATAATCGTCCCCCAGCCCATGTCCTTCCACAAGCTGCTGCTAAAGATGAGTCCGCGAAAGCTCTCCGGATCGACGAGCAGGCTGACCTTATCCATCCCAAATAACTCCAGCAGCTGATTCAGTACACCGAAATTACCCAGAAAATTGACCAAAATGCCGCTAATAATAATCCAGGATAAAAAGTGCGGGAATGTGTAGACCACTTGATAAAATTTCTTCAACCCGGCTTTCCGGACCTCGTTCAATAATAGCGCCACCACTATAGGAACGGGAAACTCGAAGATAAGTCTTCCAACGGCGATGATGATCGTATTGCGGAAAGCAATCCAGAAGTCGTCCAGCATGAATATTTCTTTAAAATTGGCCAGGCCGACCCAATCGCTCCCCCATATGCCTTTGGCGAAGTTGAATTCCTTGAACGCCAGTATCAAGCCATACAGCGGAACGTACTCAAATACGATGTAATACACCAGTAGCGGAATGACAAGCAGATAAAAATATTTGTACTCTGCCATTCGCCGCCATAACGCTTTTTGTGCAGCTTGCGTGTTCAATCGGAATCCCCCTCATCTGACAAACCGCTTTCTCCAGCTCCATTTCAGTTTAATCGAGGGCTTAATTCCGCCATATAAACATTTCTCAGCATCCGTATGTATTTTTCTCAGCTATTGTATAGGTCCTTTTACTTTTTCCTGCAGCAAAACAATACGCCCGCCGGATCGACCGAGGGCTCGGCGGTTCCGGCGGGCGTCAAGCACCAGGTCGGCGGCTTTGGATCGATCCTATTAGGACGTGAGCCGTATCCCGACAGTGTGTCAGCTTTCCCGTAAACGGTATTCGGTGGGTGTTACCCCGGTATGTCGTTTGAACATTTTGGCAAAATAAAAATAATCGTTATACCCCGACTTCTCTGCAATGTCGCTTACGGCAAACGAAGTGCTTCTGAGCATCTCACAAGCAAACTCCATCCGTTTATCGGTTACGAACTTCGTAAAATTGACTTGCAGCTCCTTTTTGAACAAATGACTTACATAGTTCGGGTGCATAAAAAATTTCCTGGAAATATCCTGTATGGACACATTTTCACGGAAATGATCTTGAACATACTGTAAAATTTGGTCGAACGTCGCTTCCCCGGTCTTATCTCCCATACCCGCCGAATGGAAGCTATCCATTGCAAGCTGCTCCAAGTAACGGATCATCGCAAATACATCATCGAAAGCGGCGGTCAATTCGTCAAAGCCGAATAGAAATCGCTCGGTGAAGCCATCGGCCATCCTGTATATCCTGGACAGCATCACATGATAGAACCGGAACGCATGACCGGTATCGTATCGTCCCGTCCGGAAGTGCCGTTCGATGATGGCGAAGCTCTCGTGAACGTATTTCGCATCCTTGCGCTCAAGCCCTTCCTCCAGCATGCGAAGCGCTGCAGCATCGAGATCATCCGCCCCTGCGGCTATCAGCTCCCCAATGAACGGACGGCCCGAAACGAAGTACAAGTAGGATGCCGCACCCGCCTCCTCTATCTTCTCATGAATCTCATTCATGTTATAAAAGATCGGGGTCAGACCCATTCCGCGGACACCTTCCGGTATCGGTTCTGCCAATCGGTTCATGACATCTCTGTGGTGTCGTCCATACAGGAGGAAGGCGGTCTTACCGCGTCCGATCCTGATGGAAACTGCAGCCCACCTGTCAAACAGATTACACGGATCCGAGCTTTGTACAACAGCAACGAAAGCGCCGTTTTCCCGGTCCCAGGGAGCATTGATTTTGTCCAGCAGCCGCTCCATCCTTGCATAGGCTTCAGGCGTGGTTTCTCTATCCTGAAACAGATGCAGCAGTTCACTCTCCACTACGCGCCGCTCCCTAGCAATCTGTTCTTGGAGACGCGCCAATAGTTCCTCGATCTCCGCTTTATTGAAAGGCTTCAGGCAATAACCTGCAGCGCCGTACTGCAAGGCTTGCTTCGCATAGTCGAATTCCGCGTAACCGCTGGCCATCACGCAGCGGACGGCGGAGCCTGTCTCCTGCAGCTTCTTGACCAGCTCCAGACCGTTCATCCCCGGCATTCGAATATCTATGAATGCTATGTCGGGCCGAAGCTCCTTGATTCGTTCCCAGGCTTCTATGCCGTTATACGCCATGCCGGCGATCTCAAACCCGGCCGCCGTCCAATCCAGCGTGCCCTTCAAGCTTTCAACGATCCATCTCTCGTCATCGACCAACAAGATTTTATACATCGCTGCCCCCTATAACCGGGATTTTGATAAGCACCTTCGTGCCTTCGCCCGGCACGCTGTCGATAGACATTATGCCATACTGGTCGCCATAGGCGAATTTGATCCGGTTGTTCACGTTGATTATACCGACATGCCTTTCGCGGGACATGTTAATATTGTTCGAAGCCGGCGGTTGAACCTCGAGGCTTTGTCTAATCTGCTCCAGCATCGCATGCTCCATGCCAACCCCGTCATCAATGACCCACAGTAGCAAATTGCGGTGATCTTCCATGCGGCAGCCTACGGTTAGAGTGCAGTTGTGAAGCGCCGGTTCTATGCCGTGGAACACAGCGTTTTCTACGAGGGGCTGCAGCACCATCTTGATTACTTTGCAGTTGCAGCAAGCTTCCTCGAAATCGTAGCGGACATGAAACCGGTCGGCGAAGCGGATTTGCTGAATATTGATATACGCCTCGACAATGTCCAATTCTTCCTTCAGGGCAACGTGCTCTTCCCCTTTAATGCTGTATCGGAACACCCGGCTCAGCGCATCCGTCATGTCCCGGATTTCATCCACACCTTTTACAAACGCAATGCCTTTAATGGTCTCCATCGTATTGTATAGAAAATGGGGGTTGATTTGACTTTTCAAATATTGCAGCTCCGCCTGCTTTTTCATAAGCTGCAGCTCAAAAATATGCGTCTTGGAATCGATCAGCTTACTCGCCAAATCGTCGATCTCATCCAACAGCGCATTGACCTGTTTGGCCATAATGCTGATTTCCGCATAGCCTTCCAAGGCGACCCGTTTGTTCAGATTGTTCAGCCCTTTGGCACGCAGTCCGTAAATAAATGTCATAAAGGAACGGATCGGCTGCAAAATGTTATGGCTGATCGCAATATAAAGAACATACATCACCACAATCACGGCAATAAACGTGCCTATGACCAGGTGCTGTACCTCCTCCAGTCCCCGGAACAGCTCCTTGGTCGGGTAAATGCTGACGATTTGCCCCGCAATCTCCGGAATAGGCTCCGCATGAATAACGTACGGGGCTCCGTCCTTTCTGAACTCGTCGTTTCTGGTGCCGCTCGCGATCCGGTCTTCCAGCTCCGGCAAGCGCTTTCCGATTTGGGACAAATCATTGCTGGAGGTCACGACACGGTTGCGGTCCAGCACATAGAAGCTGCCTGCCGTTTTGTCGGACATGCTGTCTATTTGAGGAGCAATAGCGTTCACATCCAGCACCATGATCGCATAGCCGATTTTCGCTTCCAATGGGACCTGGTTGTGCCTGTCATATACGGGAACTCCGACATACACGACCTGTTTCATCGGATTGCTGTAGGGATATAGGCTGAGAGCAGAATAGTAGGCGCTGGTTCGTTCCGGTATTTCATTCAATGGAATGAATTCTTGACAATTGATGCAATTGTACGAACTGCTGCCGATCGTGCTTACAAGCACTAAATCGACGATCCCCTGCTTCATGGACTTCAGGTTGACCAGCAGCTTTTCGATTTTGCCATGCAGCTCGTACTGCTTCAGCCGATCCTGCTCCATCAAATATTCCTGAATCTGCTCATTATAAGCGATATTGGGCAAAATCCGGTTGATCGTGTCGGCATTCGATGCAATATTTCGCTTAATAGTGGAGATAAGCTCAATCGTATAGTCGCTATTTCTTTTGTATGTAATATTCAGGATCTGGTGATAGCTCCATACTACCGTACCCGATAATAAAAGCAGGATGACTCCTCCGATACAGAGCAGCTGCAGCCGGATCGAATATTTGCGCAGCAGGATGAACAAGCCGACTTCCCCCTTTTATTCCAGCTATTCGATTGCCGTTCAGGAAATCCTGCCCTTCCGTGATCATCCGTCATCCCCACATCCTGTAAGCCAGCATCCCTAACCACACGGCACAGGCAATCCAAAGCGCGATAAACAGCGCGCCGGTAATCCAATTGACCGGCTTGCCCTGCCGGCGCACCTCCTCTGCCTTGGCTTTGCAATCCTCCAGCACCGGTTCCGGTATCATCCGCAACGCAAGGGCTATGCCCAGCGGCACAATAATCAGATCATCCAAATACCCGAGAATCGGAATGAAATCCGGGATTAAATCTATCGGACTGAATGCGTATGCAACGACGCAAATCGCAAACAGCTTGGCGTACCAGGCAACCCGCGGATCCCGGTACGCCAGGTACAGGACGTACACGTTTTGCTTCAATCGCCGCGCCTGGTTCTTCAGCCCGTTCAGCAGCCCTGCTTCGGTGTTCATTCTTTCCTTCACTCCATTTCGTTGACCGTATCAGCACACAATGATGCGCTCCTCATTCAAGCATACTATGTTCCGCCAAGTAGTCCATACTTTTTTTGGCATTGGGTCAACCTGCGTGCTTTTTACGATGAAGAGTCCTTATGGGCAGCCAAACCAGAATATGGTAGTATGAAGAAGAGTTCATTTCGAAGGAGTGAATCCTTATGAACGACCGGATTGCTACGATTCGGCAATCGATGATGTTTTCCGGACATTTGGAGAACGATGTCATCGATCTGCTGAGCTTGTATAATTGTCCCAAAACCGCAGAGCACAGCTTACGAGTCGGAGATGAAGCCAGCCGCCTGGCCGCCAAATTCGGCGGGGACCCCGAAGCCGCCCGCACCGCAGGCTTACTCCATGACATAAGTGCGATCATTCCGAACAATGAAAGAATCCGTGTCGCCCAGGAGCTGCACATCGAGATCCTCCCGGAAGAAGCCTTATTCCCCATGATCATTCATCAAAAAATTTCCCGTATTATTGCCCGGGACGTCTTTCACATCCACGATCCAAGCATACTCGACGCCATCGAATGCCATACCACGTTAAAAGCAAAGGCAACGCTGATGGACCTCGTCTTGTTCGTTGCGGATAAAATCGAATGGGACCAGCCGGGCAAGCCTCCTTATTTGGAGCAGCTGCTCGAGCAATTAGACACCTCGTTGGAGCAAGGGGCATTTGTCTATATCGCCTATTTGTGGAACCAGCGGGATCGGCTGAAGGTCGTCCATCCCTGGCTCATTGCAGCATTCGAGGATTTGAAAGCGAAATCATCAGCTTATCCCGTGAGGGAGGAGAATCGTTGAATGAACAAAGTGATAGTCATCGGTTCAGGGGGCGCGGGAAAATCGACTTTTTCCAGGCAATTGGGTGAACGCACGGGCTTGCCCGTGTTTCATCTGGATGCGTTGAACTGGCGTCCCGGCTGGGTTGCTACCCCCAAAGACGAATGGGACGAGCTCATGAACAAGCTGGTCCGCAACGAAGCCTGGATTATCGACGGCAATTACGGAAGAACCCTCGATACCCGGCTGCAGGCTGCGGACACGATTATTTTTCTCGATATGCCGACCTCCTTGTGCATGTACCGCGTTATTAAACGCAGAGTGATGTATCACGGCCGGACAAGACCCGATTTGAACGAGGGCTGTCCCGAGCGTCTGGATCTGGGCTTCATTCGCTGGATATGGAGCTACAGGAGAACGAGCCGTCCGGCATTGCTGAACCGTTTGGCTTTGCTCAAGGAGGGGCAGACGGTTATTATTTTGCGGTCCCCGCGGGAGGTTCGCAGTTATTTAGAGCAAATTCCGGTTGTCGGGCGTAACGCTCTCTAAGGTACCGAATCGATATCGTCTTGCTTAATATCGTACTCCCATTTTGTAAACCGTGAGAGCCTGGAGAGCGTTTGGACTTCCGCACTGCCTTCCACCGTGTATTGGAGTCCATCAGGAATGACGATCTTCGCTACATACGTTCCCGGTGTTACAGGACGACCGTCCGAGTCCTTTAAATTCCATACGGGAAGCTTCGCTTCGTACCATCCGTACTCAGGCACCTCCCCTGTCAAAGGGGCGAGCTTATGACTGAACATGACCTGTTCTTGGCCGTCTTCGATCTTTACAATCTGGTACTCCACGTTCAAAGGCTCGATGCGGATCGCTTTTCCGCCCTGATTTTTGAATTGAAGCGTTTGAACAAGTCCTCCTTTGGACGGATCGATACTACCCATGCCAAAAACAAGCCCTTCATTCATCAACAGCATCCCGTCGTGGAAAAAATCCCGGGTCGTCAGCGCCCAGGAATCTTTGACCTCGATCTGGCAGGAGCTTATGCTACCGCTCAAATACAGCGCCTGATTCAGCTCGATAATATCTCCCTGCTGCAGCCGATCCCACATATCGATGTCAGCGGATCCGATGCGCTTTCCTTCTGCATTCATTGCAACCAGCTCGATTTTTTTGCCGGTCAGCGGTTTGTTCACTTTCAACAACCCTGTTACGGATGCCGTTTTCGATTCCGCGTTGGTTTGCTTTATTGTTAGTGATCCGTAGCTGACATAGCCTTGCGGATCTTGCTTCCCGAGCGTGCTCGCGGACATGCCGGAATAAATATTGATTTTATTATGGCCACCGGTTTCCGGAGATCCGGGCACAAACTCGACAACAGCTCCCATAGAATCGGCAAAGGTGCGCAGCGGAATGTACGTTTTATTATTATAATTGAGGACCTCGTTGTCAGCGTTATCCATCTGCCGGACAGTATCGTTGACGAGAAAATTCACTTTACTTGGAAACAGCACCGCTTGAATACTGCCGGATGCGAATGCCGCCGTACCTAGGGACAGCCCAATACCTGCACATAACCCGGCTACAAAACACACCTTTTTCATATTCGCACAGCCTCTCATGGTAATTTCTCTTCAAACGGTTAGACGCCACAAATTCCATATTTGTTTCTAAATGTAAAATTAATCCAAACCTGACCCAATACTGGAGGACAACCATGATAAAAGCAGTCCTATTCGATCTGTACGAAACGCTCATTTCCGAATTTGCCAATGGAACCAGGAAGGTTCCGCGGTTGAATGATTTTCAGGAGCAGTGGGGATTGACGAAGCAGGAATACGACGAGGAGTGGCGGGTAAGACAAGTGCGCCGAATGAAGGGCACATTCCCGGATTTTCCGAGCGTGCTTCGGGATATGTGGCAGAGTAAAGGAAAAACGCTGGATGAAGCCTACCTGCAATCGCTGTATCAGGCGAGGCTTGAAGCTAAGAAGGTCCCTTTCGACGAGATATCGCCGAATATTATTTACATGCTGAAGCAGCTCAAAAGCCGCGGCGTCCGCATCGGTCTGATAAGCAATTGCACCGAGGAGGAGGTACGGGCATGGGATCGGTCCACACTGGCTCCTTACTTCGATGATGCGGTTTTCTCTTATACGACAGGCTATGCCAAACCGGATAAGGAAATTTATCAGCTATCGCTTCGCAATCTGAAGGTGGAGCCGCGCGAAGCTATATTTGTCGGTGACGGGGGCTCGCGCGAGCTGGATGGTGCCGCTGCCGCCGGGCTTCAGTCGTTTCACGCAACATGGTTTCTTTCAGAGCACTTCAGCGGTAAAATCACCGGATTCGAAAAGCTGGCCCAGCCTCAAGATTTGCTGGAACGATTCACAGGATGACGCTAAACTCGAAAGGAGGCCTGCGTGAATGGCAACGATCGTAAAACATAAGCAGTCCGGCAAGACATACGTCCTTATCGGAACCGGTTACGGTGCTTACAAAGCCATGCTCCCCGGAGTATTCGGGGGAAGCCTGTTCCCCCAGGAGGAATCTGCAGAAATTCCTTTGGCCGCCGTAAGCGACCGTTATGGCAATATGGTTTGGATGCTGACCGAGGAGCTTCTGGTCGTGGAGGTTGATGGCCGTCCCGTCGGCGATTATTTCCAGAATGTCTCCGATCGGCCTATTCCCCACGAGAATGCGGAGGAGACTTGTCCTGCCTGCGGTTTCCGCGTAGCCGCTACGGCGAGGGAGTGTCCCTCCTGCGGGCTCACGTTGATGATGGAGGAGCAGGAGGATTAGATGCCGGATCACCTCTTTGTAAAAGTATACGATGGGAGGGAATTGATTTGACTTATGAGGTCATCATTCAAGAATATACGCCTGAATGGATCGAAGAGTTTGAGAAGGAGAAGTTACAGATTCATCACGCTCTGAACGATAAAGCCATTTCTATCGAACACATTGGCAGTACCTCAATCGTAGGATTACCTGCTAAGCCAATAGTCGATATAGCAGTCGGAGTGAATCTTCTTAACGACGCCGATTTATTTATAGAACCATTGAAGGAGCTTGGTTATGAATATGTTCCTAAAATGGAATTCCCAAACCGCCGTTTTTTTCGTAAAGGCTTGTGGCGAAAGGGCACGCATCACCTTCACATTTATGAAATAACTAGTGAGGAGTGGAACAACAACCTGTTGTTCCGCAATTACCTCAAAAGCCATCCAGAGAAATTACAGGAGTATGCAGCGCTTAAGAAGCATCTTGCCAGTATGTATCCGGAAGACCGAGCGACATATACCGAATTGAAAGCACCTTTCATTAAATCAATTATAGAATTGGCCAAGAAAAGCCAATAAGAAGCCCTCAAGCCGCCTGGACGGCTCCGCTAAACAACAGCTGCCGGACGCCGGACTTCGACCCCATCGAGCCGACTGATGTGCGCCGATTCACGTGCAGTTATGACATGCTCGGTTTATTCCGAAGCCGGCTTCTGCCTTACGGTTGGTGCTGCCAGCAGCTTCTCTATTTTCCCGTTCAATGCTTGCCGTCCGGCTTGAAGCGGCTCTACCTGCGGAAACTGCTCAATGAAATGCTCGTACAGGTCTCTCGCTTCCGCCAGCTTGCTGCTCCGTACAGCCAGCTCGGCCATGTGCCGGCCTGCTTTCCACGCTTTGATCTCGGCATCCGGAGCAATAGCTCCCCGATAGCCAGGCAACGCTTCGTTGTAGGAGACAATAGCTTGCTGAGCTTGGCGGAGATGCTCACGGGCTTGTCCCATCTGAGCTTGGGCCAAATAATAACGAGCGTCGGGATAATCCGGGGAGCGCTGCAATACCTCTTCACACAGCCGCATCGCCTCGACCCACTCTTGTTGCTGCAAATGGATTTGCGCCATATACATCCGAACCGTACCTAACGCCGAAAAAGCAGGCGTCATTAATGCAAGCCGTTCTGCTTCCTTAAGGTAAGCCAGCGCCCGGTCATACTCACCTACATTGAAGCAATCTCTGCCGTAAAAAAACCATCCTGACGGGTTGAGAGGCTCTTCATCGACCATCTGCTGCAAAAGCTTAAAGGAGCGGTCGCCCTTCTGCCGTCCCCGCCATACCGAAGGATCGTACCCGTCGTGAATCAGCCGTATTCTCACTTTGCGGCTGACGGTGTTCACTCTTTCCTGCAGTCCCCCGTCCGGGGCAATTTGATTATGGACGCGGCCATAATAGCGCAATCCCCTGTTAAGCGGGAACATTCTCGATTGGGAAAAATCCTGATGGAAATGACGTCCGTACTGGTTGGCCATCCATACTTGCAAAATCACCGGCTGCTCGAATGCATCGAACAGGCCCGCCGCTTCCCGCACATGCTTGGCATCATCCGGATATAACACTTCATCCGCATCGATCCACAGCACCCAATCGCTCGTTAACAACGGGATCGTTTCGTTGCGAAGCTGTGAGAAGCTATCCTTCCATTCCGTCTCATACAGCTTAACCTCGGGAAAACGGCGTACGATCTCCATGGTCTTATCCGTAGAGCCTGAATCCATGACGACAATCTCGTCGAAGGCTCCGATCAGGCTGTTCAAGCAGCGCTCTATGCAGCGCTCCTCGTTTTTGGCGATAACCGCCGCGGTTACGGTAACCTTCTTGACTTTAAGCAGCTCCACGATCTCTTCCCTTATCGGCCCTGCCTGCGACTGCTTCAGCGCCGCGAACACCGCCCGGACCCAGGTCGCCTCGGGATCGAGTAGCCATGCCCGCTGAAAAGCAAGCTGCGCCATCGCGCCGTAACCACGGCCTAGCAGCGCTTGCCCGAGCAATAACCAGGCTGCGGACGAGGCCGGTGCCTGCTTAACATACGAAGACGCCCATTGCTCCGCCGTCTCGAACTCTTGTCGAACCAGGCACTGCTGTATTTGTTCATGGAGCTGCATTGTCGGATTCATTATGGCGCCCTCCTTCCGTTCCGGCCAGCTTCGCCCGTTGCCGCTCGATTCTGGCGAGTCTTGTGCGGATTTCCGCAGATTCCGGAAAACGCTCCGCCAATGTCTCATACATCGATTCCGCAGCTGCAAGCTCGCCGCTGCTTAACGCCAGCTCTGCATACAGCTGTTGGCTTTTCCAATCGGCAATATCGTGATCCATCGAGTCCGGTCCCCTGTAGGTTACAAAGCCTTCCAGCGCAAGTCGCGTATTCTGTGCCGCTTGCTTATACAGCAGCTGGGCCTTATGCAGATGAAGCTGACTTGAATAATAGGAAAAGTCCGGATAGCCGGGGAAAGCCGCATTCCCTTCCTGGATCGCTTGCTCCGCCTCCTGCCACCTGCTTAGCTCCATATTCAAGCGTATTGTTAATATCATCAGCTCCAAACGGTGTGAAAAATCCGTGAGCTCCGCCAGTCGTGCCGCTTGTTCCGCATAGCTCTGAGCCTCTTCGAGCCGTCCGAGCCCGGCAAGCGCTTCGCCGTAATGCATCGGCCAGACAGGGGTATCCGGCTCCTCTGTCAGCATCCGTTGCAGCAATTCCAAGTGCAGCTGCGAAAGCCTCTCGTCGTTTTCCCGAGAGCCGCTTTCCGTAACAACCAGCTTCAGGTTTAACCTTCGCTGGAGCAGTATAACGCCGTTCGTTATTCCTGACGGGTAGGTCAGCTTCTCCTTCACTCTGCCGGAATAGACCAGCCCCCATTTCATTGCATACATGCGCGGCCCGACGAACTTCTCTATTCCGGCTCCGCCGCTCGCTCGTACCGTCGAGATCACATCGAGGGCGGCAGGAGACTCGCTCTGCTGAAACAATGCCGCCGCTTCCCGGACTTTTCCTTTGTACCGGGGATGAAGCCGCTCATTTACCTCCGTCCATAATACCCAGTCTCCGGTAATATGGGCATGCACCTCATTGCGCAAGGACGCGAAGCTGTCGTTCCACTGCGATTGAATAAGCTTGATATGAGGCATACCGGCCACAATCGTCCGTGTTCGATCGGTCGAGCCATAGTCCAGAACGACGATTTCATCCACCGCACCCTGCAGGCTCCTGATGCAGTCTTCTATGTTCGCTTCACCGTTGCGGACGAGCATCGCTGCACTGACCCTTACTTTCTCCGTCTTCAGCAGCAGCTCAATATCGTAGCGCTCCGTGCCTTCTTCCTGCTGCTCCAGCTGCTTGAGGATATTCGGCATCCAAGCTGCCTCGGGGTCCAACAGCTGTGCTCTCTCGAACACGGCACGGGCCGCACCGGCAAATCCGCGCGAAAGCAATGCCTCGCCTAGATAGGCCCATCCTTGGGCATCCAGCGGGCGGGTCTGAATGTATTCCTTCGCTTGCTGCTCCGCCTGAAAGTACTGCTGCTTTTGAAGAGAAGCGGCTATTGCTTGAAATCGTTCGTTGGTGTCATTGCTCATCCTCTGCCACATCCCCTTTTTACAAAAAAAGGCCAACCCGAAAGTTGACCTTACGATAAATTAAATCTTTGCTAGACGGTTATTGCAATATCGAACACATCCAAAGTTAACGTGTGATCGACTTTATTCACATAGTGAAGCGTAACTCTGCCAAATTGTACCGATGATGGCTCATTAGTTATCGTGATCTCGTTAGCTCTTGCTGCCGAATTATAGGTTGTATTATAAAACAATGTATTGTTAGGGTCTACCAGGTAAATCCTTCTGCTCTGATCTTCCGGATCCGCAGGCAGAGCAGGCAGGAATTCATCGCCATATTGGAACGGTATGCCGGGATTTACCTGCGAGTACGTATCGCCAATAGGAGAATTGGCTATTTGTATCGTCTTGCTGACCGTATGATTGGCCTGATCATGTGCGGTTATCGTCAAGGTAGCACCTTGCTCCAGACTGTTTACCGGCAAGAACAAATACTGGTCAACAGTTACGTAGCCAAGCGATGTGCTAAAACCCGTTATCGAGTCTCCTTCATCGGGGTCCGTAAACAAGTTGAGCAACCTCAAGTCAATCACATTATCGCGTTCGTCGAATGTATCCATATAGATCGTATTGATACCATCGTTAGAAACGACCGGTTCATTATTTTTTGGTTTGATAACGATCGGAATTTGCAGCCTTGTTGATTGATTGAATGAATCTGTTGCTATAATGTTTATGGTCAAATTCAAATCTTCCGTGTTGTTGATGGTAGCTGTGTTCTCTACATATAAATAACCATCCAGGGATGCCCTTATATGGTACTGCTCCATCAGTTCTTCTTCGTTTTCAACGATAAAGTTCAATCCGGATGGATTTTTAAAATACGATCCTAATGAAACATCGTATGATTTTTTGATTTCATCTTGAAATATTAACGGTTCAGGCGTCACTACGACTTCCGGAGCAGGCATCGCTCTAACAACTACCGGAAAGCTAATGGTGGTACTCTTGTTCCGATCGTTCGTTACTTTCACATCGAGATATGCTGTCCTGATTATATTATCCGGAAAGTAGACTTCCCCTACTAGTAGCCATCCATCCACAATATTCGCTTCAATATAACCAGTAGGATTAGTGTAAGGCATTAATTCAAAGGTTACGTCCTGCCCATCGAAATAGCTTGACAAATAAGGCGTAAACCTCTCCTCCATAACCGGTCCGTTCGTCACCTCAATCGTTTCCGGAGAAGCCGGACTTCCATCCAGGAAAGGAATCGGATAGTCGGTAACAAAGCGAAGTAAGACTTCCGTCGTTGAATTGTTGGAAAGGTTGGTTCCTTTGATCGTCACCAAGGTATCTGCCTGGACTCCGCTAAGCTGCAGATGTTGTGTCCCTTCAACAATCGATACTGTTATACCAGGGTAGGATGGCGACACTTCAAACTGTGTTGCTCCTGTACCCGAGAAATATGACGAAAAATCAAATTCATAAGGCATCGCTGCGCCTGCGTTCCATGTAATGGTTGTCGGAAGCTTAACATGAATCGGGATATCAACTACAGCGTTTGTTCCAAAACTATTCGTTGCTTTAACTTTAATAACATACGTGCCGTTGGCCGGTGGGTTGACGTTCTGTATGATCAGTTCCCCTGTTTTGCTATCCATGAAGGCAGCGACTTCAGCCGGGGCTTCTATCGAATAGGTAAACTCCCAACCACCTTCCCCAAAATACTCCGAACCATTCAGCACCTTATTCTGCGTGACACCATAAACCCATTCAACAGCCTCAGGAGTTACTACCGCTTCGGGGCGGTTAACTACTTGTACTTCGATTTGTCTGGTAGCATACAACCCTTTCGGATCCGTTGCTCTAATATCAAAGCTGTACCATCCTGGAGACACCGGTGTGCCTGCTACATGCAGTACTCCACCTTCTACAGAAGCTTCTAAACCCGATGGACTTCCCATCTCTTCTATGGAATACACAAGGTTCTGGTCTGGTTGATCTATAAACAATCCGTTCAGGTTTCTCGTCACATTGACTAATGGCGTGCCCTGTTCGGCCAAGATCGGAGCTACGGGAATGTCAGTCACTTGTGGAGGCTGGTTGAATATAAACCGGATTTTTCTCTCCACACTGGCTCCAGTCGTTGGATTGGTCCCTTTAACTACGAGGAACGTCTCCTCTGCGATACCGTCAAATACGATCCGCGCATCCGCACTATCATTTTGCTCAATGAAGGCGGTAAGCGTGCCTCCAGGTGGCCGCGTGATCTCGAAATGAGTCGCAGAAATATCGGCAAACATCTCCGCTATCGGCTCCGAAGCAGGCATAGGACCATCTTGATTGTGATACAAGAACGCAGGGGATTCGATGGTTATAGGCACATTAATGGTTGCGGTTTTCCCGGAAGTATTGGTCGCTTGAATTTGCACATAAATGATCGCAGGTTCAGGGAGCGGTTGCGTCAACCCTCGGATGGTTAGTTCGCCAGTCGCCGTTTCAATAGATGCATCAACATTATACGGATTGAGTCCAATGCTGTAGGTCAACGGAACCGAATCCCAAAAGTAGGTGGCCATGTTCACTGTTTGAGGCGCACCAATATAGCCATTTATCAAATAAATCGTACCCGGATTACCAACCACGATAGGTGCAGGCTTCTGTTCCTCCTCCGCAACTCGAACGGTAATCTCATGCTGTGCGGAAGCACCTGAAGAGTCGGTAGCACGAAGCACAATTCTATATTCGCTCCCTGCTTGAGTCGGAGTTCCTGAAACAATAACGGTATTACCGGATAAGAACGAGGCCGTTAAACCATTCGGCAGTACACCCTCAATGATAAACACAAGCTCATCGCCCGGATCATCTGTAAAAACTGTGCTTAAATCTATCGTTTTTTCGAATGGTTTATTTTGAACAGCATCAATCGACCGAACCGCATCTTCGGAGACTCTTGGTGGATTATTAACGACCTTCGCATTAATAAAAATTTCCACGTCTATCGTCGCTGTAAGTCCATGTTCGTTTCTAGCTTGTACCGTAAGCCACTCAGTTCTCGTCTCATTCACCGGAAGATTAACGCCATTAATGGTCAGCATTCCTGATAGCTCTTGTATGTTTGCGTTCAAATAAGCAGGCGGATTGATGAGGCTGTAACTCAATGTCGTATCATCACTGAAATACGTTGCCATAGATACCGTTTTCGGTGCACTCGGCTCGCCGTTAACCAAATAAACCGTACCCGGTTTGCCCACAACGATAGGAGGATTATTAACGACCTTCGTCGTATTAAACGGTTCCACGCCGTTCAATAGCGTTCTAACATCTGAGGCTTGAGTCACGTCCGCAGGGTGGGAAGCTATGTATTTGGTTACGTCTCCGATATCGATGCGCTCATCGTTCCCGGCATCGAGCACGTGGACCTTGAATTGCTCTACAATTTGGTTGCTTGCATTATCGGTAATCGTAATAACGGTCGGTCCTTCTTGGTCCAATCCTTTCAGATCCACATACTTCTGTTCGGCGCTGGAATAGGTTGCATACACGACACTGCTAACCGAATTATCCACGCGGAATGATCCCAAGTGGCTTAGATCTATTGTTTTTTTCGTTCCTTTGGCCAGGGTCAAGTCTTGGATAGGATGAAGAACAACGGGAGGAGTAACGGTCGCGGGTTGGGCCATTACGGCATAGGGCACGGCAAGAATCGACATCACCGCCGCTGCGGATGCCGCTTTTGTAACCGGGCGTTTGGATACCATGGATTTCCACCTCAATAAAATTCCAAATTATTGTATTAATTATCATTTTATCATAGGAACTATGAAAAAACAGTAGATTTCACAGGTATTTTCGACTAAAAATGCAACTTCTCGACTATATTTGCAGATTCCATTCATTCCCTCTAATGAAAAAAACGCGCAGCCAAGCCGTTTATCCTACAGCTGGCATACGCGCACGCGATCTATCATTCTATGAACCTACTGAAACAAGTCTATGCTGATTTTGACAACCACTTTGCGCACGGGACCGGGAGCGTTATCGCACAGACCCGGGCGATGGATGTCTTCAGGTAATAACACGACATAGTCTCCGGCAGACATGCGCACAAAGCGCTCTCCTTCCACGTGACCGTACAGGGCGTAATCCCCATCGGCGTCGTACGGCTGAATGGTCTGGTTCGCTCCCGAATTCACCGCATAACCAATCGTCTCGGAGCCTTGAAGCACATAATGGATGTCCAAAAATTGCTCATGCTTTTCCGCCTTGGCTTCCTCCAACGGCTTGGTGGTCAGCTGCATGACCATCGCATACATTTGATCCGGAATAATGGGATATTTCCCAGTCTCCATATCGGTGAAATTCGTCCGTTCCAGATAATCCAAGGCTTGGCGGATCACCGGATGCGCCATAGCTTTTTCCTGCTTCCAATGCCGAATATGTCCAACGATCATGGTTCAAGTCCTTCCCTTTCAGCGGATCCTGTATCAGCGAACGACTCCGGCCCGGCTATCTCCTCGTATTCCCACATCTGCAAAGCCGCTCCGATCATGCCGTTCCAATTCCCTTGATAGGCCGGCTCGATACGAACTCCGGCGAACAGCGACGCCATGGCGCGTTGGCCCGCCTCTTCGCGGATTCTCTCGAACAGCGGCGCTCCCGCTTCGGCTACTCCGCCGCCAATGACGATCACTTCCGGGTTAAAAATGTGGACGAGCGAAGCGATGGCGCTGCCCAAGGCGGCGAAGGCGTCAGCCATCACCGCCGAAGCTTCGGGCTCGCCGGCCCGCCAACGGGCGAGCACCTCCCGCGAGCCGACCCGTTCACCGCCGTCCGAGCCCAGACGGGCGAGTCTCTCCTGCATTCTGCGGGCGATGCCGGTGCCGGATGCGTACTGCTCCAGGCACCCCACGCTGCCGCAGACGCAGCGCTCTCCGCGCAGATCGACCGACATGTGGCCGATCTCGCCAGCCCCGCCCCATGCGCCGTGCACAATGCGGCCGTCGATCATCACGGCTCCGCCGACGCCGGTTCCAAGGGTCAAGCACAGCAGATGCTTGACCCCCCGGCCGGAGCCGAGCTTCTTCTCCGTGAGCGCAAGCACGTTCACGTCGTTGTCGACGCAGGCCGGCAGGCCGTAGCGCTGTTGAAGCAGCCGCTTCAGCGGCGTCCCGGCGTAGCCGGGGATCAAGTCCGAGGCAAAGCGGATGCTCCCCTCGGACCAATCCACCTGCCCGGCGGTGCCGACGCCGATTCCCCGCAGCCGCAGCGCGGGAATTCGGCCTGCGGCATCGCCAAGCAGGGCGTCGACGGCCTCCATGATCCTGGAGGCCGTATCGGCTGTCCCCGCGCAGGTTTCCAGGCTGCGGGACAGCACCACTTCCCCGGCCTCGCGGATGAGGCCGACATTGATTTTGGTGCCTCCGACGTCCACGCCTACGGCGTACTCGGAGCTCGCATCATAAGGGATGCGCTGCTGCGCGATCATAGTCCTTCCCTCCTCTTAACCGAGCTGCTTGCGCACCGCCCGAACGTAGCGGGCGGTGATCAGCTGCGGGCGCGTGATGGCACTGCCTACAACGACATACGTCGCTCCGCATGCCAATGCTTGAGCCGCATCCTCCGGTGTCCATATGCGTCCTTCGCCGATGACCGGCACGCTCAGCCGGGCGCTCAAGCGGCGGATCAGATCGAAATCCGGCTCCTCCTGCTGCGGACTGTAAGGCGTATAGCCGGATAGCGTAGTACCGATGAAATCCGCGCCGAGCCGCTCCGCGGACAGCCCCTCCTCGAAGGTGGACACGTCGGCCATGACGGCCGCTCCCGCTTGGTGAGCGTATTCGATCAAGGAAGCGGCTTGCTCAAGCCGGTCCTCCCTGTCCGTCACATCCAGCGCAACAATCTCCGCTCCCGCTTCCACAATGGCTCTCACTTCGTCCAGCGTCGGCGTAATGAATACGGCGGAGCCGGGAATATCCCGTTTGATGAGTCCGATGACCGGAAGCGCAACCGCGGCTTTAATCGCCCGAATATCATGCACGCCGTTCGTCCGAATGCCGATGGCGCCGGACATTTCCGCCGCTTTGGCCATCTTCGCCATCGCATCGCCGCCATGCAGCGGCTCGTTTTCCAGCGCCTGGCAGGATACGATCAAGCCCCTCTGCGCAAACAAACCTGATTTTGTTGTCATGTCTCTCCTATCCCCTTCCTTGCCGCAAAGGCCTGGTCGCCTCTCGATCCGAACGGAGGCCCAGGCACTTGCGTTTTCAATTTGTAGAGCAGATACCTCATATTCTTCAACCTTATGCTTTGGCAAGATCAATGTACGTCAAGATTTTGTCGTTCAGCTCTTTCACCCGGTCCATTTCCGATTCCGGTATCGGAAGCAGCGGCATCCGCGGCTGACCGATATCCAGACCCCGCAGCTTCAGAATAGCCTTGCAGCCGCCATATAGGGAAGGCAGCGCCAGCAGTCCGGTGATGATCTCGTTCACCCGGAACTGCCATTCGCGCGCTTCTTCCATCCGGCCCTCGACGAAGCATTGCTCGATCTTCATGAACAGCTCGGGCATGACGCCGTACGTTCCGCCGATACCGCCGTCCGCGCCAATGCTCCGTCCGGCCAAATATTGCTCGTCCGGTCCGTTGAATACAAGGAAGTCCGCCCCTCCGGCAGCTTTGAACTGCTGCAGCTCGAACGTGCTCTCGGAGGAAATTTTCACTCCGATCACCTTGTCCTGCGCTGCCATCTTGCTAAGCAGCGGCGTGGAGAGCTGGAATCCCGTCGTTTGCGGGATATGGTAAATGATAAACGGCAGCGACGTGCTGTCGATCATCTCCTGCCAGTGGCGCTCCACGCTTTGCGGGGACAGCCGGTAGTAGATGGCCGGCACCGCCGAGATGGCGTGGGCTCCGACCTGCTCTGCATGCTTGGACAGCTCCACGCTGTCGCGCGTGGATGGAGCTCCTACATGCGCAATGATCGTGAGCTCGCTGCCGACCTCCTCCATAACGGCGGCGAGCACCTGCTTGCGCTCTTCTACGCTCTGCAGCATGCCTTCCCCTGTACTGCCTCCGACATACAAGCCCTTCACGCCAAGGCCCGCATAGTGACGGGCCAGCTTGCGCACGGCAGCGGCGCTGATTTCCCCTTGTTCATCATAACATGCATACATAGCGATAATGACGCCTTTAAACCGATTAATATCATAAGCTCCCATGATAAATTCCCTCCCGTTTAATGGATACTCTCTACAGCGATCCAGCGCTTCTCGCGCATAGATCTCATGGCCGCCTCTGCCGTAGCAATGGACGTTAATGCAGCCGATCCGTCGAATAACAGGTTCAGGCTGTCTTCGGCCGGCTTGCCTTGAAGCGCGTCGCGGAACGCCTTTAGCTCCTTGGTCATCGCCGTAATCAGCCATCCCGGCACCCGGACCGAAGGAGAGCCGTACGAAATGCCCCCGTGGGCCAGCTCGTACGATTGGGCACGCTCCAGGTCCTCGGCAGCCGTATCGTTCAGCATTCGGCTGGTCAGCTGTGCGCCCCGGTTCAAAATCACCTTGGAGTTCTTCATATCCATAAGAATCGAACCCTCAGTCCCGTTAATCTTGATATAATGCTCAGCCCAACGGAATCCGCCGCCATACTGCATCGTGCCAAGCGTGCCGCCCGGGAACTCCAGCGTCAGCAGCAGCGCGTCCTCCTCATCGCCGAAGCCGTCGCCTTGATGGCCCAAATTGCCGCCGGCCATAACAACCTGTTCGGCCGGACCCATGATCGCTTGCAGAACATCAAGCTCGTGAATATGGTGGAACAGATGGCCGCCGGACGTCGCCACGTTCTTCTTCCAGCTGACGGCAGGCTGCTTCTCCTCCCAGCCCGTTCTCTCCGCATGGCACAGTATAGGACGGCCGATCTCGCCCTCGGCGATCCAGCGTTTTACCTGCTGCACGCCGTTCATGAAATGCATCACATGACCGGCCATGAACCGGACGCCGGCATCCCGGCATGCCGCCAGCATATCCCGGCAGTCGCTGAGCGACAAGGCGACCGGCTTCTCGCAGAATACATGCTTGCCGCGAGCCGCAGCGAGCATTACCGCTTCCTTGTGCACGTGATTGGGACTCGCTACGATCACAGCGTCAACGTTCTCCAGCGAGGTCAGCTCTTCCAGCGTAGCCGCCTCTTTGCATTGCAGCTCCTCCGCCAGCCTCGCCGCATCGCTGCCTCCGAATACCGCCGTTACTTCCGTACCTTCCATCCGCTGTACGATTCTCGCCAGCTCGCTTCCGAAATAGCCGCAGCCTACAACACCAAATCGAATCGTTTCCATCCCATGATTCTCCTCTCTTAGCCCTTCACGCTTCCCATTGTGATACCTTTGACGAAATATTTTTGAAATGCGATAAAGACGCCAAATACCGGTATGAAGCCCAATGTCGCCGCAGCCATCTGCAGCCCGTAATTCGCCACGTACTCCGTAACCATGGTCGATATGCCGACGTTCATCGTCATTTTCTTATGATCGCTCAGCATAACGAGCTGCCATAAGTAATCGTTCCATGCATAAGTAAAAGCGAATATCGCGAGCGCCCCCAGCGCCGGTTTGACGACCGGAAGAAAGATCCGGAAGAACAAGCCGAGCTCCGAGCAGCCGTCGATCCGTCCCGCCTCCATCAGCTCCGTAGGGACGGACTGGCTGAACTGCTTCATAAGAAATACGCCGAACGGCAGACAGATGACTGGCAAAATGACGCTTGCCAGATTGTTGACCAAATGCAAGTCCCGCATCATGGTAAACAGCGGAACCAGCGTAATTTGCCGCGGGATGAACATCGCAATGACGATGATGCCGAAGGCGTAATCCGCGCCAGGAAACTTTCTTTTAGTCAGCGCATAGCCGGCCATCGCAGCAACCAAACAAATGGCTGCGGTTGAGACGACGGAGACAAATACGCTGTTATACAGCCAGACGAAAATCGTGCCGTCCTCAATCAGTTTGTTGAAATTGACGAGCGTCGGCGACGACGGGAACAGCTCCGGCGGGAATTTCATCGACGAGGTCTGATCCTTGAACGCGCCTGTAATCATCCAATACAGAGGGAATATGAACAGTGCAGCAACGACATACAACAAGAGATCCGCGGCCATTTTGACCGATTTGACAGCAGCTTGCGGCACACTTCTCTCCCCCTTTCCTACATTTTAAGAGTCCGCATCGGCCTTCATCAGCTTGAACTGCGCGAAAGCAACGATGGAAATAAGCAAGGTTATTACGATTCCCATGGCGGATGCCAAGCCCAGCTGACCGTATACGAAAGCCGTATTGTACAAAATATACATAATGGTCGAGGTGCCGTAATTCGGGCCGCCTCCGGTCAGCATCTGAACTACAACGAATGTCTGGAACGCCCAGATCGTAGCCATGACGAGAATATATAAGGACGTCGGCTTTAACAGCGGAAGGGTAATATGCCGGAATTTGTCCCAGGCGGAAGCGCCGTCGATATCGGCCGCCTCGTAATAGTCCGACGAAATGTTGCCCATTGCCGCGAGCAGCAATATAATCGGCTGCCCCACGTTAAACGTAACGACGATAATGATCAATGCCGGAAGTGCGAGGCGTTCATCGGATAACCACATATAAGGTCCCAAATTCACCAGCGACAGGCCGTAGTTGGCAACGCCGTTCACCGGATTGTAGATCCATGCCCAAATGACGGATAAAATGACCTGCGACGTCACAATCGGCAAGTAAAAAGCGCCGCGGAAAAAAGACGCAATATAGCGGTGCTTGTTATAAATCATCGTCGCGACGAAGATAGCGAACAAATACGTCAACGGTACCGTACCTACGACAAAGCCGAACGTATTGGCTATGGAACGCAAAAACACTTTATCTTGCAGCAAATAGACGTAGTTATCCAGGCCGATCCACACTTGCTTGCCGAGCCCGTAATCGAAGAAGCTCAAGTACACGGCGCGGATCATCGGATAAATTTCAAACAGGAGGAAGAACATGGCGAAAGGCGCTATGAACAGAAGCCCCCACCAATGACCTCCGATGGCTCTGCTCGTCTTGACTGCCTTGGTTGACATCAATACTCCTCCTTTAATCATGAATGTTACCAGGGATACGCTGCACGAAGCACCGTATCCCCCTAGTGTGCAATAGCCGGCGAGCTACTTGGAGTTGCGCTCGATGATTTCGTTCGCTTTCTTCGTCCAATCGTTAAGCGCTTGCTCCGGTGTTTTCGTCTTCGTCAAAGCCGCCTGCAGCTCCGGATAAAACGCCGCGCGCGTCTCCGAGTAGCCCGGCACGCCCAGGCCGACGTTGCCTGTGCTCTTGAACAGCTTGATCGTCTTGCCCTGAATGGAATCCTCCGCGTACTTCGATGCGAGCGATTTGCGGGTCGGCAGTACGGAAGGAATCTCGGCCAGACGGGCCATATTTTCCTTCGTGTTGATGAACTGCGTGAACTTTTTGGCCCATTCCATGTTCGTTTTCTTATTCGTGTTCCATACCCACGTGCCGTAGCCGAACAGCACGGAGTTGGTGCTCTTGCCGTCTTTGGTCGGATAAGGGACGATATCCATTTCAAACGGCTTGTTCGTTCCGTCCTTGAACGATTTCTCGAACGCCCCGATATGGCCGATATTGCCCATCGTCATGCCGATTTTGCCTTGAGGAAACATATTGTTGATAACCTCAGTCGCCTTTAACCCGGCCGCTCCCGGCGGAACCACCTTCTCGTCGGACAAGCTCACCAGAAACTTCATTCCCTCGATACCTTCAGGCGAATTCAATACCGCCTTCTTGTTGTCGTCGCTGAACGACTTGCCTCCGAAGCCCCACAGCAAGGCATGATGCGACTGGTCGCCGCCGGTATCCGCCGCGTACATAGCGTAGCCGTAAGTGCCTCCAGCCGGATCGGATACCGCCTTGGCCGCTTTCAGGAACTGCTCCGTCGTCCAAGGCTGCATGTTTTTCGGAAGCAGGTCGAGCGCTCCCTTCGCCTTGAACAAATCCTTGTTGACGACCAAGCCGATGGCGACGGTATTGTTCGGATAAATGTACAGCTTGTCGTTAACTGTAACGTTTTTCAAAATCGCCGGATCGAAGTCGTCCTTGTCGATGATGTCGTCCAGCGGCACCATCAGGTTTTTGTAGGCGTAGCTGAGCGGCCAGAAGATGGAGCCCTGCTGCAAATCCGGCAGCTGTGCGGTATTCGCCGCAATGCTCAGCTTTTCGTTGATTTTGTCGCTCGGAATGATTTCGCGTTTGATTTTGACATTCGGATTTTGCTTCTGGAATTTATCGATCATTTCGTCGTAGAACGTGCCGTATGCATCTTCATCCTGTACGACCCACCAGGTCAGCTCGACCTTCGGTGCGCCGTTCGCGTCAGTGGCTTTATCGGCACCTCCGGCCTGCTCCTTGCCGCCGGAGCAGCCGGCCGCGAAGCCGAGAGCGAGTACGACGGACATCGTCATGGCTAATCTTTTTCTCATATAGGACCCTCCCGTATTGATGTGGCATTGATGTGGTACAACCGCTTACAAACCAAAGTATAGCGGTTTCATTTTCAAACCGACACGAACAAAAACGCTTACATTATTCACTTTCTTACTGCTGTCTCCGGTAGTATTCACTTATTTTGGATCGACGTTCATTTTTTTATGATCGCTCGGCCTCATTCCAGACGGACATAGCAAAAAACCTCCCCGTCATGTTAGGGAGGCTCCATCCGTATCATTCGGATATTGCGAGCGATACTGCTGCGGGCTGGCACCTTTCACTTTCTTGAAAATGCGCCCGAAGTAATTGATGTTCTCATACCCGACCTGCTCGGCGATCAAATAGCTCGGCAGCGACGTCGTCAGCAGCAGCTCCGCCGCCTTGTCGATGCGCACCTGATTCAGATACTCCGTAAATCCGGTATCCGTCTCTTTCTTGAACAGGTGACTCAAGTAGCTCTCGCTCATGCTGACCATATCCGCCGCCTGCTTCAGCGACAAGTCGTTCATGTAATTCGTTCTCATATACACAAGCAGACGCTGAATATCTTCACGGCCCGTCCGGTACATCCGGTTTCGGACCCTATCGCAGCAGACGCCGATCAGCCGTTCGAACCAGCTCCTTGCTTCCTCTAACGTTTCAAAGCCGATAACCTGCTTGTATAAAGGCAGCCGGCTATCCGGTCCGACAGCCGCCGCGTGCTCGTCCGTCAGCTTGCCTGCCGTTTGGATGACATGCAGCAGCTGCAAGCCTATTTGCACGTTATGCTCCAGCGGCCCTCCGGCTTCAGCCATGTTGTCAAAAATGCCCCGGACAATCTGCTGCGCCGCTTTCTCATCCATCAGCTCCAGCTGCTGCTTGAGCCGCTGCTCAATTTCCCGGGTCATCACCGGCGCCTCTGAAGACGCTTCCGTGCCGTTCGGCGGCTCGTACAAATAAACCCGCTCCGTCCCGTCAAAAAAATACCGCTCCAGCGCTTCCTTCGCCTCCCGGTAAGCGGTCCGCGCCCCTCTCTCCCCGGCCGCCTCGCGGCTGATGCCGATGCTCAAGCGCTGATTCAAAAATCGCTTGGCCGCGCTGATCAAATCTTGTCCCAGCGAGAGGAGAGGCACAGACGCAGCTTGCTCGGGCCCGGCGGTATCTTCAGCAGCGCTTCCCTGATCAGAGTCTGCAGACAGCGGAATCCAGACGATCACCTCATGTTCCTTGTACGGGATTACGTTGCCTTTCGTCCATTTGGTAAGCTCCAGATGAAGAAGATTGAGCAAGGTCCGTTTCGCCTGATGGATATCCGCTGCCGCCCTGGACGGATCACTGCGGTGAATACGAAGCAGCATGAGCACGTGCTTCGCTTCCGCGGATGCATCGCCGCCCTGCTCGTCTTGCAGGAAGTCGCGCTCCTTCGGCGCCGGCTCCTCGATGTATCTGTACAACCGCTCGGCCAGTTCGTCCTGCGTTTCCCCGGCTTGACTCTCTCCGCCTGCCTCCATAGCCAAACGCTGCTTCCACTCCGTGTCGCTTGCCGTAATTTTGTCCGCGGTCTCCAGGAGCAGCTCGAGCAGCTCTTCCGGCTTCATCGACGTTTTCAAAATGTAGTCGTCCACGCCGAGCTTCATCGCTTTGCGGATATAATCGTATTCGTTATGGCTGCTCAGGACAATGATTCTCATGAACGGGTACCGCTGCTTCACCGTTTCAATCAGCTCAATGCCGTCCATGTTCGGCATGACGATATCCGTCAGCACGATGTCCGGCATCGTCCGTTCGATCAGCTCCAATGCCTGGAGGCCGTCGGGAGCGTCGCCTGCGAACTCAAACCCATGCCGCTCCCAGTCGATCAAGGATTTGATGCCGAGCCGAACCAATATTTCGTCGTCGGCCAGCACGACCTTCAAAGCCATCGTTATCCCTTCCTTTCCCTGCTGTCTTAATCCGTATGGACTCCCTCGTCCTCTGTTTCGTTACTTTTCCATATGGTGCAAAGGCAGCAGCAGCGTCACCGTCGTTCCGGCACGGACTTCGCTATCCAGAAGCAGACCGTATGGCTCGCCGTATTGCAGACGTACCCGGTCGTGCACATTTTTCATCCCTATGCTGCCGGTAACGCTTCGGTCGACGCTGCCTGCAAGCCTTGCCTGCTCCGCTAGCAGCTTGTCTTGCGTCATGCCTACGCCGTTGTCCTTGACGGTCACCTTCAGGCGGCCGTCCTCTTCGAATGCGCTCACTTCAATCGTTCCGGTCCCGTTCAAAGGCTCGATCCCGTGCAAAATACTGTTTTCTATCAACGGCTGCAGCATGAATTTAATGGCCTCCACTTTCAGCAGCGGCTCGGGGATACCGTACTTCACAACAAGCTTGTCGTTATATTTCAGCTTCATTAGCTCCACATAATTTTGAATATACGATATTTCCTCCTTCAATGGAATGAGGGTCTCCCCTCTGCCGATGCTCGCCTCCATGATGCTGCCTAGCCGCGACAGCATTTCCCCTACCTCGCGGTCGTTGCGGATGTAAGCCATCCACTTGATATTGTTCAGCGTATTGAGAATAAAATGCGGGTTGATCTGGGCTTGCAGCGCCTTGAACCGGATTTCTTCCTTCTGCTGGTATTCCTCGCGCAGCCGCTGAAGCAAATCGCGGATCCGCTTCGCCATTTTGTTATAGGTGCTGAGCAGCGTGGCGATTTCCTTCGGTCCCGAAACGGACAAGTAGCTGTTAAAATCGCGCTCCTCGATTTCCTGCATTCTTTTCTTCAACAGCTTGAGGGGGCTCGATATGCCATAGGAAATAAACAGTGTAATGATCATAAATACGATAAAAATAACAACGACAACGGCGATATTCGCTTTACGCACGTCGAAAATTTCCTTGAACACCGTATCGTACGGGATCAGCTGAACGATTTTCCAGCCGCTTTGCGAAACGGTATCGTAGTTGACGAACCATTTCTGCCGCTGCCTCTCGACCACCTCCTGCCCTTTCGGCTGCCGGTGAACATTGTCCATGAACGGTTCATCGCCGACAGGAGTGCCGATTCGCTTGGCGTCTGGGCTGGAAATAATCATGCCGTTCTCGTCAACCAAATACACTTCGCCTTCCAGCTTGGATAAATATTTGCGGACGTCGGATTCCCGGACGCTGAACAGAATCATGCCGATATTTTGGCTCGTCTGGAGCTCCGTAACCGTTTTGACCAAGGTAAGAAGAGGCTGCTTGTCGGTATAAATGTAATTGTTCGAGTTGAACATCCAGCGCATCTGGAACGGCTGATGGACCATCTCCCGAAACCAGGCCGATTCCGTATACTGCCGGTACAGCTCCTCTTCCATATACTTGTTGCTCAGCCAGCTGCCGTTCAAATCAAGCAGCGTCACATAGGGCTCCGAGAAATTCGAGCTGAACAGCTTGTTAATGACCGTATCGTTAATCCGCAGCTTCTCGTAATCGGTAAACCGCTCCGGATGCTTGAGCAGCTCATCGATTGTCGGGTTCATGGATATATCAATGGCGGATTTCATCATGCTTTCGAGAAAAAGCTCCACGTTAAAATTTACCTGGTGCAGCGCTTCGTTCGCGGATTCGCCGATTTTGCGCTCAATCGTTCGCTCCAACGGATTGTCCACCCAGTAGAACGTCAGCAAAAAGGGAACGATGAGAAACAGCAAGATGGAGAAAAAAATTTGATTGCGCACCGAATTCCGATTTCTCAACCAGTCCATGACCCGTGACATTCCCTCTCGACCGCCTTCGCTTATTGTGAGCTTCCTTAGTCTGCCCCATGTAAAAATTTGTCGCACTTCATCATGTCGCATGACCATTGTACCATAACGCCAAAAACGCCGGGACCCTGTCCCTTGTCCCCACGCTCGCGGACAATGCAAAAGCCCGCCGTAACAGGCCTGTATAGGCCGCCGGCGGGCTTTGACTATGGATCGGGCTATGCCGTTTTGAACTGGGACAGCAGCTGCTGCAGCTCCTCCGCCATCTGTGACAGCGATTGGGCGGAAGCTTGTACTTCTCCCGTCGTTTCCAGTTGGCCTTCCGCAGAGGTAGACACGTTCTGTGACGAATGGGCGGTTTCTTTGGCGATGTACGCGACCTGCTGGACAGCGGCGGTAATTTGCTGCGCCCCGGCGGAAATTTGCTCGGATGTCGCGGCCATTTCCTGAATTTGCGACGCGATATGCGACGTCGATTGCAAAATTTGTCCGAAATTCTGCTCGGTTTCCTTGGCCAGCTCGATGCCGGCCTGAACTTCGTCCTTCACCTTGCCCATAGCTTCTCCGGATTCGCCTATGCTCACTTGGATTTCATTCAGCAGCTTGGCGATCTGATCCGACGAGCTGCCCGATTGCTCGGCCAGCTTGCGCACCTCGGCGGCAACTACGGCAAAGCCGCGTCCCTGCTCCCCTGCGCGGGCCGCTTCGATAGCGGCATTGAGCGCCAGCAGATTCGTCTGGTGGGCAATGTCTTGAATCGCCTTCAAGATACCGCCGATTTGGTGCGATTTGTTCGCAAGCATTTCGATGACCTGGTCGGTCTGATGAACCGAATTATGAATCGAATTCATCTGCTGAACGGTGCTCTGAACGAACGTACCGCCCGTTTCCGCTTGCTGCTTGGTCCATTCCACAGACTCGGCGATCGTCGACGCGCTCTCGGCCATCCGGCTGATGCCTTGTCCGACTTCTTCCATCGATCTCGAGGTTTCTTCCATCGTCTGCGTCTGCTGATCCGCGCCGCTAGCCACTTCCTTGACGGTATCGGCGATGTGCGCCGACGCCTCCTGCATTTCCTCGGAGCTCGACTTCAGCTGATCGGCCGATACGGTAACAAGCTGCGCGTGCTCATTGATTTTCTCGATCATTTGGCGCATATGGTCGGTCATAAGCACGAAGGAAGCGCTGAGCTCGCCGATTTCGTCCTGACGCGACAATACGGCGCTTCTCTCAGACAAATCGCCTTCGGCAATCCGTTTGGCGGAAGCGCTCATCAGCTTGAGCGGATTGGAAACGTGCCGAGCGATAAGGAACGATACGGCGAGGCCGACCACAATCGCTATGATACTTAAAGTGATCACCCACACGACGCCGGAGCGGTTCGCGTTCTCCAGCTCATCCGACCAGTCATCCGCATGAGATTGCAAATTGCGGGTAAACACTTCGATGACAAGGCTGCATCCGCTCAAATGCTGATCCGCTTCTTGAATCAGCCTCATCCCTTCCGGGCCATGCTTCTGCGCCGCGCTTAAGATGGCAGGGAACTGCTTCGCGTACGCCTCCCATTGAACATGGAACATTTTGACCAGGTTGGCGTCCTTCTCCGTCACAGCGATATTATCGACCTGCTTCACCTTGCCTTGGATCGCTTCAAAAAGTGCTTTCGCTTTATCCGGCATCGAAATGGTCTCATCTGTCACACCCATCGCGGACATATCGCTGGTGTCGGTCTTCTCCTGCATATTCAGCTGAATGCGCAGCATCAAATCGTCAAGCTCTTTTAGCTCATAGTTCAAATCCCCCAGCAACACGACGCTTGGCAGAGCGGTTTGCGTCATTTGTACCGACTTTTTGCCCATGGTGCTCATCTGAGTCAGCGCCGTTGCACTGATAGCCGATAGCAGCAGCAGGACGACCAGAAAACTGATCAGCAATTTTTTGTGCAGTGTCAGTTTGGACACTACCGAAGCCAGCTTCGCCCATATAGGCAGTCGAAGCAGCCTGGTTACTCTTTCTTTCATGTTCCACAGCCTCCGATATTCCCCTTGGCGGGGGTCTTTTTAATCCAATTTATGAAAGCGTTTTTTCCTTTCATTGGATATTCTACTTCTTTTATTTCGACAAATATCGCCGCAAATGTTATAGCTCGGTGTCGATTTTCGGCAAATTGTTTTAAATTTCACATAAGCCGCAGGACCTAGCCGAACGACAAAAGGGCCTCGACTGCAAACTGCAGCCGGAGGCCGTAAGAACTAAACATCACATTATTTCATAAGGAACGATGGATAGCCGCAGCACGGGATGCCGATCACGGTCTTCTGAAGAGACGAACGACAGCCGGCTTACGATTGCTGAAACGGTTCCCCCATATTGACGTATTGAACGTTGCGCACATGCACGGTTGAATTCCCAATCGGAGTTTCAATCGCCTTATTGTCGTTTTGCGCGGAGAGCAGCAGCTGGAACCCGAGCGGCGCCAGAAACGAGATCATATTGCGGTCCGGATCGGCTTGATGCGGGAATACGATCGTGAACGAATCGTCGAAGCCTTCGTCCGTCATTTCGATACGACTGCCAATAAGTGCAACGGAGTGAAGAGCATCCTCTTCAAAATGGGCAATAATGTGCTCCAGCTTTTGAGTATACTCATCTAGGAACATTTCTCCCTTTCTCTTGTCTTTGTCGCTCGGGAAATAATGGTCCAAGAAATGGAACCGTTCTTCATCGAAATAAACGAGCTGACGAATCAGCTGAAGTCTGGCGGATTGCAGAGAACTATGGCTCATAGTAAGGATCACCTCCGCTGCGTATAACTTCTCCTTCCGTGAAATAGCCGTAACTTGCCCTCATGGAACATTCCTCCCTTGAAAAAATAAGACCTCTCCGAAAAGAGGCCTTACGAGTATATTACCAGAAATTCTGCATATTCCCAATGCCCTAAGTCCTCTTGGTTTTCCCGAAGGAATATGCATCCCTTATGTAGAATAGGTAGACTTAGAACCATGGAAAAGGAGGAGAATCGCAATGGCGAAATCCGTCTCCGTACAAGATCTCGTTAACCGTTTCTCATTGGAAGTGCTGGCCGGCCAAAAGGATTTGAACCGATTGATCACGAGGCCGCGCACGCATCGTCCGGGTCTTGAGTTTGTCGGTTATTTCGATTTTTTTCAGCAGGCCCGCGTTCAGGTGCTTGGAAGCAAAGAAATCAACTATTTGCATACGCTTAGCGAGGAAGAACGCAATTCAAGGATAGGCAATATCGTCAAATATCACCCGCCCTGCTTTGTCGTAACCCGTAATCAGGAGGGCCTTAAATATTTAATGAAATATTGCGAGGAGGAGGGCATTCCGCTGCTTCGGACCCATGAGCCGACAACCAAATTTCTCGAGCTGATGGATGCGTACTTAACCAAAGCTCTCGCTCCGGAAGTAGCGATTCATGGGGTATGCGTCAATGTATCGGGTATAGGCATCCTGCTTCGCGGCAAGTCCGGCGTAGGCAAAAGCGAAACGGCCCATACGCTCATCCGCCGCGGCCACCGGCTCGTCGCGGACGACATCGTCGTTCTGCGCAAGATCAGCCCCGAGACGATTATCGGCACGCATAACGGGAAGAGCAAGGAATTTCTTGCCCTCCGCAGCATCGGCTTGATTAACGTGTCCCGTCTGTACGGACGCAGGGCGTTTCAGGATGAAACCCGTATCGTGTTGGATATCGAGCTGACCCAGTGGCAGGAGAATGCGCTGAATAACGAGCTGGAACTAGAGCCGAAATTCTCGGACTATATGGACGTACGAATTCCTCATATCGAAATTCAGCTTCAGCCGGGAAGGGATGTCGCAGGGCTAGTCGAAGCGGCCGCGAACAACTGGTATTTGCGCCAGCAAGGCTATAGCGCGGTGGAGGACTTCATGAAACGTCTGGAGAGCAATTGATCATGCGGAGCTCGGCCTTGTCTGCCGCGCGGTGCGGATAGCGCGCCCCAAGGAATCTCGGGGCAGCGGACAAATCTAGGCTGGAGCAAGGGCTAGAGCCGCTGCTCCCCGGATTCCGGATCGGCAGGAGCTTGTGCGATACGGTCTGCTGGAGCTTGTGTAATATGCTCTGCATGAGTGCCTATTGGGCTGTCTGCATCGGGATACTCCTGCTGCTCGCCAAGTATGGTTGTAGCTGCGGCACGGGTTGAGGAAACCGATGCGGATGCAGATGTAGCCACAGAGGAGGTCGCTTCTTCCGACGAAACCGCGTCCGCCAGCCATAGACGCATCAGCTCATGCAGCGCTGAGGCGTTTTTGGTAGGAATCTGGTGATACGCACCTGCTATCAGATGCAGCGTGCTGTTCGGCAGGCTCCGGTGCAGCAGGTGCGCATAACGGTGAAAGCTGACATCTTTTTCCCCATAAATGAGCAGCATAGGAATATGAATCCGGTGCAGGCTCGATGTGCAGCTGTAATTGTAGCTGTATTCGTAGTATTGGTGCAGATTGCGGACATGGCCCTGTATCGCGCTTGCATACAGCCGCTTGAACGTTGCGGGCATGTCGGAGTTCCCTATCGCGATGGCCGCGGTCATCAGCCGCTTGGCCCGCAATCGGGTTATTCGCGCGGCGGTCCAAATTCTGCTCCTGTTGTACCAGTCGCTGATCTCAGACATGCCGCTGATCAAGATTCCTCCGAGGAAGCGATCCTGATATCTAAGCAGCGTCTCCAGCGCAACCGAGCCTCCCGTGGAATATCCGCATAAATAGGCTTTCGGAATGTTCAATTGGTCCATCAGCTTGCAAATATCGTCCGCAATGAGCGAATACGTGATCTTCTCTTTCGAATAACCGCTTCGGCCATGCCCGCGAATATCAAAGGTGATGACTTCAAACCGGTCGGCCAGCTGCTCTTGCTGGTACACAAAATTTTCCCCCGTCAGCAACGGAGGATGGATAAACACGATCGGGACTCCTCTCCCGACCCTGTCGTAATGCAATGGGATCCCGTTTACTTCAACCATCGGCATGGCGCTCCACCTCTTATTCACAGGTTCTTCGTTACCGATAGCTTTCCCCTCTTAAGCAATGGCATACATTTTATTACAGATAAAGGCAATATTTTCCACTATGTAGCAGCTGAGTTTTGCCTTTTCTGAATCGCATGCACCCCCATGACAACCAAGATGAGCTCTTCGGTAGGCAGTGACGAGTCATTCGTTAACGCAAACGCTCCGGCGCCGAACATCCCGTCCGTTTTTCTAAATTCGGCCACTTGGTCTCCCCATGCCGAGGTTACCGTGTACTCGCGGGAAAAAGCCGGCGCCTCAACCTCATACGTTCCATGACGGTTTTCGTATATAAAGCGTTTGGAGAAAAAAGACAGCTTCGCCTTCAAAACCCCGACTTCCTCTTCCGTACGATCCAATATGATCCATCCATTGGAGAAAAAACGGAACTTCCCGCTGTATGTCAAGGAGCCCCGCTCATCCCGCAAATGAATTCCGGCGGTGAACATGCTCTGCAAATCAAGCTCCCCGATCTTCCGCTGCTGTTCATCCCAAATGTCGGTAACCCCCGTTGAAAAATACCGGTCGGAGAAATATACGGTCTTGGTATCCACAGACAAATCCTCCTTTGATCCTGAATGCCGCTGCTTCATGGGTTAGTTTGCTTTGGGCGCTGTAAGGTGTCCAGCGAATGAGTGCTCGCTTCACCCCGTAAGGCAGTCGGGCGATCATATACGTGCCATGCCCCTACGTACGCGATTCCCTGCGCGCTTCGTCAGCGCGAGACAGATCGGATAACAACGTGTGTCATGTCCATCGTACGCGACTTCGGCACGTACTTCTCCCTGCAAGACGCTCAGATAAGTTCACGTGTGTTCTCCCCCTACGCGCGCGATTCCCAAAACGCTTCGTCGCCGCGAGACATAGCAGACGGTCCAGTATGTTCCATGTACGCAGCAGCTTACTTCTTTTTACGGATTTCGATACTCGAATGTTTCAACCGGCATGTAAGCGGTGTTACAATAAAGACAAAAGACGAACCGCCCAGCCACTCATCCATGTGATTTTTTGTTATCGGAAGCGGCCGGAGGGCCCAATTCGATTAGATGCCGGATAGGATCGGACCGTACAGCCGTTATTTTGCCAAAAAGGGGCGAAAATCAAGCTGCTGCGGACCGTGGTTCCGCTATTGGGCCTAAAATCTGCGAAAAACATGATATTTTTGCCAAATAACGTATCCTGTGTCCGTTAACCGCGAAATTCAGGCGATTTTCCCTAAATAGCGGCCTCTGTGTCCGATCGCGGGAACATTGCGTCTCATCGCAATAGACATCACCCCTTATAAAGGCCCGAATCCTGAGGTCGCGTTGATTTTTTCAGTAAAACCGGGTTAGAGTTGTCACATGGCAATGGGGCTCAAGATACACGCTTGATCAGTTTGATCATATTCCACATGCCCGGTAAGCTTGGAGGAGGTGTCTCCCATCGAACTCAATCTGCATCCGCTGCAAAATACCCTATTCGCACGATCGCCCAACGCAGGAAAAGCACGCTGCGAGCCGGGCTGGCACTGGAAGCCTCAGCGGCCGCTGGACGATTACGATCTATGGTACGTCTTGTCCGGCAAGGGCCGGATGACGGTGAACGGAATCGCTTACGACGATATTGGCAAAGGAAGCTGCTTCCTCCTCCGTCCCGGCGACAGGCCGGAAGCAACGCAGGATCCGTTCGATCGTCTCAGCGTTATTTTTATCCACTTCTCCGTACATGACTTGCAGACCGGTCAGCCCCTCTCGCCGACACTGCTGCCGGAACGCTACACAACGGTAGGAGACACGCTGCTTATCGAAATGCTGCTCAACCGGCAGCTGCAGATGATCCACTCGGACGGGCCTTGGCTTGAAGCCGAGTTCGACCTGATCATGAAGCAGACGATGCTTCATCTGCACCGCTGGCAGCAAACGCAAGAAGCCGTCTCCGCAGATAAGCATAAGCAGCTGATCGGGCGTGTCATAAGCTACATACGCGAAGAACCCGGAAGACGCGCAACGCACCAGGATATCGCCGAGCACGTCGGGCTGTCCGCGGAATACGTAAGCGTCCTTTTCAAAAAATATACCGGCACCTCCATCAAGCAATACATCACCGACGTACGGCTCGAGAGGGCGATGCATCTGTTAATGGAAACTCCGATGAACGTCACTCAAGTAGCGGAGGCTCTCGGTTATTCCAACATCTATTTGTTCAGCAAGCAGTTCAAGCAGCGTTACGGAACGCCGCCTTCCCAGCTCAAATGGAAATCCGAGCCGGCCCAAGCACATTCCACCCCGAAGAGAAATTGACCCGTATCGGTTTAAGTATAAAAAAAAGCGTACTCGCCCCATTTTCGTCTCCCTCTTCGTCAGATAACATAGAATCAAATACACCTTAAGGGGGAATGTACATGGATAAAGCGGCTAAACGTACTTTACATTCATACGACAACCCAGAAGAGGAACAATTAGCCCGAACGATTGCCGATACGCTGTACCGTTACGATTCGATCGCTTCCGATCGCATCCCTACGCTGCAGCAGCTAACGGAGGAGCATGTCAAACAATTTTGGGAACGCGGTTATCTCGTTGTCGATCAGGTGCTGAATCCGCAGGAGGTGCAAGCCTCGCTGGAGGCGATTATGGATGTCCTGTACGGGCGTTCCGTCGGCACGAAAATTCAGTTCGTGAAGCCCCGTGCGGAGCTTCATACCGAGCAGGAGATTGAGCTCGCCGCCCGCAAGCTGCACGATTACATCGATCACGAGCCCCGTCTGCGGGACGCCGCTTATCATCCGGACATTATGAAAGCAATGGAAGCACTGTTCGGGGAAGCGCCGAAAGTCGCACAGGATCAAGCGATCCTGAAACCGCCTTCAGGCGGCGCGGAAAAGCCTTGGCATCAAGACATGGCTTACGGCAACCTCGCCTATGATAAATCGGTCATCGGTGTTTGGGTGGCGCTTGACCCGGCCGAGCTGGATAACGGCTGCATGCATGTGATTCCCTACTCGCACCGGGAAGGAGCGGTTCCGCACTATGCGGTGCGGGATTGGCAGTTGTGCGACGTCAGCGTTCAGGTCGAGCATGACGTCGCGGTGCCGTTGAAGCCGGGCGGCGCCTTGTTCTTCTCAGGCTTGCTGCATCACGGGACTCCGCCTAACTTCTCCGAGAAGCGGAGACGCTCGCTGCAAATTCATTACGCGCCGGAATCCGCGGTCAAGCTGAAGCCGCATGAGTACAAGCGGATGTTCACGAATGAAATGACAGGGGCCGAGTGCTAATAGAGGCAGGCTGCTGCTCTACGCAGAAAGAGCAGCAAAGCAAACAAAACCCTCCATCGCTTAATTGCGATTGGAGGGTTTTGTGCCGGTATGAAGCTGGCCGGGGCGTGCTGCATAGCCACGTATCGTGCGGCCTCAGCCTTGCTTGCTGGAATCCCGCTCCAGCGAGCAAGGCTAATCAGCTCGGCTGCGCCATAGTGGGTATGGCAGCAGCCGGGTTCCCATGACGCGCCGAATCGCGGCGCGTGCGGCACTGGTGAGGCCGGGCGGCTATCCCGGCCTCTCATGGCGCGGTCGTCACAGCTCGACGACGACCCGGCCCTTGATGCGGCCTTGCAATATGTCAGCGGCATATTGCGGCACTTCCGCGAGACGGATTCGCGTTCCGCCGATCCGCTCGAGATGGCCCGTCGGCTTAAGGTCCGCCGCAAGCCGCTCCCACAACGCATATCGGCGCTCCGCCGGATACTGCACCGAATCGATGCCGAGCAAGCTGACCCCGCGAAGAATAAAAGGATGCACCGACGTAGGGACCGACCCGCCGCCGGTAAGACCGCTCACCGCGACAGAGCCGCCGTAGCGGATCGAGGCAAGGATGTACGCAAGCGAGCGGCCGCCGACCGGATCTACCGCGGCCGCCCACTTTTGCTTCTCGAGCGGCTTGATCGCTTCCGGCTCCAGCGCGCTGCGCTCGAGAACGTCCTGCGTGCCGAGGCTGCGCAGGTAATCGTGCTCCGCGGCCTTGCCGGTGCTGGCCGCGACCTCATACCCGCGCGCGGCGAGCAGCGCGACGGCGAAGCTGCCGACACCGCCGGTAGCGCCGGTGACGAGCACAGGGCCTTGGCCCGGCGCAAGGCCGTTATGCTCCAGGCGGTCGATGGACATCGCCGCCGTGAGTCCGGCCGTGCCGATGGCCATGGCTTCGTAGGCGGTGAGCCCCGGCGGCAGCGCTACGACCCAATCGGCCGGCACGCGGGCCATTTGGCTGAAGCCGCCGAAATGGGCTACGCCCAGGTCGAAGCCCGTCACAAGCACGGCTTGTCCCGGCTGAAAGCGCGCGTCCGCAGAGGTTACGACCGTTCCCGCAAGATCGATCCCGGGTATGTGCGGGTAAGTGCGAACGATGCCGCCGTTAGGAAGGCAGGCCAAGCCGTCCTTGAAATTGACGCCGGAGTAGCTGACCCGGATGAGTACTTCCCCTGCGGGCAAATCTTCAAGCTTCAATTCTTTAACACCGGCCTGGAACCGGTCTCCCTCCTTTTCGACAACCAATGCCTGAAACGGCGCTATCGATTCTGTCATAACCGTTGGCTCCCTTCCTTACGCTCCTGTACGTGACTTGACTGGATGTTGGCAAGCGGACTTCGCATCAAGTGTGGTCCCGGTACAATACGTTATAGTTCCAATAAGCTTTTATGGATTTTGATGACGACCTTCTTAATGGTCCCGTTATCATTCACGCGGCAGCAAGGACGGTGAATATCGCCGGGATAAAACACTGCGAACGAACCCGGACTCAGCACCAGCTCGCTTTCCTTGCCGACCTGTTCATAAAATGCGATATCCTTAAGCTCGAACGCTTCCTCGGACACCTTGGCGTCCTCCGACCATGGAGCAACCCGGATGATTTCCTCGCCGGAAATCAAAAATTGAATATCCGTATAAGTCCGATGAGATTCAGGACGCTGCTCTTCCCAAGCCCGGGTTGACGCCTCCTGCAGCAGTGCAAACATCAAATCCCCTTCGATCTCGTGCTTTCCAAGCGGCAGTGTGCTGAAATCCGTACTGCGGATATATTCCAGCCCGCGGTTCACCGCCTTCGGGTACACGGCTTTTTCCCGCTCCCAATTCGCCAAATCGCTAAAAATCATCGCAACCGCCTCCTCATAAACTTTATGCTGTGCCTTTCTTTCCCAAGTATAACCTTAACATGCGTCAAAGTGAAAGAATGGTTTCTTACGTTACATACCATGATACCAAAACAAAACCCGCCTCCACTATTCACAAGTCAAAACGGGTTTCCAACCGCCATGGCTCAGCCGTAATCTACTTCAAGCCGTTAGCCGCAAGCAGCAGCTCTTCTTTACCGATGTTCGGCGAAAAAGCGGAAATCTGATAGATAATCGTTCGGCCGTTACTCGATTCTTCCAGCCAACTGACCGTGCTCTGTGTGCCGGTATCGCTAAGAAACGAGCTGTTATTTACCGTAAAATAACCGTCCTTCCCGTTCACCGTTACCTTTTCCCCCGTGGTCGCCGAGCCTGTCCGAAGGCTCATGTCGATTTTCCCGTCCGCCGACTCGAGTACCTGATAACGGATTTCTATCGGATCCCCCTTCGGATTCATGTAGACGAGACCAGGGCTCTTCAAGCCGGCCGAGGCCGCCTGGGGTCGGGTATCGCGCTCCCATACGATAGACTGCTTCGACTTGGACGCCTTATCCTTCAGCAGCTTGCTGTACAAGGAATAGCTCGTCGCATCGACCAAGCCGACAGGCGCTTCCAGCTCCCCATAGGAAAAAGTGAAGCCTTGCGGCATCATGGTCGGCATTTTAAGAGGAACCCCTTCCGAAGCTTTGATCAACTCTGCCCATGGATTCAATTCAGTGTATTCGATAGGACGATTCACTCTCGTTAATGCAGGAAGATTGCGCTTTTCCAACTCCGATATATAGACAATCGCCGATTCCCCCGGCTTCAGCCGATTTCGGATATCCTGAAACGACGCCCTGATTTCGGCGTTCACCTTATCCGGCAGCTGTACCTGCTCGTCCTTGGACACTTCCACCGATACCTTGCCGGAATGCATAGTATAGAGCAAGCTTGATGCATAGGCTATACCCGAAAATAAGAAAATGCAAGCCGCGATCAGCGCAATTCGCGCCGTTTTCCCTGGTTTTGCCGCTTTGCGGACCCGGACCGACAGTCTGTTAATACGTTCATCCAACTCGCGGGGATAACGCATTTGCTTCGCGTACTGTTGAAGCTCGTTTTTTAATTGATGTTCGATGGACATGAGGGAATGCCTCCTTCTTCCTCCGAAAATATAGTGACTGCATGCTTGCGCAGCTTGGCAAGAGCGGCGTGGTGCCGCGATTTGACCGTCCCTACCGGGATGCCCAGCAGCTCGGAAATCTCCTCGAACGAGTGCTCATGATAATACCTCAATACAACGACGCTTTTGTGCTTGTAAGGCAGCTTTTGCACCAGCTCTACGAGGCTGCTTCGGTGCTCGTTGTGAAGGACGACGGCGTCCGATCCGGGATTCGGCTCATGCAGAGCAAAGCTTTTGCTCCGCTCAACTAACCTGAATTTGCGCCAAAGCTTACGGTTCCAATTGTTCACCTGACGAATCGTTAATCCTGTTAACCATGGGCGGAACGGCTTTCCCAAATCGTATTTGGGAAGCGATGTAATAAGCTCCGCATACACCTCGTTTACGACATCGGACACATCCTCCCTATTGTTAATCAGAAGTGACACCGTGCCGTACACATGCTCCTTGGTCTGATCATAAACGACACGAAACGCTTCCTCGCTGCCGTTATTCATTCTGCGAATCCATTCTTGCATACTGGATGGGTCTATCATAGGCGGCCGGCCCCCTAATCTGGATTTCACTCTATATTGGCTCCGCAGGGTCAAAAGGTTCATTTTTTCTTATCGTAAAGGATTTGGAAACCAAGAAACAGTCTCCCGAAAGCGAAAACAGCCTAAAAAGCCCATTCCGTCCGAATTATGCACGTGCTTGATCGGCATCAATCCGTTAAAAGGTTGGACATTAGCTCCGGGGGAGCCCTCTTGTCTATGAAAATTAGAATTGCAAAGTTCCAAAACAACGAAAAAATCCTTGCTCTCGCAAGGATCAGGCGTTGAAAAACCCGGATTCATGACATAAACCATTTATCTCTCAAATTTATATATTGGTTCCACAATCCCTATTGTGTCAGGCGAAGGAACAAGCTGCCGGATAGACTTGGTGAGAGCTATACGGTCCGAGAATTTAAAATTTATCCGGGAACTGCTTGATAATGCCTTTGGACAGAGCATCCGCAAGCTTAATAAGATGGTCTTCGCCTTTGTCGAAAGCCGCAATGCTTCCGTTCCAATCCTTCTTAAGCCTTGCCATAGCATCTTCCGTCAAAAGCTTCAAGTGCGTGTACAGCAGATCCTGCAATTCCTTGAACGACCAATTAGGGTTGGCTCCGCTCAATAATTTGGCCATATCGTCGGCATTACGGTACCACTCTTTATTTTGTGCAGCGAGTTCCTGCTCGTTTCCGCTTTTGGCAGCCGCTATCACTTTCCCTGCAATCAAGATGTGCTGCTTCAGCAGCTCCGCCAGTTTATTGCCGGCAGCTTCTCCATAGTAAGGCTTAATAGCGTTGCCGATATCCACCTGGTTTTGAAGAAGCCGGGCCAACACCTGCTCCTGATCTTCCAATCCGCCCAGAGCGCTTATCATATAGCTTTTCGTCCAGACGACATGATCGATCCATAGTTTTCTTAAATCGAATGTGAGCTTGGCCGCCGCCGGGCTGATACAATCTTTTTTCTCCTTCGCCTGCATCTGCTCTGCCGCTTGAACGGACGGAACATAAGCCGTAAAGCTCCAAGCCGCGGTCATTGAGACCAGAGTAATGAGGATCCACTTCTTCATGCTGCAAATCTCCTTAAATGTAAGTTTTTGAAGCGTACCCTCTTATTCTGGTTTATTGGAGCAAAATCATACTCAACTGCCTTCCCGAATCCACACTGCCATCTCCCCTTGTCCCCGGTTCCCCCACAAGCAGTACGGTACCGCCTGAAGCCTATGAGACTCCGTTCGTTTCCGGTCCGTGCCATACAGCGCTTCAGTGTTCCAAGCCGATTCGTCTTCACGCTCGGCATCTGTCTCGATCGCGACGATGCCTCCCAGCAGCTCGGAATCATACCGCTCACTAAATCTGGTCCCGGCATTCAGCCGGATGGCCGGCAGCAGCCCGCCGTTGTCCGCTTCCTCCAGGCAGTACACAAGCGGACCGCGCTGGATAGCCGCTTTTCCTGCATTGGCACGCACCCTCGGGTGGGAACGGACCAGCTGTGCACTCATCGGAAGCTCCAGCACGACGGTATCTCCGGCCTCCCACCTTCTTCGGATGTATGCGTACCCGTCAACGGCAATCTGCTCTATCGCAAGAGGCTCGCCGTTAATATGAAGACCAGCTCCTTGACACCATCCGGGAATACGCAGCGCCACAGTGAATTCCGCTGCTTCCTCGGGTGTTACCTCCAGCTGAATACGGCCTTCCCAAGGGTAGTTCGATGACTGCTTCAGCTTCACCTGCGCCGCCCCCAAAGTTGTCTGAGCCTCGCTGCCAATATATAAGTGAGTGAATATAGTATCGTTACTGCTTGTGTAAATGTACTCCCCGAGAGAGGCCAGCAGGCGGGCGATATTCGGCGGGCAGCACGAGCAGCCGAACCAAGGCTGCCGGACCGGCTTCACATGCTTGCAGCCCGGATTGCCCTCGCTGGCCATCGGCCAAACCTCCAGCGGATTGACATAGAAGTAATGCTTTCCGTCCAGCGACATGCTTCCCGCTACATTGTTGTACAGCGCCCGCTCCAATACATCGCCATAATGCCCCTTGGCTTCCAGACGGAGCATTCGGTTGGCGAAGAAAATTAGTCCGATCGACGCACAGGTCTCCGCATAGACAGTATCGTTCGGCAAATCGTAGTCGAAGCTGAATGCTTCGCCATGCGCCGTAGAGCCGATGCCCCCGGTGATGTACATTTGCCGTTGAACGATATTGCTCCACAACGTACGGCAAGCCTCCAGCAAGGTCGAATCGCCTGTATACGCCGCAAGATCCGCCATCGCCGTATACATATAGACAGCGCGCACGGCATGGCCCACCGCTTCCTTTTGCTCCCGTACGGGAAGATGGGCTTGGTGGTACTCTAAATTCGTCGGCGGCACCTTCCCAGGTCTCCAATGGGTAGTCTGCCCCCTCTGCTCCCATTCCTGATGGAAAAAGCTCGGCTTCCCGCCGCGCTCGTCAATGAAATATCGGCTGAGCTGCAAATATGCCTCCGTTCCGGTCGCTTCGTACAGCTTCACCAGCGCAAGCTCTATTTCCTGATGGCCGTCATAGCCCCGGATCTGTTCCGGCTTCGTACCGAATACCGTACCGATATAATCCGCAAATCGGCTCATGATCTCCAGAAAGCGGGTTTTTCCCGTAGCGTGGTAATAAGCCACCGCGGCTTCGATCAAGTGGCCGGCACAGTACAGCTCATGGCAGTCGGTCAAATTCGTCCAACGCTTGCCTGGCTCTTTGACTATGAAATACGTATTGAAATAGCCGTCATCATCCTGCGCTTCGGCAATCCATTCGATAACCTGATCCGCTATGTTCTCCAGCTCCTCGTTCGGGTGCGTAGACAAGCTGTAAGCGACGGCCTCCAGCCATTTGGCAATGTCGCTGTCCTGAAAGACGAAGCCCCCGAATTCCCCGCTCTTCCTGCCTGCAGTGATCAGCAGGTTGCTGATGGCGTGACTCGGCTCCGCACCGGGAACCCGATCATTCAATGCTTCCCATTGATAAGGGATCACGACCTCTCTCACTAATCGGACATACGGCGACCAGAAACCGTCCTCCACCCGTACCTGCTTCAAAGGGATTTGTCTGCTGCTCCAACTCATTTCACCGCCACTCGCCTTTCTTGATAATATGTAAAATTGAACCCTTTCCTCTTCCCATCATATCGGATAAAATAAGATGAAAATACGATCCTGTTCACATTGTTTTTATACTATTTGAACCTGAGGTGAGGATCGATGCCCTCTTTTTCCTACCTTCATTACGCCCCCGTCCCGCTCCCTTTTTTCCTGGAATGCGGAACTGCCGTATACCGGCCGGGCGACCAGCATCCGAATAGAGCGAATCTCGGCGTGTTCGACCTGCTGCTTGTTGAGAAGGGCCGTTTGTTCATCGGAGAAGAAGAAACCGCTTGGGAGCTAGCGCCAGGGGATATGCTCATTCTTAGACCGGACCGGTATCATTACTCGGCAGCCCCATGCGCAGAAGATACGACGTTTCATTGGCTTCACTACCAATCCGCGGGAAGCTGGACGGAGTCGGAGGCCGATCCGAGTCAAGACGCAGGTTTCCTTCCGGAGCCTGGGGATAGCCGCGAATATCATCCCGAGCCGTCACATGTGATCAGCGTTCCCAAGCATTGGACCCTGCCTGTGCCTTCAGAAGGCTATGAGCTGTTTGGCAAGCTGAACGCCATGTCCGCCGAGAAGCGGTCCCACGCCTTTTGGGAGCGGCAGCTGCTGTTTCTCCGGCTGCTAAGATTGGCGGACGAGGGACAGCGCATGGAAAGCCTGACTCCGGCAAGAATCGTCGCCGAACAAGCGGAAGCCTACATCAAGCAGCATTTTCGAGAGGATGTGACCAATGCGTCTATTGGCGAAGCGCTGCATTTTCACCCGAACTACATCACCCGGTGCATGAAGACCGTGTATCAATGTACGCCGATGGAGTTTTTGCAGCACTACCGGCTGGAACAGGCCAAGCTGCTTCTTCTTACGACGGATCTACCGGTTTCGGCCATTGCCGATCGGTCGGGTTTTCATTATGCCGCTTACTTCTCGCGCTGTTTTACGGATAAAATCGGAGTATCTCCGCTGCAATACAGGAAACGGTTCCATGTGTGAACTTTCTGACAATTTCGACATCTTTCGCTACAGCTATGATATAATGAAGGTGTGAAAGCAACCATTCATCCGGCAATTCTACTCGCATCTAACTAGTCGCAATCCAATCTTATCAAGCAACGATCGTATCCTTATCGGAGGTGGTTTCCATGTTATTTTCCAACATTCTAGTAGCGTACGACGGATCGGACTTATCGAAGAAAGCGTTGACCAAAGCGGTCGAGATCGTCAAGGAGACCTCGTCTCACCACGATACCGCGCCCAAGCTGGATGTTCTGCATATTGTCCAGGACGTATCCTATGTCATGGGAACTGCGGTCACGATCGATCCCAAGCTGATCCAAGCCGTCGTCGATGAAGCGCGGCAGCTGGTTCCGGCCGAAGTCGAAGCCGAGTTTCTCGTCGAGTACGGACAGCCCGCTCTAACGATTCTTAAGCACGCCGACGACAAAGGCAGCGACTTGATCCTGATGGGCAGCCGCGGTCTCGGACCGATTCGCGAGCTGTTTCTCGGCAGCGTCAGCCATAACGTTGTGCAAAACGCCAAGGTTCCCGTACTTATCGTGAAATAATAATAAATGGGAAATAGCCAAAAAAGCACTACATCGCATTCGCGGTGTAGTGCTCTTCCTTTTATACGGCCCGCTGCTGAAGAACCTTCCAAATCAAATCAACGATTCAGCGCGTTGTGAACTGCCTCAGCCCAAATTTGCTCGTAATCACTCTCAAAATCGTATCCCATCACCATGAAATTGCCGATATTGTCGATAACGACCGTCAGCAGCTGCGCTTTGGCCGCAATTCGCTCCCCAGACACCACCCCAAGCTCCACGCCTTGCTGCAATAGATCCTGGAAGCCTGTGACGAACCCTTTCGTAATAGCTTGAATACGCTCGCGATATGTGTCATTGCGCAAGCATAGTGTTAGAAACTCGTTGACAACACGGGAGAAATGGGGATTTTCCTGATGCTCCTTAATCATGTGGAAACCGTCCTCGAGCAGCTTATCTCGAAAATTGTGCTCCGTATAATCGGAAACGGCGAAGCTTTTCGCAAAGCCCATCTCTTTGCACAGCTCCTCGAACAATACATCAATCAGCACATCTTTGGAAGTAAAATAATAATAAATGGCCGGTTTGGATATGCCCACTTCCCGTGCAATCATCGACATGCTTGTATGATCAAGCCCATGCTCCGCTATCAGCTTATAGGCCGTGTCCACGATTCTTCCGTATGTTTCCTCACTCATGGTCATGACTCCTTCGTTTGCTGAGCTGTCAATCCGCTGTGGGGCGATCCATTGTTATCGTCAATACCCTCCAGCCGGAAACACATTGCAGCCTTATGCTGTTCATTTCGCTCCCGCCCATTTAAAATCCTTTAAGTTCAATCATTTTATTGCTTGAACACTTCATTATCCTTCTAATCGTCACGTTGCAGCTATAGCCAAACCCAATCCACCGGATTCGCGGACGGCAAAAAAAGCACGGTCACCGTTCCGCCGGTGCCGTGCTTCCTCTTGCCCGCCAGCTGCGGGCGTCTATGACCCTGCTGCATAGCCGGTCTATTAATTTGTGCTCGTGGCTTATGACCACGATGCCGATATTGCGCTTGCGAGCCGTGTCGAGCACCGCGTGCCAAATTTGCGCTTGCGTGATCGCATCGAGCATCGCGGTCATCTCGTCCGCGATAAGATAGCGCGTCCCGGGACCGAGCGCCCGCGCCACGCAAAAGCGCTGCAGCTCCCCGCCGGACAGCTCGTTCGGCCAGCGGGTGAGCCAATCGCGCTCGATGCCGAGCGCTGCAAGCAGCTCGGCATCGGGCTCCGCGCCCTCGCGCAGCATCCGGTCCATCTTCCAGCGCGGATTGACCGCTTTCTCCGGGTGCTGGAAGACGAGCTGCACCGGATGAATGCCTTTAGGCCGCAGCGGTCGGCCGTCCATCAGCACCGAGCCCTCACGGGGCTGCTCGTAGCCGGCCAGAATACGGCCGAACGACGTTTTGCCGCAGCCGCTCGGGCCGGTCAGCCCGACGATCTCGCCCGGCTCCAGCGTCAGATCGACGCCGCGGAACAGCCACTCGCCCTTCTCGTGGCCAAAGCCGATATTTCGTGCCTCAAGTCGCATGGATACACCTCACCCTTCCGCCCCGCAGCTCCTGCATGGCGGGCATTGCTGCGCCGCAGCCGTCCGTTGCATTCGCGCAGCGCGGCGCGAACAGACAGCCGGGAGGCAGCGCGTCCGGGTGCGGCTGAAAGCCCTGGATCGGCGCAAAATCGTTCTGCGGCAGCGCTCTCCACAGCGCACGCGAATACGGATGCCGCAGCGAGGAGCCGCTCCCGGCGAAATCGCCTGCCTGCGCTACCTCCACCGTCGTTCCCGCATAGAACACGGCTACTTTGTCCGCGACGGCAAGCGCCGATTCAATGTCATGCGTGATCAGCATGACCGCGCAGCCGCCGTCCGCCAGCTCGCGTAAGCCGTCGAGCGCCTCCTGCACCACGGCCGGATCGAGGCCTGGCGTCGGTTCGTCGGCAATGATCAGCCGCGCGCCGCCTACCGTTGCGGTGGATACCAGCACTCGCCGGGCCATGCCGCCGGACAGCTCGAACGGATATTTGCGCTCCGTGTCCGGGGCGAGCCGAAACCGTTCGAAGGCCGCCCTTTGCTTGGCCGCCGCATCGCCCTCGCGCACGGACGAGCGAACCTGCGCTCCGACCCGCATCAGCGGATCGAGGAAGGTGACGGATTGCGGCACCAGGGCGATGTCCCGTCCCCGCCATGCGGCCGCCCGCTCCGCCGTCAGCTCCTCTCCGTTATAGCGGATGCTCCCGGTCATTACGGCATTCGAAGGAAGAATGCCCAGCACCGCATGCGCGAGCAGACTTTTGCCCGAGCCGCTGGAGCCGACAACCGCCACGATTTCCCCTGCCTGAATCGTCAAATGAAGATCGTGAATGACCCGGACCGTGCGCTGCTTCAGCCCCCCGGTATACTGCGTAAAGGATACGGAGAGGCCGTCTACTTCCAATGCGTTCATGTTCCTTCCGCCTCCCTGTTCAACAAGTTCCATTCTATGTTTGAATGCCGCTTACTCATGAGCCTTGTGCGGATCTAGCAGCGCCTGCAGGTTGCTGCCCAGCACGTCGAATGCTCGAACGATAAGCAGCAGGCAAATGCCCGGGAAAAACGCCAGCCACCACATGCCCGTCGACAAATACCGCATCGACTCGGACAAAATAACCCCTATCGCCGGCTGGTGGGGCGACAGGCCCATGCCTAGAAACGTAATGGCCGCTTCATGCAAGATGGCATGGGGAAAAATGAGCAGCAGCCCCACTACAAATTGGGGGGTCAGATGAGGCAGCAAATGCCGGGTTGCGATCCACCACCTGGACTTGCCCAAATGCCTCGATAGCTGCACATAATCGGCGGATCGCAGCTGCATCACCTCTGCACGGATGACACGCGATAGGCTCGGCCAGTGGGTCAACGCAATCCCGATAATGACGCCCTTGGCCCCGCCGCCCAATACGAACGCTATCAAGATGAGCGTAACAAGGTGGGGGACGCTGAGGAACAGATCGATCAGCCAGCTGATCGCCCGGTCTACGGCTTTGCCCATCGTAGCTGCCGCCAACCCGAGAGCCATAGCAATGATCACACTGGCGGCTGCGGCGGTCATCCCAACGCCGATACTAAGGACAAGCCCTTTCAGCGTCCGGATGAACATATCTCTCCCGAGCCAGTCGGTGCCGAACGGATGGTCCCATGACGGAGCCTGGTTGCGGATTTCCAAGTGCGAGTTGATGCTTTCGCTGCTTGTTAGAAGCCCTCCCAGGAGAATTGATACCAGGAGAGCCGCAGCCAGCATCGTCATCGCTGCCGTCCGCCGTCTTCGATTCAATCGTATCATACAGCCCGCCCCTCTCTGACTCTCGGATCGACAATCCGATACAGGAGATCGGCGAGCAGGTTGCCTGTAAATACGAACACGGCGCTGAATAATACAAGCCCCATCAGTAAGGGCACGTCTCCGCGAAGACCCGCCTCTACGGTTGCTTGCCCGAGTCCAGGGTAGGAGAACACCTGCTCAGCCAGCACCGCGCCACCGAACAGCTCGCTGAACGAGGCGAACTGCAGCGTAATTGCCGGCAGAGCCACATTGCGAAGGCCGTGGCGCCAGAACAGGCCGAATCTTTTCTCTCCTCTAGCTCTCGCAAATAAAATATAGTCGCTCGATAATATCGCTACCAGCTTCTCCCGCGTATGCAAGGCGATGGTCGAAATCCCGATAACGCTTAGCGTCAATGCCGGCAAAATCATATGAACCAGCCGATCCTGCCAGGTCACTTCCTCCGCCAGCACCCCGATGGGAACGCCCATCCCGATCGGGAACCAGCCGAGCCATACCGCGAACACGATGAGCAGCAGCAGCCCCATCCAGAAGGTCGGTGTCGAAGCGAGCATATAGCAGTACCATTTGATCGCTTTGTCGACCCAGCGGTCTTTGTTCATGGCGGCAACGGCTCCCGCCGTGAACCCTATCAGCCCCGACAGCAGCCACGCGGCGCTCATCAGCACTACAGAGCTGACGAACCGTTCGGCTATCACTTCCGTTACCGGGCGGCGAAAGATCATCGACGTGCCCATATCTCCCTGCGCCATCGAAGCTATCCATTTCAGGAAGCGCTCGGCCGGCGGACGGTCCAGCCCCCAGTGCGCGGCGATTTGCGCGCGCTGCTCCGGGGATACCTTCATCGCATCGGCACCGATATAGGCCTGCACCGGATCGATCGGGGACTGGCTGACGAGCAGAAACGAAACGCAGCTGATGGCCGCAAGCAGCAGAATCAGCCTGAGCGCTTTCTGCATAAAAAACTTCAGCAAGCTTCGGAACATGCTAACGAACCCCGCTTCCTATTCATTCCGCCATTTCCACTCTTCAATATTGTCCGTAACCGGCCAGCCGTGTCCGTGCGGATGAATGCGCTGCTTCCCGATATCCAGATTGTCCTTTACCAAATACAAATGGTCGATATTAACGAGCCATGCCCACGGCGCATCCCCTTTGGCGCTCAAGCCGGTCGTGCCGTCCCATTGGGCTTTTTTCCAAAACTCCATTGCATCCTTCGTATTGGTAGCTCTTAATGCCTTGTTCATATAGTCGTCAACCGCCGGGTTATTGTAATACCCTGGATTGTAATATTCCACACCTGCGTACTTGCTGTTATATATATTGTACATTTCCGTCGGATCGTTGCTTCCCCATCCCAGCAGGACGGCGCTGGAATACATCAGGTTTTTGATTTCATCGAAGCTCTTGCCGTCCACCTTAATGTTAATCCCTATGGATTTGATCTTGTCCGCTACCGCAATCGCTAGAGATTGCCGTGTCACGTCATTGGACGGGTACAGCAGCGTGAACTCCGCCTTAAGCGCGCCTTTATCCAAAATGCCGTCGCCATTCGTGTCTTTCCAGCCAGCGTCGGCGAGCATTTTTTTCGCTGATTCCGGATCCGCATCCGGTACTACAGAGCTCGGGTTGTACCAAGGCAAGCCGTCATTGACCGTAAACGCAGGCGTGCCGTGTCCTTCCAATACGCCCTGCACGAGAGCTTTGCGGTCGAGCGCCGTATTAATCGCCTTGCGGATCGCGATATCCGATGTTACGTCGTTCCCGATAGGGAACCCGTCCTTCGTTTTGCCTCCGGATTTCACATACGGGAATACAATGCCGCGGTTATCTACCGTACGAACGGCTTCCAGCCTCATGCCGGGCACCTGCTGCTTACTGAATGCCGCAGGAATGTAGGAGACATCCACCTTACCCGCTTTGGCCGCCGCGAACGCCGCATCCTCCGTCAAGAACAAGAAGGTCAGCTTCTTGAAGTACGGCTTTGTACCGTAATAATCCGGATTCGCTTCGACGATGAGCTGCTGACCCTTATCCCACTGCACGAGCTTGTAAGGCCCGCTCCCGAGCGGCTTTTGGCTGTAATCCTTGCCATGGGCGTGCTTCGGCACGATTCCTGTCGCCAGCATCATTTGGAGAAACGTCGATTGCGGCTCCTTCAGCGTAAATTTGACGGTGGTGTCATTGACGGCGTCGACGCTTTTCATATTGCTCAAATCAATCGCCGATCCGCTGCCTGCCGCCGTTTCGTAAGTGTACTTGACGTCTGCCGCCGTTAACGGATTGCCGTCGGTAAACTTCACATCCTTGCGAATATTGACCGTCCAGAGCAAGCCGTCCGCGCTTAGTTCATAGCCGGTTGCCAGATCGTTAACGACGCTCATTTTGTCATCGTATTTGAAAAGCGTACTTTGAAATAACGGGGAACCGTAACGTCCCCAGCCCGTCGTTGGATCGAAGCCTCCCTCCGGCTCTGCGCCGACCGCTACAACCAGCTGGTCTTTTTCTTTGGCTGCGTTTGCACTTTCTTTTGGCGTTTGCGAGCATCCTGCCGCTATCACGGATACGATGAGCGCCAACAGGATGGTTAAGCGAATGGAACTTTGCTTCAGCATGCTCTCTCCCCTATTCTTTCCTTATCCTAAGCTTTTTTTATGAAAGATTCTCCAGTAACACGAATTATTGAAATTGTAGCACACATCCCTTGTACCGTCATCCTTTAATTGAAACTTTTTCTGACATCACCCTAACATATTCTCCTTTGTTCAATTAAGGCCATCGGGAGTGGAAGAGGACAAACCGTTCGGAGCCCTGCATGCATCATGTCAGATGATCCCAGGAGCTGCTTCTCTTGGATCGATATCGAGCCGCAATGCCGAGGTGTGACACTGCTGCAGCGAAAGGGTAAACCTTATTAAGTGGAATAAACAGGCACTGGATAGGAGAGGTTATTACGAGCGGGTATTTTTTCACGGTTATCCTTTTATCTACTACACGTTAAAAGAGGTGTTTGCTATGTTCTCTCACATTTTGGTAGCTTATGACGGCTCCGATCAGTCCAAAAAAGCGCTGACCTATATTCCGCATTTGGCCGGAAACGATACGGAGATCGAGGTGCTCCATGTGTACCAAAACCCGGTTGTCATTATCGGCGAAGCTGTCATCAGCACCCCCATGCTGCAAAAAAACTACTACGAGCACGAGCAGGCGGTCGAAGATGAGCTGCGGGAGCTTATAGCCGATATCCCCCGGTGCAGATCCACGATCCTTACGGGCCGTCCCGCCCAAACGATTATAGAGTATTCCCTGAAAAACGGTGTCGATCTGATCGTCATCGGCAGCAGAGGACATACGGCTATTGACGAGTTGTTCCTCGGCAGCACCAGCCATCATGTCGTGCAGCATTCCCAAATTCCCGTGCTTATTGTGAAATAACGAGGCGGAGGGCTTCGTTGCGGGGAGTATTTGCTGATCCAAAAATTCAGACGGTTAAAACACCTTCCTAACTTTGTAACCATGTCGGCTGATATGGCTATAGTCGTGGAGGTGTTTTTGTGTTGATTAAAATGGAAGAAAGGCTTACTTGTCAGATGCTTTTATTAAAATAACAGGCTGATAATTCAATTTATCAAAGAAAAAGACATTACCACAAGCACGTCCTGTAAAGGAAGCCGTTGATAATGCCCGATCAAATTGCAAAGTCCTGTTTGCCTATACAGCGACAACAATCTATGAATTGCCATTATCCGTCACTGTACCGCCTTCCGCTTCTCTTTCCATATTTGCTCCATGACGATCGCAATGATGGTACCGAGAATGAGCCCGTTGCCGAACACATAGCGGAACACCGAAGGCATCGTTTCAAAAACGGATGCCGGCAAAATCATCGAGCCGCTGCCGATTAACAACGTAATACCGAGGATGTATGTTCTTCGCTGATCCAGCGTGTCCTTGGCGATGGATTGCAGTCCTACGCCGACCAGATTGACGAAGGACGCCATGACGGAGGCGTAAGCTACCGGACTCGGCAGCAGCGCCATCAGACGGATCAGAATGGGCACGAAGGCTACGCCTGCCATGAGGATACACGCGATGAGAAAAGGACGCAGCTTCGTCTGCCCGGTCATGCGTACGAAGCCTACGGCGCTCGAAAGCGGGACGGTTCCGACGGTAGAAAACAGCGCGGACAGCAGCTGAATGACCCCTCCGACCGCCCCGCTCCGGCTCACGGCCTTCGGATCCGGTTCCTCTTCGCCGCCCGAGGAATCCGGCATCACCTGCTTCATCGCTGCGATGCTGGCTATTGTATTCGACACGAGAATCAAGGCGATGATGGCTGAAGAAATGACGATCCCCGTGTCCCAACGGGGTGCTCCCCATGCGAATAGCTGCGGCATGCCGATACTGGCGTCAGCCCCCATCCCAGAGCCTTTGCCAAGGGCGTAGTACAGGATGCATCCCAGTATGATGCCGATGAATACCGCATAATTTTTGACCCAGCCTCTGCCTTTAATCGATAAAAAGAGAATCAGAACAAAGACGTCGATCGATACAATGGCTGTAACCGCGTCCACATGCGGCTGGTCGGCGCTTAGTCCGAGCATCCCCTGCAAAAAGACGCCTCCCAGCTGCAGCCCGAGCAGCAGCAAATACGAGCCGGTTACAAGAGGCGTAAACAGAGACATCATTCTCGCCGTAAGCCCGGTCACGACAAACAGGAGCAGCATGACGCCTGCGGTAATCATGCCCGTCTCCAATACTTGCAGCGTATTATAGGCTCCTCCGACGCTTTGCTTCGCAACCTCGGCTCCCAATATAGCAAAAACCCCGAGCCAGGTTCCTGCAGGCCCATCCGGCACGGGCAGACGATGGCCAAGCCACCCTTGCAAAAACGAGCCCAGTCCGGCTACAAGAAACGTCCGCTGCATAAGGGATACTACTTCATCGGAGGGCAGATGGTAAATTTGTCCGATAACAATCGGCAGCGTAACCGCATTGGCCAATAAAAAAACGAGCCATTGCAAGGCCCCTATCCCCTCGTTCCAGCCTAGATGCTGACGCTCTTGCTTCCCTTGCTGGAACTTGCTTTCCTTGCTTTTCTTTCATCTCCAACCTAATACATCTCCAATATCCGTTTGCTTTCATTTATTGCGGCTGTCTATCTTTAGCATGTCCCTGCCTCATTTGGATCATTACGTGCGCGAGCGATCAAGCGGCGATAACCAAAAAGGCTGGAGGAAACCTACACAGGCTTCTGATCAGCTGGTTTGGCACGGTATTTGTCTCGATAATCACCGTCGTTGCTTGCGCCAGCGCAAAGACTAGAAGCCCGAGATGCCGATAAAAATTCCTTACGTTTACATGATGTTCTCATTATGAAAAATGCCTTAGCCATTTAAGCTGCTGCCATACGCTGTGCGTGACACGTTCGCTTAAGAAAGCAAAGTCGTGTCTCGTGTCAGGGTCATGCGGGCCTGGAAGCGATCACTTGATATCATCGCCAGGCTCCAATCCCTGTATCTGATGCGCTGCTATGCCGGGCCGAATCGTTCGGCCCGATGCCTTGCGCCATCGATTCACGGGCTTTTGCAGCTATGGATGCCGCGGTGTTCTGGTTTTATTAGTCTGACGGACCCGCTTGTCCTGCAGGAGGAGACACTCCAGCTATTGGCCTGCAGAACTCGTTTCGAATGCTTTGACCTCCTGCCATGTCGGCATTCCTTCCTGAGCGCCGAACTTCGTTACAGCCAATGCAGATACATGACCCGCGAACTGCGCCGCCTCGTACAAGCTGCTGCCTGAAGCCAGCGCATACGCAAGCCCTGCATTGAAGGCATCGCCTGCTCCCGTCGTATCTACGACAGGGACTTTATGCGCCTCAATTATTTTCATTTGTTCCCCTTGACGCTTGCATGCAGAGCCTCTGCTTCCCAATGTCGTAACTACGCTAGCCGGTCCCATTGCGAGCAAGGTATCCATCGCTACCTGCAGCCCCTGCTTCGAGGTATCGACCTTCGTCAGCAGCTCCAGCTCGGATAAGTTCGGGGTAATACAGTCCACGTTACGCAGCAGCTCTGCCGGAAGCTGGCGGGCCGGTGCCGGATTCAAAATGACCATTTTCCCGTGCTTCTTGGCTACCTCCGCCGCATAAATCACCGTCTCCAAAGGAATCTCCAGCTGCAGCAGCAGTACATCGGCTTCTTCGATCACCTGCTCGATTTGCTGAATATCTTGGGGCAAGCAGAGCGCATTGGCACCGGGTACGACAACGATGACATTATCGGAAGGGGTGAGCGTTATGGAAGCTACCCCTGTCGGTGCCTGGTCAATGCGTTTGACGCCGTCGACGGCGACATGATTGCTTTGCAGCGATTCCAGCAAGGAGCGGCCGAACGAGTCGGTGCCGACAGCGCCGATCATCGTCGTCCGCGCCCCCAGACGGGAAGCGGCTACCGCTTGATTCGCTCCTTTGCCGCCGGGGATAAAATGGGCTTCCTCTCCTGTTATCGTCTCCCCTGCTTGCGGAAACCGGGATACCTTCACGACGATGTCCATATTCAAACTCCCGATCACCACAATATTCGGTTGTACCATACGCTCATTTCCTTTCTGTAGATCCTCTTGGAATTAGCCTCACATCGAATTCATGAACCCTGTTATTCTCGGATGTCCCTTCGATCTTCTTGATCAGCAGCCGGGTAGCGAGCATCCCGATGTCGTAGATCGGCTGGGCGATCGTCGTCATCTCCGGCTCGGTTATCGTCGTAAGATGAATGCCGTCAAAGCCGCAGAGCGCGATCTGATCGGGCACCCGAATGCCCATTTGATGCAGCTTCTTCATGACGCCCAATGCCATCAGGTCATTGCCTGCAAAAATACCGTCCACATCCGGATGCCGGCTCATCAGCAGCTCGACAGCCCGCTTCCCGCCTTCAATGCTGAAATCGCCCTCAACCAGCAGGCTCGGGGTAAACCAGTCGAAATGCTTGACCGAATCCTCGTACCCCATCAGACGCTCTCGTGCCGTAGCAATTTCCTGCGGTCCGTAAATATGGGCGATTTTGCTGCAGCCTACATCGAGCAGATGCTGCACGGCGATTTGCGCTCCCTCAAAGTTTTTCGAACGGACGACCGGGCAGTCGACCTGCACCGGAGCGCGGTCCAGCACGACGAACGGAATGTTTTCCTTATTCATCAGCTCGACGTCCTCCGCCTTCAGGGAATGGGATGAGAACAAAATCCCGTCAATATACCGCTGCTTCAAAATATGGATATATTCCTTCTCCTTGTTGGCTTCGCTGTCCGAATTGCACAGAATGACCGTGTATCCGTACGTCCGGGCCACATCCTCGACAGCCCTTGCCAGCTCAGGGAAAAAGGGGTTCGAAATATCAGGCAGGATGAGCGCTATCGTCTCTGTCTTCCTGGTGGCAAGCCCGCGAGCCATGGCATTCGGTTCGTATTGGAGCTTGCGGATCGCCTCGTCCACCTTAACCTTCGTTCCATCATTCACGTAGCCGTTCTTATTTATTACGCGGGATACAGTAGCTACTGAAACCCCCGCCAATTTAGCGACATCCTTGATCGTTGCCACGGGCCACCTCCATATGTAACCGGTTAACCGGCACATGCCAAAGCCTTAATCGCACGCCATCATGTAAACCGTTACATAAGCAGGACCATAAGGTGTAAAGCTCAATAATGCAGTATTTATATGTAAAGCGAGCAATAACCCATAATCTCTATGATGTTATGTGTAACCGGTTACACATTGTGCAATTACATAGTAGTTTATAAGTCGAAACTTGTCAACAAAGAAACTATTGATAATTAGGCAAAAAAGACCGCTCAGCTTCTCGATAATGGAAAAGGAAGCTGAGCGGTTAAAATTCTAACGGCTGCCTTATAGCGATGAAATGCGGCTTGGTACGCGTTTGATTTTAAGGGGAATTATTACTGGTTTGGGCATGGAGAAGCTAAAATTGGAGATACAAGCTTTACGGTTTTTTTGCTGCAAGTAAAAACGCATGTCCCCTGGCGCCTCAGCTCGCGGGGCTATTGCTGGCTGTGAAGCTGCTTACCGACGGTCGCGGCATCTTCACCGGTCAGCAAGCCGATGAAGGTTAGCAGCATCTGCGACATCCATTTTTTCGGATGCAGGAGAAGCTGTAAATAAAAGCGCATGTCCGGATGAGAGAACGGAATCATGGCCAGGCTTCCCCGTGACAGTTCCTCCTCTACGGCGATGCGCGGGAGCAGCGCGATACCCAGGCCGCTCATCACGCAGTGCTTGATCGCCTCCAGGCTGCCCAGCTCGAAGCCGATCCGGTAGGCGACCGCATGGTCCTTCAGCACCTTCTCGAAGGTGCTGCGGTACAGGCAGCTGCCTTCGGACACGATCAGCTCGCAGCCGTCCAAATCATGGAGCCGGACGTCGCCCGCCGCCTCCGTCAGCGGATGGCCGGGGGGCGCGACCAGCACGAGCGGCTCCTCGCGCACCATAATACTGCGCAGCGAGACGTCGGCCGGAGCGCGGTCCAGCAGCAGGGCGACGTCGTAGTCGCCCTCCTTGACCTTGGCGACCAACGCCGCCTCACTGTCGGGCAGCAGCTGGATGCCGAGACCGGGGAACCGCTGCCTCAGCTGCTGCAAATACGGCGGCAAATAGTAGGCCGCCAGCGAATCGATGGTGCCGATCGTGACGGCACCGCTGACCTGGTTGCCAATCGATTCCTTCGATTGGTCGTACAGCTCAAGCATTTGCACCGCAAGCTTGAGCAATGCCTCGCCCGGCGGCGTGAGCCGGAGCTGCTTGCCGTACCGCTCGAACAGCGGGACGCCGTACTCGCGCTCCAGCTTCTGAATCTGCATCGTTACGCTCGACTGCGCGTAGCCGAGCTCCTCCGCCGCCCGCGTGAAGCTCTGCCTGCGCGCCACCTCGCGGAACGTGCGCATGTAGGTTAAATCCATCACCGTTCGCCTCCATCATCAAAATTATTGATGTACACTATCATTTATTATAGCTAACAGTGATAATGAAATCCATGCTACAGTTGATGTACGGCGGATCGTTCATCGCATAAGTTTCCTGCTTCGCGCCAGGTTTATCGCATTATGTCGGGTTTGCCGATTCAATTTCTTTCTCGCTTTGCCTTGCAGATGAAATCTTGGACTTCATTACAATTTCGTGTATCACACCGGAATCGCAATTTGCAACAATTTTATGTTCACGTAACGCGCTTCAGTGCAGCTTCCTGCTACACGTAACGCGCTAACTTTCCATCACAAAAAAAATCTTCAGGAGGTCATTCCTATGCTAACCGAACAGCAGCTTCAAGGCGTTTATGTCCCTATCGTCACCCCGTTTCACCCGAACGGAGAACCGGACCTGGAATCGTTCCATACGCTAGCGGTCCACTTGCTTAACAGCGGAATTCACGGTCTCGTCGTCAACGGAACGACCGGAGAGTCGCCTACCATTACCGCACAAGAAATGGGGGCACTGGCCGGTGCCGCCAAAGCAGCCATTGGCTCGGCGCCGATTCCGCTTGTGCTCGGCACGGGCACGAACGATACGACTTCCACTGTGAAAAAAACAGAGCAAGCAGGCAAGCTCGGAGCGGACGCCGTCCTTGTCGTCGTTCCATACTATAACAAACCTTCGCAGCAAGGGATCATAGCGCATTTTCAACGGGTCGCCGAGGTGGGGGTTCCGGTCATTTTATACGAAATTCCCGCTAGGACGGGAGTGGCGCTGAAGGTAGACACCGTTCGCACCATTTTGGATATGGATGGGGTTATCGGGATGAAGGATAGCTCGGGAGGCATTCAGCTCGTCTCGGAGCTGTCGCGCACCGGCTCGAAGCCCGTGCTGTGCGGCGAGGATGCTTATCTATTCGCATCGCTCTGCTGCGGTGCCCGTGGCGGCATGCTCGCCTCCGCTCACATCCGCACCGAGCGGTTCGTGCAGCTGTACCACCGCTTCACGGAAGGCCGTGTGAGTGAAGCCAAGGAGCAATTCGACGAACTGCTGCCGCTCATCTGGCTGCTGTTCGCCGAGCCGAACCCCGCTCCGCTCAAATGGCTTCTCGCGGAGCAAGGGATCCTGGCCAGCGGCACGCTCCGCTTGCCGATGACGCCTATCGGCGCGAAGCTGCAGCAGCAGCTTCAGCCTTATGCATGACGCGCCCGGCCGTCATGCAGGTCACTTCCGCGCCAGCAGCTCATGGCGCGTCTGCTTCGGGAGGACCCAAATCCGGTCCTCCCGGTTCAACACCTCGACGGGCGACTCGAAGAAGCTCGACAAGCTCGGTTCGGTCAGCACCTCGCTCACCCGCCCGGACGCGAATACCTCGCCCCGGCGCAGCAGCAGCGCATGCTGGAAGATCGGCAGAATCTCCTCCGTATGATGCGTCACATATAGCAGCGTCGGCGCATCCGGAGATTGAGCCAGCTGATCGATAGCTTCGAGCAGCGCCTCCCGCGAGAACAAATCGAGCCCATTGCACGGCTCGTCCAAGATCAGCAGCTTCGGCGAGCTCATGAGCGCCCGGGCGATCAGCAGCTTCTGCTTTTCCCCCTGGGAGCACGTCTGGTACTGCCGCCCTTTCAAATGCATGCAGCGCATCTGCTCCATCAGCTGCATCGCCCGCTCCCAGTCCTGCTCGTCCGGCTTTTCGTACAAGCCGATGGTCGCGTACTTGCCGCTCACGACGATTTGCTCCGCCTTGTCGGTTGGGTACAATTTTTCCTGCAGCGACAAGCTCACCCAGCCGATCGACATCCGCAGCTCGCGCAGATCAACCTCCCCGTAGGCATGCCCCAGCACGGATACTTTACCGGTCGTCGGCCAAATATATCCGTTCACGATATTGAGCATCGTCGTTTTGCCGGAGCCGTTCAGACCGAGAATCGCCCAATGCTCCCGGGGACGAACCTGCCAATCGATACCTCGCAGCAGTTCGTTTTGTTCCCGCCGGTACGTTATGTTTTGCAAATCGATCATGTATTTCATGTTGGTTTCCTCCCCACTCGTCTTAACTATATCTGATCATCTGATGTTTAAATAGCATACCATACCGGGGACTTTTTCGGCTAGACCTTCTTAGGATGGAATCCCCTTTTTCCGCCGCAGCCCTAGCCCTGTTCTCTCCTTTGGCGTGATGCTAACTAGCTTCGTACCTGCGACCCGCTACCGTTGAACTGTGTCCTTCCACATCAGTCGGAAGCCAAAAGCTCCGCTTTCATCTTACTCCCCGTTCCAATCCGGATGAAACTGTGCGCTCGCCAAATCGAGACGGCCCTCCTCGTCCACCTCAACCCCTTCATTTTGCAAAAGAACCGTCTGCAAAAACCGGGACTCGTCATCCTGAATCGCGATTTCCCCCTTGGCATTGACTACCCGATGCCATGGCAAACCGTGCTTTTTGCTCGATGAATGCAAAATCCTTACGACCTGCCTCGCCGCTCTGCGGCTTCCGGCCAGCTCTGCGATTTGCCCGTACGTCATGACCCGGCCTTCCGGTATTCCTTTTATAATCCCGATAACCTGCTTCGTAAATGGTGTCAACGTATTCATCCGCCTCTTTAATCCTTTGCAAGCTCCTTTTGGAAATCCCGAAAACTACCGGCCCCGACATGCCCGCGATTGACAGCCTCCCACAAGTACAAACACGCGACTGTACGGTAAGGCTTCCATTGGTTGCTGTAATGCTCCAGCGACGTCGGGCTGCTCCCCGTCTCCCCTTCATACAGCCAATGAGCCGAGCGGCGAAGCCCTGCGTCCCCTAGAGACAGCACATCCTCCCGGCCAAGGAAAAAAATCAAAAACATCTCGGCCGTCCAACGCCCGATCCCTTTCACCTTCATTAACCGGTCCAAAACTTCCTCATTACTCATGCCGTTCATGGACTGAAAATCGAGTTCATTTTGCTTGACCATTTGCGCGAGCCCTTTAATATAAAAGATCTTGGGTCTGGACACACCAGCGGTACGCAAATCATCTTCTTGAGCCGCAAGCATCGAATCGGCTGTAATCCCGCGGTTCTGCTCAACGCGCCGGCATATAGTATCTGCGGCCTTGACGGAAAGCTGCTGCCCGATAAGCGATTTTGCCAAAAACTCAAAGCCATCCGTACGCTCCTGCACTTTTATTGACCCGATGACTTCGGCCAGCTCGGCAAACCTGGGATCCATGAGACTCAGCTGCCGGACCCTTGACTCCTTAGGATGCAGATCGAACGTATAGTTCATTGCGCTTCCACCTTCCCAACCGTATTTTTGCTCCCGTTCTTAAAAGCAATCCTAGTCAAGCCCAAGAGCTATTTTCTCTATTATATTAGTCGTCACAATCGTGTATCAAGAGCTTGACCTTAACGTAATTTTATTTATAGAAAAAACTTCTTGCAAAAACTAATATCATTAGTTATTATAAAACTAACGTTATTAGTTTTTGATTAGTCAAAAGGAGCATCCGTTATGTCGCCGAGAATCGGACTTGATTTACCTACAATTTTACAAGCAGCTGCGGAAATGGCCGACACTCATGGCATCGAAGAAGTTACCTTGGCCTCCTTAGCGCAAAAGTTAAATATTCGCTCCCCCTCTCTATACAATCACGTCCACGGACTTCCCGGGCTTCGCACCAAGCTTGCCGTCTACGGATTGGAGCAGCTTCTCAGCGTTACTACCCAAGCGGCGGTCGGTCGTTCAGGTGATGATGCCGTTCGTGCGATAGGAGCAGCGTACGTAGCCTTCGCCCGCTCCCATCCCGGCCTGTATGATGCCACGCTTCGGGCTCCGGATCCAAATGATCCTGATGTGCAGCGAGTCGGCAGCGATATTGTCAATCTTGCTATCCGCGTGCTGAACGCGTACGATCTGCAGGGCGATGCTGCAATTCATGCCGTGCGCGGGCTGCGCAGCATTCTTCACGGCTTCGCGTCCTTGGAGCAGCGGGGCGGCTTTGGCATCCCTCTTGATCTCGACGTTAGCCTGCGTCTGCTTATCGATACGTTTATCGCAGGTATTCAGACGATGAAGCAAGGCGGTAGGGAGCTTCCCACCCAAGAAAAATAAGGAGTGAGCGACACATGAGCTTTTTGCTGTTCGTGATTCTTTTTACCGCTGGATGCGGATGGTTGGATGCAAAGACTCGTTCGATGAAACGAAAGGAAGGGATGTAAGATGTTCGCTGGCCATTTCGGATTAGCCGCCGTTGTGAAGGCCAAGACGCCGGAAGTGCCTCTCTGGGCACTCATGTTGGGTACCCAGCTGCTTGATGTCGCGTTCGTCCCGCTCTTCTTGTCGGGGGTGGAAACGATTGAGCCCGTTGAAGGCAGCCAAGGCTACGGGGGAAGCGTCATCCACGCCGATTACACGCACTCCTTGGTAGGAGCCTTACTTATTACGCTGCTCGCCGGATTGCTGGCAAGACGATTTTGGGGCAAGCGCAGCGGTTTTGTGATCGGGGCGGTCGTCTTTAGCCACTGGCTTCTTGATCTGATCGTGCACCGCATGGACCTCCCTCTGCTGCCCGGCAACCTTGGCAATCTGCCGCTGCTCGGCTTCGGTTTGTGGCAGTTTCCGGGTGTCAGCATGGTGCTGGAGCTTGTTTTGGTAGGTGCGGGCTTCCTTCTGTATGCGCGGTCGCTGTTGAAGAACACCCATGGCAAAATGAAATCATGGGCACTTACGGCTAGCGGGGCTATGGGAGTGCTGCTTTTATTATCGCTGGTTACCGATGTGCTTGGGGTTGGGTGAAATTTAAGGTAAAAACCCAGGCCGATATCAAATCATATCGACCTGGTTTTGATATATTTTTCAAGACTCATGTGAAGTAGTACGTTATTCTTTCGATTTTTCTACAGAGAAGGCATAATTGAGCACTAGTGATGGCTAACCTTCTGGTTACCTTTAAGTTTCTTGTTTTAAAATTATCCACCTTTCTTAAGATTTTAGAATTATCAATCGACTAGCCGCCGTTTAAGATAAATTTATTCCATTATTATTAAACAGGTGGTGAAGGTATGAAAATAAAAAGCTTTTGCGCAGTGATCATGAGCCTCATAATGCTGGCGGGTTGCAAGAGCGGTGCGGAACTGGAACCCGGGCAAACTGCATCGACCGACCCTTCCACAAATACGATTCAGGAGCAGTCGTCTTCCTCCGAAAACGAACTGCTGATCTACACGGTATGGCCGCAATTTTATATTAAGGAAGAAACTTGGCAGCAGCATATCGGTCAACACCTTGCCAAGAAGTTCCCTGATGTCAAGTTTAAGCATATTCAATGGGATAATCCGGGACGGCAATTTAAAGACCTGCTTGCAGCGGGTACCGTCCCCGATATTGTCATCGATGATTCCGCCCGCAACACATACCGGGAGGTCCGCAGGTATAATTTGCAGTATGACATGAGCGAGTTGGTCAAGAAGTACAACTTCGATACAAGCAAATTAAACCAAGCGATGCTGCAGCAATCGGTTAACTCATCAGATGGAAAGCTTTATTCGCTGCCATACAGCTCTGCCGAATGGGTGCTGGTGTATAACAAGGACATCTTCGATAAATTCGGCGTCAATTACCCTAAGCCGGGAATGACTTGGGATGAAGCCTATGATTTGGCCAAAAAGCTAACGCAGCAGGACGGGGACGTGACTTATAAGGGTTTCCAAGTTAATCCTTCCCATTACATGATGTGGAACCAGCTGTCGGAGCCCTCACTTGATCCTAATGACAATAAAGCCACTCTATCATCGGATAATTGGACCAAAATCACCAATAACATTAGGCGTTTTTATGATATACCCGGCAATCAGTTGGTCAAAACGAATGCTTTCGCCCAAGGGTCGATAGCTATGGCCATCGATACGGTCGATATCGTTACCAGATGGGCCAACGAGAACAAGAACCTGAACTGGGATTTCACCTCTGTTCCGGTGTTTCCGGAAGCCCCCAAATCCAAATTTCAGCCTCAAAGCACAGCCATGTTCATCACGAACCAGTCCAAGCATAAAGACCTTGCGTTCCAAGTGATCTCGTATATTTTATCGCCGGAAATGCAAATGAGGCTTTCCCGGCAAGGGTTGATGACCCCTTCAACGGATCCTTCGGTTCATCAGGCGTTCGGGCAAGACCTGCGGGAATTCCAGGGCAAGAACGTACAATCGATTTTTGCGTTGGAGAATGCCATGTCACCTTCCCGCAAACCGGGGTTAGCCTACATCTTTACGCATAATCAAATCGATTATGTGTGGAAGCCCTTAATTTTGCAGGAATCCAAAGACACCGTCACGGCGCTGCGAATGGCTAACGAGCTTGCCAATAAAGCAATTGCCAATACTAGAGCCGCAGAAGAAAAAGGAGGCTACAGCGAGGATCAATAACTGCGGATGAGCTTGCTTGCAGCTCAAGAATACCATAAGTTCAAACGCGGCTGCCTTTGCTGGCAGCCTCTTTCTGATTTCGGAGTTCCTTCGGAGCCAGTCATGCTTTTTTCAGCAGGTTCCCCAGCGAATTGTAGCCAAACGTTTCTACTGCATAGACCCTATTTCCGCTTCCATCCAGCTCCAAAGGAGTCCTTTTCTGACAAGTCGGTTCATTGCATCGTATTTCAATAGCATAGCAAATCGTATTTATCAAAAGCGTTGGTTTGCCCTAAATTGTTTGTTCGATTTTTTCAATTAATACCCAATTGATCCCTTCTTCTAGCTCAATATCTATTTCCTCTAGAAGCTTGAATCCTTCTTGTGCAATTCCTTCATCCATTCCGTATAATTCAAAATACCTCTCTTTGAACTGCGCGTACCAGAAGTATGCGCTGTAATAAATAATTGATTTTTCTAGAGAAAGTGAACCAACATTTCTCTTTATGCAGGTATAATACGCTCGCAGCTCATTTAATCTATCATCATCATAATTAGCAATGCAAAAGACCTGCATATTCTCATCAGAAATATAACTTTTTAATTCGTCTTCATTTAAAATTCTCATATCCACCGACCGGCTATCCTTTATTCAAACTATAAGAACAAATTTTAACACTGTTTACCTATGTTTTTTAGTGAATGCAACAAATCATCTTCTATCCATAATTTTTGCGGTTGCTTATTTCCTGTAAATCCTTCGCATATACCAAACTATTAGGAGAACAATCCCAACAATAATAGTTACCGTTGGATAGATAAATGGAAAAAAGAGGCTAGGCATGACATAAGCAATGTCGGATTTATATCCAATAAATGATGATGACTGAGATGATGCTTGGACCAGTTTCACTCCTAACAAGTACTTTCCACGATCACGATATGTAAATTGTTCTTCAGTTAGTCGGCCATCTTTATCCAAGTATAATATGTTCCATTTTTTGGCTCTGTGTATCCCCTCTTGTCCAATTGCCAGCATGTCTTCGGATTATAGCTATTGTTTCTTCATTACTTTTTTTATCAGTAACTTTTATTATATTTAGCCACGACAAGTAGTTGCTGAATTTTGTTATGTTTGGAAACAACCATGCTTCTGTTGGTGAGGATACTTCTTTTCCATTCACTCGAATGACGATTTTCATAATGTGTTTAGCTTCTTTGTCAAACTTGTTTAACACTGACTTTGGAGCTTCAATGCCAGTATCTTCAGTAAGTACTTCAATAATATTTTTGTTCCAGAAAATTGGCTTAGAAGGGTCATGTGCAAACGTGTTTGTTTTATCCGATTGATTATTTATGTTAATCATCTGATCTAATTGATATTTCGAATTGATGTATGCTTCCAATACACTCTCGCGAACCAGCAAGAACATCGGATAAACAGAAAACAAAATGAGTAAAATGCCGCTAACCGCTAGCAATGTGCCTCTTCTTTTTGACAACTGCAGCCACGTCCTAATCCAATACTTTCTTTTTTCTTTTTAATAACGTCACATAACTCATGATCGTGATCGTTACAAAATAAATCGTTGATGCCACTAACCCTAATTTCACAACAAGCGAAGTTAGGAAATTTAAATATAAATTATAAAACCAAGCTAATGCTGCGCCTGCTAGCAAATATAAAATGTATGAAACCGCTAGTCTCATGATTAAACGGTCAGCTAGTTTTGCAGTAACTTTATCTAACAAAAAGGCTGCTGGTGCCCCTATAACAATAAACACAGGTATACTGAAATAACAAAAAGCAACTAATAAAGAACCAAAGTCAAAAAGAGAGCCTCTGTAAACAAAGTAAAAACTCATAGATAACACAAAACATATCGAGGCAATTATCGAAGCGAGCACGTACTTAATGCAATTCACCTACATTCTTGTATAGCCATCGAGGTTTTCACCGTTATTTATAATCGAAGTCAGATTTAAAAAACACAAAAAAACCAACACTATCGGGCGGCCCGGCTGCCATCCCTTTTCCATGCTGATGCATGATGTAAGGCTTAGGCCCGTGGCTTTGCGTCCCTGCCTTTCGACAGGTTTGCCTTTTTCTGTTCAGTCGGTTTTAGTCCCAAAAATGAGACAGTGTCTTTAATCCTAATATCCAATATTCTACATTTAGTAGAAATGTCCTGCATTATTTTGTAGCTTTTTCAAATCTATGTCGAAAGTTGTAGGACCTCACAGCACAAAAAAGCGCCCCAACCGTCTCGCGGTCAAAACGCTCCTCTTCCTTCCCCTTCTAAATCTCGTACAAAAAGAACGCATAATCCGTCGGAACGCCAGGGTGTCCCTGCTGTCTGAGCATCGCGGTAATATTGCCGCGGTGGTACGTTCCGTGATTGCTCAAATGCTGGATAATATCCGCATAGCTCGCTTTCATTACCCCATATGTCGGGTGAGGGTACTCCTTCAGCGCATCCAAATCCTTGTCGGAGTAAAACGTACGATACTTTTCAGCCACCTCATGGTACAGCGCTTGAATGCCGTCCAGGCTAATTCCCTCTGTCGCTTCCGTAACTTGCTTGTCCAGCGCCAATATTTGCTCGAACGTACCGCCGCTCATAATATGCAGCCATCTGCTATCGATCCGGTAGATATGGACCAGCGCCTCCGCAATCGATGGAAAAATACTTTGGATAACGGACCGGTACGTCTCCTCCGGCAAAGCTTTCAAATGATTGATAATTCTATCGTTGGCCCACACGTGATATTCGAGCAGTTGGAGTGCTTTATGGCTCATTCTATTTCCTCCTTAAGGATAACTTAGTTTCTAGACCGATCATACAGCACCTTGACTGACAAAACCGGTCAGTGAAGCTACATCGATTCGTAATGCTGGACCAGCGCCGACGAGATAGCGACCATTCTTTCTTTCAGCATGGCCGGCTCAATAATCCGAATCGATTTTCCATACGATAACAGTGTATAAGGCAAATACGAAACTATGGATCTCTCATCGAGCTGAAAATGCGCCGTCGTCGCCGTCCGCTCCACTAAGACATGACCGAGCAGCCAATGCAGACACAGATCGTTGATCGCCTGCTCATACCCTTCTACCCGGATCGACAGCATCGTTTCCGGATTATCCATATCCGGCAGCAGCGTGTTTAGGAAAAACTGCCGTGCAGAAAAATCCACCGGCCGCTCGAATGCCGCCCCTGTACGTGACAACGAACGGATTCGATCCACACGGAAGCTGCGAATTTCCCGGCGGAGATAGCAGTAGGCTACGATGTACCATTTTCCTTTCCAGTAGACGATGCCGTAAGGATCGATCTCGCGCTGCTCGGAAGGGGGATTTGCCTTCATATAGTCCATGAGGAGAGTGGCTCCATTGGCAACGGATAGCTCGAGTTCCTGAAGAAACGTTTCCAGGGAGCCATCGGACGGAGGATTGATGACATCGAAACCGACGGTATGCCGGTTGATCTGGTGCAGCTGCTCTTCGTTGGTGTACTTTTTCAGCTTGCCAATGGCACGGTTCAACGCTTCACCAAAAGGATACCCTGCCTCCTCGGCGAACACGGCTGCATGAATGAGCGCTTTTTGCTCGTTAATATCGAAAAAAAGCGGAGCTTCGTTAAACTGCCCCAGCAAGCTGTAGCCTCCGTTATGACCGGAATCGGCGATGATCGGCACACCGCTCGCGCACAGCGCATCGATATACCGGTAGACGGTCCGGATATTGATCTCCAGCTCTTCCGCAAGCTGTTTGGCGGTGATGCGTTTGCGGGTCTTCAGTAACCATAGTATGGAAAGCATATTGTCGGCTTTGGACATGGCTTACGATATTCCTTCCTTTTCGAATAGACTGGCACATAATTTCATTTTATTTCCAGTGATGAGATTATTCAATCGTTTTAGAGGGATTTCGAATGATTACGGGCTCTTTTGCAGCTGTGTGAAAAAAGCGACGACAAACTCGCGGAACCTGCGGACAGCCAATGAATCATAGCGCCCTTCCTTCCAAATAAGACTGATCGGACGCTGACACCGCGGTTCTTCGATAGGGATGGCGACCACCGTCGTATGATCCCAATATCTTAAGTTCAATGCTGTGCTGAACGAAATACCCAGTCCGGCTTTGACCAAGCTGCGCACCGAGGCCGGTTCATCAATTTCAAAGGCGATATCAGGCTGGATACCGGCTTGTTCGAAATAATAATCGGTCAGATCACGAATATTGCCGCCCTTCTTCAATTGGATGAACGTCTCGTCGGCCAGCTCGCTTAGCTGAACATGAGCCCGGTGAGCTAACCGGTGTCCGTGTGGAACGATAAGGACGATTTCGTCATTCATTAGCGGGACCCGCTGAAGACCCGGATGCTCTACCGGCATCGAGCTGATACAGAGATGAAGCTCTCCGCTTTGCAGCTGTTCGATCATCTCCTGCATAGGCAGCTGGTGGACACGGAATTTTACCTGCGGATACTCGCTGTGAAAAGCTTTCAGCATATCGCCCAGCACTTGCGTGGACATGACCCCGAGGGAGATATAGCCGTTCTCCGCTCCCGCCAGATCGCTTACTTCCTGCAGTCCCTCCCGGATGTTCAACAGCGCTTGATCGATATGCTTCAAAAAAGCCCTGCCAAAATGGTTCAGCCGGATTTGCCGCCCTTGGCGGTCGAACAACGGTACCCCAACCTCCGACTCCAGCTTCGCAATCGTCTGACTAAGTGCAGGCTGTGCGATGCGCAGCTCCTTGGCCGCACGCGTCATATGCTCGTGTCTGGCAACCGTCTGAAAATATTTCAGCTGCAGCAGCTCCATCCTTAACCCTCTCCCTGCTTCGACTCGTCCGTGAAAAGATAAAATAATTCATAAGTTCTAATGTATTAACAAATACTCCAAATTGTATTTTTTTATATAAGCGGTTAAGAGTAGTATAGACAATGGTGCCAAAAAAGTCACATTGCAAGGGGTTTTCTATCTATGAACGATAAAATAACGATTCCCGTCTGGGCTATCGGAACGTTTCTGGTCGTTATGAACACGACCATGTTCAATGTCGCTCTGCCCGACGTAATCGAGCAGCTCCATATTACCGCCGGACAAGGCTCTTGGATCGTATCGGGGTACTCCATTGTCTTCGCGCTTTCGACGATTATATTCAGCAGGCTGTCGGACTTCATCCCGATCCGCAAGCTCTGGCTGATAGGCGTCACGCTGCTTATGCTTGCATCGGTCGTAGGATTTTTCTCGGACAGCTTCGGTCTTGTCCTGTTCGCGCGGCTGTTCCAAGCGAGCGGCGCAGGAGCCACGCCCGGCCTCGGGATGGTTCTGGCCAGCCGGTACGTGCCGTACGAGCGGCGCGGCAGAGCGATCACGATGATCGCCTCGGGAAGTGCGTTGGCGTTTGGTCTGGGACCGGTAATCGGGGGAGCAATTACACAGTATTTGGGGTGGCACGAGCTGTTTCTGGTCACCTGCCTGGTCGTAGTTCTGGTGCCCTTCCTGTTGAGATTAATCCCGAAGGAGTCGCTGCCGAAGGTTCCTTTCGATTATTTCGGCGCAGCATGTATCGTCGTGACATCCTCGGCGTTTTTGCTTGCGGTAACACAGCTTTCCTTCGTCGTGCTCATCGTGAGCCTGGTTTGCCTGTTCATCACCATCCGGCATTTGCGCCGTGCGGAGAAGCCGTTCATTCCTCCTGTTCTGCTGCAAAATCCCGGATACCGGAAGCTGGTGCTCCTCGCCTTTATGGCGTTCGTGTTGAACCTTTCAATGCTGTTCTTAATGCCGTTAATTTATGCAAAAGTATTCCAGCTCGGGGCGGCGACGATTGGACTGATGATTTTTCCCGGCGCGTTTTTATCCGCCTGCCTGATGAAGCTCGTCGGACGCTGGATCGACCGTTACGGCAATTTCCGCTTTCTTGTTCTCGGCCATTCGCTGTTGGCTGTCTCTATGCTCATAGTCTTTTTATGGCTCGATGTATCGCCCTATGTCACTTTGTTTGCTTATCTGCTGTTCTCGCCATCGCTCTCCGCGGTTACTTCCTCCCTTTCAAACGAAGTATCCCGCATCCTGCCGAAGCACTTGATCGGTTCGGGAATGGGGCTGACCCAGCTGTCACAATATCTCGGCGGGTCGTTCGCCGTTGCCGTATGCGGCATCCTGCTCGTATGGCAGCAGCAGTTGAGCCCGACATTGGCGTTTAAGCACATCTATTTGCTGCTATTCGTAATTATGATAGGCTCACTGGGGATGCTGGTTTTGTATCGAAAAGGCGCCCGCGCCGCAGACTCAACCGTCCCTGCCGAGAAAAGCGCCTGAGCTTCCGCTTAAACCAGTGAACTCTCGATTCAAGGGTGCACAAGCCATAGTAACTATTAATGCGATTAATCGTTATCCACTTTAAAAAGAACCGTTCCTCACGGCCGCTTGGAAACTGCCTCCAAGTTAAGTGCCGGGAGAAACGGTTTTTATTAATCGAGCCTTATTCAGCTTGTGCCGCCCGAACCGTCTCCGCGATTCATCGCCGTCTCGCCGGTCCGCGTCAGCTCCAGAATGCCGTACGGCTCCAGCAGATGGAGGAACGCGCTGTTTTTCTCCGCGTCTCCTACGACTTGAATGACAACGGAGCTCAGTCCTACATCGACGACGGAGCAGCGGAACGTCTCGACCATCCCGAATATTTCCGGGCGAACCGCAGGGTCCGCGCGCAGCTTGACCAGCATCAATTCCCTTGCGAGCATCGGATGCGCGTTCAAATGGTTGACTTGAATGACGTCGAGCAGCTTAAGCAGCTGCTTATTGATTTGTTCGAGCATCGGCTTTTCAGCCTGAACCACAATGATGACACGTGACAGCTGTTCTATTTCGGAGAGGCCGACCGAAATACTCTCGATATTGTAGCCTCTTCTTCCGAACAAGCCGCATATTCGCTGGAGTACCCCGGGATGATTGTTGACCAGTACGGATATCGTTTGCTTTTGCATCGGCTACACATCCCCCAGTATCATATCGCTTAATGCTTTGCCCTGCGGAATCATCGGGAATACTAGTTCGTCTTTGGCGACCATACAATCGATCAGCACCGGCCCTGCCGTCTGCATTGCTTCTTGCCATGCCTGTTCCGCCTCCTGCTTCGTCGAAGCTCTGAGCCCTTTGACACCGTACGCCTCCGCCAATTTGACGAAGTCGGGGCTTCCGGACAGATCGATATGGCTGAAGCGGCCTTCATAGATCAGCTCCTGCCACTGCTTGATCATCCCGAGCGTCTGGTTGTTGATGACGACGATTTTGACCGGAATGCTATGAATGGCGCAGATCGCCAGCTCCTGGGCACACATTTGCATGCCGCCGTCGCCATTGATCGATATGACCAGCTTGCCGGGATTACCTATCTGTGCTCCGATTGCAGCCGGAAAGCCAAAGCCCATCGTGCCGAGCCCGCCGGAAGTGATGATGGATCGGGGATTTTGAAACCGATAAAATTGCGCCGTCCACATCTGATGCTGTCCGACATCGGTCGTGATGATCGCCTCGCCGCCTGTCGTCTTGGAGATCATCTCCAGCACATATTGCGGCTTCAGCTCCGTCTCCGAATCCCGGTACTTCAGCGGCACCTCCGCCTTCCACTCCCACACCTGGCGCAGCCAAGCCTTATTGCTCTTCGTGGCGTGATGCAGCATCGCGTTGGCCCTCAGCAAAATCTCTTTCGCATCCCCCTCGACCGGGAGAGCGGTAGGAACCAGCTTGCCGATTTCCGCGGCATCGATATCGATATGGACGATCTTCGCGTGAGGCGCGAAGCCGTCCAGCCGCATCGTCACCCGATCGTCGAATCGGGCGCCGACCGAGATAAGCAGGTCGCAGGCGAGCAGCGCCTGGTTGGCCGCATACGTGCCGTGCATTCCCGGCATGCCCAGCCACAGCTCGTGGCGGCTCGGGAAGCCGCCCAGCCCGAGCAGCGTCGTCGTCACCGGAATGTTCGTCTTCTCGGCGAACTCCATGAGCTCTTCGGCGCCGTCGGACTGCACAAGTCCGCCTCCGGACAAGATCAGCGGCTTATCCGCTTCACCGACCAAAGTCAGCAGCTCCTCAATTCTAGCGGCATTCACCTCCGGCTGCGGCTTATAGCCTCTGATGGAGATGGCTCCTTGCGGATATTCGAACTCGGTCATCGCAGCCGACACGTCCTTCGGTATATCGATGAGCACCGGTCCTTTTCTCCCGGAATTTGCAATATAAAAAGCTTCTCTGATCGTTGAAGCCAGCTCCTCTACCCGCCGGACAAAATAGCTGTGCTTCGTAATGGGCTGCGTGATCCCGATAATGTCCGCCTCCTGGAACGAGTCGGTTCCAATCAGCGAGGTCGGTACATTGCCCGTTATGACTACAAGCGGGATGGAATCCATATACGCCGTTGCGATACCCGTTACCAGATTCGTAGCCCCCGGACCGGACGTAGCGATGCACACCCCTACTTTTCCCGTAGATCTTGCATATCCGTCCGCCGCGTGAATCGCTCCCTGCTCGTGCCGGGTCAACAAGTGCCGGAACTGTTCGTCCCCGTGCATTGCATCGTAAATATATAGTACCGCTCCGCCCGGATACCCGAATACGCATTCCACGCCCTCCAGCAGAAGACTGCGCAGCAGGATTTCCGAACCTGTGATGCGGTCTTTTTGTAACAGCTTGTTTCTCATCTGTATAGCCCCTCCATCGATTGACATTAACGAAACTTTACCATGGAGGCCGGATGCAGAGTACTACTCATAAGTAGAGAATCGTAGTATACTTTGGGTTAAAAAATGAGCGGTCAGGTGATGAAGCCTATGGAAAGAGAAATCGGGCAGGCGAGCCTGCCATTTCCGACAATCGGCCAGCAGATCGAGGAGTGGAATGATCTTGATTTTACCGGAAGATCGTTCGAGCTTCATTTGTTCGATGAATACATGACACATCTGCATAATCGAAAGGAACGCATCATCAACCTTCACGGCACGGGAGGCATGGGCAAAACCCGTCTGCTGGAGCAATTCCGCAAGCGCGCGGAACAGCGGGGCCTACGGTTCGCTCTCGTCGATATGAGAGACTACATGAACGATCCTGAGGCGATTGTTATCCAGCTGACTCAGCAAATCCACGGCAGCTTCCTGTCCTTGGACGAGCGTCGGCAGGAGCATGGTCTGGAGCTTATTAATATGGCGGCGGCAGAACAGCGGATCATCCTGGCCTTCGATCATTACGAGGAATCCGGAAGTATAGATAAATGGCTTAGAGAATCGTTCATCCCACGGCTGCACAGCCAGGTGCTGATTCTTATTGCGGGGCGGTATCCTTTGGAAGGCTCGTGGAGAGTATCCGCAGCATGGCAAAAGCTCATAGTGACGCTCCCCATTTCCGAGCTGAGCTATGAAGAAACGACGACTTTTGCCCGAAATTTAGGTATTACCGACGAACTCGTGATCGACAACGTATGGTTAAAAACTTTGGGGCATCCCCTAATGCTATCGCTGTTCGGCCCTATCGCAGCCCGTGCTGGAGCCGCAGCCGAGCTTGCGTATGAACAGGAATCGCCCTTTGATGCGATTGTCGATCAATGGTTTCGGGAAGCGCCTAGCGACGAGCTGCGCAGCCTCATCATGACAGCATCCGTGCCGCGAACGTTTCATCAGGAATTTCTATCACAGCTGTTGGAAAAAGAAGTCCCTTTATCGCTGTTCGATCAGCTGATCCGGCTCTCCTTCATCCGCCGCTCCGCCAAAGGCTGGCAAATGCATGAGCTCGTAAGAGAAACGATCCGTCGAACGTATCGCGACAAAATGCCGGAAACGTTCGAGAAGCAGCGCCAATTAACGGTTCAAATCTATCACCGGCACATTCTCAAGGCGATGGAGTCGGGGCAAAATACAGCGTGGGAAGTCGCAGAAATGCTCCCTCATACGGACAATCCGATTTTCAGAGCTCATTTCCGGCATTCCAGAGGATCTGCCAATTTTTTGGAAGCCGTTGCCGAGGCGAATATGGGTGAAGTCGAACAATATATTGAAATGCGAAACCGGCAGGATAAAGATTGGAAAATCGTCTGCTCCGATCCGGAATCGGGCGTATCTTTCAGGTATAAGTTCACGCGGGAGCAAAGTATTTCCCGTCTTAGCAGTTGCGTACAGGTGCGGGAGATGCTCCGTGTCGGAGGCAACCTGCAGTTGCTCCGCAACGCTGGCGGGCGTATGGTCGGCCTGCTGGTGGCCATGCCAATTCACGAGCAAACCTTGGATTTCTTATTAGCATCCCCGGTATCGGGCCCGTATTTCAACGGTTTGTCTCCAGCTCAGCTGAAAACCTATCGTACGACTGCAGAGCAATTAGCCGGCACTTATTTATTTGCCATTGATGTCGAGGACATGGAGCAAAACGAGCTGCGCTCGGACATTATCCGCCTCTTGTTCGAATTTATGATGTCTCGGCGAATTCTGCTCTTATCTCCGCCGCCGCTCGGGTTTTATTCACAAACTTATCGGAGCCTCGGATTTCAACCGGTTGCAGGGTCAGAGCATTACGCATACGACAAGCACACGCCTGCCTATACTTATATGCTGGATACGAGCGGCGATAAATTGTCCGCGTTTGTTACCAGCCTGGTCCAAGGCTCGGACATCGGAAACAGCCCTTCTTCCGATAAAGAGGACAATGCCGGAACGCTGCCCTTTACGCTTAGAGAAAAAGAAGTCGCTGAACTGCTCGTACGCGGCCATACGAACCTGGAGATCGCCGCTGCTTTGTATATTAGTGAAGCCGCCGTCAAGAAACACGTCCAATCCATGCTGCAAAAGACCGGGCTCAAAAACCGGACGCAGCTGACAAGCGCCATTCTGGAGCAGTCCAGATAGTAGCCGATGGCCTGCTTCTGCTATTCTTTGTCGGTGACTCATCCCTATCCACGATTCCTATAACAAAAAACACACCTGCCGCTTGCGATATATCGCGTGCTTCAGGTGTGTTTCTATTTATGTATACGATGTTTAATTGTCATGGTCGGGACGACACGATTTGAACATGCGACCCCCTGGTCCCAAACCAGGTGCTCTACCAAGCTGAGCTACGTCCCGTAAAGTTTTTGGTGCCGGTAGAGGGACTTGAACCCCCACGGTTTCCCTCACGATTTTGAGTCGCGCGCGTCTGCCAATTCCGCCATACCGGCTTGCTTTGTGAAAAATGGTGACCCGTAGGGGATTCGAACCCCTGTTACCTCCGTGAAAGGGAGGTGTCTTAACCCCTTGACCAACGGGCCTTACTGCTACGGAGAGAGAGGGATTCGAACCCTCGAGACGCTTGTGACGCCTACACGATTTCCAATCGTGCTCCTTCGGCCAACTCGGACACCTCTCCATATGGCTCCCCGAACAGGACTCGAACCTGTGACAACTCGATTAACAGTCGAGTGCTCTACCAACTGAGCTATCAGGGAATATTGCTGGTGGGCCTTAGTGGACTCGAACCACCGACCTCACCCTTATCAGGGGTGCGCTCTAACCAGCTGAGCTAAAGGCCCTTGATGCTTTCATAGCAACAAAAAACCCACATAATGTGGGATTGTTTGCTTGGCGACGTTCTACTCTCCCAGGACCCTTCGGTCCAAGTACCATCGACGCTGGAAGGCTTAACGGTCGTGTTCGGTATGGGTACGCGTGGTTCCCTTCCGCCATCATCACCAAACTAAGAGTTTTCGTTAGAAAACTGGCTTCGTAAGCATACGCTTTGTTCAAGGATTTATTCCTTGAAAACTAGATACGAAACGATGCGTGTTGCGAGCAATTATTTGTTTAACCGGTTTGTTTCCGGGCCCCGAGAAAGTATTCGGATTACGCTACAGCGCTTCACGTCACTTTCTTGGGTTAAGGTTAAGCCCTCGACCGATTAGTATTCGTCAGCTCCACACGTTGCCGTGCTTCCACCCCGAACCTATCTACCTCGTCGTCTTCAAGGGGTCTTACATACTGGGAAATCTCATCTTGAGGGGGGCTTCACGCTTAGATGC
>NZ_JBHTVD010000014.1:0-195535 GCF_042793215.1 Paenibacillus sp. NPDC056579
GGGTTCCGGGTTCCGGGTTCGGGGTTCGGGGTTCCGGGTTCGGGGTTCCGGGTTCGGGGTTCGGGGTTCGGGGTTCGGGGTTCGGGGTTCGGGGTACCGAGCTTACTTTCCAGGGCTCGGCATTTAAGCAGCCTAGTCCATGTACTGTCTCTGGATTGATTCGGCTGTAGCCTACGAATAACCAATAACTTAGCGAAGCCCGGACGCTCTTTTCGGCACAACGAGGCGGTCGGTTTAACCCCGCTGTTGAGCACGATCGCTTTTTCCTAGCCTCTGTAAATGCCTCTCATCGAACCGACCGATTACCTCAGCAGTCCTATGCGTTCTCGGATAAGTCGATCACATGGATCATCGGCACGAAGACCTTCCGCTCAGCAGCATTGTTGTACCTACGAACCGTTCCACAGAACAACAAAACCTCCATTTCCGCTAATGCGAAGCCCATTCTGAGTTCATCGAAATAACCAAAGAATCGGTTACCGATGCTATCCCAAAGAGCTCCATACGGAAATGGAGGTTTATATGCTTGAAGTCCAACAGCCGGAGCCAGCCATTTAGTGACATAGCCCTGCTGGCTAAATGCCGTCCGGATTAACGGTTGTCCACTTTTTCCGGATACATGTCGTGGTTCATCAAGCGGTGCTCGGCCATCGCTTCATACTTCGTTCCGGGACGTCCCCAGTTACAGTACGGATCGATCGAAATGCCTCCGCGTGGAGTGAACTTGCCCCACACTTCGATGTACCAAGGATTCATCAGGCTAATCAGGTCGTTCATGATGATGTTGACGCAGTCCTCGTGAAAATCGCCGTGGTTGCGGAAGCTGAACAAGTACAGCTTCAACGATTTGCTTTCGACCATTTTGATATCCGGAATGTACGAAATATAGATCGTTGCAAAATCCGGCTGTCCGGTCATAGGACACAAGCTTGTAAATTCGGGGCAATTGAACTTGACGAAGTACGGACGGTTCGGGTGTTTATTGTCGAACGACTCCAGCAGCTTCGGGTCATAGTCGAATATATAGCGGGTTCCTTGATTGCCCAATAGCGTAATGTCTTTCAGTTCTTCATTAGTTCTTCCTGCGGACATACAAAAATCTCCTCCTTGTTTTCTGTCGGCCGCTTACGCCGTAACGAAAAGAAGAACGAGATTTGTTGGAGAACGTGCCTGCTCTGTTAGGATGAACTAAAGACGAAATAAACGTACCGGTAACGGCAACGTCTGTCCTTAGTTTTTTATAGAGGGAGTTCGCGAACCTCTCCTGGAACGGGCGGGTGCTCGTGCCAGCTTCTTCTTTTTTCTATCGTACTATACCATAGCCTGTGCGGAAATGCACGTGCAACATGCTGGAATCGCCGCACAGCCCAGAGACAAAACTTCAACAGCCGGGACCAAATTGGACCCCGGCTTTGATCTTCGACGTCCTCCGCTTCAGTCAGCGCGGGTGGATGCTACGCCCCCAGGACCAATGGTACCTCGGGTTTGATCTTGCTGACCTTCTCTTCCCGCACCCAATCAGCCGGCGGATGCAGGATGCTCCAGCATTCACAGTCTAATGACCCCAGCTTTAACCTTTCAGACTTTCCTATCCCTCACCGATTCAATCAGAGGCATGCAGGATGCTCCAGCACCCAGTATCTAGTGGGCCCCGGCTTTGATCTTGCTGACCTTCTCCTCACGCTCCGATTCGGTCAGCCGCGGACAGGTAAAGCAATAGCCGTGTCCCGTGTCCGTCTTATATGCAAGACAGCACACCGCCTTGATTCGCATTTGCTCTCCCGGGATCCGCGGATTTTCCATCATCCGGAATCTGATGTCGAACGGATTTTTTTTGCGCCCGAACACTTCAGGCTCAAGACTGTAGAACAGCGTGTCAAAATCTTGCCGCACCCGCTCGCGCTCCTCGTCGGTTTGCGCTTCCTGCAGCCAGCGGTCCATAGCGTAATGCATCCGGGTACCCATCACACCCCACAGCTGGCCTACGTTAATACCGGCCGCTTCCGCTACACTTTCAAGCAGCGGCTTCACTTGCTGCCCATAAAAAGCTTCCATGGCCGCAAGAACAGCAGCCTCCCGGTTCTCAGCCGGCAGCGGCTCGGCTACCCACGAATTGACCCGAAAAGCTACCCCCGTGCGATGCTCGATCTTGAACAGCTGCACCTCAACCCGATCCAAAGACAAGCTGGCAACTGCATTATCATGCCATAACGAGTATTGAAATGCCGCACACACAGCTCCGAACCAGCTTGCAAAATAGGTTCCGGCCACATCCGTCTCCAGCGCTTTAATAAGCGGCGCATAAGTGCCTATGAACGATGCGGCTCCTTCCTGATGGAGCAGGCTGGACAAGGTGGCGCCATACATCGTATCCGGTTTGTCCTCCAACGTAACATAAAACTGTTTGTCGTAGTACGCGGCATCAAAGCGCTCCATAACTTCCGTTCCCCGCTTTCTCAATTAAGTGATGGTCCATCATCATGATCTAACGTGCGCCTAGCTAGGCACATCCCGGGATTAACCGGGGTTTATATTGATCAGCCGTCTGGCTAAATTATGCTCTATATCGTGATAACGAGAATCATTATCATTATAAAGACCCTTATAATTATTGTCAATCAATACCACGTCTTTTTCGAGCCCCCCATCGGGAAAAGACACAAAAAAACCGCACAAAGTGGAGCTTTGGCATCGAAGTCAATCAGATACTTTGCTGGGAGCCCCGATTATAAATTCTATATGTGCAAAAAAAACCGCACTCTCTGCGGCGGAAGATGCGGCTTCCATCCACAGGATGTGCGGTTGTTTCGTGTTGAATAACTGGCCATCTGCTCTGCTCACCATAGAGGCAGAGCAGTGCAGACCTTCGGATCAGCTAAACCGGGGATTACAACGTTTTTTCGCCTTTTTTCCAATTTGCAGGGCACAAGCCTCCGGACTGCAGAGCTTCAAGAATACGAAGCGTCTCATCTACACTGCGTCCTACGTTCATATCGGTGACCACCTGGTAGCGGAGAATACCCTCCGGATCGATGATGAACAAGCCGCGGTGAGCCGCTCCGCTCGCTTCATCCAGGACGCCGTAGGCGCGCGCCGTTTCTTTCTTGAAGTCCGACGCCATAGGGTAGCTGATCGCTCCAATGCCTTGCTGGTCGCGCGGCGTGTTAATCCATGCGCGGTGCGTGTAAATGCTGTCCACGGAAATGCCGATTACATCGCAATCTAGCTCCAGAAATTTATCGTAATGATCGCTGAAGGCGATAATTTCCGTCGGGCATACGTACGTGAAGTCGAACGGCCAGAAAAAGACCATCAGCCAGCGGCCGCGATATTGCTCCAGAGCCACGTTCTCCTCCAGTGTTTCCAGATTTTTCGTCGATGGAAGGTCGAACGAAGGAGCTTTCAACCCGATTCTTACCGTTTCCGTAACTGCTGCAGATGCTGTTGTCATATTAGTTCATCCTCCAAATGATTTATAAGGTGTATTTTGCTGTAGCTATATCAAGCTTTGCTTATTGAGCCAACGCTTTTTTGATGCGTGTCGGATTCAAGCCGAGAATTTTCGTTTCTCCGATGACGGTAACGGGGATAGAGCTCATTCCCATTGCTTCGAGTTCATCGCGGTATGTCTCGTTATGATCGATGTTGCGATCTTCGAAGGGGATGTTTTGCTCGGTCAAATATTTTTTCAGCTGGCTGCAATAGGTGCAAGTTGTGCTGGAGTAGACGATAACTTGGGATGCGGTTGTAGACATGGCATGATTCCTCCTTGGGTTCGGTTGAATTAGTTTATTTATACTGCGGGATCAATTGCTCCCGCCTGTGAATGAACTTGTCCACCGCCATCGCGGCGATAGCCCCGTCGGCTGCGGCGACAACCGCCTGTTTGACAGGCGATTTGCGCACTTCTCCGGCTCCGAACACGCCGGGCACCGGCGATTGCATATATTCGTCGAGCACCATGAAGCCGTTCTCGTCAAGCGGAACCTGATCCTGCAGGAAGTCGGTTCCCGGCTTGCTGCCCGAGAGAAAGACGAACACGCCGTTTACGTTTAGAAGCTGCTCTTCGCCGCTCGCCTGCTTCACGCGGACACCTTCCACATGTTGTTCTCCGACGATTTCCAAAGGGCGTGAGCGGAAGTACACATCCGTGTTCCCCATCTGCGGCAGCTCGGATACCCCTTGCAGCTCCGCCCGGGGCACGATAAAGTGGATTTTCGCGGCGATTTTGTTCAGCGCAAGCACCTCATCCAACGCTTCCTCGGAATCGCCGATAACAGCGATCTCCTTGCCCTGATAGAATGCTCCGTCGCAGGTGGCGCAGGTGCTCACCCCTCTGCCCAGCAGCTCCTCTTCGCCCTGCAGCATCCGGTTGCGCCCTTTGGAGCCGGTCGCAATAATGACCGCCTTTGCCTCGAACATGCCGTCGGCGGTGAACACATACTTCGTGTCCCCTTCCAGATCAACCGCCGTAATGCTCGTCTGCTTGAACTCGGCGCCGAAGCTTGCCGCCTGGCTGCGAATCCGGTCCAGCAGCTCCTTGCCGCTCAGCTCCTCGGAGATGCCCGGATAGTTAGCGATCTTATGCGTAAGCGCGAGCGCTCCGGTGCCAGGGGCTTTATCCAGCACTAGCGTGGACAGACGCCCTCTCGCCGTATACACGGCTGCGGATGCCCCGGCCGGTCCGCCGCCGATAATAATGACATCGTACATCCTCACTCCTCCTCTCATCATCCACCCTAATTTATATTTGAACTTAAACTAAATATAAATAACTTATAAATGAATACTACCATGGATAGGCTCCCCCATCATGAAGGTTTCGTGAAGCTCTAGTTAAGGTTTCATGAAGGTCCGATGAAGATTTCATGAAGACAACGCCGCCCTGCAAAAAGCGGGTTTAGCGCACAATGTGCGCTAAACCCGCTTGTCATGGAGAGGTCAATCGGCAAGCCGATAGCCTACTCCGCGTACTGTTTCAATATATTGCGGCGCCTTCGGATTGTCCTTCAGCTTATGCCGCAAGCTTTTAACATGAACATCGACCGTATTGCTGCCTCCGAAGTACTGGTCTCCCCAGATGCGATCCATCATCTCTTGGCGGGACAGCACTGTCCCGTTCGTCTCCAGAAGCACCCTGAGCAGGTCGAATTCCGTCTTGGTCAGATCAACCCGGGCATTACCGAGGTGGACCGACATTTTCTTGAAATCAACGACCAGGTCTTTGCGCTGCACCTGGTCGGACCGTTCCTCGGGCTGCCTTCCGCTGCCCGACAGCAGCGATTGAATCCGCGGCAGCACCGCGTCCGCCGGTGCCGACCCTGCAGGCCATACCAGCGATTCGTCATAGGACGATGCAGCCTGCTGCTCCGACAGCTGCTCTGTCCTTTTGACCAGCAGCAGAGCAGGTGCGGTAATCGCAGCCGGACGGCTTCTCAGCTGGGACGTGCCGTAAGTTGCATCCATGATCAGCAAATCGATCCGCAATGCGGCGAGCGCTTGTTCATCCAAATGATGAAATACCAGCACATCGTAGCATTTAGCGGTTAATTCCCGGACCAGCTCATGCAATGCATGAGGGAACGGGCTAATGATTACAATCGAATGCGTGGTCTCGCAGTAAGCACCGATAGGCAAGTCCGCGTCGTTGGACCGAACGCTCACTTCTTCTCTGAACTGCTGCTGCATGCAGGGCACACCCCTTTCAGCAAAATATGTTCTTCCTCGACCTTATACCCCGTCTCCTCAGATACAGCTCGCGCCCATTCCGGCGGGAGATGAGTGAACACTTCGTCCACTTTGCCGCATACCCGGCATACGATATGCTGGTGATCCTCCGTCCGGGCATCGTATCGGCTCGCATCCCCCTCCAGCTTCAGCTCCCGGATCAACCCCTCCTCCGTCAAGTAACGCAACGAATTGTAGGTCGTAGCATAAGCGAATTGATGTCCGCGCTTGTTCAATCTCTCAATAATTTCGCCGGCCGTAGGATGATCCGCGCTCTCCATAATAATCTCATAAATCGCTTTGCGTTGGGGTGTAAGCTGTCCTTTTCTACTCATCATGATCCCCCCGTTCTATCTGTTATATTTAGATTAATTCTAATATTAGATTTAGTCTAAGTCAATATGTTTCTAGAAAATAGATCCCAGGTCCCTGCACCTGTACAACACAAATTCTAAAAGCAAACAGCCCGCCGCATCTATGCGGACAGAGCTGTTTCATACTCTACCGTATTATTTATGATTCCCAAATAAGGCTTCCAATGCATCCCGCTGCGCAGGCTTAATGTTGACCTTGGGGCGAATCGCTTTGGCTGCCGCCTCAGCTTCGTCGATTGTTTTGTACTTGCCCAGCTTCAGCAGCGTTCCCACGGCTACGGAACCGGCTCTTCCGCCTCCACCCGCACAATGAAACCCGACCTTTTTGCCGCTGTTGTATGCTTCTATCACATGATGTATCGCCTGCTGAAGCAGCTGGTCCTGAGGCTGCTCGGCGTTGTCCCCGAGAGGCACTCGAATCCATTCCACATGCGGTGCCGGATAAGCGCACTCCGTCGCCTCCGCGCGCAGATCAACGATGACCTCTACGCCTTCATTGTTGATCATCCCCTCCGCATCCGCCGCTCCGCCAATAAAGATCCGGTCATCCACCAGGTTCTGGTATGGTTTGTTCATGGCTCTACTCCTTTGCTTGCCGGCTGAACGGCTGCCATTCCATCATTACAGGCTCGGACGGAGGAGCGCAGCACAAGGCAACGTCTCTCTCACTTGCGGATTCAAATTCCGAATCTTCCTTGGTATAAAAGATTTCCCACGCATTTCCGTCCGGATCATGCACCCATACTTTGTCCTGAACCGCATAACAGCACGTAGTATTCATCTCGTCGATCAATAGAAGCTTCGACTGGCGCAGCCGCTCGCCGATCGCAAGCACTTCCTCCGTGTTGTTCACCTGAAAGCCGAGATGGTTGAGCACACCGCCCTTATCGAAGGGCCGTACATTCAACGAAAAGTGCAGCGCCGGGCTATCCAGCTCGAACTTGGCATAATTGTCTTTCACTTTGACCGGCTCCGTACCGAAAAAAGCACGGTAAAAATCCAACGACTTCCCCAGATCACTACAGTTCAACGCGACATGCATACGTTTTATCATCGTAATCCCCTCCTTATTTGCCTTCCGCTACAAATTGCTCAATCCGCCGCTTGATGCTGTCGCGAACCTCGCGAAATTGATTCATGATCTCCTCTTCGCTGCCTGTCGCTTTGGCCGGGTCGTCAAAACCCCAGTGCCATTTCACCACACTGTTGTTGGAAATAACGGGACAATGCTCATCGGCATGGCCGCACAGCGTAATGACGTAATCCGCGCGGTTCAGCAGCTCCTGAGACAAGACGTCGGATGTATTCACGCTAATATCCACGCCGGCCTCCTTCATCACCTGAACGGCCCGAGGATTGAGCCCATGCGCCTCCAGACCGGCGCTCCGCACCTCATAGCGGTCCCCGCCTAACGACTGTAAAAAACCGTCCGCCATTTGGCTTCTGCAAGAGTTTCCTGTGCACAAAAAATAAACGAAAGGCTTCGCATTCATGCTTGGATCGGCTCCTTTTATTATCAAATGAGAATGAACTAAACACCTTGATGTCTGCCTTTGGCTTGCTTCGTCAGCACAGCTTTGGCAATTAAGGAAACCGCTGTGACAGCTGCCGTAACTGCCGCAATATAGAGCCAAATGCTTGCATGAAGCGTCTGAATGAAATACAGCCATAAATAAAGCCCTGTAAGAGTTATAAACAAAGTCGGGACCGTTAAAATAACGCCGATTTTGAAATAGTAGCCCCAGCCGATCTTGACGTCTTTTTTGGCTAATACGTGCATCCACAGCAAGGTCGCGAGCGAACCGATCGGAGTGATTTTGGGACCGAGATCCGAGCCGATGACATTGGCATAAATGAGCGCTTCCCTCACAACGCCTTCCGTCTGTGTCCCGTGAATGGCCAGAGCTCCGATCATTACCGTCGGCAAATTGTTCATCACGGAGGATAAAATAGCCGCGATAAAGCCTGTACCCGCCGCCGCCGCGAACAGCCCCTTATCCGCAACAAACTGGATAACGCCGCCCAGCGCATCCGTCAAGCCCGCATTTTTCAAGCCATAGACGACGACATACATGCCGATGGAAAAAACAACGATGGTCCATGGCGCTTCCTTAATCAGCCGCTTCGTTTGAATCACCGGGCTTTTGCGCGCGGCCAGCAGCAGCACTATTGCAGCAACGCCTGCAATGATCGATACCGGAACGGACAGAAATTCACTTAAGAAGTAAACCGCCATTAATACCGCCAGAATGATCCACGACAGCCGAAACAGCGCTTTATCCTTTATCGCATCATTAGGATTCTTGAGCTGGTCCGAGCGGTAGGAGTCGGGTATGCTTTTGCGAAAATATAGATATAATACGAGTAAACTGGCAGCGATGGCAAAAAAGTTCGGCACGATCATCCGGCTCGCATATTCCGCAAATCCGATGCCGAAATAATCGGCTGAGACAATGTTGACCAGATTGCTTATGACGAGCGGAAACGACGCGGTATCAGCGATAAAGCCGCTTGCCATAATAAACGGCAGGATCATCGCCTTTTCGAACCGAAGCTCCCGAACCATTGCAAGAACGATGGGCGTCATAATGAGCGCCGCTCCGTCATTCGCGAACAAAGCGGACACCGCTGCGCCCAACAGGACGATATAAACGAACATCAGCATACCGTTGCCCTTCGCCAAACGGGCCATATGTAATGCAGCCCACTCAAATAATCCGATCTCGTCCAGTACGAGAGAAATAAAGATGATGCCTACAAACGCCAATGTGGCGTTCCACACGATGCCGGTTACCGTACCGACGTCCGAGAAGCTGACGATCCCGCACAATAGAGCCAAAATGGCGCCGCCCGTCGCGGACCAGCCGATGCTTAATCCTTTGGGCTGCCAAATAACAAACATTAAAGTAATTAGAAAAATAACAAACGCAAGCCACGCCATGCGTATAACTCCTCCACTCTATTCAGCAACAACGATTCGACGATGAGAATTCCCCATGAATGGAGGGAATTTGGTTAAGCACCTCCCGAAACGGCGGATTGTCCTCCACTTTCAAGGAGTAATATATCCATTGCCCCTTCCGGTTTTCGTTAACCAGCCCGCCTGCCTTTAACTTCCTTAAATGCTGGCTGACTCCAGGCTGCGAAATACCGACATGATCCACGATATCGCAGACGCATAGCTCCCGGTCCTTCAGAAGGCCGACGATCGTCAGCCTCGTCTTGTCCCCGAGCAGTTTAAACAGCTCCGCCATTTCTTGGATCGGATCCTCCATTGTAACGTTACACCTCGCTCCGCTCTTTAACTATACAATTAATATATAACGATTCACTTATATAATCAATCACTTATTTGTAAATTTACAAAAAAGACAGCGCAAGCTTCGAACTAATAATAAAGCTCGGAGTCCCACTGTCTTATTTGCTTATTAAACTGCTGAGGATGCCGCGGTCAGATCCCTTGGCTGCCATAGTTCCTTACATCTTTAGAGTCAAATTCCTTAACAATAGCTCTCCTTCGGATTTGAACCGTTTATTGTTGCTTATAAAAGCTTCTGCCTCGGATAATTTCGCCGGCCTATACCCCGGACCGCCGCATCCACAGGAATGATAAGTAAACCCGTTGCGATAAAGAAGCTCAACCTTCGACCACTGTTTCAGGTCGTTTTGCCGCGGCGCCCGAAAATCGTGTCCCATATCCTTCATTGTTTCGCTGCATTGCGGGCATTTATACTGTCTATTGTGGCGTTCGCCTTCTTCCAAGTCATAATTGGAAGTTTGTTTGAATACTTTCCTGCAATGAAAACAAGCAAAGATGTCCTTGTACGGCCCGTATATTGCGTATCGGCACATTAATATCACATCCTCGTTGGGCTAGCATTGTTTGAATAAGCCTTTCGACGTTCCTTTAATCAAATAATATGCTTTTCACTCTGCCGTTTGTGCGGTTCACTTCAAGCCGGTCGATGGTCGCGGTATGTTCATCATTCTGATCATTTCGGACCAGCTCATAAATATGGATCGTTACGCTTTGAGCATCGGAATGTTCGACCTCCGTCCTGATTATGGATCCGATGTTATCCTGATTCCGTAAATTGTCGGAAATAGAGGTTGTTTCCTCTGCACCGGTAACGATGTAAAAGGCCTCGGCATCCGTCAGTCGAAACAGATCGGGATCGCCTAGCGTCAGGTCGCCGTTATCGAATCTTTGTATTTGCAGCTCGGTGAATCGATCGGCATATTCTTTATTCAGAAGCTCATAAATTAATTCCTCGCCTGCAGAAAGAGCCTCCAGCTTTTTGCTGAGATCATGCTTACTGGTACTCGTTATCTCTCCAAGAGGTTCAATACTTTGCTTTGCTGTATCGTAAATTGCCAGATTCCCGCTAATGACCTTAGAGCGGTTGAGACTGCTACGCGATTGAACGAGCAGCACATCCTTCATACCACTTAAATGATAAGTGAATACATCGGTAAAGCCATACCGGTACGAATCGGGGATTTGCAAACTAGTAAACAGCTTCGTTAAAAACGGGGCCTCATTACTGCCTGAATTTTGCAGGTAAAATGTGCCTTTAGGCTCAGCATTAAATCCTCCGAATCCATCCCCCGGGTAATCGATGGTTATAGAATTTTCAGTAAATGTCGCAGTAACCTGGCTATATTCAGGATTGGAGAACACAATGTCTTTACCGTCGAACGTGAAATCGGATTCCAATTCGCCCATATTGCGGCTAAAGCCGTGTACTACGGAAACATGCAGATGATAGCGGTTATCGTCTAGCTTGCTCACCTCAGCCATACCTGAGTTTAAAGGATTGGACCAAGGGTATGAGAACATGCCGGTTATAATCGTATCTGTTGAGGCTTGTGCCGCTACCGGAGGCTGAGACCCATCGGGAATTGCCGATATCCGCACCGTTCTCGAATCGGCTTCCCAATCCACCTTTGCGCCAAGAGACTCTGCAATAAAACGAACAGGTACCATCGTACTTCCGTTCACAATTATGGGTGAAGCGTCGAGAGAGAGCTGCTGCCCGTTAAGAATTGCCGTCCCGGATCCAATAGTCAGGGATATCACATTCTGACCTTTGCTTGCAGTCACCGTCGAGATATTGCCGTCCCATGCAACTTGGGCTCCCAGCGCCTCAAATATGCTCCTGAGCGGTACGAGCGTACTGCCGTTCATGATGACAGGCTGCTGCTCAAGCAGCAATAGATTGCCGTTCACTAGTACGGAAATCACTTCGATGGAAGTGCCCGGCTGCGGACTAGACGCTGTCTGATTATCTGAAGCGGCTTCTGCGATAGCTTGCGGGGCCGAACCCCCGGCAGCAGCTATAGCTAACGCAATCGCCAGCTTCCATGCGGATGCTTTTATCTTCATAGTATAAATGGAATCTCCTTATGATTTTAGCTGTTCAAAACACCTATTCTTCGCACTTAAAATCCTCTATCTTTATTCACAATATATTCATCCGAAGCCAAGATATCCTGAACGATCTCCGACGTTTGTTTCCCTGTTGTGTCATATAGATAATTGTTATTGAAAGGCAAAGCGTCGAGACGCTGCAGCAAAAATAACGAACGGTCAAGCAGATGAGAATCCCCGCGTTCCCCGAGCCTTTCCTTCAATGTATCTTCGTTTGCCCGCAGCACGACGTACTTAATTTGAATGGCCGAGTCGGACAGCCGTTCGCATATCCGTTCCAAATCATTTTGTAAAATCCACTCGATTACAACATTCAAGTCGTTACGCAGGAAGCTTTTTGCCAATAAAATCATGTTCTCCCATGTCAGCGAAAAGCGTTGATCCATGGGCAGCTCGCTTCCCGGCAATAACATCTTATTTACGTCATCACCCGTAATCAGTGCGGAGGGCTTGAGGCTTTGAGTCAATTCCTTAGCAAGCGTAGATTTGCCGACTCCACTGGTCCCGGAAATGAGATAAACCACTTTGTCCCCACTCATGTTTCGATAAACCTCCTATCCTGCTGTAACAATCGTTACTCCCATTTGAAGGTCAGGCTGGCGATGACGAAGGCTACAACCATCCAGCCGCCAAGCAGCGCGGCTTCGCGCCATACATCGCCAAGCGTGGCTCCAACGTTCATGATTTGGCGCAGAGCCGTAGACAGATGCGATATCGGAAGCAAATTAACTACAGGCTGCAGCCAGTCAGGCATGTTCTTGATCGGAAAGAAGACGCCGCCCAGAAAAAGCAGCGGAAACGAGATGAAGCCGGCGATCGGGCCGGCGCTTTCCGGCGTTTTGGCGAGCGCGGCGACGATAAAGCCGATCGACATGAAGGTCAGCGTCCCGATCACGACGAAGAAGAGCAGAAGCAGCCAGGAACCGTTGACCTGGGTTCCGAAAATCAGGCTGCCGATCAGCAGCACGATGAGCGCCTGCGCACCGTTCAACAGCAGCCGGGCTGTGATTTGTGCGGCAATGAAGCTCCGCGGCTGAAGCGGCGTGCTTTGGAGGCGCCTGAGAATCCCCCGCTCGCGCCAAGAGGCGATTTGACCGGCGACGCCGTTCAAATTGTTATTCATAATCATCATGGCGACGATCCCCGGTACGAGGAAATCGATATACTTCAGATTAAAGGATTGAATCCCTTGAGGCTGAACCGTGATGACCGGGTTGTAGCCGACAAGCTGCTTGCTGATGCCATCGGCGATCTGTGACATGAGGGGCAGCCCGATCTGATTGGTGGTTTGGCTCATCTCATCGTAATAGACGAGGAGCTTGGAGCCAGGCATGGAGGCGGATTTCGCATTAACCGCGGCCTCGTAACCTTGCGGAACCGCGACGACAAGCTGCTGGTCGCCCTGCTTCAGCTCCTTCATTGCTGCATCGAGATCGCTGCTCTCCGATACTTTCAGTACGGTCAGCTGCTTCATAGAGGATAGTAGAGCCTGCGACGCAGCCGTCTGGTCTTGGTCGATAACCTTGACGGACAACGTTGTGCTGTCCCCTTTTCCCAAGAACGAGCCTAACATCACCATGAAAAAGATGGGAAATACAAGCGTCCAAAACAATACCTGCCGATTTCTGCCAAAAAGCCGCAGCTGGGCTAAAGTCAATTGACGATATGCTTTCATTCCTCCCGCAAGCTCCTTCCCGTCATATGGATGAATACGTCCTCGAGCGTCGCAGTACGCGTCTGAAGATCGGCAACACGGATGTTCCGCTCCGCGGTCTGCTGTACGAATGCAGTCAGCGCATTTTGCAAATGATCCGTGTACAGCACGAATGTGTCCTTGCGCTGGTCCACTTGCTTCACGTCAGGCAGTGACTGGACAAGCGTCAGCATCTCCTGCTGGCGTGCCTCATCCTCCCGAATCGGCTCCGGCAAGCGAAATTCAATGGCGCTGTCCGATTGCAGGCTGCGGACGAGATGCTCCGGCGTATCCAGCGCAATGACTTGCCCTTTATCCATCAGACAGATGCGATCGCATAGCACATGTGCCTCGTCCATGTAATGCGTGGAGAGCACCACCGTCTTGCCCCGCTCCTTCATGCGGAGCACGATGTCCCACAATGTCCGCCGGGCTTGAGGATCGAGTCCGGTAGTCGGCTCGTCCAGGAAAACCACCTTCGGGTCGTTCACGAGCGCCAGAGCTATGGCAAGCCGCTGCTTTTGGCCTCCGGATAAGTTTTTGATGCGGTCGTTCATTTTGTCGCGCAATATCATGTCGTCAAGCAGCGGCTCGATCGGCACGGAGCTTGGATAGAAGCTTGCGTACATGCGGATGATCTCGTGAACGTGAAGCAGGTCGAACAATGACGTCGATTGGAGCTGGACGCCGATGATTTCCTTGACCTTTTTCAGATCTTTTTTCGTATCGAAGCCTGCAACAAGCGCTTTCCCTTCGTCCGGCTGCCGCAAACCCTCGATCATTTCCATCGTTGTTGTTTTGCCCGCCCCGTTAGGCCCGAGGAGACCGAACACCTCCCCTTCCTGAACGCTGAAATGAATTCCATTTACCGCGGTAAATTTCCCATACCGTTTGACGAGTCCTTCCACTTCTATGATGGCGTTGGCCAAAGCCGGTTCCTCCTTTGCGGCATTCCTGCCGGTTCTTTCTTGCGACGCGATATCGACTGCGGATGAATGCTTCAACTGCTTACAAGAATTTCCTTCCTCTAAAGTTATCATACCATTGTTATGCATGTTCACGGTACTAAGGGCAATCGGTTGGAAGCATGAATATGAGATTAAGACAAAAAATATGAATTTTCCAACAAAAACAACGGATATGTATAAAGAAATTATCATTTGCTTGAACTATACTATTTAGGAATTAAAGGAAAATATGTTCATTTAAGGAGGTTGGATTATTATTAATAGAAGATGGACGGGAACCGCAGCAGCTTTCATTATCTTTGCCTACTTACTGTCCGGATGCAGCGGGCAACCGGCAACCGATGTAAAAGAGCAGTCTCAGACGGTAGATTTCAACGCTCCGGTAGAGCTAATATTGACGTCGAGCGGCGGCAATGCTCCGGATTATTTTAATAACGCTTACACGCAATTCCTGCAAAAGAAATTTCCGAACTGGAAGTTCCAGTATATTCAACGGACGGCCGGAACGACGGCTTCCGAGCTCATTACGGCGGGTACGGCTATCGACATTACGATTGAAGCCCACACCGGGATCATCGATGGGGTCATTACACCAGGCATTCAATACGACATCAGCGATTTAATCAAGAAGCATAATATTGATCTGAACCGCTTCGAGCCGGTCACGATTGACGCCATGAAATCGATGGCGGGAGGCCAAATTTGGGGATTGCCCATCAGCATGCTGTCGTTAGTCACTTTTTACAACAAAGATATTTACGATAAGTTCGGCGTGCCCTACCCGAAAGACGGCATGACATGGAACGAATTGGCGGACTTGACCCGGCCTCTGAACAAGCTCGAAGACGGGACGCAATATTTGGGGCTTGTCGGCAACACGGGGCATATGACGCTGATGAACAACTTCTCCCTTCCTTACGTAGACCCCAAAGAAGGCAAATCGACCTTGAACAACGAGAAATGGAAGATCGTGATGGAGTCGGTGTTCAAAGGCGAAGCCCAGGATCCCGGCTTTCAAAACTACGTGAGAGAGAACAAAAACAAAATGCCGGGCAAAGACGAGTTCACCAAAAAAAGAAATCTGGCCACCTACGTGTACTTTTCGGAGCTTGCGACCGACGCGAATATGAAGGGTATCAATTTCGACATCGTATCCTCACCGACATACAAAGAACTTCCGAATGTAGGAGCGCAGCCTATTCCCACCTATGCGATTCTTGCGAAAACGAGCCGGCATAAGGAGGAAGCGATGGAGGTCATCAAATATTTGAGCTCCGACGAATATCAGCTTGAGCGGGCGAAGCTCGGCTTTATTACACCGCTGAAAAACCCGGAAGTGCGGAAGGCGATGGGAAGCGGCTATGACCAGAAGCTGAACTGGAACGCCGTATTTTACAATCCTTTCGCTGCCGTGCCTGCCAAGGGCTCCTTTGAGAACATAGGGGAAAAACCGCTGGTCAGCCTCGTCCCGGATTATATTTTGGGCAATAAAGATTTGAATACGGTCATGAGAGAAGCCGAGGAAACCGCGAACAAAGCGATTGAGGCGGAGAAGAGGAAATAGCTGTTGTAATCACCATGCGGCTGCCGAGATATGCATCCGTGCCGCAGCCGCATGGGTTGTATCTTAAGCTGCCGTCGGTTATGCCCCAGCTCTATTTCTTCAATCGAATCCAGCTGTCATAATCGTGGATCGCCCAGCCTGAGAAGGAAGAACGCTTGTGAAGCAAGCTGGTCAACTTGTCCAGCTCCTGCATCATAACAGCTTGTCCCTTAGTGAAAAAGGTGATGGGCCCTTCGCTGCTCGGATTCGTCTCGACGGCGATAATAACGGATTTGCCGTTCCGTTCCGCTTGATCCAGCTCGGTCATAATACTGGAGAAGATGTCCTCCGACGTATCGCGATAAGCCATCAAGGTTGTTTGGTCCAACTGGCGGATCATCCATTCAGACAACGTGGTTCGCCCGCCTTGCCCATCCGGCACGTTATATTGCTCGAGCCAGCTCGGCAGAGCCGCTCCGGTGATCAAATCAGGGGAGTCCGCTCTAGTTTGCTGCACAAAACCGCTAATCGTGTCTCTCCAATTCCCAAGCAGCGCATCGCTTTGTTGGGACCAGATCGGCATGGTGAACGGCTCGATGTCGAGCTGAATCCCCTTGAAACGGGCATCGGGTTTGACACCGGCATTGTATGTTTTCACCCAATCGATCATTTTGTACATTTTCGCCTGGTTGTCGGGCAGGATCCAATTCGGCGCTCCGCCCATAGCATGAACGTCCATACCGTTCCTTCCCGCTTCCCGGATAAAATCGGCGTATTGTCCGGTCGGAACATCCACGTCCACTTGTAAAAATATGAGATTGATCTGATATTGCTTCAGATACTGCAGCACCTCGGATTGGTTCTGCAGAAAGCTACCTGTATTCCATACATAAGTTGCCTTTTTCTGTGCGCTGTCTGCAGTAACCGCAGCAGACATCTCTTTCAACGCCAAATCGAGCATTGCCGCCATTTCCTGCCGGGTCATCGTATCGCGGGGCCTGTACGACCAAACGCCGGCGTCCTGGCTGACGTCCGGGCCAAACCAGCGGTGGCCGATGACGGAATGGACTGCTTCCAGTGCCCAAGCTTGGGGCTTGTCGGTGAAAGCGACCTCCGGACCCACGGTCAGGCCGCGACTCTTTGCATATCTCCATACCATAGAGGCGGCTTCTTCACGTCGAACCGGTTGATCCGGAGAGAAGGAGGCTGCTGCTGTCCCTTCGACGATCCCAGCCTGAGCGGCCGCACGAATGTAAGTCTCTGCCCAGTGACCGCGGGTATCGGAAAAAGCGCTTGTTCCGCCTGGATCTTTCAGGCCGAAAGCGGATGCTGCGAATTTGGCGAATTGAGCGCGGGTCAACGTTTGTTCAGGCCCATATTGGCCCAGTGTAATACCGTCGGTGACTCCGAGCGCTTTTAAGTCTTCTATATATGTATGATAAGGACTCGTCTCCGGTACGTCCGTAAAGCTTGCGGCAAAGGCAGGATGAGCGGCCATGGAGCAGATAACGAAAGCAGCTAACAGCAGGAATGGCGTTTTTCTCATTGAATGTGAATCCCTCCAAGCAATGAAACCCGTTTTAATACTTTTCGAAATCAGCAGCAGACATGGGTCGGTCCGATTTATAAATGTCATGGAGCAGAAGCCTTCATGCTTCATGATGAATTTTTTTCTAAAAAAAGATTACTAGATTACCTTATCCGGCAGCATATTTGTTATATTTAAAGCAGCTGTTAGTTCAACGAGTTATGTACACCAAATATCATTGGGTGGTGAACATGGATGCAATCTGGAGATCAAAAGTATATTTCAGACGAGGTGCTGCCTGTTTTGGAGGCCGTGGCCAATCGGATGATTCCGGAAGACACATGGCCATCGGCAGCCGATGGAGGGGTCTTGGAATATCTGAACCGTCACGCAGGCGAGGATCGCGCAACCTGGTTGGATTTGATCGTACCGGGACTTCGCGCAATGGACGCAAATGCAAGCGCTTTATATCTTCAGCCATTTACGAAGCTTTCGGAGAACAAGCAGGACGAATTGTTACGTGACTTGGAGCATGATCGTTTGCGTGATTTTCCCGTTTCGCAGAAGCTTTTTTTCACCACTCTATTGAGCTTGGTTGTTGAAGGTTACTATGGAAGTCCGGATGCTGGAGGGAACCGCGAGGGTACATCGTGGAGCATGATCGGTTTTCGGCCTGGCCCCGTCTCCGGTCCCCATGAGCCTGTCATGGAAACCGATCTGCAGCAGCAGAACTTCAATCAACTCCGTGACCGGTACGATGCTATCATTGTGGGGGCAGGTGCGGGAGGCTCGGTAGCGGCGGCGGTACTGGCCGAATCCGGGCTTCAAGTGCTTGTCGTCGAGCGCGGGAGCTGGCTGCAATACAATGAAATAGGCCGCGATCATGCGCGCAATCATCGCTTTAGCAAATACGGTCATAACACAGGACCGGCGTTGGAAGGCCATCCTCGCACGATTCTTCTGGCCAACGGAGACGAGCGGATTACAGCACCATTTGAAGGAGACTATCATAATAACGCGATGACGGTGGGCGGAGGTACACGCATTTACGGGGCGCAAGCGTGGCGATTTCATTCGGATGACTTTCGTATGGCTACTCGTTATGGGATTCCGGAAGGCAGCTCACTCAGTGATTGGCCGATCAGCTACGATGAACTCGAACCTTATTATGAACGGGCGGAGTGGGAGGTCGGCGTTTCTGGTGACGGCAGCGCTCACCCTGGACGCGGGAACCGGCGGCTCCCTTATCCAATGCCGGCGATACCGAGGACACTGGAAGCAGAGCGCTTGGCTCAAGCGGCGGCAAAATTGGGATGGGATGCGGGACCTGTTCCTCTTCTCATCAACTCGGTCGAACGTAACGGCCGTCCAGCCTGTGGACGATGCGGCCAATGTGTCGGATTTGCTTGTCCGACCGATAGCAAGAACGGCGGTCACAATACCATGCTGTTGAGGGCCATCGAATCCGGCAACTGTGACCTCCTATGCGACACCATGGTGGAGTACATCGACACCGAATCAGGGAAGCACGCCACCGGGGTTCGCCTGGTGACGGAGGTGTCCGGCACAATCCGGCGTAGACAAGTGCACGCAGAGCACGTGGTGATTGCAGCCGGAGCTATCGAAAGCGCGCGCCTGCTCCTCCATTCTGCAAGCGATGCAGAACCATACGGAATAGGCAATCGAAACTGCCAAGTAGGAAGAAACCTTCAGGGGCACGTCTATACCGGTGCCTATGGTCTCTTCGATGATCCGGTTCAGGACGGTCTCGGGCCTGGAGTGAGCATTGCTACCTGCCGCTTCGCACATGGTAACGGCGGCGGGATTATCGGCGGCGGGATGCTTGCCAACGAGTTCACGCGGCTGCCGCTTATTCACTGGAATCGTGCGCTTGAGCCGGATGCCGCTCGCTGGGGAATGGCAGGCAAAGAAATCATGCGCGAGAGCTACTTGCGCACTAGCCATGTTCAGGGGCCGATCCAGGATATCCCGACCCCCGAGTCCCGAGTGCGGCTCTCCCCGACGGTCAAAGACCGTTTCGGAATCCCCGTGGCCCAGCTGTCGGGAAAGGTGCATCCCGAATCCCTTCGAGCTGCAGCCATGCTAGGGGAGCAAGCGGAGACCTGGCTCTGGGCTGCAGGGGCACGCCGGGTTTGGCGAACTCGGCCGGGCGGCGGACTCAGCGGCGGGCAGCATCAAGCAGGGACACTGCGCATGGGCAGCGACCCTTCAACCTCCGTCACCGACCCTTATGGCCGTGTACACGGATACGATAATCTCTGGGTAAGCGACGGCTCCGTGCATGTGACCAATGGCGGGGTTAACCCGGTGCTGACTATTCTTTCCTTGGCTTTCCGCACGGCAGAAAACCTGGTGAAACAAGCTTAGCGAGAACAAATCTATCTGCTTTTTGTGACTATAATGCAGCACAGCCCTGATGCGTCAGTCGTGATTAGCTTTTATAAACAAATCCCGAGTCTAGCCTTCAACAAGCACCGCTTGATCGGAGGCTTTTTGTTGCCGGATCACTTCCTCATCCATCCGCCATCTCTCGCCGGTATCCGGATGAAAATACAGCGCATGCGACATATCCGCGTACAAAACAATAGGCTCGTCCTCTCGCGGCATATGCTCCGGTAAGGTTCTGGCGACCAGCATCCGGCTTTGCCCGATGTCGATGTGCAAATACCGGTCGGCTCCCATCAGCTCGCTGAATTGATAAGTGCCCGGGATGGCCTGCACCGCTGAACTCCGCTCCGCTCCCTTTTGTGAAGCCGGGCTGAAAATGAGATGCTCGGGACGCAGCCCGATTTGGACAAGACGGTGGCCTTGGCGATGATGCTGGAGCATACGCGCCTGCACTTCGGGAATGCTCCATGCGAATCGGGATGTATGAAACGTCAGCGAGCCGTCCGGTGCCGTTTCCAATCGGCCCTCGATGAAATTCATCGGAGGGGAACCGATGAAGCTGGCTACGAACCGGTTGTTCGGCAGAGCATAGATGTTCTCCGGTGTGTCCGCCTGCTGGATCACCCCGTCCTTCATTACGACGATCCGATCCCCCATCGTCATCGCCTCAACTTGATCGTGAGTCACATAAATGGTGGTCACCTTCAACTGTTTATGAATTCGTAAAATCTCGCTTCGCATCTGCACGCGCAGCTTCGCATCGAGATTGGACAGCGGCTCGTCCATCAGGAACACTTTGGGCTCCCGGACCATAGCCCGTCCCAGCGCTGTCCGCTGCCTTTGCCCGCCGGAGAGCATTCTCGGCTTGCGGTTCAAGTACGGCTCCAGCTCCAGAGCCTGGGCCGCCTTCTTCACCATGAGCTCGATGGCATGCTTAGGCTGCTTGCGAAGTCGAAGCGCAAAGGCAATATTCTCGAATACGGTCATATTCGGGTACAACGCGTAATTTTGAAACACCATCGCCATATCCCTGTCCTTGGGCTGAAGATCGTTGATCAGCCTGTCTCCGACATACAATTCGCCCTCCGTAATATCCTCCAGCCCGGCGATCATTCTTAGTGTGGTCGATTTGCCGCAGCCGGAAGGACCGACCAGCACGAGGAATTCCCCTTCCTTTATGTCCAAATGGAAATCGTTAACGATAGTTTGCTTGCTTTTGCCATACCGCTTGTATATATGATGCAGTCTTACTCCTGCCAACATTCCTGCCTCCCCTTCGTCTGCTCTGGCTGATGCCGCGACGCGCAATTTCAATACATCCCTATATGGTAATGGAAAAAGAGAATTCCTTCATCAAATTCCAGTTAAAGGTTTTGTAAAGACGAAAAAGAGCACAGCCGCCGGAGCCGTGCTCTTGCTTATTAACGGGATTCCTTTGCCCCGCCTCGGGCGGAGCGAAGAGTCATCAGCCAGTACAGCAGGCCGGCAGCGCTGACGGAGGCTCCGAGCAGGCAGACTCCCTTCCAGCCGGCGTAGGCGTACATACCGGTCGATGCGATCGAACCGGCGGCGCTGCCGATCGAATAGAAGATCATATAGCCTCCGGTAAGACGGCTGCGGGCTTCCGGGCGAACGGCATAGATCATGCTCTGGTTGGTAACATGGACGGCTTGGACGGCCAGATCCAGGATCACAACTCCCAAAGCCAATACAACCAGCGACTGGACGGCATACTGGATCAGCAGCCATGATCCCAGAAGCAAAGCCAACGATATGCCGGTTGTCCATTGGCCCAGCCCCCGATCCGCCAGCCGTCCAGCCCGGACAGCCGCCATCGCTCCCGCTACCCCGGCAAGCCCGAAAGCCCCGATAGCGGTATGCGATAAGGACAAAGGAGGAGCACTGAGAGGCAGCACCAACGAACTCCAGAAGATGCTGAATACGGAAAAAATAAAAAAAGCCAGCACAGCTCTTATGCGCAAAACCCGCTCCTGCATGAATAACATTACTACCGAGAGGATCAGCTGCGGGTAAGGGACTGACGTTTTCTCCTGTGTATCGCTGGGCATGACGCGATACAAAACCACTGCAGCCGCAAGTGTCAACGCGGCGGAAACGAGATATACCGAGCGCCAGCCGGCAAGATCCGTCAATGTCCCAGCGACCGTCCGGGCAAGCAGGATACCAATGACGACCCCGCTCGTCACCAGGCCGACGGTACGTCCTCGCTCGCTTGGAGCCGCCGAAGCGGCTGCAAACGCCACGATGGTTTGCGTCACGACGGCCAACAGCCCGACGCAGGCCAAAGCTGCAAACAACGCGATACGATTCGTCGCCGTGCCGACCGCTACCAGAGCCAGCACAGATAGCAGCATTTGCCCGGGAATCAGCCGCCGTCTGTTCCATAGATCCCCGAGCGGTACAAGCAACAGCAGTCCGGATGCGTAGCACAGCTGCGTTACGGTAATAACCGCTCCGAGGGAGGATGGAGCGATGCCGAATTCATCCGCGAGCGTATCGAGCAGCGGATGCGCATAATAAATATTCGCGACAGCAAGGCCGCAGGCGACGGCGAACAGCAAAGCTGTTGAACGCGGTATGGACGCAGCTGCTGCTTGATCAGGCGCATGCGATGCTGCTTTTGCTTGGAGAGCCGCGGGTTCGCTGATGCTTATTTCATCAGCGGCCGCATCCGTCTCCCTCGAATGACTCGCGCTCCATAAATCAGTGGCATCGCGTTTACCATGTGCGCCTCCTGCCCTTGGTGTACCCTCCGCACCTTCTGTACAATTGACATTCATTGCCTTTCCTGCCGGAGCTGTTTTCAAATCCTCCTTCATCGACACACCTCCATTTTCACTAAAGATCATTTTGTACCGTTCGGTACTTAAAGATTGAATTCATAGTACTCCTACTCACGAATAACTGTCAAGAGAACATCAAGTACCGAATTTCAGATTATGGATCGGAAACTCTCTGTTGCGGATAAACGACAAGCTATCGCAACCAATACCAATTTGACAAACGGAAGGAAGCATTTTATATTTATTTTATACCGATCGATATGAAAAGGGGACTGTTATGGTCAGACAGCGGGAATTTGATAAAGAGACTGCTTTGGCTGCGGCAATGGAGCAATTTTGGGAGAAAGGCTACGAAGCGACTTCGTTGAGCGATTTGACAAGCAGAATGGGGATCCAGCGCCCCAGCTTGTACGCAGCCTTCGGGGATAAAAGAGAGCTGTTCGAAGCGGCGCTGCGAGCCTATACGCATCGACACACTTCCTCGATACGGACCAAGCTGCACAACCGGCCGTCCGCAAAGGAAGCCATTCGCGGCGTGTTTGAAGATATCGTATCGGAAGGATACGGTAAGGACGGAGACAATCAAGGCAGTCGCGGATGCTTCTGCATCAATACCATGGTGGAGCTTGCGCCCCATGACGTGAAGTTCGAGGTGCTCACGAGAGAGCATCAGATGTATTTAAGCGCTTTGTTCCAGGAAACCATCGAGCGCGGAGTCCGCTCAGGCGAGCTGGAGCCGGCTGCGAATGCCAAAGCATTGGCGCAAACGCTGGTCGTCTCGTTAATCGGGCTTACCGTCATGCTGAAATCCCAGCCGGACCGGACCTTCGTTGCAAACACTATAGAAACGACGCTGAGTTTGCTTAAGTAATCTCCCTTTTAGCACAAAAATAAAGCCATCGCCTCCTTCGACTTCGACTTCGACTGCGACTGCGACTGAGACCGCGACCGTGACATTCATGGCCAGCTGCCAAGTGCACTAGCAGACCGCTCACTCCTGAGCTGAGAGCAAAAAAAGGCATCCATCCCGCAAAGGATAGATGCCTTTCCATTTTCATCAAGAATCCAGGACGGGACTCGCTTTCTCCACCTGTACCCGTCCGGAAAAAAAGGTCGCCCCGCCTCCCATATCCGCTACCCGGTCCGGCGTAAGCGCGTTGACCAGCCGTTTGCTGCCCGGAGCATCGGCCCAGAGCCCTTGGCTGACAACGACGCCCGGAAGCACATCCTCGCCGACCGAAGCGATCAGCTCGCATTCGCCGCGCCCGTTCCATACCCGCACGCAATCTCCGGTGCGGATTCCGAGAGGCGAAGCATCCGCCGTATTCATATGCAGCTTCGGCGACTTTTCCATACGAACATGCTTCTCGTTGTTCGAAAACGTAGAGTTTAAGAAATTGTGATTCGGCGCCGGAATGAACAAGAACGGCAATGCCTCGTCCTCGCACAATGGAGTGTACGTCGGAAGCGGAGGAAACCCTTTTCTCTCCATCGTCTTGGAGTACAGCTCGATCTTCCCGCTCGGCGTGCGCAATTTCCCGGGAAACAGCGGCTTGACGTCGGCTTTCATAAACTGCTTCTCCGTCAGCGCTTCATACGTGATTCCCGCAATATTCGGGTTGGCCGGATAGCTCAAGGCCTGCCGGATCAAGTCCTCCTCCGTATCCCGCAGCGCCTGCTCCTCATACCCCATCGCTTGCGCAAGCAGACGGAACACCTCCACATTGGACTTGCTCTCTCCGTACGGCTCTATGACCGGCTCCTGAATCTGCACATAATGATGCCAGTATGAACGGTAAAAATCCGTGTTCTCGAACGAAGACGTGGCAGGCAGCACGATGTCGGCGTATAGCGCCGTTTCGGTCAGGAACAGGTCGTGAACGACGGTGAACAAATCGTCCCGCTCCAGCCCGCGCCGGACTTTGTTGGCCTCAGGGGCAACCACCGCAGGATTGGAGTTGTACACGTACAGCGAACGGACCGGCGGCTCCAGCTCCAGAAGAGCGCTGCCGAGCAGGTTCATATTGATACGGCGCGTGCTCTTCGGCAGCAAATCCGGCCGCTGAAGCGCAGCCGCGTTATGGTCAAGCGCCGAGCCGTTGCCCTTGATGGCGCCGCCGCCTTTGACGAGCCATTGGCCGGTCAGCGCCGGAAGACAGGAAATCGTCCGGATGCACATGCCTCCGTTATCGTGATGCTGCGGTCCGTTGCCGATCCGGATAAAGGACGGAGAAGTCTGCCCATACAGCCGGGCCAGCTTCACGATGTCTTCCGCCGGTACTCCCGTAATCGCGGATACCGTGGCAGGGTCGTACTGCTTCACATGCCGGCGAAGCTCCTCGTGTCCGACGGTGTACTCGCGCAGGAACGCTTCGTCCGCCATTTGCTCCGCGAACAGAATATGCATGATGCCTAGAGCCAGCGCCGCATCCGTGCCGGGCAAGATCGGAATGAACCAGTCCGCCCAGCGGCCGGTCTGATTTTTGTGCACGTCGATGACGACGATTTGCGCGCCGTTCTTACGGGCCTTCTCGGCCAGCACCACCTGGTGCATATTCGTGCTGACCGTGTTGATCCCCCACATGATGAACAGCTTCGCATGAACCGTATCCTCCGGATCGGTTCCGACGCTCGAACCCATCGTATAGTGGTAGCCTTCCGTCCCCGCCGCCTGGCATATTGTGTACAGCAGACGGCTCGCGCCCATCCGGTGGAAAAAGCGCCGGTCCATCCCTTCGGTGCCGATGCGGCCCATATTTCCGTAGAAGCTGTACGGGAGAATCGCCTCCGCGCCCTCTTCTTCTATGACCTGCTTCCAACGGGATGTAATCGTATCGATCGCTTCGTCCCAGGTGATGCGCTCGAAGCGGTTTTCGCCTTTTGCCCCAACGCGCTTGAGCGGATATTGAAGCCGCTTCGGATCGTAAATGCGCTCCGCCATATTGCGGACCTTGTTGCAGATGGCGCCTTGGGTAACCGGATGCGCCGGGTCTCCTTCTATTTTGACAATGCGGCCGTCCACTTTGTGAACAAGCAAACCGCATTGATCCGGGCAATCCAGAGAACATACGGATGGAAATACGCCTGTCGGGCGGTCGATGGCAGAACTCATGATGCAGCCCCTTTCCGTTGCGATAATGAAAAGCAATTCAAAACTCCTATCTATCAGTTTAAGCAGAAAAAGGCCGAATAGTAAAGCAGGCCGCCTTGCCGTCTTTACTCAGAAGGATTTTTACCGTCTCCGCTTAAAAATAAATAGACCGCCCTCCCCTACCTGAGAAGAAACGGTCTATTTCTGTTATCATCCCAAAAAGCTACTGAGCCAACGTCCGCAGCTTCAACTCCGGCTCCGGATCGGGGTCTTTGTTCATATTGGCATGGATGTAGAACATGACTAGCGCCGCGAGGGATGCGAGCGTCCCCAGGAAAAACACGGAACCGATCCCCCACAGATCGAAAGCATGGCCGAACATAAGCGGTCCGATCATTCTGCCGACATTCGCGAAGCCCCCGGCCAGCCCCATATAGAAAGGCGCGTGGACTCCGGTTCTCTCCGAGAAGAAGGTCGGTATGGCGGGCAGCAGCATCATTTCCCCCAGCGTAGCCAAAATCATCCCGATAACGAGATACACATACAGCTCGTGGAAAAATAAAATAAACGAAAACGCCGACACCGAGAACAATGCACTCACCAGCATTTGCCGTACGATCGTTTGCGCGAACCTTCTCTTAATCCATCCCGTCAAAGGCTGGCCGAACAAAATAACAAGCCCGTTGACCGTCCAGAGCAGGCTGTAAAATTTCAGATCCATTCCCTGCTCTTCAATATACGGGGCGACCCCGGTCGACCACTGGGTGAACGACAGCCAGAAGAACAGCGAGCCGATCGAAAGAAACAGGTACAGCTTCACATTGCGAAGCAGCTGGGATCGGTCCAGGTGAACAGGTGCCATGCCTTTGCCGGCTTTGTCCGCTAGACCCGCCTTGTTCTCGTCCCCATCCGTATGCCCCTCCCCGGAGTCTTCCGCAGCAGAAACGGCCCGCTCTTTCATGAAAAAGAACAGAAACACAGCGAACAGCAGCGTCGTCGTGCCCGTAAGCATATACGTCAGCGAGAACGAGATCGAAGCGAGAAGCCCCCCGACCATGGCGCCGATGGATAAGCCGAAGTTGTTGCAGACGTACATGACGTTGTACAGCCTCCGCCGGTGCTCTTTCCAGCGGAATCCGACATAAGCGTTCATCGAAGGCATCGAGATGCCGTTCGTGAAGCCGAGCAGACAGACGAGCGCAATGTAGAGCGGCCAGCTGTCGGTTCCGGCGATGGCGAACAAGCAGAGCGAAGAGACGGCGAAGGATCCGGAAATCATCGCCTTCGGGCCGATGCGGTAATACAAGTTGCCGCCGGCGAACTCTCCCAATACGCTGCACAGCGCTTGGTACAGGACGATCAGCCCCGCTTCCCCGTACGACTTGCCCATTACGTTATGGACATACAGCGTCGTGAGCGGCCACATGACCGCTTTGCCCGTAGCATTGACGAAGCTGGCCATTAAGAAAAACAAAGCATCCCTAGGGAGGCTTTTGAATAAAGACATCATCGATGCCGGTATTTGTCTCCAACTCATCGCATTCCCACCATTATCTTCATAAAATAAATCGCCGCCGCAAGACGATGAGCGAAGTCACGCTCCTCTTCGCGTCATGCGCTGATTTTTTTCGGATCCATAGCATCCCTTATGCCGTCACCGATGAAATTGATCGACAGCACCGAAACAATAATGATCAAGCCCGGAGGAATCCAAAGCCATGGCTGGCTTGTCAGTGCCGTGATCGATTGGGCCGCATTCAGCATGTTCCCCCAGCTGGCGGTAGGAGGCTGAACTCCCATTCCGAGGAAGCTTAAGGAAGACTCGGATAAAATCGCTGCAGCCGCTCCGAACGTCGCATTCACAAGAATCGGACCCAATGCGTTCGGTAAAATATGGCCGAAAATAAGCCTGGGCGTGCTGAAGCCTAGCGTAATGCCCGCCTTAACGAATTCCGTTTGCCGTAACGTTAGCACGCTCCCCCGGACCAGTCTCGCTACCGGAGGCCAGCCGAGCAAAGCCAATACTATTATAATATTCGATAACCCCGTGCCAAGTACAGTCACCAAAACAAGTATAACCATTAGCGTAGGAAACGACATGACGACATCGATGACCCTGTTGATCACCATATCGATCCAGCCGCCCATATACCCTGCGACGGCTCCGATCACCGTGCCGATGACGACATAAATGGCTACCGTCACTATGCCGACGGCCAACGATACGCGGGTGGCGTAGATCAGACGGCTAAGCACATCGCGCCCTACCTGATCCGTGCCAAGCCAATGCTCGGCGGAAGGCGCGGCCGAGAAGGCTTTGCCGATGGCATTCGGATTGTAGGGGGCGAGCAGCGGCGCGAAAATCCCCACCAGGATCAGCATAGCGAGCGCAGCCAGACCGACCACCGCCATTTTATGCTTCATAAATCGCCGGGCGATCAATTTGGCGTAGCTGTCGGAAACAAACGGAGGCGTGCGGCTGTTCAGAATAGAAGGCAGAGCTTCCGCTGCAGTCAATTCCTTTTGCATTTCCATTGAAGACATACGTGACTCCTCCCATCAACTTAATTGTATTTAATCCGCGGATCTACGACGGCATACATTACATCCGACCACAAATTGGCGCACAGCACCGTCAAAGCCGCCAGCATGTTAATCCCCATCAGCAGCGGAAAATCCCGTGATAATATAGCTTGAATCGTCAGCTGTCCCATCCCGTTCCATTGGAATATGCTCTCCGTAATGACGGCGCCTCCGATCAAAATCGGAATATCGAGTCCAGCTATTGTAATGACAGGGATGAGGGCATTCTTCAACGCATGCTTATTCACTACGAAAAATTCCTTGACCCCTTTCGCTCTCGCCGTACGCAGGTAGTCTTGGCCGAGCACTTCCATTACACTCGAGCGGACGTACCGTACCATTCCGCCGGCTATCGAGGTTCCCAGGGTGATCGTCGGGAGCACCAGATGAAGCACGGCATCCCCTATGCCCCCGTCTCCTCCTACCGTGCTCATTCCGCCGGTCGGAAGAATCCCGAGCTGAACGCCGAACACATAGATTAATCCGAGCCCGAGGAAAAAGCTGGGGATGGACACGCATAGAAACGAGTTTGCCGACATGAAATAATCGAATTTGGAGTTGGCTTTCACTGCACAGTAAACGCCTATAGGGATGGAGATCAAATAACCGAACACGATGGAAGTGCCCATCAGGAGGAGAGTGGCTCCCAACCGTTCCGATATCATCTGGACCACCGGCTGAAAGGAGCTGAAGGAGTGGCCCAGGTCGCCGTGGGCCAGATTGATCAGCCACTTCACGTACCGGATCATGAATGGGTCGTTCAGGCCGAGCGCTTCCCGGCGTATGGCCTTATCCGCCTCGGACACGTCGGGATTGACATACATATCTACAGGATCGCCCGGGGCCAGGTTGATGATGACAAAGTTCAGGAACGTAACGCCGAAGAGCACCGGAATGGCGATCAACAGACGCCGGATAACATAATTAAGCATACGCCGCCCCTCCCGTCCGAACCGCTATCTCTTCCCCCAGCGGAAAATGACAGGCGACGCGATGCTCGCCGCCCGATAGAGGAGGCTCCTGCTCTTTGCACTTCGGCTGCGCGACAGGACAGCGGGTATGGAATCTGCAGCCGGAAGGCGGTGCAGCCGGACTCGGGACATCGCCTTCGAGTACGATGCGGCGGGCGTTTCTCAGCGCCGGATTGGGCGCCGGGTAAGCATCCAGCAGCGCTCTAGTATAAGGATGCTTCGGCGCAGAGAAAATGCGCGCCTTCGGAGCGATTTCCACGATTTTACCCAGGTACATGACGGCAATCCGGTCGCTTACGTATTTCACGGCACCGAGTCCATGTCCGATGAACAAATAGGTCAGTCGGAATTGCTTTTGCAGCTCCTTCATCAAATTCAAGATTTGCGCCTGAATCGAGACGTCCAGCGCGGATACCGGCTCGTCGCATACGATAAGCTTCGGCCTTAATCCTACCGCACGGGCAATCCCGATGCGCTGGCGCTGTCCGCCGGAAAATTCATGCGGATATTTGCCCAAGCTTTGGGGCGACAGCCCGACCAGATCCATCAGCTCGCACGCTTGCCTGAGCGCTTCGGCCTCGCCCAGTCCGGACAGCGTCTTGAGCGGCTCCGTCAACAGCTCTACGATGCGCTTTCTCGGATTCAACGACGAATACGGATCCTGGAAAATCATCTGCAAATCCGAGCGAAGCCTGCGCATCTGGGGCATATTGAGCGGAGCGAGATCTGTCCCTTGAAACAGGACGCTTCCTTCGGACAGCTCCTCCAGCTTGATGATGCTCCGGCCCAGCGTCGATTTGCCGCACCCGGACTCTCCTACGAGTCCGACGGTTTCTCCGGGGTAGACGTCCAGATCGATGCCGTCCACCGCTTTGATATGGCCGACCGTTCGGGAGAACACGCCCCGCTTGATCGGGTAATATTTTTTGACGCCCCGCAATTGCAACAGAGGCTCTTGCCGAACTATTTCATCCTTTTCCGCTATGAGCATCGTCATCGCCTCCATCGGGTCTATTGTCTTCTCACGCAGGCTCGGCGCCTGCAAACCAGCATTTGACTTTGTGACCTATGCTGACCTCGCGGAGCGGCGGCATTTGCTTGCACTGCTCCGCCGCCAACGGGCATCGTTCCTGATAACGGCAGCCTGCAGGCATGTCGAGCAGGGAAGGAACCGCACCCGGTATGGACTGCAGTTCCTCTTCCTCCAGCTCGAGATGCGGGATGGATGCCATTAATCCGGCGGTATACGGATGCATCGGCCGCTCGAACAGCTCGAACACCTCGGCTTCCTCCACTACCTGCCCCGCATACATGACGATGATCCGGTCCGCCATTTCGGCTACAACCCCCAAATCGTGGGAGATCAAAATGATCGACGTATTGGACTCTTGGCGGATCCGTTTCATCAGCTCCAAAATCTGCGCTTGAATCGTTACGTCGAGCGCCGTCGTAGGCTCATCGGCAATCAGCAGCTTCGGCTTGCAGGCAAGCGCCATGGCGATCATAATACGCTGCTTCATGCCCCCGGATACCGTATGCGGATATTGGTGCATCACTTCCTCCGCTCTCGGGAAGCCGACCGCCTTCAGCAGTCCGACGGCATACGACCACGCCTCTTTGCTCCCGAGCTTGAGATGAATCCGTATCGACTCCGTAAGCTGGTTGCCGATCGTAAACACGGGATTGAGCGACGACATCGGGTCCTGGAAGATCATGGCGATGTCTTTGCCCCGCAATGCGCCGAGCTCTTGATCGGTCATGGCCGCCAGATCGCTGCCTTGAAACAGGATCGACCCGCTCTTGATATAGCCGTTGCGTCCCAGCAGTCTCAATATCGACAGGGAGGTGACGCTTTTGCCGCAGCCCGACTCTCCTACAATGCCGAGCGTCTCTCCCTGTCCGAGCGAGAAGCTGACATCGTCGACCGATGTCACTTCTCCGGCCTCCGTGCGAAACGCCGTTTGTAGTCTGTGCACTTCCAACAGAGTATTCATGGCCTCACCCCGGCTTCCCCGTATTATTTGCGGTACCACTGATTAACGTCATAATGCATTCCGTCCACTACGCCGCCTTTGCCTTCCACCGACTTGGAGATGGCAATCAGATTGTATTCGGAATAAACCGTGATCAACGGCACATCCTCTTGAATCGTATTTTGCAGCTCGGAATAAATGGCGAACCGTTTCGTCTTATCCGTCTCGTTCATACCCCGGTTGAACAAATCGTCGATGGTTTTGCTCTTGTACCGCATGTCGTTCAATGCGGCGGTGGAGCGGTAGATGTTGGCGGGCCCGTCGGGATCCATGATGCTGCCGAAGCTGCTTAGCGCCAAATCGAAGTCGCCTTTGACCAGTCGCGACACTGTCGTCGGGAAATCGAAATTCACCTGCTTTACCTTCAGCCCGATGGCTTGGAGGTTTTGTTGAATAATATTGCCTGCCATTTCCCGGGTTTTGTCCCCGGTCGGCACGATGAGCTCGATCGATTTATTCATATCGAAGCCCGCTTCCTTCAGCATTTGCTTCGCTTTTTCAGGATCGTACGCGTATTTCTTCACATTCTTGTCGTAATACGGGTGCGAGGTGGAGTAAGGGCCGTCCTGCAGCTCTCCGGCACCCGGCATCAGCTGGTCGACGATCATTTGGCGGTCAATGGCGTAGGCAAGCGCCTGCCGCACCTTCTTGTCAGGGAAGCGTTCCATGTTGATCTCGACCGAATTATAACGCCTTGTCTTCTCCTCCTCCGTCCGGAGGTTCGGGAACGACTTGACCGTTTTCCATTCGGACGCCGGAATGTTGCCGGTCCCTTGCGCCGCATTCATATCCAGCTCGCCGGACTGAAGCTGCGCGACCATGTTGGCGGCCGGCATAATTTTGACGAACACCTTGGCGATCTTGGGAGCGCCCCGGTAGTACGATTCATTCGCCGCCAGCTCGACGTACGACTTGTTCTCGTATTTGACGAATTTATAAGGGCCCGACGTCACGTTCGGATTGCGCCAAAACGGGTTCTGGTTCAGCTGGGAGGGATCGGTGCTTTCCAAAATATGCTTCGGTACGATCAGCAAGTCGCTGAACCGCTCATAGATCAAGTTCGGATCGACCGGCTTGGCGGTTTTGAGCTCCAAATGCTTGTCGTCGATAACCTTGATGGACGAAAGCTTCTCCGTCCCTGCCGGAAGCATCCCTTTCTCGTTTAATCCGTCGAGCGCGAATATCGCGGAACGCAGTGTCGTAATCGTCTTCGGATTGGCAATGAGGTTAATCGTAAATTCGACGTCGTGTGCCGTGATCGGCTTGCCGTCCGTCCAGCTGGCGTTTTCCTGGATGGCAATTTTGAACGTCTGGTTATCGTCGGTAGTGAACGATTCGGCCAGCGCCATTTTAAAATCCAACGGCCCGACCGTCTTGACCAATGAGTCGAAAAAGTATCTGTAAGTGAATACGGCTCCGCTCGATCCGCTGCCGTCAGCATCAATAGGATTGAACATCAACGGCGGATTCGTAATTCCAACCGTCAATTGGCTGCTCTTCGCAGCGGCTGCACCGTCAGGGGCCGCTTGTGCCCCCTGATTCGTGGAGGAGGGCTTGGTACAGCCTGCAAGCATCAATACGGCGAGCGAGATAAGTCCCCATGTCTTGTGTGTTTTCTTCATCGACTCATTCTCCTTTTCTAGCCTACGGATACGGCGTCTACGCCCGGGGACACGCTGTCCATCCGGCGTTTGACGGCCAGCAGGCAAACAAATTCGAAAGCGATATTCGCCGCATTGAGCGCCGTAATGTTATTGGCGTCGCGGTCCGGCAGCACCTCCACCAGATCGAAGCCTATAAAGTTGAGCCCTGCCAGCCCCCGCAGCATTTTTTGCGCCTCGTAGGTGGTGAAGCCTCCGACCTCCGGCGTCCCCGTACCCGGAGCATACACCGGATCGAGGAAGTCGATATCGAAGGTCAGAAACACCGGTCTGTCCCCGACCCTGCTCTTGATCTTTTCGCATAATTGCGGAATCGTCAGGTCGCGGACATCGTCGGTCGTCAGCACCTCGAAGCCCATTTCCCGCGCATCGCTCAAATTGTTCGGCTTGTAGCTGCTTCCTCTCATCCCCATCTGAATCGAATGCTCCGCATCGATCAACCCTTCGTCCACCGCATAGCTGAACACGGCGCCGTGCGACCACATGCGCTCGGGGAATTTGGAACGGCCGGTGTCCGAATGCGAGTCGAAGTGGACGAGGCAAACCGGTCCGTGCTTCTTCGCAGCCGCCCTCAAATGCGGGAGCGAGATGGAATGGTCGCCGCCCAGCATGATCGGCACGATGCCCGCTTCGAAGATCGGCGTCAGCTGCTCCTCAATCGCTTGATACGATTGTTCGATATAGCCGGGATGCACCGCTAAGTCGCCATAGTCGATGCCGGACAAATATTCGGAAATATCGATCTGATGGACGGGCGATATCGGCCGTATGCGCTGCGACATCGTGCGAATGGCCGAAGGTCCGAAACGTGCACCGACAGCATAGCTTACTCCCGTGTCGAACGGCACCCCTACTACGGCGAAGTCGACATTCTCTAACGTCTGGACATGCGGCAAATGCATGAACGTGTGAATTCCTGAAAATAAAGGCTTTCCCATTTCAATTTGCGGACGATACATCTTCATAACTCCCACTCCCACTCCCCTGTGTCTTTTTAGTCTGCAAACAGCACAAAGAGGCCGTTGTCTTATGCAACGGCCTCTTTGCCTATACAAACCATCGGATCGATGGTTTCGTACTATGCAGTTGTTTGATGAGTCTCATTATAGCGAATCGATAGCATATATGTCAACTATATTGACATATATTTTTAAATATTCATAATTAATCTTCTAATTCGTCATATATACTAACATATATATTACATTAATATTGACTTTTCAAAGACTACTAACGGATAATTAACATATATCTCACTTATCGTTTGTTGGTTTGCTCTGTTGTAGTCTCAACTTTCCAATATCATTTCGAGGTGATGACAGGATGAAAACCCGGATTTTGCACATTCACGACATTCCGACAACCAAATGCCGAGTCGATGTAAGACTGAAGGAGCTGAATTATTGGGTTGCCTCCATTCCCGCCGAAACCCTCCCTACGCTGCAGCAGCGCAGATTCGACATCCTGGTGCTGGATGTGCCCGCCTGTCGGCTCAAGCAGTGGCTGCACGAGGTTAACTCCCGCTTCTCTCTTCCGCTCCTCTGGTGGTGCGAGGAAAGAAAACCGGCCACGGCAGCCCCCCATGACAAAGTGGACGGAGTCCTGTGCTGCGGCATGAACGACAACGAGCTTCAATGGTCGCTGCTGCTGGGCGTCAAAAACCATCAGCGCCGGCTGCATCTGGAGCGCGAATACCAATTTCTCGCCACCAAATTTCAGGAGAAGAAGCTCGTGGACGACGCCAAAATCATGCTCAGCAAGATTAATAACATCAGCGAGACTACAGCCTATGAGATGATGCGGACCCAGGCCATGAACGAGAGGAAAAAGCTGGTCGACATCGCCCAAGCGGTCCTCAGCACGAACAGCCTGTTAGTCAAAGCCTCCTCCTCCAAGCCAAAGAAATATGACTACACGCAGTAAGCGTCATTCGGGTAAACTGACATCGGAAAGTCAGGACGCGCGATGCTCGTGGCGACCCCAACCCGGCCTAAAATACAGGTCGGGTTTATTTATCTCTTGCCTCTTTATTTCCCTTTAACAACAAAAACTCGCCAACGACAAGCATTTGGCCAAGGTACACCTCATTCCCCTCATAGGCTTCGGGGTTTTGATCATAATCTGCTTTATTTAGTAACATATGGCGCTTATCCGATGCTTCCGGCATCAACGTGAAGGTAACGGTGTGCTCCGCATCCTCCATCTCAGGCAAATAAAAATACTGATGCCTCAGGTTTGCGCTATGGACAGTGAATCGATTAATCAGTATGGGCAAATGGGAATCGACCGTAACACGGAGCTGACCGGAGAACGGGCCGCCTGCGTCAGCTATCCCAAGTATCGTCCCTTTGAACTTAACGGTAATAGTGTCACCTGGCACGGCCAGCTTTACAAGCCGCGGGTATATAGTCTTGATGGTTTCCAGATTATAGCCGGTATAAGGAAATTTAGCGCTAAAATCATCAGCACGTGTATCTAAGACCTCCAGGCTCCCGCTGAATTCGGCCGCCTCCTTCATTGTGGCTCTTTCCCAGTTAGTAGCGAACAACGGGGCCTTCAATACGCGAGGGGCCGGATTTTTCTTGCTCTCAAGCATTTTCATTATGCATCGAGCGACCGTCCCTGCATACAGCTGATCGCCGATTCCAACCGGGTGCACGCCATCTTTCGAAAAAGCCGCCCGCCCTTCACGATCGATCCATTCTGCCGCCTTGGGCACCAGCTTATCCCGGGCATACAAGTCTCCCACTACGTATCCCAAAAAAATGCCGGGTATCCCATAATATTCGCCAACCGTTTCAAAAGCCTTTATGCTGGAGGGAAAGGAGGGCTCCGATTGCGGGCTGTAAGACGGTATTTGATCGCTCTTCAGCGTGTACACAAAACAAATATCGGTACTCGGATTGTTCCTCCAGATCTTCCTTACCATGCCTTCAATATCTTGTTCGCTTCCGCCGTTTACCGCAAACTCCACGAAGATCAAGTCGGGGTTGTGGGCCAATAAATGCTGCTCGATACGAGCCGCTCCAAAGTCAGCTCCCGTACCGTTAATCGCTGCATTGATCTCCACAATATCGGCCTTCGGAAACCGGGATTTCAGCCATGCGGTTGTACGCGGGCGCCAGCCTTGCTGTAATGTGATGCTTCCCCCGATATATCCAACCTTAACGTCTTGGCCTTGCTCCAACCGGTCGAGGACATGGGGAAGACCTTCTCTCCTATGCAGCTCCCTCGGGTTATCGTATTCAGGCAGCATGAAGCCGTAGTCTTGCGTCACTTCCCCCATATCCCGAAGGTCGATACCTCGTGCGAAATCAACACCGGTGGATTTTGCATAATCTTTGGAATTCATCTCCATACCCCCTCCACGTTAAGCCTACTTGAATTGCGGTAACAGATCCTTATTCGCCTGCTCTTCCGCCTTATTTAATGCGGTATTGATATCGGTTACTCCGGTGACGACATCCTTAAGGGCTTGCGTGAGGTATTTATCCGGCACACGATCGAATTGGGTGGATTTCACCATCGATTGCGGCTTCGTCATGAAGATGGCCTCGATATGCTTGCCCTTCAAATAGTCGAGACTGCTTCCGAACGATTTCATAATTTCATCGTTTTTAATGACGGGGAGTACACCCTTACTAGCCAAAAACGTCTGATACTCGGTTGAAGCCGATAAATACGAAATGATCTTAAAGACAAGCGCGGAATGCTTCGTTTGCGATGAAACCGAGAGCAGACTGGGCGCGCCGCTGCGATTGAAACCGTTCAAGGTCGGGGCTTGCACGAAATCCCAGTTGAAGGCTTCGCCCGACTTAACTATTCCTTCCAGACGCCCCAGCTCGAAATGATACGGAATCATCGCCAGCGTCTTCTCTTTATAAAACAGATTCAGAGCACTGGTGTAATCCATATATTCGATTCCCTGCGTGCTGAATCCGCTTTTCAGCAGTTCCAATGTCTGTCTCATTTCTTGATTGTTGAAGCTTGCTTTCTTGTTTGCCACATCGACAAAGCCCGACTTGAAGAGGGCGTACGTGAAGCTGTAATTTCCCGGGAAAAAGCCGGTATACCGGACTCCCCCTTCCGTTCTCGTTAATTGTTTGCCCAACGCGATGGCATCCTCGTACGTCATTCCGTCTTTCGGATAGGGCACGGCCAGCCTGTCGAATATATCCTTGTTATAATAGAGCACCGAGGCATAGTTCGAATAGGGAAGCGCATACAATTCTCCCTTCGGGCTAAATGCCTTGATCGTATCGATCAGCGTCGGCTGATATCCGTTCAAGTCGATCTTGTCTTTTTTGACCGCATCCTCCAAATTCATAATCAGGCCGCCATCAATCTGCAGCGGGAAGCTCCAAGCCGTAGTATAGTATAGATCCGGAAGCGTGCCGCTGGCCGCAATCTCGCTAATGTAAGTCCCTTTGCCCGGCTTAATTACCTTAAAGCTTACGTTAGGGAATTTGTTCTTTATCGGCTTAGCGAAACGTTCGTTGAACATATCCTCGGACATATTCTGCTCATCGTAAAATACCAGCTCTACCGGCGTCTGCAAATCGATTTTGGCATCTTCCTCCGCTTTAACCGGAGCTCCCTTTCCCTCGGATGCTCCTCCGCCAGAAGCGCACCCCGAAAGAATCGTTCCTACCAGCACGGCAGTCATTATGGCCGATCCGTTTCGCATCACACAGATCCCTTCTTCCATAAGAAATTAGTCTTCTGTTCAATTCCAACCGAAGGAGCAAACAACTTGACGGCAAACACTTCGAAGTAGGGCGATCCGTGGGTAGCTCTGAACAGAAGCCGGATACGGGTGACCCTCCTGGCATTTACCTTATGTTTATTTAAAGTGAGATAATTTCCCTTTACCTCAACTCGTTCCTCGCTGTTGTCCTCCAGAGTCAAAATCACATCATAATCCCTGATTAAGGTCTCGATAGGACCGTCAAAATGCTCCAAATCGAGCCTTGAATTGAACACCAGATGGATTTCGTCCAGATCTCTAGGCGCCGCAAAAGACATTTCCAGCCATGCTTGCCCTTCCGTTCGATCGGAAGCCCAGACATTCGGAACTCCATGTGGCCTCGAGTAGCCATTCAGCACATTTCCAGGATCATACATAGGTTGGACAGGCAGCAGGTCCTTAAAGCAAATGCTTCGATTGAACCGCTTCAGTTTGCCCGGCTCTTCAGGACGATAATGGAAGCTGACAGCGCCTGTAATCCTTTCCTCATTGCAATAAACGGAAAGAACAGGGTTTTCTTCCAATACGATATATACTTTATCATCCGCGGGCTTCTTGCACCCGAGGCTCAGCGTTATCCAGCCATCGTGACCTCCGGCTATTTCCACGTTGCAGCTTTTGATCTCGTAATCCGGGATGTAGGTTTCTTTTCGTTCCCCGCCCATAAGCTTTACCTGCAGTGTCTCCGTATGCGCGGAGCCGTTCCTGATCTTGATTCGCACGCTTTCCGCTTCGTTCGTACCTATCGGCAATACCAGACAAAGTCCTCTTTCCAGCTGTACCGCCTCGGATGGCAGCTCATTGCTGTAGCTGCGCTGTGACGAAGCGCGGATCGATACCCCGTCTGCAAAATAAGGGTCCAACGTTTCCCTGAGCCCGACGATCGTTTGTCCGTCCCGGAGCAGCATCGCCTGCAGCTCCGGCATATGCTCATGTACTAACGCAGCCGGGTCTACTCCGTATTTGCTGCAAAGAGAAGCCGCCGCCCCAACCGCCTGCCCCATACAACCGCAGGTAGCCATAACCCTTGTTGATCCGAAGGCGACGTGGGTAGCGCTCATATTACGCCCTGCGAACAGGAGATTGGGAATGTTCCTGGAATACAGACTGCGGAAAGGGATATTGTATAAGCCCGGGACAAAGTTCCACGCCGTAGCCGGCCCCTCGTCATATATGCCTTTGGCGGCGTGAAGATCCATCGCCCATCCCCCTACGGCAACGGCATCCTCGAAAGCAGGCTTATTCGCGAGGTCGTTCTGCGTCAGCATATAATCGCCGATAAACCTTCTGGACTCCCGCTTCCCCGGAATCGGGCATACGTAATCAAGAATAAGATTGTCCACATCGTCAAATTCGCCGCTGTTCTTAATATAGTCCCAAATCCCGTATACCAGCTTCCGAAGCTCCAGGGCGATGTCTTCATTGTCTTTGATGGTATCGATATGTCCGCCGTATTCCAACCACCACAAGCCGCCGATTCCGTTTATTTTCCGAGGCAGACCTCGATGGTTCAAGCCTTTTCGGATGCTCTCGAAGAAGCTCAGCTTGGTCACATCATACGCAAATTCGGGCCGCTTATACGGAACGGCAAATCCTGCGTCCCTCGCTTGAAAAAGAATCGTATCCCCCATCACATAATGGTCCGACACCTCGGGAGCCAAGCTTTCATGGAACTCCTCCCGCGCTTCTCTTCCCCATCTGAAGTGGGCCCCTGCCTGATAACCGACAATCCCGTCGCCGGAGCAATCGATAAAATAAGGGCTCTCAAAGCGGAATTTTCTTTCGGAAGCAAGCTGAAGACCTTCCACCCATTGAATTCTATCGTTCTCCATCCCCGTTTCATGCACGCATGTGTTCAGAAACAGGGAGATGCCGGGCTCAGCGTAGACCATATCCAGCAGGACCGTATCCGAAATCGAGAGCATGAGCTTCTTGTTATAGAAAGGATTATAATGAAACACCTTCAGCTTGAGCTCTTCTACTATTCCGCCCTCCCTCGCATAGTAAGAAGGACTGTTGCCCAAATAGGTCGATCCGTTGATATGAACCCGGACCTCGCTGCTTGCATTCCCTCCGAGCACAGGCCGGTCGTTAATCAGCGATACCTTCAATCCATGCCGGGCTGCGGCGATGGCGGCGCATATTCCGGCAATCCCGCCGCCGACGACGGTTACATCCGATTTGATTAGCTCCATAACGAACCCTCCATAATAAGATACACTTATCATGGTAGTGGATTTCATAACGACTTATTTACAGGATTTTGCGAAAAACTCATAAGATTTTTAGAGCCGGTCTCAATTTAATTTTTTGCGGTATTGCTTAGGCGTAATCCCCGTAAATTGTTTAAACAGCTTGCAAAAGTACCCTTCGTTAACGATCCCAACTTCATCGCATAGCTCCAATAAGGAATAGTCTCGCACCTTTAATAACTCCAGCGATAGCTCGATTTTTCTCCGATTGATGTAATCGACGACGCCTTCATTCATTGTTTTCTTGAACAAGCTGCTGAAATAGGACGGAGCCAGATTCACATGCTCGGCAATGGCTTGAAGCGATAAGCGCTGATTCAAATTTTGCTCGATAAACCGCTTGGCTCTTATGATCTCCGTACGGTATGCGTGGCTGCCGTCCTGCAAGGTTTCGTAAATAAAATCGCGAATAAACCCAAGCTGCTCCCAAAAAGTAAGGAATTTCGCCGGAAACTCTTCCGCATTCTGCGTCACGCCGCTCCGAGCTTTGAATTTCGCCGTAACATCCCTGTAAAAGTCGCGAAGCAAATCCGCCATGAAGGAATGGTGGATTTTGTTTTCATAGGCACTCCGGTGCAGGAGCTTGAACCGCTGATCTATTTCCTCCCTGGACACCTCTCTGTTCAGCCAAGCAAGGAAATCCCTCAGCTCCCTTTGAAAGTCCGTCCGGAAGCCATTGTTATAATGAAAACGATGGAGGGACGTTTTGACCGTATGTTCATCATGATAATAAAAGTCCTCACACACGCCGACCGCTTCTATATAGGCTTTTCGGATCGACTCCAAGCCCCGGTTCGCCCCTCCGAAAGCAACGGATACGGATTGATTCAGATATTGATGCACATGGTTGACGATCTGGCGGCCTACCGTCTGACAGGCGTTCTCCGTATCCATATCGCTGCGGCTTCGTTCCCAGGAAAGAAAGCCGATGAAGCGGTTATCGTATAAATCGGAGGCCAAGCTCGCACCGAAATTCATCACCGTTTCTTCAACCACATTGGTAATGGCATACCTAAGAATGCTTTGATCTACCGCCGAATATTCGTTACGGAAGCTATCATAATGATTCATTTCGACGATAAAGCAGCAGTAATACGATTGGAAAAAGTAAATCTCCATCCGTTCAGCCATCTCCGCTGCCCGGTGCGAAGGAATTTCTCCTCGAATCAGCTCGTTAAAAAACTGCTTTTGTACCCGGTGCTTATTTTCCAGAACGGATTTATGTAAAGAGTGAAGCTTCTCGTCCTTTTGCTTGATTTCGTCCAAAATACCGGCTGCTTTATGAAGCGCCCGCTTTACATCCTCCTCCTTCAGAGGAACCTTCACAATGTATTCCATAATATTGGCGCGAATGGCCCTCTGAGCATATTCAAACGAAGAGTATGCCGTCAATAGGATATACTGGGTATGAGGAAGCTGCTCTTTTAGCTGCTCGATCATGGAAATCCCATCCATCTGGGGCATGACAATATCGGATATGATAATATCCGGCTTCAGCTTTAACGCTTCTTCCACGCCTTTCCTGCCGCTATACGCCTTTCCAATCAGCCGGAATCGCGTGTCCGTCATCGAAAGCTCCTGAAAAAACAGCTCCAATCTTTGAACCATCAGATCTTCGTCATCAACGATAAGGCAGGTATAAGTTCTCACTATCGTGCATCTCCTTTGATGCGCTTGCAGGGAACAAGGCGCGTACTCGGGTTTCTTTCTTTAGTGTACTTATGATTTGAAGACCGTACTGCTCGCCATAATGAAGCCTGATTCGGCCATGAATATTATTCAATCCGATTCGTTTCCTGTTTACTTGTATATCCTTCGGTTCAGGACTTAATATACGCTCTATGCGTTCATGAGGTATTCCCTCTCCCTGATCGACTACTTCGACCACGACAAATTCGCCTTCCCGGTACGCACGAATGGCAATGGGGCCTTCCGTTTGCCCCCCGTTGTATCCGTGAAACAAACTGTTCTCCACCATAGGCTGCAGCAGCATTCGAAAAACGGGAAAATCCATCAATGAATCTTCGATATGCTCCACTAATTCGAAATGACGGTTATACCGGATGTTTTGAATCGAGATATAGTCCTTGACGTTCTGCAATTCCTGACGCAGCGATACTTTCTCCGCAGAATCCGATATCCCGTACTCCAGCAATGAAATCAGGGAAGCGATGACCACATCGACTTTATCCAATTGGCCCAGACGGATCACATTGCTTATGGAGCCAAGCGTGTTATATAGAAAATGGGGATTGATTTGAGATTGCAGCACTTGGATTTCCAGCTTTCGCTGCAGCTCTTTATTGATCTCCAAGCGGCGAATCAGCTCTACGATTTGCTGGAGCATCCGGTCGAAAGCCCGTGACAGATCGCCGAACTCATCGTTCCGGTTGGTAGAAATAATGACATCGAAGTTGCCCTGCTCCACCAGATTCATTTTCGTCTTGAGGTAATACAGAGGATTTCTTATGTACTTGGCGATAAAATACGAAATAAACAAGCTTAAGAGCAAGCCCCCGAACAGCAGACCGACATAGTAGGTTTGAAGCCTTGCCAGTGCTGCCTTCATCCGCGATTCGTCGTTGATCGAGATAATGTGCCAATTGAATTTTTCCGTCGGCTGCTTCAGTACGGAGACCGGTTTGCCCTCCTTGGTGTACAGCTGAATACTTGTGCCGCTGGTTTCAATAATTTGTTCCGCCGACCATTGTCCGATAGAAAAGGTATGGTCCTGCACATCCGGAAACCCTTTATTTTCTGAAAATCCGACGATGATATTACCCGATGAGGTGATCAAGGCCAAATTCATTTGTTCTTTTTTATTAATCTTAAAAATCGTCTCTTCGATCGCTCTAAGGTCCAAATCTACTGCAACGGCCATAGGAGCCGATAGTCCGTTCATGGATCGGACCATGGTCACCGTCCAGCCTGAATACAGCGACTTATAAGGCTCGCTTACGATCGTAGTCCACTTGTTCTTCATGGCCGCATCAAACAGAGGCTTTCTGTCCTGAAGCGGTTCATCGAAGATTCGGGTAGGCGTACTGCCGCCAATAATAGATAAATCACTTTTGATGATATAAACGTTACTGACATAATTGCTGTTGAGCTCATACAGCTCCCTTAACTGCTTTTTAATCACATCCGTGCTGTTCAGGTTGGCTTTCACCGAGGTTTCAACGGAGAATAAAATCGTTTGAAAGGAAGAGAAATTGACGGTTAAATACTGGTCGACCTTGGCCAATATTTGGCTCGTATAGTAGGAGTCGTTAGTTCTTATTTCCTTCTGAACGTAAGCGTACGATAATTGGCTTATCAGGATAATACAGCTTAAAACAAAGGCAAAGCACATGAGAAATAATTTGATAGGCAGGCTTAATTTTCTCCGCATCGTTCATCTTCCTTTGACGGCTGCATTCATGTACGAAAGTATCATACCATAGAGACGGGGAAAAGAGGGACATCGATCGCCCCTCCTTCGAGTTACTTTATTACACCTTGTTCTTTAAACTGTTTCGTTACGATATCTTTATATTTCGGAAGCTCAAACTTGGTTTCCAAGGTTTTGATATAGTTATCCCAATTGGATAGCGGTTCTTTGCCGCTCATGAATTTCACCAAGCTTTCGTTGATAAACCGGACTCGTTCTGCAGCCAAAGAATCGTTCGGATCCGGCGTCAGGAACGCTCCGGGCAATGTTGGCGCCACATACTTCTGGTTATTGGTGAATGCCTCCGCCGTCTTCGGATTGGCAAAATTGAAATACTCGGAATCATCGCCGCGACGGGGCATGCGATAATGATCGACCCAGATGTACTTATCCTTGACTTCTTTCGTGAGCGTTTTCGTTTTGGGCTTGCCGTCCACCAGATCCCAGTGCGTTCCTTTCAGCCCGTAAGCAAAATGGGGATAGGCTTCTTTATCCGTATAATAATATTCGAGCATGGACAAGATCCGGATGATTTTGGCTTTATCCGCCTTCACGGAGATGGCCCAGGAATTGCTTTGGAAGCCCTTCCTCTCCAATATTTGATCACCGTAAGGACCTTTCATTGGAGGAATGATGATCCATTCCGGCACCTCACCGCCGACCTCCTTCATTTTCTCCTGCGCTTCCGGCTCCAGCCTGCGAGCATCTCTTACCATGAAGCCGACCTTACCCTTGTAGAGCTTTTGATCGAGCAAAGCGGAGTCGTTCATCGTAACCCAGTCCGGATCCACAACCTTGGCTTCCATCATTTTTTGAATGTAAGAGAGAGCCTCTTTCATCTTCGGATCCGTAAACAGCAGCACGGGCTTGTTATCCTTCACATCAATCGCACCAGGAGGGTTAACGCCGAACATCCACATCAGCATATCGAAGCCGTAGGTTTGCAGAACGCCTTCTTTATTCATGCCCCCTATAAAACCGTACGTATCGTTCTTGCCGTTGCCGTCCGGGTCTTGCTCGGTAAAAGCTTTCATTACGGCGAACAGCTCATCGGGGGTTGTCGGCACCTTCAGATTCAATTTCTTCAGCCAGTCGTTACGGATGAACAGACTTCCGATAATTCCGCTCACATTGTCATATCCGGGAACAGCTATCGTTTTTCCCTTATATTGCATGGCTTCCCATGCTTCTTTCGTCCAGCGCTTCTTCAGCTCCGGAAATTGATCCAAGTACGGAGTCAAATCCGCTAGGATGCCTTGGTCATAATATTGAGCGAGATCGGAACGGCTTTTCATGAAGATCAGATCCGGAATATCTCCGCCGGCAATAAGCGTATTCAGCTTGGTTGTCGCTTGACCGCCTTGGGGAACCGTCATTTGCAGATCGATGTTTACCGCTTTTTCCAACATTTGGCGCGGGATGTCCACTTCGCGGGAAGGAATCGGAGCCGCTGCATTGAAGGTTCCTTGGTTGAACATCGTGATTTTCATTTTTTCCGCGAATTTGTCGGTCTGGGCTTGTGGACTATCGGAAGGCGCCGATGGCGATTCCGCTGCTCCCCCGCAGCCCGACATGACCGTGCCTAAGCCAATTACGGCAGCCAAGACGGGTAATACCGCTTTTTTGCTATTGTTGCGTTGCATACGGACCTCTCCTTTATATTCACTATTAATACATGACCATAACAGCGTCAGCAATCCATTCTTGTTACCCCTTAACGGAGCCCATCAGCACGCCTTTGGTAAAATGCTTTTGCAAAAACGGGTACGCTATCAGAATCGGCACCGTTGTTACAACCACGGCAGCCATCTGCAGGGCGAGAGTGCTGACAGGCTCTGCATTGGCAAGGACATCGGCGCTTTGGGCCTGCACATTCAGCAGAATGTTGCGCAAGACCACCTGCAAAGGCATCAGGTTCGTATCATTAATGTAAACGATCGCGTCGAAATAACTGTTCCAATGTCCCACAGCATAGAACAAGGAAACCGTGGCAAGGACGGGCAGCGAGAGCGGGATTATGATTTTCCACAGCGATTGGAGCTCGCTTGCGCCGTCAACCCTGGCAGACTCTTCGATTTCGGCTGGCAGCTGCTCGAAGAAGCCTTTGATAATCACCAGATTGAACGCGCTGATCAAGTGCGGGATAATGAGTACCCACGGTGAATTTAGCAAGCCGAGCGAACGGATTAATAAGTACGTGGGAATCAGTCCCCCTCCGAACATCATCGTAAAGATAATGAACAGCAAAAAGGGGCTGCGGCCTGGCAAATATTTTTTCGATAGCGGATACGCGGCAATGACCGTAAAAAGCATGTTGAGCGCAGTGCCTACGATCGTACGAAACAACGTGATTTGATATGCCTGACCTATGCCGTGCGCTTGGAAAACCTCCCGGTAAGCCGTGAAGGTAACGGCCTCGGGTATGATGACAATCCCTTTTTTCAGCACTTCCGATTCCGGAGTAACGGAAACTGCGACTACATACAGAAAGGGAAACAAGCACAGCACGGAGAGTAAGAATAGAACGGTATAGATGACGACTTGTCCCGCTTTTTCCCCGAATGATTGATGTAACATTGCAATGGATCACCTCACCAAATTTGCCCGTCGAATTTCTTGGCCAGCTTATTGGCAGCCAATACTAGCACAAATCCGATGACGGCTTTAAATAATCCTACCGCGGTAGCCAATCCGATCCGCAGCCGCTCCAAGCCTTCTCGGTATACCCAGGTATCGATAATATCGATCTTCTCCTGATTGAAGGAATTGGCGAACATGTATACCTGGTCGAAGCCTGCATCCAGTATATGGCTTAGCTTCAGGATCAGCATAAGAATGATGACGCCTCGAATGCCGGGTAACGTAACGTGCCAAAGCTGTCTCCACTTGGAAGCGCCGTCTATGCGTGCCGCTTCATATAAGCTCGGATCGATCCCCGATAACGCCGCAAGATACAATATCGCTCCCCATCCGATATCCTTCCATATATCAGAGACGACAATCAGCGTTCTTCCCCAGGCAGGCTCCGTCAGGAAGGAGATCGGCTGTAGCCCGTTATCCTTAAGAAGCAAATTAACCAATCCGTCTCCCGGGGCTAGCAAGGCGACCATCAGTCCGTACACGATAACCCAGGACAGAAAATGAGGCAAATACGTAATCGTCTGCACGACTCTCTTAAACCATGGAACGGCGACTTCATTCAGCAGCAGCGCAAGGATGATGGGAGCGGAGAAGCCGAACATCAGCTTATACACCGAGATGACGATCGTGTTCCACATAATATCCCAGAAATAGACGCCGTTAATAAAATCCTTGAAGTTTTTGAGCCCCACCCAGGGACTGTCCCATAGACCCAACACCATGTTGTAATTTTTGAACGCGATGATGATCCCCGCCATCGGGATATACTTGAAGACGGCGAAATAGATCAATGCCGGGAACAAAAGAAGATACATCGTCTTGTATCTTTGTAAATTTCTTACCAGCATGGGTTTCCGGCTATTGAGGAGGGGGATGCCCTCCTTCGCCAGCTTCGTTTGCATTTCATCACCTCTGCTTTATTTGTATTTATGATAGCACGGGATGAAACGCAATAATTCTTCGATTTTAAGCATTTCTTACAAGATCTTAAGTAGGCAATGGAACGTTCCGCCACCGAGCGGGAAACATTCGAACTTCCGCATGGTTCACCCTTTCCTCCAAGATTCAAATAGAAAAACCCCTCACGTCCGACAGTAGTATGTTCGTTGTAACCACGAACTTGCAGCATACTATCTTCCGTGAGGGGATGCATCACTTATGAGAAAACCTATCCGTTCAAGCTTTCGATGGATCCATACTTAATGCGTGCTTCTCCGGCTTCGCTTAACGACGGGGCGTCCACTTCGATGCTGCCGATTGCGCTGCGCCACGCTGCATCATCGGTAAAGGTCACATCGATCGGTTGGCCTGCCGTGTTATTGCTTGTATCCGCCGTCAACAGCGGGCCGGGACGATTAGAATGCCGCTCAAACCTGACTGCATCGGCCCTCGTATAAATCATGTCGGCAGGCGGAGTCGGCGGATCTAAGGTAGTCGGGGACACTCTCGTCATCCGGACATACTCGCTGCCGTCTCCCGCAAGGTCAAACGTCCCGAGATTAACCCAGCCGGAATTGGAGGATTGATCGATATACGTGACCTCCGTCACCGACTGGTGCTTCACTTCCACTTTAACGTTTTTATCCTGGCCCGAAGTGTGGGCGATCTTGTAGATGGAGACGGTATACCTCCCTTCCGGGAGCTTGGCGATCCACGTCGCCGCTGAGCCTTCGACCGTTGTATAGCGGGACTTGACGCCGGTTTTGTAGCCGGATAAATTGCTTTGGCTCCATGAGCCTTGCGCGATGTATAAACCTTCTGTATTCGTACTGTCCACAATGACCACCAAGTCCTTGATCGCGATGGACAGGGGAGTCGTGATCAAGTTGGTCCCGTTCCATGTTACCGTTGCTTGAACCTCGATACGCTCCGTTACCCCATCGAGGCGATGGAGCGTCAGCACACCGTTGCTGTCAACGGAAGCCAGGTCGGTTCGGTTGACTGTGTACTGCACTTCCGCATTCGTCAGATCAGCCATCAACCCGGTACTCAGATATCCTGTTACTTTCAGCTGTGCGGTTTTGGTCATTTCGAGCACGTTCCGGTCTGACGAGATCGTGACCGACTCCAGCTGCGGATTCGCATTTGGACTTACCCACATGAAGGCATCGGCAACGACCCGGGCGTTGTTGGCCTTGTTGTTCAGCTCGATATACCCGCCGTTACCTGCAGCGAAAGGAAATGCCCCCAAGAATACCCATGTTCCATCTCCCGTCTTTTCATCTACCGTAAGCGTCTGCGATCCCCCGTCATAATACACGGTAACCGGGGCATTCGTCGTCCAGTTCTCACTCGCGACCGTGATTTGAGGGAGCTTGTAATAGACATTGTAGGTTACGCTTTCCGGCAGCTTCGGACGAAAACGAATTTTGCTGGTCGCCGCGCCTGTCGTTGATTTCGCATAAACATAGCTGTCATAGTAATAGCCGTCCGCCGATGTATCCCGTATCCAGGTTCCTTCCGTTTCGGCTTCGACATTATCTACAATGATAGACGACCCCGGCTGCCAAGCCGGCTGGACCGGAGGAACCGCCACCCGATCAGGCAGATACAGCGTTCTCGCGCGGGTCTGCTTATTCTCTGATTCCACATAATAGGTGAACGTTTGGGTCAGGTTATTTACCCGGATCGACCATTCCATTGGATAAATCATGTCGGGTACCGTAGTATATGTGTTCCCGCCGTCCAGCGAGTAGTGCAGCGTTGCCGGCTTGGTCGTTTTGGCCTGCACATAGGCATCATAGGAGGTTTCATCAGGCTTGACGATCAGCATTCCTTTGACAGCGTCGATCGGACTGTGCGTATCGAAGAAATAGCTGGCGTCGGAAGTATCTGCAGCTGCTCTTGTTTTGTGCAAAGGTACTTGGATGTTCAATCCTTCAACGATGATCGCCGTGATACCGCGGGGTGATACCTTCGTTGTAATCTTGCCGTTTTTCATGACGTCCGGCTCTTCCGCCCCATTGTCGCGGATGATTTTGACAGTATACGCACGGGTTGGATCAAAGCCGATCAGACTTTGATTGAGCTTGATGGTCACATTCTTTTCAGTGCGGGATTCGCTTGCGAGACTGATGTAGAACTTATCGCCGCTCTCCGCCGTAATCCAGTTCATTTGAGGATGATTGGACTCGATAATCCCCTTAGGCATCCACAGCCAAACATTGGAATTACCATAAAAGCTTCCCGGCTTATGACCGTACAAATGGTATTTGAACCATAAGAAATCCGTTTCAAAAACGGAAGGAAACGATATGCTCCCGTTCGATCTCAGCATTTGCTCGCTGATCAAATAATCCATTGTTTGGCCAAGCTGCGCCGGGATATGGTGATAATAGATGGAAGTAGCTTCGCTCGGACCCAGCAGCGGATAGTCCGGCTCGAGCTGACTGACGGTAAAGCCCTTGTAATAATAGCCGGGGTAGCTGGAATACCGGCCGATGACCGAATTGTGCGCAATATCCGCAAGCAGCTTGTCACCGGTATACAAAGACAAGCGCAGCATAAAAGGCGCCTCTTGCGCATTCATCCGATAGGCCGAAGACGTATTTCCGGCTTCATAAGTAAGACCGCTCGGCGACACAAGCCAACTGTCGGCCGTTTTTCCTCCGGCCTCGTGCTCCGGAAGCGTTTCACGCGGATAATCGTATTTGGCGCTTGCAGGCCAATGGAACGATTCCGCGAGCGGCGACTGCGGAGCCGTGATCGTCACGGTGCCTTCTGGAACCGGGCGCGCCACGAACATGGTGGCATACCGCTTGGCTTCCTTGTAGGCGGCATTCAAATATTTGGTATCCTTCGTTTCCTCGTACAGCTCCAGTATTTCCATCCACAGCTTGCCGAAGTTAAAAATAAACTCGTTCTTGTCCACGTTAACGGATGCAGGAGTATCGATATGCTGCGCTATATAGCTGTCCGCTGCGGTTTTGGCCTCTTGCAAATATTGCGGATTCCCGGTCATGCGATACATCATAAGCGGTTGGATGACGGGGCCACGATCTTTCAGCTCCGGATTGCGGAACCGGTATTCCTCCTGCCCCATTTCATATACTCCCGCCGTACCGCCCGTCAATTGGTGCAGAGCGGCTATAGTGGAAACATCGAACGGCATGGATGTCATTTTCCATAAGGACGGCACACTGTAAACCGGCTTCTGCTTCGGAGACCACCCGACATTGTTACGCGATAGTCCATACTGAATAGACGGCAATGCTCTAGTGTCGTAAAGCTGATCGTCACCTGTTACATAGTACGCTCCTAGCAGCACGCCGTTCGAGGTAGTACGAACCGCATCCTCGTTCTCGATATCAATGAAGCCCTTGGCCCTGCTCCACCATCCGCTCGGCGACGGAACGTAATCGGCGGAATCGTCACCTTGCGGTTCGATTTTGAGTAGATCGATCATGTTAAACATCGCATCGGTAAGAGACTTGCCGGAACCATTTTTCCGATAGGCGGTATAATGGTACTCGCTGCGGAGTATATCCTCGTAGGCCTTATATAAGCTGCTTCTTTGTACACTGAGCCCGATATGAAACCGGTATGTGTACTCAGCGGTCATCAGCGAATGATTCCCGAGCTGGGGCGCATACACAATCGGCTGCACTCCGCCTTCATTGTTGACCAGGCTCATGCCCAGCCGCTGATTGGATATGCCTCCCGCCGGTTCATAGGCAAGCGGCAGTTCTTTAGCCGGAATGAAGACACCATACGTAAAGGAGGCTCCCGTATCATCGTTTTTCTCAACCAGACTCATCGGTGCGGTCAGCTCCCACAGGCCTATCGATTCCACCGTACCGATCATTTTCGCATGAGACTTGAACCCGCTCAGCACTTCATTTACGGCTGAGGCCGACTCCGCTGTGAAGGATTGATAGCCTATCACATAATTGCCGTCCCGACGTGGGGTAAAGCTGTATGCCAGCTCCGGCCGGTCCCCCGCCAGCGACCATTTCACTTGCAGATCGTAGTCGCTTGCGTGCAAAGAGTCTGTCAGCGTAGCGGTTTGGCCGTCAGGAAATTCGATCCCGTCGAACGTAATCCATCGCTTGTTCATCGTGCTGTAATAATCGCTTCGGCTCCCCGCATTTCCGTCCAGCAGGACCCACTGCTCCTCAAGTCTCTCCGCCTCGGTATTGACGGCCACCCAGCTCCCGGTATCCTGATCCTTGTAGAATAAGTCTCTAACGATTGCTTTGCCGCCGTCCCAAGAAGCTTCATAAAAGGTTGCCTTGTAGCTTTCGTTTTGGATGCTTCCTTTTTCTTCGTATGCGAGATTCGTGAGCGTACGGCTGCGCAGCGGAGGCAGCGGAGGTGCTTTTTGCTTGATATTGCCCTCGAATTTTACGGCGTCGACCCGTGTTAAAATGTTGCCGGTCGTAGGCTGAATACGGGTCAGTCTGACGAATTCTTCTCCGATTCCGGAAAAATCGTACTCCCCCAAATCAATCCAGCCGGCACCCCCGACCGAAGGTCTAAGGTCCAGAAACTTGACGTCCGTTACTCCGTTATGGACGATTTCAATTTTTACGTTATTGTCCGCTTTATCCGGCCAATCCAGCTTATTGAACGATATTCTTGCCCTGCCCGCCTCCAGCCTCGGATTCCAAGATACCGTTTTGCCGATGGTATCCGTCCACGCGGAACTGGAATTGTTATAGCCTTTCACGCCCGTGCTTGAATTCCAGCTTTGAGCGGAATATCCATTGTTAGCGTTCTGAGCGTCAGGGGTAACGATTCCATCGATGGAGATGCTTCCATCATCTATGATGATAGTCTTATTAGGCGCTTTTTGCTTGATATTGCCTTCGAACTTTACAGCATCTGCCCGCGTTAGAATGGTACTGGTCGTGGGTTGTACACGGGTTAGTCTGACGAACTCCTCACCGATGCCGGAGAATACGTACTCCCCCAAATCAATCCAGCCCGTTCCGCCAGAAGAAGGCCGCAGATCCAAATACAGGACATTCGTCGTTCCGTTATGAACGATTTCAACTTTTACATTGCTATCCGCTTTATCCGACCAATTGAGCTTATGAAACGATATTCTCGCTGTGCCTGCCTCCAGTCTCGGATTCCATGTGACCGATCTGCCTGCGGTATCCGTCCATACCGTGCTGGAATTGTTATAGCCCTTTACGTTGGAAGAGACGTTCCAATTCTGTGCGGAGTAGCCATTGACAGCATTCTGAGCATCTGGAGTAACAGCTTCATCGACGGTGATGCTTCCGTCATCGATAATGATGGTCTTATTGGGCAGCGTTTCCGCCTGAACGGCTCCCGGTGCCGAACCGAACGGATAGAGGAATGCCGTGAAGAGGCAAATCATTAGGATCAGCTTGATTTTGTCCAGCATAAGCCCCATTTCCTTTCCTATTGTTTTTGGTGGATTAAGATACATTCTTCCTCTGATGCCGATTCACAAAATAGGATCAGACTCAAGATAGCGCTTTCATCATTAACCAACCTCCCTATGCCATCGTCGATTTCCAATGTCTTTTGTATCTTAGCACGTCCCGCTCCGATAAAATTGTCTGATTTTACGAATTTCTTATAAGATCTAATTACGAAGGATAGTAGGCAAACCGCTCGGCTAGAGGCAGTCCTATCTGAAAAAAACGCCTTGCGGCGTCTTTGGCGGACAATATACGTTTGTACGCGGAGAGGGAAGCAGGTGTGGGATTCCGGCCGCCGGCATAATGACAAAGAAGGAGCCATCCCTATTGGTCGGCTCCGTCGTTTGTTCCGGGTAGCTCCCGCTTCTATCCCTCTTTAAGGAGGGTTCTCGCAATCAAGCTTCGACTACCGCCGTCGCCCGCTCCAATGCACTGCGCTTGTTCAGAGCGAGCAGCGTGATCACCTCATACACAACCTGCGCCGCATTCAGCGCCGTCACACGGGTCGGATCGCGGTCCGGCAGCACCTCAACCAGATCGAAGCCGATAATGTTCAAGCCGGCGAGGCCGCGGATCATTTGAATCGCTTCATAGGTCGTGAAGCCCCCGACCTCCGGCGTTCCCGTTCCGGGAGCGAATACCGGATCGAGAAAATCGATGTCGAAGGTGAGGAACACCGGCTTCGACCCAACCCGCTCCTTGATGTGGCTGCACAGTGCCTCTGGCCCGAGCTTCTTCACCTGATCCGTCGTCAGCAGGTCAAAGCCGAGCGCCCTCGTCTCCTCATAGTGGGTCAAGCTCGAGCAGCCGCGCATGCCCATTTGAATCGAGCTCGACGTGTCGATCCAGCCCTCCTGCGCCCCATGCCAGAACATGCTGCCGTGCGAAAACTGCCGGCTCTCCTCGATAGGCTTCCACGCATCGGAATGGGAGTCGAAATGAACGAGACTGATAGGGCCATAGGTCCGGGAGGCCGCTCTAATATGCGGGTAGGAGATCGAATGGTCGCCGCCTAATATGATCGGAACGATGCCCCGTTCGTAAAACGGCTGCAGCTGCTCCTCGATCGCTTCGTAGCTTTGCTCGATATAGCCGGGGTGTACGGTCAAATCGCCGTAATCGATGCCGGACAAATACTCGCTGGAATCGATCCCCTGAGCCGGATTCGTCGGACGGATTCTCTGCGACATGTCCCTAATCGCCGAAGGTCCGAAGCGCGTGCCGATAGCAAAGCTCGCTCCCGTGTCGAACGGATTCCCGATCACCGCATAGTCCACCTGATCCAAAGTCTGCACGTGCGGCAGGTGCATAAATGTGCGAATTCCTGCAAAAGCTGGCTTTCCTCTCTCAAATACCGGACGATACATGAACAACACCTCCGAGTGATAGTAATGCCGGAGCCTGATTACAGCAGGCAAGCGGGATCCGGCCATGGCAAAGCCGGTCGGTTGTGGCGGCTTGATCAAGGACGAATGATACGGGGGAACCGCATCGTCTTTCTTAGCCGAACGCACAAAAAGCCGCCTTCTTCTGGAATCAAAGAAAGCGGCTCTATTGCCGACACAAGCTTGGCATCGTTGACAAGCTTGAATGATTTAGTTTTTGACTTTCATGTTACATAAATTAACATAGGACTGGCTTTTAGTCAATATTAAACTTTTCTTTTTACTCATATTGACAAATCCATCCGTTTTAAGCATAGTTAGTATCAATTATTCTCACACACACATAACAATTAGCCATAAAAACTGTGCAACGGAGGGACAAATTCATGAAGTTGGTATGCGAGTCCAATCAGTTAATCGATTATTTGCCACATTCCGACGTTATTGACTTTCATCATCCGCGCATTCAAGATACGGCACGCAGCATCACCTCAGGGCTGACGGATGAGCAGGCGATCGTCAAAGCCGTATTCGAATTTGTCCGCGACGAGATTGCCCATTCCTGGGACATCCAGAGCAGGCAGGTGACCCGCTCCGCTTCCGAGGTTCTGGAGCACGGCCACGGCATTTGCTATGCCAAGTCGAATTTGCAGGCGGCCCTGCTGCGCAGCCTGAACATACCGGCGGGCTTCTGCTATCAAAGGCTGACGATCGGCGATACGCCGGACACCGGCCATTGCATTCATGCGCTGAACGCGGTCTACTTAAGCTCATTGCAGCGCTGGATCCGGCTAGATGCCCGCGGCAACAAAGAAGGGGTGGAGGCCGAGTACTCAACGACCGAGGAAAAGCTCGCCTTCCCCATCCGCCTCCATTACGACGAAGCGGACTACCCGGTTATTTATGCCCGGCCGAACGGTAAAACGATGGATACTCTCGCCCGCAACAACGACTGCCTGATAATGTATCAGCATGGTCTGCCTACGGAGCTGTAGGGGGATCGGCTATCGCATAAGCTGGCCCGAGAGACGGCTCTGCGAAAAGAGAGGCTGCGTCTGCGGTAGATCTAAATAACCAGTGAACGCTTCAGAAGCCTGCGATTTCAGCATTCGATTGAAAACTTTCGTAGTCGGTTACGCTGCAATTTTCCCTGGTTGTCCTAGAATCTATTGTTACGAACGCGCCGTCCATCGGTCTTGGAGTCAGGCTATCGGACAGGAGATCCGTTATTCCCTAGAAAAATGCTACTCTTGCCGTTCGATCGGACCGAGAGGCCGTTACTTGCCGATTTTACCTGCAAGAACAGCATTTTTTGGTGAAATAACGGATCTGTAGTCCGATCACCTTAGAAATAGAGCACTTTTTGATAAAATAACGGATCCACGGTCCGATCAACAACCAAATGTTCTCCTCGAGCCAACTGCAATCTGATTCGAAGTGCATGTTCGCTATCACACGATCATGCCGATGCAACCTAAGAGCTTTCCCCAGGAAAACTGGCATCGTAAGCAGGAGATACCCTGCCTACTCCTATCACCCTTTTTCCGTAACCGGATTTCTCGGCAGCAGGAGGCTCTGCTTCTGCAGAGCCTCCCTTCAACAACTACCGCCGCTCATCATCGTTCCACAGCCAGTGGCCAACCTTTTTCGCAACAGCGTTTTCGTCAAAATAACTCCTACGATATCAGCTTCGTCTGCTTGGCCTTCTCGGCCACCCGCTTCGTATAGCCGCTGAGCGGCTTCTTCAGCACTACAGCGACAATGTAGCAGAGCAAGATGAAGACGAGCAGGAAGAAGATGTCCTTCAGCACCACTTCCCACAATATGCCGCCGACCGCCTCGCGCATCAGCCCTACCGCATACGTAAACGGCATGAACGGATTCAAGCTCTGGAAGAACGGGGACGCCGTACTGATCGGGAACGTCCCTCCCGAGCTCGAGAATTGCAGCACGAGGAAGATGATCGCAAGTCCTTTGCCGATATTGCCGAACACGGACACAAGCGTGTATGTGATCGAAATGAACACGGCGCTTATCAAGATCGCGAACAGCACGAACCAGATTTTATGGACGACATACGTGCCGAGGATGAAATAATCACCAAGCGTCACGATCAAAGCCTGGCAGAAGCCTATCGTAAGGAAAATCAGTAATCTTCCGAAGTACACCTCATAGCTTTTGTACACGCCTTCCGAGCCTTCTACATCCACTTTTAGCAGCGACACGAGCAGCATAGCGCCAACCCATAGCGATAACGTCGTGTAAAAAGGATTCATCGCTGAGCCGTAATTCGGAATCGGGTATTTTTTGTCCTCTTTAATCAGCACAGGATTGGCCAGGAAGTCGCTCTCCTTCTGAACATCGTTCTGCAAAAACTGCAGCAGCTCGCTGATGCTGTTTTGCCCTTCCAGCCGCCGTATTTGGTCCGCCGCTTTGTGGACGGCAGCTTCAAATTCCGGAAGATTGTTCGAAACGAGACCCGCCACTTCATGAACTGCATTTTCCACCTCGACAAAACGGGTCTGGTACATATTCGAAAGCTTACGCAGCTCATCCTCCAATGCGGGCAGGTCGTTACGGATAAAATCGGCCGCTTGGTGCACCTTTTGCTCCACCTTGGGCAAATCATTCTGGATAAAAGGCGCCGCGGCATTAACGGCATTCGTAAACTCATTCATCTTATTTTGAATCGTACCTGCCGCCTCGTGAAGGCGTGCACGGATTTGCGGCAAATTGCTCTGCAGCGCGTCCAGCTCGGTCTGGGCAAAATGAATGCCCGTCTGCGCATCCTGCAAAATCGCCTTAATATCCGGCAGCTTCGTCTTCAACGTTTGAAGCACATCGGATGCATTGGCTGCAACGGATTGAAGCTGCTTTAATGCCTTCGTTATATTCGGAACGATTTCCGTATCGTAACGGGAAATAATCGAGCCCAATGCGGCGCTGGCATCCTTGGACAGCTTGTTCAAATTGTCGACGATTTGCTTGGCCGGCCGCTCGCCTTTTTGAACCGCCGTCACAATCGCATTCATCAATTGGACCTGCTCGCTGAAGTTCGTCCGGACGGCGTTCAGCCGGTCGATCACGCCACTGAGCGGTCCGCCGGGCAAATAACTGTTCAACCGGGTGAACAGGTCGATCTGCCGGTCGAGGACGTTCACCGCTGTCGTCAGCCGGTCGGCCAAGAACGTCAGCACGTTCAGCAGCGGCTTCGGATCGATATTCGCATCCTGCAGCTGCTCCGTAATTTGCGTAACGGCATCCGCCGTCTGCTGCAGCAAGATGAGGTTTTGCTTCACGACAGGGATGAGCGCTTGAAAAGCCGGCTCATTGTTTTTCAAGAAATCGCTAAGCCCGTCGGCAAACGCCCTTCCGTCCGTAGCAATAGCTTCCAGCTTGGGCAATGCCCCGAGCGCCGCACCGACAATTTCGTCCGCTTTGCGAACGTCGTTGATCGCCGTGTTCAGGACGTCCTCCACTTTCGAAAAGTTTTGGTCGATCTCCACGATGCGGTCCGCCGCACGCTGGATGTCCGGCAGCTTTTGCTGAATGACGAGCACTTCCTGCGCCACTTCGTTCAGTCTCGGCCACTGCTCCTCGATTTTCAGAATCGTTGCTCCGGCCTTATCGATATCGGGGATTTTTTGCTCCAGCTCGACGATTTTATCGCCTTTCTCCTTAATATCCGGCAGCTTTTGCTCGAGCTCCAGTACCTTGCCTCCCATCTCGGCAATTTCCGGCAGGCGGGATTCCAGCTCCAGAATCCGGCTCTCGACCTTGCGGATGGTAGGCAGCTGCTGCTCGAATTCCAGCCCCAGCTCCTTCATGCGGGACAACACGGTTTCGCTTACCGTTTTAATGAAATTTTCGCTGATCTGCGCCGTAACATTAGTCGCGCCCTTTTCGGTGATCTTCGGCGCAACGGCATTGAGCTTCTCGTTGACGGTATACTGGATTTCCGGCTTCTGCACGTTCCCCTCGACGATCCCCGCTATTTTGCCGGAAAAATCGGCCGGAATGAGCAGGCTCGCATAATAGCGGCCGCGCTCGACGCCCTTAAGCGCCTCCTCCTCATCGACGAAAATCCAGCCGAGCTGATGGTTGTCCTTCAGGCTCTTCACCACCTCGTCGCCGATATTGAACGGCTTATCTCTCACCGTCGCCCCTTGGTCGAGGCTGGTCACGGCAATTTTAATGCCGGATGTATTCGAATACGGATCCCACATCGCTTTCAAATTTATCCACGCATAAACAGACGGTAATATAGCTATCGCGATCATAAGCAGAAGGCCTGTTGGCACTTTGGCGATGTTGCGCAAGTCGGTAACATAAATATTCCATATTTTTTTCATTGGCCAACCACCCAATTGTAGTCATTTGTGTTTAATTTCTCCTTGTATCTCCATTTCCATTCCACAAGAGCCGTAGGGAGAAAAAAGGGCCGCCCCATGACGGCGACCTGACTGCACCGCATGAGTCAACCCTTGTAAACCGGCCGTGCTCCGCCTCCCGTTTCACCGCACCTACCTTAAAGGAACGAAGAAGGCTGATTCGACCTCATCGGCAGATAACGGACGGCTGAAGTAATATCCTTGAATTTCACGGCAATCATTCGCCGTTAGGATGTCGAGCTGATCCTTCGTCTCGATGCCCTCGGCGATGACATCCATTTTCAAATGCTGAGCCATCGCAATAATCGTCGCTACAATAGCCTTGTCGTTATCGTTGACGGTGATGTCGGTAATGAACGACCGGTCGATTTTGAGCTTGTCGATCGGCAGCATTTTCAAGTAGCTGAGCGAGCTGTAGCCTGTCCCGAAATCATCCAGACTGATGCGGATTCCCAGCTCATTGAGCTTATTCAAAATAACGGTGGAAACCGAGGCGTCCATCATCATGCTCTCTGTAATCTCCAGCTCCAGATATTGCGGCTCCAGCCCGGTTTCCTCCAAAATGCTCTTAATGTAATCTACCAGGTTCGATTGATGGAACTGATGCGACGACAAATTGACGGATACCGGGATCAGCGGCCCCCCTTGAAGGTGCCATTCCCTCATTTGTCTGCAAGCCTCCCGCAGCACCCAGGTTCCGATCTCCGTGATCATGCCCGTCTCCTCCGCAATCGGAATAAACATGCCCGGCGATAGTACCCCCTTGGTCGGGTGATTCCACCTTACCAAGGCTTCCACGCCGACCATCCGGCTGTCGCCGGTACGGATTTGAGGCTGGTAGTACAGCATCAGCTCGTTTTTCGCAATCGCCTTCCGCAGGTAGCCTTCCAGCTCAATCTTCTCCATCAGCTGCACGTCGAGCTCGTTCGTGTAAAACTGATATCCGTTTTTTCCGCCTTTCTTCACTTCGTACATGGCGGTATCGGCATTTTTGAGCAGCTGCACCGCGTCCAAGCCGTGATCGGGATAGATGGCGATTCCAATGCTGGCCGTTACATAGAAATCGTTATCCTTCAAATGATAGGGCTGCCCGATAGCCGAAATAATGCTGCGTGCCAAACGGGATACTTTATCCTCGACGAAATCGCCGCTGCAAATGAGCGTGAACTCGTCCCCCCCCATCCGGGCCAGCATCACCTGATCGTCATCGATACTATCACGTATTCTCGTGCTCATTTCTTTAAGAAAAATATCGCCGTATGTATGTCCCAGGGAGTCGTTGATCATCTTGAACCGGTCGATGTCGAGCATCATCACGGCAAATTCCGTTTGACTGTCGCGGTTCGCCTCAATACGCTGAGACAGCACCTGATTGAACATCCTCCGGTTCGGCAGACCCGTCAATTCGTCATGATCGGCCTGATGCTGAATTTTGCTCTCGTAGGCTTCCAATACAAGCTGCTGCTCGAAGCTTAACAGCTTCGTAACGGCTTGGCCCAAATTTATCGTATCTATCCGCTCATCAAGCTCTCGAATGATATCGAGCAGCGTATTTTGCAAATTTTGAAACGCTCCCATATACCACTTGGGAGACAAGCCGATACGCTGATGAGCCGCCGCAATCCGAAGCCTTTTTTCAATAAATGTTGGATTGATCCGACAGTTGAACATTTCGATCAAATGGTTCGATAACGTCTGGCGCAGCCGTTCCACGGTGCTGTGCTGAATGATGATTTGCTCCAAGGAATCGACTCGCCCGACGGAGTCGTAAAAGGATGCCGTAACCCGCTCGATTTGCGATGAAATGACCGGACCGAATGATGCGATCAGCTTAAGATCTTCTTCCGTCAAGCCGATCATATGCATTTGCGCCAATACCTCGGTATGGTCGTCCAGCTGGATCCATGGCTCGTTCAAGGCTTCGGAATCCAGAGCTGCAGGCTCGATGGTCTCAGGAGCTGCGGCCTTGCCGCTCAATCCTTCTCTTCCTCCAAGTGCAGTCAGGGCGTGATAGGGGCACTGGTTCGACTGACTTCGATGATTCATGATGTCTTCCCTCCTTTGTACTGGGAGAAACGGAATAGTAATTAGAGCCTACTTTTTCCTGCGAAATCGTAGTCTACCTCAAAAATACCTCAAATTGGCAATAAATGAAATAGATTTTCTTCAATAACACACGCTTGACACAATTAAAAGCTACTTTGGCCTGTTCCACAGTCTTCGAAGTCTGAAATAGACGGCAAGCACCACGAGTCCCATGAACAAATCTACTGCTCCTACAAAAATAAAATTGAAGGGATACCCCCCGATTTTGCGTATATAGAACACGGTAAATCCTATAATGGCCGCAGCACCGGACGCATAGATCCATCTGCTTCTCCAATACGAGGAAGCCGCAGCCACGATGAGAAGCATAGCGAGTGAAGCAAGCAAAATATAGCTGTTATGAGCCGTCTGCATATTGGTTGGATACAAAAGTCCGCTCGTACTCGTGAAGGAAAAGTACCATTCCGTATCGGGCAGTCCATCCAGTCTCGCCTGATAGGTCGTTGTATCCTTCCGCACAAGCGGCACATTCGAGCTCACCTTGTATCGTGAATCCCGAAAACGCACTTCCAGCTCCGCTTCAGGTGCCCCCTTCCAGAACGCTGCCGGGGACAAATAATACAGATGGGAATAAACGGGATTGATGACCCCTTTATCATACAAACCGCCTTCATCTCTATATCGCATCGTAACGGATCGAGTTTCGCCAGGCTCGAAGGCCAGCGTAAAACGGGTCCCTGCCGTACGAGCCTCGCTCCAACCGTACCGGGACAGATTCAGCAGCTCTCCGCTGACCGGCTCCGTAACATCCGTTCTGCGCTTTGGCTGCCAATTGACCGGTGCTGCTTCAGGCACCGAATCGCTCTTAAGCGCTCCTTCCTCCGAACTGACTTGCACAGGTTGCGGCGAAGGGGTGACGAACAGGATGCTGACGCTCCGCTTCTCGGCGCTGTCGTTTCTTAACCGGTAGTGGACAGACACGTCAGCACTTTTCCCGTAGGAACTATCTGCCGCTTCGTCGCCGATGGCAAAAATGACTTTTTCATAGACCAGGCTTATTTGTGATCCGGTATCGAATTGTAACGGACCGTTGCCTTCGGCCGGATAGCGAAGCGGTCCTCCATTGGCTGATGCGGGGATCGGCGAGAGAAGGAACAGCAGTGCTGCAAGCAGCATGATTCCTTTTAACAGCGGCAAGGAAGGGCCCCCTTCTAACGTTTTTTCTATACTTTACCATATTCGTACCGCCATGCAGCGGATAAATTTTTTGAGGATTTCATTGCAACTGATTGCGTATTCATTAGAACATTTTATCATCCTAAAAAAACGTTCTATCAGGAGCCCAAATGTATTAATGGTATGATAGAAGGCAAACGAAGAAAAGGGAGTGCTTCTTGTTGGATAATTCCTGGAAACGCAATCTTTTCGTATTGTGGTTAGGAACTTTCCTCGTCAGTATGGCCTATTCGGTATCCATTCCGTTTATGTCTATTTTCCTGCAGGACGATCTCGGGGTTCAAAGCCATCTGGAGCTGTGGACGGGCGTCGTCTTTGCCATCACGTTTTTGGCTGCGGCTTTGATAGCTCCATTCTGGGGCTCCATGGCCGACAAATACGGCCGTAAGCCGATGATGCTGCGAGCCGCTATCTGTTTGTCTATCGCGTATTTCCTATATTACGTCGTGCAAAATCCGTATGAGCTGCTGCTCGTCAGGGTGATGGAGGGATTGCTGGCAGGGTATATTCCGTCCGCCATTGCTCTGGTAGCAACCAATACACCGGAAAAACATGTCGGGTATGCGCTCGGCGTTATTTCCACGTCCAGCGCTACCGCCTCGATTCTTGGTCCATTGCTGGGCGGTGTCGTCAGTCATTTAGTCGGTCCGCGCGATACGTTCCTGCTTGCGGGCATCATGGTGCTCATCGCTTTTGTTATCGCGCTCGCGTGGGTGAAGGAGCCTTCCTTCGTCAAAACGGATAAGAAACGTTCGTCGGTCCTTAACGACCTTAAGGAAGCAGCGTCGAACCGGACGCTCATGTCCGCTCTGTTCATCGTCTTCATAACATCCACGTCAATCATGCTATTGGAGCCGCTGTTAACCATCTATGTATTGAAGCTCGGTGCGAGCCAATCGGATGCATCGCTTCATGCGGGTATTATTTTCTCGGCGGTAGGAATCTCCACCTTGATCGCCGCGCCCCGATGGGGCAAAATGGGCGGCAAGCTTGGCTACGAGAAGGTGCTGTTCATCGGGCTCATCGGCGGGGGAATCGGGAATTTGCTGCAAATCCTGTTCCACGACTTGGTCGGATTCGGGACGCTGCGGTTTGTGTACGGACTCTTCTTCGCAGCGGTGTTCCCGGCGCTTAACGCGTTCATCGCCACCCATACGGAGCCGGGCTTCCGCAGCCGCGCGTTCAGCCTGAACCAATCGGCCAATCAGATGGGCTTACTGCTAGGGCCGCTCATCGGCGGGTTTCTCGCTACGCAGCTGTCGATTCCCGTGGTCTTCGTCATCAATGGCTGTATGCTGCTGCTGGTCGCCGTCATGCTGAAGCTGCCGAAATTTTCTTTCCAGCCGAGCGCGTCCACTTTGAAGGAGACGTCCAAGACGGGATAGGGATGCGAAGCTGAGGCTTGTGGAAGCTCCAAGAGCTTCAAGCTATCCGGCAGCTTGTCACATTCAATCTCCGATACAACGATAAAGAGATCATGGAGCCTACTCTGTGCGAGTACGGTCTCTATGATCTCTTTGTTTTAGCCGTTCCATGAAAATAGGGAAGTCGAAATGTTTATCGAGCTGCGCAAACCAGTCGTCTTGGACAACTTGCAGTTCTTTCGTTGCCGTGTCAAGCACCGCCATACTGCCTGGCTGCACTCTTCTGCGCTCTCCATCATCCCGAAGGTCGACCAGCACGTTCAAACCCAAATAGGTCGTTCGCCCGCAGGCTTTGGGCCCGATCACATGATGATAATGTCCGGCAATGAGATAGTTCGGCTCGATGGTTTCGATGAGCTTGGAGAGCAGCGCCGATCCTTGCGTTTGTCCGTGAAAGCTCCTCCCGATTCCATAAGGGGCGTCATGCGTGATCAGAATATCAATCTCACCCGGTTTGCATTGGAGCAACCGCTCATAAGCCGCGGGATCGATAGATTTTCGTTTCGGCTTCGGCGTCTCGATGCCGCCAAGAAAAGCGATTCGAGTACCATCATAGTTCAACACCGTACCGTCCTTAACGTAATGGAACAAATCAAACGAGTCTACAGGCACCGTTCCTTGATCTATGTCACAGCTTTGGCTGTCGAGCCAGTCGAAATCCTCATGGTTACCGCGGATAAATAAAATCGGGCCAACGTGATGGCGCCGCAAATAACGGAGATCGTCCGCGAGCTTTCCGTCCGCCTCTTCCTTAACTAACCGGCTAAAATCCAGTTCAGCAGCGTCCAGCTGTACATACTTCTCATTCAAAAGCGATTCCGTTGGCTCGGGATAAGCTCCCAAATCCCCTACCTGAATGACCAGGTCAAGCTTTCGTCCGCTGCGTCGCTGCCTGGTCTCGATCAAAGCCAGCGTATGGAACACCCTGCCGTGAATATCGCCGATAAAAGCGATGAGCATTTGTTGTCACCTCCTTTCTTCAATAGAAGATAGTATACAATATTTTCCTTAATTTAGAGACTGAAAATTCCTTTTATATAAAAAAACGCCCAGCCTGTTATCCAGACTGAGCGCTCGTGCGCCGGACTCTTCCATCATCAATGCGCCGAACCGGCACGGTCAATATGCTGCAAATGCTTGCGGTTCAGCAGCACGAACAATACCGACACCAGGACAAAGGCGCCGCCGACAAGAAAAGGAACGTGCGGATTGAACCATTCCGCCAGCTTGCCGGCGAACCATGGAGCAATGGCCCCGCCCAAAAACCGCAGGAAGCTGTACGCGGCCGATGCGGTCGAGCGTTCTACCGGAGCCGCCTGCATGACGGCAGTCGTAATCAGCGTATTGTTGTTGCCGAGGAAGGCTCCGGCGATAATAACCGAAATGATGATAACGGCTTTGCTCGACGTCCAGATGCCCATCGCGAATAGCGTCAAAGCGAACAACGTGAGCATGGCGCACATCGAGGCGATGGTACCGAACCGCTTTTCCAGCTTCGGTGCTACGAATACGGAAGTAATCGCGAGCAGCAGCCCCCAGCCGAGAAAGACGTAACCTAGACCGCGTTCATTCAAATGCATGACGAACGGCGAATAAGCGAGCAGTGTAAAAAATCCGAAATTGTATAAAAGTGCGGTAATCCCAAGAGTAGAAAGGCCGCGAAATTTCAATGCCCGAAACGGATCAAGCAGGGAAGTTTTGGCCTTGGTGACCTGCTGCGTTTTGGGCATCATGATGGATAACGAGATAAAAGCGATAATCATCAATACGCTCACGCCGTAGAACGGACCGCGCCAAGAGATCGATCCGAGCTCCCCGCCGAGCAGCGGTCCTACGGAAATGCCCAGCCCGATAGCCGCTTCGTACAAAATAATGGCTTGCGCCGTTCCTGCTGTCGATAAGGATACGATCGCCGACAGCGCCGTAGCTACAAAGAGCGCATTGCCTAGCCCCCAGCCTCCGCGCAGCTCGACCAGCGACCAGATGCTATTGGACGCGCCGCCGAGCGCCGCGAATACAGCAATGATCAAGATGCCGCACAGCAGCGTCCCTTTGATGCCGAGCCGCGACGATACGACGCCGGTAATCAGCATCGCAATCGCCATCACGAGGTTGTAGCTCGTAAACAAGAGTGTAACCTGGCTGTGCGACGCATTCATTTTCTCCGCAATGGCGGGCAAAATAGGATCGACCAGACCGATCCCCATAAAAGCGATAATACAAGCAAAACCGACGGCCCATACAGCTTTTGGCTGGCTTAACAAGCTTGATTTCTCTGTTGATGCCGACTGCATTACAACTCCATCTCCTTTATTTTGTTCTAGTTCCCTTGTCCATTCATCCTGTCAATGGCAGCCTGGACTCGCTCATGGAACTGTTGAATCTCGTCTCGCATCTGAATCATTTTCTCCAGCTTCTCATTCAGAATCTCCAGCTGGTTTCGCACTACAGGCTCCAGCTCGAGCAGCTTCTGCTTCTTGTCCGCTTCTTCGGACAATTGCCGATACCCGTGCCTGTGACTTTCGAGCTCCTCGGTGATCGTCACATAACGCTGCAGCTCCTGCAACGAAAAGCCCAGCACATCGCGGGCGTTAATCAGCCGCTTCAGCCGGTCTATATGCTCCTGCGTATATAAACGAATGCCGCCCTCGCTTCGTTCAGGTGCGGACAATAGCCCAAGCTCCTCATAATAACGCAGCGTCCGCTTGGTGAGCCCGACCTCCTTGGCTACATCGTCGATTTTGAATTTTTCCGTCATCCGTGCGTTTCCCTCCTTTTGCCTCTACTATCATACTCCTTAGTTAACGTTAACGTCAACGGTAACTTTATTGTTTACTCGGAAGCCGCTTTTATACAATGGAGGAGGCTATTTTCAAAAAAATAGGACCCTCCCCAGCAAAAATTCCTATTCTATTCGTCGCCGATTTGCGCTACAATATACCAAATAAAGGGAGGGGGGAGTCGCGCTGGCGAAAGCATCTATATTTATAAGCTCCGTCGGGCAGGACGATCTGCGTCCTATCCGTAATGCCGTCTTCGAAGAGCTGTCTGCGATGGGACATGCCCCCCTCATGTACGAACGGAACTTCGGACCATGGGACTCCCACCGGGATTCCGTCGTCCGATGCCTGGAGAAGGTAGAGCAGTCCGACATCTTCCTGCTGTTTATTAAGGATAAGGGCGGAACCTTTTACCCCGATTACGACCGGACGATCACTCATCTGGAATACATGCAGGCCGCCCGCCTGAACAAAACGATTCTCGTCTTCGTCGAAACGAGCGTGAAAAATGCTTTTTTCGGAACGGTCAAGCCGATCCTCGAGGACATCACAAACCGGCATGTGGAGCGGACCGGCGGGTATCCGAAAGCGGCGGACGTGACGGCTGCCTTGAAAGGACATCATCAGATTCCCCCGTATGTGGATCCGTACGTATGGTTCCTGATTGACGATTTGGTCAAAAAAGGCGTCTACTTCGAAGACTTGTCGCTCGGCGTCGCCATCAATTGGAGAGATTACTTCAGTGATCTGCTGCGCCGCGGGGTTCTGCTTCTGCCTTTGGAAATGACCTTTGAAGCCTATATAAAGCAAATTCAAATTTACGAGGAGTTTCAGCTGTTCATCGACCTAAGCATCCCCGTGTTCCAACAGCTGCCTATCCAGAATACGGCTTCGCTGTTCCGCATATTTATGAATCATCTGAAGGGCGGCGTGATCAGGCACCGATATGGCAACCTGTTCTCGGAGGACATCGGCACCTTCGCGGATTGCTCGGCCATTACCGTCTACGGGCGCAGCGACGACAAGATGACCCTTGCCTTCCAGCTCGGGGCGACGACAAGCGAGCCCCATTTCCAGATTGATGACGACCAGTCCTACGTGTCGATAACGGCGAAGCGCGACAGCCAGGAGCAGCTTTTTTTCAAAGAAGGAAAGAAAACGCTGTACTTGACCGTCAAGTGCCGAGACCGTGTGATGACCTGTCACTTCCGCGCCGATTCCAGCTGGGATTCCAAGAAGTTTGTCACTTTTCGGGATGATATTTTGTATGCTATAATGAATCAAAATCCTATGATTTTTGAATTCGCCCGTAAATTGATTGGAGGGATGCAGCTATGACAACCGTATATGTATCCAAGAACGGAGAAGTTACCGTCGCCGTAGGCGAGCAGCCCAAAGACGCTCTTCTGTTCGTATCCCCTTTGAAGAGCTTTCAGGATTTGCTGAAGGAGCAAAAGGAAGAAAGCGCGAAGGCGCTGGAGCTGATCCGCAGCCGGTTTGCCGCGGCCAAACGAGGATAGATTCCGAGTGGGTCTTTTATGATATTCATTATTCATGATACTGATCTTTCATGTTATTGATCTTTTAGGAGATTACACAAAACCCGGCTTATCGAAGCCGGGTTCTTTATTTTGCTCATCGCATAGTTCGAGATTGCACTTTACGCCAAATTCTTGTCCGCCGAGATAATAAGAAACATCGGTCTCCGGTTTTCATCGGCCATGCCGGGCACGTTCTTTACCATCTCTTCGGTAGGTCTCGGCTCTTTGACGGCTCTAATGGCAAATCCGGCACCGATCAGATCATTCATATAGGTCGAGATCGTGCGATGGTATTTCACCACATTATCCGTCAAAAAAGAGGTCTTCCGCAACCCTTCGTCTTGATAACCGTCAACCGGCCAGTACAGACGATTCCCCTGGTCATCGATAGCCCAATCCTGCTGCTCCCTGGAAGTAAAGATCGGGTGCTCGACAGAGAACACGAACGATCCTCCAGGCCGTAAACAAGCATATACCTTTCTGCAGATGGCATCGAACGATTCGATATAGTGGAAAGCCAGCGAGCTGATAGCCACGTCGAACGAAGAGTCTGCAAAGTCGATGTCTTCAATCGGCATTTGAATATAGGAAATCATCGGATCCTCGGTCGCTTCGCGGGCTTTTTGCAGCATATTCCCGGATATGTCTACGCCTATAACGGAGCTCGCCTGCTGCTCGCGGGCATACCGGCAGTGCCATCCGAACCCGCAGCCCAAATCCAGCACCCTTTTATCGCGCAGCTCCGGCAATAGCGCTTTTAATACATGCCACTCCCCTGCAGCTTCGAGTCCCTGGACAGACCGCGGCATTTGTTCGTAAGCCGAAAAGAACTTCGGATCGTCGTATTTGTTTTGTTTCATGTTTAACATCTCCTATTATTGTAAGATAGCCTCCCAAAATCTGCACCGCATTCCATTTCGGGAGGCACGCTATCTTCTTCTCACCATTGTTTTCACCTCGTACACAGGAGTCTTCCACCTGCTTTATGATAACATAGGATACTGCTAAAAAAACAAAGAAGCCTCCTATTCGCATCCCGGTTCAGCGGTTAGGAGACTTCTTCTTCGTTCTGATTATTTCAAGCTATCTAATAATGTCTTGATCTGCGCATTTAAATTGAGCGCATTCAGGATGATTGTCAACGATTCCGCTCTGGTGGAAGGAGCTTCCGGATCGAATCGGTTCTCCCCTTTGCCCGTAACAATACCTGCTTTGGCTGCATCGCGGATTGAACCGGCTGCAAAAGTAGCGTCAATGTCGGAAAACGCTCCGGCTGCTTGATCTTTTTTCAAAGCATCCATATTGACGATCCGGCTAATGATAGCGACCATCTCCGCACGGGTGATCGTGTTGTCCGGACGGAACTCTTCGCCGTAGCCATTTACGATCCCGGCATTGGCAAGCTTCTCGATAACCTCTTTAGCCCAATGGTTACCGATATCGTTCAGTACAACCGATTGCTTCTGCTCCCTGCTGATAGGGAACACTCTGGCGATAATGGCTGCGAATTCGGCACGTGTAATATTCCCGTTCGGTTTAAAAGTACCGTCTGCGTATCCTTCGATCAAATTCAATCGAATGAATGTAGCGATCGTTTGTTGTGCCCAGTGCTGCTGCGTGTCGGCAAAAGAAGTTGGAGCTCCCGAGTTTTGCGCCGCTTCGATTCTGGACTGAATATTTTTCACTACATTACCGTCGGCCTGTACCGCCTTGTTATTGAAAACATCCGATTGCGCCGCAGGATTCTGGGTGTCCGACGGCTTGTTCGTGTCAGACGGTTTGTTCGTGTCCACAGGCTTCTCCGTTTCGACAGGAGTCGTCGGAGCGGAAGAAGCTGTGTCGCGGTCTCTCCGTCCAGGTACATAAATCGAAACGGTTTGTGACACACCATCGATAGTAATCGTAATATCGGCGGTACCATAGCCTGTCGCTTTAATTAAGCCTGACGGGCTTACGGTAGCGACATTCTCGTCAGAGCTTCCATATTGGGCCGTTGCTGTTACATCAGCGGTTGTTCCATTGCTGTACGCTGCCGTAACGGCAAGCTGTTTGATTTCACCGTAGTAGATCGTCGCTCTGGTTGTATTAACCGAAAGCGAGGATACACTCACAGGCTGAGGCTTTGAAGTTACCGCAACCACAATGGATACGCTATGTCCTTCCAGCGTTCCCGTGATAGTAGCGGAACCGGCTGAATGAGCTGTAATGACACCATTGCTGGAGACGGAAGCAACGGCTTCATTGTCCGAAACCCAATTTAGCAGATGGGTTACGACAGCGCTGGCATGATTGGAATAAGTAGCCGTTACTACCGTAGCTGCGGTTCCGCCAACCTCTAGGGAAGTCGCGATCGGGCTTACAGAAAGCCCTGTAATCGTCACAGGCACAGATACATCAGCTGTTGTAATTCGTACCGTGACACCAGAGGATTCTGCATTCCAATCGTCCAGGACAATAATCTTATAGGTATACTCCATGCTAGGAGTCAGCCCCGTAAACGTGTAGGTGGAAGCCGTCACCGTTCCCGTTGCAACGCCTTTTCCGTCTACAATTTTGATACCGTTCATAGCGATGGACGGATTAGTCCAATTCAATGTAATGCTGGTAGGTGTAGTCGAGTAGGCAACACTCCCTACGTTGGGTACTACCGGCACGAATGCGAGTGTTTGGACCGTGATGGTTTTCACAGCTTGACTGCCGCCTGCCTTGTTGATTTGTACCGTCACATCACCGCTTACTGGTATTCGTGAATAAGTAATGGTTCCGTTATTCGCCACACCAGGACGGGCGGATACCAGCGTCAGCGTAACTCCCGTATCTCCCATTCCCGGCAATCCGTTCAGATAGGTTAGCAGATTCGTATGCGTTCCTTCCGCAGCCGTTAACGTTGACGGGATTAGCGCCTTGGCCGCGCTGATCGACGCATTGGCCAGTTCCTCCTGTGTAGGAGTATGTGCTGGTACGGTGATCGGAATGATTTTTGTTTCCGTTACGCCCGGTGCTTTGCTGATCTGTACAGTGACATTTCCAGATACGGCTGTGTCTGTATAGTGGATTGTCCCATCAGAGTCTATGTTAGCATTGAAAGACAGCAGCGTCAGGGTAACTCCCGTATCTCCCATTCCCGGCAATCCGTTCAGATAGGTCAACAAATTCGTGTAAGTTCCCTCGGTAACCGTAACGCTTGAAGGCACAATCGCCTTGGCCGCACTGATCGACGCATTCGCCAACTCTTCCGGCGTAGGAGTATGTGCTGGTACGGTTACCGAAATCACTTTTGTGCTCGTAGTGCCCGGTGCTTTACTGATCTTCACGGTGACATTTCCGGTTACGGCTGTGTCTGTATAATGGATCGTCCCGTCGGAGTCTACGTTAGCATTGGAAGACTGCAGCGTCAGCGTAACTCCCGTATCTCCCATTCCTGGAAATCCGTTCAGATAGGTTAGCAGATTCGTATGCGTTCCTTCCGCAGCCGTAAACGTTGCAGGGATCAGTGCTTTGGCCGCACTGATCGACGCATTCGCCAACTCTTCCGGCGTAGGAGTATGTGCTGGTACGGTTACCGAAATCATTTTTGTGCTCGTAGTGCCCGGTGCTTTGCTAATCTGTACGGTGACACTTCCGGTTACGGCTGTGTCTGTATAATGGATCGTCCCGTCGGAGTCTACGTTAGCATTAGTAGACTGCAGAGTCAGGGTAACTCCCGTATCTCCCATTCCCGGCAATCCGTTCAGATAGGTTAGCAGATTCGTATGCGTTCCTTCTACCGCTGTAAACGTTGATGGGATCAGCGCCTTGGCCGCACTGATCGACGAACTGGCCAGCTCCTCCTGCGTAGGAGTATGTGCTGGTATGGTCACCGAAATGATCTTTGAATCCGTAACGCCGGACTTGCTGATTTGCACGGTTACGTTTCCGGTTACTGCTGTCCCTGTATAACGGATGGTCCCGTTAGTGATTACGTTAGCATTGGAAGACTGCAGCGTTAATGTTACTCCGGTTTCCGCCATACCTGGCAATCCGTTCAGGTAGTTTAGCAGACTCGTATGCGTTCCTTCCACAGCTGTAAACGTTGTTGGGATCAGCGCTTTGGCGGCGCCTATGGCAGCACCGGCAAATTCATGCTTAAAAACTTTGCCAGATGATAAGCTCGAAATATAGTGAGTTCCATCCGGAAGGAAAACGATTCCGTTTCCGTTAACGGTTTCTAGCTGCTGATATTTCGTCGGATCCTGTGCCGTTTTCCCTGTCAAATCGGCCTGATTGATCCTGTTCCCCTTGTACGAGTTGTCGATAAAATAAAGATCGCCGTTCAGACTGAATCCAATACCATATATTGAACTCACTAAGCCAGTAATGATTGGTTCCGAAATGCTTTGGCCTTGAGCCAGCTTGTAAATGCCTTTCGTTACATTATCGACCATATACAAATTGTCATTCGAATCGAAGGTTAATCCGTATATATAGTTAAGGTTTCCTGTAAAAAAAGGCTGGCTTTTGCTTGTAATAGTCGCATCATTTAGGGGCAAACTCGCCAACGATGCCGCCGGAATCTTAAAGACCGTTTTATTACTATCCTTAGTGTAGAATAAGTCGCCTTGACTGTTCATAGCTACTGCCATAGGGGAGCTGCCTACACTCATTTCCAAAACGCTACTTACTTGACCCGTCGTTGTTGAAATGCGTGAAATTTTCCCTAGACCTCGCTGGGCCACATAAATGTACCCGTCATGATAGGCCATCGATCTCGGATCGGTAATAGTTATGGGATCGGGAAGACCTGTGCTCGCGCCCGCAAATGCCGCAGGGAACATGCTGAATACTAAGGAAAGGATCATGCAAATAATCAGTGACTTCTTGCCTTGCATAAGATAGGACAACCTCCGTTTAGTAAATTTGTAAAATATCGTTGAAAAGTATGTAGAAAGATATTTCATAGCCCCTCTCGGGACAAGCAAAGCCTAAACCAAGACCACAGACCTAACGATGACAAAATTCAACAATAATTTACACTTTATACTAGCCTATTAGCTCTAAACAAATAATAAACATTTGGGTTGTAAGACAAATGGTACGGTCTAAAAAAGTAAAAAGCAGCCCTGCTGCGGTAACTCACCGCATTAGGACTACTTTGATTTAGTCTTTTCTCGATAGGGGGTTCTTAGCCATACTATTACCCATATGATAATATTAGATTTGGTAACCATCGGCTTCTCTCTGCTATTTTAAGACTTTACATAGAAAGAAGGTTTATAAATGAAGGGGATTTATGAGGATCAAGTTACGTCTGTGGAGGCACTGCGCCAGTTGATCGGCGTTCCGAATGAGGCGGTTGTTAAAAAATCGATTGCGCAAATGGATGACCATATCCGGAATTATTTGAACAAATCCCCCTTGTTCTTCCTCTCTACCGCAAACGCAGAAGGCCACTGCGACGTCTCGCCTCGGGGAGACGCTCCGGGATCGGTTCACGTGCTTGACGATCACAGGCTGATTTATGCAGAGCGTCCGGGCAACAAGCGGATTGACTCCTTGCTGAATATCCTCTCCAACCCGCAGGTGGGCATGTTGTTTATCATTCCAGGGCAAGAACAAGTGCTTCGAATCAACGGCAAGGCATGGATTACGCAAAATCAAGAGCTGCTTCAGCCGCTACAGTGGAACGGTACCGTCCCTAAGCTCGGCGTCATCGTAGAGGTTCAGGAGGCCTTCGTCCATTGCCCGAGAGCGTTGAAGCAGGCCGGCATTTGGAATAAAGAAACATGGCTTCCGGAGAATGAACTGCCGTCTATTCAAGAAATGTTTCAAGCTCATCTTAAAATCAACGGCATGACATTGAAGTAGTAGTCCATATGCAAGCTCGCGGTCAAATTGAAAAAGGACATCGCCTTAATTCAAGCGGTGTCCTTGGATTTGTTGAGGAATAAAAGGAAATTAAATTTTGTTTGCATACGAAGCACCTGCTCGATACATAGATCGGACAGGAGATCCGTTATTTCTTGAAATGAAGCTGCTTTCCGAGTGCGATCGGACCGTGAGTCCGTTATTTGCTCTTTTTACAGAGAAAAAGGGTGTATTTTTGCAAAATAAAGGATCTGTTGTCCGATCACCCTTAAAATCGAACCATTTTTGGTTAAATAACGGATCTACGGTCCGTACCAGCTTGGGAAATGGTCTCCAGCGAACGAGTACTGTAGCGAATTGGATTCTGCTATGAAACGGAACAAAGGTACAGTTGTATCCCAACGATGAGCTACCTTTTCGGAACATGGTGTTTCATTTGCAGCTTTCAAGCGCCCAATTTCCAGATAACAATTGAGACCTGTTTGGCTAAACCAGTTTTTTAACAACCTGAGGCTGCCAATTGGCAGCCTTTTATGGTTTGGCCTCCGCTTGCTTGAAGGCTTTCCACTCGATATGCGCTGCCTCTACCCTTTTCCACAGGTCGTCACGTTCCAGGCTGCTGTAATTCACCAGATGCTCCCCGAAGACATCCCCCAATACGTCAAACCATTGCGATTTGTTCTCCAGCTCGACCTTTGTCACTCCGTCGTTCCCGATCCTGTTCCATATGCATCCCCGAAGCTCGTTTCTGGCATCCGCATCTCTTTGCCTTAGCAGAAAGATGTTCATCCATGGCGATTCCGGTGAGCGGCTGTAAAAGTCATGCTTCGGCAAAAATTCCTCCAAACCTCCCAATACGGCAGCATCAAAATCTACGCCTGTAAAAGAAGCCCGAGGATCATGCTCCAACCGCCAGCCATCCTTCACTACACTAGACCCCGTCACCTTATAGTGCAGAGGCCCCTGCTCATATAAGCCGTGGCGCAGCGGCATAGGCTCGTAGGGCATATCCCCCAGACCGACATCGACAATCCACCGTTCCTCTTCACCCCGATCATTCATGAGGTTCACGCTCAGACCCAAATGGAACGAATTGATACGAGGCTCAGTTCCCGTTGGCTGCACGCCGGCCCGGTGCAAATTCACCCGGTAGCCCAAGGAATGAAGCAGGGCGCTGAATGCTCCATTCAGGTGGAAGCAGTACCCGCTTCGGTTATGGAGAATAAGCTGGACAGAAGGCTCGAACCCCATGGGTGCCGGATTACGGGCAAAAATATCTACGGTTTGCCACGAAAGAGTCTTCACATGCGCTTGGTGCAGCGCAAACAAATAGTCCTTGGTAGGCGGCTCTATCTCCGCAATACCGATTCTATGCAAGTAAGCCTTTATTTCTTCTCTCGTCATTACATACATGGGAGTCACCTCTACTTCTGAATCGCTCATCACCGTCATTTTCCTGCGGCTGCGTAGTCCCATTGTATAAGGAGAGGCCGTGCTCCAGCAATCTATAGTTGGCAGAACTGTACCGGTACAGTTTAGCTCATTCTTAACTCCTTGCCCCGGCTACAATCGCCTGTTCCTTTTTCGTCCAAATAAATATCCAATGCATCGATTCCCCGGAGCGCGAGTTTAATGAACAAATAAAGGCAATACATGCCAAGCAGCAGGAATAACCCCCAAAAAATGAACATAACCGTAGGAAACAGTCCAAACAACGAAAATTCATTAGCAGCCATTTTCGCCACCTCCTTTCAATACATATTTTACCATTTGGTCCGCAGGGTTACATCCTTCTGCATTCCCCACTTAAAAAAGCGCCGCAGAACTCGCATCCTTCCAAGCCGCGCAGCCACCAGTTAGGGAATTTTAACTTTTCAAGGTGGATAATGATTCCAGAAGGGGTTATGCTTAAGAAAGACGAGTCGGAAAGCCGGCAGGAGGTGACGTTCGCTGTTCGAATTTCAAAACATTTATAATTTGCTCACGCTGCTCAATTATCTTTTTGCTTTGGCCATCATTTTTTTGGAGCGGCGCAATGTGGCGGCCACATGGGCATGGCTGATGGTTCTCCTCTTTTTGCCCGGAATCGGCTTTATCCTTTACTTGCTTATCGGCAAAACGTTGAACGGCCGCCGGATCAAGGCGATGAAGGATGAGACCCGGGAGGAGTTCAATGCGGTTTCGCGCCAGCAGACGGAGCAAATTGAGCTCGGCGTGATGCACTATGTCGATCCGGCCATGGAAGCTTACCACGATATGATGCATATGAACCTGATGAGCGGCCGCTATTCCGTTCTGACCCAGGATAATCAGGTCGAAATTTTCACGGATGGAAGAAGCAAGTTCAACTCGCTATTCGCGGCCATTCGGGAGGCGAAGCGTTACATTCATCTGCAGTACTACATTGTACGTGCGGACTCCTTAGGCCAGGAGCTGATCCACCTGCTGACGCAAAAAGCACAGGAGGGCGTCGAGGTCAGACTGCTGTATGACGATGTCGGAAGCTATGGTTTGCACAAACCGCTGCTGCAGCCTCTGATCGATGCGGGCGGCATGGCGGCGGCTTTTTTCCCGTCAAGGATCCGTTATTTGAACCTGAGGCTGAACTACCGCAACCATCGCAAAGTAGCCATTATCGACGGCAAATGGGGATTTATCGGCGGCTTCAATGTCGGAGATGAATACTTGGGATTGGATCCCAGGCTCGGTTCGTGGAGGGATACGCATTTGAAGCTGGAGGGCAGCGCCGTCAAAGTGCTGCAGGTGCATTTTATAATGGATTGGAACCGAACCTATGCGCCTGCTATCCGCTACGAGACTCAATATTTTCCCGTCGATGTGCACCCGCAAGGCGTCGGTATGCAGATCGTATCGAGCGGCCCCCACTCCGGCCGGCAGCAGATCAAGAACGCCTACATCAAAATGATCCATTCCGCCAAACGCAGCGTCTGTATCCAATCCCCCTATTTCGTGCCTGACGAGAGCTTGCTGAATGCGCTGAAAATGGCCGCTTTATCCGGCGTCGACGTTAAAGTAATGATTCCGGACCGCCCGGACCACTTCTTCGTCTTCTGGGCTTCGCGCTCATACTTGGGAGAGCTGCTGGAGAACGGGGTGCGCTGTTATTTGTATGAAGACGGCTTTCTCCATGCCAAGACGCTTGTGATCGACGGCAAGGTCGCCTCGGTCGGCACGGCCAATATCGATATCCGCAGCTTCAAGCTGAATTTTGAAATTAACGCTTTTATCTACGATACAACGACGGCGGGCAAGCTGGAGGAGCTGTTCGCGGCCGATCTGCTACATTCCCGCGAGCTGACACTGGATTCGTACAGAAAGAGATCGTATATAAGCCAAATGAAGGAATCGGTCGCCCGGCTGCTCTCGCCCCTGCTGTAACCAACGGAATTCGGCAAGCTAAAGCCGGGATATACTTGAACTGTGCTGCTGAACGACCTAAATAATCTTACTTTTGCAAAATGCCGATTGAAAATAAAAAAAGCAGCCGGCGCCTAAGCGCCGCTGCGGGTGAATCCTTCTTCCTGAAGATACTCTTCAGCTTCTTCATACGTTTCAAAGGCCGACTCCAAATTCTGCCTGTCATACAAATACCACAGCTCGTCTTCGTAAAAAAGACGCAGGATGTGGCCGTCCGGACCGGTCCACAGCTCCTCGCTGCCCTCAGCGGGCGAAGGTGCGGACGGCTTCGAAGCCCCGGCCGCATCCGGCGAGAGCGAGCGGATAGAATCGGCCAGCAAGCGGCGAAGCTCCTCCTCGGTGAAGTCACGAATGTTAACGAGCCCTTTCTCGTCGGTCGGATAGCCTCGCAGATGGCCGGCATAGACGAAGCCGTTGCCGTTCTTGTGCAGATGGTAGACGACATTTTTCCGGTCGAAGCCGCTGTCCTCATATTGAAAGTTGACCCGCCCCAAGGAAACGTCCTTGCGCTGCAGCTCCGGGAACGATTCGATAATTTCCAGCTTTTGTTCAAAAGTAAGCATGCTCTTTCCTCCGGTGCCCCTGTATTGAGGGATGTTTTGTAGATTATAGCACAGGATCGTACGAAGACCAATAAAGCCACCGTTTCTCTTAGCGGAGGGTAAAAATTCGGAGCAGCAGCGGCTGCAGCTTCGTTGTTGAGAGGGAAAAATGAAGGATTTGATACGAAATAAATCTATTTCTATTTTGATAGGTTCATTATTAGTCTTGTTAAGCTTTCTGGCCATTAACAATTTCTACTTTCAAACTACTAAAGAACATTGCGGTACGGAAGAAGCCTATTCCTTTAATTTTAAGGGAAGGGTTTGTTTGTGGAATGGTTACAAGCTTAATCAGCCTGCACAATTTACATTCGTGAAGCCATCTATCGATAGCGGACCTGTTACTTATGAAGTTAAAATCGGTGCTAAGCAAAATATAGCAATCATAAGAGACAGTACTTTGGACGGGATGAGCAACAGGAGCGTTGACAGCGTTAGCTGCAGCCGTATGGAAAGGAAGCATTGGTTTTCCTATCAGTTTGTTTTTAAACATTGCGCCCAAGAGGGCCTTCACGACAAACCGTTTGATCTAGAAATAGGACTTTAACCAAGCAAAAATAAACGGATCTGAAGAAGATTCGCCGTATTTACGGTTTGGCGAGCGGCTTCGATTGGTTTATTATTAGCACATACCCAGTTTATTGGACAATGAAGGATGGATGACAAGCGATGGAAAATCAACATATCGCCGCTTTATGGCGGCAGGTTAAGGAAACGAAGCCCTTGGTCCATAACATTACCAACGTGGTAGTGACCAATTTCACAGCCAACGGGCTGCTCGCGCTGGGAGCTTCGCCGGTGATGGCCTATGCGAAGGAAGAGGTCGCCGATATGGCCGCTATCGCCGGAGCCCTGGTATTGAACATCGGGACGCTGAACGCCGCGGAAGTCGAAGCGATGATCCTCGCCGGCCAATCGGCTAACCAGCATGGCGTCCCGGTTATTTTTGACCCGGTCGGCGCCGGAGCGACCGCGTACCGGACCGAAACGTCGCAGCGCCTATTGCGCGAGGTGAAGGTCGCCGTGCTGCGGGGCAACGCAGCGGAAATCGCCAATGTGGTCGGCGAGAGCCGGACCATCAAGGGCGTCGATGCCGGCGGCGACGGCGGCGACACGGTTGCTCTCGCGCAGCGCGCGGCGCAGCAGCTCGGCTGCATCGTCGTCGTCACCGGCGAGGAAGACGTGGCGACTGACGGCGCCACGACCTACGTGGTGGCCGGAGGCCACCCGATCTTGACGCGCGTGACCGGCACGGGCTGCCTGCTCACGAGCGTGATCGGCGCGTTCGCCGCCGCAGCCGCAGGTTCCTCGCGCCCGCTGCTGGAGGGCGCGGTTGCCGCGCTGGCCGGCTACAGCGTTGCCGCCGAGCGGGCCGCAGGCGAGCGCCCGGCACCGGGCAGCTTCGCCGTGCGCTTCCTCGACGAGCTCGCGGAGCTGAGCAGCGAGGCGATCGAGCGCGCCGCCCGGGTGCGGCGCGTATAACCGCCAGCCGCATACGCTGGCGTGAACATGAATGGGCTTGGCCGCAGGAAAGCGGCCAAGCCTTTTTGCGTTCAAGCGAATACAGCCTGCAAAGGATCACAGAGGACTGCTTCCTTCTATGTGAGGCTTTCGCTTGAGGTCCCGATTCCCCTGCGTCCCGGCGGATGCTCCGGAAGCTGCGATTCCAGCAGTCGTCTGGAAGCTGTGTGCTTCGTTGAGCGCATTTCTTGAGCAAAGACGGACTTGGCAGCCCGCCTACAATGAATTATCTTGTCTCACGGTGCAGTGTGTATTTCTTAAGACGCGGGCAATATTTCATTAGCTCCATGCGGCCCGGATGCGTCTTTTTGTTTTTCGTCGTTGTATAGTTGCGGTCGCCCGTTTCCGTGCAAGCCAGCGTTACGAATACGCGCATGCAATTCCCCCCTTTCGAATAGTAGAGCCGGGTAGATCGCCCGCCTCTCTTCCTCCACCTTTTGTTAATGGAGAAAAAAATGACAAGACCCACTATATAGTAATTATTACGATTTGTAAATAGTAATATTTACTCTTTTGTGTAACCGCTTAATCTGTAGATGGTCATGTTATCGCAGCATAAATCTAGACTAAAGTCTGGATATAAGTCTGGACCCGAGGACATTACCACAAAATCCCTGCGCCTATACAATGTAGAAGTAAGCTTAATCGACCGCTTCTGATAGAGAAAAGCGATAAATAAAGAGATAGGTGGAGAGAAACTATGAAAAGAAACAGAAAATGGGTGGCTATGGTATTGACGGCGGCTTTCGTATTTGGAGGAGCAATGGCTGCGGCTCCCAAAGCTTTTGCGGATGACGATGAGGAAAGCTACGTAAGCAAGGTTAAAGCTTCATTAAATAAGTCACAGTTCACGGCCGATTGGCAGAAGCAGCTGATTAACAATACGTCTATTGTTGCGGATAAAGATTACAGCGAGATCAGAGACATTTTGGATGATAACGGGACCCTGATTCAAGCTTCCGGTCTGAGCGGGGCTGCTTTGTTCGAAGGTCTCCGCGACAAATTGGATCAAGAGATAGCATCGGCATCGCAAGCTTATCTCATTGACGACCAACAGCTGTCGGTGCTCCGATCCGATTTATACTCCTTGACCCAGTCGGCAATTAATACACCAGGGTTCAAGCCTCAAACCGCTTCGAAAAACACCTTTCATTTCAAGGCAATCTTAAAAGAACAGCTCGCCGGCCTGTCCTCTGCGGCGTCCAGCTTCTCAAGCGAGGATTCTCTCGACGTGAAAGATAGATTACTAGCGGGAGAAACCATCGTAGAAGCAACCCGAATGGACGCCTCGCTGCTGCTGAACAACCTGCTGACATCGATCAACGGACAAATTCAAGCCGCACAGAACTCCGGCGCTATTACAAGTGAAGATGCAGACCAATACCGTAATGAGGCCAAAAATGCCTTTTCCGCCGCTATTACGGCACCAGGCGGAGTAAAACCGGAAGACAAAGCCGCAGCCTCTAAAGCTCAGTTTGACGCTCTTATTCAAGGAAAGCTGGAGTCTATCGCCAGCACAGCGTACCTTGTATCCGGTCTTGAGGATGAAGGCAACGATTTCCTGAGCGATTATAACAATGGCAGCAGCCTGGTACGCTTGACGGGGCTTTCCGCCGATGAGCTAGCCCAACGCATCGCCAAAGTTTGGGAGCAAGACACCGATGCCTGGTCCGCATCCGCCGGTCTGACCGCCGAGGACAAAGAAGAACTGGAGCAGCAGGTGCTGAATCAAATCAGAGCGGCGCTAAATCAATAATGCTTTTAACATAATGAGAAAAACGTCTATCGACGTCCTTTCACAGAGGAGCGACCGCGTTAAGAGGTTGTTTTTATCGCCAAATAGAATTTTTACATCCGATGACCTCGGAATCTTTATAAATTCTATTGTGGTAAAATAACGGGCATTGCCCTTAAGACATAAAAGGCCACCGGTACCAGCCGGCGGCCTTTTTTGATATTTTGCAATTCGTTTTACTTTATGCCAATCCGGGAAAATTTGGAGTAAATGAACACACCAATGAATAAAATAACAATCCCCGACCATAGAAACCACATTTGCACCCCGTACTTATCGGCAACAGGTCCCGCCAGTGAGAGTCCGATCGGCGAGGAAAGCATCGTAATGCTCGTTACGAACGAAATTACGCGCCCCAGGCTTTCAGGCTCATAAGCTCTCTGGATCATCGCCATATAAGGCCCGTTAAACAGCGGCGCTGCCGCACCCATGATCAACGACATAATAACGAATATTATAAAAGCTTCGCTGGGAATCACACCGCTGGCGATACTGGTCGCGCCTATCAATACCAGACTCCAGCTCATATAAGTAGTGTCCTTGAATTTCGAGGCCAAGACGGACAATGCGGCTCCTCCAAGAATCATACCTATACCGAATACGGCTTCCACAACACTTGCACTATACCCCCCGCGGCCAAAATGCGACAGTGTCATAAGAGGGAACAGCATGGCTAACGGCATAAACACAATGCCGAAAATAGCCGTTGCAATGGTAATAATGACTATCGGCTTCACGGTGACGAAGGTCTCCCAGCCCAGCTTAAACTCCGAAAAAAACGAGGACTTTCGGATGGTCTCCGCTTTCGGTTGATGAATGGCGACCAGCATCAGCATGCCATTGGCGAGCAAAGCTCCGGCCACATCCAAAAACAGTACCGTTCCAAGGGATGTCGCTGAGTAGACGGCGATCCCTAGCGCCGGTCCGATGACATTGGAGCAGGAAAAGACCATCTGGTGCCATCCGGCCACTCGCGTCAATTGGTCTTCAGGCGCAATAAGCGGAATAGCCGCTTGGAATGCCGGTGCATGAAATGCAGAAGCTGCAGAGCGTACCATCAGGATCAAATAAACAAATCCTAAGCTTGGTTCCCCAAAGTAAAAATAAACGCCGAGAATGAAGCTGAATAGCGCAATGGTGCTGTCCGCTATGATCATCGTCTTTTTACGGTTCCATCGATCCAGCCAGACTCCAATGAACGGTCCAAGTAATGCTTGAGGCAAAAAGGCGAAAAGTCCGGCAAGCATCAGCACTTCAGCCGAGTTCGCCGTTTCCGTCAAATGCCATATAATAGAAAACTGGACCATCGATGAGGTCAAAATTGAAAATATTTGCCCGCTAAATATTATCGCAAATGTTTTTTTCCATTGATTTTGATTGTGCATGATAAAAGTCTCCTTTTGAAGCGTCCTTCGGGACGCATGTTATGTGCCGCTGTTTATGAACAGCACAAAAAACCCAATCCTTCGTTTTGGTAATTAAAAAGACACATTACAAATAAACCCGCGACCCCTTTTCCAAAAAAAGGGTTGAGTCGATTCGCATGCGCCAAATTACCATAAACGGATAGAGTGAGTCAAAAGGAGCACCTCCCACGTTGTTCGTTTACATAGTATCAAACTTAACTTAGGAGGTGCAATAGAAACCCTTTATTTTACTCTCCTCGTCTGTTACCCGTTGATCACATTGCCGCCATTCATATGCAAAAATTGCCCTGACATATAGGAGGAATCTTCGGAAGCCAAGAAAACATACGCCGGCCCAAGCTCTTCAGGCTGTCCCGGACGCTTCATCGGGGTATCCGCACCGAACTTGCTCACCTTGTCCGCTTCAAAGGTAGACGGAATAAGCGGGGTCCATATAGGTCCGGGCGCCACACCGTTGACCCGTATCCCCTTATCCGCAAGATTGAGGGACAGCGAACGCGTGAAAGCGACAATGGCTCCTTTCGTCGAAGAATAATCCAGCAGCATCGGATTCCCCTTATAGGCCGTAACGGATGCGGTATTAATAATCGCCGACCCTTCACTCAAATAGGGCAGCGCAGCCTTGGTCATATAAAAGTAAGAAAAAATATTCGTTCGGAACGTCTGCTCCAGCTGCTCCTGCGTAATATCTTCAATACTTGGCTGCGGGTGCTGCTCCGCCGCGTTGTTAACCAGAATGTCAAGCCGGCCGAGCTTGTCTATGGTTTGCTGCACTACGTCCCGGCAAAAGGCTTCTTCGCCGATATCGCCGGCTATCAGCAGACAGCGGCGGCCCTCCTGCTCGATGAGCTGCTTCGTAGTTTCGGCGTCCTTGTCCTCGTTGAGGTAAACGATAGCGACATCGGCGCCTTCGGCAGCAAAACAAATCGCAGCGGCTTTGCCGATTCCGCTGTCTCCACCGGTAATAATGGCTGTCTTACCCGCCAGCTTCCCGCTTCCTTTATATTTATAATCAACCGATTGCGGCCTCGGTACCATCTCTGTTTCCACTCCCGGCTGCCGGTCCTGATGCTGAGGGGGCATCGTTTGCTTCCTCACTTTTGCCATAGTCATGTTCCAACACTCCTTCGATTAGAATTAAACCATCCAGTGGCGAAGCCATGGTCTACTAGCTCAACCTCCTTCCTTGCTATTACTTAGCCTATCTTTCCTGATTCGAATCAATAGACCGTGTTAATGACTGACAGACTTCTTTTTAAGAAACAACGATATTTTTGTCCAGGCTCGGAATTGCTTTATAATGGAAGCAAAGGAGATGAGAATGCAATGAAACAACAACTCATTCAACGTTTATCCGCCTATGTCCAAGTCGATACGCAGTCTAACATGGACAGCGAGACATGCCCTTCTACACCGGGCCAGCTGACGCTTGCAGGCATGCTTGTGGAGGAGCTGAAGAGCATCGGGATGGAGGAAGTGACGATGGATGCCAACGGCTATGTGATGGCGACCCTCCCTTCCAACACGGACAAAGAGGTGCCTACGATCGGGTTCATGGCCCATCTGGATACGGCGACGGATTTTACAGGAAAAGGAGTCAAGCCTCAAGTCGTTGACCCCTACGACGGCGGGGACATTGTCTTGAATCCAGGGCAGCAAATCGTGCTTTCACCGAAGGACTTTCCGGCACTGGCCAACTATGTCGGGCACACTCTGGTGACCACAGACGGAACCACTCTGCTCGGCGCCGACAACAAGGCGGGGATTGCCGAGATTATGACCGCGATGGATACGCTCCTGCGGCATCCGGAGATCAAGCACGGCCGAGTGCGCGTAGCCTTCACCCCTGATGAAGAGATCGGCAGAGGGCCGCATCGTTTCGACGTGGCTGCTTTTGATGCCTCCTACGCTTATACGGTGGACGGAGGGCCTCTGGGCGAGCTCCAATACGAGAGCTTCAATGCGGCGCGGGCACTGGTTACGTGCAAGGGCAAAATCGTCCATCCCGGTACCGCCAAAGGCAAAATGGTGAACTCGGCCAAAATTGCCATGGACTTCAACGGGAAGTTGCCTGCGCAAGAAGCGCCGGAGCATACCGAAGGGTATGAAGGCTTTTTCCATCTCATCTCGATGCAGGGGGATGTGGAAGAGACGAAGCTGCATTACTTGATCAGAGACTTCGACAAGACGTCGTTCCACAACCGAAAACTACTGATGCAGCATATAGCGACACAGCTTGAAGCCCAATACGGCGAAGGGCGCGTCACGGTCGAAATCCACGACCAATATTTCAACATGCGCGAGAAAATCGAACCGGTTCGCCACATCGTGGATATTGCCCATGAAGCGATGACCAGCCTGGGCATCGAGCCTGTCTTAGAACCGATCCGCGGCGGAACGGACGGGTCGCAGCTGTCGTACATGGGGCTGCCTACCCCGAATGTTTTTACGGGCGGCGAGAACTATCACGGCCGATATGAATTCGTCTCCGCAGACAACATGGTGAAAGCAACGAACGTAGTGATCGAGATTATCAAGCGGTTCGAGCAGCGCGCTTAAGGCTTAGGCTTGTCCGCCGGTTTTCATGAGAAAAACGTCTATCGACGTCCTTTCACAGAGGAGCGACCGCGTTAAGAGGTTGTTTTTATCGCCAAATAGAATTTTTACATCCGATGACCTCGGAATCTTATAAATTCTATTGTGGTAATAAAAAACCCGCGCTCCAAAACGGATTGGAGTGCGGGCTATTTGAAGTTACAGGAAGCCTGGGAATATGATGAATAAAAGAATAAAAAGCACCAATACGATACCGGCTGCCATGCCGCCCACACCTAGTCCGCTCATCGGGAATTCTCCCTTCAATATAAGTTGTAATAGAGGATCTAACCCCGAATACAGATTATGCACTGGAGCTCTGAATGGATTGGACGGATGTCCTTATGCATAATCCCCTATTTCGATCCCCATCCCTCCCGCCGGAAATCAGCGTCCGCATAATCCCTTCCCTATAAGGAGAGTCCGCCTTTGCTCCTTCTCCTTTTTTCTCTGACAAATGGACTTGACTCTGACCCAAGAGGAGGCTCTAGAATCAAAAACGAGGTGAACAACATGCTGCATACCGTTAAAGAAGTGTCTGAGCTCACGAAAGTCACAATCAAAACCCTTCATCATTATCACAAAATCGGCCTGTTGCTTCCTCATTCGGTGACGGACGCCGGTTACCGCCTTTACGGCATGAAGGAGCTGGAGCGGCTGCAGCAAATCTTGTTCTACCGGGAGCTCGACTTTTCCCTGGATCAGATCAAAGAAATACTCGATCAAGACCCGGATCGGTTGTCTATTTTGTCCGGCCAGAAGGAGCTTCTGCTGGCACGGATGAGCAGACTCGGACGATTGATCGAGACGCTGGACGAATCGATTCAACACACTTCCAAAGGAGAGATGATGGAGATGGCGGATATGTTTAAAGGCTTTGCTAGTGAACAAGAGTGGCTGGATGCGATGGCTGAACAAAATGAATATGTAAAAGAAACGTATGGCTACGACATCTTGGATAACAATCCGATTGATGTTGAAGCGATGAACGAAATGGCTGTGGAGGCGAAGCATTTCATGGATGGGATGGCAGATGCGCTGAAGGATGGATTGAGAGTTGACGATGCTGTGGTCCAAACGCTGATCGAGGAGCATATTCAATTTTTAAATAAGCATGGGCACGAGCTCCAAAAAGATAGCTTTGCCGCACAAACCCGCTTCTTTTTGAACGACGACTTCCACCGAACGATGCTGGAGTCCCGGCAAACCGGCCTTTCGTATTATCTCTGCATTGCCGCAGATACGTTTGCTTCAAAATAAGCCATGATGCCGCAGGATCAGGCGTGCCGGTGCTGTGATCGGGCCGGCTTGCCTGCCCTGCGAATTTTTCCATTAAAGCTGTCGGAGCCAAGCCGTTCTCTCCTCGGCGGTCGAGGAAGGGATCGAGTCGAGGAATAATTATTGATTAATTACTAACTAATTGGCCGCAAAAAGGAATCCATTTCTTCTTTGCAGCTCGCGAACCGTAAGCGAAATCCCCTTTTCAAAAGCAGTAGCCCGCACAGGTCCGATCCAACGCTTGTATTTGTCACCGCTTAATATTACCGGCTCTTCGGTCAAGTAAAGCATCTCCACGATCTCCTTCATTACCGGCACGCCCATCCCGATCAAAGACAGTCCGACTCTTCCTAACGGAATGACCGCCTTGGCGGTACCGCTAGCCTCCCGGGCTATTCGAGCAATCTCCCGACCCGAGATGACACCGGCACCCGGAATGTTCCAGTTTTGCCCATAAGCCTCTTCCCTTCCCGCGAGCTCCGCGATCATGAACGCTGCGTCCGGCAAGTAGACATATTCCCGCGGAACATGCATATTGCCGATGAAAAAGGCCATCTTCCCTGCCGCTATCGCTTCCAGCGTGGAGCCCAGATAAGAAGCCTCGTTGGCCGTGGGCCCGTAGTAGTCCGGCAACCGGACGATCATCACCTTGGCCCGGCTCCACCGCCGATCGAACAGCATGGTCTCGTAAGCAAGCCGGGTCTTGCCCTTCTTCGTATGCGGCTGCTTCGGATGCTCCTCTGTTACCCGGTCCGTTTGTCTTCTTCCATAAGGATAGATGCCGTCAATAGCAACGACCTTGATGCCCAGCCGCTCAGCGGCCGCCATTACGGATTCGCCCAGCGGAATCAGCTTGCTGACCATCTCGTGGTACGGCACGTTCGCGCAATGGAACAGAACGTCCGCTCCCGCTGCTGCGGAAACAATGTTATCGGGACGCATAGCATCGCCTACGGCAATCGTCAATTGTTCGGGATTGCCCAATCTAGCCCTCAGCTGCTCCAGCTTCGAGTGAGATCGTCCGAATGCGATAGTCTGAATCCCTCTTCCAACCAGCTCCTCCACAATCGAAGCGCCCGTACCTCCTGTTGCTCCCACTACTATTGCTTTTTCCATAAGGAATCACCTCATCGTTTATTTTGTGATTGATCAATTACTATCTTCTGAAATCAATATACCATCCCGTTAGTGATTGGTCAATAACCAATTTGAATGATCGTACCGTTTTTTTCTCAAAACCATTCGCTTCTGCTTTTACCCTGGTAGGCCGAAAGGCCAAAAAGGGCTGAACCCGGCAGCTTGCCTGCTGCGGCTCAACCCTTTCTCACCGTACTACAATTATAACGAATCGCGGTAAATCTGAACTACGTCTTCGCGCTGCAGCTTTTTGAAGTTGCCGAAAGGACCGTTGACCATCGCCTTATCGGTCATCAATTCGATGCTGTCTTCTCCGATTCCATAATCGGACAATCTGCTCGGAGCTCCGATGGAGGTCCAGAACGATCTCAATGCCTCGATTCCCTCCAGGGCGACTTCACGGTCCGAACGATTGTCCGGATTCACTCCGAAGACGCGAACCGCTAATTGCACGAACCGGGACAAGTCTGTATCCATAACATGTCTCATCCAATGCGGGAACAAGATAGCCAGCCCGCCGCCATGAGGAATATCGTGCACAGCGCTTACCGCATGCTCGATATTATGAGTCGCCCAATCGCCGCGCGTCCCCATCGCCAGTGTTCCGTTCAATGCCATCGTGCCGCTATACAGAATCGTTTCGCGGTATTCGTAATGATCCAGCTGCTCGATCAGCTTCGGCGCCGTCTCGATCACCGTGCGGAGAATCGTCTCACAAAACCCGTCCTGTACAGGAGACTGCCCGCTTTGGTGGAAATATTGCTCGAAGACGTGGGACATAATATCCACCATTCCGTACACCGTCTGATCCTTCGGAACCGTGAACGTGTACTGCGGATCCAGAATAGAGAAGCGCGGAAACACCAGCGGGCTGCCCCATCCGTACTTTTCCTTCGTCTCCCAATTGGTGATGACGGACCCCGAATTCATCTCCGAACCGGTCGCCGCCAGCGTAAGAACGGTTCCGAACGGCAGCGCTTGATCAGCCGAGGCTTTGCGGGTAATAATATCCCACACATTGCCTTCGAATTTGGCGCCGATAGCAATTGCTTTCACGCAGTCGATAACGCTGCCGCCCCCAACCGCAAGAATGAAATCGATGCCCTCCTGCTTGCACACATCGATCCCTCGTTGCACCGTCGTTAACCGCGGATTCGGCTCTACACCGCTGACCTCGTGAACTTTGACACCGAGCTTGTCCAGTTGTGCCATGACTTGATCGTACAGACCGTTTCGTTTGATGCTGCCTCCGCCGTAAACAAGCAGCACATTGCTTCCGTACAACGGAATTTGCGTTTGAAGGTGCTCAAGCGTCTCTTTACCGAACAAAAGACGAGTTGGATTGTGATATGCAAATGGAATCATGGAACCTCTCCCTTTTTTTAATATAGCTACGTTATAAATTGGGCTTTCTACCTTAATCTTATTCAATCGAAGCTGCGTTGTCCAAACGGTGCCGGATCGGCTTGAAACAGCTGCGGCTTTTTGCAACACTATTAAGTGTACTTCTACCCGCTGCTTCTGTGAAGAATGCACTTTTACGTACGGAGCTTACCTGCAGGTTACCGTTGGCATCGGGATAAGAACCATTAGGCGCAGAGCACAGCATTCGTTTATAAGTGCAGCATCTGGATATAGTAAAGTGGAGGAGCACTGTACAGCGCATGGCCGACACCTTAAGGACAGAATTTGGAAAAGATTATTAACAGCGATTTAAGGCTCCACATGGCGTTCCTGTGCAAGCTTTTTCTTTGTTGACGGCCGTTAGCCGTATCGCAGGCTTTCTTGCTTCCGGCATTTATATTATAATTCGATAAAAACGTTTCATTTTGAAACAATTTATGAGGTGTCGTGATGAAAATCAATGTATTGGCTATAGCTCCCTATGTCGGATTGAGAGATCTTTTGCTTGAAATGGTACGTGATGAACCGTCGATCCGCATGGATGTGGAGGTGGCGGACTTGCAGGAGGCATTGCCGATCGTGAGATTTGCCGAGGAGCGCGGATACAATATCATCGTAAGCCGCGGCGGTACCGCCACGATGATTCGCCAGCATACTTCCCTGCCGGTAGTGGATATTCCGGTATCCGGCTACGATATTTTGCGGGTGCTGACCCTTGTCCGAAAGGCGAATTCCAAAGTCGCGATCATCGGCTTTCCCAACATATGCAAAGCGGTGTCCGAGGTATCCAGCCTGCTGGAGTTCACCATTCCTACGTTCTCCATCGAAGATCCGTCGGAGGTTCGAAGCGCGCTGTGGCAAGCGTTCCAATCCGATGTGCAGATCGTCCTCGGCGACGCCGTAACGGTACGGGCCACGCAGGAAATGGGTTATCACGGCATTCTAATTACTTCAGGCCGCGAATCGGTCAGCGACATGTTCCAGGAAGTTCGCCGGGTGTTCGACGTCTACCGCCAGGGTCAGGAGCAGGTCTTGTTTTACCGCGATCTATTGGATAGCGACAAACGGGCTATTTTTGCCATGGACTCGGACAAGAACGTGTTGTTTCTGAACAAGGCGGCGAGCCGGATGATCGGTTCATTGGGAGAGGAAATCGTGCGCGGCACCAGCATTCGACTGGCGTTTCCCGCCTTGCACAAAGTCATCGAGCAGGTGGAGGATACACCGGCATCCCGGGATTTGCTGCATTTTCTGCAAGTCAACGATCAGCAGTATAAAGTCAGCGTGACGATCCGCGGCGCATCGGACCGCGCCCATTATCTGGTCAGCTTGGACTCTATAGAAAATTGGCGCAATGAGCGAAGATTCGCCGCTTATGTCCCTCCGAGACTGACAACCTTTCATCAGCTGGTCGGCTCGAGCACGATTCTCAAAAAGACGATCTCTCGCGCGCAAAAATACGCCCAGTCTGACCGTAACGTATGGATATCGGGGGAGAAGGGCGCCGGCAAGTCGATGTTCGCCCAAGCGATTCATTCGGCGAGCAAGCGGCATGATCAAGGCTTCTATATGATCTCGTGCGAGGAATTGAGCGAGCAGGATCTCGACGCTCTGCTGATCGGCTCTCTCAAGGAGCTCAGCTTACCGGAGACGGGCTTCTCAGGGACGCTCTACTTGAACAACGTAGACCGGTTGGACCGCGTCATGCAGGAGAAATGGCTTCAGGTCATTAAGCATCATAAAAGCATCCGCTTCCTCGTATCCTCCTCGACCACGTTAACGCGGCTGAAGAGCAAGGCGGATTTCAACCACGATCTTATTATGGCTCTAAGCGAGCTGCATATTACCATTCCCCCGCTGCGGGAGCGCATGGAAGATTTGGACGAAATCGTAAGAGTGATCATCGCCTCCTACAATTCTGAGTCCGGCAAGCAAATCGTGGGCTTCCGCGATACCGCCATTGATGAGTTAATGAAATACGAATGGCCCGGAAATTTACGAGAGCTGGAAAATGCGATCCAGGAAATGCTTATTTTGACCAAAGGAAACTATGTCGAGCTGAAGGATGCCGCTTTGGTTATCGACCGCTATAAACAATCGGTGAACCCGAACCTGGCGACCGCGCCTGCACAAATCGATTTAAGAGGCTCGCTGGAAGAAATTGAGCAGCGGATTATTATGCAGGTGCTTCAGGAGGAAGGCATGAACCAATCCAGAACCTGTGAGCGTCTGGGCATCAACCGGACGACGTTATGGAGAAAGCTTAACAAAATGTTGAATAATGAAACATAATTGCAATTGAAACCTCTCTCACGACCACCTATAATAAACAACGTAGCGCTTACATCCATGGCCAATATGTTTCAAATTAAAACAACTACGACTTAGGGGGCGCATCTTGTGAGAATCAAGGCAACCATAGAACGAATTCCCGGCGGTATGATGATTATCCCTCTGCTTATCGGAGCTATTGTAAATACGTTGTTTCCTACGATTCCAAAAACATTCGGCTCGTTCACAGGCGCACTGATGACCGGTTCGCTGCCGATGCTGGCTGTATTTTACGTATGTATGGGTTCTACGATCGATTTCAAGGCAACTCCATATATTTTGAAAAAAGGCGGCACCCTGCTGATTACCAAAATCGGTATTGCCATGATCGTCGGCTTCATTGCAGGGAAATTCCTCGGCAACGGCATGGTGGAAGGCGGCTTGTTCGCGGGCCTTTCCGTACTGGCCATCGTTGCTGCAATGAACGATACTAACGGCGGATTGTACATGGCGCTCATGGGACAGTTCGGCAAAAAAGAAGATGTCGGCGCGTATTCGATTATGAGCTTGGAGTCCGGTCCATTCCTGACCATGGTTACGCTGGGCGTAGCCGGTTTGGCCGCATTCCCTTGGCAAACGCTGGTCGGAGCTATTCTGCCGCTTGTGCTTGGGATGATCCTCGGCAATTTGGACCGTGAGATGCGTGAGTTTTTATCCAAGGCGGTTCCTGTGCTTGTACCGTTCTTCGCCTTTGCCCTTGGCGCCGGGTTGAACCTCGGCAATGTATGGCAAGCCGGCATTCTCGGCGTGCTGCTGGGAGTTGCGGTAGTTGTCATTACAGGCTTGGCGCTCATGTTCACCGACAAACTGACAGGAGGCAACGGCATCGCAGGCTTGTCGGCAGCTACTACCGCAGGGAATGCCGCAGGCGTTCCGGCAGCCGTAGCGGCGGCGAACTCGGTCTACGCTCCGCTTGTTCCATCCGCTACTGCACTGGTAGCATCATGCGTTATCGTAACGGCTGTTTTGGCGCCGATCGTTACTGCTTGGTGGGCCAAACGTATAGGGGTTACAGCAGCAAAATAATACGGGAGAACCCCAAGTCCCGGTCCTGCCGGGACTTCTCCTTTTCTTAGCAGGAGGAATGAACCGTGGAACGGATATCCATTATTGCAGACGATTTGACAGGCGCATCCGACTCCGGCGTCCAATTCGCCCGAAACGGGCTGAAGACGCAGGTGATCTTCGACTGGACGTCGATCCCTGATGAGCATCATGATGTGGTAGTTATTGATACCGACAGCCGCTCCATCGCAGGAGAGGCGGCATACGAGCGCGCGAAAAGCGCAGCGCTTGCGCTGAAGGAGAAGGGAATCCGTCTCATTTACAAAAAGATGGACTCTACGCTGCGCGGCAACCTTGGTCAAGAAATCAACGGCGTCCTGGACGCCTTTCACTTTGATGCTGCTTTCATCGCTCCCGCCTTTCCGAGAATCGGCCGGACGACGGTTAACGGCATTCATTATTTAAACGGTACACCGATCCATGAGACGGAGGTCGCCAAAGATCCGAAAACCCCGGTTCCGGACTCGGTTATCGCCAATATATTCAGCAAGCAGTCCGGGAAGCCATGTGCGAATATCGATCTCTCGTTATTGCGCAAAGGACCGGATTCGGTTATTTCCTTCATCACTGACGAGCTGAAGAAGCAGACGAAATGTTTCATTTTCGATGCCGAAGCCGACGAAGATTTGCAGCAGATTGCCGCACTTATTACATCTTACGGTTCCAAAGTGCTCTGGGCGGGTTCTGCCGGGCTGGCGGAGTTTTTGTTAAAGCCGCAGCAGCCGTCGGAATCATCCGCACCGGAGAATACGGACGATATGCCATCATCCCAAGGTCCCGTTATGCTGGTGGCGGGCAGCATTTCCAACATTACCCGAGAGCAGGTTGCGGAAGTGAACCGTCAGGACAACGTGATTGCACTGGAGCTGGACCCTCTGGCAGCCATCGGCTCCGATGAAGCAAGAAGCAAGGAAATGGAGCGCTGCGCCGCTGCATTATGGTCTGCTCTATCCGCCGGGAAGGACGTTTCCCTGTATGCGGGCTCGTCCCCGGAGCAGGTCCGTGCGGCTAAGGAGCTGGGCGCCCAGCAAGGCATGTCGTCATCCGACGTATCCAACCGCATTGCGGATACGCTGGGAGCCATTACGAGCCAGGTCATTGGCAAAACACCGGTCAAAGGACTCGTCCTTACCGGCGGCGATACGGCCAAGGCGGTATGCCGATACTTGGGCGTCCACGGCATTGCGCTGCGCAACGAGGTGGAGCCGGGAATTCCTTACGGCACACTGCTCGGTGAGACCCGCTTGCCGGCGGTAACCAAGGCAGGCGCCTTTGGCAACAAAATGTCTTTGTGGAATGCGATGCAATGCATTCATCTTGAGAAGGGAGCGGAACAATGATGACGAAACCGGTTATTGGCATTACGATGGGGGACGGAGCAGGCGTCGGTCCCGAAATTATTATGAAGGCTCTGGGGGATTCGGCTGTGTATGACAGCTGCCGCCCTTTTGTGATCGGGGATGCCAAACTATTGGAAAGAGCAGGCCGCGTCGTCGGCAGCCAGCTGCACATTCGTGCGATCTCGTCTCTATCGGACGCGGAATATGCTTACGGGACGGTTGATTGCCTCGATCTGAATCTGCTGCCGGCCGATCTTCCCTTCGGCCAAGTATCCGCCGAGGCGGGTCATGCCGCTTTTATGTACTTGAAGCAAGCGATCGAGCTAGCCAATGATGGCCAAATCGACGCCATATGTACGGCTCCGTTGAATAAGGAAGCTCTTCATAAGGGAGGCCATATGTATCCGGGCCACACCGAGATCCTGGCCGAGCTGACCGGCACGAAGGATTTCTCCATGATGCTATCGGCGCCGAAGCTGAAGGTCATTCATGTGACGACGCACGTAGGAATTATCGACGCGGTCAAAATGATCGAGCCGCAGCGCGTCTACAATGTGATCCGCATGGCTCACGAGACGCTGCAAAAAGCCGGCTACGCCACTCCGCGCATTGCCGTTTGCGGCATCAATCCGCATGCTGGTGAAAACGGCTTGTTCGGCTACGGCGAAGAAGAGGAGAAGATCATTCCTGCTGTGCAACGCGCGCAGCAAGAAGGCATCCAGGTGCAGGGCCCGCTCCCTGCCGATACGCTGTTCTTCCGCACGACACGCGGAGACTTCGACATCGTAGTCGCCATGTATCACGATCAGGGGCACGGCCCTGTCAAGGCGCTCGGGCTTGAAGCCGGAGTCAACATTACGGTAGGCCTACCGATTATTCGTACCAGCGTCGACCACGGAACGGCCTTCGATATTGCCGGCAAAGGGATCGCCGACGAGCAAAGCATCAAGGAAGCTTTGCGTCAGGCTGTCGAGCTGGCGCCGAAACGCCAATAAATCTATGAAAATAAAGCCCAGTGCGATTCAGGCACTGGGCTTTTTGCTGGTGTATAGATGAGACCGGTAATTTACAGCACCTCACGAATCAAAATTGAATCCATATTCCCGTCTTGTCATCGGAAATTTTAAATCTCGGATACTTCTGGCACTCTTTATCGTCCTGCTCAAGACGGGTCAGCCAATCCGTATAGCTGGCAAGCGTTTGCTTCTCGACCATGGCGACCAGATTGGCACAATCGTCCGACGCTTCTGCCCCCGCCTCCTTCGGCAGAAACAACCCGTCGGTCACCAGAAGCAGGGACCGCAAACGGATGCGGTTGATCGTCCCGTACTCCAGAAGCTCCGCAGCTTCCGGCTCGCCGCTCAGAACCGAATAGCCTTCGAGCGTGTTCATCTTCGATTTATTTTGCATAATGACCGGCTTGACCATACTCCATAGCTGCTCCCGTGAGGTGATCCCGCTTTGGATGCCATCCTGCCAAATTTTCTTGGATTGCTGATCGATATGATCCACCTGATCGCGAGAAATCGTACGAACCGTACCGTCCTCATACTTGGCGGCAATCATGCAGTCACCCGCCTGCACGTAATCGATCGAATGCTCGCGAACGCGGATGAGAGCCAGCGAGCTGGTCCATAAAGACGCTTTATCCGTGAGATCGATCCCCGCTTCCTTCATGTCCTCCCTCAATCGGACGTTGGCCTGGATGACCAGATGCTTGAGGCTGGCATCCGCCACGTCTTCTTCCCGAAGCGATTCCAGGTAGTTCTTGATCGTCCGGGAAGCCAAATATCCTCCCGTCTCCCCTCCCGCTCCCCGGTAAGGGTGAAGAGATGTGGCACCGTCAAGCACCCCGAACAACCGCAGCCTGTCATTAACGACCAGCGCATCTTCGTTCCATTGGGCGGTACCCTGTTTTGAAATGGTTTCTATCATCATACGAACTCCCTCCTCGATGCCGTCCTGCTCCTATCCTGCTCTTGATAAAGACGAATCCTATTTCGATTGCTGTTCCAGCAGTTCGAGCTTCTCCGTAATCCTCATCCATTGATCGTAGTCGTCCACTGCAGGCTTGCGTCCGCTTAATGACCGAATAGCATCGAATATCGTCCATTGCCGGGCTAATGCGGCCGATTGTTCGGCCAATTGCATGACTACATCCGTTTTGGCGGGTATGTAGCCCATGTGCGTCCACATCAGAGACTGCGCCGTGTTATCCATCATAAATTCTAACAATCTCTGAGCCGCCGTTTCCTTGGCAGGAATCGAATGGATTTGAACCAGACCGTTAACAGCCGGTACGATCCCTACCGAATCGGACTCCGGCAGCCTCATAATATCGAATTGAAATTTTCCGCCTATATAACGTTCAATGACAGGAAGCTTGCTGGAAGAGCTGAGAAGCACTCCGACCTTGCCGTTAATAAAATCGCTGACCGCCATCCGATGGCTTAACGGCTCCAATATACCGAGCGCGTGCACCCAGCGCTCCCATAAGTCGAACGCGTGCTCCGAAGCCGTACCGCCTCCTATATTTTGGGCGTACCATGGAAGCTCATTATCGATAGCCAGCCTCCATCGGTCGCCGGGCGACGCAAGCCCCTCCTTGATCGGCAGCGCGGCGGCTTTCTCTACGTCGTTCCAGCTGCGAAAGCCGTTCGGCGGAAGCTCCGCCCTGCTTACCAATTCCCCCCGGTAATATAACAGCGGGATGCTGCCTCCAATGGGCAGAGCCCACAGCTTGCCATCGTAGCGAAACGGCTCTTCAAAAGCAGCTGAAAGTTGGGCGGCCTCCGTCTTCTGATTGTCGATTGGAGTTATGGAGCCGGTAGCAGCCAACGGGGCGATGCCATAGAAGCTTCCGATTTCGGCCAATTGCGGAGCCACGTTGGCCGAAATCGACGGCAGCAGCTCATGATACAGCTGTTCTGCCGAACGAAACGTGCGAACATCTATGTTGATTTGCGGATATTGCTTCTGAAATTCCGCAAGAGGAGTGTCCCACCCTCTACTGAACACCCATACGGACAACGTTACCGTATCCTGCGGCTGATCGTTACCACCGCCCGAAGGCAGACGCTTGGCCCTGATCCACATGACCGTGCCTGCGAGCAGAAAGCAAGCTGTTATGATGAAAATCCATTTGCGCCGATTCATGAATGCCTCCTTGAAAGCACCGGTTTGCCAACCTTTCGGGGTTTCTTCCGAACTCATTGTACCATGGCTCATCGAAGGCGGCATTATGCTCCGGCTTTCCTGCTTAGAGCTGCAATCCTTTTTTGCTCAGCTTGTTGGCAATCAGTAAGGAAACGAGGGTCGATACGGATAAGATAGAGGCTAGTGCAGCTCCCGTCCCGTAGTTGGATGTAAACACCTCGCTGTAAATCGTGACGGAGATTGTTGCCGTCGCTCCGTAATACAGCACTATCGTAGAGCTGAGCTCGTTAATGGTCGTGATCCAGCTTAGAATCGCACCGGACAATACGCCCGGAGCCATCAAACGGCCGGTGGTTTTGAAAAACGTCTTCATCGGAGGAACGCCCAAGCTGATGGACGCCTCCTCGACACTTCGGTCGAGCTGATGCAAGATCGCCGTGCTGGAACGAATCGTGTAAGGCAGCTTCCGTACGATGTAAGCTATAACCAGAATGACCCACGTCCCTGTCAAGACGACCGGCGGCTTGTTAAAAGCGATGATCATACTGATACCGAGTACCGTACCCGGCATAACGTAAGGAATCATGATTAACCCGTCCAGCATTGCGGTCAGCTTCGATTTGCGGCGGACAAGCACATAAGCGACGAGCATGCCCATAATCACCATAATGACGATAGAGACCGCCGAAAAGCTGTACGTATTGGCAATTGCTTTTGGAACTCGGAACAATACTTCCTTGTAGCTGTTTAAGCTGAAGCCGGAGTGGAATACCGGTCCTTTCGTTTTGATGAACGACGTGATAATGACCGTAGCCTGCGGAATCAGAGATATACATGCTATGAGCAAAGCACCTGCGGTCAGCAGCGCTTTAGGCAGCGGCCTCAGCAATTCCACCTTGGGCGTTCGCATGCCCGTCATGGTGTAATTTTTCCGCGAAACGAAGTAACGCTGCAAGAACAGAATGCTCGTCGAGCAAGCGATCAGAATGACGCTGAGTGTGCTCGCCATCGCCGGATTCCCGCCCATTTCGCTTATAAATTGCTCGTAGGCTAGAATCGGCAGCACCTTGAAGCCTTGACCGAGCAGCATCGGGGTCCCGAAGTCGGCGAAAGCGGCCATGAACACCATCAGCGCTCCGGCAGACAAGGTCGGGAAGATGAGCGGCAGCGTGATCGTCATAAGCCGATGAAATGCGGAGCGCCCGAGACTTTCCGCCGCTTCCTCCAACGACGTATCGATCGTGCGCAGCGCCCCGGACACATATAGGAAAATGTGCGGGTAAAACTGCAGAGTAAATACGAACACAATCCCTTTCCACCCGTAGACTGACGAGAACGGTATGCCGATGTCGTGGAAAAACCGCGTTAGAAACCCGTTGTTCCCGAGCATCAGAATCCACGAATACGCGCCGATGAACGGCGGCGACAGCAAGGACATGATGACCATAATCTGAATCAAGCCTTTGAACCTGATGTTGTAGCGCGTCATCACGTAAGCGAGCGGTACCCCGATCAAGATGGAGAACACGGTCGTCAGCGCCGACACCTTGAAGCTGTTCCAAAGGGCGATATAGTAATATTTCAGCTTCAGGAAGTTCGCATAGTTTTCCAACGAAAACACGCCTTTATCGTTAAAGAAGCTGTTGATCAGCAAGGAAAAGAGAGGATACACGATGAAGGCCAGCAAAAACAAATAGACGAAGCAAGTGACCCACGACCAGAAGTCCCACTGCTTGATATTCAGCCTTCCATACCGTCCAGGCTGCTTCCTGACCGCTGTGCCGCCCATAGCCGTTTCTGCCGCTAGTTTAGAAGGCTGCACGGTAGAGCACCTCCCGGCCGGAATGATCGAACATCGTCGTTCTATCCAGCTGAAGATTGACCAGAACCGATGCTTTCTCCCGTCTTAGACGATGCGGCTGAACCGCATGCTCCTGAACATCGATCAAGGTGCCGTCGTTCAGTCGAATGAGGTAGCTCACCTTTTCTCCCAGAAACGTAACGGTCTCGATCGTGCCGGGAATAAGCGGGGACCCGGAGTTGGCATCCTCCAGCTTCACGCGTTCGGGTCTAAGCGCAAACAGGACCTTACCCTCATAGTCGTTCTGGAGCGGCAGCCGGAAATCCGTTCCGAACAGCTTCACCACGGCTTCGCCGGAATGGCTGCTGTAGGAGTCGCATTCGCCGGTAATAAAATTGGACGTCCCGATAAAATTGGCGACGAATTGGTTGGACGGATACGCATAGATATCCCCAGGGGAGGCAATTTGCTGCACTCTCCCCTCACTCATGACGGCAATCCGGTCAGAAACCGCCAATGCTTCCTCCTGATCATGCGTAACGTAAATCGTTGTGATGTGAAGCTCCTTTTGCAGCCGGCGAATGTCCGATCTCATCTTCACTCTCAGCTTAGCGTCGAGATTGGATAACGGCTCATCCATCAACAGCAGTCCCGGACGAATGACGATGGCGCGGGCCAGGGCGATCCGCTGCTGCTGACCGCCGCTCATGTTGGACGGTACGCGGTCGCGCAGGTGGGACAACTCTACCATTTCGAGCGCTTCCATCACTCGGGTTTCGATCTCTTTCTTCGATACGCTGCGGGCTTTGAGGCCGTAGGCGACATTCTCGAATACCGTCATGTGCGGAAAAATGGCGTAGTTTTGAAACACCATCCCGATATTTCTCTCGTGCGTCGGCACGTCATTCATCTTTTTATCACCGAAGTAGATGTCGCCTTCCTCCTGCCGGTAAAACCCGGCAATCGTCCGCAGCAGCGTCGTTTTACCGCATCCGCTTGGGCCGAGCAGCGTGAAAAACTCCCCGGCTTCTATAGTGAAATGAGCATCATTAACCGCCTTATTCGTTCCGAAATATTTGGTTACATGATCGAACACAACTTTTTGCATGGCACTGACCTCCTGTTAGATTTGCCGTTTAAAAAAAGGTGCCTTAACCTCGAAGTAAGGCACCTTGGGATTCGTATTTTATTCTTGGCCGGTTACGATTTTGCCGAAACGTTTAATGTTCTCGTCTTTTTTAGCAGCGGCGAAATCAAAGTCGTATTGCACCAGCTTGATGTCCTTCGTCTGCGCGACGCCTTGAATCGTTTCCGCATCCTTGCGCACCGAGCGGCGCTTGAATTCTTTTTGAATCAGCGTTTGCACGTCTTTGCTGACTAGGAAATCGATGAATTGCTTGGCCTGCTCCGGATTTTTCGCTCCCTTGATGATAGCCGCTCCGTCAGGAACCGCAGAGGTGCCTTCGGAAGGATAGATGATGCCGACCTTGGCTCCGCCCTCTACGTAGCGAAGCGCCGCTTCCTCCAGGGTTACGCCAAGAGCGAATTCTTTATCGGCAACGCCTTTATATACAAGTCCCGATCCGGATAGCACTTTGCCGTCCAGGTTTTTAACGAATCTTTTAACGAAATCCCATCCCTGTTCATTTTTGCCGAAGGCCGTGAGCATGGTGATGAGCTGAGTATAGGAGGACCCGGATTTGGCCGGATCGGCGAATGCAATTTTCCCCTTCCATTTCGGATCGACCAGATCGTTCCAGCTCTTGGGCTCCTCGCCCGCTTTCACGAGCTCTTTATTGTACATGATGACCATCGGCAGCGCCGCAAACGGTGTCCATACATTGTTTTTGTCCACATATTGCGGTTCCAGATTGTCGTACTCTTTCGTTTTATACGGTTCAAAATATTGTTTATACGCCTCAAGCGAATCGGCGCCGCCGGCCCAGAAAATATCTCCAAGCGGATTGGCAGCCTCGGCTTGAACGCGCTTCAGCAAATCTCCCGTTCCGCCGGAAATCAGCTGGACCTCAATGCCCGTACGCTCCTGGAATTCCTTGATGATCGGGTTATTCACTTCCGCTGCATTCGGCGAGTACAGCGTAACTGTACCTGCTTTTTTCGCCGTGCCCGACTGCGCTCCCGCTCCATCCGCTTTTTTATCGGTTGCAGGTGATTGCCCGCAGCCCGTAATAGAGACAGCCACCAGCATGGCAGCCATAATACCGAATACCGTTTTTTTCATGTTCTTATACCCCCCGTATAATTTTAGTTTCGTCCTCGGACTCCCTGTCGATGCAGCAGCTGCAGCGATTACACTCAAAATATATCTTTTTGGTGAAACGCTTTCAATGCGACAAAATTTCATGTTTGTTGAATTTTCTGCTTCAAATAAAAAATCCCGCTTCACAGCGGGATAAACTCAATACCGAGACGCTTGCGAAACTCCGTCGGCGTCTCGCCGGTATATTTGCGGTAAATTTGGCTGAAGTACCGCGAATCCTGATACCCTACGCTGACCGCGACTTCATAGATTTTGAGCTTCGGATTCACCAGCAGCTCCTTCGCTTTCTGTACGCGCACGTTCGTCAAATATTCAAGGAAGCTGCTTCCTACATGCTGCTTGAACAGCCGGCTGAAATGGCTTTCGCTCATATGATGGCGATCGGCGATTTCCTGCAATGTAATGTCCTCGCTGTAGTGCTGGCGAATGAAAGCCTCGATCTGCTCGAAGCCTCCGCCGTCCCGGCCTTGTCCCTTGTACCGCCGCTGCCATTCGATCAGCATCCCGCGCAGCCTCGTTAATTGCCGATCGGGAGACTCGGACTCCTCGAGGGGGGACAACAGCAGCTGCGGGTCCAGGCCGATATGCTTCAGCTCCTCGTCTTTAAGCAGACTGGAATACAACGCGACAAGCCATTCGAAAAATCGTGAGCGCTCCTGTATGTCCTGGCTCAGCTGCAGCAGCCAATGGGACTTCCAGCGGGCTATGTGTTCTTCAATCGACTCCTGCGTCCCGCGTTTAATTAATTCAGTTAACGATATGTCTATCGGAGAAGGAGCTGCCGTAATCAACGAAGGTGATTCCCTATCCAGCTCATCGTACCATACCAGCGGGCTACCTCCGCTCCAGAGCGTGCCGTAAATCGCTTGCAGCGCTTCCTCATAAGCTTGAGCAATCGTTGCCGCTCCATCGTGCAGGGTGCTGACACCAACGGAAACGTGCCCTTCCCACATCCGGGCCAAATCGGTCAATAGGCTGAGAACCGGAGTCATATCCGTCCGCTCTGTCGACCGGTTAGCCAGAAGAGCATAGACGGATTTTCCGATTCTCACCATCGGGAACGATGTCAGCCTTTCCACCGCGGCCGAAGCGGTCAGCCATTGCTCCGTACGGCTCGTCTTCGCCCGCTCCGCTTCGGGGATAGCCGCATTCAACAGCACAATACGGTAAGCTCCGACCGTCTTGTTATCCTGAAGGCAATATTCCTCGAACAGCTCGAATTCAAAAGTGCCCGCATGCTCCAGCATCATATCGTACAGCAGCTTTTCCATAATAAACGGTTGTCCTATCACCAGGCTTAGCTCCAGACGCTCCGATTGCTCGCGGTTAGCCCGCTCCTCATCCAGCTTGGCCTTGATTCGGCCGAACACTTCCATGAGCTCGTCCGGATTCGTCGGTTTCAGTATAAAATCCGCAGCCCCGAGCTTAATCGCCTTCTGCGCGATAACAAAATCGTCAAACCCGGTCAAAAATACGATCTTCAGCTTTGGCAGCCGCTCTGTAATCCGCTGAGCCAATTCAATTCCGCTTAGCCCCGGCATGCGAATGTCGGACAGCAAAATATCGGGCTGCAAGCTCTCAATCCGTTCCAATGCGGTAATTCCGTCGCCGGCTTCCCCTACCAGCTCGCAGCCGACCTGCTCCCATGGGATGGTCTGCTTTAATCCTTCCCGTACCAGCCATTCATCCTCCACAATCATCACTTTATACATGGGTTTCCCCTCCTGGTGTCTCCATTGCCGGTATGTTGATCGTTATTATCGTGCCTGATTGCGCTTCGCTCTCTATCGAGAACCAGCCCTGCTCGCCAAAATACAGCTGTATTCTCTTAATTAAGTTTTCCAGCCCGATCCCTGTCTTTTGCTCGTTTGACGATGCGAAGCTCCCGGCCTTCATACGCTCCAATATGTCTTCGGGCATTCCGACTCCATTATCCCTTACGTGAAAAATAACCCGGTCGCCTTCAAGCAATCCTTGGATGTGAAGTATGCCTTTGCCCGGCTTCATTTCAAGCCCATGGGTAATCGCATTTTCTACAACGGGCTGCAGCAGCAGCTTCAGCGTATACAGCCGTTCCACTTCCGGCGCGATATCGATTATCGCTTCAAACTTGTCGCCGTAGCGCATTTTTTGAATAAATAAATAATTGCGGATTTGCTGCATATCCTCGCGAATAGTGATAAAAGGGTTCCCTTTGCGGATGCTGAACCGGAGAAGCTCTCCTAGCGAAATCGCCGTGCGGCTGATGTCGTCGAGCTTATGAATCCGGGCCATCCAATTGATCGAATCCAGCGCATTGTATAGAAAATGCGGGTTAAATTGAGCCTGAATCGCTTTAATCTCCGCCTGCTGAACCATCAGCTGCTTATGATACACCTCATCGATCAGCTGCTTGATCCGTTGGACCATAGCGTTAAAGCTCCGGCCAAGCTGCCCTACCTCATCTCTATATTTGGAGGTAAAGGAAACATTCAAATTGCCGCTCTCCACTAAGTACATTAACGACTTCAGCTTTCTTAGCGGACCTGTTATCGTGACGGACAACACAAACGCAAGCCAGCATGTAACGAGAACGCCGATGGCCATTACCCAGAAGGTCAAGTCGCGGATGCTCGTGCTTTCTTTGGTCAACACCGCAGTAGGAACAACGCTAATCAGCTTGAAGCCGGTGCTCTCGGAAGTATCGTAAATGACCATGGACGGCGCTCCGCCGCCTTCCGACCCTTGCTTGAAGAACCCTTTACTTCCCGAAAGCACTGCATTCACATAAGGCTCCGCCAGCTTCGTCCCGACTTTATGCTTGGAGGGAGTGCTGGAAATAATATAGCCGTTGCGGTCGAGAAGGAATACTTGTCCGCCTTCAGCCAATCGCGCTTTGTTATATTTGTCCGCTAACCCGCTTTCCATAATGTCGATAACGATATACCCCAGCTGCTGATTGGTGTTGATGTTCTTCAGCATTCGGCCGCTGCTCAGCACGATGCCGAAATCGTCGGTTTTTTTCATACTGTAGTGGGTATCCCAGACGACATTGCCGTCGGCGAATCTCATTTTGCGAAACAAGCCCCAATTGGGGTTGTAATCGTCGTATTGACCAGGAAGCAAATCCCCTGAGAAATACCGGTCTCCGTTCTCGCCGAGCAAATAGATCGCGATTTCCCAGCCTTTGAATCCTAAAAACGTTTCCAAAATGTCGCCTATCCGCTTTTGATCCTGATGCTTTTCCGCAAGCGGACGGTTAGGGTCCTTAGCCAGAACCTCTTGGATTTCGCGATTGCTGTACACATACATCGACAGCTGTTCGATATCTTTGACAAAATAGCTCATGCTGTAATTGACTTGAGACAAGTTTTCCAGTATGGTCCTGCATACCTGATCCCGGACGACCTGTGACGATTTGTAATACGAAAAGGCACCCAACACCGCTAGCGGCACTACGGCCAAGGGTAAAAATAACAGCAGCAATCTCTTCTGCAGGCTTGCGCCTAGTAAAGCGCCGCGCAGCTTTTGGATACCGGACTTCACTCAGGTTCACTCCTTTAGCTGTATCGTTCATGTTGCAATGACGTCCTGAATACGGTTTCATTTTGCCGAACTTTATTAAACATCAATTTATTATTAACTTGGCTGCCTGTCAATAAAGAAGATGCTATCCCAGCATTTACCGCAAATAAAAAAAATGGACTTCGAGATATATCGAAGCCAATTTCATAGGGAGAATCATGATTTAAGAACCTCAATAACATCTGAAAAGTTGAATAGCTGCCAGTCTCCCTTTGCTTCTATCTTAACGAGGTATTGATCCAGCAGTCCAGGGTAATTATCCAGTCCCGTGACGATTCCCGTTATATTTCTAGTTTCATGCTCACCATAAACCCTTACACAGACTTCAACTGCCTTTGCCTTGGAATCCCTCAGTCGCCTAAACATTTCCTGCTGCTCTTCTTCGGTCAGCACTGGCTTTCTCCACTTTTCATCCTGATCATAATAAAATACATTCTCTTCACGATACTCTGGGAGCATCATACCGGAAGATTCCCTGATTACGTTTGCTTCTGAAGTCCATTTGGCTGGTTTCATGACTTCCTCCTCATTGAAATTCGATATTACTAATATACGAACAAACGTTCTATTTTTCAAGTATAAAAAAAAGCCCAGATTTATTCATCTGAGCTTTCCTTAGTAACCTAGTCAAAATCGTACCTCTGCTCTTTGAACGGATCTCCATACATGTGATAGCCGTTTCGCTCCCAAAAGCCCGGCTTATCCTTCTCCATAAACTCAATGCCGCGAACCCATTTCGCGCTCTTCCAGAAATACAAATGCGGCACGACCGCCCGTACCGGATAGCCATGATCAGGGGTCAGCGGCTGCCCGTTATGCTTCAGACCGAAGAATGAAGTATCCCGCATAAAGTCATCCAGCGGCAGATTCGTCGTCCAGCCGTGCTCGGCGTGAAGCATGACGTATTGGGCTTCCGGCTTCAGCTTAACCCGTTTCAAGACCTCGCTGACCGCGATGCCCTCCCACTCGTTATCGAGCTTGGACCATGTCGTCACGCAATGAATGTCGTTCGTGAACTGCTTCCGCGGCAGCTCCATGAATTGGTCGTAGCTAAGAGTAACCTCTTCCTCCACAAGCCCGAACAGGCGAAAATCCCACTTGCTCAAATCGCTGTAATACGGCACGCTGCCGTAATGCAGAACCGGAAACCCCTGAGTCAAGGTTTGCCCCGGCGGTACTCGATGCTCAATGTCCTTCATCATACTCATAAGCAACCTGCCTCCTTCGACTGGCTGTAATAGATGCCTTTATTCCCTTATTATGCCCGAACCGCTCGCCGTTCTTCCAGCTGGATATCTGACGTAGGGAAGCAGACCTCCACCGTCGTACCAACGTTTAATTGGCTGTAGATCGACATCGTCCCGCCGTGATGCTCGATGATTTTTTGGCTGATCATCAAGCCAAGGCCCGTTCCGCCCTCCTTGGTCGTAAAAAACGGCTCACCCAATCTCGGGAGCTTGTCTTCAGGTATACCGCAGCCTTCATCTATGATTTGCACTCGGGTAAAGCACTCGGAATCATCGGATAGATGGATCCGGATAACGCCTTCCTGATTCATCGCTTCAATGCCGTTTTTAATAAAATTGATGAACACCTGCTTGATTTGATTCGGATCGCAGTATACCGGGAACAAGTCGCCCTCCGCATCCAGCTGAATGTCGATGTTTTTCATGATGGCCTGCGTCCCTATTAGAGCCTGGACCTCCTCCAGCACTTCTTTCAAATTCATGCAGCGCAAATTGGTGGTCTGAGGCTTCGACAGCATCAACAGCTCGCTGACGATCAGCTCGATCCGCTCGAGCTCTTCCTTCATAATCGCCAAATACCTTGGAAATGAATGCTCCGAATACATCATCAGCTTCACGAAGCCCTTCAGAGCTGTCAGAGGATTGCGGATTTCATGAGCTACACCTGCGGCCAGCTGCCCAACGACTGACAGCTTCTCCGACTGCCGCAGCAGCTCGTCCGTCTTCTTTTGATCGGTAATATCCTTTACTACGATGTAACAACCGACGATTTGCTGCCTGATAATGATCGGAGCAGGAGTAATTAACAGATTAATAAATCGGCCGTCCTTGTGCTTAATGCTCAGGTCTTCGCGTTCGGTCATTTCCCCCTGTAAAAATTGCTCGTACCACGCCAAGGCGCGGATCATATCATCCGGATGCAGCAAATCGGTAAAATGAAGCTGCACCAGCTCCTGTGCGCTGTAGCCCGATATGGTCTGAGCCGCCGGATTGGCGGACACGATATAGCCTTGTTTGTCCAAGGAGATGATGCCGTCCGGATTGTACTTTTTCAAGGAAGTATACCGGTCGATCGTTTCTTCCAGCAGCTGCTGCATTTTATAGCGTTCGGTAATATCCTGCACGGTTCCGTGCATTTTGTAAGGCTTATTATGTGAATCGTATATTACGATACCTTGAATATGTACGTATTTATCGGTTGATGTGGATGTCAGGATGCGGCATTCCAGGTTATACGGCTGCCCTTCCCGCGCCCGTTTTATATTATGAAGCACCATGTCCAAGTCATCGGGATGGATATACGTAATCAACTTTTCGAATTTGCCGCAGAATACTTCGGGCTCGATGTCGCAAATACGCATCAGCTCTTCCGACCAAACCACATCGTTGGTGAGCAAATCCCATTCCCAGCTGCCGATGGATGCGATTTTTTGTGCCTCGGCCAAATTCCTTCTGCTATTTTCCAAGGCCTGCTCGGTCTTAATACGCTCGGAGATGTCGCGTCCTATGGCCAGAGTCGTTTCTACCTTGCCTTGTGCATCGCGGATAAATTTCATCGTGGTCTCGAACCAGACATAATGTCCGTCGGCATGGCGATAGCGGTAAGTGATCTTATCCGTATCGCTGTACGTTCGCCCCATCAGGTAGGCCTTATCCTCGGGATGAACATAATCCAGGTGCTGCTTCCCGACTAGCTCCTCCGGATAGTAACCGAGCAAATAGCGAACGGCAGGTGAGATGTACAGACAAACTCCCTCCGGCGAATTAAAAGAAATGATGTCCAGAGAGTGCTCGGTTATAACGGAATACAGCTGATTCGACTGCCGCTGCCGGGTCATATCCGTAAAGTGAATATAGAAGCATTGAGGATTGCCTATCTCATCACGGATTAACGACATATGCTGCGAAATCCATACCGTTCGCCCGGATTTGTGCCAATAGCGAACTTCCAGGGAGCAGGAAGTGCTCCCTCCCTCCAGCATGTCCTGAACAAGCTGATCGGCAATTAACAGGTCCTCCCGGCGGGCTATCGTTCGATAATCCAACGAACTAAGCTCATCCTCATCATATCCGAGCATGTTGCAAAGTGCCCGGTTCACCTTGGCCCATTCACCATGGACGGATGCAATAGCGATACCGATAGGTGCATGCAAGAACGCATTTGCATAAAAAGAAGGGTGATCCGGATGCAATGAACACATAAAGCATGACGCCTCCTTAGCTTATCCAACAGTTACCAGTAATCGGTATTCGAAATGCGATCATTGCGTATGTAAGTTTAACCTTTCTACCAGCTTATGAGAAGGAAGCGTCAGATCCGCTTTTATCGTGCAAGACAAAGGCTCGCTCAAGCTATCGAGAAAATGAGCGATCACGCCGGCAAAGCCGCGCCGATGAAGAATCGTATCCCAGCTGCCGAATCCGCCTGCCCTCGGCTGAGCCTCTTTCTCCATCCATACGGCCGATTCCATATTGACCACCTCGGCCGAACGCCCGGCTCCATGCAGCTCGAGCTTCTCCAAGTCCGCTCCTGCACGCCGCGACATGCTGAATTGCCCGGTACGAGCAGTCTCCCTAGCCACTGCCCCGCCTTCGGCTCCCGCTCCAGCTCCGTCAAACACGAGGCTCCCGGAGCCCAAAATCAGCCTGCCTTCCTCGTCGGCCTGCTCAACGTAATGCAAATCCTTATACGAAGTGCCGCCCAGCCACAGCAGCAGATCGAGCATATGGATCAGGTCGTCGTACAGCGTATGCTTGGCGCTATGCAGCTGCAGCTTGGTCCGGTGCTTGACGACCGTGCACAGGTCGAAGCCCCCTGCCTCCTCGACCCATCGTTTGGCCTGCTGATACAGCGGCGCAAAACGGCGGTTGAAGCCTACCGCAAGCAGCAGTCCCCGCTCCAGCGCGAGCTGCGCCATAGCCTCGGACTCCCTGTAGTCGTACGATAACGGCTTGTCCACATAGACGGGAACACCATGACGCAAGCAGTCCATGACAATCTCATAGTGAGTTTCCGTAGGGCTATGAACGAACACCGCGTCGGGCTCTTCCGCCAGTAATGCTGTCAATGTATCGTATCTTCCTTTGATCCGGTACTGGTCCGCCACCGCCTCCACGGTAGACAGCCTCCGGCTGCAAAGCCCTACTATATCCACACGGCTGTCGGCGGACAGCATCGGCAAGTATACTTTTTGCGCTATATCGCCGAGCCCGATGATGCCTATACGTCTCTTCAAGCGGATGAACCTCCTCGGCTGTAGTAAATATTCGGTTCCGGCCGATGTCTCTACAAAAATTTGACATACCGGCGACTAGCAAAGCGCTTTAATTTGACATCGCCCTTATGGTAGAATAGGAATATTGCAAAATGTGTTCGCTTCATCATTTTTCTTTCCATCTGGGGGATGGCTAACTTGTCGAAAAAAAACATATGGATGTTTGTAACTTCCATCATCCTTTTTGCCGTATTACTGGGACTATCGGCCCTGCTGCAGGAAGAAATGCTGATTTACGCGGCTAGTGCTGTGCCCATACTGATTGTTTTATTTTTGCCCGATGCCAAAAGATATCAATATATTCGCGGCCGCAACCGTAACGTCTCGATATATAAACAAGGCGACGGAGAAGAAGCGATTCTGGTCATTGCGTTTCAACCCGGCTTCCTGCGCTGGAAAACAGGCATGGCGTACTTCCATCTGAAAGACATTGCCTCCGAGCCGCAGCATGGAGGAGCCGCGCAGCAGCATGCAGCGACGATCCCCGTCCTCGCGTTTGACTTGTCGGCGCATCACCGCAAGACCGGCTGGATCGGTATTAATCTGACACAGCTGGCGTCGAGAACCGCTAATATGTCCTTCACAACGGACGAAGTGAACCGTCTTGTCATTCCAATGAAAGACCTTGAGGAAACAGCGCTTACGATGATGTCATCGTCGGCAACCGCTTCCCAAAACAAGAGTAAGAGCATCTCCGCATAATTTCGGCATCATCCTTTGCCTTTCCTGCTGCCCGCGCTTCATGCGCGAGGCAGCATTTTATTTTATACGACTCCCATGTAAGACGGCACCATGATGATATCCCGCGTTACTGTATTGCAGCAATACAGTAATTTAGCGTGTGGCCTTGCAGTAAAAGACAAATGCCAAATCCTTAAATTTATCGTAGCTAGAGAGAATGTCCGAGATATCTGTCATCAAGCTTATGCAAAATAGGACGCCGCTTCTTGTACCACTTTCTGCATAGGCAAGTGATACGGGCATTTCTCCTCACAAAGCGGCTTCTCTCTACAGGGCTCATAGTCGGCACACGACATAATAGGCTCTTTCATCCGCTGATAGAAGCCGTCGCCTTTCGGCAGCAGTCCCAAGCTTTTGCGTACTTGGCTCGATATCATGATGTCCGGGATCGTAACTCCGATCGGACAGGAACAGTAATTGCATCTGCGGCAGTTGTGGGTTCCGAGCTCCAGAGCCATCGCTTCCAGCTCCTTGCGTTCCTCCGCCTCTACCTCAAGCTCCATGGCTGCAAGGTTCTGCTTCACCTCGTCGACGCTCACCATGCCCGAAATGATGACATTTACATCCTGGCTGTATGGATAGCGGATCGCCTTCTCAACCGGCTGGATGAATCCTCCGGACAAAGGCTTCATAGCTACCTTGCCCATCCCCATTTTCGTAGCCATCGGAATCAGCTCGTCCAGAGCGAACGGCTGCGCCAGGTTCAAGTGGAACAAGACTTGATCGAAATCGCCCTTGCTGACCCATTTAGCCAGCAGCTCCGGACGATGTCCCGTAATCCCTATAAATCGCACCTTGCCCGCTTCTTTCATTTCCAACGCCGCGCGGTACGATCCGTTCTCTTCCATTGCCAGCTTATATTCGCTTACATAGTTGACATAGTGTATTTGCAGCAGGTCGATGACATCGGTTTTCATCCTGGCCAGACTGCGTTCTATCTCTTCCTTAGCCGAAGCATAGTCCCGCTTCCCCGTCTTCGTAGCCAGAAAAAACTCCGAACGCCGATGAGATATCGTCTCGCCGATAATTTCCTCGCTGTTGCGGTAGCCGGCGGCGGTATCAATGTAGTTAATCCCGTGGTCCAGCGCGTAATTCAAGGCATCTCCCGCCTGCTGCAGCGGCACTCCTGGCAAATTCATTGCTCCAAATCCTAAGGCGGACACCCGATGGCCGGTTTGCCCAAATTGGCTGTACCTCATTGTTATTTCTCCCCTCGTCCCATGAAAGTTTATAATTATCAAAAAGCCTCTGATCGAAGCTGGAAAGAACTTATTTCAAGTACCTATTTTATCATAACCCCGCGGCCCCGTCATGACAGCGTTTTAAAAATTCACAAGAAAAACGCACGGTTACGCCTCTTTGTAAATAATGGATTCATTTTCCAATTAATATATTACGGGAAATCCGCTCGAAGCTATGAGAAAAACACGGAAGCCGTATGGCAACCGTGTTCAAGTATTAACGACGTCTGTCATTGTTGTCGTTATCGTTTCTATCGTTACTGTCTCTTTGGTTATCGGACGATTTCTTGCCGTTGTCGTCCTTCGAGTCCTCTTTCTTGTTGTCCTCGGCTTTCTTCTCTTGTTCCTTCTTGCGCTCTTCCTCTTTCTTCTTCTCGGCCAGATTCTTCTGTTCTTCTACTCGCTTGGCTTCTTCCCGCAAGCGCTCCTCTTCGGCTCGCTTGCGGTCATCCTCCTTTTTGGCGTCATCCTTTTTTGGAGGCGGAGTTGGAGTGACCTTCGGAGGGACGTCATTTTTTTTGGTGTCGTTATTCTTGCTGTCGTCCCGCTTGTTGTCGTCCTCTTTATTCCGGTCGTCACCGCGATCGTTCTTGTTGTCGCTGCCCGGACGGGAAGTGCCGGGAGTTGGGGTTCCCGGCTTCGAAGGAGGCGTACTTGCTCCAGGCCTTACAACCGGAACGGATGTGCCGGGCCTGTTCGTACTGTTGGAAGATGACGGCTTCTTGTCGTCCTTGCGGTCGCTGTCCTTGTCATCATCGTCTTTATCGTTTCTATTGTTCTTATCGTTATCTCTGCTGTTCGTACCGGTGTTATTTCTGCTGTTATTGTTGTTATTGTTGTTATTGCCATTGTTGCTGATGCTTGACGTGGTTGGCGAGCCGTTCGTTCCCGGCTTTTTCGCATCGTTCTTGCTGCTGCTGGCCGATTTGGTATCCTGCTCCTTTTTCTTTTCCTGGAGCTTCTTATCCAATTCTCCGGACCGCTCTTCCTCGATCCATTTCCGGATATCCGACTTTGTAGGCGTCTTGTCGGGCTGTACGACCGCGGTCTTGTTTTCCGGATTGTTTTTGACGATCTGGTGGATCGACTCCTTTTTCAGGTCATCGATTTTCACATCGATCCCGTTGCTCTTCGCATTCAGATAGACCGTGTATTTCCCCATGGATACGCCGCTTTTGCTCGCTTCCTCACGCACCTCCTGAGGCGCAGCGAAAGCTTCGACCTGATACGAGCTTACTTGTTCGGGATGTGTCAGCTTAATATGGTCGGTTACTTGCTGCCGCAGCTTCTCGGCGATTTGCGCATCGTTCACGCTGCTCTTCTCTGTTACTACGGAGCTTGCAATGACAATGCTCGCTTCACCTTTGGCTAGCGACTTCTGTTCCGCCTTATCCAGTAGCGACGCTGTCACATTCTCCAATGTTTTCCCCTTGTAGTTTACCTCTTGTATTAATGCCGATCCATCATCATTTAGTCCTCGAAGCTCAAGCACTTGCTTCTTTTCATCGATTCCCATCTCAACGGAAGGATTGATGTCCAGCGATACATAGGCAACGACTTCGGAGCTGCCCAGTCTGCCGGCGAAGCTGGCAAACAAGACTAGGCAGAACACGACCGCCGCGACAAATGCGGATCGGCCGGCTACGGACGGACTGCGCCAGTTTACACCGCTCTGGGCGTAAATGATTTCCTCACCGATTTCGCAAGAGCGATTTTTCCGGGAAATCTTGTCAAACTTGCCATCCTGGCGCATTACGATAATGCTTCTATCCGTCATCTCCATGACGATGCCTTTATTCATTGACTATCCCCCCTTCGACTGCATCATCTTTAATATGTAAGTAATCACGGAGATATGGATAAGGCCCGTTATAAATTAATGCCACAGCAATGATGAATTTGCGGTTACGTTCCAATGTCTTCCGGGACACCTCCACCATGTCCAAAAGTTCCTTGATAGGCAGCATTCGCTTCGACAGCATCGTTCTCATTAAATCCGGATCTTCCGAAAGCTGCTTGCCAATACCGAATAGCGCTTGCCTGGAGTCGTCATGCTTTGGGGACGCATCTACCAAATCCGCAAATTGAATGCCAAAATCAGCCAGGCATCGGTTTAAATCCAATATTTCGCTGCGGCGCTCCTCCATTCCTTTTTGCTTTTCGTACTGCTCGATCGCCTGGTGAATTTCCACCGGGTTCACGACGTTATCCTCCTCGTCCTCCACCTCAAACATGCTGTAAGGGATTTGCTGCGAGAAGCGCTGCTCCTTACGGACATAGTCAATTAAACGGCGCCGGATGACTTGCTCGGCAAAACCGAGAAAAGACCGACCCGCCTGGGGAGAGAACTGGTTAACGGCTTCGTTGAATGCACCCAGAGCAATGCTGAATTCATCATCTCTTGCCGGGTCAACATATCTTTTGCAAAAACGGCTTGTCACCTTCGCAACATACGGCTGGTAGTCCGTAATGAACTGATTGCGCAGGCGCAAGTCACCCTCTTGAATACGAATCACAAGTTGCTCAGGCGATTGCGAATCCGATGTTTCAGGGTGGTGAGACTGGCGTTTTCCGAGAAATCTCTTAAATAAAACGAGCAGCAATCGTTCCACCTCACACTATATTTTTTCGCTATTATCATCAGTATTTACGGGGGTCGGCAGTTGCCTCCCCACACATTATATCACAGGTAATTAGAGGGAAGCCTTCTTTGTCGAAAAAAGTCTATTTTATAGACCCTCGGACAATAAAAAAACGTCTCTAAAGAATAGAGACGTTGTCATGTTCGATTAAGTTAAGCCGCGCATAGACTTTTTGTTCTTGAGCTTGTTTTTGCGCTGGCTAAGGATATTCAGCCGACGCTTCAGCTGCTCCTCCCACTCGACATCGCCCCATGCCTTGGCCACCATCAGGAGGTCCAATGACATATCGATTTGACTGCGCACAACCTCTAGCGGGTCTTCGTTCTCGTTATTCACGCAGTTCTCATATAATTCCGCTTGGCTGCGGTTTTCTACGTAATCTTGAAAATCCACTTCCGGCGCTCCGTCGCCATGTGCATATTCGGCGAGAATATCGTATTCGCTCTCTACCAAATGGTGCACTTCAACACGGTGGCAAACCGGGCAAAACAACAGAGGTACGTTATGAATTTGCGTTCTTATATGTTTAAGCGTTCCTTTGGTTCCTATCATACTGGCGCCACAGCAAAAGCTCATGTTTATGCCTCCTAAGAGTTTTCCTGAAGGGAAAACTTGCATCGTAAGAATAAGCTTTGAGTTTCCGTTAGGAAACTTGCTTCGTAAGAATAAGCTTTGAGTTTCCGTTAGGAAACTTGCTTCGTAAGAATCAAAACTTCCCTATGAATGGTCGTATCACTACAATAAATGAAATCGAATGGCCGCCATGCCTAAACGACTTTACCGTCTATTATACCAGCAGGTAGCTTTTATGAACAAGCGATTGCGGATTATTACCAATTTGCCATTTGCCGGTATCAGGGCATACTACCCAATAATCCATTGTATGAAACCCTTTTGCCTTTTCATAACTGAACATTTATGATCCTCATTCGCCAAAAGCCTGTTTCAACAAGGCATCCGGTTGGGTAATCATTCTTTGGAGCAGGAGCTTCGCCCCTTCGACCCGATTTATACAGATTGAACGGATTCTGGACGAGTCCCTTCAAGCATGTCTAGTAATTCAGCTCGCCTGCCGGACAAGCAGGTGCTAATGATTATCGTTAGCCTATTCTAAACGGCGTTTCATAGGCATAAGCTGAATTAATTCGACCTTTCCGCTGCCGCCTTTTTATGGTGAGCTGACTAATTTCCATTCTTATTTCCGAAGGGAGAGAGCGTATTGAAGTACAGCATTCCAATCGGATCCAAACAAATTTCTTTCGTGCAATATGATGACCAGTCATCGCAAATGCACATCCAATATCATACGGGAAAGACGCAAGTGTGCAATGGGATCGGCCACGATCAAGTGCAACGGCTGCTGCAATCGGATAATCCTTACGATCTCATCGTTCGGCTGACCCAAGTCCCGCAGACGGCCGCGCAGCATACTTGATGACTAATCGTCCGCTTTGACATTAATTCGGACTCATCCCTATCCCCCTCCCGGGCCGAATGACATCCGTTCCTGCTCTCGGGGCTCCCCGCATCTCCGCTTTCGGGTGGAGATTTATTTTTGCCTATTTTCTTAAATCCAAGTATAGTTCTCGCAATTTCGGAAATAGTAGAGTGATAGAGAAGCCATTATTGTTGAAAATATTTTCATTTTTAGCACGGGGTATCCGTTTTCATGAGGTGGAACGGGATTGACCGCCTTGGCAGAAAAAGGTACTCTAATTGAAGAAGTACACTCCAGATATAGAAAGGATGTGGGTGAATTGCCAAGACATTTAGTCATCGGAAACGGGAAATTTCTGATCAACTTAGACCGTCATACTTACATGAGAGATTTATATTATCCCTATGTAGGGCAATTAAACCACGTCGGCGGCTATCAGTGCAGAGTGGGATTATGGGTGGATGGCACTTTTTCGTGGTTGAACGACCAGGAATGGAATTTTCACCTGTCATATGCTGAGGATTCCCTGATTACGGAAGTAACCGCCGTTCATTCTTACTTGGGTATCTCGTTATTGATTAACGATGGTGTTCATCAGCGTGAGGATATTTATATCAAACGGGTGCAAATCCATAACCACTGGGATACCGTACGGGAAGTCCGCATCTTTTTCAATCAGGATCTGGTGATTAATGAGACCGAAGTCGGCGATACTGCCGCTTATTATCCTTTGAACAATACGGTGTTTCATTATAAAAAAGACCGGTACTTCATGTTTAGCGGCAGCACGGGGCCTGAAGGCATTTATCAATATACGACCGGCGTCAAACGGTTCTATAATGCTGAAGGGACATGGCGGGACGCCGAGGACGGGCATTTGATGGGCAATGCGATAGCGCAAGGCTCCGTCGACAGCACGATCAGCTTCCGGCTGCATGTGCCGCCCAATGCCGACGAGACGATGTATTATTGGATGTCCGCAGGCAAAAATCTCGAGGAAGTCAAGAAGCTTGACTCCTATGTAAAAGAAAGCCACCCGGGCAAGCTGCTCGAGCGGATCAAAATATACTGGCAGCGGTGGGTTAACAAGTCTGAGCGGGATTACGGGGACTTGAGCCCCGAAGTCATCCGACTATATAAGCAAAGCCTGCTGATTGTCAGGACGCAGACCGACGTCAATGGCGCGATTATCGCGGCGAACGACTCCGACATCATGCAGAGCAACCGCGATCATTACAGCTATATGTGGCCGCGGGACGGCGCCTTGATCGCCTACGCCATGTCGATGGCCGGCTACCAGGGCATGATTACGCCGTTCTTCCATTTCTGTGCGAATGTGCTGTCACCCGAAGGCTACCTGCATCATAAGTATAATCCGGACGGTACTGTGGGCTCCAGTTGGCATCCCTACATCCTTGCCGGCAAAACGCAGCTGCCGATCCAGGAGGACGAAACGGCCCTGGTGCTGTTCGCCTTATGGCAGGATTTCCTGAAGCATGGCGTCATCGAGCTGCCTCAGTCGCTGTACAGGACGTTAATCCGCAGAGCGGCCCGCTTCATGTCCAGCTACATAGATCAAGATTTGAATTTGCCGAAGCCAAGTTATGACTTATGGGAAGAACGATACGGCATCTATACGTTCACGGCCTCTGCGGTATACGGCGGCCTTGTTGCGGCTGCCAACTTCTGCAACCTGTTCGGCGATGAGGAGCGCAGCAGCCGCTACCGTCATACGGCCGAAAGGATTAAGTCCGGCATCATGAAGCATTTATGGGACGATGAGGAACAACGGTTTGTCCGCGGACTCTACCTGGAGAACGGCGAATGGGTCAAAGACCGGACGTACGAGAGCAGCGTGTACGGCATCTTCGAGTTCGGCGTACTGCCTGCAGACGACGAGCATGTAGTGCGTACGATGGAAGCCAATCGCGCCCGTCTAACCATTAAAACGGATGTAGGCGGCGTAGCGCGCTACTACCACGACTATTATTTCCAGCGCTCCTCGGATATCGAGAATATCCCCGGCAACCCATGGATCATCTGTACGTTATGGATCGCCGAATGGGAGATCGAGTGTGCGAAGACCGTAGCCGATCTGGCATCGCCGCGCCGGACGCTTGAATGGGTAGTGAAGCACGCCATGGAGAGCGGCATCCTGCCGGAGCAGCTGGATCCGTTCGACGGAAGTCCGGTTTCCGTAGCCCCGTTAACGTGGTCGCACGCTACCTTCGTATTGGCTGTCGTGAAATATATGGAGAAGTTTAAGAAACTGACGGGCTAGCAAGTAGGGCCTGTAATAAAACGTTGAAAAAGCCCGGTGACGAAGTTCCACTCGTCCCGGGCTTATCGTTATGCCGTCGCTCACATTTGTCTGGATTCTTTAACCTTGGCCGATTTGTCAGCCTCGAAATGCTGCTTGTATTCAACCAGGTTCACCTCGCATCCGGGGCCAAGGGTTACGCGATTGCCGCGAACGATATGAGCTGTCGTATGCTCCAAATAAATTTCATCGCCTTCAATCGTCTCCGCATTCAAGTGCTTTGAGGCAAACTTGGGGAGGAACGGATTCCACAGCGACGCTAGGCCGCTTTTTCTCACTATAATCTTCTCACCGCCGATTTCCTGCGCCTTGCACGCCCAAAACATCGTAATGTCGATGACGCCGGCGTTCAATAGTCCTCCGACCTGGAATCCGCCGTTGGCTACGAACGTTTCCGCGGCGCAGTCTCCATCCACTTGGAGCCCCCCCTCCAGCTCGAACGAATCTCCGGTCATATTGCCCTTTACCACCATGGACCCTTTGCCGTTAAATTCACGGTAAGTGACATGTCCTTCTACTTTGGCATCGCCTTTGACCTCGAGCACTCCGGCATCGAGATTCCCATACAGCTTGGAAGAACCGTTCACTTCGACCTTCTCCCCGCGGGTATGCCCGCGCACCTCGCTTCGGCCGTTCGATTGAAATTCCTCACATTCCACATAGCTTAATATTTTCCCGAAGCCGTCGATGCGGATGTGGCGAAAGCTGCCTCCTCCCGAAGAACCGCTTCCTGCTATGATCAGATCCCTATGATTTCCGTTATCCATATTCGTCCCTCCATATTGACCATTTTCGCCTTCTATTGCCGGTTAGATACTATAAATGATTCGTAAGTGTTCGTTTTTACATAACAATGTTTCGTTCAAAAAAGGCCGCGTGACCGCCCACCGTCCTAAAGTGCGACACCACGCACTCCCGGAGCTTGTGCACAGGGGCTTCTCCTGCCTGCTTAAGCAAGCCTTGTACCGCATCCAGCTCCACATCCCGCGCCTACATTCGGCAGGCTTTTCATAGATTTATCTCAATGAGCTGCTTCGTTTGCGTCTGAAAACATCGTAACATAACACTGTTACGTTGTAAACATAAAAAATAAAAAACGGCACTCGCGTACCGTTCTTTTCATTGCTGCTCTTATAAAGGTGTTCACGGCCGCTTATTCATGACCGTACGTTGCTTCATATTTGTCCGCATCCCACAGCTTGTCCAGCTGCGCCGCATCGGTAATCTCAAGCACGATCATCCAGCCGTTATCATATGGGGACATATTAATGACCCCCGGATTGTCCTGCAGCTTCCGGTTCACATCGATCACTTTGCCGGAAATCGGGGCGTACATTTCGGATACGGTTTTGACCGACTCCATGCTTCCGAACGGCTCTCCCGCCTTCAGCTCGTCTCCTACTTCCGGCAGCTCCGCGAATACGATCATGCCGAGCTCCTCCTGTGCGAAGTCGGTCATGCCGATAACCGCTTTATTGCCCTCTACACGGACCCACTCATGGTTTTCGCTGTATTTCAGGTGCTTCACAACTTCCACTGATCTTCCTCCTGCTCACAAATAAAATCCCTCTAGCTGCAGTATAGCAGACTAAAGGGATTTTTTGAAATCCGTTTACGGGAACGGGAGCTTATTTCGCAGTCACGTGCTGATCGCCTTTTCTCCAGTTCATCGGGCATAGGCCGCCGGATTGCAAAGCTTCCAGTACGCGGAACGTTTCATCTACGCTGCGGCCTACATCGTTATGGTTGACCACTTGGTATTTCAATTCGCCTGTCGGGCTGATGATGAACAAGCCGCGAAGCGCGATCCCTTCTTCTTCGATCAATACGCCATAATCGCGTGCCGCTTTCTTGGTCAGGTCAGCGCCCAGCGGGAAGTTCAGCTTACCCAAGCCGTTGCTCTCAACAGGAGTATTGATCCATGCACGGTGAGAATGGACGCTGTCGGTAGACACGCCGAGCACTTCGGTATTCAGCTTCTGGAAATCGGAGTACGCTTCGCTTAAAGCGATAATTTCGGTAGGGCAAACAAAAGTGAAATCCAGCGGATAGAAGAACAGTACCAGCCATTTGCCTTTGTAGTCGGACAAAGATACTTTTCCGAAGTCTTGGCCATTGCCAAGTGCGGTTTCCAATGTGAAATCCGGCGCTTGCTTCCCTACCAAACGTTCCGCCATCTCCCTAATCCTCCTATTGCCCTCATATTTTACATGTAGAAAAGGTATTATCCGGATCAGCCAAATCAAATTTAAAATAATTATTACTTTAAAATTATTATAATGTAGTGCAAGCTCTGATATGCAACGATCTTTACTATTAAATATGTAAAAAACGGCATTATATGAACAATGAGGGCTCTTAACTATCCCATCGGATAGAAGAGCCCTCATAAACCTGTTTATATGGTTACTTTCTAATAGCGTTAACGATCAGATCGCCCATCGCCGTAGTACCGATAGCTTTGCTCTTATCTACCGCGATATCGCCTGTGCGGTGTCCTGCGTCAAGCACTTCTTTCACTGCGCGCTCGATAGCTTCAGCCGCATCATGATAGCCGAACGTCAGGCGGAACATCAGAGCAACGGACAAAATCGTAGCGATCGGGTTGGCTACGCCTTGACCAGCAATGTCAGGAGCGGAGCCGTGTACCGGCTCGTACAGGCCAAATGCGCCTTCGCCAAGAGATGCGGAGGACAGCATGCCGATGGAGCCTGTAAGCATTGCGGCTTCGTCGCTAAGGATGTCGCCGAACATGTTCTCCGTTACGATAACGTCGAAGCTGGATGGGCGGCGCAGAAGCTGCATTGCGCAGTTGTCGACCAGTACGTGCTCCAGCTCAACATCCGGATAATCCGGAGCAATACGGTTTACAGTCTCTCTCCACAAGCGGGATGTTTCCAATACGTTCGCTTTGTCGACGGAAGCCAGCTTCTTGCTGCGTGTGCGGGCAATTTCGAAAGCTTGGCGAACGATGCGTTCCACTTCCTGTACGTTGTACACGCAAGTATCGACCGCTTCTTGTCCGTTGGCCCCTTCACGGCGGAATTTCTCACCGAAGTAAATGCCGCCTGTCAGCTCGCGGACTACGATCAGATCCGTGCCTTCCAGAACTTCCGGCTTCAAAGTGGATGCGTCCTTCAAGCAGTCGAAAATAACCGCCGGACGAATGTTGGAGAACAAGCCCAATGCTTTGCGGATGCCCAAAAGTCCTGTTTCCGGACGGAGCTCCTTCGAGTTGTTATCCCATTTCGGTCCGCCTACAGCGCCCAGCAATACGGCATCGGAGTTTTTACACATGTCCAATGTTTCTTGCGGAAGCGGAGTTCCTTTCTCGTCGATGGCAATGCCCCCGAACAAGCCGTGCTCGGTTTCAAAACGGAATCCGAACACCTCTTCGGTTTTTTTCAATACTTTCTCAGCTTCGGCAACAACCTCGGGTCCGATTCCGTCGCCTGCGATGACTGCGATTTTTTTAACGTCTGCCATTAGGTTCACTCCTACAATTCTAGTATTATATTCTTTGTACCATATTTAGCCCCGCATGACAAAGATATAAAAGCTATCATCGTCATAGGTATTTACTATAAGCAATCCTTTGTTGTTTTCTCCCTTTTAAAGGATTAAAATAATCGATAATACATCGCACAACATTCAATCGTTTAATCCAAAGGAGCCTGTTTATGAACTATCGATTCTCCAACACCATCAACAGCTTCAAATCATCGGCCGTCCGCGAAATTTTAAAGCTGACGCAAGGTCAATCCATCATCTCCTTGGCAGGCGGATTGCCCAACGAGCAGTATTTCCCTATCGATGCGGTAAAGGACGCCTTCGCCCGCGTCTTCGACGAAGGCAAGCAAGTGCTCCAGTACGGCTTAACCGAAGGCTTCACGCCGCTGCGCCACAGCATAGCCAAGCATCTGGAGCGCAAAAACATTCACGTCGGCATCGACGACATGCTGCTCACTACCGGCTCTCAGCAAGCTATCGATCTGCTGACCCGCGTCTATATCGATCCGGGCGATGTCATCCTCGTCGAGCGCCCGACCTATCTGGCCGCGCTGCAAATCTTCCAGTCGCGCGACGCGCGAATCGTATCGGTCGACTGTGATGCGGACGGGATGAGCTTGTCCGATCTGGAAAGCAAGATCAAGGAGTACAATCCGAAGCTCGCCTACGTGATTCCGACGTTCTCCAACCCTTCGGGCAAAGCCTGGAGCCTGGAACGCCGCAAAGGCCTGCTGGAGCTCTGTAAGCGCAGCGGCGTGCTTATCCTTGAGGACGATCCTTACGGCGAATTGCGATTTGGTCAGGGCGAAGCTCTTCCTTCGATCTTTTCGCTGGATGGCGGCGCCAACGGCAACGGTGTCGTCTATACGAGCACGTTCTCCAAAATTGTCGCTCCCGCCCTGCGTACCGGCTGGGCTATCGGTGATCCGGAGATCATCCGCCATATGACCCGCGCTAAGCAGGCGGCCGACCTGCACTCCAGCTCTATGGACCAGCAGGCGCTGCACCAGCTGTTCCTTCATTTTGACATTTACGCCCATATCGATCTCGTTCGCAGCGAATATGAGAGCCGGATGCGGCAAATGGTCGGCCTTCTGGAGCAGCAAAACTGGCCTGGCGTCCACTGGATCGAGCCGAAGGGCGGCATGTTCGTCTGGGTTGAGATGCCGGAGCATGTACAAACGGAGCAGCTATTAAAGCTGGCCGTAGAGGAAGGCGTCGCCTTCGTGCCGGGCTCGAGCTTCTATGCAAGCGAGCCGCAGTTCAACACGATGCGCCTGAACTTCACGCATACCGACAGCGAGCAGATGATCGAAGGCATCGCACGGCTGGACCGCGCCATTCGCAAAGTGCTGTAATTACTGCGCTTACTATATTGAAACAGAGCAGCCCGTTGGGGCTGCTCTGTTTGTTTATGAGCCGCGCCGGTCTTGAAGGAGAGCCGGCAGCTTTATTTACTAGTAAAGAAAACCTCTAGTGATGATTACCAACAAAATAAACAGAACCAGAATGATAGCAGAGCTTGTGAAAAGACCGCCTACTCCTGTTCCGCATCCGCAGCCTACACCGCCTAATCCGTATCCCATACATCTCATCCTCCCTTCTTAAAGGATATGTTGTATGGTATGTGGCTTCGACTAATTAAGAGTGGGCTTTTAAAGGAATAGGGCATCTCCCCAGATGAGACAATTGCCGGATAACATAATACACCCCGCATGCATCCGCCTGAAGCAGCGCCTGGGGGTGTTTGGAATTAAAAAAGGACGGCTCGAAGACGGGAGCATCGGGTGACACTCACCCCAGCATTCCCTGTAACTTCAAGCCGACCTCATTCATACCCTCTATATTACCTCAAGAAGGCAATTATTATTTCTTGATCCAGTGCATCATTTCACGCAGCTGGGAACCTACTTGCTCCAATGGATGCTCGGATTCCAGACGGCGGGTAGCTGTCAAGAAAGCACGGCCGGATTGGTTTTCCAAGATAAAGTCGCGAGCGAATTTACCTTGTTGAATATCGGAAAGCACTTCTTTCATAGCTTTCTTCGTTTCTTCCGTGATGATGCGAGGACCTGTTACATAGTCGCCGTACTCAGCGGTGTTGGAGATGGAATGTCTCATTGTAGCCAATCCGCCTTCATACATCAGGTCAACGATCAATTTCAACTCGTGCAAGCACTCGAAGTAAGCCATTTCAGGCGCATAGCCAGCTTCAACCAAAGTTTCGAAGCCTGCTTTAACCAATGCGGAAGCACCGCCGCAAAGAACTGCTTGCTCACCGAACAAGTCGGTTTCTGTTTCTTCACGGAATGTTGTTTCGATAACGCCCGCACGTGTGCAGCCGATACCTTTAGCGTAAGCCAAGCCGATTTCTTGAGCTTTGCCTGTAGCGTTTTGATGAATAGCGATCAAGCCAGGAACGCCGAAGCCTTCTACGTATACGCGGCGAACCATGTGACCAGGGGATTTAGGAGCTACCAGCAATACGTCTTTATCGGAAGACGGATTGATTTGCCCGAAATGAACGTTGAAGCCGTGGGAGAACATGATGGTTGCGCCTTGCTTCAGGTTCGGTTCGATTTCGTTATGGTATACGCTTGCTTGCGTTTCGTCCGGCATCAGGATTTGTACTACATCCGCCAATTTTGTAGCTTCAGCAACGGAGAATACTTCGAAGCCGTCGTTTTTCGCTTGCTCGAAAGATTTACCTTGGCGAAGACCAACGATAACTTTCAAACCGCTGTCGCGCAGGTTTTGCGCTTGAGCATGGCCTTGGCTGCCATAACCGATGATTGCGATTGTCTTACCTTTGAGTACGCTTAGATCAGCATCTTTTTCATAATACGTAGTAACTGCCATGGATAATAGCTCCTCCTTTAATTTAAAACCCTGTGAGTGGGCGATACGGCGGACAACCATCGAGGGGTTCAAGCGCATCCGCTGCCTGCAAGCAGCAAGAGCTCTCAGGTCATCGGCTCTATCACCCACTCACAAAGTATGGTATCGTAGTTGATCGTTTGGTTACAACCGATAAAAGTTGGTTAATGAAAGATGACTTATTTCACGGACCCGCGAATCATCGCGGTTACGCCGGTTCTGGACAGCTCGCGGATGCCGTACGGCTTCAGCAGCTCGACCATGGCGTCGATTTTCTCGGAATCGCCGACTACCTGTACGATGAGCGAGGATGGGCCGATATCGACTACCGCTGCGCGGAACGTTTCGACCACGCCCAAAATTTCCGGACGTGCGCTCGGCTCCGCACTGACTTTGATCAGAGCCAGCTCGCGTGCGACCATAGGATTGGAGCTCAAGTCTATGACCTTGATTACATCGATCAGCTTATACAGCTGCTTCGACACCTGCTCCAGCGTCTTTTCGTCGCCGGTCGTTACGATGACCATACGGGACAAGCCCGCTTCCTCGGACTCTCCTACCGTAATGCTCTCAATGTTAAAGCCTCTGCGTCCGAACAAGCCGGATACACGCTGTAGGACACCTGGTTGGTTGTTTACTAATACGGAAATGGTATGTTTGTAAGTCATTCCGAATCCCCCATTATCATTTCATCTATCGTCGATCCTTGTGTAACCATCGGATACACGTTCTCACCTTTGCGGACTACGAATTCGACGAGTACCGGACCTGGGGTGTCCAAAGCTTCCTGCCATGCACGGTGTGCTTCCTCTTTGTTGGTCGCTCTCAAGCCTTTAACACCATAAGCTTCAGCTAGCTTCACGAAATCAGGGCTTCCCGCCAAATCGATGTGACTGTAGCGGTTGTCATAAATGATTTCCTGCCATTGACGCACCATTCCAAGCACCTGGTTGTTGATAACGACAATTTTGACCGGAATTTTGTTAATGGCACAGATCGCCAGCTCTTGAGAGCACATTTGCATTCCGCCGTCGCCATTGATCGAAACGACCAGACGATCCGGATTCGCAATTTGCGCTCCGATGGCAGATGGGAATCCGAAGCCCATTGTGCCAAGTCCGCCGGAAGTGATAAAGGAACGAGGATGATTGAACTTGTAGTATTGCGCCGCCCACATCTGGTGCTGGCCTACGTCCGTCGATACGATTGCTTCGCCCTTCGTCGTTTCATGGATCATTTCAATAACGTACTGCGGCTTCAGTTCCGTCTCGGAATCCTTGTAGCGCAGAGGACGGTTTTTCTTGTTCTCTTGAACAGCCTTGATCCACTCTTCCGAATTCGCAGGTTTTGCTTTTTGCAGAGCCATCTGCAGCACCGCTTTGACATCGCCGACGCATGGGATCGTCGCTTCGATGATTTTGCCGATTTCCGCAGGGTCGACATCGATATGAACGATCTTCTTCGCCATTGGAGCAAAACCGTTCACCTTCATCGTTACCCGGTCGTCGAAGCGAGCGCCGATGCTGATCAGCAAATCACAGCTTTGCAAAGCCTTGTTAGCCGCATACGCCCCGTGCATCCCCGGCATGCCGAGCCACAGCTCGTGCGCGCTTGGGAATCCGCCCAGTCCGAGCAAAGTCGTCGTTACGGGAATCCGCGTCTTCTCTACGAATTCCAGCAGCTCCTTGGAAGCATTGGAATATACAACTCCGCCGCCGGCAAGGATCAGAGGGCGCTCCGATTCGGCGATCGCTTCCAGCATACGGTCCACTTGAAGCTTATTCGGCTGGACCGTCGGATTGTAGCCGCGAATTTCCACGCTTTCCGGATAGTAGAATGCGGATTTGTCGTTGGACACATCCTTCGGAATGTCGATCAATACCGGTCCTTTACGGCCTGTCGATGCGATGTGGAACGCTTCTTTGATGATCCGCGGCAAATCCTTCACATCGCGCACCAGATAGCTGTGCTTCGTAATCGGCATCGTGATGCCTGTAATGTCAGCCTCTTGGAAAGCGTCCGTTCCGATCACCGATGTCGCTACGTTCCCTGTGATGACTACCAATGGTACCGAGTCCATATAAGCTGTTGCAATGCCTGTAACGAGGTTCGTCGCTCCTGGTCCGGATGTTGCAATACATACGCCGACTTTGCCAGTCGAACGCGCATAGCCGTCCGCCGCATGAATGGCTCCTTGCTCGTGTCGAGTCAAGAGGTGTTTGAAATCCGGGTTGCCGTGCATCGCATCGTAAATATATAAAACCGCTCCCCCTGGGTACCCAAAGACGCAATCCACGTCCTCCAGCAGCAAACTACGCAGTAACATTTCCGATCCCGTGATGACATCCGGCTGCAGCAGCTCTTTACGCAATTGTTCTTTTGACTTTTGAGTGGTTTGAACGATCATTGATTTTTCCTCCTCTCGAAAAATAAACAAGCAAAAAACCCCTCTCATCCCAAACGCCGCAAAAAGAGCGTCTGAAGGGACGAAAGGGGTTCTAATCTTCCGTGGTACCACCCAGAGTTTGTTATCTGCCTCACAGCAAATAACCTTAGCAGGTACGAAGCAATCATGTTGCCAGCATACCTTCAGCACGGTAACGTGTGCTATTCCGATTCCCCCTACTAGCTAGGCCGATCAAACCAGCTTACTTTTCAGGGAAACAGCTCCGAGGTGAGCTCGTACATAAGGGATTAAGGCATCGGTTTCAGCTTATCCTCTGCTCTCTGAACATAAGAGCCCTTATAACTTCGTCCTCATCATTGCCGTTTTCAACAGTTGTACTTTTAAAGTATTATATTCCTAATCGAAAGAAGAGTCAAGCGTAAATCCGTCCGATATCTTTCTTCGCCGTTCCGCAGCAAACGCAACCTCCCATGCACAATGGACCAAGTCACGGCATATCGAGAATATAGCCTGTTTTAAAACAAAGCACGCCGCAATTCCACAAATGCCCGTCTTATATATAATGCAAGGCGTCCTTTACGGATGGCATCTCGCAAAACTGTTTTTTAAAAAAATGGTTTGATTCGTATTTTTTACAAAAAAAACAAAAAAAATCGCCTGCCCCGGATGTTTCCATCCAAAGGACAAGCGATTTATAAGCTGTTACTTAAGCATTCACTTTTTGCTTAGCTGCAGTAGCCAAATCGTTGAATGCGCTGATGTCGTTTACAGCCAAGTCAGCCAGCATTTTACGGTTTACTTCGATGCCGGACAGCTTCAAGCCGTGCATGAATTTGCTGTAAGACAAGCCGTTCATGCGAGCCGCAGCGTTGATACGAGTGATCCACAATTTGCGGAAATCACGTTTTTTCTGACGGCGGTCACGGTATGCGTACAGCAAGGATTTCATTACTTGCGCGTTAGCTGTTTTAAATAAGCGGTGTTTGGAACCGAAATAACCTTTTGCCAATTTCAAAATCTTTTTATGACGACGACGAGTTACGAACCCGCCTTTGACTCTTGCCATGATCCATTACCTCCAAAATTTAAGTAGAATGATTAACGAAACGAATTAACCTTTGATGTTAGCCAGTTGCTGCTTCAAACGTCTTACGTCGCCTGCAGCCATAACCGGATTGGTAGCCAATACGCGCTTTTGGCGAGCGGACTTGCCGGACAACAGGTGGTTTTTGTAAGCTTTGTAGCGTTTTACTTTGCCTGTTCCAGTAATCTTGAAGCGGCCTTTCAGGCTGCTATGTGTTTTCATTTTTGGCATGACGTGTAGTCCTCCTTAATAATTATGCTTGCTGTTTCGGCGATAAAATCATGATCATGCTGCGGCCTTCCAGCTTCGGTCTGCGCTCTACGATGCACAGCTCCTCCACTTCGGCAGCCATACGCTCAAGCACCTTTTGACCGATGCTCGCATGAGCGATCTCACGACCGCGGAAACGCACGCTCAGCTTAACCTTGTCGCCGTCATTCAAAAACTTCACGACGTTGCGCTGCTTCGTTTGGAAGTCATGCTCATCAATCGTGGCGCTGAGGCGAACTTCTTTAAGTTCGATGACTTTCTGGTTCTTACGGGCTTCCTTTTCTTTCTTTTGCATTTCGTAGCGGTATTTCCCGTAATCCATAATCCGGCACACCGGTGGCTTTGCCGTCGGGGCAACGTTAACCAAGTCCAAGTTGGCATCTCCAGCAATCTGAAGCGCTTCGCGAATCGGCTTGATCCCGAGCTGCTCTCCATCTGCACCGATCAGACGAACTTCCTTCGCCCGGATCTCATCGTTAATTAAATGCTCTGTACTAATAACCTGCCACCTCCAAATGGATTGTGTTTGTTGCTTCTATCGAGATCTTGCGACCACGTTAGCGTTGGTTTATTCGCATTTCCATGCGACAATGAAGAAAGGACGCGGGCACAATACGCCCACGTCCATGAAAGTTCAAGTGATCCATTCCGATTCACATTCACTCTAGTTCATAACCAGCCAACCGTTGTCGGACAGGTGAGAAGCGGGCGCTTCTTCTTTTGCACTAAAGGATCATATCACAATTAGTATATTAAAGTCAAGCATCGGCTTGTAACGAGCTTAGCTGACTTGTTTGCTCTGCACTTCTTCCAAACGAATGACACGCGTATGCTCCGTATGGCTCCACTGCTTGTTGTTTTGCGTGAAGAACGCATACACTGTAATCGGCCACCAGGAAAGCATAAATACCGGGAACGTAATCAGGTACAGCCAAGTTTTCCAGGAAGCTTTCTCGATAATCAGCGCCAGCGGGAACTGAATGTAGCTGAAGATCCCTACGATCAAGAAGAAGGTCGGCGAATAATCAAACAACGACCGCAGCGAGGCTCCTCCAGGGATCATCATGTCGATCCACAAAGCTAGCGTTACTACGGACCCGATCAATACGACGTACACGTTCAAAGCGTAAACGGCGGTATCGATCTTCGCCCAGCTTCCTTCCTTCAGTCCTTTCCAGAACAGCGGGAAGAAATAGCGGCGGGCTACGTCAAAATGACCTTGCATCCATCTCAGACGCTGTCTTGCGGATGCTTTGAACGTCAAAGGCTTCTCGTCATACACTCTTGCATCGTAGTTGAAGGTCGGGTTAATGCCGCGCTGTACGCAGCGCATCGTGAACTCCAAGTCCTCAACCAGACTGGTTGCGCCCCAGCCGATTTCTTTCAGCAATGCCGTTTCAAAGCACATACCTGTACCGCCCAAGAAGTTGGCCAGCCCTAGGTTTTCGCGCGGCAGCTGCCACAGACGGTTGCAATACCAGTACGTTACGGCATAAGCCGCCGTAATCCAGGAGTCGTTCGGATTTTTCGTGTCCAGATAAGCCTGAATCACTCTGGAACCATTGCACAAGTCGTTGTTCATATGCTTCAAATAGTCCGGATTCACCAGGTTGTCGGCGTCGAACATCACGACCGCGTCGTAGCTGCGAGGCATTTTCCAAAGCTCCTTCAGCATCCATTCGATCGCATAGCCTTTACCCCGAAGCTTCGGATTGTTCCGCTCGCAGGCGTACACTCCCATGCTCCGCGCAATATGTGCGGTTTTGTCCGTACAGTTATCGCAAATAACGAAAATATCGTACATTTCTTTCGGATAATCCAAGTTTTTCAAGTTGTCGATCAGCGCTCCGACCACTTGCTCTTCGTTATGGGCCGCAACCAGTATGGCAAAGGACTTTTGCGGCTCATGCTGCGCTTTCGGTTTACGTCGGTACCAGCCGAATAAGGTAAGGAACAGCTGATATCCCCCGACTACAGCCAAGACAATTTGAATACCTAGCAATACATTGTCCAGCATCATAAATCCCCCTTTTTTATGTACCCCAAAGTCTCTCTCTCTACTCTATAGTTATGAACTTCGATGGTCTCTTTTGGATTTGTGTGGGTAGCCGAATATGATTTTCCTCTCTTTAACCCGTTTTGTCAAAAGCTCCTATGAGCCCCAATAAGTCAGATCCCGCAAATATGACGTGAAATTCCGGTAAATACCTGCAAAGCTCGCCGCCATCCAGTCATTTTCACCCTGTTTTCATCGATTTACAGCATTTTTACATCAGCCGCAGCCGGACAACTCCGAACCATCGGACCGGATTCGTGAAGAACGGCCAGATAGCTTTCGTACAAGCCGTTAAAAATGTGCTCCCATGATTGCTGCAGACTATACTGGCGGCCTGCCATCGAAATATTGGAACGGTATTCCTCATTATGATACAACAATTCCACTGCATGTACAAATTCGGAAATATCTCCCGGTTTGCAGAGCATTCCCGTCTCGCAATGGACTATATTATCCTTTACCCCGCCTGCGGCCGATCCAATCACCGCCGTTCCGGAAGCCATGGCCTCCAGTACGACATTGCCGAAGGTTTCCGTTGACGAAGGGAATAAAAACACGTCTGCAGCCGCATACAAATCGGCCAAATCCTTGCCCTGCTTGAACCCTGTGAAGGTCACATCCGGCATTGCGCCGCACTGCTCCAGCAGCGGCTTGTATAAAGGGCCATCCCCTGTAATTACCAAATGGGAGCTCGCTCTAACATCTTCCGATAATGCGGCGAACGTGTCCATAAGCATATCGACGCTTTTTTCGGGAGCGAGCCTTCCGACAAAAAGAATGACAAATTTCCCAGGTGAAATGTCATATTGCTGCCATATTCGAGTCCGGTCGACAACCGGCTGAAACTGCTTTGCCTCCACGCCCCGCGACCAAATTTCCAAATTTTTGAGACCTTTCTCCTGCAAATGGTTCATCGTCGACCGGGACGGCACGTAGATCTTTTGACACTCCTGATGGAACCAGAGCATGTACTTCCAAAGCATCGGCTCCATCCACTGCAGCTTGTAATAAGATAAGTATTGATCGAAATGAGTGTGGTAAGAGGCAACCAGCGGAACCCGGTTTTTTTTGGCGTAATGGAGTCCAACGAGTCCGAGATTAAACGGAGTGGCAACGTGGATAAGATCCGGCGAAAAGGCGGCCAGCTTCTTTTTCAGCTGGATGGGATTAGGGATAGCCATACGGCATTCAGGATATAATAAAAAGGGTATACTGTAAAATCTTTCCACTCTTTTCAAGCTCGAAGCGTCACCCGAATCCCCGTCAGGAGCAAATACTTTGCACTCCGCCCCTTTAGATTCCAAAAAGTGGATCCATCGCCCTAATGTTTTCGCTACTCCATTCACGTCCGGCAAAAAGGTGTCAGTAAATAAAGCTACCTTCATTTGCTTCCCCTCCTAAGAGCTTTTGCGATAGCAAAAACTTGCTCCGTAAGCATAGGCGTTGAAGTTTTTGCGCAGCAAAAACTTACTCCGTAAGCGTAGGCTCTGAAGTTTTTGCGCAGCAAAAACTTTTTTCGTGCTTCCCGAGTATGAATCCATTTTGGAACCGTCTGCGTAAATGACTTTTGGATCCATTGTAATCGGGGAGTGTTATCGGAGCATCAAAGGAACATTAATTCTGTCTAATTTGTAATTTATTATTCATTTGATACTCCATTAACAAAAGGGAATTACAATATGTATATGTAACACTCATACAGCTTATCCCACTTTTTTAAGGAGGCGAGGTCGGTGAGCCGAGTCGTTTCATGGCTTCAGCATCACGAGAACCGCATGTTTTGTTGGGTAAACCAACGTCTTCAGCACAGCATCCTCGATCATCTTTTTAATTTGATAACCCACCTAGGCGGGGCAACGATGACGATCCTCATCGCGCTTTGTCTGTATTTCTTTGGCCAAGGCAGCTGGAAGCTGGCCGGCCTGCACTGCTGCGTCGCACTGGCTTTGAGCCATATACCGGTCGCTATTATGAAGCGCGTTTATCCGCGCCTTCGTCCTTATCTTGTTCTCCCTGACACCAATACATGCAAAAAGCCGTTGACAGACCATTCATTCCCATCGGGACATACGACGGCTTTCTTTTCCATCGCGCTCCCGCTGGTTTATTCGCAGCCGTGGCTAAGTCCTATTTTGCTTCCGCTTGCATTCTTTGTAGCCATTTCGCGTATATATTTAGGACTCCATTATCCTTCCGACTGTCTGGTTGGATCGCTGATCGCAACTACCGCCGTTTTCGCAACCGCTCCGTTATTCGGATAGTTATTTTTTGGGTATACTATGAATAATGTTAATTTATTGTAAATCCATTGGTACAAGGTATGGTGAAACGCATATGCGAAAAAAAAGGGTCTTGTTATTATCCGAAGGCTTCGGTGCCGGACATACCCAGGCCGCTCACGCTCTTGCCGTTGGTCTGCGTATGCTCTCGCCTGACATTCAGACACGTGTTCTGGAGCTGGGAACGTTCCTGCATCCGACACTGGCATCCTGGATTTTGACGGCGTACCGCAAGACGGTAACCACGCAACCAAAGCTTTATGGCCTTATGTACCGGTATCAATATAAGCGATCGTTAAACCGTTTCACCCAATTGGCTTTACACCGGATTTTTTACGCCCATGCCGCAGAAGTGATCCAGCAGCTTCGACCCGATACGATCGTCTGCACCCACCCTTTCCCGAATGCTGTCATCTCCCGCCTCAAACGTTCCGGCCTGAATGTTCCCTTATGTACGGTCATTACCGATTACGACGCGCATGGAACGTGGGTAAGCCGGGAAGTGAACAAATATTTGGTATCCACCTCCGATGTACGGGAAAAGCTGTTGAATCGCGGCATTTCGTCGGACGCTATCGAGGTGACCGGCATCCCCGTCCACCCCAACTTCTGGGAGCAGAACAACCGCGACGAGCTGCGAACCCGCTTTCAATTGAAAGCGATGCCCACCGTTCTGGTGATGGGAGGCGGCTGGGGACTCATTAACAACGAGGAATTTCTTCAGTATATGATGGACTGGCGCGAGCAAATCCAGCTGATCCTCTGCATGGGCAACAACGAAAAAGCGCTCCAGCTGCTGTCGGCAGACAAACGCTTCCATCATGAAAATATCCGGCTTCTCGGCTTTACGAGGGAAGTCGACAAATGGATGGACATAGCCGACCTGCTGATTACTAAGCCAGGCGGTATGACCTGCACCGAAGGATTGGCCAAAGGCATTCCGATGCTGTTCTACAAGCCGATTCCGGGCCAGGAGGAGGAGAATGTGCAGTATTTCACTCAGCACGGGTTCGGGGAGCAGATCAAATCGGCGGAAACGATCGATCATTGGTTCCAGCTGCTGGTCGACCAGTATCCGGAAGTGCAAGAGCGCCGCGCCTATCTGCATAAGCAAGCGAACAGCTATAAGCCCGCCGACTGCACGAACGCCATTATGGAGATGCTGTTGCAATAAAAGCGGCTATCCCCTATAAAAAATAGAAAGCATGTCTGTCCGAGTCGAATTCGGGCAGCATGCTTTTTTCGTGTTTCTACTATATATAAGTAAGTTAATCATTTTCCGTTTCGGATTGGGCTTGTTCAGCTTCTTTCTTTTCCTTAAGCTGCAGCTGAGTCAGATGTTGGTCCAGCGCCTGCTGTCCGATAACTACCTCGACCCGGTGAATATTGACACCCTTCTCGTGAAACTTCATCTCATATTCAGTCATCACAAGATCGGTCCGGACTTCCTCCGCATGAAGATCGAGAGAAATATTGCGCATACGCAGGCCCATATCGGCGAATGAATTTAAAGAAAACTCGAATAGGGAACGGGAATCGGTTTTAAAATGAATCTCTCCGCGCTCATTGAGCACATCGATATATTTGCGGACAAAGCCCGAATGGGTCAGCCGGCGGCGGGCGTGGCGCTTTTTCGGCCACGGATCGCTAAAATTCAAATAAACGCGTTCCAGCTCGTTTGTATCGAAAATATTTTCGATTTTCTCAATATTGAACAGCGCCAGCTTCAAGTTGGCCAGCGTCCCTCCGTTTTCTTCCCGGGACAGCTGTGCTTTCTCTGCAGCTCTGCGCAGCAGCTCGTCGTACATATCGACGCCTATGTAATTCGTATCGGGATTCAGCGAGCTTAACTGGCTGATAAAACGGCCCTTTCCCATTCCCAGCTCGACATGAATGGGCTTGTCGTTGCCAAATACTTCCTTCCAATTGCCTTTATAATCCGCCGGATTTAGTATAATAAGATCCGGTTGCGCCTCTAATGCTTCCCTGATACCCTTCCTGCCGCGTAATCGCATAGTCATCCTCCAAAACAACTGCATATCGTTATAGTTCAGTGACGATTATACTCCGAATCGCAAATAAAGAAAAGGTCGGCTTTAGCCCGGAGAGAAGGCTAAAGCCGAATTATAAAGAGGAGAACAGCTATACTTCGAGCAGATGGTATTGAAGCTGGATGCTCTGCGGCATCAATAGGCTGTCCATTTGTTCTCTTACTTTTTTGCGAGCCTCGGCAGCAAGCCTCGGATTTTCTCTAAAATGGACCCCGCTGCTGATCGCCATAGCTTCCTTCACCGTCAGCTCTACGGTCAGCTTCTGATTTCCTTTAGGAATATACAGATAGCTCATAATGACGCAGCCTTAGCGGTTGTCAACGTGACGTTCGTTACGATTGCGAAGTCCCGCCAAGCCTAACAAACCAAGCAGACCCAGCCATCCCCAACCGGAACCGTTTCTAGTTGTCGTATCGGCATTGGCACGGTAGCTGTACGTATCGTAATTGCCGCCGTATCCGTACGGTCTATATTTGTGCCCGTCGGTACCATACGTTCTGTATTTGTGTCCGTCAGTACCGTACGTGTTCATACGGTTCAACAGGTTGTTACCATAGTTACGAGTCGTTGTGTCGGTCGTTCTATCGGTAACTCCCGTAGAGCCATACGTACCGGTGGTTCCAGCCGTTCCGGTCGTATCCATCGTTGTGCCTGGCGTTGTTGTTCCGGTTGTTGTTCCGGTCGTCGTGCCGGTTGTCGTTGTGCCGGTTGTTCCAGTCGTTGCGGCACCTGGTGTACCGGTAGTGGAATATCCGGTGGTGTTGGTAGTATCTACATTATAAGTGCCGTAAGTCCCTGTCGTCGTACCGGTAGCTCCAGCGGTGCCGGAAGTACCTGATTCGGCGAAAGCCCCCTGCGCGCCAAGTCCCAACGAAGCAGTCAAAGCCAGAGCAACAACGGTTTTACCAAGCTTGTTCATGTAGATGTAGTCTCCCTTCGTCGCTTTGAATTGTTGGTGCACTTATAGCATGGTCGCATGGAGAAGCAAATATCCTCTTCGCTTCGTAGGAGCTTTTGTCAAGGAAAAATTCGCAAAACACCGGGTTTTACGGTAAAATAGAGAGATCGGCAGCCGACGAATTTCCTTAACTCATCCAACCCTTCCGATTCGGTTCGCTGGCTCAAAGGGTAAGGAATGGAAGCTGAGCAAGTTACTATACACATATGGATGGATATACTGAGCAATCAAAAAGGAGTTCTATATAGATGAAGCAACTCGAGCATGCACCTGTTCCCGCGACATGGGGGGACAAACGTTTCCATACTTGGAATGTGGAAATGCGCCGGCAGTTCGGCACGAAAGTGTTCAAAGTCATGCTGGACGCAGGATTCACTTGCCCTAACCGCGACGGAGCTATAGCTACCGGAGGCTGCACCTTCTGCAGCGCCCGCGGATCGGGCGATTTCGCCGGAAGCCGCCGCGACGATCTGGTGACACAATTTAACAAAATTCGCGATCTGCAGCATAAAAAATGGCCTGAAGCCCAGTATATCGGCTATTTCCAGGCTTATACTAACACCTACGCCCCGGTTGAGGAGCTTCGTGAATATTTCGAGGTTATTCTCGAGCAGCCCGGCGTAGTGGGCTTGTCGATCGCCACCAGACCGGATTGTCTGCCGGACGACGTTGTCGAATATTTGGCCGATTTGAATAAAAGAACGTATTTATGGGTGGAGATGGGTCTGCAAACGATCCATGAATCTACATCCACGCTCATCAACCGCGCTCATGACACCCAATGCTATTTGGATGCCGTAGCCAAGCTTCGCAAGCATAACATCCGGACCTGCGCCCACATTATTTACGGCCTGCCGGGCGAAACGCACGAGATGATGCTGGATACCGGACGCGCCGTTGCGGACATGGACGTACAGGGGATCAAAATTCATCTGCTGCATTTGATGCGCAAAACGCCCATGGTTAAGCAGTATGAAGCCGGTCTGCTGAAATTTCTGGAGAAGGATGAATACATCAAGCTGGTGGTAGATACGCTGGAGCTGCTGCCGCCGGAGATGATCGTACATCGCCTGACCGGAGACGCGCCGAGAGACTTGCTGATCGGGCCGATGTGGAGCCTGAAGAAATGGGAAGTGCTGAACGCTATCGACCAAGAACTGGTCAACCGAAATACATGGCAAGGAAAATACCGCAACCAAAGATAACGACATGGAAGGAGTGTAAGCCTTCATGAATCGATACTGGATGGCGTCCGTGCTCGCCATCGTGCTGCTGGCGGGCTGCGGCACGAAAATGACGGAGCAGCCCGAACCTGCGCCCGCGAAGCCGGATGCGGGCAGCGTCCTGCTCCCACCGTCCAAAGAAGGATCGGACGCGAAGCGGTTCGACTTCGTCCCTGGCGGTGAGACCGCTGCCGCCGCGGACACTCCCGCGGCGGAGGAAAAGGCGGCTGTGCCGGAGGAGAAAGCGAAGCTCTCCGACCCGGCGCCCGTAACCGGCACGCCGGCCAGCGTGCCGAAGGAGCCCGCTACGGCGGCTACACCGCCGCCGGCTGCGAAGCCGACGGAGCCGCCGATGCAGGCTCCGGAACCGTCGGCACCCGTGGTGCCGACCCCGACGATGCAGGATCCGCCGAAGGCTCCTGCATCGTCGGCAACGCCGTCGCCGACGCCCAAGCCGGCGGAGCAGGATCTGCTGACGCCGCCTATGGCGGGCGGCGGGAAATAGAGCAGCGCCGGGCGGGGACGCCCGCGGCGCTTAGGAATCTCGGCTGATGAGCCATGCCGCATCTGCAATTATACATTCATTGAAATCCGGAGGCTCCAATGGGGTTTTTATCGATTTTAAGCTATGCTCATAAGCTAATTGAAGAACGTGTCGCCCCGGGGGATACGGTAGTGGACGCCACTGCCGGCAATGGGGTCGACACGGTTTTTTTGAGTAAATGTGTCGGCATGCAAGGTACCGTTCACGCCTTCGACATTCAGGAGGAGGCCCTCCTCCAGACGCACAAGCGGATGGCTAAAGAACTTCCGGAGCACGACAAAGTGTTCCTTCATTTGCGCAGCCATGCCGAAATCAAGGAAACGCTGCCGGCTGAAGCACAGGGCCAAGTAGCTGCCGTCATGTTCAATTTGGGCTATTTGCCCGGCGCGGATCCGGCAACCATAACGGTGCCGTCTTCGACCTTACCGGCCCTGCAGGGCGCATCGGAGCTGCTGCGCAGAGGCGGCGTGCTGACGATTGCGCTTTACACCGGCCATGAGGGCGGCGAGCAGGAAGCCGCTATAGTGCGGGATTGGGCAGAGCAGCTGCCGCAGCGGCAGTTCCAGGTGATGGAATACCGTTTCATCAACCGGCACAATCATCCTCCCTATTTGATTGCGATAGAAAAGCAATGATACCAAACCATGCCGCAACAGTGATTTTGCATTAGCGAAGCATGCCGGTTGCAGGCGTATTTTCTAATTCTGATGAGAAAGCAGGGATTGTTTTGAAACCTTATCCTCTATTATTTCAGCCTGAAATGAAAGAACGCGTATGGGGAGGCCGCGCATTGGAGCAATTCGGTTTAAAACTGCCGGAAGGCCCTATCGGCGAAGGCTGGATGATCGGAGACCATCCGAATGGAACTACCAAGGTCGTTAACGGAGAGCTTGCCGGTCTTGGCCTGAACGAAATCCGCGAACAGTACGGCAAAGCATTTTTTGGAAGCAAAGGCTTTTCGGAGAAAAACGGCCGTTTTCCTTTATTGATCAAGCTGCTGGACTGCCAGGACGACCTGTCCGTGCAGGTGCATCCAAATGATCATTATGACCGTCTTCCGGAAGGTGAGCTGGGCAAGACCGAGATGTGGTATGTGCTCGATGCCAAGCCGGGGGCCAAAATCATTTACGGATTGAACGATGGGGTTACCCGCGAGCAGCTCGCCCAAGCCATTGAGGAAGATCGCATTATGGACTGTCTGCGCGAAGTTTCCGTAACGGCGGGGGATTCCTTCTACATTCCGGCCGGAACGGTTCATGCATTAGGCGCTGGCATTATCGTTGCCGAAATTCAGCAAAACTCCGACAGTACCTATCGTCTCTACGACTATAACCGGAAGGGACTCGACGGCAAGCCGCGCGAGCTGCACATCGAGGATTCGTTGAATGTTATCGCCTATGAGGGCTCCGGCTCCACGTTTATGAAGACCGATCTGGCTTCTTCCAATGAGTGGCTGACGCTCGCCAATTCTCCTTTCTTTATTACCGAAAAAGGCAAGGTCGAGCAGGAATGGAAGCTGCAAACGACCGGCGAAAGCTTCGTCATTCACATCATTTGCGATGGTACAGGGACGATTCAATGGGCCGATGGAGAGCAGCCCGTCAAGACTGGGGAATGCTATTTGATCCCCGCGAACCTGGGCTCCTACACATTGACGGGCTCTATGACCGTGCTTCGCAGCTACCTGCCTTAATTATGCTCTTGCAAAAAAACAAAAAAACAACCACCCTTTTTCATTTTCGGGGTGGTTGTTTGCTTGTTGAGCAAGATGTGCAAAACGAAATTGTTAATTTCCCCTGATGGGCATACCATCTCCAGTTGACGCGGACAACAGATCCTTTATTTGAGCAAAATTGGCTCCATTTGCGGTGCGATCGGACAACAGATCCTTTATTTGGCCAAAATGGACCGGTTTCATTGGAAAAATCAGCGAATAACGGATCCTCTGTCCGATCACCCTCCAAAACCGGCAATTTGGGGGACAATAACGGATCTGCTGTCCGAAACTCCCTCCTACCAAATACGATGCCCATTTTTTTAGTGTACCTCTTAAGGCATAAGCGTTTCATGAATAGTACCCATGGCAACAGTCAGATGGTATCGATTATGCTTCGCTTGGTCCAAGAATCATCTTTGCTGGGTGTATGCAAACCCTACTGGGTACTGAAGCTCCGGAATGAGACTTACGGTGAGTAGTCCCTACACTTATCCCGCTCCTGTTCCTATTCCTGCCCCTCTGCTTCTGCTCTTGCTCCTGCCCCTCTGCTTCTGCTCTTGCTCCTGCCCCTCTGCTCCTGCTCTTGCTCCTCTGCTCTTGCTCCTGCTCCTACTCTTGCTCCTGCCGCTTCTGCTCCTACTCTTGCTCCTGCCGCTTCTGCTCCTGCTCTTGCTCCTCTGCTCTTGCTCCTGCTCTTGCTCCTCTGCTCTTGCTCCTGCTCTTGCTCCTGCTCTTGCTCCCCTGCTCTTGCTCCTCTGCTCTTGCCGCTTCTGCTCCTGCTCTTGCTCCTCTGCTCCCGCTCCTGCTCTTGCTCCTCTGCTCTTGCTCCTGCACTTGCTCCTCTGCTCCTGCTCTTACTCCTCTGCCCCTGCTCCTGCTCCTGCTCCTGTTCCTATTCCTGCTCCTACTCCCGTTTCCGCTCTTGCTTTTGCTCCTGCTCTTGCTCCTGCTCTTGCTCTTGCTCCTGCTCTTGCTCCTGCTCTTGCTCCTGACGCTTCTGCTCCTGCTCCGCCTCTGGTCAGCATCCGCTGCTGCTCTTACTCCTCTGCTCTCGCTCCTCTGCTCTTGCTCCTCTGCTCTTGCTCCTCTGCTCTTGCTCCTCTGCTCTTGCTCCTGCTCTTGCTCCTCTGCTCTTGCTCCTGCTCTTGCTCCTCTGCTCGTGCTCTTGCTCCTCTGCTCGTGCTCCTCTGCTCTTGCTCCTACTCTTCCTCCTACTCTTGCTCCTCTGCTCTTGCTCCTCTGCTCTTGCTCCTCTGCTCTTGCTCCTCTGCTCTTGCTCCTCTGCTCTTGCTCCTGCTCTTGCTCCGCCTCTGGTCAGTATCCGCTGCTGCTCTTACTCCGCTTCCTCTCCTGTATTCGCACCCTCTATCCTGCCCTATGCCGTACATCAACCTAAACTACGACCCGCCATGCCAAAAAAGCCCCGGAATCCCTGCATAGCAAGCAAGGATTCGGGGCTTTCCATCATGCGTCATGAAGTGGTCAAAGGCATTGACTTCATTGACATGGTAAAATATTGCGGTCGTGCCGAAGCGTCAGGCGGGAAGTACATAATTAGCAGATGCTCCTCCTCCGTCTTCATCTCCCCTGCAGCCAAATAATGCTCCAAGTGGAAAGGAAGCACCTCCAGCATCACATGCTTGTGCAAATCCTTCTCTTGGATGCCTAGCGATGCGAAAGCTTCAGAGACCGATTCCGGACGGTCGGCCAATAGACGAAAATAATGGGATTGAGCTGATTTATCAAGCTTGAAGTCCCACCAAATTTTCCGCGGCTTGTACTTATGATTAAGGAAGTAATCGAGCTTCATCAAGCCCTCGATCCAATTCAGGCGGCCGGTTCCTCTATCCACAAGGAACGCATGCAGGCGGGTGAACAGATCCTCGAGCTGATGGCCGATTTTTTGCCAGCCGCGGCTCTCCCAGTAATCGCCGAATTGTTGGAAGAAGTCGAAAGCCGAAGAAAACTCTTCACGGATCAAATATTTCACGGTATGATCCATCCGATGGGCGTTCCAGTATTTTTCCAGCACGTCCTCTACCCGCTTAATTCTAACAAGGTCGGAAAAGGGCAAAATATCGTTGCCCAAAATCTCGTATGGCGAATGATCCATGAAACGATAGCCGTACTTCTCGGCATCGGCTCTCATGCCGGTTCCGCGAAGCATTTTCAAAAAGCCGAGCTGCAGTTCCTCCGGGCCCAGTTCGAAAACGTCATTGAACGTTTTGCGGAACGATTGGTAATCCTCCTCCGGCAGGCCGGCTATCAGATCAAGATGCTGATCGATTTTACCGCTTTCTTTCACCTTGGTCACCGTACGGGTCAACTTGGCGAAGTTTTGCCGGCGTTTTACCAGACTATTGGTTAGATCGTTCGTAGACTGAACCCCGATTTCAAAACGGAATACCCCCGGCGGGGCATTCTCGGCCAAATAGTCCAGCACTTCGGGACGCATAATGTCTGCGGTAATCTCAAATTGAAACACGGTGCCGCGGTGATTTTGGATAAGAAATTCGAAAATTTCCATCGCATAATCCCGCTTGATGTTAAAGGTCCGGTCAACGAATTTGATTAACTTCGCTCCGGATTCGATCAAATACAGCAGATCCTGCTTCGTCCGCTCCATATCGAAATAACGTACGCCTACCTCAATGGACGATAAGCAAAACTGGCAGCTGAACGGGCAGCCGCGGCTCGTCTCGAAATAGACGACGCGATTGGCGAGGCTTGGAACGTCTTCGGGAAAATGATGCGGCGACGGGATATCGTCGAGCTGCAGCTTCGGCCGCGGAGGATTGATGATAACTCTGCCCTCTTTCCGGTAAGCCGCTCCAAATACGCTGTACATTTTGCGATCCCCATGCAGCTCCTGCAGCAGATGATGGAAGGTCTCCTCCCCTTCTCCCATGACGATGTAATCGACATCTTGCAGCCGGTTCATCCAATATTCCGTGTCATAGGAAACCTCTGGACCTCCCAGCACGATGATGAGCTCAGGATTGATCTTTTTCAGCATGCTGATGACCGTTATCGTCTCTTCAATGTTCCAAATGTAACAGGAAAAACCGATCAGATCGGGCTGCTTTTGATACAAGTCGGACACGATATTCATGGCCGGATCTTTTATCGTATATTCCACAATGTCGATGTCAAAATCGTTTTGACTAAACGCCTTCAAATATCGTAACGCCAGCGATGTATGAATATACTTCGCATTGAGCGTGGACAAGACTACCTTCATTTGTTTACCCTCATTTTTTTCGCGAAATCTATAGTATCTTTTATTTTACACGGAATCGAGAATGAACACAAAAAAAAGAAAATGGAACGGCTTCTTCCATTTTCTCGTTAAAGCAAGCTTGGTTGATTCGATTCGGTCCACAATGCTTCCGGAATCCATGCATTCAGCTGAAACTCGTCGTTGCCGGATTCTTTCCACAGATGAGCTTGGGACATAAGCTGCTCTTCCACCTGCTCCTTTTGCACGATAAGCTGCTCCGTGTTTCCTTCCGACTGTTTAATCGTTCTATGCAGATGCTGACGCTGCTCCATCCGTTTGGCCATTTGATATAAAATCATGCTGTAAACTCCCCTTCTTCTTATCATTCATTACAATTAGAATACGGTACGAAGATTAAGACAAGATTAGCGGAACATAAACGGATCGTTAAAAAATGGGTTCTGTTTAAACGTATTGTATCCCGGAATGTCGTCCATTATGTAAGTCCCAGGTAAAAAAAGCGGCAGCATTTGCGGCCGGCACGGACGATAAGCGATTTTACATAAGTAAAGGCCTCGTTTTCTCCTGCCAGGCGAACGTGGTATAGTAGTATCATTCAACCGCAACACTTTACATTGAAAATAACGGAGCGATTTTATATATGACTGAACGTGCATTCAAATCATCAAAACCCGCACCCCAAGGAAAGCCTGGGGCCAACCGCCGCCCTGTTCAAGGCAATGGCGAGGATGTGAAGCCGGGCGACCGCATTATCGTCACGATCAAACGAATCGGGATCAACGGGGAAGGCGTAGGCTACTACAAACGAAAGGCCGTGTTCGTTGACGGCGCGCTGCCGGATGAAGTCATCAAAGCCCAAGTGACCAAAGTTGAGGCCAATTATATTAACGCCAAGCTGACGGAAATCGAGAAAAAATCCCCTGACCGGCAAAAGCCCCCCTGTCCTGTCTACGACGAGTGCGGGGGCTGCCAGCTGCAGCATATGACCTACCCTGCCCAACTGCGTGCCAAGGAGGAGCTTGTTCGCGAAGCGTTTCGCCGGTATGCCAAGCTGGAGGATGTACCGCTGCGTCCTATTCTGGGCATGGACGATCCTTGGGGCTACCGCAATAAAGCCCAGCTGCAAGCAGGCTTGCACAACGATCAAATGATAACGGGTCTGTATTCCGCCGGATCGCATCGGCTGATCGATATTTCCGGCTGTCCGATTCAGCATCCGGTCATTAATGAAGTTACTGCCCAAGTGAAAGATATTTTGACGCGGCTGCATATCAAGCCGTATCAGGAGCGTACCCGCAAAGGCACGGTGCGCACGGTAGTTACGCGGGTCAGCAAGCAAACCGGCAGTGTGCAGCTGACCCTAATTACGGCCACCCGCTCCCTTCCGGAGAAGGAGCGGCTGATTCAGGCGATTCGCCGGGAGCTGCCGATTGTCACCACCATCGCCCAAAATATCAACCATGCGGATACACCGCTTGTTTTCGGCGATGAGACGATCGTGCTCTGGGGCGGCGAAAGACTGGACGAGCAGCTGGGCGAGCTTCGCTTCTCGTTATCGCCGCGCGCGTTCTTCCAGCTGAACCCGGAGCAGACTGTGAAGCTGTACAATGCTGCGAAGGAAGCCGCCTGTCTGAGCGGCCGGGAGCTTGTCGTCGACGCGTACTGCGGTACGGGTACAATCGGGCTGTGGCTCGCGCCGCTGGCGAAGGAAGTGCGCGGCATCGAGATCATCCCCGAGGCGGTCGAGGATGCCCGCCGCAATGCGCAGTTGAGCGGAGCCGCGAACGCGTCCTTTTTCGTCGGGCGCGCAGAGACGCTGCTGCCCGAATGGGTGAAGCGCGGCATCCGCCCCGACGTCGTCGTCGTGGATCCGCCGCGCACCGGCTGCGATCGCGCGCTGCTTAGCGCCATCGCAGCCGCGAAGCCGGCACGACTCGTCTACGTGTCGTGCAATCCGTCCACCCTGGCTAAGGATTGCCAGGTGCTGCTCCAGAGCGGTTACCGGCTGGAGTGGCTTCAGCCGGTGGACATGTTTCCACAGACGGCACATGTGGAATGCTGTGCGTTGCTGATAAAAAAATAATACTACATACAGCACCCAGCTTAGTCGGCTTGGGTGCTGTATTTCTTTTTAAAGCATGACATACCAGAAGGGTTAAGGAATTGGTCGCCTCACTGTCCTTAAAAGGAATATTTTACGCGATGGCCTTCTATAACATGATTCTAGTCATATTTTAAAGTTAGATCTGGATACTAATCACCTGCACAAGAAGTACCCTACGCAAAATAGGACTATTTAGCTTTTCTGGGAGGAGAATCATGAACCCATCTTATCCTGTTTATCCTTACATCGGCATGGTGCAACGGACAGTAACGACCCCGATAACATTCCCGCCGCAGCATCAGAATCGAGTGCCTGGCTTGGAATGGATGATGCATCCACGGCCTATTTTCGATTATGCAGGCTATGTAGGGAGCGGTAAACTTAAGGGGAAAGCTGCAATTATAACGGGTGGAGACAGTGGCATCGGCCGGGCGGTAGCCGTTGCATTTGCCAAAGAAGGCGCCGACTTAACCATTGTCTACTTTGATGAGCATCATGATGCACAAGAGACTAAACAATACGTGGAGGCACTGGGAGCACACTGCTTACTCCTGTCCGGAGACCTACGGATTCCTGATGTCTCTATTCAGGCAGTGAAGCTTACCATCAGCACGTATGGGCGTTTGGATATTGTAGTGAACAATGCTGCCGTACAGCCCTACACAAGAAGCATCCTCGACGTTTCGGACGAACAATTGGAGAACACGTTCCGCACCAATATCTTCCCCTTGTTTTACATAACCAAAGCGGCATTGCCTTATTTATTACCGGGGAGTTCAATCATCAGCACCGCATCCAGGGTAGCTTATGAAGGAGATAAAGATGTGATTGACTACTCTGCAACCAAGGGAGCTATCGTCTCCTTTACCCGAAGCATGTCGCTATCGCTCGCCGATCAGTGGATCCGGGTAAATGGGGTGGCTCCCGGACCTGCCTGGACTCCACTCACAGTAAGCACATACCCTGCCGAGCATCAATTGACCTTCGGGACTGACAATCCGATGGGCGAGCAGTTCAACCCTTCGAACTGGCCCCCGCCTATGTTTATCTAGCCTCCAATGACTCCGCCTTTGTTACAGGTCAAATCCTTCATGTTAACGGAGGCGAAATCCGTTATACATAGACCTCCTTCCTGCTGGATTTTGAGCTTGCAGCTTCGCTTATTGAGCGAACATGGAGCCGTTGGTCCATACCACAACGTTAAAAGGAGACACGGCTTTGTCTCCTGCTAGCAAGCAAGGGAACCATAACGCGGCGGCTTCTTCGCCGGCAAGGAACGCTGCTCTAATTATTGGAACCGCTCAGCGGACGTCATTCTGGCGCCATCGTCAGGATGGCGATTTTTTTTGCCATAAAATCAATCGCTGCGGTGACAGCTAACCAAACAAAGCAAGAAAGGTGGACATATAGTAGAAGAGTATGCTTTTGTGAAATGAACTGAAACATTAAAGAATCGAGGAGTGGAAGGCATGGTAAAAACCTCACCGAAGCGAAAATCTCCTGTCCGACCTAAAACAAACAGCAGCCGGCATTCAACGAAGCCTCGAACCTATGCTCAATCACGCTCAAACCAGAAGCGTAAACAAATAAAATCTGTAGTCAAGCAACCCAAAACACCGATGAAGTCGACGCAAATAAAGCCGAAAATTATTGCATTTTATCTCCCGCAATTTCATCGGATTCCCGAGAACGACCTTTGGTGGGGTGAAGGCTTTTCGGAATGGACGAATACGCGCAAAGCGAAGCCGCTCTTCCCAGGACATTATCAGCCAAGGGAGCCTCAAGGCGACCACTATTATGATCTGATCAATCCTAAAACAAAAAGCTGGCAAGCCGAATTAGCCCGGCACTTCGGCATTTACGGCTTCTGCTATTATCACTACTGGTTTAAAGGGAAGCTGTTACTGGAGACTCCGCTGCAGCAGATGCTTGAATCGGGCAAGCCGGACTTCCCGTTTTGTTTATCTTGGGCGAACGAGTCATGGACCAGGGGATGGGACGGCGCGGACCACGAAGTCCTAATGCCTCAGCAGTACGGTAACAAAGACGATTGGAAGCGGCACTTCGAATACTTATTGAGGGCTTTTAAGGATCCGCGCTACATTCGAGTGAACAATAAACCGCTATTCGCCATTTATCGTCCGGCTACTATTGAACATTGCACGGCTATGATGAACTATTGGCAGCAGTTGGCCAGACAGCACGGCCTAAAAGGCATTCATTTTGTCGAGACGCTGAGCGGATTCCCCCGCAAGCCTATGGACGGTTTTCAAGCAAGCTTGCAGTTTGAGCCGTTATATACCACAACCCACGATCTTCCGGAGAACGCCTTCTCAGAGATCGTTATTAGAGAGAACTCGATGGAAACTGACGAGAAAAAGCTGAGGTTGTACAGCTATGACAACATATGGAACCGGATAATAGCCCGCGAAATCCCCTCTTCCGGCAAGCCGTCATACTTGGGGGCTTTTATAGACTGGGATAATTCCCCGAGAAAAGGGGAAAATGCCTCCTTTATTTACAATGGAGCCACGCCTGCAAAATTCGGAGCCTATCTACAGCAGCAGCTCGGAAGGGCTAAGCGATCAGGAACTGAATTTGTGTTTATCAACGCATGGAACGAATGGGCGGAAGGAACCTACCTGGAGCCGGATAAAATATTCGGACTCCAATATTTGGAGGCGGTAAAGCATGCATTGGAGAGTGAGTCGGTATGGCCCTTGAAACGTTCTTCTCAACCTCAGAAACGCAGACCCAAGATGCGGACAAGGAAAACACCGCTAAGTAACAAACATAAATAAAGACCAGCATCGCAAGATAACCTATTCTCTATTGCTGTTTACAACCTGAATAAAAATTGGGGTCTTTTTTTATTGCCATTTTTTCAAAAACCACTTATATACCTAAGAACTATCAAATGGGTTCGCATATTCTATTATTGGAAGTCAATCTAGCAAAGAAAGGATGGATAGATATGCCGACTTTTGATAGTATCAACGTAACCGGAAATGCAGAAGTTCAGGGTGATTTTCAAGTTGACGGTAACCAGACAGTTCAAGGCGACTTTCAAGTTAATGGGAGTCAAACGACACAGCAACACTTAGGTGTAGGAGGAAGCTTAGCAGTAGACGGTACCACTATATTAGGCGCCGGAAGTACACCAATTGTTGGTCATTTAAGTTCTACTCAAGTAATACCTGGTGTCAATTTTGGAACGGTTAATGCTCTTACCACAAGTACTGTAACTATTTTTATTAGTGGTGTAAATTTTGGTGATAATGTATATGCTTCTGCAGATGGAGGATTATTCCCTCAGTTCGTATGGGTTGCCTTTGTAGCAGCTCCCAACTTTGTTGCTATCCGGGTTGCAAATATTTCAAATATAAATTTAGCAGTTCCTACTACAACTTGGCATGTTGATGTGTGGAAACATTAAAGCAAGCTAATGGTCATTTCTCAAACGCCAATACTAGGCATTTTTTTAGGTCAACCGTAGCCTTACGGTTGACTTATTTTATTTAGGTCAGTTCCCTCCATGTATTTAGGCTTTTTTTCCTTTCCAATGGCGCCTTTTTAAGGAGTGAACCTTCTCTTATGCAGAGGTGCTTCTCTGTATCCTCACCATATGGCCTTCACGAATAGAAATTACGTCGTCCTGCTCGGAATGAAGTTGTATTGAACAATGAGGCCCGGGACTCCATTCGTATATCCCCCCGATCCACGTGTGCCCGAATTTCACTTCCATGTAACAGCCGTGGCGGACCGGCTCGCCTCCGACGACATGCACCGGCTCCTCCCCTTCGCTTCCATGGCCCAGCTCGATGGGAGCTTCAACAATATCGTTACCAGGCTCCAGCCAAGCCTTCATTGCAGCAAATATCGGCTGCAGACGCTGCCCTCGCTCGGTTAGATCGTACTCGACGTGCAGAGGCACCTCCGTGAAGAGAGTCCGCGTCAAAATGCCCTGCTCTTCCAGCATTCGCAAACGATCGGTAAGTGTTTTCGGGCTAATCGGATCCAAGGCGCGGCGCAGCTCCCCGAATCGTTTTACCCCATTGAATAATTCGCGAAGGAGAAGCAGCGTCCATTTCCCCTCCAGCATTTCCAGCACCGGCTCAATAGAGTCTGAGCATTCCTCGTTAATCATCCGTTTATCCCCCTTAGTTCATTTTTTGAAACTATTGCACTTTAATGTAACTACTTTTCAAATATACCATGGGGGATTATTCTTGTGGAAGGAGCTACAAGAAAATAAGCAGCTTGCAAATCAATAGTAAAATGGAGGAATATACAATGAAAACGATTCTATGGGCAACATTAACCGCTAACGGTAACTATGCGCAGTCTAGTCCTGACAACCCGCCAAAAAAAGAAGCTCTGGGCGATTTCGCAATCCAGGCCAAAGCCGCCGGTAATTTCATCGTCGGCCGCCGGACATTCGAGAGCATGCTGGCAAGCGGCGGAGGCTCCGGCTTCGAAGGGATAGACATCGTGGTCTTATCCCGGAAGACTCACGATATTTCAGGCGTAACGTTCGCGGGGTCTCCGCAGGAAGCGCTTCGCTGCTTGCAAAATAAAGGCCATCATACCGCTCTGCTTGCGGGCGGCGCAGATCTGCACAATGCTTTTTTGAAGGAGAGGCTTGTGGATGAAATCTTGTTTAATGTCGCACCCGTTCTGGAAGGAAAAGGACTTCAACTGCTGATTGACACAGATCGCTATCAATACAAACAGGTTGAGCTGCTGGATTCCAAATCCCTTGGAGGCGGCGTGATCCAGCTGCGCTACGCAGTAGGCAAGTAATGGGCGAACCAACGCAAACAAGGAACTCTTGTCCGTCCCAGCAGTAAAGCTGCAGACAGCAAGCAGTTCCTTATTCCGGTGCATGATGAAACAAGTGTTCCATCCGACAGGCCCCTCGGCTGCTTATCGGATACGCGGGAACGTAATCCAACCGAGCAGGTTGATTCTCGACTTCTTTCCTTTTTCCCGGACTTGGCTTATAAATTCGCCGAGAAAGCTTTCCCATTTCAAGCCGATTTCTTTTTTGGCGCTGTCGTTTTCCAGAACGGTTCTCACGCTCAGATTTAATGCCGTTTCCAGATGCGCCAGAGCTTCGCGCAAATGGAAATCGATATTTTGCTCCGTCATGACAAAATACTCCTCACCTATCATGTGTTCATTGCTCGTCGGAATCCAGCTGCGCAATTTCCTTATCCAGCTGCCGCTTCATTCTTTCGAACTGCGCTTCCGCGAATATATCTTCGACCTCTTCTCTTGCCATCTGAAGCATCGATTTGGCGCGATCCAGTAATCCCGCTTCGCCCGGATTACCTCCGGGAACGAGCGGCCGCAAGGCCGACTTGGCGATCGGCAGCAGGGCGGAAGCGGCGAACGCAAGCGAAGCGCCGATAATGATTTTCTCGAGATTTCTTTCCAGCATTAGTCATCCCTCCGGTAATAGCGCTATGTACAGACCAGCATACATGTGCTGCCTATATTAAGCGGCTGCATGAGCAAAGCCCGGCGCGGTGCGGATCTTATCGTCTCCTTGCTTGCTTCGCAGAAGAGCCAGCACCGGCTTCGATAGCAGCGATACGGAGCCCGCTACCCCCAACACAGGGATCCAATGCCTCAATGCAAGCGGCGCCGTATGGAAAAACCCTGCCAAAGACGGGATATACAAGGCTCCAAGGAGTGCGATCCAGGAGACTCCCAGCGCGCCCAGCAAAAACCGGTCTTTGGTCCAATCGCGAACCGTTTCTTGCGAGCCCTCCTGGCGCCACGAAAAGGTTTGGAACAATTGTCCGGCGACCAAGGTGGCGAAAGCGATACTTTGAGCAACAGGCAAAGGCACACCTGAAGCAAGGCTCACGGCAAACAAGCCGACGCCCCCTACGCCGAGGAGCACTCCTCGGGTCACTACTTTCTTGTACAGCTCTTTATCGACGATATCCTGGCGTTTCGTCTGCTTGGTTTTGTTACCGGGATTGACCGCCAAAATCATCGCAGGCAAAGCATCCGTGATCAAATTCATCAGCAAAATCTGAATTGGCACCAGAGGGATAGGAAGTCCTGCCATAACTGCGGCGCTGGTGACGATAATCTCGGCCAAATTGCCGGTTAGCAAGCAGCCCAGCGCTTTGCGGATGTTGCTGATAATGGTCCGGCCTTCTTTGACGCCATCCACAATCGTCCCGAAATGGTCCTCGGTCAGAACCATATCCGCCGTTTCCTTGGTCACTTCCGTCCCGGTTCTGCCCATCGCAATCCCGACGTTGGCCTGCTTGATGGCCGGAGTATCGTTGATTCCGTCCCCGGTCATAGCAACGATGTGACCGCGCTGCTGCAAAGCTTTCACAATGCGCAGCTTATGCTCCGGTGTAACCCGCGCAAAGATGGAGATCTGCTCCACCGTCCGGGTCAGCTCCTCGTCCTGCATCCGGTCCAGCTCGTGACCGGACAAGACGCTGCCGGCTCCAGTGGCGATCCCCAGCTGCTTCGCGATAGCTATCGCCGTAATCGGATGGTCGCCGGTAATCATCACCGGCTTGACCCCCAATGCCAGCGCTTCACGGATGCTGTTCTGCACATCCGCCTTGGGAGGATCCATCATCCCCGCCATACCGATATAGATCAAGTCGTTCTCATCTATTCCTTGCTCACCGGCGTCCTCGTCGACCTCACGGTAGGCAAAGGCAAGCACGCGAAGCGCGTCGGCCGATAGCTGCTCGTTTTGCTTCAAAATATGCTGCTTCTGTTCATCCGTCAGAGGGTAGACGTTTCCGTCCTTTTGATATCTGCTGCAGTGACGGACAATCGTCTCCACCGCGCCTTTGGAGAATACATAGCATTCCTTCTCCGTTCGAGTATCTTTGCAGACGACGCTCATTTTTGCCGTCCCCGAGTCGAACGGAATTTCAAGCCCGCGATGCCAGTGGGACAAGTCCTTCTCCCATAAGCCGCTCTTCGCAGCCAGCGTCAGCAGCGCCCCTTCCGTAGGGTCGCCCTTGGCCGTCCATCGGCCATCCTCCTGCTCCAGCCGGCTGTTGTTGCACAGAACGCAAATTTCCAGCAGCCGCCGCAAATCAGGGTTATTGCGGCTGCCGGCATCATCGCTTACGGCAGCCAAGGCTGCGGCCGTTTCCGGGATGCGCTCCTCCAGCGTTCCGGTCGGATCGTACCCGTCTCCGGTTATCGCCCAGCTGCGATTGACCGTGGACAGCACCTTCACGGTCATTTCATTTTTTGTTAACGTACCGGTTTTGTCCGTACAGATGACGGTGGTTCTGCCCAATGTTTCCAAGGAAGACAGCTTGCGAATCAGGGCTTTTTTCTTGGCCATACGATAAATGCCTGCGCTCAAAGCGATGGTGATCGTAACCGGAAGCCCTTCGGGAATGGCTGAAGCAGCCAATGCGATGGAGGTCGATACCATTTGGGTAACCGGGATGCCGCGCAAAAGCCCTGTGACAAAGACAAGGCCTCCTGCTACTAGAGCCCCTTTCATAAACTTTTTGCTGATAGACGTTACTTTTTCCTGTAAAGGCGTGACTTCTTTTTCTTGGGTCTTCAATAAGGACATCAAATGGCCCATTTCCGTATTCATCCCGGTGTTGACCACGATGCCGGTTCCTTTGCCTCCGCACACGTCGCTGCCCATAAAGAGCATATTGCTTCTCTCGGCCAGAGGGCAGTCCTCCTGCAGCGGAGCTTCCTGCTTTTCTGCGGGAAGCGATTCTCCGGTCAGCGCAGCTTCGTTGACTCTTAAGCTCCAGGAACGGAGCAGGCGGATATCCGCAGGAACGCGGTCCCCAGCTTCCAGGCATACGATATCTCCCGGCACCAGCTCGGCGGCGGACATTTCGACTTGCTGGCCGTCACGGATCGTTTTGCATGCCGGAGACTGGAACTGGTTCAGCCCTTCTACGACCTTCTCCGCTTTGCGTTCCTGTATCGTTCCTACAGCCGCGTTAGCAAGCAAAATGGCCCCCATGGCCAAACCGTCGAACAAGCCTCCGGTAAATAAAGCAAGAACAGAGGTGCCGAGCAATATTAACGTGGTAAATTCCTTGAATTGGCCTAAGTAAGACAGGAGCCACGGAGTCGGCTTCCTGCCGTCTAAGCGGTTCCAGCCGTAGAGGCTTCTCTGTGCGGCAATTTGCTCCTGACTCAACCCTTGCAGCGGGTTAACACGAAGCTCTCCTGTGATTGTGTCGGCCGGTAATGCATGCCATGCTGCAGCTTCCGCCGTCGCGGCAATTTCTGCGAATACCGAGGATCGTGGCAGCAAAGGCTGCGATTCGCTTACTTTTTTCGTTCTAGACATAAATACCAGCGACAGCGCATCGGCCGTCAAATTTACAATGGGGGCGCTTAACACGCCGAAGGTAGCCAGTGCGCCTCCCACCCAATTCCACTTCTTGGTTAGCTGCACATGCTGATGGACCGTACGGTCGATTCGCTCAGCGAACCGGGCGCTTTCCTCCAGCCCCTTCAGCTCGTGGACGGCAATGGACGGAATTCCCGCTTCCTTCAAAACAGAGCGGTTCTCCGGCTCCGATCCGGTAACCAACAGCACCTCGTCGCCCTGCTGCTGCATGACGGCGATTCTTTCAATCCATTCCCCGGGCTCCAGCTTGCTCCAGCCAGTATCCCAATGATACTCGGACAGGACCGCGTCACTTAAGCCTGAGCTGTTGCGCAGAAGACCGATACGCCAGCCGTTTCCGCTTAACGAAGCGGCGGCAAGGCCGTATTCATTCGGGTCTGCTTCCTGATGCCGGACGATCAGTCCGAGACATTGTCCTTGCTTCTGATCATGCTTGCCGACAAAAAGAACGCCGCAGCCTTTGCGCAGCAGCCTTCGTGCCTTCAACTCAAACGGAGTGCAGTCGATGCCGTTCTCCTGCAAATATTTGTAGCTGCCGAGCAGAACTCGGCTGTCGTTAATTTTACCTTGAATCCCCTGCTCGTCCTCCGTCACATGAAAAGCGGTTCGGATCGTCCGGCAGGTTTGCTTTGCTTTATTCCATATCTCTTCTCTCCACGGATGGTTCATTTTCTCCATCAACGAAGCTGCATAGCAAATAATTTTGTCCGAGTCTTCCTCCTCCGCAGTCAGGCATTCGATCTCTTCCACCTGCGGTCTATGTAATAGGAGAGAAGCGTCTTCTATTAGTAATGTTCGCGTTCTTGCAAGCTGAGCCAATGAGCCTTTGGCCGGAATGACATAATTTCGCTCGTTCGAAACCTGCTCCGCTTGCTTCCAGGCGCATTGGGCGGGAATCGTCATCGGCCGCGGATTTGCTGCCAGCAGCACGGCGATAGCCCGCAGCGGATTGCGGGTGACGGCCCAAGTAATTCCTGCAGCGATCATCCCCCATTTGCCCGCTTTTTCGCTGTATCGTTGAATGTCGGGCGACAACGCAATCTCTTTGCCCTGGAGCAGCGATTGGCTCCGCCTCCAGTTTACATACTGCAGGATGCTCAGCCCGGCCAGCACCACCAGATTTTCACGCACAAGCGCCAAGGCGAGAGCGCTTGTTCCCAAGACGAGATCCGAATTGATTTGTTTCTTGTCCGCCAAAGCCTGTACTCCCCTCTTAAGGAAGGGATAGCCCGTGACGACAGATACTAGAGCCGACATATAAAAGGGAGCCGGGCTTCGGGCCAATGCGGATCGTCCCGTAATAAGCTGCTTGACTCCCAGAGCCGCCAAACCGCCCATGGATAAAGCCAATGGAAGAGGAAGCTTCGCTTGAGGAGATTGAGCCGTAGAGTCCGGCGGCTGAGGGAGTGTTCTTAAATCTTCCGGAAGCTCGTGCTCCACGGCAGCGGCTGCTTCCTGCTCTGCAGGCTGCTCCATTTCCAGGACCGCCTGTTCCCGCTCTGCAGGTTGCTCCATTTCCAGAACCGCTTGTTCCCGCTCCGAACCGGAAAGCTCCCGCTCAGACCCGCACAGTTTAACCATTGAAGCCGAAGCCTCCTGCACCGGCTGCCCGCTTTCCAGTTCACGAATCAGCTGAAATATATGCTGGACCGCGATTTGCTTTTCATCATATACAACAAGCAATCTGCCGGAAATGATGCAGGGCTCGGCTTTCAAAATCCCCTTGCACCAATGAAACGCGGTACCGATCCTTTCTGCAACCGCCCGATTCCCCTTTAAGCCGCAGATTTCTATTCGAATTCTGCCGGGCAATATTCTCAGAAATCTGTCTTTACTATTAGAAGACATCCTTTACTCTCCTTATCCAAAAAACGTCAAGCAAAATTTAGTGATTGGACTAGTATTTTTCGCTCCAGACCGAATTATGCATCGTTGGTACGATAAATTTCGACAGGAATAGAAATTGCATTTTTATGGAAGCCTGATTAGAAATTGCATTGAGACAAAATGATGGAAAGGTGAGTTTTCTATGGCTAAATTACTTCCATATGGTATCGCGCTGGCGGCAGCCGGAGTGCTTTTCGCAATTTCACCGGAGGCGAGAAAGGCCGCACGTAAGCTTGCGGTAAAAGGGGCTGGTGCCCTGCTTGAGATAACGGATCAAATCAAGGAAGCTTCGTCCCTTCTGCAAACTAAGAGCACAGAAAACGACAAACCGACGGAGCATTGGTTAGGATAATTCTCCTTGATTATTCCAGTTATAGTTTGCAAAAACGGTGGCACAATTTTAATCACAATCTTATTTATAACTTAAGGAGACGATGGATATGTGGCAAGGCGGATCCCTTTGGACAGGGCTTATCTCTGGGGGACTGACTCAACTCCAAGACACCAGAAGCTTAACCAGCGGAGATATGGACAAGAAGCAATATGCGGTGAAAACATCCGGTAACGTAACCGGCGCTTTAGGCGTTATGGCCGGAGTGGAGTATGGAGCCATTCTCGGAACGAGTGTGATGCCGGGTGTAGGCACAGTAGTCGGCTCGATTGTCGGGGGTTTGCTTGGCAACAGCCTTGGACAAACTATCGGTCAACAAGCGGGACAGGCTCTTGTAAACAATCCTTTAGTGAATAATATGGCAAGGTCCGCGGTCCATACAACAGAGGAAGTATTGCCTAACCAGCAATAACGGGCTGAATTTATACAGCTTTCATAATAACTCGCTAGGTCGTATAGCGGGTTATTTCACTTCTTTTTACATTCCGTATAGGAGCTGTTGGCTATGTTAAATCAGGATCAAGAGGAATCGGTAATTTCGTTTCGCTGCAGCGCAACCTGGCAGCTGTTTCAAAAGCTCAGATCGATCTTGTTTCGAAAATAAGTTTGGGCGGTGTTGGCTATAGTGGAAACCATAACAGACCTGACGATAGCGGATAACCGCTATATGAACCGCGAGCTCAGCTGGCTGCAGTTCAACCGGCGCGTTCTTCAGGAAGCGGAACATCATAGCACGCCGCTGTTGGAAAAAATGAAGTTTCTATCCATCGTGTCAACCAATTTGGATGAGTTCGTCAGCATTCGTGTGGCGGGAATCATGGATAAAGTGAAATCAGGTGATCGTACCGCCGATTTTACAGGCTATGTGCCGGAAGCGCTGCTGCGCAAAAGTATCGCAATGATAAATACGTTGGTCGAGGATCAATATAAGTCGTTTCATCAGGTTTGCGGGCAGCTTAAGGATAACGGAATAATGTTTACGGATATGGAGGCATTGGATTCTGCCGAGCTGCAGCAGCTGGAGGAGTATTATATGGAGAGCATTTTGCCGGTGCTGACTCCTTTGGCGGTGGACCGCAGCCGTCCTTTTCCATTGCTCCGCTCCAAGAGCATCTATATCGCAGTCATTTTAAAGCAGCGGAAGACGGATCCGGATTCGGAAGCCCATCTCGCACTGGTCGAAATCCCGGCGAATCTGCCTCGCTATATCGAGGTTTCCTCCACGGAAGGTCATCCTGAGAGACGGTTTATTCTCATAGAAGCACTGATCAAACAACATATTCATAGGCTGTTTACGCAATATGTGCCGGTCTCCCTCCATGCATTCCGCCTGACCCGAAATGCGGATTTGACGCTGGATGAGGAAGGCGCAGAGGATTTGCTGGATGAAATGGAAAGAGCGCTGCAAACCCGAAGATGGGGAGCGCCGGTGCGTCTGGAATTGGAAAACAGCTTTAATCCTCATGTGCTGAAGCTGCTGGAAGCGGAGCTGGAAATCGACGACGATCATCTCTTGCTGACAAGCAGCGGGCCTATTGATTTAAGCTTTCTGATGGATTTCTCCTTCTCGTTATCCGGATACGATCATTTGAAATACCCGGCATTCAACCCGATCTATCCGCAGGAGCTGAGCCATGCCGATTTCTTCTCGGTGCTGCGCAGCCGGGATGTCATGGTATTTCATCCGTATGAATCGTTTGACTGCGTGAATGATTTTGTGCAGCAGGCCGCTAACGACCCGTCCGTTCTGGCTATCAAAATGACCTTGTACCGCTCCAATGGCGATTCCCATATTATTCAGGCGCTGAGCCGCGCGGCGGAAATGGGCAAACAGGTGACCGTCGTCGTAGAGCTCAAAGCGCGCTTCGATGAAGCGAGAAACATTGAATGGGCCCGCAAATTGGAGCAAGCCGGCTGCCACGTCGTATTCGGGCTGGCGGGCTTGAAGATTCATGCCAAGATGACGCTAGTAGTACGCCGGGAAGCCGGATCCTTGCAGCGTTATGTGCACGTGGCGACCGGCAATTACAATGAGGTCAGCGCCCGTATTTTTACGGATATCGGCCTTTTCACCTCCAATCCGCAGATCGGAGAAGACGTAGCCAATTTATTTAACAAAATTACGGGATTCGCCGTTCCGAGCTGGAACTGCCTGAGCGTCGCTCCTACGCATCTAAAGCAGCAGCTGTTCCAATGCATACAACGGGAAGCGGAGCATGCTTCCGCAGGCAAGCCGGCTCGCATGATCGCCAAAATGAATGCATTATCCAACCGTGAAATGATTGATATGCTCTACTCCGCTTCGCAGGCCGGTGTGCATATCGATCTGATCGTCCGCGGCATCTGCTGCTTGCGGCCGGGAATTCCCGGCTTAAGCGAGAACATTACGGTACGCAGCATCGTAGACCGGTTTCTTGAGCATTCGCGAATCTTTTATTTCGAAAATGACGGCAGTCCGCAAATTTGGCTGTCCAGCGCAGATATGATGACGCGAAATCTAGACCGTCGGATTGAATTGATGTGTCCTGTTAGCGACACGGAGCAGAAGTCCCTTCTCTTCCAATTGCTTTCGCTGCTGCTGGAGGACAATGTAAGAGCTCGGCAGCTGCTTTCCGACGGGCAATATCGAATGGTGGACAACGAAGCCCCCCGCGTCCGAAGCCAATCCGACGCCAAGCTGCTGATCGACAAGAAAAACCGGCTCGCCGACCGTCCTCAAGACGAGTCATCGGCTGCCGGCTTCCCATTCGAAACCTATGCGGATGAGCAACAGCCCGGATCCGTTATGTATCACTAGCTGCTCCCGGCTTCTCTGTATATTGAAGAAGGATAGCCTGAAGCTTATCCAATAGCTGTGGGGCCAAATCGAGCATTTTGCCGTACAGGCTGTTTCCTTGCTCCAGCGAAACCGTCTGCACCCCGTTCTTTCCTATGATCAAAAAAGCCAGCGGCGTTACGGACACTCCTCCCCCGGTACCGCCGCCAAACGGCTTTCCCGCCTCAAGGTGCTCCCGAGAATACATTCCTAGCTCGCTCCCTCCCGCAACAAAGCCATAGCTCACTTTGCACACCGGAATAATGATGCTTCCGTCCGGGGCGACAACCGGATCCCCCACGGCCGTATTGACACTGACCGTTTCCTTCAATTGCTGCATCGCCGTTTGGACAAACGAATGTAATGGATGCTCTGATGGCATATTGGCTGTACCTCTCGATATCGTTCTCGATAAGCTTTACAAGCCAGTGTAGTCATCCTCCATACAGATTAAACGAATAAACAACTAAAAAACAAAAATGACCATTGTAATCAAAGGGCAAATAATTTATAGTTTTGGGGTAAAGGGGAGGTGGTAAGCATGGCAATTCGAGATTGCTGTAACCATATCGGCTCATGCAAAGCCTAAGAATTAGAGGCGATTCTTTGCATGGGGCGGCTTCTTAAATATCGCCCGAATGAGCTTATTATCGTTTCTAATATTCGGCTTTGCACCTTATTTGGCTTGTTTTAACATAAATAAGGAGTGAAGCTCACATGACACAACCATATATTAGAAACCATCAATATAACTTTATTAAACGCCACGTAGGGATTCTGGAGCAAGCTTGCCGAACGGCTGCCGACCCGAAAGTAGTGGAGTCCGTAAGATACAGCACCATAACCAAAATTATGGAGTTGTTCCCAGAGTTGACGGACGAACAGAAGCTAAGGTTCGAGGCAATAGAGGGATTGCAGACCGCGGAGCAGTTTCATAAGTATTTGAGCTCTCTGGAACCATATATGACTTCGTTTCCTCAGGTCACGGAGAAACAAATTACGAAGCTGTTTCCGAAGAACAAGAAGCTCAAGCTTCCCGATTTACATTCGATAGATAACCGGTACGCCACCTATCTTGGCTGGATCGATATTTCCACCAATAAATTGTTCATAGTCTATCCTTATCAGGGGCAGACGGTGGGGATCGAAGGCAAATTTTCGCCAACCAACAAGAAGGGCTATTGCTTCTTATGCAACCGCAGCAGTAACGTCACCTTATTTACAGCGACGACCAAATCGCGCCCGGCCAATGCTTCCCCCGACTATTACAAAGCAATAGGCAACTACTTGTGCATAGATAGTCACGAATGCAACCGCAACATTACGGATACTGCGAGCTTGGAAGCTTTTATACAAAATGTAATAGGCTAGCCGATCGATGACTGACTGACCGGCAAGGTCACATTTCGACATACTTCATGACTAAACCTAGAGGGGCTTCGGCTCCTCTTGTTTATTAGTTCCGTTTTGTACAGCCCCGGTCAGACACACTGGTAAAGGGACTCTCTCACGTTCATCTCGTTCACCTTAACTAAAAGGAGCTGAAGCTGTTGACGACCATTTACATAGTACGCCATTGCAAAGCCGAGGGACAGGCTGCCGATGCCCCGCTTACCGGGCTTGGGATGAATCAAGCTAGACAGCTCGTCGATTTCTTCTCGGATAAGCAAGTAGATTACATGGTTTCAAGCCCTTTTGTAAGGGCTTACCGAACGATTGCTCCTTTGGCGGAATCACTCGGCATGGACATGGTCTTGGATGACCGGTTACAGGAACGAATCCTTTCGGGTCACCATCATCCCGAATGGCGCGATATGCTACGCAGAACGTACGATGAACCGGATTTATGCTTCGAGGGCGGGGAATCCAGCAGAGCGGCCACGTCACGGATCGTCGGCGTAGTAACGGACATTCTGGCCGGGAAGTATGCCAATGCCGTTCTCGTCTCCCACGGCAACCTGATCTCGCTCCTACTGAACTATTACGACAGCCGCTTCGGCTTCAAGGAATGGGAAGCATTGTCCAATCCCGATGTATTTCAGCTTACTTTTGCACATGGTACCCCCGCCCTGACACGATTGTGGAAGGACTAGTCAAGCGTCTAGTCTAGTCCGACAGCTGAACCAGCTTGGTGAAATAGTCCAACCCTTCGGCGTCCACATCCTGCCTGCCGTAAGCATCCAAGAAAATATCGTGATACCGGTCTGTCTTTACATTGTACAGGAGCGTCCAGAGCCCCCAATACAAATCGTAATGCTTGTCGCCGATGCCTCCAAAGCCAACGTCAATAAATCCTTTGAAGGCGTACCGGTCCATAATGATATTAGGCAGGCAGTAGTCCCCGTGAATGATGACGTCGTCCTTGGGCTGATACCCGGACTCGAATAAGATGTCGGCGCTGTCCCTCTTCCGCTTGATGTCTTCGATCATTTCAGCCGTCCTGTCCGGGTACGGGCACCCCTTTGCAGGCAGCGTATGAAGCATCCGCAAAGATTCGCCGAATACGGCAGCGAGCTTAGCGGGGTTTTCCAAATGAACAGCTTCTGTTCCATCCTCGCCCGGGACCGCTTCCGTCAGCAAATAGTCGTTGGCCGAATCCGTCTCATAGGCAATCACCTTCGGTGCGATCTTATGGCCGTTCAAAAACCGCATCATCGCCGACTCCCGCTCCAGAGCGCCTTTCGCGCCGATCTTCAAGAACGTCCGCTCCGCGCCCATGGCCAGGTAGGTTCTTGCAAGCTCGGAGCAGCTGCTGTCATACATCACAGCGCCTTCAATATGCTGCCTTACCGCCGCAGGTACCGTATGGATATCGAAGGAAACCTCGGTTCGTTTCATAAGCTCACCCCACCATGACTTCTTTACCCAATTTTACCACAACCATGCCGGCGGATTGATGGAATAAATCGTTTCTAACCAATCTTGCTCGATTAGATACTCAAGTGAAATGATAAGATGGATGTGTTGACAAAACACGGCTCGCCAAGCTAAATTGAATTTATATTCATTATTTTGCATAAATATACTAATCATAGGCGGGTGACCTCATGCAACATCTGTTGTCTTTAAAAGAGCTGGATAAGCCTGCTCTTCTTTCCATTATTCAAAAAGGATTAGAGATAAAGAAGCATCCTGAGTCTTTTTACCATGCGTGTGAAAGAAAGGGCCTCCTGATGCTGTTTCAAAAAACATCGACCCGAACAAGCCTATCGTTTCAATCCGGTATGAATCAAATGGGAGGATACGCTGTCCCTATGGATTGGGATTCTAGTAATTTCAGCATTTCCCCGATTCAGTATGAAGCCCGTTATGCTTCCAGGAACTGCGATGTCATCATGGCGCGGCTAAAACATCACTCCGATCTGCTGGAATTGGCCAAATACTCCACTGTCCCGGTGATCAACGGATGCTGCGACAAATACCATCCGTGCCAGGCATTAGCCGATTTCATGACCATCTACGAAACAGCGGGAACTTTCTCGGGAATAACCGTTACTTATGTCGGAATTCATAACAATGTTGCCAACTCTTTGGTAGCAGGATGCGTCTCGCTGGGAATCAAGCTTCTGCTAGTCACCCCCATCGTTAACAGCCCGGCATGGGATGACGAGCTGATGCAGCTTGCTTATCAAAGCGGGCTTGTAGAAAACGCACACGAGCTGTCTCAAGCCGTTTCGAGATCTGATTTTGTCTATACGGATACATGGATCGACATGGAATTTTTCCGCGACCCTCGTTATGAAACAGAGCGAAATCGAAGAATCGAGCAGATGCTCCCTTATCAGTTGAACAGGAAGAATCTTAACGGATATTCCCCTTACATTATGCATGATATGCCTATACATCCCGGCTTTGAAATCGAAGAGGAGCTCGTTGAATCGGAGCGTTCGATAATATACCGGCAAGCAGAGAACCGGATGCACGTTCAAAAGTCACTGCTGCTGCATTTGCTCCAGCCTTAACAGCCCCTTGTCTATGCCATCCTCCCTCCTGAATCAGCCGTGTTGACTCAAGTGGATTTCATTCTCGGGTGGGATCCGCTTCTTCTGTTCTTATGACGTTGTCGGTCCGGGCAGCCGCAGTCCACTAGCATCCAGACTCCTTCCTCCTTACATGCATAAAAGCTCCGTTGACAGCAGCAATATTTTCCAGTAATATGTTATTAGATATTTGTTAAATTAGATAATGATTAAATTTATTGATTGTTATATTTAATTTGAAGGAGGTATTATTGTGCAGCTGGATAAAATCGTCCTCTACCATAAAGCGCTGGCCGACCCGACACGCATCAAAATGCTGGTCCTGCTTGCCGAAGGAGAGCTGAACGGCCAAATATTGGCCGAGAAATTATTCGTCACTCCCGCTACGATCACTCATCATGCCGCCAAGCTGCGGGAAGCCAGTTTAATTAACGAACGCAGGGATAAGAATACGATCTTTTTTTCCTTGAACCATTACTTTATCAAGAACAATTCCACCGCCACGTCCGATTTCATCTATCGGAAAGGCACTCCGGGAGGAATGGACATGCTGGACGAACAGCATAAGCTATTGGAGCATTCCGTTATCAAAAACTTTTTTACGGCCGACGGTGCCTTAAAGCATCTCCCTTCCCAGCTGAAAAAAAAATTGATCGTCCTCGAGCGTCTCGTCTCGCAGCTGGATAAAGGCAGGAAGTACACCGAGAAGGAGCTGAATGAATTCATCTCCGGCTTCCATGAAGACTACGCCACGATCCGCAGGGAATTCATTATGCACCAGTTTATGTACAGAGAAAACGAGGTTTATGAAGTGAATCCGGAGGAGCTTTGGGCGCGCTGGGAGTCGCTATCGTGACGGCCTCTCCTTGACATGATCCGGAACCGCTAAGTATACTGTTAGCGTATGACTCCAAATTACTTTTAACGAGGTGGAAAGGAATGCTAATTTTATCGACTGTTCTTCAACGGGTTTTGGCGTAAACGGGAGAAGTCTGCCCATTTTCAGCTATAAGCCAACCGAAGAGCAGTTAGATAAAGAACCTATTCCTTTCTTACAAATCGTATTTGTATGGGTAAGGCGTTTGTTCGCCTTGCCCATTTTTTGTGACGCCAGAATGCGGTGTGAACCGAATATGCCTTTATCTATGCGAGCTGCTGCGAGCTGCTGCGAACTACTGCAGCCTATTGCAATCCATTGCAGTCCAGCGGCGCTGTTAAGCTGTTCTCCCGGTTGGCTTTGAACCCTCAAAGCGCAAAAAGGAGAGAACGAATATGAGTATGTTACATGTTGAGCAAGTGACCCATTCTTACGGAGATAAAATCGTTTTTCATCAAATTGGCTTCCGGCTGGTTCGAGGCGAGCATGCAGGACTTGTCGGAAGCAACGGAGCCGGCAAATCAACGCTGCTGCGGATCTTGGCAGGAGAATTGATCCCTGATGCGGGACGAATCGATTGGCTGCCCCATATCCAAATCGGCTATTTGCAGCAGCATACCGACTTGGAGTCGGGCACTACGATTTTGCAATATTTGCAAACCGCCTTCGCCCATCTGTACGAGATCGAGCAAGCGATGATGGAGGCGGCGGAACGGATGGCGGCGGCCGACGGCAGGCTGGAGCACTGGCTGACCCGCTACGGCGAGCTGCAAAACCGGCTGGAGCTGGCCGGCTTTTATGGCTTGAATGCCAAAATCGAGCAGGTTGCGGCCGGATTAGGTCTTGCCGAGCTGGGGCTCGACAGAGATGTCGGACAGCTGAGCGGCGGGCAGCGCACGAAGCTGCTGCTAGGAAGACTGCTGCTGGAGGAGCCGGATGTGCTGCTGCTCGACGAGCCGACGAATTATTTGGACGACTCGCACATCGACTGGCTCATTGAGTATTTACAAAGCTACGAGCACGCTTATCTCGTAATCTCGCATGACGAACGGTTTCTGAATGTAATTACGTCTTCGATTTATCATCTGGAGCACCGGACTATCCAGCGGTACGCAGGGAATTATGCCAATTTCCTCAAGACTTATGAGCAGAACAAGGAGCAGCTGCACAACGCCTATATTCGGCAGCAAAAAGAGATCGACCGGCTGGAGAGCTTTATTCAAAAGAACAAAATCCGTAAAGCAAAGCAAGCGAAAAGCCGCGAGAAAGCACTGGATAAAATGGAACGGATCGAAAGACCGAATGCGGCGCCGCGGCCCCGCTTCTCGTTCTCCGTTCATGCCGAGCCCGTGACCCGCGTGATGGAGGCCAGCGGGCTAACGATCGGCTACCGTGAACCGCTGCTCGCCCCGATGGAGCTTCAAATCCGCCGCGGAGACAAAATCGCCGTCATCGGCTATAACGGCGTCGGCAAATCGACGCTGCTAAGAACGCTGCTCGGTTACTTGCAGCCGATAGACGGCGTCGTATTGTGGGGCGAGCGGGTTGCGAAGGCGTATTACGCGCAGGAGGAGCTGGCGCCGGAGGAGACGCCTTTGGAGCTGCTGCTGTCGTACCGTACGGACCTTACGCAGAAGGACATCCGCCAGGCGCTGGCGATGTCCGGTCTGACGGAGCAGCATATCCGGCAGCGTATCAGCTCCTTGAGCGGTGGCGAGCAGGCCAAGGTCCGGTTGTGCAGGCTGATGCTGACTGCCTGCAATGTACTCGTGCTCGACGAGCCGACGAATCATCTCGATGCTCGGGCCAAAGAAGCATTCAAGCAATCGCTGCAGCAGTATAAAGGGACGATTGTGCTCGTATCGCATGAGCCGGACTTCTATGCCGATTGGGTAACCCAGGTGTGGAATGTGCAGGATTGGAGCCGCAAATAACCGGTCCATCTCCCCCCTTCACTGTAACCACGAACGTGTCACAGGGGCCTCTACGGCTCCTTGACACGGTATTTCAACCTTGGATTACGAGCAAATGATATAATCGGTGCGATCTATGTTATAATGTCCAATGAGCAGTTAGACGCGGCAGACGTCTATCTTCAAACTGTACGGATGGATTCCGATAAAATCTCATAGTATGGACAACTACCCCCTAGTAACCCACGGGGGCTTTTACCTGCTCAGAAAGGGAGAGAACATAATGGACAAGCAGCTGAGCGCAAAAGAAGAGACAAAGCTGTCAAACGCCTTGGGACAGACCAAGGAACCGCGCAAAAAAACGGTAGAGAAAGAGACGGATAAGCGTTGGAGCGACATCAGCATCCCGTTTACGCTAGCCGAGTATTTCAACACCTTAACGAAAAACGAATTATCCGAGATTCGCGCCCAATGGGATATTAAAGGCATAAGCTCGTTGAAAAAGCAAGAGCTCGCCGCCGTTCTGGCCGAGAAAATTCCGGCCTTGCTGGCACTGCAGGTGCACCAGTGGGACGAAACGCGCTACAAAATATTCAAGCATTTGGCTGATCGCGGAGGACTGGCTATGATGCCGCTGGAGCTTCATCAGCTTGATTATTTTAAAAACAGAGGGCTGATTTACTCCGGCACGTACCAAGGGAAAAGAACGCTGGTCATTCCGAAGGAAATCATGGCAAGCTACAAACAGCTGGATTCCAGCCAAATTCAGGAGTCAGTACGGAGCAATACGGAGCTGATACAGCTTACGCAGGGCCTGCTGCACTACTACGGCGTTCTCAGTACCGATGAATGGTCGGCTATGATCGAGCGCCATACCGGCGTTAAGCCGCTGTATTACCAATCACACTCTGTCTTGATGGAAGCGGCTCATTTCCATTTGCAGCTGTATTTCACATCCAAAGGCTTGGCCTACGGGAAAGTGCGTGCCGCCGAACAGCTGCATGCCGAGCATGAAGCGCGCAAGGATCTGCCTTATTGCCCGTTTACCAAGGCGCAGCTGCTTCAGGCAGGAGAGCCGGATTTCGTCGACCGGAATCCAAGCTATCAGTCGTTCATTACCTTTTTGCGCAAAACCTTCACGATTTCGCCTGAAGAAGCGGATCATCTCGTGGAGCAATGCGTATACGGCATCCGGCTCGGGCACTCCCCGAACGACCTGTTCAAATTTTTGCAGAGCGTCCTGCAAATCAATGAACTGGATTTGGTCAAGTCTTTCATGAGCCACATAATCACGCTGCACAACAATACGAAGCAATGGTCTATCAAAGGCTATGCTCCAAGCGAGCTTTCCGCGAGCAAGAATGGCGAGACGGCGCCAAAAGCCGACGTAATCAATTTCTCTACTGGGAAAAAAGTTGGACGTAACGATCCTTGTCCATGCGGCAGCGGCAAAAAATTCAAGAAATGCTGCGGAATGTAGCTTCCGGATAAGTCAGTAAAATTTATATTTCCCCCAGCAAAAGCCATCTCTATCCATTACGGTAAGAGATGGCTTTTCTATGTTCACCCAGATGAACGTCATGACGGCCTCGCTCCGAAAACTGGGTTGATTTCCATATTAAGAATAATAAAACGAGCTTTGGCAAACCCTTAAACAAACGAAGACTCCACTCAAGAGGTATAAGCGATGTCGGTTTACTCATGGTTCAGGCGCAAAATCAAGACATCCCCCCGACAGGAACGGCAGCCGCAGCCCTCTACCCAACTGTTAGAGGAAGAAGCTTCCGTATCCGTTCATATAGAAGACAGGCTGAGCTGGCTTCAAAGCAAGCTGTACAACAATGCCGATATCGTGTACCGTACGTTTACGGCAGCCGCCGATCAGCCGTGCGCTCTGGTGTTTATTCGCGGCATGGTTAATCAGGAAACATTGCAGCAGGACGTGCTGAAGGCCGTCTTGTATATTTCTGCGTCCGATGGAGCTGACTTGCGGCGGCAGCTGTTTGACTACGGCCGTTTTCCCGTCACGTCGCTTCAAGTGGAAACCTCGATGCAGCAAGGGCTGCAGGCGATTTTGGACGGACACGCCCTGCTCCTTGTCGAAGGCGACGTCCGCATGCTGAATTTCCCCGTCACCTCCTACGAAAAACGGGCGATTGATGAAGCCCCTAACGAATCCGTCATTCGCGGCCCGAGAGAATCGTTCGTGGAATCCTTGCAAACGAATACGACGCTGATTCGCCGCAGAATCAAGACGGCGGAATTGAAGATGGAATTTCTGAAAATAGGGCGGCGGACGAAAACCGATGTCGTCGTCACCTATATAGAAGGAATATGCAAGCCCGAGCTTGTGCAGGAGCTGATGAAGCGGCTGTCGGAGATCGATATCGACGGAGTCATGGGCAGCAACTATTTGGAGGAGTTCATTGAGGATAACCCTTATTCGCCGTTTCCTCAGCTGCAGTATACGGAACGGCCCGACATCGTTGTCGCCTCGCTGCTGGAAGGCCGCATAGCCGTCGTAACGGACGGTACGCCGATCGTTCTGATTGCGCCGGTCACCTTCTTCATGCTGATGCAATCCGCCGAGGATTATTACCAGCGTTACATTTCGTCGACCTGGATTCGCTGGATCCGGTTTGTGTTTATTTTCATCTCGCTGCTGCTTCCGTCGACATATATTGCGGTTACTACCGTTCATCCCGAGATTATCCCGAAGCGGCTGCTTATTACCATCACCTCGTCCAGGGAGATCGTGCCCTTTCCGGCTCTGGTGGAAGCCTTCCTTATGGAGCTGGCGTTCGAGGCGCTGCGCGAAGCGGCTATCCGCATCCCTAAGTCCATAGGCCAAGCCGTGTCGATCATCGGCGCCTTGATCATCGGTACCGCTGCAGTCCAAGCGGGGATCGTATCGGCAGCCATGGTCATTATCGTCTCCTTGACGGGTATTGCTTCCTTCATAATCCCGCACTACGACCTAGGGCTTGCCTTCCGCCTGCTCCGTTTTCCCATTATGCTACTGGCGGGAATATTCGGGCTATTCGGCATTGCCTGCGGCTTAATCCTGGTCTATTTGCACCTGCTTTCGCTCCGTTCCTTCGGCACCCCGTATTTATCGCCGATTACGCCATTAGTTCCCGGCGATTTGAAGGATACGCTCGTTAGATCGCCCTGGTGGCTGATGAAGCGCAGGCCGTCCTTGCAAGGCCCGGGAACCCGGCGGCAAGGTCAGCAAACCCGCAGATGGGTGCGTGAAGAGGAGGAGGACGAGGATTGAGAACGAGGACCTTGATCAAGCGTATCGTGATTATCCTTGGAGCCTTCTCGATCCTTATTCCGTTGACCGGCTGCTGGTCTACCGTTGAATTGAACGACCGCGCCTTTGCACGGCTGCTCATTTTCGATAAAGGCAAGAAAGGCATCGAGCTGACCGTCGGGTTTCCGCTGCCTAACCGGATGATCCCCGGCATGACCAGCGGAGGCCAGCAAAAAGGAGCCCCCTATACGTTTGTTTCCAAGGAAGGCATCGATGTGGAGCAGGCTCTTCGCAACATCCAGATTGATTTGTCGCGTAAAATCACATTAGGGCAAACCAGTGTCGTGATTATTGGGAAAGAGCTGGCCCAGGAGGGAATTGGACAAGTGCTGCAGTTTCTGGCCAGAGAACCGCGGATCCATATTAACGCCAGCATGTTTGTAACCGAAGGGCAAGGGAAAGAGCTCTCTCGCATCCCCGTGGTCTTCGAACGGTTTCCTATTGATATATTGACCGCCTATGTTCGGCAGCATGAAACCATTAATACTACCGTAAAGGACTTTCTGATGGCTGATGTCACCGGCGGCGGAGACATGGTATTGCCGCTGCTCTCGTTTACCCCGAAAGCCATTCAAAGCGAGCCGGGCAAAATACAAGATTGGATGGGAGTCGGCGGAGCCGCGATTTTCCGTCAGACCAAACTGGCGGCAACCGTCGGCGTAAAGGGCATGCGGGGGGCCTTATGGGTATTGGGGCAGCTGGAAAATGCGGAAATGACGGTAGCCTCCCCTTCGAATGAAGGCACAGTTAGCTTTTATGTCGAGCACAGCTTTACCAAAATCAAGCCTTACCTCCAAAACGATCAAGTCCATATCGGAATTGAATGCAGCGGAGTGGCCAGAATCTTGGCCTCGAATACGGATTTGAACGTGGAAGACCCCAGTCAATTAAACATTCTCGAGGGCCTTCTCGAAGCGGCGGTTCAAAAGCGAATCATGGATATGATTAATAAGACCATCGAAATGAAGGCGGATGCTTTTCAGTTCGGCCAGCACGTTTCGTGGCGTTACCCGAAGCATTGGCAAGCAATGAAGTCCCGTTGGATCGAGCTCTATGGGGACAAGCAGGTTCCTGTCAACGTCAATGCCGACATCCATATCAAATACCTGGGAACCCAGCAGCAGACCAACTGGATCGGAGGGAACTAAATGACGGTCATGGCGGTCATTTTGTACGGACTCATCGCATGCTACGAATGGCGGTATTTGCGTTCCAAACGGCGCAAGCAAAGAACGATCCTTATCGTACTGGGCTATACGGCGTTTTGTTTGCTTTGTCTTGAAGTGCTCTACTTTATCAGGGAACAATGGACAATCACCGACGGGATCCAGGCCGTCTTCAGCCCCGTTCAGCAATGGATAAAAATAGGTCCCTGAAAGGAGGCGGCCGTAGTGAGGCAAATCACTCAATTACAGCTGTACATGATGTTTTCCATCTATTTATTTACAAGCACACTCGGGTTGTACGCCAATTACGTCGTCAAGTCGTCTCTCTACATGACCTGGATCAGCATTATTCTGGGAGGATGCCTGTCCCTGGTGATCAGCTGTATGTCGATTCGTCTCGCCCGCAGACGCCCGGATCAATACTTTGGCGATTATGGCAAAACGATTGTAGGCAAATGGGTGCATTATCCGCTGTTGATTTTTCTGATCGTCGGCTTGATGTTCACCACAGGCTTTATTATGCATGACTTGGAGGATTTCATCATTCAAGTGTACTTGCCGGGGACGCCGAATTGGGCGATCGGAGCCTTGTTCAGCTTATGCTTCGTTGCCGCCGTCCGCTGCGGAATCGAGACGATTTTCCGAAGCGCTCAGGGCATCTTTTTCATCAGCGTTCTGGGCGTACTCATCACTCCTTTTTTCGTCAAGGAAGAAATGAACACGGAAATGCTGCTAGCTCTGGTGAACCGGTTTGATTTTCGGCAGACATGGAACGGCATGTGGGCCAACGCTTCTCTTTTTGGAGAAACGGCTTTTCTGCTGTACATTTTTCCTAAAATCTCGAATTTCGAAAAGACCATGAAAACGGTCATATGGGCCACCTTTTCGGCCGCTCTCATCATATTGACCAACATCGTTCCGGCCATACTCATCTTCGGCCCCGAGCTCATGAGCTACCTCTCCTATCCCGAGCTGGAGCTGATCCGGTATATTCATGCCAGCGCTTTCTTCGAAAATTTGGATCCCGTTCTTATCGCCCTGTGGATCACCGGCCTGTTCATAAAAATCAGCTTCCTGTTCTATCTTGTCATCATCAACCTGTCGCATCTGTTTTCGCTAAAAGACCATAGGCCCTTAACGCTCTCTACTGTTCTGCTCGTCACCTGCGTCTCCCTGTTTATAGTAGAATCTACCGCCGAAACCAATCAGGTGATCATAAGCAGTCTGATCGCACTTGTCATTACCCTAGAGCTGATTCCCGTATTGTATCTGCTCGTCGATCGAATTCGCTCGGGACGAAAAAAAGCTCACCCGCAGGCCGACGAAGGGCGCGGATAAGCTTAGGTTACTGCAGGCTAGACTGCTATTGCGGTGAATCCGAGGTCCTGCGGCTTACCAGAAGCCGCCGTAAAATCCGCCGTATGGATAACCGAAGCCGCCGCCATATCCATAACCGCCGTAGGCATAAGGGGCCGTTCCGATAGCCAGCAAGTCAAACAAAACAAGAGGTACTATTGCCGACGTTTTGACTTGTTTGCCTTTTTGCGGCGCAAGGACAAGCTGGTTGCCGCTTACACGAACAAGCTTTCCGCTGACTTGAGTACCGTCTTTTTTCATTGCGTAAATCGTTTTTCCGATCAACTTCTGGACGTCCTTTTTAAGAACTGACTTCTGCACGGTATGTCCACCTCCATCAATATAAGCGCAGGACAAATGTCCTGATTCATTGAACTACGCTATATAGTACGGAGGGAGACAAACGATTGCTTGTTCAGTTGTCCCTACTCGGCCAAATATAGAAGATTAGCCCGGTTACTCTCGCTATGCTTTGCGTAACCGCCCGAGCTCCGAAGTAATCGCTTCGATTTCGCTGATACTGAAGTTCGACTTGCTGGCTACCATTTCATAAATGTCCCGCAAATCCTCATATTGCTCGTCATTCAGCACCGTAGCCTTCAATGCGGCTCCTGTAGCCATGCGAAGCTTCTTTTTGATTTCCTCGATCATAAACTCCGTATTTTCCAACGAATTCTGAGATAAGTTCATCCGTGTCCCTGTCCTTTCCGCAGCAAGAGGCTCAACAGCCGTCCGACCGAAGGACGCGCGTCCCCGGCGCACCTCCTGCGCCACATGTTATCCGGCTGGCTTATCTCATTGTACCACGATTCGGACAACTTCGCGCACAAGCCTTTCATGCAGCTCAGCTCCTATGCCGACGGTCCAGACGTATTGAGCCAGCGGGTTCCGACAGACCGGCCGCCTTGCTGTACATCAACATGTGTCCGTGACGGATCATGAGGAAGCAGTCTGTACTGCCATTCCAAGCGCTTACAAAGCTACGTGAACAAGCTGTGGCGATTGCTGAGGAACCGGCTGGGCAGCAGACGCAGGCGTCAAGCCGCTGCACAAATATTTGACATGCTGCTCCGCCAGCTTCTTCACGTCGGCAAAGCTTTGACGGTAGCGGATATTGTACGAGATAAAGCCGTGCATGGACATGAACAAGCTCCAAGGCATGCTGTACATCATCTGCTCGTTCCCCGGGTGGCGGGCAATAACGGAACGGATGACCGTCGCAAACAGCTCGAGGCATTGCGCCTGCTCGGTTCTTGCGTACAGCTGCAGATCGGAATCGTTAATCATGAACATAATTTCATAATGGTATGGATTCTCCAAGCCGAATCGAATAAACTCCAGCATCAGCCTCTCCAGCTGACCGAGGTCTCCCATCCGGGTACGGCTTAGCATCTCCTTCTGTCTGTCCAGCAGCATTTGAAAGTCTTGATTGACTAAAGCATAAAACAGCTCCGCTTTTTCTTTAAAATGATAATACAACGCGCCATGGCTGTAACCCATTGCCTTTGCAATACTGCGCATTGTTAAAGTATGATAACCGTGTTCAGCGAACAGCTGCCTCGCTTCCTCCAGTATCCGTTCGCGGCTCAGTTCCTGTGCCACTGCTTTTCTGGCCAATGCGATTCAACTCGCTTTCCTATTGGAATAAGTCTTTCTTACTTCAATAGTTTATCACTTTCATGCAGCAAAGCAAGAGAAAATATCATTTTAGCCATAGAAAAAACAGTAAACAGCCATAAGTGTAAATTATGGCTGTTCCGTATGCTCAATATATCGTTCGGCTCCCGGAAGGATGATGCCCTGTCCCTGGGTCACGTCCGTCATCCAGGCGATGAACGAGTCCGCTTCCTCCGCCAAGGGAAGACAGGTCAGCGTCACCTTGTCGGTAAACAACGTTTCCCCCATCAGCATGTTCCGGTTGCGCAGCTCGTTGTCCACTTTGCCGTGCCACGTATAATCAATCTCGATCATGACTTCCTTATGGAGCACCTGGTACACAGGAACGGCCGCGGCCAAGCCCGCTACGGCTCCGTCCGTATAAGCCCGGATCAATCCGCCCGCTCCCAGCATAATGCCGCCGAAATAACGCGTGACGACCACGGCTACGTTCTTGAGCCCCTGGTTCTTGATGACCTCCAGAATCGGCTTACCGGCCGTGCCGCTAGGCTCCCCGTCATCGGACTGCTTCTGGATTTCATCCCGCTCCCCGATCATATAGGCCGAGCAGTTGTGCGTCGCCGACCAATGCTCCTTCTTGATGCTCTCAATGAATTGGATCGCTTCTTCCTCTGTCGCTACCGGCTTGGCATGACCGATAAAACGGGACTTCTTGATCACAATTTCGTCGATGCCGAATTGCTTGACCGTCTTGTACCGGTTCAGCATTCCGAAGCCCCCTTTGTTCATTATTGCTGCTGCTTGCGCTCTCATCCGTGCTTGCTGAGCACTCTACCCGCAAAGCTCGGGAAGGAAAAAAGCAGCACACCCGTGGGGTGAACCGCTTTTTCCGAGGCTATTACTTCGACAGCCTTGCTTCCAGCTCGGCTTTTTCCTTCTCATAGCCTGGTTTGCCCAGCAATGCGAACATGTTCTTCTTATATGCTTCAACGCCCGGCTGATCGAACGGATTGACGCCCAGCAAATAGCCGCTGATGCCGCATGCTTTTTCGAAGAAGTATACCATGTAGCCGAATGTATAAGCGCTCATATCCGGCAGCGTGACGATCAGGTTCGGTACTCCGCCGTCGGTATGCGCCAGCATCGTACCCTCGAACGCTTTTTTGTTGACGAAATCCATCGTCTTGCCGCTCAGGAAGTTGAGCCCGTCCAAATCGTCGGCATCCGTTCCGATCGTAATGTGATCAGCTACATCGGCTACCTGGATCACGGTTTCGAACAAGGTGCGGTTGCCTTCCTGAATGAATTGCCCCATCGAGTGAAGATCCGTAGAGAAGTCAACCGACGCCGGGTAAATCCCTTTGTTGTCCTTCCCTTCGCTCTCCCCGAACAACTGCTTCCACCACTCCGATACGAAGTGCAGCGAAGGCTCGTAGTTTACGAGAATTTCCGTCGTCTTGCCTTTGCGATACAGTGCGTTCCGCACCGCTGCATATTGGTAGCTCAGGTTTTCCGCCAGGTTCGGGCTCGAGAAGTCCTCACTCGCATCCGCTGCGCCTTTCATCATCGCTTCAATGTCGATGCCTGCCGTCGCGATCGGCAGCAGCCCTACCGCTGTCAGCACGGAATAGCGGCCGCCTACGTCGTCAGGAATGATGAAGGACTCGTAGCCTTCTTCCGTCGCCAGCTTTTTCAATGCGCCTTTGGAGCTGTCTGTCGTCGCATAAATCCGCTTGCGCGCCGCTTCCTTGCCGTACTTCTTCTCCAGCAGCTCACGGAAAATACGGAACGCAATCGCAGGCTCCGTCGTTGTGCCCGACTTGGAAATAACGTTGACTGAAATATCTTTGCCTTCAAGCAGCTGCAGCAAATGGGTTACATAGGTGGAGCTGATGTTGTTGCCCACGAAGTACACTTCCGGCGTCTTGCGCTGGCCTTTAGGCATCAGGTTGTAGAACGAATGGGACAGCATCTCGAGAGCGGCGCGCGCGCCCAAGTAAGATCCGCCGATTCCGATGACGACCAGCGCGTCCGAATCGGATTGAATTTGTTTGGCCGCTTGTTGAATGCGGGCGAATTCCTCTTTATCGTAATTGACCGGAAGGTCGATCCATCCAAGGTAATCGGAGCCTGCACCGGTTTTGTTATGTAATTGCTCGTGCGCGAGCCGGATCGGCCCAGCAAGGTAATCTACTTCATGCTGTTGAATGAATGGCAATGCTTTGCTGTAGTCAAAACTCAGTTTGGCGCTCATTTCTCATCCTCCTATAATTTCGCTTTCCAATCTGTTTAGTATGTTAAACCTTACTGTGCTTTCACTAGAATACTTTACTTTCCAGCGGAAAAGCAAGTGCGTCATTCACAGCCATTTAGCGAAGTGCTACAATAAAGGCAGAGGTGATTCGATGAAAAGGATAGCTGTTATCGGATTGGGGACGATGGGTAAGCCCATGGCCGCCAATTTGTTGAAATCTGGCTTTGAAGTTGTCGTTTACAACCGCAGCGCCGAAAAATCGGCCGAGCTGGTAAGCATGGGGGCACGGGCCGCATCGACTCCTGCCGAAGCCGCTCAAGATGTGGACGTTATCATTACGATGCTGAGCAACGACGCGGTCGTCCTGGAAGCCGTTCTCGGCGACAACGGGGTGGTGCACGGAGTCCGTGCCGGACAAACCGTCATCGACTGCAGCACCGTGTCGCCCGACACGAGCAAGCGGATCGGCAGCGAGCTGCTGGGACGAGCCGTCGATTTCCTCGATGCTCCGGTTACCGGCAGCAAGCCTGCCGCTGATGCCGGAACGCTCGTCTTTATGATCGGCGGCGAGGAAGCCGTTCTGGACCGCAACCGCCCCGTATTTGAAGCCATGGGCAGCAAAATCCTTTACATGGGCCCTACGGGCTCGGGCTCATATGCCAAGCTCGCCCATAATACAATGGTGGGCATTAACGCTCTTGGCTTGGTCGAAGGCCTGTCGATCGTAACCAAAGCCGGGCTTGACGCCGAGCAGTTTCTGCAGATCGTTCTGGCCGGCAGTGCCAACAGTAAGCAAGCGGAGCTCAAGGGCGGCAAAATCGTGGGCCGCGATTTCTCCAATCAGTTCTCGCTGCAGCTTATGCTGAAGGACCTGCTGCTCGCAAGCGACGTGACCAACCGGTTCCAAATGCCTTCTCCGATGCTGAAGGCGGCCTCCGGCGTTTTCCAAATGGGCTTGAGCAAGGGACTCGGGGAGCTCGATTTGTGCGCTGTCGCCCAATGCTACGAAGACTGGATGAACCTGCAAATCGGCAAATCCGCCGTATCGGAGGAACGCCGAAGAGCAAGCCGGATCCAGCTGAATATCCCGCTTCACTTATCCGTTCACCAGTGGGAGCAGGAAGGCGCCTTTATGGGGCAGACGATTCAGGGAACGCTGTATGATTTGTCTGAAAACGGCCTGCAAATCATATCGGAATTCCCGCTCGCGCAGGACATGTTCGTCGTGATCCATTTCCCGCAGGAAGCGAGTCTGCCTCCGGTTACGGGAAGAGTGATCCGGGTCGAGAGCGACAACAACGGAACCTTCCGCTACGGCTGTCTGTTGTCGGGACTGGCTCCCTTCGACCGTCTGCAGCTGGAAGCCTATATTTCAAACCATCAATAATTCATCCAATCAATAATTTGCAGTGCGAAATAAAATACCCTGCCGTGCAGCATTGGCTGCTTGTCGGCAGGGTATTTTTGTAGGTCCCCTCGAGTCGAGGGCATCAAGCACTACTATTATTCCGCAATGTAGGAGCAAATATAGTCCGTAGGCGTCTTTACCTGAAGCTTGAATTTCGTGTTGGCAGGAACGGTAAATTCCCCGGTGCCGTTAATATGCAGCCACTCGGAAGCGCCCGGAAGCAATACGTCGAGCTCCCCGGCTTGAATTTCCATAATTTCCTTGGAATCCGTGCCGAATTCATATTCGCCCGGAAGCATAACGCCCAATGTTTTCTTTGTGCCGTCGGCAAACAGCACGGTACGGCTCGTTACTTTACCATCGAAGTAAAAGTTCGCTTTGGTCAACACGGTTACTTGCTCGAATTGAGACATAAGTCAATGCGCTCCTTTGAATGAAGCCGAACCGTCAAAATCACGGTTCGGCTTGAGTGTGTTTGCTTACTAATCGAATCGAATGCCGGGTTCTCTTACTTCAACAGCTGCTTTACGCGGGCAACCACGTTCTCTACTGTGAAGCCATATTCCTTAATAACAACCGGCCCAGGAGCCGATGCGCCGAATCGATCGATACCGAGGACGCTGCCTTGCTCGCCAACATAGCGCTCCCATCCGAACGAGTGACCCATTTCTACCGCAAGACGAGCTTTCACGTCCGGCAAAATAACGGAATCCTTGTACTCTTGGGACTGCTTGTCGAACAACTCCCAGCTAGGCATGCTGATGACGCGCACTTGTACACCTTCTTCGGCAAGCTGCTTCTGAGCGGCAACCGCCAGCTGCACTTCCGTACCGGTAGCGATAATTTGCGCTTGCGCTTTGCCGTTTGGAGCATCAGCCAGCACATAAGCGCCGCGGTTCACGCCTTCAGCCGCTTGTTCCGTTCCTTCGAGCTTTGGAGCCGCTTGGCGGGAGAAGATCAAGGCAACCGGGCCTTTCTTGTTCTCTACCGCATAGCGCCAAGCTGCCGCCGTTTCGTCGCCGTCCGCCGGACGGATGACTGTAACGCCCGGAATTACACGCAATGCCGCCAATTGCTCGATCGGCTCATGTGTAGGACCGTCTTCGCCGACGCCGATGCTGTCATGCGTGAACACATAGATGGCAGGCACGTTCATAATCGAAGCGAGACGAATGGCCGGACGCAAGTAATCGGAGAAGACGAAGAACGTTCCGCCGAATACTTTCAAACCGCCATGCAGTAGCATGCCGTTAACCGCTGCGCCCATACCGAACTCGCGCACACCGAAGTAAATGTTTTGACCGCTGTAGTCCTTCGACGTCATAACGCCGAGATCTTTCATGTGCGTCATCGTGGAGGATTCAAGGTCAGCCGAGCCGCCTACAAGGAAAGGTACGTTTTTGGCAATCGCGTTCAGTACGATACCGGATGCCGTACGAGTTCCTTTTTCCGCTGGAGCCGCTGCAGGGATGTCTTTATCCCAGCCTTCCGGCAGCTCGCCGTTCACTGCGTTTTCGAATTGCTTTGCAAGTTCAGGGTACGCTTTCGCATACTCGTTGAACATGTTCTGCCAAGCGGCGTTGGTTTCGATTCCTTTTTGCTTCACAGCAGCAAAGTGAGCGCGCACTTCTTCCGGTACGAAGAAATGCTGATCCTCCGGCCAGCCGTAAGCTTTTTTCGTCAGAGCGACTTCATCCACGCCGAGCGGAGAACCGTGAGGGCCTACATGTCCGCCTTTACCGGCTTTGTTAGGGCTGCCGAAGCCGATGATCGTTTTTACTTCGATCAGGGTTGGACGCTCGTCCGCTTGCGCTTCCTTGATCGCTTTTTCAAGCGCTTCAAGATCATTGCCGTCTTCCACGCGAAGCACTTGCCAGCCGTAGCCTTCAAAGCGAGAAGCTGCCTTTTCGGACATGGAAAGGCTCAATTCGCCGTCAAGCGAAATGTCGTTGGAATCATACAGCACGACCAGCTTGCCAAGCTTCATATGGCCTGCCAAAGACGCCGCCTCGGAGGAAATGCCCTCCATCAGGTCTCCGTCGCCGCAAATCACATAAGTGTGGTGGTCGATTACTTTGTATTGCTCTTTATTGTAAACGGAAGCCAGGTGCGCCTCCGCAATAGCCATACCTACCGCCATGCCGAAGCCTTGTCCCAAAGGACCCGTAGTAGCGTCCACCCCAGCCGTATGGCCTACTTCAGGGTGACCCGGCGTCTTGCTTCCCCACATCCGGAATTGTTTCAGCTCTTCCATAGGCAAGTCGTACCCGCTCAAGTGAAGCAGGCTGTACAGCAGCATCGAACCGTGTCCTGCCGATAATACGAAGCGGTCGCGGTTGATCCATGTCGGATTCTCCGGGTTATGGTTCATAAATTTAGCGAACAGCTCATAACCCATTGGTGCGGCACCCATCGGCATCCCCGGATGACCGGATTTGGCCTTCTCGATGGCATCGATAGACAAAGTGCGGATCGTGTCGATGGACAATTGTTCGATCGCTTTATTCAATACTGTCATGAAAAAGAACCTCCTATAATGTTAGTGAAGCAGCCCATCCGCTAGCTTCCCGGAATTCCGAAAAGCACCCTGTAGCCACTATTGTTAACGTGTGCACAATCAATTGCACGGAAACTCACTTGCACCATTTTACCATTGTCCGTTTCCATTTGCCAACTTAAACATCACATCATCACAAAAAATTCATTTGGAAAAAGCAGGATACTCCGAAGGATTTCCGCTTATTTTGGCGAATAAGTACTATCTATAGATGACTGAACCTGTTGATTTCAAGTGGTAGGAGTCGAATATGAACCATCTGTTACTGGAACTGGCCAACACGCGTCAAACGTATCGAAAAATGTTGAATTTGTACTGGCTCACCCTTGTACTGACCATACCGCTGGAATTTTTCATTCACCGCAGCCATTCGGCGGCAGACGGATCGGAGCTCCTCGGCACGTTAATCATCCAGGCTCTCGGGTTGACCGCAGTGACCGGAAGCACCGAAATGCTCTATCGCTACCGCAAGTTCCAGAGCGACGATTTAATGATCATTGCCGGCATCATTTACGCCTCGTCCATCATTTACGTGAACCCGACGATTGGAATCGTTCCTGCGATTTACATTTTTCCCATCCTGACTTCCGTACTTTCCTTCAACAAGAACCGCATCCTGCTTGCCTTTTCACTAGTTATCATTTGCTTTACCGGCCTGTTCGCCGTATCTCCGGAGCTTCGCATTACGATGCAGCCCATGCATCTTGTCGGCATTTTGTTCCTGTATGTAGGCGTTACGATTATCGCATTTAACATATCGAATAGCGGGATCGAGCTGCTGAACAATTTAAGGAGTGCGACGGAAGCGAAGCAAGAGCTGCTGGTCAAAACGGTCATTATGGACAAGCTCGCCAAGATGGATGCGCTGACCGACCTGTACAATCACAAGACATTTCACGAATATTTGGAAAAATTAATCGAGCAGAACGAACGGAACCATCTTTCGCTTCAGCTGGCTATTATGGATATCGATAATTTCAAAAAAATCAACGATACCTACGGCCATTGGGTCGGCGACGTAATGCTGCAGCGGGTGGCCAACATCATCAAGGAGACGGTGACTCCGAACGATTTCGCCGTACGGTACGGCGGAGAGGAATTCGCCGTTATTTTTACCGAAAAAACGATAGAGCAGTCGCTCCGCATCGTCGAGCAAATACGACAAAGGCTCGCGGTCACGCTGCACCCGGAGCTGGATTCGCAAGCCGTCACGCTCAGTATCGGGCTTCAAGATTATGTCAAGGGCGACGGCAAGGAAGCGCTGTTCAAAGGCGCGGACGCATCGCTGTATTCAGCCAAACGGACCGGCAAAAATAAAACGGTGGTGCAAACGCTGCGCAGCGACCATAAGGGAGCTTAAGCTAGCTTGCCTTGCTGTATTTTTACACAAGATGAAGACGGATGCCTTGAGTGGCGGGTCCGTCTTTTTTGTATCCACCGTTACCATACCACACTGTTCCGATTTTATACGGGCTGCTCTGCGATGAGGGCGGCTTCTGCCCCCTCTATCGAGGTTCTTTCCCTGAGGAGCGACCGCGTTTAGAGGTTATTTTTATCGCCAGTAAAAAAAAGCGGAGCTGTCCTCCGCCGTTGTTCCGGCAAAGGTACAGTCCGCTTCATCTTGCTGCGTTTCGCACACGTAAACTATTAATTGAATACAACCGTCTTGTTGCCGTGCACAATGACACGGTCTTCCACATGCCAAGATACGGCGCGCGCCAGCACAATGCGCTCGATATGACGGCCGATGCGCTTCAGGTCGTCTACGTTGTCGCGGTGGCTTACCCGCTGCACGTCCTGCTCGATAATCGGGCCGCCGTCCAGCTCCTCGGTTACATAGTGCGCGGTTGCTCCGATAATTTTTACCCCGCGGTTATGAGCCTGCGCATACGGCTTGCCTCCGACAAACGCCGGAAGGAAGGAATGGTGAATATTGATGATGCGGTTCGGAAAATGCTCGATGAACTTCGGCGTAATGATCTGCATGTATCGCGCCAAAACAACGGCATCCACTTGTCCGCTAACCAGCTCGAGCTGCTGACGCTCCGCCTCTTCCTTCGTAGCGGCCGTAACCGGGATATGATGGAAAGGGATGTCGAACGACTCTACCATCGCCCGCATATCGTTATGGTTGCTGATAACCATGGCGATGTCCGCTTGAAGATCTCCCGCCTGCCACTGCCATAAAAGCTCAAGCAGCGCATGATCCTCCTTCGATACAAAGATCGCAAGGCGCTTCTTGCGTCCCGCCCGGTTAATGCTCCACTGCATTTGGAATTGCTGAGCTACGACCGCGAAGTCCTCTTTCAGCTTCTCGCGGCGCTCATCCAGGTTTTCCAGGTCGAACTCGATGCGGATGAAAAACAATCCGCCCTCCGGGTCCATCGTATATTGGTCGGATTGTACGATATTAGCTCCGTGCTCATATAAAAAACGGGATACCGCTGCAACAATGCCGGGCTGATCCGGGCAGGATACTAGCATTCTTGCGCGGTTTTTCAAATCGTCCCGCTGGTTTTTAGGCAATACATTCGGTGTCATGACAACTTATTACTCCTTCATTGGTTCAAATAGTTCAATAGTACACGAGTTCGTGCTCGTGGCGTTTACAGCTGAAATACTTTTTGGCCCGCCAGCCAAGCGGTCAAGCGGTGGTTCACTTGCTCCTCCGACAGCTCGGGAAGAATGCGGTTCTCGGCTACAAGATCGAACAAGCGTTCCATAGGCTCGCGGCCGTCCTCTTTTCTCGCTTTGGCGTCCCCTTTCAATACTTCCCAAGTTTGCAGCACATAATCCCGGTGATTGAGCTCCTGCTTGGTGAAGAAGTGGCCTAATCTCTCTACATCCTCCAGGAAGTTGGAGCCGAAGCGCTGCTCGATCGATCCGCTAAGCAGTGCAATCTCCGCTTCGTACATCGGACGCTGCGTCTTGTCTTCCTTCCCGATCCAAGGCGTTTCCAGAATCAGCGGCAAATGCGTCAGCTTCTCGTGGTGCACGACATTGTGCATCGCTTCGAAGCCGATCCAGCCCGCTCCTACCGGGGCATGGCGGTCTTTCCCCGCGCCTTTCGGGTTTTTGCTGTCATTCAAGTGAACGACGCCGATCCGGTCCAGTCCCACCACTTTGTCAAAATGCTCCAGCACGCCGTCCAAATCGTTAATAATGTCGTAGCCCGCATCGTGAACGTGGCAGGTATCGAGACAAACGGACAAGCGGCTGTTATCCTCCACTTTGTCGATAATGGCGGCAATTTCCTCGAAGCTGCGGCCCATCTCGGTTCCTTTGCCGGCCATCGTTTCGAGGGCGATCTTCACATCCGTATCTTTCACTCCGGCCAACACTTCGTTAAGCCCTTCGGCAATGCGCGCAAGCCCGTATTCCGCGTCCTTGTCCGTATAGGCGCCTGGATGAAGCACAATATGCTTCACGCCCAAGTAGTCCGTGCGGCGGATTTCTTCCTGCAAAAAGCGAACCGCCAGCTCAAACGTATCTTCCTTATAAGAGCCGAGGTTAATAATATATGGAGCATGAACGATGATTTCCCCGATGCCATGCTTGTCCATCAGCGCTCTGCCTTCTTCGATAAATTGCGACTCTATTGGCTTGCGGCGCGTATTTTGCGGTGCGCCTGTGTATATCATAAATGTAGAAGACCCGTAAGAGACTGCTTCTTCCGCTGCGTTTAACAATCCTTTGTCTGAAAACGATACGTGAGAACCGATTTTCAACATCGTATTCCTCATCTCCTTTTTTTCGCACTCTCTCTATTTTACTAGGATTGCTCTTTATCCACAAGGCTACTTTTGGTTATCGCCAAAGTAAGGTATAATAGGGACGAGGTGACAATTAATCATGAATAACGGTTTCATGTGGTTTATCTTTTTCTGGGTTTTCGTGCTGATCACATTCATGTCGATCGGCGGCTATTTTATGTTCCGCAAATTTTTGAAGGTGCTGCCTATGGCGGACGGCAAGTCCAAGCTCGATTGGCAAAACCATTATGTCGAATCGTCCCGACATTTATGGACCGACGATGCCAAGTCGTTTCTGGACATGCTGGTCGACCCTGTACCGGCACCTTTTCGAGATATCGCACGCCACTCCATCGCGGCCAAGATCGGTCAAGTCGCATTGGAGAGTAAAGCCGACCAGATTACGCAGGACCACTGCATTCGGGGGTATATTCTTGCAACGCCGAAGCGAGACTACAAGAGCCTCGTCTCCTACCTGGATAAACAGAATATCGACTACAGCGCCTACAAGCATTTGCTGCAGTAGCGACTAAGGGCTTCCTGCCATCCGCGGCGGGAAGCCCTTCATTTATTTTTTCTTGCCCGGCTTTGTGCTCTCAGGCTGCTCCTTGCTCAGCTTTACGGTCAGAGTAGCCGTTGTGCCCCCCACCCTCATCGGATTCGGACTGCGCTGCGCCGTTCGGAACCCGACCAGCTTGACTCCGTCTACGGAGATGACCTTCGGAAGCTCCTCCTGCTTCAAATAAGCAATTTTTCCATCCAAAATGATGTACAAATCCACCTTATCCTGCGATTTCAAATCCACAGTCAAATACCGGTTATCCTTGGGCGTCAGAGCCGATTCGATCTCGCCCTTCTGCAAGTCCTTGACCAGGACCCCTTTATCGTCAAAGTAGTCTGTCACGTTGATGACCGAATCGCTCGACCACCCGCTGCCGCCTTCCTCGGAACGATCGTCGTAATCAGGGAAATATGTCGTCGTATCCGGATTGTAGATGCCGGAGGAACCATTGCCTGCACTGCCGCCGCTAGCACCCGTTCCGCCACCGGCTCCTGTAGAACCACCCGTTCCTTGCTGCTCCAGCTCGATGGTTGAGTAATCGCCTAGCCAGTAATTTTTCTTCAAATAATTATAAATCCGGTTCAAAATCGTAACGGCTTCCGCCCGCGTCACCTTGTCCAAAGGACGGAAATAGCCCAATTCATTGGCGGTCATAATGCCGGATGCCTGCAAGCTGGCCAAGCTGCTCGCCTGAGCGTTGGAGAAAGCGTCGGAGCCGAAGCCGCAGTCGCTCTTGTCGTTGCCTGTAAACAGGATAGGCAGCACATCATTAGACTCCATCAGGATGCTTCCCGCTGCGTCGTAACGTCCGTCCGCTTTGCTTGCCTGCTCATATACGTTCTTGTCTACATAAATATAAGATGGAATGTCCTTGAACTCCGATACTACCGTACACACGTCATTCGGGCTCAACCGTCTGTCGATCAGCCGCGTATCGAAAAACGAATACAGCATATTGGCGAGCTGCAGCCTCGTTAATTGCGTATCGGGATGAAACGTCAGCTGTCCCCTATTATTCAAGCCGTACACGCCCCAGTTAAACGACTGGTTATAGATTTCCGAAACCTGGCGATAGGACCAATGCTGCGGGGATACATCGGCGAAGCTGTCGATTTTTTGCGCGCCTGTTGCATATAAATTCGGCCGGTACTTGTCGAACAATCGATAAATCATGGTCGTCCACTCGGCTTTGCTGATCGTTTGATTCGGCCTGAAGGTCCCGTCCGGGTACCCTGTGAGCACCTGCTTTTGCGCCATCAAATAGATGGAGCCGATAGCCCAGCCGTTTTTCTGCGCGTCCACGTCGCTGAATGTGACAGCATCCGCGGCTTTGGCTGGAAGCGCCGGCAATCCAAGTGCTGCAATGAGCAGCCAGATGAACCATGTGAACCCTAATCTTCGTAACCTTTTCATTGCATACCCTCCAATCCTTCCTATATATATCGGCTTCCCAAGCGTTAATTGTTAATCTTTGGGCAGAAAAAAAGACGGCTGAAGCCAGCCGCCTTATACCTTCACATCCAGACTTTTACCCAAATTCGGATGCGGAGCCTGGACCATGCCCTGAATCAATGACACCGCCGCCGCCGTCTGCACATCCTGCTGCTTTTTCAGTACGGCAATGCCTACAGCCTGCTTCAGCGCATTCCCGCTGTTGATCGCATTCAATAAGCTGTTGACCTCCATGTATGTATCACCTCGATCTACCAGTTATTGGTTGCAGCTTTTACATCTAGATATATCGGCTTTCCGTGTGGATTTTGTTAGCGAGAAGACCACAGCCGACGCGTTACTTCTATTATGGTAAATAAAAAAATCCCTTGCTGCCAAGGGATTCTCGCTGATAATTGGAATGCGGTTGAGAGGACTCGAACCTCCACGGGCGTAAGCCCACCACCCCCTCAAGATGGCGTGTCTGCCATTCCACCACAACCGCAAATAAAAAATTACTGAGGGAAAAAACATGAGCCATGTAGGACTCGAACCTACGACACCCTGATTAAAAGTCAGGTGCTCTACCAACTGAGCTAATGGCTCATAATCAAGGAATCATTTTCGAAAACCCTTCGGTATTACTCGAAATAATGATGGTGACCCGTAGGGGATTCGAACCCCTGTTACCTCCGTGAAAGGGAGGTGTCTTAACCCCTTGACCAACGGGCCTTGCTGTGTAATTCCTTGCTGCCTTTTTGGCGACAAGAGTTATTATATCCGAATGAATTCGGATTGACAAGCTTTTTTTTCGAATAAATGTCGACTAATAAAAAGATCATAATGTGCTCCAATATAGAAGTCAAATTATGATATGCTTTCCCTAGAGAGAGTTGTGACGAAGGTGCTTCATGTCATTGACGATTTGTGACATCCAATGTTATCCTTTTTGGATGATTTATTGAATTTCAGGGTGGTTTGGACGGGACGCGCTTGGCGCTGAATCTTATTCATAACCTCCGGAAACAGGTGACACGGATGCAAACCTTTTTCTATTTATTTCTTGGATTTCTGGATGTTATCGCTATTTTCGCGCTGATTTTCAGAACATTCCGGTGGCCCTTCTGGGAGTTTCGGCTGAAGCTTACCGTGATTGGCGTCTTCATCTCGTTCGTATCATATATGAACCGGATGGTGCTGGATATTCCCCAATTCGATATTGCGATCCAATTCATTCTCTTTATTGTCTTTTTCCGGTATGTCATCAGGGTGAACGTATATCATGCGATTGACGTTACAGCTATCGGTTATCTTACCTTTATGAGCATCCAGCTGATCCTCTATTATGTGATGAAATACTTCCAATTGATTACGCTGGAGGACGCAACGAACCCGGTGGCCGCTATGGCTTTCTTTATCCAGGTTTTATCGGAGGCCTGCTCGTTTTTGGTAGCCTATCTGTTTTACCGGTTTCAACTGGGGTTCTCGTTCATGATGAGACCGCCGCACAATTTGTATTTAAACCGCACCATTGACCTCGCCAAAAGGACCAAAATGGTATTCAACACAATCGGCATTCTTACCATCAGTATTTCCGTATACTGGCTGGCGAACCACGAGCGATATTTCCTCATTTTGCCTGCGCTAACCTTTCTTTCCTTAGCCATGCTCATTTACTTATCTTATAAAAGAGATCTGCAGGATTGACGGAATTTGTAAAAAAGGCCAACCTGTTAAAAAGACGGGCTGGCTTTTTAGTTTTAGCGTGGAAGAGCAGTCTGGTAGCTTGCTTTTGCAAGACTTGATTCGTAATTCAAGGTCGTTTGCATCATATAGCAGGATGCGTTCCGCGCGTCACTTTTGCTGCTGCAATCTTATTTTCATCGTACCGTGGGAAAACAAAAAAACCGCCATACGGCGGTTTTCGGTTTGTACGGAGAGAGAGGGATTCGAACCCTCGCACCACTTACGCAGTCTAACCCCTTAGCAGAGGGTCCCCTTATAGCCACTTGGGTATCTCTCCAAAGCAATGGCTCCCCGAACAGGACTCGAACCTGTGACAACTCGATTAACAGTCGAGTGCTCTACCAACTGAGCTATCAGGGAAAGACATATTTTAATTTATCATGAATTTTGTTTAGAGTCAAGCTCATGCAGTTTCAGTTTTCCCCTGCATTTTCCACATGCGTATTTTTTTGGATCGAGCTTTCGTTTCCGTAAATACTCGGTCTTGCAGCTGGAACAAATCAGCTTGTAGCGGTACGGCTCCTTTCTTTTCGCCGTAGGGAGCGACCGGCAAAATCTTGTCCCACCTACCTGCTTCAGCAGCGTTTTAAATTCCGCATCCCGATGCAAATACCCCCGGTTCAGCAAATGCAGATGATAATGGCACAGCTCATGCTTGATGATTTTCTCTACATCCTCGGGCCCGAACTGCTCCAACTGCGCCCAGCTGATCTCGATATCGTGCGACTTGGTGAAATACCGGCCGCCCGTCGAAGTCAGCCTGCGGTTAAATCGGGCTTTATGCAAGAACGGACGTCCAAACGATGTCAAAGAGATGTGCTCAACCCACTGCTGCAGCTGTCGGTCATCCATTCCTTCTACGCCCTCGCTTTCTTCGTATTCTCACTTGAATTGTAACCGCATCATAGGCTACACTGTCAAGTAGATAGTGACAAACGAAATCGGATTTTTTGTACAACCGCAATGCAAGAGAGGAGCTTATTTGAACATGTCCAAAATGAAATATGTCGTCATGCAGCTGGATCAGCAAATTGAATTCGTACAGCTTCCGGCTACTCACACGTACCAGTTGACCGCTTTGAATTTGCGTTTGCATAAAGAGCTGGAGAAATTAACGGCTCCCAATGTTCCATCGCTGCCCAAAGCAATCGCGGAGTGCGAGAACCTGGATATCGTCAACCCTTCCTACAAGCTTCATCATGGGCTGGACTATATCAATCAGCTGGAGCAAGCTTTCTCTTCCATTAACGAGAAGGCCTATCCTCTCATTTCCCTCCTAACGGAAATCCGCGCGCTTCAGGCACAGCTTGAGCAATGGTACGAGGAAGAAGAGGAATTGGCAAACTAAAGCGGGCCGAAGCGTTTTAGAGCCGCCTAGGACCTGCACCCATTAGCCCATCCCGCCATATGCTATATCATAAGTAAACCTCATTAGGAAGCTTTAGAGGTATGGTATGGCTGCCGCAGACAAAGAAACGGTTTGGACGTTTTGCCGGAGCCAGACCTTCCTTGAAACGGCAGCACGATGCATAACGGCAGAAGGGAAGGGGCTGATTGGCTTGCCACAATGGCTTTGCAATCAACTGATGAGAGCATTTCACAATAAAAACCGCAGACAAATCCGGTTGTTGAACGATTGCTGGTTTTTCTACCGTACAAGAAGAAACGATGCGGCGGAAGAATCCTCATCGTCACAGCTTTAATACAGAACGATTCATCGCAAAAAGCAAAGAGCATAGACGGAGAACGACTCCATCTATGCTCTTCTTTATTGTCAGCTTCCATGTTGCCCGGCTGGCTGTACGCGCCGCTTAGGACGGCTTCTTCATCGTCAGGCTGACGCGGCCTTTTTTCAAATCGACGCCAAGCACCCACACAGTAACGGTATCTCCGACAGAGACTACGTCCATCGGATGCTTGACGAACGAATCGCTCAATTGGGAGATATGGACAAGCCCGTCGTTTTTGATGCCGATATCGACGAAGGCGCCGAAGTCGATCACGTTGCGGACCGTTCCCTGCAGCTCCATGCCCGGCGCCAAATCCTCGATCTGCAGCACATCGGTGCGGAAGATCGGAGCCGGCAGCTCATCCCGCGGGTCGCGTCCCGGGCGCTGCAAGCTGTCCAGGATGTCGCGCAGCGTCGGTACGCCGACTCCAAGCTTCGTCGCAAGCTCCGTTGGCTCGACCGAAGTAAGCATCTCCTTCAGCTGCTGTGAGCCCAGCTGCTTCAATTCAAGCTTAAGCTCCTTGAACAGCTTGTCCACCACATCGTACGACTCCGGATGGATCGGCGTGTTGTCGAGCGGATTCTTCCCTTCGCTGATGCGCAAAAACCCGGCGCACTGCTCGTACGCCTTCGCGCCGAGACGCGGCACCTTCTGCAGCTGTGAGCGGCTGACGAACTTGCCGTTATCCTCGCGGAATTTCACGATGTTCTTCGCAAGCGTGCTGTTAATGCCCGAAACATACGATAGCAGCGAAGGTGAGGCTGTATTGACGTCTACACCGACGTGGTTGACCGCCGACTCCACGACGAACGTCAGGCTCTCGTCGAGCCGTTTTTGCGTAACGTCGTGCTGGTATTGGCCGACGCCGATCGCTTTCGGCTCGATCTTCACCAGCTCCGCCAACGGATCCTGCAGTCGGCGGGCGATGGAAATCGCGCTGCGCTCCGCTACATCTAGGTCCGGGAACTCGGATTGGGCTAGCTTCGAGGCCGAATAGACGCTCGCTCCCGCTTCGTTGACGATCAAATACTGCAACCGGCGTTCCTTGATCTCCCCGATCAAATCGGCGACGAACTGCTCCGTTTCGCGGGAGGCGGTCCCGTTGCCGATGACGATCAGCTCCACGCCATAAGTCTCGATCAGCTTGCGGAACTTCGCCTTCGCTTCCGCAACCTTATTGTTAGGCGGCGTCGGATAGGTTACGGCAATTTCGAGCATTTTGCCGGTATCGTCCACGACCGCGAGCTTACAGCCTGTCCGATAGGCCGGATCGACGCCGAGCACGACCTTCCCTTTTATCGGGGCTTGCAGCAGCAGATTGCGCAGGTTTTCGGCGAACACCTCGATCGCCTTCTCCTCGGCCTTCTCCGTCATTTCGTTGCGAACCTCGCGCTCAATGGACGGGGCAAGCAGACGCTTGTAGGCATCCTCAATGACCGCCGTCAGCGTATCCCTCACTACCGACGGACCTTTGACCGTCAGCCGCCCGATATAGTCGTGAATGCGGTCCGTCTGCACCTCAAGCGTTACCTTCAGCACCTCTTCGCGCTCGCCGCGATTAATGGCCAAAATACGGTGAGGAGGCAGCTTGCGAACCGGCTCCTGGTAGCTGTAGTACATTTCGTATACGGACTCTTGCTCGGCATCCTTAGCCTCGGTCCGCACAATCCCCTGATCATATGTATATTTGCGCACCCACGCGCGTATTTTCGCATCGTCCGCGACTTGCTCCGCGATAATATCCATAGCGCCTTGAACCGCTTCCTCTGCCGTTTGGACGCCTTTTTCCGCGTCAACGTAGCGCCCGGCTTCCGCCAGCAAATTGCCCTGTCTAGGCTGAGTCAGTATCCATGCCGAGAGCGGCTCCAGCCCTTTTTCCTTCGCTACGCTGGCCCGCGTCTTGCGCTTTTGTCTATACGGGCGATATAGATCCTCCAGCTCCTGCAGCTTCGCCGACTGCTCGATGGATGCCTTCAGCTCGTCCGTCAGCTTTCCCTGCTCGTCGATGAGCCGGATGACTTCCAGCTTCCGAGACTCCAGGTTGCGCAAATACGTAAGCCGCTCCTCTATATCCCGCAGCTGGTTCTCGTCCAGTTCTCCGGTCATTTCCTTCCGGTAACGGGCTATGAACGGAATCGTGTTGCCTTCATCAAGCAGCCCTACGGTAGTGCGAACCTTGCCCGCAGACAATTGCAGCTCCCCGGCGATTTGCTTAAGAATCCGCTCTTGAATCGCCGCTTTCATTTCCTCCGTGAGCGCGTTGTTCCCTTTATTTTCTTCCAATTGTATGATTTCCTCTTTCGACATCGACATGAACCTTTAGTACCTCCTCCATAAAATCCCCAGCATTCGACAAATCCAAAGCTCAATAACGTATAGAAGTCCTGCTGCTACCGTTTGAAGAAATTGCTTGCCTGGTGCGGCCGCCATTCCCGGACAACTAAAAAACGAGGGCACCCTACGGTCCCTCGCTTCAATCCCTGAAAGCGTTAAAACTCAATCAGTCCCACGCTTACCTGCAATGCATCATCCACTTTGCGCATCGTCTCTTCGTCAAGGTGAGTTATTTTATCTGTCAGACGCTGCTTATCAATCGTACGAATTTGCTCCAGCAAAATGACAGAATCCCTGTCAAAGCCATGAGACTCCGCATCAATTTCTACGTGTGTAGGCAGCTTGGCTTTTTGAATTTGCGCTGTGATCGCCGCCACGATGACCGTAGGACTGAAGCGATTCCCTATATCATTCTGAATAATGAGAACAGGCCGGATCCCGCCCTGCTCCGACCCAACGACGGGTGACAAGTCCGCAAAAAACACATCGCCTCGTTTGACAATCAATAGTTACACCCCGCTTACTAAACGGTCCAGAGTGTTATCCGCTTCTTCCTCCGCCTGAAATGCCTCCGAGGCCATGTGTAAATTGATCTTCGCCATTTCCATATATCCGCGCTGCATCGATTCCCTCAGATGGCGTTTCTTCCGTTCCATCAAGTACAGCTTCATCGCTTGACGAATAAACTCGCTGCGGTTCGAGTTCTCCTTCTCCACGATGCCGTCCACTTCCTGCAGCAAATAGTCCGGCAAGCTGATCATTATTCGTTTCGTGTTCTGCGCATTGGACACCAAGCATGCACCCCCAAAAACATACAACAATATTACCATTATGGCGAATATACAGCAAAATTATACAAGATGAGTATATGCTACAGGTATAGCAAATATGTTATACCTCTTTTTTCCCAATAAAAGGCGAGCCCTTAAGAATCCACAGAAGTATGTATTATACATATTCGCGGTGAAATCCTAAATTCCTCTACTCCACCCACAAAAAATCGGCTGGAAAATGTTACTGGTCACATCTGCTCCATCGAGCCCCAATTATGTCGTAATAACGGGTTGACCGTAGATACTACGCGGCCGTCACGGATATAGACGCGAGGCACACGGTGGGAAATCATGCAGGTGATTTCGTAGTTGATCGTACCGAGCCAATCGGCGTGCTCCTCGGCCGTAATCTTGTCTTCGCCTTGCTTGCCCAAAATGACAACCTCTTCTTCGTTATCAATATCGGTGAGTCCCGTCACATTCATCATACACTGATCCATACAAATGCGGCCGACAATCGGCATCCGCGTTCCTTTGATAAGCGCCTGGGCTTTGCCCGTCAGCATCCGTGAGAACCCGTCCGCATACCCGATCGGCAGCGTAGCAATGGTCTCCTCGCCGGCTGTGCGATAAATCGTTCCGTAGCTGATGCCCGAATCGGCCGGAACCGTTTTGACCATGACGACACCGGTTTTGATGCTCAGTACCGGCTCCAAATCTATCACCTGATGGTTGACTTCCTCGGAAGGATACAACCCGTACATGCTGATGCCGAGCCGCACCATATTGTATGTCAAGTCCGGACAATCGATCGCCGCAGCGCTATTGCCGGCGTGTACATAGGCGAACTGAATCCCCTTCTCAGCAAAATGCTTCACCACCCGGTCAAAGCGCCGGTATTGCTCGAGCGTGTATGTTTTGTCCTCCTCATCTGCGCATGCATAATGAGTGAACAAGCCTTCTACGTGGATTCCGGGAATTTGCAGCGCTCTGTCAATCAGAGCGATAGCCTCCTCCTCGGTCGTAAGCCCTAACCGGTTCATGCCCGAATCAATTTTCACATGAATGCTCAAAGGCTTTTCTCTCGGCAGCAGACGTTCAAATGCATCCAAAACCTCATGGCTGTACACATTGACGGTAATATCGTGTTCCCAAGCTGTCTCCAACCCTTCCGGAGGGGTATACCCCAGCACGAGAATCGGAGCCGTAATCCCGGCATGCCGGAGCTCCAGGCCTTCATCCAAAAAAGCAACCGCAATATACTCGACACCACAGCGCAGCGCCTCCCGGCAAACCTCCACTGCACCGTGCCCGTAAGCATCCGCTTTGACCACAGCCATCATCTTCACATGGGCAGGTAAAACCCGTCGAAACCCTTCCAAATTGCTGCGAAGCGCATCCAGGGAAATCTCCACCCTCGTAGGCCGGTAAAACGAATCCATAAGTCCACCTTCTTCTGCGAAAATCAAGGGAAGCTCCCTTAAAGCAGGGAACTTCCCCCTTAGTCGTTACCTCGTGTGTTTTCAATAAACCTATGGTAATCCGAACGACACCGGGTGTCAATGAACAATATCTTGAACATCCCGGTATCAGGAATCCGTCAGTTTATGGTAAAAATTTAGGTGCAAATTACATTTTGAGGTATATTTTCGCCTATTTACATCTTCATTTCTCGGAGATAGCTAGGATTCCAATTCCAATTTTATGCAGGCTCCCCGGTGTTGATGCAGATAGAGGTGGCATGAGGCATCGGTATTTCCATAAGTTGTTGGATTTGCGAGATGGATTGATTTAAGAAATATCTTGCTGGATTACGAGTTGCATATTGATTTGGTTACTCGCTGCGCTGAGGGGTTATCCGAATTCCTCACCGAGGTGCTCACTGACTTCCTGTCATTCGACCGACCGCCGCGCAGCGCCACAACGCGCGCTTGGGATAGCGCGCGTTGGAAATTTAACCGAAGCTCCATCTGACTTTTAAAACATATCAAATGTTCCGCGTTTCCCCGGCATACTATTACGAAAGGCGCTCTTTCAGACTTCATTCCTCAGTTTGCCTGACAGTGACAGCCATCTCACCAATCACACTATTGTCAATTCATTGTCGGTTGATTGACGTTTGGACGTTATATTTGGATATTATTAACGTACCAATTACTTCCCGATTTCGTCCTGCACAGCCTGTGCAACTTTAATCATTTCCGTTTGCGGCAAATCTGCAGTGGACAGTCTGAACTCGATTCCATCGTATGTCCAAGTTAATGTCTTCTTCTCATCGCCGGTAACCACAGCCAAAGTATAGCCCAAGTCCACGATATCCCCTGGCAGTACGGATACGGTCTGTGTTACAGGACGCGACTCGATCAAAGTATAGTTGTATTTGCCCGAGTAGCGAAGCATGACGGCTTTCTCTTCGCCGAGCTTGATCTCGCTCATGTCGAGCTTCTTCACGCCGCTAGGCAGGTAATTCGGCTCGATCACGCCGAACGATGCTTGCTGCTTGCTTGCATCGGCTTTTGTGCCTGCGGCTGTGCCAGCAGTGGCATTCGTACCGGCTGTGCCGCCTGCACCATTGGCTCCAGCTGCCGCGTTTGCTCCAGTCGTGCCGTTTGCGGCCCCTGTAGCCCCCGCTGCTCCGCTCGTTGCACCTGCACCGGCTTTAGCCCCAGTACCGTTCGCGGACGGGCCCGTGCTTGCTCCTGCGCCGTTTGTACCCGCTGCCGGTGTTGTTGCTTTGCCTGCGTCGGTAGCAGCTCCTGCGTTGCTGCCCGTAGCTGCTGCCCCGCTCTTGCTGCCTGCAGCGCCGGATGTACCTGTAGCACTCGTTCCGTTTGCCGCAGTGCCATTTGTTGTCGCACCGCTAGTAGCGCTATTGGCCGCGCCTGCTGCCTTTTCGCTCCCTGTTCCAGCTGCACCGCCATTCGCTGAATTACTTTGCGCTCCAGAGCTAGCCGCTCCAGGCTGCCCCATCGTCGGCTGGGACATCTTCCAGCTTGTCATATTTCTCTGCATGTCGAAGGAATCTTTATCGAATTTCTTGCCAAATTCAAATTGGTTGAAATCAACAATAACCATCACATTCGCATTTGTATCCGAAACCTCTACATGCTGAGGCGCATAATTCTTTTTATCCAGCCAAATCTTCTGCCGCGCTAACGATCCGTTCTGATAATTGGCGAGTACGTCGAACACATACGCGTTCTCATCCGTTGTAAACTGGCGGTCGTTATCCATCAGTATGCTTTGGACCAACGACTGGTACAAATAAACTTGTCCCTGATTTTCCGGCCAGTCGCTCTGGAATCGGAAGCTTTTGTTCAAATGCGGTGTCAGCACGAACACGCCATCGTCATTACGCAATACAATCTGAGTAATATCCTTCTTGGCATTCGTCAAGGAAATGCGGTAGTAATGAGGGTTCTGATACCATACCTCCACTTGGTATTCCTGCGGCTCCTGCCCCGTATGGAGCACCATTCGCCCGCTTCCTTGATAGCTCTGCAGCTTATTTATAACCCCATCCAAATCCTTCACTACCGAACCCGAATCCTTCTTACCGCAGCCCGCCAACACCAGACTGAAGCTTAGCACCAAGGCAATCACCCAAGTGAATCGCCGCATTCCAATCCCCTCCACCCAATTGTTAAATGAACTGATACCATGTCTATGAGGGGACTTGGACAATTATGCGGACAAAGTTAGGGGAGGAAATAAAAACTCCTATAACCGGTTGGTTATAGGAGTTGGGTGGGGGATACCCTTTTTATGAGAAGGCCCTTCTACCTATACTAATAAAAGGCCTTTCAATCCCAAAATAAGTTAGAATTGCAGTAGCAAACGTAATGGCTGACCATAGAATGAACGTCCATGTTTTATTGTTTAATTGAGGTAGTATCTCTATCACCAAAGGGTGCATTAAGTATATCGAGTAACTTATTACCCCAAAAAGCACCAATAATTTTGTGCCTCTTTGCAATTTGTTCCTTACTAATAAAAAAAACGAAATGTAAGCCAACACCCAGGCAGTTAGCATTGGAATAAACGAATGAGTGCCTAAGAAATTTGGATCATTATCTCCCCAAAATACATTAAAGCAAACAACTGTAGTTAATATCGTTGATAGTATAAAAGTTAATGCAAATAATCTTCCCCTCAGTTGATCATGGACATATCGATAAATAATAGTACCGAAAAACATGGTAAATAAATTAAAAAACAATCCCCATCCTGGGATTCTAATCCCTGCAATTGGAGTTGCTGATGAAATCAACGCAAGGAAAAAAAATGCTATGGCTAACAAATATCGTCTAAAAAAGCCAAACAAAAATAAAAGGGAACACAGACAATAAAAAACCATTTCAACGCTTAAAGTCCAGAAAAGTTCTACAATATCCGGTTTCTCCAGAAATTTTTGAATCATCGTAATATTCGCAAGTATTATTGAAAATATCGGCTTCTCAGATACGTTGAAATAAAAATATGCCAGAAGAACAGCAGCTAACAAATTAAACCAATATAAAGGATATAAACGAAAAAAACGCCTTATCCAAACTTCCTTAAACTTTTGGTCCTTTCTATGGATTGAGGAATAATGAAGCCACTACAAAGAAAAAAAGAGCAACACCGAACTGTCCCAATTGAAAATAAGTACTGGTGAAGTATACGAAACCAGGGTAAAGTCTTTCTCCCATGTGTTCTATCATAACGGACAATGCAGCAATTCCGCGCAAAATATCCAGAGAGTCGAGTCTTTTTATCCAGCGATGCTTGCAAAATAATCCCTCATTAAACTAGATTGTATTATGCCATAGAGTAACTCAAGAATACTGTTATAAAAGAAGACCTGTAACTACATAGTTACAGGTCTCAATAAGATTCAATTTCCTTAATTGCCATATAAAGCTTTTAGTCGAGGTATCAGATTCGCTTGAATGATTAGATCAGACATATTCAACCTGGTTCTTGCCTCATTTGCATTCCCAGAACATGCATTCAACGCAATTTCTTCGTTTGTATTCAAATTATAACATTTGCCTTCATCGATTGAACCGCTAGTCGTATAGAAGTAATGAGATTCATCCACATAAGAGCCGTTTCTAAAAACCACTAACCGGTTCGGGTCATTCTCAAACAAATTATTTCCCATGAAAAAATAATTCTCTCTATCAATACCCAACAAATATAATAAACTCGGTGTCAGGTCCAAATGTCCAGAAACGGTACTACTGGTAGTATTTTTCGTATATCCAGGAATATGAATGATTAATGGTACCTTATCCATCTTTGCAGCATCTATCGCTTCAGTGCCTGTATTAGTTACAGATGCAATATCTTTTATATCGATTGAGCTATCATGGTCCCCGTATATAGCAATAATGGTATCCTCATATAATCCCTTCTTCTTTAATTCCTCAATGAACGCCCCTATAGCTAAATCAGCATAATGAGCTGTATTTAAATATCTTTCTAACAAGGAATCATTTTTTTCTTCAAAAACCTTGTACTTAGCTGGTAGCGTATCATATGGATGATGGTTGGACAAAGTAATCAAAAATGAAAAGAAAGGGCGCGGCAAGGTAACTATACGTTGAACAGACTGTTCAAGAAAATCCTTATCAGACAGTCCCCATCCTATATTCTCTCCTTGTGCAAAATCGTTTCCAAACATACTGTTATCCATGCCAAGATGCTGATGCATTGCCTTCCTGTTCCAAAATTGCCCATCATAAGCATGAGCAGAGAAAGTCGTATAACCATATTGCTTAAGTGCGGCTGGTAATGAATCATAATTTTGCTGCGGATAAGAAAAATAAATGGATCCTTCATTCAGTGGATATAGTGATACCAAGGACGTAAACTCACCATCTGATGTTCTTCCCTGATTTGTTTGATCAAAATAATTCGTATAATACATACTATTCTTAATTAAATTGTTAAGATTAGGAGTTACCTCTTTACCATTAACCTTTAATCCAATTACAAATTGCTGTAGAGCTTCAACTTGTAGGACTATAACATTTTTACCTTTTGCAATACCGAAATCCGAGTTCTTATCAATACTTACATGATCCTTATACCATTTATCATAAGTTTCTATTTCACCAGTTGTAACTTTCGGCTTATTAAAACTCATACTAACAAACTTATAGACATCAAACACATGATAATTAATTACGCCAATATTTTCTACAAGCTTGCTATTACTGAACCTTTGAACAAATAGACCTGGATTTTTTTCACTTATATTAATTAAATTAATAACCATCCCTACAACTGCAAAAACAAACATAAATGCAGTGACTGATTTCTTATCAAAAAATTTTTTTGATGATGTTGTTGGTAGCGTGTTACGAGATCTATTGTGAAATAAGAAAAAAATAATTATTAATAT
>NZ_JBHTVD010000015.1:0-90365 GCF_042793215.1 Paenibacillus sp. NPDC056579
GCTTGATTTCTCTGTCTCATCTTCCATCGCCCCCTTAATTTAATAGTACCTTATTTCCCTAAGTACTCTCCAATTTAATTAGGGGGCTTAATAGATTTCAGCCGAATAGCGGATCTGTTGTCCGATCACCCTTCAATTTGGCGCATTTTTACACAAATAGCGGAACCACAGTCCGATACATTGAAGGTACCGTCTGGTCCAACCCCAGTGTAGTCTGATCCTACCCGATCTTGTCTGAAATCGCCCAGACCTATCCGACTCCTGTCCGATTCAGCCTGGTTTACTATGGTCAAATCCAATCCAGTCCAGTCAGGCTCACCTCCGGAATACATGGCCTTCCATTCTCAACCAAGCCCACAGCTGCCCCCCATAACAAAGCGCCACTACGATACGTAGTGGCGCGCTGCCTTTTCTGCCATGTATCGTTGCCATGGCGCTGCTCTTGCAAGCCGACTAACGAGCCACCGTAACCGTAGGCCGCATGCCGCTACCTCACAAGCCCTCTAACGAACCAGCGTAACCGTGTGCGGCTCGTCGTAGGCTTGCGCCCAGTAGTAGCCGGGAGCGGTGACCCGTCTCGGCTCGAAGCCGACCTGCCTTCCTTGCGGAATCGCTTCGGAAGTCAAGGTGATCTTGCCATTCGCGTCGGTCCGGCCGCCCGTGTACTTGCCACCCGCGAAATGGAAGCGGCCCTCGACCAGCGCCCCGGCTAACGGCTGTCGGGTCGCACGATCGACAACCTGCATCGTCACGACGGCGTTGGAGCCCTTCATTTCGATGTTCATGCCGGTGACGATCATTGGCTGCAGATCGGTCCACTCCGTCTTGGCTGAAGCTGCGTCCGATACCGGGCCGATGTTACCCTGCAAATCTTTGGCGGCCACCTTGTAGTAATATTTCGTGTTCGGCAGCAGGCCGGCATCACGGAACGATAAAGACCGCGCATAGCCGGCGATGCTCGAAGCATCAGGAGTAAAATGCGGTTCCGTCCCGCGATAGACGATATAGCGGTCGATGTCCGTATTGTCCAGCGCCATGCCGAAGCGGATATCGATCTGCCGGTAATCGACCGCTTCCGCTTGCGGACGGTCAGTGACCTTCGTGGGCGCCTCCGTGTCCGCCGGCGGCTCCCAGCTGACGCTTCCCGCTCCCCAATAGGACGGCAGCGTCCGCAGCGAATCATAGTGATGCATCGCGATGCCGGCGAACGAGGCCTTGCCCTGGAAGGCCGCGTACGTTTTATCCAGCTCCGTCTCCATCGCGGCGCGTCCTTCCTCGCGGAACGTGATCGTCTCCGGATCGCCGCTGTTGGCGATATCGAGCGACTCGACCGCGACGACAACGGAACGCGGCTTGCCGATCCTATCGGCATAGTCGATTTCCCCTTGAGCGCCCGTTATAATGCCTGCGCCCCCGTCCGCCGTATCCCGGTAATCCATGATAGCGATATAATCGCTGATGTCCTGAACATGCTCGGACAGCCACTTCGTCTGGCCGTTCCAGCTCACACTTTGCGCCTGCGGCGACGAATCAAACCATTTCGGAATGGCCGGCCCGAACGGCAGATAAATGCCGGAAGCGTCGCGGCGCTCGATCATTTTTTGCAGGCCATCCAAATATTGAAGCTGCAGCGACGGATAATTGGTTTTAAAATCCGGCGCGATATACGGCTCGATATCCACGTTCACACCGTCAAACCGTTTGCTCGTCTCCGAGGAAGCGATGTTGAAGTTGATGATTCTCTCCATTTCCCGCACAGCCCGCTCGTGATAGGCTTCATAAGCCCCCATATACGGCGGCGTCGTGCCTCCGGCAATACAGGCCTGCACCTGGTAGCCCAGGCTGTGAGCCCATGCGAGAAAATCGCGGACTTTATCGGGATCGTCCTCCATAATATCCATACCCGCCATCGGACCGACCGCCAAATACAATGTCGTCACAGGATCCGACTGAAAGGTTGCCGTATCCTTGGCGAAGGAGTCGAGCACCAAGCGTGAGCCGGGATTGAGCAGCAGCTTATAGGCTTCCGACTCCCAAATCCATATCGCCCGATCCTGCGACGGCATCGGCACAGGCTGCAGCTGCGTTCCTTGACCTACTTTGGCGTAGGTCGTCATGCTGCGGCCGGTCCGGCCCCGCACATCCGTCGCTCTTGCTTCGATACTGCTTGTATGATCGCCCAAGCCTTTCGTATTCCACGCATAGCTGTAATGGGCACCGTTCCGTGAAGCCTCCTGCCACGCTCCCCCGTTGATTCGAACCTCCACGCGGCGAACCGGCATATCGGCATACACCGATACTAGGACGGAAACCGTTCCGTTAACGGATACTCCCTCAGTGGGGCTCACAATCGTCACCTGCGGAGCATCGGCTTTGGGACGGTCAATATTCAACTCGATCGGTTCGCTCCATACGCCGTAACGAGTCTGGACATCCGAGCCGACGGCATAGATTCGCACGATTCCGCTGTAATCTCGGGTGTCGAGCTCATAATGCCATGTCCCTGCATCGTCCGCATCGGGATCATCCATGGACGCGTATACCTGCTCGGCTGCATCGATATACAGCTTGACGTCGTACAATCCGCTATAGGTTCCCTCAATGCGAATCTTCCCCGACGATACTTGCGCGCCGGAAGACGGAGTATCGATAGTAATCGCTGCTGCGGCGTGTACTGGCAGTGGAGCTGCAACCGTCAGCGACAGGGCGGCAAGCAGCAGGGACAGCATTAGAGCGAGCATAGGACGAAACGTTACCTGAATCATCTCTTCTTCCCCTCCATGTTTTCACGAAATCGTGCAATCATAGCACTTACTTCACCTTCAGCTGCGTGCTCTCAACCCGTTTGTAAGCTTCCTTATAAGTATCGACCAGCTTTTGCGCGCCAAGATTTTTCATCTCCTCGACATATTTGCCCCACTCGTCCAGGCTTCTCGTGCCGAGCACGAATTTGGCAAAGCTCTCCTCCCGGTGCTTCTTGAGTGCTTGACCCGTTACGGACAATACTTCGTTCTCCTTCTCCGTAAAGGACGGTCTCGGCTGCATCGCGACAGGATCGTATTTGGCCGCTTCTTTATACGCATTTTGCAAATCTTTGGAGAACAGTGACAGATGAGAATTGTAATCGATCCACGTATACACGCCCCGGTTCGCCTGCAGCCCGGTAATTTTGCGCATTTCCGTCACATCGGTAAATTCCGGTTTGAACTTCTTCTGCCCGTTCTCTACGACATAGCTGTCGCCTTCCTTGCCCCAGCTTGCCAACGTCTTGCCTTCCTCCGTATAGAAAAAGTCCATAAATTTCATGACATCCTTAACGTTCTTGGAAGTCGAAGCTACGGTCATACCGCCGTCGAGATAATGGAAGTACGGATTCAGCTGCTTACCGCCGGGCAATCCGGCAGGCGGAGCCATGAACTGCATGTTGTAATCCGGCTTCTCCTTTTTCATCGCATTGTTGAAGAAATCGACCCGGCTGATGTAATCGATCGTAATGAACGACTTGTCCGTGGACATTGTATCCTGCCACTGCTTCGTCTGGATGGACAGGAAGTCGGGAGGAATCAAGCCTTCCTTGTAAAATTTGTTCCACATCGCGACCATTGCTTTGTAATTGTCCTCGATCGGGCCGTACCGCCATTCCTTCTTGTCAAAATCGTAATAAGCATCCGCCCCCGTCTGATAGTTCGTCGTCATGTGAGCGTACATCTCATCCGGAATTTGGCCGAAGCGAAGCGAGAGCGGATAGCTGTCGGGATACGCTTCCTTCAGTTTTTTCATCGTCTGATACAGCTCTTCATACGTTTTCGGCATCGTTAAGCCGTGCTTCTTGAAAATATCCTCACGGTACATCCAAATCATCCGGTTCGTCTCGCCGAAGCCTTGATTCGGGAACATATACATTTTGCCGTCGGCCGCCAGCATCGCCTTGGCTTCATCGGGATATTTCTCAATCCACTTTTTCAAATTCGGCATTTGATCGAGATAATCCAGTATGTTCACCAGCGCACCCTGCTGTCCAAACCGGTCCGAATCGCGCCGGCTCGGCATGCTCATCAGATCAGGCAAATTGTTCGAGGCAATCGTCAAATTGAGCGAATCGGTCAGCTTCCCCGAAGGCGTTTGCACCTGCAAGGTGACGCCCGTCTTCTCCTCAAGCCATTTCCAGAACGGCCAATCCTTGCTGTACGGGAATGTCGCATTGTTATCGAGCAGCGCCGTGAACGTTTTCTTCGCAGACGCTTCCGGTGACCCTTCCTTGACCGCTCCTCCCGGCTCTTTTCCGGTGCCGCTGCAGCCGGCCAATAAGGACAATACCATGACTGACGCAACGGAGGACGTAACGATTTTATACATAGGACCCTCTCCTTTTCATTCCTTATAAAGTGAAGATTGCTTTTGACGCCTATCCCCAATCCCAAGCGGGACCCGATTTGACAACTCTTTTATCAACAGCCTTCCCTGCAGCTGCGTCTATCCCTTCACTGCACCGATCATAGCACCTTTCACGAAGTACTTCTGCACGAACGGGTAAATAAGCAAAATCGGCAGCGTCGACACCATAATCGTGGCGAACTTGAGCGAATCCTCAACCACGAGATTGTCCCCGCCTATACCCGTAACCGCTCCGGAGCTCACACTGCCCGCCAACACCAGATTGCGGAGCAGCACCTGCAGCGGAAACAAGTCGGGGTTGCGCAAATACAGCAGAGGCAGCATGAAATTGTTCCACATCGCCACAGCGTAGAACAAAGCTATCGTAGCAAACACCGCCTTGGACAACGGGATGACGATGCGAAAAAAAATCCCGAAATCCGTCAATCCGTCCACGCGGCCGGAATCCTCCAGCTCCTTTGGAATGCCGCTGAAAAAGGTCCGCATCAAGATTAAATTCCATGTATTGACCGCCCCCGGAAGCACCATCCCCCACACCGTATCCATCAGCCCGAGCGACCGGACGACGAGGAAGGTAGGAATCATGCCGCCGCTGAAAAACATCGTGAAGACGATCATTAACGTAAACAGCTTGTGATACCCCATATCCTTTCGCGATAACGCATAAGCTCCCATCGAGGTGACGATGATCGAAATGGCTGTGCCTAAGCCAACGTATACAATCGTATTTTTATAAGCCTGCCATATGTTCGGATCGTCGAACACTAGCTTATACATTTTCAGATTAAACCCTTTCGGCCAAAGAGTCACTTCCCCCTTCATCACATAAATGTCCTGGCTTAGCGATACGGCAAGCATATAGACGAAGGGGTACAGCGTAATGACAACGACGGCAAGTAAAATCACCGCATTGACAATGGTGAACAACCCGATTTTTTCTCTCAACTCCCGCTACCCCCTTTACCACAAACTCGTCTCTCCGGCTTTTCGGCTAATGGTGTTCGCTGTCCATATGAAGATCAGGCTGATGATGCCCATGAACAAATCGATCGCCGCCGCATAGCTGAAATTGCCCTGCTCCAAACCGACACGGTACACGTAGGTGCTTATAATATCCGCCGTCTCATACGTCGCCGGATTGTACATCAGGAACACCTTTTCGAACCCGATCTCGAGCACTTTGCCTACATTGAGTATGAATATGATCACGATAGCAGGCGCAATCCCGGGCAGCGTTACATGCCACAGCTTTCTCCACCGGGTCGCCCCGTCGATGCTTGCCGCCTCATACAGCTGCGGATCCACCGCCGTCAAGGCCGCCAGGTAGATGATCGTCTCCCAGCCGATATGCTGCCATATTTCCGATAGCACGTACACGCTGCGGAACATGCCCGGCTCCATCATGAAATTAACCGGTTGAAAGCCGAGCGATTCCAGCAATTGATTGACCAGTCCGCCGGTAGGCGACAAGAACATGATCACCATGCTCGCCACGATCACGTTGGAAATGAAATGCGGCAAATAACTGACGGTTTGCACGAATTTTTTGAAGACGGCGTTTCGAAGCTCGTTGAGCAGCAGCGCCAATGCAATCGGTGCAGGAAAACCGAAGATCAGTTTATACAAGCCGAGCAAAAACGTATTGCGCAGCAGCAGAAAAAAATCGGGGTTCTCCAAAAACATCCGGTAATATTTGAACCCCACCCATTCGCTTGCCATGATGCCTTTGAACGTATTGTAATTTTTGAACGTAATAACCAAACCGAACATCGGGGCGTAACGAAAGACGATAAAATACAGCAGGCACGGTAAAAAGAGCAGCCATAAATATTTGCTGCGGTTCCACGTTCGGATCCATGACGTTTGTTCCATTCCTCCACCCCCTTATGCACGATTGTGTTTGACTCCATCACTATCTTCTTTCCGGAGCTCTAGGCTCGCTCGTTCCGCCGTAGGGTCCCCGGTCATCTAGCGTTATCATAATCGAGCCGTCCTGCAAAATAAATCTGCATGTTATCGGCCCGGCGCTCTTTTATTAAAGAAGTGGTAACGTTGTGCATGAAGTGGAAAAAGTGCATATTGTTCCTAGCCAAGCAAAAGCCGTATGATAGGAGTAATCGCACCTGGACTTTGTAGACTCGATTAGGTGACTTCAACAACGAAGGGTTGGAAGCAGGATGCCGGAATTTATCCCCCGTTCGATCAAACCGAGATCTTTATTTTCCAAAATGCTGACCGGCTTTCTGGCCGTCATTGTCCTGCTGGTAGCCTTCAACTTCATCACTTCCATATATTTGAAAAATAAAATTCACGACGAAATCGTCAAATATAACGAATTGAGCATCACCCATACGGTCGAAGGCTATGAGAATCATTTTCGCTTGTCCAAAAATATGGTGCTAGGGCTGAACCAGAACGACCGCTGGCTGATGAACCTGAACATACTCCGCAACGTCAAGCAAAACAACGGCTATGCCAGCGTCGAGGATGTACGGGCGGAGCTGAAGACGCTGTATGCCAACCCGTTCCTGCAGTTCGAGAATATCATCGTTTACTTCAAGAACGACGCCTTCGTGGTGGAAAAGGACGGAACGAGCAGCGCACAGGACATGTTCGGCAAATATTATTACAGTCCCCGCTACCCGCTCTCCTTCTGGAACGGAAAGTTCGACGAGCGCGTCGGCTTCAGCGTGCTGCCGGCAGCGGAGTTTACGGAGAAATCCGCCGGAATCGAAATGCACAAAGGCTATTTGCTGCCGGTGCTCATCAAGCAGCAGCCCTACAACGATATGTATCTGATCGTCATGCTGGATGCGCAGAAGCTGTTTCAGATCCACAACATTTCGAAGGATCAGCGCTTCTATATATTGGATCCGGAGGGCAATCCGATCTACACTTCCGCAAGCGATTTCAAGATCGAGCCGCTCAGTGCGATTGAAGCGTCGGAGTCATCCGTTCTGAAAGGAAATTATTATACCTTTTATAAGAAAGGGCAGGAGACCGGGTTTACCTATGTCAGCATGGTGCCTGCGGAAAAGATTTCCCTGCAGCTCGTCCGCTTGAACATGATTCTCATTGTGCTGCTGGTTCTGGCTGCTATGATTAGCATCATCGCATCCGTTCTGTTCAGCCGCAGCCTGCACACGCCGCTGCGTAAAATTATCGAGTCGTTCCAATCTTCGCCCGATGACGACTCGCTCCTGAAGCAGGGACCGATCCGCGAATACGATCTGATCCGCCATACGATGCACCGGATGATGAAGACGAATCAGGACATCGCCCAGGACCTGGCCCAGAAAACGTCCATCCTGCGCAAATACGCCTTGAGCAACAGGCTCAAGCATATCCATATGAACCTCGCCGACATGCGGGAAATGGCCGATACGAGCATGCCGTTCCGGATCGTTCTGTTCGATATTCATTTCAAAGAGCAGTACGCCGAGCTCGACATGGATCATGAGAAAGGAACTTATTATATCCGTGAGTACATTGACAGCGTGCTGCTGCAAACATATCAGCATGCCGTCACGTTCCAGCTGGAGCGGAATCTGGTGCTGTCGATTGTGTTCGCCGAAGACTCCGAGCTTAGCGGCATCATGAAGCCGATCGGCTATTTGAAGCAGATGTTCGATATTGAACGCGACCTGTATTTGGTCACCATGGCAGCGAGCTCCGTATATCCGGCTTCATCGGAATTTACTTCGGCGTACGAGGAGCTGACGGAACGGCTGAAGCAGCGCAGGCTCGTCAACGAGACGCAGATTATGGAAGACGGTCCGTGGAAGGCCGAGCGGTTTCATTTCACCGTCTCGATGGAGGAAGAATTTCATACGAGGCTTATGAGCGGCCATGAGAAAGGAATGTACGATTGGATCGACAAGCAGCTGGACCAAATGGGCAAAAAAGCGGCTCCGGTCGAGCATTACTCGCAGCTGGCCAGAGAAGTGGAGCAGCAGATCGATAAATCGCTGCAAAAGCTGAACCTTAACGGACAGCGCAGCGGAACGGCTCCCCCGTTCGCCAAGCTTCAAAGCTTTTACTGCAGAGAGCAGTTCAGGGACTGGCTGGTGCAGCTGCTGGAGCCGGTCATCAGGCTCATCCAGAATAAGACGGAGGATCAAGACCCTATCACCCGCTTCGTCATCGACTATTTGGATTCGCATCTGCATGAGGATATCACGCTCGATTTGATGGCCGACAAGTTGAATATTACACCGGGGTATTTATCGACCTACTTTAAGGAAAAGACGGGGATGAACTTCAGCGACTATTTGAACGATATCCGGATTCAGCGGGCCAAGCAGCTGCTGCAGAACGTCGAGCTGAAAATTCAGGAGGTCGCCGCCAACGTCGGCTATCAGAACGCCAACTCGTTCATTCGGATGTTCAAAAGGTACTCTGGGATCACTCCGGGGGAATACCGCAAAAAGTATGCTTCGCCGTTATTGGCGGAGTGAGAAAAGAGAAAAGCCGGCCGTTTACATACGGTCGGCTTTTGGTATGTTGAGAATTATTTTTTCGTAAACAGTTTCTCGGCATCGTCCATCGCCATGCTTTGACCGAGAGAGGAATAATCCAGCCACTTTTGGCCGTCAAGAGTATATACGTGGTTATTTTTTACTGCTTTCAAATTTTTCCACAGAGGGTTCTTTTCCAGCTCGCCATACACCTTCTTGGCATTGTCGTCATTGTTCACAATAAGGAAAATGGCATCGGCATCATAATCGGGAAGCACTTCCTTAGAGATCACGGCGTACGGCTCTTGTGCAGGAATCTTTTCAACGCCGCCCGCAGGCTTCAGCTTCAAATCCTGGAACATAATAGGGCCAAGAGGTCTGCCTGTACTCTGTACCCGAATTTCTTTAGCGGATACCCGGATCGCCATCGCTTTGGCGCCCTCTCCGAGCTCGCTTGCGATCAATTTCTTAACCCGCTCCGTTTTCGCGTCGTAATCCTTGATGAAGGTTTCCGCCTCTTTAACGCGCCCTACAACCTTTGCTACCCGGTTCAATTGATCCCGCCAAGTTCCTTCGTCCAGGTTGGTGCTAACGACCGGCGCAATTTTTTCCAGCTTCGCGCGCTCTTCCCCACCGAAATGCTCATCTATGAAAATATAATCCGGCTTCAGCGCCAGCACGGCTTCCATATCGGAGTTTCCAACTACGCCCAGCTTGGCAACTCCCTTGAGAAGATCCGCCACATGGGGAAGGAAATCGCCTACCCCGCCGCCGATGGCCGATCCGACAGGTTTAATGCCAAGCGCCAGCAAATTATTCGTCATGTGAATGGACATCGAAGCGATTTTCGATTTCGGATCGACACTCGTTGCGGTATCTGCACCCGATTTTTTAGCGCTGCCGGCAGCTTCCGTTGATGCGGATGAGCCGGATGCTGCCTTGTCCGGTGCAGCCGATTGACCACCGCATGCCGACAATAGGGCAATTAACGATACAATGATTAATGATTTACCAAACTTTCTGTTCATGAATCTCGTACCTCCGAGTTAGTATGATTTCTGTATTCAAGCTTTCGTTTTGAACAGTAAAAGCAAAAAATAAGGGCCGCCGATGGCCGCCACGACAACACCTGCCGGCACGGCGTTCGGCTGAAATAAGGACCGCCCGATCGTATCCGCAGCGACCAGAATGACCAGCCCCACCAAGCCTGCGACAGGGAGGAAATGTCTGTGGCGGGGACCGACGAGCCGCTTGGCAATATGCGGCGCGGCCAAGCCGATAAATCCGATGCCTCCCGCCATCGAAACGCTGGCGCACGATAACGCTACAGCAAGGGAGAGCAGGACAACCCGGCTCTTTATAACCGCCTCTCCTACACCGACTGCCGTATCATCACCCAGCGCAAACAAATCTAACGTACTGGAGCGGTAATAGATGATGGGAACCAAGACAACAATCCATGGCAGCAAGGCCCACACATTGATCCAATCCTTGCTCCAGACGCTGCCGGCCAGCCAACGCGCGGCAAACGCATACGTGTCTTCATCCAATCGAAGCGAGAGCAGAAGCGTCATAGCCCCTATGCCTGCCGAAATGGCGATTCCAACCAAAATGAGCCGGATAGGGATCAATCCTTTTACGCGATCGTAAGCCAGCAAAAAAATCACCAACGCGATCACGGCTCCTCCCCCAAACGTAAACAGAGGAATCATCAGCGCGGCAGGTCCGTCCAGCTTTTGAAAAAAAGATATGTAGGCAATCAATCCGAATGCAGCTCCGGCATTGATTCCCAAAATACCGGGATCGGCAAGCGTATTTCTCGACGCCCCTTGAAATACCGCACCGGAAATGCCAAGACCGACTCCCGCCAGCATAGTAATGGCAATTCGGGGAAGCCGGAATTCGAACAAGATCATGCTTTCTTCGACCGAGCCATAACCGAACAAAGCCTTGACAACGTTCCACGGCGGAAGACGAAACGTTCCCGTATTCAAGCTGATAAAAATAACCGTCAATGCCACGCCTAACAAGACAAGCGAAACATAGACCGCTCTCTTTCTTCTTTGACTGGATAGTGCATTCACGTCCATAGCTACAAATCTCTCCTTTCTTTACGCGCCAAATAAAGAAAGAAAGGAACGCCGACCATAGCCACCATGGCCCCGATCGCGAATTCTCTGGGAGGGTTGACCATGCGCGAGGCAAAATCTGCCCATACCAGCAAAATAGAACCCAAAATGGACGAGAGGGGAATAATCTTCCTGTAATCCACACCCACAAGAGAGCGTACGATATGAGGAACGATTAACCCTACAAATCCAATGGATCCGGCTACCGAGACGGAAGTGCCTGCCAAGATTACCGCAGCGACCATGCCTAAGAAACGGACTTTATCGGTTCGAATCCCCAAATTCGTCGCCGATTCATCGCCAAGAGACAAAAAGCTGATAGAGCGCCCCATCGTACACGCCCATACCGTCGTAATCAGAATAATAGGAACCAACAGCTTCAAGTGGGACCAGCTTACTCCCGCCACGCCTCCCGCGTACCAGAAGGCCAGATCTTGACTCAAAGCAAAATATATGGCTATTCCTGTGCTCAAAGAATGCAATATGGCTGCAACGACAGCCCCAGCGATCGTTAATCTAACCGAGCTCAGCCCTCCAGGCGTAGACGAACCAAGCAGTGTAATAAATACCGTCGTCATAGCTGCTCCCGCGAAGGATAAGAGAATCAAAGCAGAATAAGACAAATTCGGTAAAAAGGCGAAGCTGAGAGCAACAATAAGCGTAGATCCGGCGTTGATGCCGAGAATTCCGGTATCAGCCATCGGATTGCGGGTAACGCCCTGCATGATCGCTCCTGCCACTGCAAAGGCCATTCCGGTTATGGCTGCGCCTAATACACGCGGAAGGCGGATCTCATGAACGATCTGGTGGGATGTTAATTCCGCATCATAGTGCAAGACAGCTGACCATACCGTGCTCATGGTTAACTCTTTGGCGCCAAACGAAACAGATATGAATAAGGTAGCCCCTAATCCGAGCAACGCAGCGAACAGTAGCAAAAAAAAGACCGTATGTTTGCTTCCATTCATAACAATAAGCAAGAACCCCTTCTCTCCGTTATCATTTGATAATAATTATCATTATCATTTTATAAGATACAGATGAATTGTACATGATCTTTTTCAAGAATTGCAACTGGAATAATTTTAGATCTTTAGTAGTGGGAGATCGTTCCTGCAAGCACATGTCCTAGTTCATCCAGCTGTTGATTGATGGCGTAAGGGGCGTAGACAATCCATTTGTCCCAATCGAGAAAATATAGCGATTTCCGGCGAACCGCAGGATGGCCGGTCCAATACGGATTGGAACGCAGCAAATGGAGAATGCGCTGTCGGTCGCTTTCCGTCTCAATAGCAACAAACAAAAAATCGGACTCATAGAACCTTATCTCATCAGGAGCTATGGCCTTCCAAGTAAACACGGTACCGGCGGGAGACTTCCCCATTTCCTTGGCGATTCGCTCCGGCGGACAAATATTTAGCGAGCGGTAAAATACATGACCGATGTTTCGGTCACCATACAAGCGAAGATCATGTCCCTTGCATACGCACAAGGCTACGGTCGCTTGCCCTATGATCGGCTTCAGTTTTTTCCTCCACATTTCCGCTTTTTTGCCGTGCTCGTCGATCCACTGCTGCGCCAATCGTTGTTGATCAATGAGCTCCGCAATGTCGATCAGGTGCTGGTATACGTCTTTGTTGACCCACGGGATAGAAATGATAGGAGCAATGTCGTTAATATGTTCCTGTGCTTTACTTAATACATTATCCTTGCAAACGATTAAATCGGGCTTCACTTCCAGAAAAATGTCCCGGCTGGCCTTCCAGGACTCGGAACCGTGCTTAGGAAGATTCAACTGCTTTGTGATCAGCGGTATGTGACGATGCACCTGAGCTGCGCGAGGTGTGTGCCCTAATGTAAACAGGTGATCCGTGTAAGGGGCGGAAAGCGATATAATGTTCAATTTCTTTTTTCCGGGAAATACCGTCGGTGAATAACCGCTTGTAGCTTTAAACCTTTTGCTGAAATAAAATTCATCGCCATACCCGACATGAGCGGCAATATCGGAAATCGATTTGTCTGTAACAAGGAGCATTTCCTTTGCTTTGTTGATTCTTAAGTCGGTCAGATAGGCCATCGGTGTTTTCTGCATCGTTTGTTTGAACACCTGGGAGTAATACGAAGGATGGAACTGTCCCAATTCCGCAAGCTCGCTCATCCGGATATTCTCCCGATAATGCCGCTGCATATACTCAATCGTCACTCTCAGCCTGTTCTCGGTATCATTGCCGTTTACTGCCGTAGCATGAGTCAACAAATCGTTCAGCATATTGTGCAAAAGCTGCTGTCTATGAAATCGTCTGCTCTCATCCGATTCCAGTTTCGTATCCGATATAAGCAAGTACATGAACCGTTTGAATTGGCTGCTAAATGCTCGAATCTTGCCCTGGAGTGGGAAGGTCGTTTCCAGAACAAAGCCTCTTCGGGAATCTGTCTTTTCCGATAAAATGAACAAATCAAATGAAATCCAGTAAAACATTGCGGATGAGCCGGGGCTCAATTGGATTTCCAGCTTGGTGCCGGGTGCATGAACATAAATAGACTCTCTCTCTAATTGTTCACGTTTCCCATCGATGAAGATGTCTCCCTTTCCTTTGGCAGCATACAAAATCAATTGATGCTCCAAGGCACGGTGCTCGTCGATGCACTCAGGCACCGCTTGAGATTTGCCGGATGCTTGAATATCATAAATCGCTCTTTGCAAGGATATCGTGTTATCGTTATGCGGCTTCATATATGCTGTCTCCAATTCTCATAATGCTTGAAGTACTCGTCTAGCCTCTTGTCCCGAGATACTGAGAATGATTATCATGGATGATATTTTAAGCCACTTCTTCCTTCTATGCAATCGATATTTCGATCAATATAAAAAAAGAAAAATAGTCGAGCAGTCATAATGCGCTGCTCAACCATTTTTCTTTACTAATTGCTGTTATTGCTTTGCATTACAGCCGGCTACTGCTGCGGCTTCTCATGGAAAAGCTCGCCAAGCAGCCCGAACAAGCTTTGCAGGCATTGTCTTGAAGCTTCCTCGCCGCCCTCCGAAAACAGGTGGCCGGACGGGCGCTTCAGCTGCTCCTCCGTCAATTTGGAGCGGAGCCTGTAATGCGTCTCCACAATGCAATATCCCGCGTACCGGTCCTCCGCCAATCGGGCGAACAGCCTTCTGTAATCGACCTGACCGGTCCCGACGGCTACCGCCTCGACCTCTTCTCCGCTGCGGACGGCATCCTTCAGATGGATATGGCACATGTAAGGCTTCAAATGCTCATACCCGTCCGGGTAGGGCACCTCTCCATCAGGGTCCCACATGTCGTTGCCCGGGTCATACAGCGCCCGGATCCACGGGGAGCCGACGGCTTCTACTATACGGGCTACCTTAGCCCCGTTCGTTGCGTATACTGCCGGATCGAACTCCAGCGTGAACACGACCTTCGCTTCCTCCAGCAGCGGAGCGATGCTTTGCAGCTCCCTTACGATGCGCGGAAAAGCGTCGGCGAACGGCACGTCCGCTTTCGCCCAAAAGCTGAAGCCGCGAAGGATGCCGGCACCAAGCAGGTTGGCGATCCGCAAATCCTGAAGCAGAATCTCCTTGCTCCGCTTCACCTCCTCCGGATCGTCCAGCTCGCATTTGAACACCGGCGTGGACAAGGCGCACACCGCAAGTCCGGCTTTGCGAATTTGCTCCCCGATCTGCTCCAGCCGCTGCGGCTCGAGCTGATGCAGCTGCAAGCCGTCGACGGAGCGCAGCTCGAGGGCGGTCAGCCCGAACTCGTGCGCCATCCGGATGGCATCCTCGATATGCTGGGATACCTCGTCCGTCATTATGCCTAACTGAAATGGCAGCTTCATTGGCAACCTCCTTGGATGAAACCCATTCTATCTATAGCTTTCCTTATAGCTGTACTGTCCGGCCGGTACTCCGGCTCTCGTTCGCCGCTTCAATGAAACGGATGACCTCCAGCGTCTCGTTCAGGTCAATAGGAGGCACACCGGTACGGAACATCGCCATGACCGCTTCCAGCATGCTGGCGTAATACGGCTTTGGATGGGCATATACATCGACGAATCGGCTTCCTTTCTCCCTATGGATCAGCGCGCCGAAGGTCTTGTTCCCTTTCCGGTTGCCGCGAATCGTCCCGACACGCCCGTCCGACCATTCGGCAACTACGAGATCATGATCGTCATTCGTGACGGTGCGTACTTGCCGGCAGCCTTGCCCGAGAGCGGCATACAGCATATCCGCCGTATGGATGCCGTACCAATATAGCCCCGGCTGCGTCGGCTGCAGCTCCAGCGGTCCGTAGCAGTCGGCTCCGATAAGAGCGCCTCCAGAGTCATCGGACAGCGCATCCGTCAGCCCTTGCGCATACCGGACCGAGGAGCAGCTCACGAGCGGGATCCGGTGAGCTTGGGCGAGCTCGGCGATCGCCTGGGCGTCGCCGCTGCTGACCGCAAACGGCTTGTCGACAAACACCGGCTTGCCGTAGGGAGCTATTTTCCGGAATTGGTCGAGATGTACACGCCCGTCAACGGAAAGCAGCAAAATCGCGTCACTTGCCTCGGCCACCTCTTCCGGCGAGCCTGCCATCGCTACATCGAACTTTTCACGGATCTTCGCCGTAAATCCTTCTACACGGGATGCGCTCAGTTCAAAATCAGGCGAGCCCCCCGGATAAGCGGTAACTACTTTGCCCCCTGCAATGTGATAGGGATGGTTCGGATCGTTCAGCAGTTCAGCAAAAGCAGGCGCATGACTCGTATCGAGTCCGATCATGCCGATTCTCAGCGTAGTATCTCCCATAGGTAACGACTCCTCTCCTATAATTTGACTTCCCGGCCGGTGCGTGCGGATTCATAGATCGCCAAGATCAGCTCGACCGCTTTCCTTGCTTCCTCCCCGGAAATGAGAGGATCCCGGTCCTCGCGGATCGCGTGGATAAGATCGTCAATGAGGATGTAATGCCCGTCATTGGATATCGCCTGCGGATCATTGCTGCCTTCCGCCTTGCTGCTCGCCGCAGCGGCAGGAGGCTCCTCTCCGTCTATCGTCTTCCACAGCTTGATGCCGCTGTCTCCATAAATGATGGAGCCGTGCTCGCCATGAATTTCAAATCGCGGTTCTTGTCCCGGGTTAACCGAAGTTGTGCCCTGAATGACTCCGAAGGCGCCGTTTTTATATCGAACGACCGCAACGGCGGTATCCTCCACCTCAATATCTCTTACCAGAGGCGCAGCATAGGCAAACACGCTATCTACATCTCCCATGATCCAACGGATGATGTCGATGCCGTGAACCCCTTGGTTCATCAGGGCTCCGCCTCCGTCCACCGCCCATGTCCCTCTCCAGTCGGCGCTCTTGTAGTATTCCGGGCTGCGGTAATACTTCAAATAGGCGTCCCCCAGCACCAGCTTGCCGAGCTTGCCTTCCTGAACCGCTTTGCGGACTTGAATGGCGAGCTCCGTCGTCCGCTTCTGGAACACGGTAGCCAGCTTTACCTTATGGCTGCGGCAGGCTGCGATCATCGCATCCATACTGGCCAACGTGATGTCCAGCGGCTTCTCGCACAGCACATGCTTGCCCGCCTCGGCTGCGGCGATCGTCACTTCGCTATGCAAGCCGCTTGGGAGACATATGCAGACCGCGTCTACGTCGCTCTCCTGAAGAAGCTCGCGGATATCTCCGTATACTTCGGATACGCCATATTCTTTCGCCAGCTTCTCCGCCTTCTCCTTCACGGAATCGACGAACGCAACAAGCTCCGCCTCCGGATGCTGCTGAATCGCTCTTGCATGCAATGGGGCTATGACCCCTGCTCCAATTACGGCAAAACGAATTTTTTGCGACATAGTTAGTCCCGCTCCTCTTCTTTTTCATCCGTAGTTCCCAGGAAATTTCCCCCTGCCAACGTCTTCCCTGTGATCATAACCAAGAATTATTCATTAGCCAATTGTCCGATTTATCGTTTTTTCACCCATTTTGCGGTTTCAGCAAAAAAGGTTATGAATCGAAAAAAATGCATATTCGTTTTTGCCATTGAAAATTTCACGTAAAGTGATACGATTAAGAATACCAGTCACAGTAATCATACGTTTAGGAGAGAAGCATTATGAGCATGTACAAAGCATTAACCATCGCCGGATCGGATACTAGCGGAGGCGCGGGCATTCAGGCGGATTTGAAAACCTTCCAGGAACGCGACGTGTACGGGATGACCGTGCTGACGACCATCGTCACGATGGATCCGGACAACCATTGGCATCACGGCGTTCATCCGGTCGCGCTCCCTACGATTGAGGAGCAGCTGAAGACGGTTTTGGGCGGGATCGGCGTCGACGCCTTGAAGACGGGGATGCTCGGGTCGGTCGAGATCATCGAGCTTGTATCGGATACGATTAAGAAAAAAGGGTTGAGCCGTGTCGTCATCGACCCTGTCATGGTGTGCAAAGGCAACGATGAAGCGCTCCATCCGGAATCTACGGTCGCTTTGCGCGAGCTGCTCGTTCCGGTAGCGGACGTCGTTACGCCGAACTTGTTCGAGGCGGCACAGCTGGCTAATACCGCTCCGATCCGGACGCTGGACGACATGAAGGAAGCGGCGCAGATCATTCACGCCGCCGGCGCCAAGTACGTCCTGATCAAAGGCGGAGCGAAGCTGGACCATCCTCGGGCGGTCGATTTGCTCTTCGACGGTACGACGTTCGATTTGTACGAGTCGGACAAAATCCCGACGTCGTACACGCACGGAGCAGGCTGCACTTATTCGGCTGCAATCACGGCCGAACTGGCCAAAGGCAGTGATGTGAAGCAGGCCGTAGCAACGGCCAAATCGTTCATCATGAACGCCATTCAACACGGCTTCCCGCTGAACGGGTATGTCGGGCCGACGATGCATTCGGCGCTTCGCAAGTTCGGCTAACAGCCGAAACGAAAAAACGGCAGTCTCAGAGAGATTTCTCTCGAGACTGCCGTTTTTTCGTTACAAGTATTTTAATGGCGCTCGAAGGCGCCTTTCTTTACATATTGTGGACAGAGTTTAGCCGCCGGCAAGCTCCTGCTTCAGCTGCACTGCCTGGTCCAGCCTTTGCAGCATATGGCCGATGCCTTTGCTGCCTTCAAGCGGATAAGCGATAGGCTTGTCCGAAAACAGCTGCGGGACGATGCCCTTGAACTTTTTTCCGCCCAGCACTACGATCTCATCATAGCGGTTCAAGCCTTTCTTCTCCACTTGCCTTCTTAACTCAGCCGGCGGGATGATATCCGGATGGTTCGTACCGAACGCAACATTGTAGTTGCCCTGAACCTCGTCATCCGGAAGCAGGAAGCCGTGCTTGGCCGACAAAATCACCCACTCGGGTACGAAAAGCTCCGCATAAGCCCGGCATTTGCGGTGCAAGGCGCCCGTGTAGACGAACCTTGCCGCATAAGGGCCTGCTGCTGCCGGATCCGTATCCCATATTTTCCTGGAACCGCAAGGAATGATACAAAGTCGTTTCAAGAGAGCAAGCCCCTTTCGTTATCCCTGACCTGTCGACGGCCTCGGACTGTTCGTCCGATAGGCGAGCCCGGCTGCTAACAGCAGAAGGATGCCCGTCACCCAAAAGACGCTGTGGATCGAGAACACGCCGCTGATCGCTCCCCCGACCAAAGGTCCAAGCATGCCTCCAAGCTGATTCGCGGTCTGATTGAGGCCGAAGGCTCTGCCACGGAAATCAGTTGGAGTAGAACGGACCACAAGGCCGTTCAGCGCCGGGAACACGGCACAGAAGAAGGCTCCGTAAATGAACCGGACGATCGAGAATCCCCAAATGCCGTGGAACAAGAGCTGCGCCAGATTGCCGAGTCCTCCGACCAGCAGGCCGATCACAAGAATTTTGTGAAACCCTATTTTATCGGCCAGCTTGCCCCAGCGCGGAGCGAACAAGATGCTGGCGATCCCGACGAGAGAGAAGACGATTCCCGCGACGAGCGAAGCGTCCTTGGCCGAGCCGCCGACCTGCACGATGTAGAGAGGAAGCACCGGCTCGATGGTCATAACCGAGAATTGGGTCAGCAGCGACAAGCTCAGCACAGTCAAGAATGGCCGGTTGTTCACCGCCATTTTCATCGACTCGATGACGGAAGCCCGGCCCTTGCTCGGAACGAATTTTTCCTCCTTAACCCAGAACAAGACCAGCAGCGTGCTGCATAATACGAACACCCCTGCGCTCGCGAATGCAATCCGGCTGTCGAAAATTTTGGCGATAATCCCTCCAAGCAGCGGTCCCATTATGCCTCCGGTTGCCGTCGCTGTGGACATCATGGACAACGCGTAGCCGACGTGCTTCTCGGGCGTGTTGGTGCCTACTAGAGCGATTGAGCCCGGAATAAAGCCGCTAAGAAGTCCCTGCAATATACGCAGAATGAGCAGCTGATACGGGTTCGTCACCATGGAGGTCAGCACGTAAATGACGAATAATACAAATCCGGCGCGTATGATCATCGGCTTGCGGCCGTACTTGTCCCCAAGCGCTCCCCAGTAGGGCGAGGAGATGGCGCCCGCAAAAAAAGCGGAGCTGAACAGCAGCCCCGACCACATTTCAATATTCTGATTAACCCCGATATGCAGCAAAAAAAGCGGCAAAAACGGAACGACCATGGAGAAGCTGGCCGACGTAATGAAGCATCCTACCCATAGGAGCCATAAATTTCGTTTCCATGATTCCATGAGAGCCTCCGACTGGTAACATGATTTCCATATGCACAGGAACAATGTTGAAAATAATTAATTGTCTTAACAATTACTTAACATAGTTTATCGTACCACCGTCTATACTTTCTGTAAACCCTTCTTCTCCGCTGCCGCCGCTCTTGGGTTTATATTTTTTTCGTTTGCATGTAGCCTTGGACGTATCCGCTTCATAAAATGATACGAACTCCGACATTTAAGAAATGAGGGTGAGTTTATGCCAAGACTGCTGTACGAATACATTTACGTGAACATGTGGATTTTGCTGTTCATGACGTTCCTGTGGACAACGAACGGGCAGCTGACCTATTGGGAGAGCGGCCTGCTTATCGTCGTATCCGTTACCGTGATCGCGCTCGTCGCCAACAAGCAGGACCGGCCTGACAGAAACGGCACCTATAAGAAGCCCCCGTTGTAAAGCCGCAAACTTCCTATTCCTCCGGCTGCCCCGAAGCTTTCCTTAATTCATTAGCTAACCGGTGAAAGTCTTCCTTCCCCTGCTCGTCATTAGCCGTCTCATATCCCGCCTTCAGAAAACCGATGATTTTATTGGCATCGTCCGCATCCAGCGAATAGCCTGACGGTACGATGCTCCACCAGCCTTCGGCGCCGTATGATTCATTGAGATCGACAGGGATGCCGTTGACCGTAATATCGTTCCTGTGCTGATAAATATTCGCGATATCCGACTGCCTGCCTCCGCTCCAGGAGTACGTCTGCCAAAATCGCGAGCATGCTCCGGCGGCGTAGACCGCTTCAACGACCGAATACGATCCGTACACTCCCGTATAGTAGTTAGGCGTCGCGTTGCTCGCGCCTTTAATATATTCGATGATCGTGGCCATTTGAGTCGGCGTGGCATCAAAGTCTACGGCGAAATAGATGGCGCTTCCCGCCGGCTGACCCATCTGGGCGGCCAACGCCATTGCCGTGGCACCGTCGCTTAATCCTGCGGCTCTTCCGCCCAATGCCCGGTTCGCCGTCGTTTCAAAGACAGAGACGATTTGCAGTCCCGCATTGCTGATGATTTCAACCTCGGATCGGCTCAATGCCTTCCAGCTGCTTGGAACAAGGTAACGGGCTGCGAATACATATCCGTCCCGTTTAAACGCCGCGGCCGTACTCTCTGTCAGCGGCGTTGCGCAGTCAAATCCTTTGGCCATGGTGTATCTTCCCCTCTCTCCTTGTATGCTGAAACGGTATTGCTTACTTTAAAATATGCAGCAGCTTCCAAATCGTCATCCGTCACTGTCACCAAAGCACATGAAACGGGCTTCTCGGAGGTCTTCTTCGGTTATACTTGCGGAATGTAAGGCCGCCGTTACATAATAAAAGCTGATCACTAGCAAAGGGGATTTTACGATGCAATCCATTACGGACCAATGCTATTCCGAAGCGGATTTTAGCAATAACGATTTTCGGGACAGCGAGATGAAATACTGCACCTTTGTTCGCTGCAGCTTTAGGGGGGCTTCCATGGAGGAATTGCAGACGACGGGATGCCATTTTGTCGATTGCGATTTCTCGGGGGCCTTGCTGAACGCATCCATACACACAGGCTCGGCGTTTACGAACTGCCGCTTTAAGGCGGCCAGCCTGTTCGTAGCCAGGTTCGAGGAATGCAAGCTGGTTGGCTCCGACTTTTCGGAGTGCAATATGAACGGCGTGACGATCGATAGAGGGGATTGGTCTTACACGAATTTGCGCCACGTGAATTTAAGCAAGCAATCACTGCAGGGCATCCGTTTGGTAGAAGCGGATTTGTTCCGCTGCAATCTGGAGAAATGCGATCTTCGCGACGCAGACCTGACGCGGGCCCAGCTGAGTCAAGCCCAGCTTCAGGGAGCGGATTTGCGCGGGGCTATTTTGGACGGTGTTGACTTTCAGTCCGTTTCCGTTAAAGGAGCTCGTATGGACGCAGGGCAGGCCATCGCTTTCCTGCGCTCGTTCGGCGCCAAAGTGGAATGATCCTGAAACCTGCAAAAGTCCCGGCCTGCGGAGCCATCTCCATAGACGGGACTTTATTGGTGTAAGGCAAAACTTTCCAGCTATAATGCAATTTTCAGCTACAGGCTGTCTTCGTGACTCACCGTGATGACTACGTTGCCTTTTTTGTGGCCCTTTTCTACATAGCGGTGGGCCTCAGGAATTTGCTCCAGCGGATAGAGTCTGTCGATGACCGGTTTAATTTTGCCCGTCTCGATAAGCTCCTTGAGGAGAAGCACATCCTCCCTGCGTTCCTTTGCCACTCCCTGCCCTTCGACCGACACATAGATTCCGTTCGGAGCCAACGCTTTCCTGGCGCGGGATTTTGCTGCTTTGCCGACCGTATCGAACACGATGTCGTAATGCTCTGTTCCGTCCGCAAAATCCTCTGTCGTGTAGTCGACGATCTTATCGGCTCCGAGAGATTTCACCAATTCTATGTTTGCTGCACTGCATACCCCCGTAACCTCCGCTCCAAAATGCTTCGCCAGCTGCACCGCGGAAGTCCCGACCGCTCCGGACGCTCCATAGACCAGTACTTTGTGGCCGGCCCGGATATTGGCTTTTCTAAAAAAATGCAAGGCGGTAGTTCCCCCGAAAAGGACTCCGGCGGCTTCCGCAAAGGTCGCATTGGCCGGCTTCTCGGCCACTAAGCCGTCTTCCGCCATACATGTGTACTCGGCGTATCCGCCGAACCGCATCCCGGTCATTGCATAAATCCGGTCTCCCTTACGGAATCGTGTCACGGCTTTTCCGACTTCCTCTACTTCGCCTGCCAGCTCCACCCCAAGGATCGGTTGTCTTGGCTTTCGAATGCCGAGAAAAATTCGCATGGGGATCCAGTACGAGAGAGGACTGTTAAAGCCTCGTACTCTGCAATCTCCCGTCGTTACGGAAGTCGCACGAACTTTTACCAATATTTCATTGTCCTTGGGAGCAGGCTTCGGTACCTCTCTAAGCTCCAGAACGTCCGGTGATCCGTATTTTGTGCATATCATCGCTTTCATTTGTTTCATCGGTTTCATCGGTTTCATCGGTTTCATCGGTTTCATCCGTTTCCTCCACACCTCATTTTGCACTCAGTATAGCTGCAGTACGGCATGGACTTACAGATACTAAAGTATGGTTTTGAAGATGGGAGGCGCTGGAACGACGCGAGTACGGATAAACCTCACAACAGACCCAGGTTGCGGGCTCGTGCAATCGCCTCGGTTCGCCTGGTTACCTGCAGCTTGTCAAAAATCATCCGGTTATGCCCCTTCACCGTAGGCAGTGCTATGAACAGCCGCTCGCCAATCTCGCGATTCGAGAGTCCTTGGGCGATAAGCTGCAGCACTTCCAGCTCCCGTCCGCTCAACGGCTCTACAAGAGGCTGAACGAATGGAGATACATGCTGTTCAGCCGGGTTCGAGCCCGGTTCTGCTTGCGGCAGGCCCAAATCGGCGTCTTCTCCCCGTGCCTCGGCTTCAAAAGCAGCGAGCAGCCTGCCTGTATAGTCCGGCAGGATCTCATGAGCAGCCGCTTCGCGCAGCAGGCTGAACATCGTGACGCCTTCATCGATAAAAAGCCGGATAAACCCGCCAGGCTCCGCTGCGGTCAAGGCTTCCTCAAGCAGCCGCAAGGCGTTCAACGTTTCGCCATGCGCGTACAAAGCAGCCGCTTGGAGGACTATGATCCGGAGGAGCTCATCCTCCAAGCCCTGTATTTCCGCTTGCTCTCGCAATGGCTCCAGCAGCGCGAGAGCAGCAGACGGGTCTCCCTGCGCCAGACACACCCGTGCAAGGCTAACGGGAAGCTCGTGCTTCTGCGCCAATCGGGAGGCCGCCATCAGTCGGCCCTGGCGAAGCAGCACGAGCACCTTTGCAGCTGCAATAGGCTGCAGCTGGCTCACGTATTGCCGGCGAAGTGCGGTGCGCTCCGCCTCGGCCAATAGGGCGGCCGCGCCGCTGCTGTCGCCCCGCACCAGCTTCAGGCGGGCGAGAAGCACCTCGCCCGCAACGGCTCTGTCCGTATGCTCGAGCTGCCTCGCGAGCTCGACCGACTGGAGGCCGTGCTTCATAGCAGCCTCCGGATCGTTCCACTCATACCGTATACGGGCCAAGCCCAGGTGTGCTTCGCATGCGGTCGGCAGAGGCGGATCGCCTGCCATCGCGAGCACTTCCCTGTAGGTCTCTGCCGCCGCGTCCAGCTGGTTGTCTGCCTCTTGCAAGTTCCCGAGGCCAAGCGCAGACATAATCGTGATGACGATATGCCCGATCGACCGGCTGCTCGATAATGCTTCCGTATAAGCTTCTCTGGCTGCGGCACGATCCCCTTGGAGCTGATGGGCATAGCCAAGCGTCCAGACCGTGGCTGTGCGGACAGGCAGATTGCCCGGGTCCAAGAAGTCCAGAGCGCGCTGCGATTCCGCCAAAATCATGTCCGCCTGATGCTTGCTGACAGCCAGTGTTGCGCGTATGGCTGCAATATGGCCGATAAGATCCCTCGTCTTCTTGTCTTGCCCGTAGCCTTCGAGTTTTTTTTCAGCCGCCTGGAGCTTCGGCTCCACGCCGCTCATTTGGCCCGTCAACAGCAGTGCTGATGCGTACATCACCCATAACGCGGGCCATGCATCCAATTCCGCACGGGGCAGCGAATGAAGCCATTGCAGCAGCGGAGCCACCGCCCCGCGAAAGATCAGCGGCATTCCTTCCCCTTCCAGCAGCCTGGCGGCACGCCCGGTATCCCGGGCCGCTGCGGCATGGTGAAAGGCCTCCGGCAGCAGGTTATGGTCTTCATACCATTGGCTTGCGCGAAGATGAAGCTCCGCCGCCTGTCTCTCATCACCACTCTGATGGAGCCGTTTACGCAGCAGCTCGGCAAAAAGATGGTGATAACGGTACCAACGCCGCTCATCATCTAACGGCACGATGAACAGGTTGGCCTGTTCGAGATAAGCAAGAATTTCCCGCCCGGAAGTGAAGGGGACGCTCTGCTCTCCGAAATCCGTATCGAGGACAGCATCGCAAAGAGGACCGCAAAGCCAGTCAAGAATGGAGGTACTCAGTAAAAAGTGCTGTACGGCTGCGGGCTGCTTCTTCAGCACTTCTTCGACCAAATAATCCAGCACGAACCGATGGCTGCCGGTGAGGGATGGAATCAGCTGCGCGGGATCCTCATGTCCCTGCATAGAAAGTGCGGCTAATTGCAGACCGGCAATCCACCCTTCGGTGCGGGATTCAAGGAGAGCGACCTGCTCCGGTGCAAGACTTAGACCCATCACCCCGTCCAAAAATTCGGTTGTTTCGGAGGAAGTGAATCTCAAATCTGCAGCACGTATTTCCGTTAAGTCGTCCCGCACTCGTAACCTTGCCAAAGGCAGACGAGGATCTTCGCGGGTAATAATCACCAGATGCATTTGCGGCGGCATGCGCTCAAGCAGTAGGACTACGGCATCGTTAATCGGACCATTGGCATTTATTACGTGATAATCATCAAGAACGAGTACGAAATGGTCTGTAATGGAGGTTATCTCGTTAATAAGTGATGCAATAACCGATTCAGCCGTAGGCAGCTGTGGTGACTGAAGCAATAAGGATGCGGCTTCTCCGATATTCGCCGATATTTTACGCAATGCAGCGATGAAGTAAGTCAAAAAGCGGGCAGGCTCATTGTCCCCCTCTTCCAGGGACAGCCAGGCGACAGGTTGAGTACAGCGGGAGAGCCACTCTGCAACCAGCGTTGTTTTGCCATAGCCTGCAGATGCGGAAACGAGGGAGAGCTTGCGCTTCATTCCCTTGATCAGACGCCCGGTCAGCCTATGCCGGAGAACTGCTTTAGAGCGGAGCGGAGGAATATGGAGCTTCGTGGATATAATGGGAGCGGACATGACAACCACCATTCTACGCCGTCAATCTCAGCGCTAAATTACATATTATGATTATGTTCGACCGCAAAATCGTTGTTCCTGCACAAAAAAAGAGACCCAGCCAACGGGGCCGGATCTGAAGTGTTTATATATTAAAAAGGGGGTCTTGTTTATTATATTACACAGGAAACATGTTAAAACCGTAACAGAAATATTTCAATTGTGTAACAATTTAGAAAACGCTTTCGATTTATTTCAGAAAAAAGCGCTTCCTTAGCGTAGTTGAGAAAAGCTCTCAAATAATTGAAAAAACTTCTCAAATCGGTGATAATTGCTCTCAAATTGATGATAAACGGTCTCAATTAAAGTATTTGCCAAAATTTCGACCTTGACGTATAATCCGAGACATAAAACATTTTTCATTTAGGCAGGTGAGCCATCATGGCGGAATACGATTATCATCATTTACATCATGTAAAGGAACAATCCCGATCTAAGAAAACGTTGTGGGTCACGCTGTACTTGACCTTATTTTTTACGATAGTGGAAATTGTCGGAGGCTTGCTCTCGAACTCATTGGCCCTTCTCTCCGACTCAGCGCATATGATATCCGACGTGCTCGCGCTCGGGCTCAGCATGGTGGCGATTTATTTGGCGACGCGTCACCCTAACGCCCGGTTTACTTTCGGCTATTTGCGCTTTGAAATCATCGCCTCCTTCCTTAACGGTCTGGCGCTGGCCATTATCGCCGTCGGCATCTTCATCGAAGGGATTCGCCGGTTTATTAATCCGGAGCCCATCGATTTCAAGCTGATGCTGATCATCGCTTCCATCGGTCTTATAGTCAACATTGTTCTGACCTTCGTCCTTAGCCGAAGCATGGAGGAAGAGGAGAATTTGAACGTACAGAGCGCCTTGTGGCATTTTATCGGCGATTTGCTCAGCTCGGTTGGCGTTATCATCTCGGCGACGCTGATTTATTTCACCGGCTTGCAATGGTTCGATCCGCTGATCAGTATGGTCATTGGGGGCATTATTTTCGCGGGCGGCTCGAAAATTATCAAGGAATCGTACATGATCCTCATGGAGTCCGTACCGGAGAAGTTCAACCTGGATGAAATCCGCAAAGACATCGCCCTAGTTGAAGGCGTAGAGGACGTTCACGAAATGCATCTATGGGCAATCTCGACGGATCATTACTCCTTGACCGCTCACGTGTTTATTGACAATAAAATTCAGCCGTTCTGTATTATCCTCGCCATAAACGAGACGTTGAAGGACAAATACGGCATTGAGCACTCGACAATCCAGATGGAGAATGCCAGCATTCATCCGCACGGCGAGTACGGCAAGGAATTTCTCCGCCATCAGGAAGAAAAGCATCATGAACATGAACATGAACATGAACACGAGCATAAACATGAACATTAATGATGCTCTTCCTTGTGGCGAGCTTCGCTTCCGATCACCTTGAAACGTCAAAAAAATACCCTCCCCGAAGAGAACTGCTTCTTCAGGGAGGGATTTTTCATAGCTTTGAACGGATGGACTATCTTTCGTACCAGTAGCCTTTGATTCCTTTATCCAATCGAACCAGCGCTTCCAGGTAGTAGTAGTCGCCCCAGATCATATAATCGTCCGGCGCATTGTTGCCGCGTACATGATAAGAGCCGTGCTCCAGGAAGCCTTCCGCATCAGGCTGACCGATCGTCGCATAGCCGTTCACGAGGCCCTTCAACGAACGCTGCAAGCCGTCCTCAAGGAAAGCGCGCTCCGGATCGTTCGCGTCCAGGTGAGACAGCAGCTCGATAAGACCTGCTGCCGTAATCGCCGACGCCGAGCTGTCGCGCTCCGTTTTGTCGGTGACAGGCACATCGAAGTCCCAATATACGACGTCGTCCTGAGGCAGACGCTCCAGGAAGTAGCGAGCCAACCGTTTGGACGTATCCAAGTAAAGAGGATTTTTCGTGTAATGATACGACAGCGCAAAGCCGTAGATGCCCCATGCTTGACCGCGCGTCCAAGTCGAACCATCCTGATATCCTTGATGCGTGCCTCCGCGGATCGACTCTCCATTTTCCGGATTGAAGTAGAACGTATGGTATGAGGAGTCGTCTCCGCGAACGAGGAAGCGGCGGGATTTGTCCGCATGCTTGATCGCTACGTCGCGATATTTGGCGTCGCCTGTTTGCTCGTAAGCCCAGTACAGCAGCGGCAGGTTCATCATGCAGTCGATAATGATCCGTCCGCCGTTGATCGGATCTCCTTCTTTGCCCCATGCTTGGATGAACTGGCCTTTCTCTCTCCAGCGGGTCAACAGCCAATCGGCCGCTTCAATCGTCAGCTGCTTGGCAGCTTCGTCGCGTTCGATGATCCATTGTGCTTTAGAGGATAAAGAGTACAAGAATCCGATATCGTGATGATCGATATGGCTCTTCGCATCCAGCCGTTTGCGGAAGCTGGCTACCGTCTTCTCAGCCGCTTGCTTGAATACCGGGTCTCCGGAATACTCGTAGCACAGCCACAAAATGCCGGACCAGAAGCCGTCCGTCCAATCCGTATTGTCGTTAAGCTGATATTTCCCGTCAGTGCTGACGTGAGGGAACAAGTCGCCATACTTCTCGATATTGGCTCTCGTCTTTTGTACCGCGTCTTCAATTGCCTGCTTCCACATGCTCATGTCCTTCTCTCCTCATCGGTTTGAATAAAGTGCATTTTTGCTGTCATTTCTCTTCTCATCGGCCGCGTATTTAACGGAATGCTGTCGAAGTGGACAACCGCTGAATGAGCGTGAGCGGAATCCGGATTTCATTGCCGGCATTCCCCGCCTCCGGGATTTCCATCATCGCTTCTCCGGCGAGCTTATCTTCTTCACCAAGCTGGCGCAGCATCAGGGAAACCGCCCACTGCGCTTGCTGGCTGTACGGAATATCCAGCGTCGTTATCTGCGGATAGCACGAGGAGGAAATGATGTCATTGTTAATGCCGAATATTTTGTAATCCTCCGGCACGCGATACCCTTGCTCTGCAACCGCCGACATGAAGCGGAGCGCTACGAGATCGTCAAAGGCGAGAATTCCGATCGGCCCGTGACCGCCTCCCATATCCTGCGTCATGCGAACGATTTCGTGCATCGGCTGCTTGTCTCCTTCGATAACGAAGGAGCATACCTCTTCCCCGGCCTCCGCAATGCCTTTGCGGAATCCCAGCAGCCGCTGCTTGTTCGTCTCATGAGCGGTTGACCTCTCGAGGTAAAACAGCGAGCGGCAGCCCTGCTTCACCAGGTGATGAACCGCTTCCACACATCCTCCGGCAAAATCGAGATTGACCGCGCCGACCGCGATATCCTCCGGCCAATTCCAGCCGTTGAACAAGACGAGAGGCGTACCGTCGCTTACGATTTGCCGGGTTGTCTCAGTGGACATAGCCAAGCCGTGGCAGAACAAGCCGTCGACTCTGCGCTGCAGAAGCACGTCCAAGTGTCTTCGCTCCATCTCCGGATCGTATCCGCCTGCCGAGAATACGGACAAGTGGTAGCCGAACCGGTGCGCCGTACGTTCCATCTCCTCCGCGAATAGCCCGTAGTACCCGATGAAGCCGGGGACGATCAAGCCAAGCTCGTAAGACTTTTTCCGGCTCAGGCTTGCGGCCATGACATTCCGCCGATAACCAAGCTCTTCAGCCGTTCGTTCCACCTTACGGATCGTTTCCTCGGACATGGGCACTTTGCGGCGGTTCAATACATTGGATACAGTAGCTATGGAGACGCCGGCTGCTTCCGCAATATCTACAATGGTAACGGAACGGTGTTTGCTCATAAAAGACTTCCTTTATTTATCATTTAAACGTTTCAATTAAAACGTTTAAATTTATTTTAGAAAAAATTTGCTTCCCCGTCAATAGCCTTTTTCGAAGGGCAAAAAAATGAACCGCCACGGATGAGGGCGGCTCATTGGAGTTTTTCGGGTAAACCAGGCTGCTCGAAAATCTGTATGACCGCCTTCCTTTGAGAAGGCGGTTCGTTATTTAGCGGTAGCCCTCAGCATTAGCAGGCTTTCCTGCTTCCTGCACTTCAACAATATACCGCCAGCAGTCCGGCTGTGAGCCGTCCAGATCAGTAAATCCGTACACCTGCGCCAGCTGACCGCTTGAAACCGAGTCGCCGCTCCATCGGGCCGCCTCCGGGTCTCCGGCTAGAGCCGCAACTGCTCGCCCGACAAATCGCGGCGATTCGGAAATAACGAAATGCGGCTCCCTTTCCGTGGCGTCACGCCAGTTCTCTTCCGTAACGCCAAAATGCTCAAGCATAATTTCGGAACGAATCCAGCCGGGAGTCATAGCTACAGCGGTGCATTTATAGGGTGAAAGCTCATGAGCCAAAGCTTTGGCCATTCGAATCACAGACGACTTGACTAGATCGTAAAACAGCGATAGACGATAGTTTTTATCATTGTATTCCGCCGTACCGTCCGTCATCTCAATGACGAGTCCATTCTGATTTTTTATTAACAGCGGCAGCGCAAAGTGACTTGTAATAATATGCGAATCCATCCCAAGCCGCAGCATGCGAAACCCCCGTTCGAGCGAGTGCTCCCAGACGGGCGTATTCCACTGCGTCAAATATTCGCCTCCCCATACATCGTTAACCAGGATGTCCAGTCTCCCCTGCTCTCTCTCAATACGAGCGATTAGCGCCTGAACCTGATCAGGATCAAGATGATCCACTTGAACCGCTATGCCTTGCCCCCCTGCCTTGTTGACAAGCTCAGCGGTTTCTTCAATCGTTTCAGGACGATTGTACTCGGAGCGTTGTGCTCGTGTCGTTCGTCCCGTCACATATACCGTTGCGCCGGCCGCTCCCAATTCGATAGCTATTCCTCTGCCGGCCCCTCTTGTTGCGCCTGCCACCAAAGCTACTTTTCCTAATAGAGGTTTCATGAGCTTAAACTCCCTTCATTCATGATCTATATCCGATTATACCCTCACAAATATGTCAACCTCTGTCATAATTAAACCTGCCCTTTTAAAAAACAAAAAAAACCTCCTGCGAACAAAATTCGCAAGAGGTTCTTCAATTTACATTATTAAATTCCGAGCCATTGTTTAAACAAGTGCTTCGTAGTATCTTTGTTCATCGCTGCAATGGATGTCGTCAATGGAATGCCTTTAGGGCAGGAACGCACACAGTTTTGCGAGTTACCGCAGCCCTCGATGCCTCCGTCTTCCATCAATGCTTCCAGACGCTCTTCCGCGTTCATCTCACCTGTTGGGTGAGCATTGAACAAGCGAACTTGGGAAATCGCTGCCGGTCCGATAAACGTCGTTTTATCATTGACGTTAGGGCAGGATTCCAGACAGACGCCGCAGGTCATACATTTCGACAGCTCGTAAGCCCATTGACGCTTGGACTCGGCCATACGCGGACCAGGACCCAAATCGTAGGTTCCGTCGATAGGAATCCACGCTTTAACGCGCTTCAAGGCGGAGAACATCCGCTCACGGTTGATAACAAGGTCGCGAACGACAGGGAAGGTGCTCATCGGCGCGATGCGAACCGGCTGCTCCAGCTTATCTACAAGCGCAGAGCAAGCTTGGCGCGGCTTGCCGTTGATAACCATGGAACAGGCTCCGCATACTTCCTCCAAGCAGTTCGATTCCCAGCATACCGGCGTCGTTTGTTTGCCGTTTGCGTTAACCGGATTCCGCTGTACTTCCATAAGCGCACTGATGACGTTCATGTTCGGGCGGTAAGGAACCTCGAACTCCTCCGTATACGGCTTGCTTTCCGGGGAATCTTGACGGGTAACGATGAATTTCACTTTTTTGTTGGTCGCAGTCGTTTCAGCCATGATTAATTTCCTCCCTTCTTCTTGTCAGTGGAGTAGTCGCGTTTACGAGGCTTGATCAAGGATGTATCAACATCTTCCCAGCTGATCGTAGGACCGTCTGGAGTCCAAGTTGCTTTCGTCGTTTTCAAGAAGTCCTCGTCGTTACGGTCAGGGAATTCCGGCTTGTAGTGCGCACCGCGGCTTTCGTTACGAAGCAGGGCGCCCAAAGTCATCGCATGGGACAGCTCCAGCATGTTCCACAATTGACGCGTGAACGCTACGCCTTGGTTGTTCCAGCGGGCTGTATCCGTCATGTTAATGTTGCGGTAACGCTCTTTCAGCTCGTTGATTTTGGCGATCGTTTCTTCAAGCTTCTTGTTGTAACGAACAACGGTCATGTTGTTGGTCATCCACTCGCCAAGCTCTTTATGAAGCACGTACGCGTTCTCTTTGCCGTCCATTTTCAGTAGGCTTTCGTACTTGTCCGTATGCTTCTTCTTTTCGCGGTCGAACACGGAAGAGGAAATGTCGTCGACATGCTTGGACAAGCCTTTGATGTACTCGATCGCTTTAGGACCGGTAATCATACCGCCATAGATCGCGGACAACAGGGAGTTCGCTCCGAGTCGGTTCGCACCGTGATATTGGTATTCGCACTCACCGCAGGCAAACAATCCAGGGATGTTCGTCATTTGGTTAAAGTCAACCCACATTCCGCCCATGGAATAGTGAACGGCAGGGAAAATTTTCATCGGAATCTTGCGCGGATCGTCGCCCATGAACTTTTCATAGATTTCGATAATACCGCCCAATTTAACATCCAATTCGTGCGGATCTTTATGGGACAGGTCAAGGTATACCATGTTCTCGCCGTTGATACCGAGCTTTTCGTCTACGCAGACTGCGAAAATTTCGCGAGTCGCGATATCCCGCGGAACCAGGTTACCGTAAGCTGGATATTTCTCTTCAAGGAAGTACCATGGCTTACCGTCTTTATAAGTCCAAATACGGCCGCCTTCACCGCGCGCGGATTCGGACATCAATCGCAGCTTGTCGTCGCCCGGAATCGCCGTAGGGTGAATTTGAATGAACTCGCCGTTCGCATAATGAACGCCTTGCTGGTACACGGCACTTGCCGCCGTACCCGTGTTAATAACGGAGTTCGTCGTTTTACCGAAGATAATGCCAGGGCCGCCTGTCGCCAAAATAACGGCATCGGCTCCAAATGTCAGCACTTCCATGCTGCGAAGATCCTGAGCAGCTACGCCGCGGCATACGCCGTCGTCGTCAAGAACCGCGCCCATAAACTCGTAATGCTCATACTTCGTAACCAGGCCGGCTGTTTCCCAGCGGCGCACTTGCTCATCCAGAGCGTACAGCAGCTGTTGGCCTGTCGTAGCGCCCGCGAATGCCGTACGGTGATATTGGGTTCCGCCGAAACGACGGAAATCCAGCAAGCCTTCCGGCGTACGGTTGAACATAACGCCCATACGGTCCATCAAGTGGATAATGCCCGGTGCTGCGTCACACATTGCTTTTACCGGCGGCTGGTTCGCGAGGAAGTCGCCCCCGTACACGGTATCATCGAAGTGCTCCCAAGTGGAGTCGCCTTCACCTTTTGTATTAACCGCTCCGTTAATGCCGCCTTGCGCACAAACAGAGTGGGAACGTTTCACAGGAACCAAAGAGAACAGGCTAACGTGAACCCCGGCTTCTGCGGCTTTGATGGTAGCCATTAACCCGGCCAAACCACCACCGACTACGATAACTTTTTGATTAGCCATTGTTGTTCACTCCTCCTTAACCTTTCGTCATCTGCGGCACCGTTTGGAACGACGGATCGACAAACGCGCTCAAAGACATGATAAACATAATCGACATGACAACGAATACTACCATCCAGATAACGGAGGATACCCGTTGCGCCCGTGGACCGATCGTGATTCCCCAGCTTACGAGGAACGACCACATTCCATTGCTGAAATGGAATACCGCGGACACAATCCCAATACAGTAAATCACAAAGAAAACCGGATTCGATGCAATGCTGTGCATTTGAATTCCGATCTCATCCTGCGGCAAACCGAATGTGATTTGCAGACGTGTTTGGAAGAAGTGGAACGCTACGAACAAGAATGTGAGTACGCCCGTAACCCTTTGCAAGAAAAACATTTGGTTGCGGAAATAACCATAGTTGGACACGTTGTTGCGCGCCGTGTAGGCGACATACAGGCCGTATACCGCGTGGTACAAGAGCGGCAGCCAGATCCCTACGATCTCTAGCAGCAGAACCAGCGGCAAATCATGAAGCCAGTTCACGTGCTCCATGAACTTCTCAGGCCCTTTCGTTGCCGAGTAGTTCGTCAGCAGGTGCTCGATCAGGAAGAAACCGACCGGGATTACACCAAGCAATGAATGCAGCTTTCGCGAAAAATACGAATTACGAAACATTGAAATCCTTTCCCCCCTCAAAAGTATGTAGTGCTGTTCACACGATTTGACAAACCATTTTTCATTGTACTCCCGCAAGAAACAAGCGTCAACAAGATTCGCTACGCCTATTTTCCATGCATCGACAAATTTTTATGCAAAGCCTTTGAAAAAATGTGAACAATAATTGACATATCCCATAGTACTCCATTATCGCTTATAATGGAAGTGCCGATTATTTATAAACTCTTATTCAGTTTTGACATATGCAATGATCTTAATCACTATATTCTAAAAACTTATAGTAAAAGTAGAGAATCTCCCGAGCATCACTTTTAAATAATAGAAAGAAGGACTCTTCGTGTTGGAAAATATCGATATCTTCGCCAAAGTCGTCGAACTGGAAAGCCTGAACAAAGCATCGCAGGCATTAAACATATCCCAGCCCGCCCTGTCGCGCAAAATTCAGCGGCTAGAGGAGGAGCTCGGCGTCGCCCTGTTCACCCGTAAAGGAAAGCGTCTCGAAATCACCCGAGCGGGACAAATCTGCTACGAATACGCCTTGGAGCAAAAGCATCTCGAACGAAAGCTGCACCGTTCCATCGAGGAATTCAAGACGTCGATCAAGCCCGCCAGCATCACGATCGGCGCGAGCCTGACGACCTTGCAGTCGACGCTGCCCGATCTCATCACCATTTATACGAAAAATTACCCAAATACCGATATCAAGGCCATAACCGGCAAAACGCACGAAATCGTCCCTATGGTCAAAGACCGGAAAGTCGATATCGGACTTGTCGCGTCGAAGATCGAGCATCCGGGCTTAAAATGCGTCCCCCTGTTCGACGATCATTTGTGTCTCGTGCTGCCGCTCGGCCACCCGTACGTCGATAAAGCTTCTATAGATATCGCCGGCCTGCACGAGCTGCCCATGATTCTGTTCTCCAGAGGAACCTGGTACCGCGTGCTGATGGATGAAATGTTTCACCGCTATGAAATTCAGCCCGACGTCAAGATGGAGATCGATTCCTTCGAGGCCATCATCCGCCTCGTATCCACTTGTAAGACGGCAACGCTGCTGCCGGAATCATACCTGCGAAGCAATCTGATCAAAGACAACGAGCTCGTCGTCCGGTTCATTCCCGCTCTGGAGCAAATGACAAGAACGACCTCCCTGTTGTTCACAGAAGAGGTCGTTCATCATCCTTCGGCCCAGCAGTTCATCGAGAAGGCCAAAGATTATTTCAACCGCGGCGGCAACTAGTGTTAGTGATGCCGAACCCCAGGCTCCTCTATGCCGAGCTTTCGCGCGGCATAGGCCGTTGTTCCCGCCTGCAGCACGATCGTAAGCAGCACGGCCATAAACGTCACCGAAGCGATAACATCCGCATATTTCACACCCATCCCGGCGACCATACCCGATAACGCTGCCGGGATGACCCCCGTTTCACGCACCCAGAACATGAAGACGATCTCGTTCCATTTCCATCCGGCCTTGCGGTCAGGCAGCGTCGAAGCCAGCACCGTCAACGGCCGGGCTATAAGCATAAACACGGCAATAACGGCAAGGCTAGGCCATAAATTGGCCAGTATGACCTGAAAGTTGACTTGGCTGCCAAGCAGGATAAAAATGAGCATCCGCATAATAACGGTCATGTTCTCGCTGAAGTGGCCGATCTCGTGAAGCTTGTCCTCCAGCTTGATTTTGAACACATCCGCATTCCCCCAGATGAGACCCGCCGTGAACGTCGCCATAAATCCGCTGACATGCAGTGTGTCTCCCAGCCAATAAGCTCCAAGAGCCGTAACGACCATTGCGATCGTGGCGTAATCCCGAAACCAGCCCAGCTTCAGATGGCCCGTCAAGAAAACGATCAGAAAGCCTACAACCGCACCGACGACAATGCCGCCCGCAGCCGTTTTCACAAATTCGATAATGCTGGCTGAGACGGAGAACGTCTGCGTACCGGTCACAATCGCAAGCACAGTGAACGTAAGGATGGAGCCGGTCGCGTCATTGAAGGCCGATTCGCTTTCGACCGTTTCTCTTACTTTGGTGCGGATGCGAACCTGCTTAAATACCGGAATCAAAGTAGCCGGATCCGTCGACGAGATGATGGCCCCGAGCAGGACGGCATAGATCATCGGAATGCCAAGCAGCCAATGCGCGGTGACGGCTACGATCCCGCATGTAATCAGCACCCCCGGTACGCTCAGGAGAGCGACCGTAATCCATACCTTTCTCAACCCCGACAGCCGGATATTGCGTCCCCCGTCAAACAATATAAGCGCCGAACCGATCGTCAGGATGAACTGGTTCAAAAAAGAGCTGCTGCTCTCCGTAACCAAATGAAGCCCTTGTCCGACGATGATGCCGGCGACCAGAAACAAGGCGACATCGGGCAGCCTCAGCCAGCTCGAAAGTCTTCCGAAAAGAACACCCATAGCTAATATGAAAATTAATAAGAACAATACATGATGAATCATTTCGGTGACTTCGCCGCTCATCTAAGTGCACTCCGTTTCGCTTGATTAACCTACGCGGTTACCCGTCCGATAACTTCATTTTGGAACAGCTCGATTTGATCGTTCGTTCCGATAATAACCATAACATCCTTTTCCTCTAACGTATCGCTCGCCGTCGGCGCAATGATTACGCCGTGCTGCTTGTTGATCGCCACGACACTGCATCCGTACTTGGCGCGAGGGTCAAGCTCTCTCAAGGAGCGGCCTGCGAGACGCCTTGGCACGACAAGCTCGGCGATCGTGTAGTCCTTCGACAGCTCGATGTAATCGAGCAAATTGGGCGACACAAGCTGGTGAGCGACACGGATGCCCATATCCCGCTCCGGATAAATCACCCGGTCGACCCCGATCTTGTTCAGCACCTTGCCGTGAAGCTCGGACAGCGCCTTGGTGACCACCATTTTCACGCCGATATCCTTCAGTAAAATAGCAGTCAAAATGCTCGATTGAATGTCGTCTCCGATGGAGACGATGGCACAGTCGAAATTGCGGATGCCCAACGCCCGAAGCACCTCTTCATCGGTAGAATCGGCAACGACGACGTGCGTCAAAATATTGCTCATTTCCTCGACCGCTTCTTCATCCTTATCGATTCCCAAAACCTCATAACCCAGATTGATCAATTCCTGCGCCAGACTGGATCCGAATCTCCCCAACCCGATAACTGCGTACTGACTACGTTTCATTTACGGTTCCCCTATCCAATGGTGATTTTCCCTTCCGGGTATCTGTATAGCTCCTTCTCCGCCTTAGGTCCCAACGCGTAAGCCAACGTCAACGGTCCCAGACGGCCGACAAACATCATAAGTGCAATCAATATTTTCCCGACCACGCTCAGATCGGTCGTCAAGCCCATGGTCAAGCCGACGGTTCCGAAAGCGGACGTCACCTCGAACAAGATCATTAGGAACGGATGATCCTCCGTTGTAGACAAAATCATCGCCACAGCAATAACGAGGAATAATGCGATCATCGTCAGCGTAATGGCTTTCAATATCCGGTCTTTACCCAGCCGGTAATGGAACAGGACAATATCCTCCTTGCCCCGTATCATCGCTATGATGGCACCGATCAGCGTTGTGAAGGTGGTAGTCTTGATCCCGCCTCCCGTCGATCCAGGTGACGCCCCGATAAACATCAGAATGATGATGAAAAATTGGCTGGCCTGCCGCAAGCCCGCCAAATCGAGCGTATTGGCTCCCGCCGTTCTCGGTGTTACCGATTGGAAGAACGAACCCAAAACTTTGCCGCTCCAAGTCAACGGTCCCAACGTTTTCGGATTGGTGAACTCAAAGATGAAAATAACTAGAGCACCCACCAATATAAGCGCACCGGTCGCGCTAAGCACCACTTTGGAATGCAGCGACAGCCGTTTATGCCGTTTGTAGTCCATAACATCCGACATCACCACGAAGCCGATGCCGCCCAAAATAATCAATCCCATGGATACGACATTGACCAGCGGATCGTCCACATACGAGGTCAAGCTGCTGAACGGCCCGGAGACCGACCCGAACAGATCGAACCCTGCGTTGTTGAAAAACGAAATCGCGTGCCATATCCCGAAATAGATCCCTTTGGCCGGTCCCAAATCGAATGACCAGCGAATGGAGAACAAAATCGCCGCAACCAATTCTATGGTAAGAGAATATTGGATCACTTTGCGGATCAGGCGGACAATGCCTTCCATGCTCCCTTGGTTCATCGCTTCCTGAAGGATCAGCCTCTCTTTAAGCGAAATCCTTTTTTTCAGCGCAAAAGCAAACAGCGTCGCCATGGTCATGAAGCCAAGACCGCCGACTTGAATCAACACGATAATGACGATCTGCCCGAATTTCGTAAAAAAAGTGCCGGTATCGACTACGACCAGTCCGGTTACGCAAGTAGCTGAGGTCGCCGTGAACAATGCATCCAGAAAAGGCAGCGGCCGTCCCGTAGCCGAAGCTATAGGCAGGGATAGCAGCGTAGCCCCGATCAGAATAATCGCTGCAAAGCCGATGACCAGTATTTGCGGCGGGGTTAGCTCAAATTTCCTTGCTGTTGCTTTCATCTTTCACCTCATCATGATTTTCAGACAACAAAAAAAGACACGGGAAACCCAATGTCTACAGGTTCCTGTCATAAGCCTACGAGGTTAGCTGTCGGATTCGGATGTACAGGTATCCTATCGTACCACTACTGAAGTGGAAACGAATTCACCCCTTACTACACATGGTTCCCCCGTTTTCAATAAGAAATTCGGCTTTATTCAATTGATAAGAATTATAATCCTCTTTCCCGGGAAGCACAAAGTCACTTTTGCTCGAAATTGACGAATTATTCGAATATAACATTGGCGGATTTACTGCGGACCCTATTATCGCTCTGCTTTTCACCGTTTTGCCCGTCCTAACGCTTCTAATCATTGGATTTTCGGTGGGCATGTATGCTAAGTTTATGGAATACAATGTATAAACTTGATATCCGTATCCTTTGTTAAGCGGCATCCATTCCAATCCAAGGAGTTATTCCATGCTGAAACGTTATTTCGAATCCTCCCTGTTGAAGCTGGCCCTTATAGGTATTTTGTTATACGTATCGGTAGCTCTGGGGTCCCTATGGCTGCAGCATGCAAGGAATGAACCCGATCTGGGCTCTCAGCAGCCCTCCGTAACGAAGCAGGCCGCGGCAGAGGCGGCCGTTCGATTTGTCCGGGAGCGCTTCTCCTTATCGCCCGATTATCGTACAAGCACCCTGTTTCAATCCCATACGGAACGAAGCGGCTATTTGCAAAAGGAGCAGCTGCTGGACGACTATTTGAAACGGTTTGCCGACTATCCGATCGATTATTTCGAGGTTGAGATCAATGACCCCGCATCTCGAACCACCTACTACATTGACGTCAATTTCACCAATTTGCATATTCTCGGATGGAACGCCTACACCTCCCCGTCGGCCAAGCAGCAGACCGTCGCTTCGGGCTCGGCCGATACCCGGGCTTTGATCGAGCAGACGATCAAAGAACAAGGCTACTCGATCGGCGAGTTTACCCGGCTAGAGCAAACGCCTCAAGACCGTCGGAGCGAGGGAGTTTGGGGCGCAGAAATCATCTATGAAAGCATCGACAAGAAGATTGGAGAATCCACTCTGCAATTGCAGCTCGCCGTAGCCGGCGGCAAAGTCGTCTCCTTCCATCCCGCGTTCAGCATCCCAGCTTCCTTCGCAGAGTGGCAGGAGAAGCAAAATGACAATGCTTCCTTCATGACCCGCATCAGTATGGGCGTTTCCTTGATTATGGCTGTAGCCGCCTTCATTATCGTGATCCGATACCGCAAAGAAATCACGTTCCGACGCGGACTGTTTATGACCTTTGTATTCTTGGCCATTTATATCGGCAATAACTTCAATATGGTGCCTGCCTTCCGGACGATGCATTCCGAAGGCCCTTCCCAATGGGAAGCGATGTTCAACCTGTGGTTCCTTAATGTGTTCATCGCGTTGATGGCTGTTAGCGTCTACTTTTCCTTCTTGTCCGGCCGCTACATGTGGCAGCGGTTAGGTTGGGTGACATGGCCCGTGTGGAAGGACGCCACGTTCGGCCATCAAATGGCTGTCGCAACGAGCAGAGGCTACCTGCTATGCTTGTTCATCCTCGGAATCCAGCAAAGCCTGTTCTTTGTTGCAGGAGAATACTTCGACGTATGGGCGGTCAATGACCCGTCCGACTCGGTGCTCAACATGGCAGCGCCCGCCTTTTTCCCGCTGATGGCATGGGCTGCCGCGATTTCCGAGGAAGCTGTATACCGGCTGTTCGGCATCGCCTTCTTCATGAAGCTGACGCGCAACCGGTTCGCCGCGGTGCTGCTCCCGAGCATGATCTGGGCGCTGAGCCATACCCAGTACCCGATTTATCCCGTTTACACACGCTTTATCGAGGTAACGATTATTGGGATCATCTTCGGCTACGCCTTCTTGAAATACGGCTTCCTGACCGTCATGCTCGCCCATGCGGCTATGGACAGCATCTTGATGGGATTGTCGCTGCTCGATTTGGGCAGCACGGCAATAACGGCAGTAGGCCTGTTTTACATCGTACTGCCCGCCCTTATCGGCTGGGCTGTTGCATGGCTGCACCGGACGATCGGCCCCGGCCGGCGCATCGTCTCCCCCGAATTGAACGGATAAAGTGCAAAATTTCCCCACTAAGTGGAGATTTGGCTCAATACATGTCAAAAAGGCCGAAAGGTGCTCCTGCAGATTGAATCTCGATCTGCCTGATAACCTTTCGGCCTTTTTACTTGATTCTCTGCAGCATTCGCCGATTCGGGGACGGCGTGTCGTGCCCGCTCCCCTTCCGGTTCGGCTGCATGCTTTTTGCTCGCTTAGATTGGTTCCGTCGCTTCAATCGGAGACATCTGGTCATCCTGATTCGGTTCTTCTCCATCCACATCCGCATCGGCTGCGGCTTCGCTCTCCGGGGTGCCGTTAAGCGATTGAAGAATTTGTCTCGCCAGCTTCTCGCCGATGCCTAACGGCTTGAAGTCCTCGACGGAGGCCTCCTTGATTTTCTTCAACGAGCCGAAATGCTTCAGCAGCGCCTTGCGCCGCTTCTCTCCAATCCCCGGCACCGAATCCAGCGTCGAGACCACCATCGACTTCGCTCTCGTCTCGCGGTGGAACGTAATCGCGAAACGGTGAACCTCCTCCTGAATGCGCTGGAGCAGGTAAAACTCCTGGCTATCCCGCGGCAGCGGCACCACCTCGGGCGGATCCCCCATCATCAGCTGCGCCGTTTTGTGCTTCGCGTCCTTGACCAAGCCGCATACCGGGATATACAGCCCAAGCTCGTTCTCAAGCACATCGACGGCCGCCGATATTTGCCCTTTGCCTCCGTCTATGACAACGAGGTCCGGCAGCGGAAGATTCTCTTTCAGCACGCGCTCGTAGCGGCGCCGCACTACTTCCCGCATCGTTTCATAGTCGTCCGGGCCTTGTACCGTGCGGATTTTGTATTTGCGGTATTCCTTGCGGTCCGGCTTGCCGTCGGTGAAGACGACCATCGCGGATACCGGGTCGGAGCCCTGAATATTCGAGTTATCGAATGCCTCGATCCGGTGAATGACACCGGTTCCCAGCCATTCGCCCAAATTTTCGACGGCTTTTACCGTCCTCTGCTCATCCCGTTCGATCAGCCGGAACTTTTCCTCCAGGCTGACGCCGGCATTGTCGCAGGCCATCTGAACCATATTCTTCTTCATGCCGCGCTGAGGAATATGCACCTTGACCTTCAGCCAGCTCTCCAGCGCGTCCTTCACGTCCGTTCTGGTTGCAGCCTCTGCCGCCGTTTCATCGGCGGCTTGCTCCACCGGCTCCGCAGAGGAAGATTCCGCCGTTTCCTGCTCCGGCTCCGCGGGCAGGAATACCTCCTTCGGCAGCGCCGGATTGTCGCTGTAATACTGGGTAACGAAGGAGATGAAGTCCTCGTATTCCTCTCCATAATAAGGGAATAACGAAGCGTGACGCTCGATCAGCTTCCCCTGCCGCATGTACATGATTTGCACGCACATCCAGCCCTTATCCACAGCATAGCCGAATACGTCGCGGTCCACGGCGTCCATCGTCGTAATCTTCTGCTTCTCCATGACCGCGTCGATATGAACGATCTGGTCGCGCAGCTCCTTCGCTCTCTCAAAGTTCAGCTCCTCGGCGGCTTCGGTCATTTTGCGGGACAATTCCTGCTTGATCTCGTCATGTCCGCCGTTTAAGAACCGCGTAATCTCCTGCACCATCCGGTCGTATTCCTCGGTCGCCACCTCGTATTCACAGGGCGCGACGCATTGGCCGAGATGAAAGTACAGACAGACGCGATCCGGCAGCGTCTTGCACTTGCGCAGCGGGTACAGCCGGTCCAGCAGCTTCTTCGTCTGCTGTGCGGCGAACGCATTCGGATACGGCCCGAAATATTTCCCTTTATCCTTGTACACTTTGCGGGTTACTTCCAGCCGCGGATGCTTCTCGTTCGTTATTTTAATGTAAGGGAACGATTTGTCGTCCTTCAGCAGCACGTTATATCTGGGATGATGCTTCTTAATCAGATTACATTCCAGAATAAGCGCCTCGACATTGCTCGCCGTTACGATATATTCAAAATCCACGATTTCGTTGACCAGCGCCTGCGTCTTCGCGCTATGGCTGCCGGTGAAATAAGAACGCACCCGGTTGCGGAGCACCTTCGCCTTTCCTACGTAAATAATCGTGTCGTCTTTATTCTTCATCAAATAACAGCCCGGCTTCTCGGGCAGCAGCGCCAGCTTGTTGCGAATCGCCTCGGCTCTGCGTTTGCGTTCTTGCTCCCCGTCCTGCTTCGTCATCCGAATCACTCCTTCCCGGGACCCCATCCCATTTCTGTCCAAGAACAATCCCCAAAAGTGAAATTCATGCTTCGAAGCTTAGTCCTGTTACTTTTGGGGGAGCTGTCCAGCAAAAAAAGCTCCTTTTTCAGCATAGCAGAAAAGGAGCTTTTTCTCATTAACCGTTTTTTGTAGAAATCGATCTTATTGATTGCGGGTAACGACGTTTTTCAAAGCGTCCTTGGATTGGAAGCCCACCACTTTGTCAACAGGCTGTCCATCTTTGAACACGATCAGCGTAGGAATGCTCATTACGCCGAAACGGGATGCGGATTCCGGATTGTCATCCACATTCACTTTAGCGATTTTTACGCTGTCTCCCAATTCTTGATCAAGCTCTTCCAATACCGGAGCGATCATTTTGCAAGGTCCGCACCAAGGCGCCCAGAAATCAACAAGAACCGTACCGGATCCTTCAACTTCATTCTTGAAAGATTGGTCCGTTACATTAACGATAGCCATTTAAGCCTTCTCCCTTCAACCGATAAAATGTTGTCAACATGTAAAGTATACCACAACGCCCCCCTTTTTCAACCGCGGCGCGGGTCGTCCATCTGTTTCCAAAAGACCATATCGGCAAATTCGAAATATGTAACAAAATCGTCGAATAATTGTCACTTTCCCCTGCTTTACATTTATCTTGGAAGTTGGGTATACTAGATCGTAATTAGATCTATGCCGTGTACCACCTAAGGAGGATATTACTGTATGAACGATCCTAAACACCCGGAACTTCATGTAATGGAAGAACCGACCAATGACTTTTTGGATGTTGCCATCGGCTTCGGAGCATTTTTCGGAGTTATGCTGTTGATGGGCGTAGTAGCAACTGTAATCCAAATCATGACTCGCTAATGTATCGTTACCAAAGGTCTGTCCAGCAGCTTAAGCTGCGGGGCAGGCTTTTTTATATTTAGGGAAGCTTTAAGCTCACTAGAACGATAGGCGCAGCGAAGATCCCTCCTATTGCGATAAAACCTACCTCAAACGCGCTCACACATCCTAGTGAAGCCTTGATGGTGGGTTTTCTCTTTGTGCCAGTGTTAACGCAAAACAAACCCGACAGCCAAGGCTTACGCCTCATCCATCGGGTTGTCACGCGCTCCGTTATTTCCCGCGTTTGTTATATCCGTTCACCATCACCATATCAACAAACGGACGTATGCGGTCCATAATCCGCTTGCCTTTGAACTCCTCGTCGCCGTCCTTGCTTGTAAAGCTGAAATGCTGCTCCAGTGCCGACAAATCATGATTCGAGGTGAAAAAGGTCGGCTTGCGGTTCATTCTGTAGTTCAGAATGGCCCCCATCACATGATCGCGCAGCCACGGATTCAAATTCTCCGCTCCGATATCGTCGAATACAAGCAAATCGGTCTCCTTCAGCACGTCGATCGTTTCCTTCAGCTTCGCCGAATCCTGAAACATCGCCTTCAGATCCTCGGCGAAATCAGGCATATAGACGATCGCTCCCGTATATCCGCTCTTGGCCAGCTCATGCAGCAGGTAACACATCAGGAACGTCTTGCCGGTTCCCAAAGGGCCTGCCAGATACAACCCTTGCTTCTGCAGCCCTTCCTGCTTCGTCTGCAAAATATAGCTGATCAGCTTGTCGACCGCTTCCTCGCGAGCCGGGTCCTTATCGAAAATTTCAGTGGACGAATACCCTTCCGACAGCGCGCGCTCGTCCACATAAAAGCTGCGAATCCGGCTGCGAATCGTACTTTGCGCCTGCTCGGCGAGAAACTTCTTGCAGGATACTTTATGGTCGTACAGCCGGGCGTCGCCTTCGGTCCCTTCGACGGTAATCATCGTGTAATGCCCTGTAAAATCGTTAGGGCACTTGTCGAGCCCCGGGCATTGGGAACAGCTCTTATATTCGGTTACATATTGATATAACCGGTTCATATTGATTTTGATCGTATGGTCATCCAGCATCGGATATTTGGCGCGAAGCTTTTGTACTAACGGATCGGCCAATATTTGCTGGATTTTTTGTTCCGCCTGCTTCCTGTATTTCGGGTTAGGCAAAGATCTTAACACTTCACCAAGCGATTCCATAGGTTATGGCCACCCTCCCCCGTCTTAGATTTTGCCGTCGAGCATTTGCGCTCTGCGGCGCATCGCCTCGCGCTCCTCGGCCGTCCGCTGGCTTGCCGCTGCCGGCTTGTCCTCCACTACAGGCAGCTGAGGCTTCGCCTTGCCTCTCGTTCCGCCGCGTTGACTGCTTGCGGAGCTTGCCCCCGTCCTGCCGCCTCGAGGCGATGATTTGGCATCCTTGTACTTGGACTGCTCGCGAATATACTGCACGGCTTCCTCGTACGTGCCGACCTGTTTGGCCAGCATATCCGTAACGCTGAATTCAATCGAAGCTCTCGACCAAGAGCGTTTGTTCACATATAAATAATGAATAAGAACATTAATCACTTCATCACTTAAGCCGTAGTTCAAGTCAACCTTGGCGAGCGTATCGAGCAGCCCGTCAGGGACCGTTCCTTTGGAGAAAATTTTCTCCAGCAAGAACGTGTAAGGCTCGTTGCGCAATATAAAATTGTATTGATGCTGGTTGCATTCTCCTTGAAAAATATCCGGCACCCCGAGATAAAATTCCATCTCGACCGCTTTTTCCACTGCAGCTTCCTTGGAAACAGCCGCTTCGGACGCAGCCCCTCGTCCTTGCTCGACTCGGGCCAAATACCGCGCTCTCTCCTCGCTCCGCTTCTTGTCCTGGCGGAACATCGAGTTAGCCTTATGCTGCAGCAGCTCCAGGGCGATCTCGCCGTTCGGATCGAACACGCCGTCTTCATCGAGCAGGCGGCACATGTCGGTCAAATACAAGCCGTATTTCTTCGCCACGAAGTTGATTTGGGCCATTTGCTCCGGCTCGTACTTCAATCGTTCTACATACGCCCGATTTCCCGATTCCCGGGGGAAGTGCATAATAATATCCGAATATTGAAACCCTTTGATAACCACTTCCGGCCTGGATTGATCCTGCTTAGTACCCGCCGCATCGAACAGGGCCTCCTCCAGCTCGTAGTCAACAACTTGCGTATTCAAGCGGAACAGCTCATAGAAAGGTACGGACAAGTTTTCCGAATTAGCCTCCCGCAGCTCCTCGTGCTCCGCCGATATCAGCTCGTCTCTCAGCGAGAAAACCATATACTTGCCTACCTTATCCCGCAGGAGCAGGATCAAATGCTGGTTTTTGAAGAATTCTTCCGGCGGCAGCGGAGCGTACAGCGTATATTCGTAGACATAATCGTCCGACGCCTCGACGAACCGGCGGCACGTTTTGAGCAGACCGATCGCCTCCAGCTTCGAGGTTTGCTCGATAAACCATTTGCGTCCCCGCTCGCCGCCCTCCAGCTCCAGGGAGAGAAACAGCTTGCGCTGCTGCTCCATCAAAGAACTGCCTACTTTGTCGGCAGGCAGCTGCTGGTATAATGTATGGTAAAGACTGATCGCGTAAGCCCCGATCATAGGCTGGTATATGGTCGATAACATTTTCAAATCCATACTGCTTAACGAAAAATCCCGCACGACATAATAGCGGTGATATTCCGAAAAATGAAGCATATTCGTAATCCGCATTAACTCAATCCCATCTATATCTTAACTAGTAGCCTTCATTTTACCACATAAATCGACACCCAGGGCATGAAAATCAAATGAAAATACCTCCAGAGCGAAAAGAAAAAACATGGTCACCGTCCGTACCGGCTTCCATGCTTTCCTCTCTTACTCTGCAATGATTTCCTTCACTCTTCCTACGGTTCCATCCGTGAGTCTCACCTTGATCCCGTGAGGATGGCTGGCCGAATTGGTCAATATGTCTTTGACGATCCCTTCGGTGAGCTTGCCCGTCCGCTGATCCTGCTTTTGCACGACCTGGACCCTTCTCCCGGGAATGACGTCTTTACGCAGCTGTCCGTTCATTGCAGTACACTCGCTTTCTTATCCAAGAGGTAGATTCTCCGTCGATGCTCGGCCTAGAACATTTTGAAGCCTTTGTCCCGAAGCGATTTAATCGTCGAGCCGCTAAGAATGGCGCCGATTAAGCCCCCGATAGCGGGAATGTAATCGGCAATGGAATATTCCGAAAGGTTGGAGGCAAGCGAACCTGTCTCCCATCCCCAGTAAATGACCAGACCAATAACGAGGGCGATATATCCATAGATAGGAAACCAGGTCGTTTTCATAAGCATGTTCAATATAAATCCGAGCCCGAAAAACAACACGAACAGCAGCACCGTAACAATAATCAGCTGCAGCAATTCAGCCAACTCCTTTATGCAAACTTCAGATACACTTATGTTTATTTTATATAAAAAAGTCTCCCGGGTAAAGTGAACGCTTCTTGAACTTCACGTATGGCATTTCTCTGAATTAAGTCAAAAACGGTTCTAGCCAATTTGCCCTTTCAGATCGATTTCGATACAATGAAACAAGTTAATAGAATATATATTGAATGTCTAAATAAAGGAGTGTATCCCATGAGCGAAGTGGTTAACACATTGGAAGGCTGGTACGTGCTGCACGACTTCCGCGCCATCGACTGGACTGCCTGGAAAAGCTTGACGCAGCAGGAAAGAAACCGTGCCGAGGACGAGCTGTACAGCTTGCTGGCCCAATATCAAAGCACCGAAGATCAGAAGCTGGGCAGCACGGCGTTCTATTCGATCGTAGGGCAAAAAGCGGACTTTATGTTCATGCATCTGCGTGAAACGCTGGAAGAGCTGAACGAGCTGGAAACCGCGTTCAATAAATCGCTGTTTGCGCAAGTAACCATTCCTACATACTCTTATGTGTCGATTGTCGAGCTAGGCGGCTATATGGCCAAGCCGGGCGTCGATCCGATGCAGGATCCTGACATCTTAGCCCGTCTGAAGCCGATCCTGCCGAAAGCGAAGCACGTCTGCTTCTATCCGATGAACAAGCGCCGCGAAGGCAACGATAACTGGTACATGCTGTCTACCGAAGAGCGCCGCAACTTCATGCGTTCCCACGGAATGATCGGCCGTAATTATGCCGGCAAGATCAAACAAATTATTTCCGGGTCCATCGGCCTCGATGACTGGGAATGGGGCGTTACGCTGTTCGCGGACGATGCTCTGCAATTCAAGAAAATCGTCCACGAAATGCGCTTTGACGAGACCAGCGCCCGCTTCGGCGAGTTTGGCGATTTCTATGTCGGCAATCTGCTCGACCGCAGCAAGATGGAAGCTATGCTGAAGCTGTAATCCGGCTTCTTGGAGACCTTTGACCCCATGCGGTCGAAGGTCTTTTTGCTTTTCACGTTATAAAAGCTAAAAAGCCCCGCGGTCGTCACCGCAGGGCTGTCATTCTATTATTCGTCGTCATCCTCGTCTTCGAGGAGCCCGGCGTTTTTTTGCGCCAAATACGCTTCCGTATCGCGGTCGCGCTGACGCGACTTCTCTTTCAGACGCTCGATCGCAGGCAAGATCAGAATATCGATTTCCTTTTGCACCGTATAGACCAGGTCGTAGCGCGTCTGGGATTCCAAATAATGGCCGACGTCCATCAGTGCATTGTAGCGGTCCAGCTCTTCACGTGTCAACAATCCGCGTACTTGTACGCTGCAGTGGCGCATAAGCTTAGAACCGGCCTTTCTTCAGCACGAGCGGGATGCCGCCTATAATATACAAGTAACGCATATCGACGATTTTTTTCATCACCGCTGCTGCGCCGCCTTTGATCTTGCGGGAGCCGACGATGCCGATAGCCTCACCGCGGCCAAGGGATGCAACCGTTCCTTTGCTCTGGTAGACGAAGTTTTTCAGCTGCTCGCCACGGATGGAAGCAACCAGGTTATGCGCGCACACATCCGCTTGCTGCATCGAGATTTGCGCCGTCGGCGGGTATGGACGTCCTTCCGGACTCATGACAATGGAGCAATCGCCAAGGATGTAGATGTTATCGTGCCCCGGAGCGCGAAGCTTCTCGTCGACCTTGATCCGGCCGCGCATCGTTTCGAAGCCGGCTTCATCCAGCATATGGTTGCCGCGAATACCGCCGGTCCATACGACTGTTGTCGATTTGATCTCTTCGCCGGTAGCAAGCAGGACGCCCTCAGGAGAGCATTCCTTGATCGCCGTAGCGATTTTGAACGTAACGCCTTTATTTTCAAGAACCTTCATCGCATATTCGACAAGCTCGGGATCGAAGCCCGGCAATGCGGTAGGTGCTGCTTCAATGTTATAAATTTTTACGAGCGATGGATCTACGTCGTACTCCTTGCACAGCTGCGGAATGCGGTCAGCCAGCTCGCCGACGAACTCGATGCCTGTAAATCCGGCTCCGCCCACTACGAAGGTGAGATAGTCGGTACGGGAAGGCTCCCGTTTGAATTTGGCGAATTGATACTCGATATGTTCGCGGATGAAACGTACGCTGTTGATGCTGCGGATGCTCAAAGCATATTCCTTCAGTCCCGGAATGCCGAACGTTTCCGGCTCGCCGCCCAGGCCTACTACCAGATAGTCATAGGATAGCGTTCCTTCCTCCAGGATGACCTTCTTCTCTTGCGGGCGGATTTGGACGACTGTCGATTTCACGAAATCGATTTTGAACTCGTCGATCAGCTTCAAAATATTTACCCGTGCGTTCTCCGGATTATCCGTTCCTGCCGCTGGCATGTGCAGATGGGTCGTAATGTAGTGGTAGTCATGTTTGTTCACGAGCGTAACGTCCGCTTCGTTATAATTCAATTCCTTCTGCAAGCGAATAGCCGTTACAATGCCGCCATAACCTGCTCCCAAAATGACTATTCTTGGTATTCGACTCATGGTTTAATCCCTTCCATCACGTTATTTTCTGTATTGTATGATCTAACAAAATTGATTGTGAAAAATTACACAAAGTAAGTCGGAAATTTGTAATTCTCAGTCTTGACTAAGAAAATTCAAATTATAAGTGAACGTGCGAAAACAATCCAGTTTTTAACCAGTTCTCAAGACATAATATAATGTATATTGTCAAATAGCAAGCATTATTTTCATTCAAAAATATCCAAAAAACGGAGGCCGGGCACGGCATTCGGAAGCAGTTCTTTTGTACCGAGTCGTTATCCCTATTTGGAAAAAGCGGCCTTGCTATGTCTACCCTTTTATACTCATCCTAATTGAGAATGTTTCTCTTTCTTTCCAACTTTTTTTATAATATAATGCGAATGAATTAAGCCTCGGAGGTGTGTTTTAGGAATGCAAAATGAAACGGTTGATATTGTTATCGTAGGCGGCGGTCCAGCCGGCATGTTTGCCGCTTTTTACGGCGGGATGCGTCAGGCATCGGTCAAAATTATCGAAAGCATGCCCCAGCTGGGCGGTCAACTGGCTGCTCTGTATCCGGAAAAGCACATTTACGATGTTGCCGGCTTTCCAAAAGTAACGGCTCAAGAGCTGATTAACCAATTGGATAAGCAAATGAAGCATTTTCCTATTGACATCTGCCTCGAAGAAAAAGTGCTTAAGGTCGTCAAGAAAGACGAGCGCTTGTTCGAGGTAACGACCGATAAAGGCGTTCATTATTCCAAAGCCGTGATCATTACCGGCGGCGTCGGCGCATTCGAGCCAAGACGTCTGGAGCTGCCGGAAGCGGCGAGGTACGAGAAGAAAAACCTGCATTATTTCGTCAGCGATCTGAACAAGTTCGCAGGCCAAAAGGTGCTTATCAGCGGCGGCGGCGACTCCGCAGTTGACTGGGCGCTCATGCTTGAGCCTATCGCAGAGAAAGTCACGCTCATCCACCGCAGAGACAAGTTCCGCGCGCACGAGCACAGTGTTGAGAACCTGATGAACTCCAATGTGCAGGTGCTGACGCCAAAAGAAATTACTGCGCTGCACGGCGATGATGTTATCACCAAAGCGACGTTGGCCGATTGCAAAACAGGCGAGTCGTTCGACCTCGATGTCGATGCCGTCATCGTCAACTTCGGCTTCATCTCTTCGCTCGGTCCTATCGCGGAGTGGGGCTTTGAGATCGACAACGGCTCGATCGTCGTTGACTCCCGCATGGAAACGAGCATTCCCGGCATTTTCGCAGCCGGCGACATTACGACGTATCCGGGCAAGCTGAAGCTGATCGCCGTCGGATTCGGCGAAGCGCCTACCGCTATCAACAACGCGAAGGTGTATATCGATCCGAATGCGAAGCTGTCCCCTGGACACAGCAGCAGCATGAAGCTGTAGCGTATCCGCTGCACGGCGCTTCGTTCCCGTTTCTTGTCGGAGCGCGAGGCGCTTTTTTCTATGCAAAAAGGGCAAAAAAAAGAGGCAGGTCAGCTGACCTGAACCTCGCCTCTATAATATTCTAAGTTTAACTTGCGTCGCTTTATCTCTGCCAGCAGCAATTCGAGAAATTCCTCATCCAGTTTCAGGTTTAATGCCTTGAAGTACGAATCGACTAAAATTTCATTGCTCATCAATCTCATACAATCACCTTACTTCTTTAATGTAAAATTATATTAACACGTCCCAAAAATTAGAACAAGCGTTCCGTTATCCACATGAAATTGTGTATAAGCTGTGCGTATGTTGTTAATAAGTGTAAAATTATGTATGATTATGGGGTGGATAATGTGGACAAGGTTATACACAGTTTCCCCAACCGTTCAGTGATAAAAAAAAATAATCAAAAAGAAAAACAGACAGCCTTTCCTTATCGGAAAGAACAGTCTGTTTTTTTCGCTTGCATTTAGGCAAGCGCGCTTTTATTGCGTTCGTTTTGCGGCTCGAGCAAAAATTTTCGTTTTTGCATGCTTTTGAACTCCATCTGAGGCTCGTACACTTCGTGCGGGTCCTGAACATCCCGAACGTCATTCCAGTAGCACTGGACGCTTTTGCCCGCTTCCCCGCCCCTGAACATCGTGCAACCTTGACAATAATCTTTTATCTGAGATTCGTTGAGAGGAACAATTTTATTGCGCAAGCAGCAATAAACGTTGCCCTGCATATTGGCATAGTGAACGTGATTAATATAAGTCATGCGCATCATCCTATTCTTGTTGGTTTCATATAATAGATTGCTATTTTTCGAACGCAATAAAGCGATTATTTGCATTATATAGGAACGGCTTTGAAAAGACCCTCGAAATTTGCTGCCAGAAATAATAAATTTTGCTAGGAATAAGCTCGTTTCATGTTGGAACTTATCGTCTCTTGGTAACGATTAGGGCGGCTTCCATGTAAAATAAAAAAACCGGCCTTCGGCCAGGTCCTTGGTTTACAATATACGTTTGTTAGTGGGAGGGAATTGGGTGTGGAATTCCGGCCGCTATTGAAATCATGTTCCTTTGAATGGTAGGCTTGCCGCGGTAGGAACACGAACTTTAAATGCGGACGCTACCGTTCCTCCACCCCACACCCATTCCTCTCTTGTTCTACTCTGTGCATTGCGCTACTTCCCGACTTCCCAAAAAAAGCACCCACAAAGGGTGCTTTTCTACTAGCCTTGAATCTCTATTAAGCCTCGACCTTATCGTCGCACTTCTCCGGCGCGCCCTCTTCGTCCTTCACTTTGAACGAGGAGCCGCAACCGCAGGAAGCAACCGCGTTCGGGTTATTGATGGTGAAGCCACCGCCCATACCCGCTTCCTTGAAGTCGATTTCCACGCCGTACAAATATTTGGCGCTGTCTCCGTCCACTACGACCTTCAGGCCGTTCAGCTCGAACGATTGGTCATCATCCTTCTCTTGATCGTCAAAGCCCATTCCATATGAAAAACCGCTGCAGCCTCCCGCCTTGACGCCAAGACGGAGAAAAAGGTTCGGCGTACCTTCGCTTTCCAACAGTTCTTTAATTTTATCGCTAGCCGTTTCGCTAATTTTAATCATTGTTCCTACCTCCTTGCGAGTGTGATCCACATGGGAACTGTGGCAAATCATCGATTGCCGCTATATGGAAATCATGAACCCGATAGATGCACTACATAAGTAATGACATCCTGGGACAGATCAACATAAAGCTTCTTCTTCTATAGTATACTCCTTATAAGGATTCTCCTCAAGGACTTCTATCTACCGTGCTGACTTTTTCCTGTTCATTCCCCATCATTAAACTTCCTTTATAAGGCTGAGAAATTCATTTTGTCGAGTTATGTATTGCCCGTCCACATCATGAGGTTTATAATAGATTGTATTGTTTACCGATTCGGCTTACTTTTCGCAGCGAACCGTGTATCCATGTGCAACCTTTCACAAGTGAAATGGATACAGCTCATCCCGAAGGATGACGATAACCGGAAGCGCGGCAAGCCGGTATTTTTCATGAGCTTTTGCATGGCACGGACACACTTCACTGCACTGGATCAGCTGGTTTCTTACGTGCCGAGCACGTGATTTGTTATTTATACAACTACTATTAATATGGAGGTGGCTTTATGAGCATCGTAATCAGTAATCCCGATCAAAGAATGGCGGAAATCGCAGAAAAAGTAAAGCATGGGGAGCGGCTGTCCCTGGAGGATGGAGTTTTCCTGTACCAATCGGACGATTTGTTAACCATTGGTCAATTAGCGAATGAAGTCAATTTGCGCAAAAACGGGAAGAAAGTGTACTTTATCGATAATATGAGTCTTTATTTCACGAACGTGTGTGAAGCTCACTGTGCATTCTGTCATTTCCGCCGCGACGAAGGCGAAGAAGGTGCTTACACGCTCAGCCCGGAGGAAATGTACGAATTTATCGATGAGCACATTCACCCGGACATGCGGGAATTTCATATTGCTCAAGGGCATAACCCTCACGTGCCGTTCGAATATTATGTCGACTGTATCCGCAAGCTGAAGGAGCGGTATCCGCAAGTTACCATCAAGGCGCATACGGCAGCAGAAATTGAGTTTTATTCCCGCATCAGTGGGTTAAGCTATAAAGAGGTTCTGAAAACATTAATGGATGCCGGACTAGCTACTCTTACCGGCGGCGGCGCCGAAATTTTGTCCGAGCGTTACCGCAAAAAAATGGGCGTCGGCAAGGCGACCACCGACCAATGGCTGCAGGTGCAGCGGGAAGCCCATGAGCTCGGCCTCAAAACGCATGCAACGATGCTCTACGGCTCCATCGAAACGATTGAGGAACGCATCCAGCATATGATTCAGCTGCGCGAGCTTCAGGACGATACGAACGGCTTCATGGTATTCATTCCTAACGCCGTACAGCCGGCCAGCGTCAATGCAGGCATCAAACGCCGTGTAGCGGCATTCGACGATCTCAAGACGATCGCCATAAGCCGTCTGATGGTGGATAACATCCAGCATATTAAAGCTTATTTCATCAACCTCGGCACACAGCTGACGCAAATTGCTCTCACGTTCGGAGCCTCCGACGTTCACGGAACCATTGTCAAAGAACGGATCAGCCACGCCGCAGGCGCGCTTTCTCCGGAAGGCTTGACACGCGACGAGCTGGTATGGCTTGTAAAAGGCGCCGGCCGGATCCCTGTTGAACGCGATACATTCTACAATGAAATTAAAGTGTACTAATTGCCACTGTCTCTACTGCATAGATGTTTTTACAAAAGAAAGGGTTAGTTCATGATGAAGAAAATGGTTATTTTGGGTGGCGGCTACGGCGGATTGACTGTAGCTACCGAGCTGTTGGAAAAAGAATTGCCGTCGGACACGGTGCTTGTGCTTGTAGACCGGATGCCGTATCAAGGTCTGAAAACGGAATATTACGCTCTTGCGGCAGGAACGGTATCCGATCAGGACATTAGGGTACAATTCCCTGTAGACCCTCGTCTTATTCTGAAATACGGTGAAGTCACCGGCGTGGATTTGGAAAACAAGCTGATTCTGTTTCAAAACGATGAGCCGTTGTCCTACGACTGGCTTGCGCTCGGCCTCGGCTGCGTCGATAAGTTTCATCAGATCGAAGGCGCCGATCAGTATGCCGAAAGCATTCAGACGCTCTCCTCCACGCGGAAAACGTATCAGAAGGTCAATGACATTGCGCCGTACGGTCAAGTGACCATCGTCGGCGGTGGCTTGAGCGGCGTTGAAGTCGCGGCTGAGCTGCGGGAGAGCCGTTCCGATCTGAACATCCGCATTCTCGACCGCGGTGCAAGCGTAATGTCCGCATTCCCCGGCAAGCTTCAGTCGTTCGTTCGCGACTGGATGCTCGAGCATGACATTGAAATGAGATCGCATGTTTGTCTTACGCGTCTCGAGAACGGTATCCTGCACAATCAGCAGGAGCTTATTTACACCGACGTCACTATATGGACGGCGGGAATCCAACCAAGTCCGATCGTGCAGCAGCTGCAGCTTCCCAAAGATAATCAAGGCCGACTCATCATTAACGAGTACCATCAAATAGAAGAATACCCGGAAGTGTTCGTCATCGGCGACTGCGCCTCGCTTCCATTCTCTCCTAGTGCCCAGGCGGCACAGGGTCAAGGCAAGCAGGTAGCGGAAGTCTTAAGAGCCATCTGGAAGAACGAAACCCCTCGGCTCGGCAAAATCAAGCTCAAAGGGGTTTTGGGATCGCTCGGTAAAAAATCGGGCTTTGCCTTGCTCGGCAAACGCCCGGTTACAGGTATGGTGCCGCGGGCCATCAAGAGCGGCGTGCTCTGGATGTCGAAGCGCCATTTCGGCTAATTATTCACCCAGGAGATCGAACATCGCTTCGATCTCTTTTATTTTATGCTCCACTTGCTTTTCGAGCTCTTCCGCCGTGGCTGCCGCTACGATCTCTCCATTGACTAGCGCATAAGGGAACATGTAGCATTCCCCGCAATTGCCGAGACAGCCATATTCGATCACGTCGTAATCCGGATTCGCTTCGAGCTTTTTCATTAATTTATCGGTACCGTGATGCATATTGTTCGTACAAAATTCAATGATGGGTCTCATGGCTAGGCAACCCCCTTGTTAACCATTTTATTTTTGATCCCGATGTAATATAATATAAGGTAGAAAGGAGATGATTGAAATGAGTGAAAACGCACAAAGCACCATGTACGATGAAGTACTGGAGGTTTTAGATAAGCTTCGCCCGTTCCTGCAGCGTGACGGCGGTGACGTAGAGCTTGTTGATGTCGAGGACGGCATCGTTAAATTGAAGCTGGTGGGTGCTTGCGGCAGCTGCCCAAGCTCGACCATTACACTGAAAGCCGGTATTGAACGCGCCCTTCTCGAAGAAGTGGAAGGCGTACAAGAGGTTGTCCAAGTGTTCTAATTCCTTCTTTTCCTACGTTGGAAAAAAGCGATAGAAAAGGCCCTCTGCAGCGGAACGGTTATCCTTCCTTTGCAGCAGGGTCTTCTTCTTTGTCCGCAAAAGGGAATATTCGCCCCCCTATCAGCTGGTGCGGTTCGATGCGGATACGGCAGACGATGGTCCGATAATGGCGCGGATCGGGTCCAGACCGCCGGAGACATCCATGATGTTGCCGGTGATGAAGTCCGAGCGCTCCTCGCACAGGAAGGCGATGACTCTGGCAATATCTTCGCCCGCACCGGGACGCCCCCGCGGCGACTCCTGATCCTGCTCGTGCTCCACTTCCGCTATCGTCTTCTCCTTATTCGCCCCCCGAATGTCGCCGGGACAGATCATGTTGACGGTAATGCCGTTCGGCGCTTCCTCCACCGCCAGCGTCTTCGTGAAGGATACGAGACCGACCTTGGCTGCCGCATAAACGGCTCGATGAGGCCATCCCCTTGCTTCCGCCGCATGACCGAAGCCGAAATGAACGATACGCCCCCAGCGCTTCCGTCTCATGTGCGGCAGCACAAGGTGATCCAGCTGCATGACGCCGAGCAAGTTGCCGTTCATCAAATAGTCGATTTCCTGCGGCTCGTATTGCCCGAACAGCCGGCGTTCCCTTACGAACGGCCCGGCATTGTTAATCAATATATCGATGCTCCCGAGCTCTTGTACCGCCTGAGCGACAAGCTCGCTCATCTGCTCCTGCAGGGCGACGTCGCCCTGGATGGCGAGACAGCGAACGCCTTTACTCCGGATTTGATCTTGTAACTGAAGCGCTTCTTTCTCGCTATGAACGTAATTGATTATGATATCGCAGCCGGAATCGGCGAGCAGAAGCGCTGTCATTTTACCTAAGCCCTTGGCGCTTCCCGTTATGAGTGCAACTTTGCGTTGTTCGATCATGCCCGCCCCCTGAATTCTCCTTAAGCTTAAACTCACATTGCGGCTCCGGCAAGTACCGGACCGCCTCATTCAAGTATAGAGGATGCGTGGAGCCGATTCAACTTTCCGTTACAACCGCCGGATATCTTCCCGAAGATTGAGACAGCTTGAAGATATAGGTAAATACGAAGTTAACGGCTTGATACGTCATTTCACAGCCTTTGGCCAAATCCTGCAAATGCTGCTCTACGTCCTCCGTCTTGATCCGCTCGTCATACTCCTGCTTGGCCTCCGCTGCTTTCAATAAATCATCCAGCAAATCCGCGCTGATCGTATGAATTTCCAGATTGCGCTGCGTTCGAAGCCGTTCTACAGGCTCTTTATATTTGACCTTCAAGCCGTACAGCTGTTCTTCCAGCTCTATGTACAGCCGGTTTTGATGCATATTCCTTAGCACGGTGAAATAGGAGAACCGCGATTTGATCTCCTCGGTTTTGAGCCGGAACCGCTCGTTCATGAATTGGCCGAGCTTATCCAGAATAGCGAACAACCGAATGATGGCATTGTTGTAAAAATACAAGTGGCGATGATAGTCGTCCTGCTCCTCTTCGCTCATCTCGTCCAGGTACCTGCTTCGGACCCGGCTTCCAAACCGGACCGCAGCATAGTGGCTCTGCTCAAACTCATCCAGCGACCGGAACAAGCTTCCGCTCCATATCATATAGCGGCGCTCCTGCTGATTGCGCTCCTTAACCGGCAGCGAGCCCAGCAGCTGGATGTATTGTCGGATCGAATCGTTGGCCTCCTTCAAAGCCCCCTGGTCCTTGCGGCGCGGCTCGTTAAACAACCCCCTAAGCATGTGAATCCCCTTCCCCTCTGTATAGATCTCAGGCTATCCCGTTCATCGGTAATAAATGGTAGTATGCGCCCTTCCTGCGGCTGTGATACGAGGCAGCCCGTCCCATTAAAAGGCATAGCCGCTTCCGGCGGCCAATAACCCCACAAAGCGGAGCTTTGCTTCGAAGTCAATCAGATACTTTGCAGGGTGACCCGGTTATCACTTCTATATATGCAAAAAAGCTTACGCAGCCGTCCAAGCTTGCGTAAGCCTCTTTTTCATTAAGCGGTCTTCTTGCCGGCCTGAAGCGTCAACACGCATAGATAACATATAATTCCGAATAAACAGGAGATCAATATCGTATGAAGCATGCTTGCCAGCAAATACCAATCGTAACCCATCGATAGCGTGACGAAGCCGCCGCTCAATATTTGCAGTACAACTAATATAAGTGCCCACTTGGAAGCCTGATAGGTGTTATCCGTCGAATTCATCCGCGCTCTCACGGCCAAGAAGAACCAGGCAATAAATACGAACAGCAGAATCGCTCCGAGACGGTGGACGAACACGATCAGCGTAGCGCCCGACAGCTCCGGGATGACCTGACCGTTACACAATGGCCAGCCTATGCATCCGCCGGACGACTCCGTATGCCTTACGAAGGCGCCTAAATATACTACAACATAGCAATAAATGGCGATCAGCCATACGCCCCATTGAATACCTGCGGTCATCGTTCCCTTTTTCCCTGTAAACACGGTGCCATACCGCGTATAGACCAGGGCCAGCAGCAGCGTCAGAGCGAAGGCAATCAGCGAAATGCCGAAATGCAGCGCCAGCGTGGCGGAGGATTGCGGCCAAATGACGGCAATAGCTCCCAGAATCGCTTGTAAAATCGTAAACACCATGGCGAGAGACACGAACCATTTGGCATCTTTTCTGCGGCTGTACATGAATACCAGTATCGTCGTTACCAGCAAAATCATTCCGACAATACCCGTCACAAACCGGTGGCTGTATTCAATAATAGATTCGATCGTATAAGCAGGAACGAACTTGCCGTTACATAACGGCCAATCGTCACCGCAGCCCCGACCCGATTCCGTCTTCGTCACAAGAGCGCCCATGATCAAGATTAACAGCATGCCGTACATGCTGGCAAAGGAGGACCACTTCAACCATTTTTGCGTATTCATGCGATGAGCTCCCTTACTGTATAGTAAGTCTCGACAAAATGAGACAAATGTTAACGCTCATGTATCATTATAGCCATAAAACTAGACCAAATCCATGCGGAATTGTTACAAACCGTTGAAACAAGAATGAACGAACGATGTCCATTCCCGCCAGGCCGCTGCGCATCCTGTAAGGGGATAAAAAAAGACCATTCCATCCGGATAGCTCCGAACAGAATGGTCTTTTGGTGCTTGGAAACGGCTTATTTCTGCAGCGCGTCGGCAACCTCGAGAGAACGATCCAGAAATTGCTCGATCTCGTCTCTTGTTTTGCGCAGCTTGCTTACAAAGCGGATCAGCTCTTTGCCTTCACGGAACGCGATAAAGCTAGGAATGCCAAGAATGTTCAGCTTCTCGCACAAATCAGGCACTTCGTCGCGGTCCAGCTGAATAAAGTTCAAACGGTCTTTATACGCTTCAACCACTTCCGGCATGAAAGGATCGATAAAATGGCAGTCTTTGCACCAAGTCGTTTTAAACACGGCTACCGTCGGCTTTGCCGATGCGATTTTCTCTTCAAATACTTGTTCGGATTTTACTTGTTCCATTAGATGTGCACCGCCTTTAGCTTAGTATTACACCACTTATAGCATGCCGCATCCGCCCTGTCAACCCGCCCTTATTCCAATTGGGAAATGCTGCTACTTTACAATTATTTCTAAAAGTGATATCATAAAAATATCAAATCGATATTCAAATGATTGCTAATCCCAATCACAAAAGGAGTGTTGTATTATGAAAGAACATAAGGCATGGGTGTTAAACGGATTTATCGGGTTATTGCTCTTCTTTATTTTTACGGGTGCCGGCGTACTGCTCTTGATCCAAGAGAGCATCGTACTGGGCGTCATTCTGTTGATTGTCGCTTCTGCTCTTATATCCGGTATCACGATCGTTCAACCGAATCAAGGCTACATCGTGACGTTCTTCGGACGCTATGTCGGAACGATTCGTGAAGCCGGGATGTGGCTGACCGTTCCTTTCTCCACACGCAGCAAAGTGTCTTTGAGAGTGCGCAACTTCAACAGCGCCAAGCTGAAAGTAAACGACGTCGAAGGGAATCCTATTGAAATTGCCGCAGTCATCGTATTCAAGGTCGTAGACTCCGCGAAAGCGACCTTCGATGTGGACAAATACGAGCAGTTCGTCGAAATTCAGAGCGAAACAGCTCTAAGGCATGTTGCGAACAAGTACCCTTATGATGTGTTCGAGAACAATAACGGGTACTCGCTGCGCGGCAACTCGGAGGAAATTGCCCAAGAGCTCAGCACCGAGCTGCAGGAGCGCTTATCGGTCGCAGGCGTTGAGGTGCTGGAAGCCCGTCTGACCCACCTGGCTTACTCGACAGAGATCGCCAGCGCCATGCTGCAGCGTCAGCAAGCTACCGCGATCATCTCCGCCCGCTCCAAAATTGTGGAAGGTGCGGTAGGTATGGTGCAGCTGGCCATCTCCCAGCTTCAGCAAGAAGGCGTCATCGAGCTCGACGAAGAGCGCAAAGCGGCGATGATCAATAACTTGTTGGTCGCAATCGTATCCGATCGTTCCGCCAACCCTGTAATTAACACCGGCAGTCTTTATTAGACTGCCCCTCTCTTTATGGCATCCAAGAAAAACTTCGCCCTCCGGCTCGATCCCAAGCTATATGAGGCACTCGAGCGATGGGCCCAGGACGAGTTCCGAAGCGTTAACGGGCATATCGAGTTTCTGCTGCGCGAGGCGGCATCCCGGGCCGGAAGACTAGCTGGCCCGCGTCCTTTGGCATCATCGCCCCCGGAAGAGTCCGAGCCCCCCGAGGCTTGAGCGGGCGGAGGTTCTTATTCTTTGCAATAGAAAAAAGCCTGATCCGGCGGAATCAGGCTTTTTTCTATTCTTTTTAGTATTTCAAGTTATCGATGCAAAATATCTGTTAGACTGCTTATCCGGCTGCGTTCATGAGACGAGCCGGAACCGGATATACTAATCCCGGGTAATGGTTACCATTTGCAGCTCCTGGTCCCAGCTTACAACTGCTCCCATGCTCTCGGCAATGAATCGGACCGGAACGAACGTCGAGCCGTTCGTCAGCTCCGCTTCGGCTTCCAGCGGCTTGATCATGCCGTTGACGGAAGCCTGCTTGCTGCCGATATTGAGCTTGATGACCGTCCCGTTAATCGAGTCGACGATAGAGACTTGCTGCGTTGCAGCATCCCAGGTTACATCCGCATCCAGCTGTTCAACAACGAAGCGGGCTGGCACCATGACCACGCCGTTACGGTTATAAGGCTTCACGGAATCGGCGTAGATGTCCTCCGAATCGTCCATAAACATGTTGATTTCTTTTTTCGTAATATGAAGATCAGATTTCAAGAGCTCATACAATTTGGACTTGGAATCAAGCGCCTGGAGCACTTTGCCCGGCTTGTTCAACGATTCCAGCTCCAGCTTGCCGCCGCTAACGTCAATCGTATCCGCTGTGACAGGCTTGTTGATGTTCCACACTTCGGAAGTCGAAGTCACTTTCATACCTGTAACCGATTCTTCGCCGGTTGTTGGAAAGTTAACCAGAAGCTCCATATAAGATTTGCGAGGAATCAAATCGCTGTCTACATAAAGATCTAATTTCAAATAGTTTTTCTCGCTCAACAGCTCGCGCAAGGAGGAGCCTGCTGGTGAGCTCAACGCCTCTTGAACGGATTGATCGTAGTTATCGAGCGTCTTTTTCAAATTCGTTTGCAGGAACGTAAAAGCGAATTCTACTGCCAACGTCTTGTTGTTCAAATACGGTGCAATCATTTCGTCCATCGGACTTTCTTGATTTTGCGCCTTGCTTTCCTTCATCGCCTGCTGGGCCAGCGGCAGCACCAGATCGTACAATTGACCGATCAGCTCTTTCATGCCCTTCTCGTCTGCCAGCAAATTAGTCAAAAAGCCTTTGACCAAATTAAGCAGCTCGTCACCCTTCACTTCTACATGAACTTGCTTCAGATTCAAGCTCTCGTTATTGATCGTTTGCTTGGAATCCGTGATGGATATCGTCTTCGGATTCGGCAGCTTGGTACCGAAATAAGTAACGAAGGTAGGCGCCATTTGCTCCGCTTTTTTCTGGAGCTGCTTCATCTGCTCCTGCATTTCCTTGGAGAGCGTGCTTTGAAGCTGCTCCATGGAAGCTCCGCCGCTGTTATGTAACACGATCGGTTTCTTGGCACCCTCAACCTGGATGATGTATTGTTGATCCGACATGACGATCTGGAAAGGAATTTTGCCTTTGGCATATTCGAAGGTTCCTTTGACAGACAGATGCGTCAGATCCTGCTGCTTCATATCCGTAATACTGAGCTTTACGTTACCGAACAGATCGAGCATTTTTTGCTGTTCTTCACTCGGCTTCACCGAAGCGTTGCGGATTAGATCGAAGGTAATCGTTTGAGTGCCCTGAGATGTTTTCACGCTGGAGCTGCTCTCGATGAGCTTGTTTAAATCGACTCCGTTTACGGGTTGACATCCTGCCAGAACGACAAGCATGACAATCAGCAGCAGGGATAGCCAACGTTGCATGGTGATGTTTTTCATTGCTAACCTCCAATAAGTGTAAAATAAATGCAGTGCTGCAAGCATAATGTACTACGTGAAATCTCTTGGAAAAGATTCAATATTCATTTGCAAAAGCACTCCTATAAGTTATACGACGTGCAACGACCCATTCCTTTATTTGTCATGAAAATCATTCGGCACTGTATCGGGAAAGGAGGGAAAGCCTCTATGCAGCGCGGAAAGTACAGATGGGGCGTCTCGGATTTGCTGCATAAGCTGGCGACCGTCCCGCAAGAAATCATCCATTGGGCAAAAGACAAGACGGATACGTTCCTGTACGAAAAGGATCAGCTGGAGCACATCCAGGTCATCCAAATACGGGATGAAGAGGTAGGCATACTGCGAGAACAGCTCCGGGGATTGCTTGGTCCGGCGATGTCTGTAAAGGGAAAGTCACTGGGTGATGCGAGCAAAGCTGCCGAATCGCTCTCTGCCGCGGACCAGGAGCTTGTCAGGCACATCCGCTTGGAAACTGCACGCCGGAACCGCAGCAACATAACGAGAACAGCCGCTTATCTAGACATGTTCACCCGCCATCCCGAGCTGCATTGGTCGTTGCTGGCCCATATGGTTTCGCGCAACGGCGGCTGGAATATGACGGACGTAAAAGGCGAACTGCTTCCTTATTTGTTGAGCACGGAACAGCAGGAGCACGTGTACGCCTTTCTCGAACGCGCCAATGCGCTTATTTTCCATGACGCTTATCCTCAGCTTCTGCTGTATGAAGCGAGCCTGAGGGCGGGCAAGACCCAGTTCCACTGCCTGCGAGGCCTCAATGTATCTTCCTTCATGCTTCCTGTCTGGGAGTTATTCTGGGAGCGGCGCGATTCCGCTCTGCTTACAATGGCGCTGATCGTGAACGAGCAGCATTACATAGAGCACAGAGTGGTGCGCCATCCGACCTACCGCACGACCGTGCTGGACACGCTGTTCTTCAACGCGCAATCCAAGCTGCAGCTGAACCAGGTGGTGTTTCCTTATTACATCGACGGCCGCCTTCGGCTCGCAGGTCTTATTCTGGAAAGCTTCAGCGATTTGCAGGAGCGAATCGAGCTGGGCAAGAAGCTGTATGCCATCCTGTTCGGCATCCCTGTCGTACTGGAAGGGGCTGTGCGCTACGCCGCAGCTCAGCGTCATACCGGCTCCCGCTCCGACTACTGGCCGCATCTGTTCGCCCCGATCCGTCAAGCGCCGCCCGTCCCGAGAGGACAGCTGAAGGAATGGCTTGACGGCTGCTCCCTCCGTCCGGGTGCCGTACCGCTGTACAGCCCCCGTCTTACCGATGTGTGGAAAGATCGTCCTGTCGATGAGATCGAACCGGAGGACTGGCTGAGCGCGGAAACTCTCGACGCCTCGCTTCGATATCTTGCGTCTGTGGAGCCGCCTTTTTCCTTTGATATGACTCATGAATATTGCTTTGGACTCAATAAAATCGAGCTTGCTGTGCTTGCCGGAGATTTGTGGAGTTAGATAATAATGTTTGTTATTTTGGTTTTTAGTGTTGACTTATGTTGTTTGTTGTTGCAAATTAATAGTAGACTATCGAGAGGATGAGTAGGATGTCTACTACAAAAGCTATTATTTTCGATCTGGATAATACGTTACTATGGGATGAAAAAAGTATAGACGAAGCATTCCAAGCTGTTTGTACTTTCGCAGCGGACCAAACGGGCGCTGCCCCAGAACAGCTTGAGACTGCCGTTCGCGACTCCGCTTCGGAGCTGTTCACTTCCATGGAAATCTATGAATGGGCCAATATGATAGAAGTAACCTATCTGGAAGCACTGTGGGGCCGGTTTGATTCTTGCGGGAACCCTGCGTTCCTGAAGCTTCAGCAGCTTGCACCCGAATACCAGACGGAAGCCTGGTCCCGCGGCTTGCTGAAGACGGGCACGGACGATCCGGAGCTCGCCCGGACGCTTGCTTTGCGGTTTGCCGACGAAAGAAGGCGCCGTCCCCTGATTTACGACGATACGTTCGCGGTGCTGGAGCGGCTCAGCGGGAAGTTCAAGCTGCTGCTGCTTACCAATGGCGCGCCCGATCTGCAGCAGGAGAAGGTGGACAGCATACCGGGGCTGGCGGACTTTTTCGCGCACATTGTCATTTCCGGTACTTTCGGAGCCGGGAAGCCTGCTCCTGCCATATTTCAGCATGCGCTCAAGCTGCTGGATGTAACTGCAGGGGAAGCTCTGATGGTAGGAGACAATCTGGATACGGATATTCGCGGGGCTAACGGAGTAGGAATGAGGAACGTATGGATCAATCATCACCGGAGGACAGCGCCTTCCGGCAACCGACCTTCCTATGAAATTACGCGGCTGACAGAGCTGCTGGAGATAGTGTGATATCGAATAAAGGAGATTGTCCGTGCAGACAGTCTCCGGCGGGAGTGAGACCCCGTTCAGAGGATAAATACTAAAGGATTAGATTGGGTAGAAATCCATCCGCAAAAAAAGGTTCGGTCAAAGTCATTACCGAACCTTCTTCCCTATTCGCAGGTCAGCCAGAGAATGCCTTTTTTCTCCAAAAGCCCGTTCCAATCTTTCGGAGCTTCCTGATCGGACACAATGATGTCTACATCATCCAGTGGAGCTATCCGGGTAAAGGCCTGCACCCCGACTTTGGATTGATCGGCAAGAACGATCACTTCCCGGGCCGCACCGGCAAATTGTCGCGATATATAGGCTTCATTCATATCATAATCGGTCACACCGCCGGCTAACGACAGCCCTCCTATGGACAGGAATGCTTTGTTCAAATAAAACTGCCCCATCATCTGCTCGCACAGAGGGCCAGTAAGCGATTGCTGCTCCGGATTCAGCTGTCCTCCGAGCACGATGACTTTGCCGGTAAACCGGTTATGGTTCAGGGCATCCGACAGGTAGGACGCGATAGGCAGCGAATTGGTGAGAATGGTCAGATTCTTTTTGCCGACGATCGACCGGGCCAGCTCCATCATGGTTGTGCCTACATCCAGCGCAATCGTATCGCCGTTCTCGATAAGCTCCGCCGCACGCTGCCCGATTTTCTTCTTGGCATCGACATGCAGCTCGGTTCTTTGCTGGAACGTCGGCTCACCGTGCTCGTACCCCGACCGGACCGCTCCCCCATACACCCGCTGCAGCTTTCCCTCGGATTCCAGCGCATCCAGATCTCTGCGGATCGTTTCTGTAGATACCCCGAGCTGCTCCGCCATGGGAATCACTTTTACTTTCCCGTCGCGCAATAATGTCTGCAGTATAATTTCTTTTCTTTCCTGGCCCAAAAGCGACAAATCGGAACACCACCATCAGCTGAAAATATTTCAAAATTAGTTTCAGTATATCCGATACGGACGAATTTTCAACTATATGGCCGCAAGAAAGGCATCAGACTCAAGCAAACGTCCTTCCTGCTCCGATCTTTCCGTCCCTGGGCTAATTGATTTCGTACACGACCCAGTCCGACCGCTGTCCGCCCATTTTGTTATAAAAGGCTTGCGCCGAATGATTATCGCGAGCCGTTTCCCAAGTCATATACGCGTAATGGTGCTCCCGGACGTAAGCGAGACACGCCTGGAACAGCGCTTCGCCAATTCGGCGGCCCCTAGCATCGGCGGCTACGAACAGGTCGTTCATAACGGCAGCCCGCTTCAGCTGCAGCGTACTGAATGTATAGTAAAGGGTTGCAAAGCCTGATAGCTCCCCGTCCGATTCAGCTACGAACTGCAATCCGGAATCGGGGTGATCCAGCAAATGGACGATGAAGTCCTGAAGCTTCCCGTCCTCCGGAAGCGGCCTTTGGTAGAACTCCATATATTGCTTCATCAGCTCCGCCAGCTGCGGCACATCCTTCCGCTCGGCTCGTCTAACCATGATGTTTGTATTCGGCATATGCAAGTCTCCTTATGAAATAAATAACTCTTATCTTACCACCGGCGATAGCTTATGGGAACATTGGGGTAAGAAAAACCGGAGATACCATAACGTATCTCCGGTAGAGCTTGTTGAGCAACCTATTATTGAAATTTTTGCAAGGTCCCCCGGCGGGATACCTCCTCAAGCCGCTGTTGTTTCCAGACAAATAATTAGCTGCCCTGCTTTTCCTTGCCGCCGCTCAACAAGCGCGGAGCAAAGCGGCCGACCAAGCGCCGGATCGGTCCCGGCATATGCTGCAGATCAGTCAGGCGAACCGTTCTCGTAAGCATGAGCAGTACAGGATAGGCGGCACCGGCCACCGCGCAGATGATAACCGTCTGGAGGAACGCATCCGGGCGCGGACTGCCGAAAGGCGTCACATAGGCTTGGACGAGCCAGTCCAACGCGATGCCGACGGCAGTAATGACGGCCGTCGTAACGATCAAGCCTACCCAGCGGGCGCCGAGCACGCGGAACTTGATCTCCCGGCGCAGCACGCTCAGGTTAATCCACGTCATCACGACGAAGCACAGGCAGGTAGCGGCAATGATACCGTAAATTCCGAGCCATGGAGCCAATACGAAGCTGGCGGCCAGCTTGACCGCAATGCCTGCAATAACCCCAAGCACGAGTGCCCGCATCTTGCCCATCCCCATCAGCACGGCTCCGGACGTCTGCATGACGATCTGGAATATGGCGCTGATGGTGAGCGCGATAATGATAGGAGCCGAGTACGTATCGACGGCTGCCGAACCTTTCGGGTTGCCGAATATAAATTCGTTAATCGGCCCTGCGGCCAGACAAATCAGCAGTACCATAGGCAATCCGCTCAGAATGGAGATCTGAAGCACTTTTCCCGTCTGGTCGGACACCTGCTTCATGTCCTTTTGCGAATAGGCCGATGAAATGATCGGCACGATCGATTGGCTGAGCGCAACCGCCAGAATGATCGGGATTCCTGCCAGCGATTGGGCGCGGCCTACGAGAATCCCGAGAATTTCCCGCGCGCTCTCTTCCCCGACCTGGTCCTTCAACAGCAGCGTCACGATGGAGGAATCGATCGTGTAGATGAGCGTCACCGTCATCGAGAAGATGACGATCGGAATCGACAGCCGGAACAGCTGGCTGTAAATCGTCTTGAAGGCGAGCGAGCTGGTCGCGACGCCTTCCTGGGTCCGGTCAGCGCCGGCGTTCACCGCCGCGCGCTCCGCCGTGTCCGTGCGCCGCAGCCGCAGCGCATAGTACACCATGACGGCAGCTGCGGCGATGCTGCCGATTACGCCGCCGAACGAAGCGCCGGCGACGGCCCACTCCATGCTATGGCTTAACAGCATGTATGCGAGCACGACGGAGGTCACGACGCGGAAGATTTGCTCTATGATCTGCGACAAGCCGTTCGGCATCATCATCCGGCGGCCCTGAAAATATCCGCGCATAATGGCGATAAGCGGAAACAGCAGCAGCGCCGGAGCGAGAGCCCGTATCGGCAGCGTCGCCTGAGGGTTCAAAATGCTGTCCGCGTAGTACGGAGCGACCCCGTACAGGAACAAGGTCATGACAAGACCGGCTCCCCCGGCAAACAAAAGAGCTGCACGGTAGATCCGGTTCGCCTCCGCATGGAGTCCGAGCGCCGTTCGCTCGGAAATCATTTTGCTTAGCGCACTCGGTATTCCCGCCGTCGCCACGACAAGCAGCATCGAATACAAGTTAAATGCGATCCCGTAGGCGGCCATCCCGATTTCGCCCAACAGAAAAACAAGCGGAATCCGCTGCACGACCCCCAGGGCACGCGCAACCAGCGCCGCTAACGTTAATATTAACGTACCTTTGACTAGCGAATCCTTTGCCAAGACTTTCCCTTCCCCCTGATGAATTAAACCGGGCGGCAGCCATTTACGAAACAAGCGGCCGTCTCCGCCCGATTACTAAAGCAGCACCCAAATGAAGAACAAAATGATCATCAGAAGCTGCAAAATCACTTTGACCACGAGGCCCGAGAAAAATCCGACCACAGCGCCGACGCCCGCCTTGAGCGCCTGCTTCCACTCCGTGCCGACCACCATTTCCCCAATGACGGCACCGATGAATGGCCCAAGCAGCAAGCCCGCCACCGGAATGACGAAGGGACCGAGCAGCAGGCCGATCGTGCTGCCGATGACCGAGGCGCGGGTGCCGCCGAATTTTTTCACACCCAGCGCGCTGACCAAATAATCGGCTATCAGAAGAACGACCACAATCGTAGTCTGGATAAACCAGAACCAGAAGCCGAAGGGGCTGAAATCCACCATGAAGCCGTAAACGAAGAACGCCGCATAAATAGCCAACGCTCCCGGGAGAACAGGGTATACCGCTCCGGCCATCCCGATGACAAACAACAAAATAACGATAATCCACGCCGCTATGACCACAGGCTGTCACCTCTAATCCTTAACATACGAACATCCCGATTCCATCAAGATAATACGTACTTCTCGATAATTTGCGCAACCCCGTGCTCCTCGTTCGTCCCGGTGACGACGTCCGCCAAACTTTTGACGGCATCCTGGGCATTGCCCATCGCTACGCCGAGGCCCGCTTCCCGGATCATCGATACGTCGTTCAAGCTGTCGCCCATAGCAATGACCTGGGACATATCGATTCCGAGCAGCCCGCATACGACATGGAGTCCGCTAGCTTTGCTGACTCCTTTGGGATTGAGCTCGATATTGCACGGATGGGAATTCGTTATCTCCAGCTGCCCCCAGGAAACCAGTTGGTCGTGAATAGCCTTCAGGCTTACTTCATCCTCGTAATAATAACCGAATTTGAGCCACTGCTCGGTCTCCAGCGACTCCGTCGTCCACCGTTCCTTGTTGTAAATCCCGTTGACGGCATAAGCCCAGTACCATGTATCGTATTTCTGAGCAATCTCACGCATGCTCTTCACGAGCTCCGGCTCGAGAAACGTCCGGCTGTGAAGCTGCTTCGGCGCCGACCATACCTCGCTGCCGTTTACCGTTACAATGGGAGACTGGAGCCCCAGCTCCTCCACATACGGCATCACGTTCGGGATGCCCCGGCCCGTAGCGAACATGACTGTCACTCCGGCAGCCGCAGCCGCTTCAATGGCTTTCCGGTTTTCGGCGGATACCGTTTTTTCCTCGGTCAAGAAGGTTCCGTCCATATCTAACGCAATCAGCTTATACTTCCCCATGCCGTAATTAACCCCTTCCTACAGCGCTTCAGCCAGTGTCGGTTTCGGCAGCTCTTCCATATAGGTTACATGCCATAAAGCAAACATATAAATCGTCCACAGACGGCGCGCATAGTCGCCTTGCCCGTTTTGATGCTTGTGCAGCATTTGGCGGACCGTATCGATGTTGATGTAATCTTCAATGCCGCTGGCGGCGATTTGCTCCACAATCACCTTGCCCTGATTGCCCTTCACCCAATCGCGGAGCGGAACAGGGAATCCGAGCTTCGGCCGGTTCAGGATGAATTCGGGAATGATCCCTTCCATCGCCTTGCGGAAAATATATTTGGTCGTGCCTTCGGCAATCCGGTAGCGTGCAGGGATTTTCCTTGCTATCTCGTACAGCTCGACGTCCAGGAACGGTACGCGAAGCTCCAGAGAATGAGCCATCGTCATTTTGTCGGCCTTCATCAGAATGTCGCCTGGCAGCCACAGATTCATATCGATATACTGCATCCGCGTCACCGGATCGAGATGGCGGGTTTTATCGTAAAAGCGCTTCGCAATGGCCCACGGGTTGGTGTAGCTGCTCAGCATCTCCTTGTCGATGCGGACGACCTCCGCCTTCATCTCTTCGGTAAAAATTTTCGCGTTGCCGAGGAAACGCTCCTCCAGCGGTGTCGTACCGCGCAGCACGTAGTTGCGGCCGTACAGCCCGCTAGGCAGCATTCTGGCTATCGCATGCAAAATCCGCTTGAGACCGTGCGGGAGCCGTTCGATAGGCTGCAGCGACTGAGGCTCGCAGTAGATCCGGTAGCCGCCGAACAGCTCGTCGGCGCCTTCACCCGACAGAACAACCGTTACCTGCTCGCGGGCAAGCTGAGCAACGTGATACAGTGCGATGGCTGATGGGTCCGCAACCGGCTCATCCTGATGCCATACGGCTTTGGGAAGAGTGTCGAAGAAATCCTGCTGCGTAATGATTTTGGAAAAATGCTCCGTATCCAACGCAGAAGCCGTTTGACGCGCGATCTCCGTCTCGTTGTTCGGGCCCTCGAATCCTACCGAGAACGTACGAATCGGCTCGATCGAACGCATATGCGTAGCAATCGCGGTAGAGTCGATGCCGCTCGACAGGAAACAGCCGCGCTCCACATCGCTTTGCATATGATGGATGACCGAGTCCTTCAGACCTTCGCGGATCTGCTCGACGTAATAGTCGAACGGGCGCTCCTCCGGCTCGAACATCGGATCCCAGTAACGCTGGATCGACATCTCACCTTCGTATGTTATCTTGATCGTGTGACCAGGCGGAAGCTTATGTATGCCTCGGAACATCGTATCGGGTTCTGGAACGTACTGGAACGTCAAATAGTTGAGCAGACTTTCCGTATGAATCGTGCGGTCCATGCCGTTGGCCGCAAGCAGGCTTTTAATTTCCGATCCGAACAAGAACCGTCTATGATCCTTATAATAATAGAACGGTTTAATCCCGAACTGGTCGCGCGCTCCGAACAGCAGCTTTTTGCGGCGGTCCCAAATAACGAACCCGAACATGCCGCGCAGCTGCTTTACACAATCCTCACCATACTCCTCATATAGATGGACGATAACCTCCGTATCGGTATGGGTTTTGAACTGATGGCCCTTCTCCTGAAGCGTGTTGCGCAAATATTTGTAATTGTAAATTTCTCCGTTGAACACGATCCATACCGTGTCGTCTTCGTTGGCGAGAGGCTGGTGCCCTTCCCGGATATCGATGATGGACAGCCGGCGAAAGCCCAAGCCGATCCGGTTCTCGCTCCAAAAGCCCACATCGTCCGGCCCCCGGTGAACGATAACGTCTGTCATCGCTTTAAGCATCGCATGGGACGGTTCTCTATCTTCAAAATACATCGTTCCGGTAATACCGCACATCGTATTGCTTCCTCCTCAAATGTCCTTACAGCAACGGTTAAAAATATTCGATAGTATAGTATACCATATTCGCAGCGACTTCTGAAAATAGAGTATAGAATTGCGGATAAATTTCATATTGCCAATAAAATCCATATCAAAATAAAAAGAGGAGCTACCGATACATTAGCACCTCCTGCACAGTAATATTATATTAAGGAAAGATTTCACCGTGTTTCTGTATCAATAAGTACTCATTACCGCCCAAACCCTTCAACGATTATTGGAAACGATGATGACGGTTGCGCCAACAACAAGAGTAACTGCAATAACGACGGTAATAAAAACCGTTTCCTCTACGTCATGAACCTGATGCAGCAAATTATAAAAGTACGCTAGTTCAATTAATAACAAGATAATCCAAACGGCAAAATAACGCTCTTTCTTGATCGCAACCGTCTCCTTTGAAAAACTCTAAATAGAGACGGAAATTTATGGGAAAATGTTGCGAATACTGCTGTTCCTTAAGCAATAGGCGAACACGGCTGTGATATCTACGTCACAACCCGGCGCAATGTATCAAACAGCCGCGGCCAGAGGCCACGGCTTGTTCTCTTGCTTACAGCCTTATCAAAAATTCCGCCGCAAGCTCTGCGATCCGCAGATGGCCGGCTTCGTTCGGATGCAGCCCGTCCGTAGTGTACTGCGGCAGCGTCTCTTTCGTAAATCCGCTTATCGCGTAAAGATCGAGGACAGGCAGCGAATACGCCTCCCCGATGTGCTTCACAGCTTCTGCGTAGTCGATCAGACGATGCCCCGCAGCATTGACATAATGAATATCGTAGCCGTCCTTGTCCCGCTGCAGCGGCGTCCAGACATTGATAACGGCCTGCGGATTCCGTTCCATAATATGCTCGACCAGCGTCGCGTAAGCTCCCAGAAACGTCGTGCGGTCCCTTTTCTCCTGCACGCCAATAGGCTTGTTAAGCCGGAAATCGTTGACTCCTGCAAAGATCGTGACACAGTCCAGGGACGAATCGATCCGCTCCCCGACGTTTACGGTAGCGCCATAGTCGGTTTCGCCCCCCGCGGTCATAGGACATCCTCCGACGCCGTAATTCGTCACGCTGCGAAAACCTGCCGCCTTCTGAACATGAGGCTGGTAACCCCCGGCTGCAGTAATGCTGTCGCCGAGCGTCCCCCAGGTTCTGCCATGCCATCTCTTGGATACTTCTTCTTCGCCTTCTACTTGCATAAGTGCAGTTCTCCTTCCCGTCTCTAGCCGTTAGTTCAATAAAGCGCCGTCCGCTTCAAGCACACTTTGAAGCTCAGCCATGTCGACATCGGCGGGAGCAACGCCGTTCTTGACGGCCAGTCCCGCCGCAGAGCCGGCCGCTTGCCCCGTTGCCATGCAGCTTGGCGTAAGCCGGGTCGTCGCCAGCGCTTCGTGGGTCGTAGAGATGCAGCGTCCGGCGGTGAGCAAATTCGTAATCCTTTGCGGCAGCAGGCAGCGGTACGGAATATCGTAGGCGCCGTCTCCCTGTACCCAAGCGGCCGTAACTCCCTTGCCCGACGGATCATGGATGTCGATCGGGTAGCCGCTTCGCGCGATAACGTCGGCGAACCGCCGGCCCTGCACGACGTCGTCGACCTGCAGCGCGTAGACCCCGTCGATCCGCCGCGTCTCGCGGATGCCGATTTGCGCTCCGACGGACGAGACGGACGCACGTTCAAACCCGGGCAGCCGGCTCCGCATAAATTCGGCGACGAGCAGCACCTGCTTGCGCCCGAGCTCCTCCGCTTCGGTCAAGTCCTCGACATCGGTGCCGTCCAGCCCTTGGACGCGGGTCGTATTGACCAGCACCTCGTCGTCCTCGGGACCTGTGAAGAACAGCACTTGATCGCGATTGATCGGCAGGTTCGCTTCCTTCCAGTGCTTAAAGAAGCCAAGAACGCCGGATAGAGGCAAATTCGGCAGCTCCTCGAACGGCGTTTTTTTATAAAACTCGTCCGGATTCTCAAGCATATACTGCTTCACACGCGCCAGATCAACGCCCCTCATGCGGAATTTCATCGTCATAGGCTGGGTCAGCCGGTCGCCGTCTCGTCCCTGCAAGCACGGAGCGCCTGCCAAATAGGCGATATCGGCGTCCCCGGTAGCGTCGATAAATACGCGTCCGCGAACATCGATTTTGCCCGATTTGGTCGTCAACCGGACCGATTGAATCCTCTGATCCTCGACTGTGTCCACATGGTCGATGAAGCTGTGCAGCAGCAGCTTCACGCCCGCTTCCCTGAGCATCTCCAGCGCCAGCACCTTATAATGCTCCGGATGATACGGAGTGATCGTATGCACAAATCCGACCGTATCGCGAACATGGCCGGGAGACGCGCCCCGCTCCTTCAGCCGGTCGATGATTTCCTGCGCGATGCCTTTGATCACCTGCTTGCCTTCCGTAGTATGGAAGGTCATCCACGGGTAGACCAGAGCAGCCGTCGACATGCCTCCGATAAAGCCGTATCGTTCGATCAGCACCGTCCTGGCACCGCTTCTGCCTGCAGCAATCGCCGCGTTAACTCCTGCGGGTCCTCCCCCGCAAACGACAACATCCGCTTCGATAATCGTTCCCATCGTTTCATCCTCCTCTAGTGCAAACAAGCCGACGCCGGGACCCCCCGTGCGCCAGCCTGACTGCATATCATGTTCTTTCTTTAACCGTAAACCGTACCGGCATACTATCCACTTACTTTTTCAACGTGGTATACCAATCGTTCACTTCTTTGAAGCTTGCGTCTCCGCCGGCCGCTTTATATTTTTGCTGGAACGCTTCGAGTCCGCTGATCGGCTCCGCACCGAATATGAGCTTGACCGTGTAATCGTTCAGCATCGTGCCCAACTGCTGGATATTTTTCGAGTACTCCGGCATGAACGGCGAGATGCCGAGCAGATCGACCTTTCTCATTTCGGCCGGCTGCTTCACATTCAGAAACTCCCATGCCTCGAACAAGCGAGGGTCTTTGCGGACGCGCGCCTGCCAATACGTCGGATAATTTTTCTCGTCGACACCCATGAGGAAGTTGTTCGCTTGATTGCGCTCGTCGGTGAAAATCGGCAGGATCGGCATGTAAGCCCCGTCCTTAAACGTATAGTGCTTTCCTTCTTCGCCGATCGCCATCAGCTTGAACGTATCTTTATCCAGCTTGGCGTTGATCCATTTGATTGCTTCCTCCGGGTGTTTGGACGCCTTAGGAATGAAGCTGATCCGGTCGAACCCGGACGAGGCGGAGATGCCCATCTTGCCGTCCTTGCCTTTCATGGCAGGGGCGTAGGCCATCTTCGCATCCGGCTGATTTTTCTTCAGTGCGTCCGCTACCGTTGGCACGTCGGCCCAGTGCAGCGGAATGACGCCCGCCCGTCCGCTGGAGAACTTCTCCTTCATCGTCGCATCCTTGTTCACGCCGAATTCCTTGTCAAGCAGGCCTTGCTTGAACAAATCGGTCATAAAAGCAACATATTCCTTATATCCGGGGTCCAGAACCCGGGGAGTCAGCTTGCCGTTCACATCGTTATACGAATTGGCAAGCCCGAATGCGCCTGAAATATTGACTACGATGGGATCGTCGCCTTTGATGGTCATCGGAATATTTTTATCGCCGTTGCCGCCCGGATCCTTCTCCTTGAACGCCTTCAAAACCGCTACCAGCTCATCCAGTGTTGTAGGCGCTTTCATCCCTACCTTGTCGAGCCAATCCTGACGGAACATGAGGCTGCTTCCCGAAAAAGAAATCGCCGTCGTCGGAATCGCATACAGCTTGCCGTCCACCTTGGCCGCATCGAGGGTTGCCTGGGAAACGGACGCTTTGATGTTCGGTCCGTATTTATCGATAAGCGGTCCGAGATCGGTCAGCGCTCCTTTTTTTGCATAATCGGCATAAATCGCCTTGAACTCGCTGCCGCCGTTCGTCGTGATCACATCGTAAGGCTCGGAGGAAGCTATCAGCAGATTCAGCTTATCCTGCGGTTTGTCCTGAGGCAGCATATCGTATTGCACTTTATAGCCCGTTTTTTCTTCGAGCAATTTGGCTACCGGATACGTATTGTAATCGTCCTTTTGCCAAATTTGCAGCGACTTAAGCTGCGGCTTCGCTTCCTTATTCCCCGCAGCCGGCGTACCGGATGAAGCTGAGGAAGAGTCTCCCCCTTTGGAAGAGCATGCGGCGGAAGTGAGAGTTAAAGCGGCAAGCGTAACGGCGATCCATTTCTTTTTGTTCATATGAACCCTCCTTGAATTGTCTTCTATGGCTTCAATTTCTTAAGACCGGAATGCCGCTCAGGCGTTCCGACCCATGAAATATAAACCTCGCATCACCCTTTGACGGAGCCGATCAGCACGCCTTTGATAAAATATTTTTGCAAAAACGGGTAAACCAGCAGGATTGGCACCGTAGAAGCGATAACCGTAGCCGCCCGTACTCCTTCAGGAGAAACATTCATCAGATCGTCGACGCTCTTGTTGACGGCCGAGGACGAGTCGGCATCCATAACGATGTCCCGCAAATACAGCTGCAGAGGCTTGAGCGAAGGATCGTTGATATACAGCATCGGATTGAAGAAATCATTCCAATAATACACCGCATAAAACAAGGCGATTGTGGCGATTACGGGACCGCTTAGAGGCAAAATAATGCGGAATAAGATCGTGAACGTTCGCGCCCCGTCCATTTTCGCCGAATCCTCAAGCGCCTCCGGCAAGCTCTCGTAGTAGCTTTTGATCACAAGCATATTGAACACGCTGATCACCGCAGGAAGAATTAACGACCACAAGCTGTTGATTAAGCCAAGATTTTTCATCAGCAGGTAATTCGGAATCATACCCCCGCTGAACATCATCGTGAAGACGAACAGCACCATGATAACATTCATGAAAGGCAAGTGGCGCTTCGACAGCGGGTAGGCCGTTACAGCCGTTATTAGAATCGAAAGTGCTGTTCCGATGACCGTCACCAATACAGAGATGAGAAACGATTGGATAAACTGGTTGGAGGTGACGACATAAGCCATCGTTTTCAGTTGAAAGCCTACCGGAAAAATACCGACCTTGCCCGAGACGACCGCCCACTCCTCGCTCACCGATTTGGAGAGCACATTGGCAAAGGGCAGCAGCGTGGCGACGGCCATCAAGAGCAGCACCGTATAAGAAAACAAATCCAGACCGATGTCGCCGATCGTTTTTTTACGCATGAGTTCTCCCCCTTTACCAAATGCTTCGGTGAAGCAGTTTTTTGCTGAGCGTGTTGCCGAATACGATGAGCAGGAAGCCAACGACGGAATTGAACAAGCCGACAGCTGTGCTGAAGCTGTAGTCCATTTTACCGAGACCGACACGGTACACGTACGTCCCGATGACATCGCCGGTTTGGTAGACGACGGGGTTGTACATCGTCAAAATTTGTTCCGTTCCCGCATCGAGCAAATGCCCTATCCGCAGAATGAACATGAGGACGATCGTAGGCAAAATGCCGGGCAGTGTAATATACCACATTTGCTTGATTCTTCCCGCCCCGTCTATGGAAGCGGCTTCATATTGCTCCTGCTCGATCCCCGCAATAGCGGCGATGAAAATAATCGCGTTCCAGCCGACTTCCTTCCAGCCAGCCGTGAATACGACGACGCTGCGGAAATAATCGTTGTCCAGCAGGAACGAAATCTCCTTCATGCCGAGCCAGGCCAGAAATTGGTTGACCAGCCCGCCGGAAGGCGACAAAATGTTGATGAACAATCCGGAAATGATGACCCACGATAAAAAGTGCGGCAGGTAAATGATCGTCTGCACCGTCCGCTTGAAAAACATGCGCCGGATCTCGTTCAGCAAGAGCGCCACGACGATAGGGACCGGAAACAGGAGCACGATTTTGTACACGCTGATGAGCAGTGTGTTCGTAAACACCTGGACAAACTCCTCCGATTGCATCAGCTTGCGGAACTGCTCCAGCCCTACCCACTTACTTCCGGCTATGCCGTCGAAAATGTTGAAATCCTGAAACGCGATCACGATGCCGTACATAGGCGTGTACTTGAACAGAAGTAAAAAGATCAGGCCCGGAATCAGCAGGACGTACATCTCGATATGGCTTCGGAACAGCTTCCACCGGCTGTCCCGCTGAGCACGGGCTCTTGCCGCAGGCTTGCTGTCGATATCGGCAGCGGTTGTAGTGTTCATGTTAGCGTCACCTCCGAGTGCTTATAATGCGTGTTTAAAAAGTTCGGTTTCAGAACCGAGAAGGTTGGACTTCCCGGCTTCGTTCAAGATTCGATGTCGAGTAGCTTCTCGGTTGACTTCGTTATGAGATAAACCTACTTTCGAGGTATTTCGAAGATGAACGACCGCGTTAAGAAGTAGGTTTATTCGCCAATCAGAATGCCGTTCTAGTTAGCACCCGATCATTCTGATGTGGTCAAAGTGAACTTTTTAAACAACTTCTTATAATGTAATTATAGGAGGTGAGGGTCATCGGCTGTAGATGGTGATTCTATGGTTTCTGGTTCAATCCTATGGAGTTTTCAATTCATCCGGCCAGGACGTATCGCTGTAAAGAGCACATTCACGGTCGTACCTTCACCTGGGCTGGAACGAACCGACAATCCGTATCCTTCACCCGCATATAAACGAATTCGCTCGTTCACATTGTACAGCCCGTAGGAGCTGCCTGTTCCGTCCATCCGGGTCTGCGAATGCGGCTCCGTCAGCAGCCTGGCGGCCAGCTCCTCCTCCATGCCTGCACCGTCATCCGAGACGGCGAGCAGTACATCGCTCCCTTCCCGGCGTGCTTCCACACGGATGGAGCCTTTGCCCCGCTTCGATTTGCGGATGCCGTGAAGCAGCGCATTCTCGACAATCGGCTGCAGCGTCAGCTTGGGCATCATGAAGCCCATGACTTCGGGATCGGCCTCTATAGTAAACTCGAAGCTTTGCGGGAAGCGGCTTTGCTGAATGTCTAAATACACCTTCGCCAAATCGAGCTCGTCCTCCACACTTACCATATCTCTGCCCTTGTTCAGGCTTAACCGGAAATACTTGGCCAAGGCGTCGATCATTTGACTAATATCCGTAGCCCCGCGCCCCACGGCAATCCAGTTGATCATATCGAGCGTATTGTACAAAAAATGCGGGTTGATCTGGGCTTGCAGCGCCCGCAGCTGCGCCTCCCGCTCCTGAACTTTGGCGGCGTACGTTTCCTCCATCAGCCCTTTGACCTTGTGCATCATATGGTCGACACTCCGCTCCAGTACGTTCAGACTCCCGCCCTCACGAACGTTGTGCTCGTCCAGGCGCTCCAGCCCTTCTCGGTGAATGGCACGAATGACGAGCTGCACCCGCCGGTTCATGCCCCGGATGACGAAGGCAAGAAGCACGAAGACAAGGAGCAGGAACAAGACGGAAGCGCCTAGAAGGATAGCCGCTCCCGAGAACCGGTTCAACGTCACCGCCTGCCTGGAAATTTCCCCTGCCGGCACTTCCGCAACCAGCTTCCAGTCGGTATTTTGAATCGATGTAAACACCGTGTAATTGACTTCACCGTTTTCCAATGCCTGTTCTATTCCTTCCCGGGACTGTACTATGCGGGACAGCAGCTCCCTAGGTTCAGCCGGCTGCCCGATTCGCGCTTTGTCCGGATGCCAAACGATCGCGCCATTTTTATCGATAATATACAGCGCATTCCGCTTGGACAGCTCGACGCGGCCCAATAAGCTCCCGATCGTTTGCTCATTCATATCGACGATTAGTACTCCTGCGAACCGGTCGTAGTCCGCAGGATCGCGCAGCATCCGCACCGCCGAAATGACGTAGGCATCGTCGCGGTCGATATAATGCTCTTTGTACGTTTCCGTCCATACCAGAGAGCCTCCCGCTTCAAGCACATGCGGATACCAGGGCCTGCCTTTGAGCGATTCCACCGGAAAAAAATTGACTTTCTCCCCGGCATACAGCTTGGAATCGTCGACGAAGAGCCGTACCCGGAATACATTTTCGTTGTTCTCAGCAACCTCCAGCAGCGAACGCAAATTTTTCATGACATCGATCGGAAACACGGAATCGGGCTCGGCCAAATACCGGTACAGGCTGGGGCTCATAAACAGGGAGTTAGACGTATCGCGAACGCGGTCGAGCTGATATTGCAGGTTGATCCCGGTTTGCTTGATCGTCTGCAGCATCGTCCGGGTGACCTCCTGCTCCAAAATCGCCGACGATTTCTGGTAGTACGTATACAGAAGAAATCCGGCGGGAACCAATATGAACACCACATAGGCCAACAGCCAGTTTCTTGCTTCGATGATGCCGCGGAAGAGCGCCGGAAGCTGGCGGATCCATCTTGGGTACCGTTTTTTCATCCGAATCTAGCCCCTTCTTATGTCAATTGGTCCCTGTAGCCGCTGGGTGTGAGCCCCGTATATTTCTTGAAAATTTTACTGAAATGGCTCGGATCTGAATAGCCGACCGCTTCGCATACCTCATAAAACTTGTACTGTGGATCGGCAAGCATTTCCTTCGCCTTCTCAATCCGGACCTTCGTCAAATATTCATATACCGTCTCTCCGGTTTCCTGCTTAAATAGCAAGCTGACATAAGTGGAGCTTAAGTAAACGCTCGCCGCCACATCGGTTACCGTAAGATTCTCCGCGTACCTTTGCTCCATGACCGCTCGGATGCGCTCGATCACGTTGCGGGCTTTGCCGCTCCGCTTTTCTTGAATCCGCTTGCAAACGTCGAGCAGATGCTGCTCCAGCAGCAGCCGGACATCACGAATCGTTTCCTGTTTATGAATGCGGCTCCACAGCTCCGTCTCCTTCTTCTCCAGCTCCCTGTCATGTATGTTCAGCTCCAGCAGCAGCCGATTCGACATAAGAATCAGCTCCAGCGAGAAAATACGCCCGTAGTGGAAGCCGTCCTTGCGGTTTCGCGCCACCCTCTCGAACCAGACGTCCAGCTCGCGGAGCAGCGGCTCCGGCTCGGCCGCCTTTAGCGCCGACAAAAACCGTTCGTCCTGAGACATATCGAACCGGTAAGGGCTGTCTTCATCCGTTTCCAGACTATCCATAGTAATGATGCGGTTTTTGCCCAAATACCATTTCCGGTCGGCAGCCTCCCTTGCCTGTGTGTACGACAACGGCAGAGCGGTAAGCTTATGCACCGGCTCCCCTACGCCGATAGTGACGCTGATTTTCAGCCAACGGGCCAAATTGTCTCGTATCTCCTCGGCCAGCAGGAACAATTGATCTTCCAGCCCTTCCTGTCCGTGCTCCCCGTACACGATGCCGACATACTCGCCGCTGCGGTTCTCAAAGGCGTATCCGTCCATATAGCGGGCGATCAGCTCCCCGCACACATTCATTACGGCATAAGCCAGCAGCTGCTTATCCCGTTCGGAGCGCACCTCGACCACATCCGCGCTGTCGTCGATCTGCACGATTATTACCCAGTAAGAAGCTTCCGCAGGCAGCTTAAGGCCAAGAAAATCAAGCCGGTCCTGTATACGCAGCGGCTGTCCGACCCCGTCACGGATTATGGACATGAGAAATTTCTCTCTGAGCAGCGGCATGCTCTGCGTCAGCTTCACCTGCATATCGGCGATGAGATTCCGCTCCCGCCGTTCCTCCTCCAGCTCACGGGTAACCCGTTTCACAACCGTTTCGAGCTCCTGCATATTGACCGGCTTAAAAATATAATCGATCGCATTCACCTGAAGCGCCGATTTCAAATAGTCCGCATCGTCATGTCCGCTGACAAATACGATCTTGATATGCGGATATTTGTCGCGAATTTCCGTCGACATCCGGATACCGTCCATATGAAGCATCCGAACGTCCGTCAGCACGATGTCCGGCTTGACGCGCTCGACCGTCTGCAGCCCCGTCAGCCCGTCATCCGCCTCATCCACCACCTCGATATCGAAATCGCTCCAGCGAAAATAATGACGAAGACCGTAACGGACATGAGGCTCATCGTCCACGATGACAAGTGTATACATGCAATCCCGGCCCCCTTCATTTATGATAGATACCCCAAGTAAAGCACAGGCACCGGCAAAAGAAAACTGTCATTAATAGGAATAGCCCCGGAGGACGAGCCTCCAGGGACGGATCGGATTTTAGTAGCAAAATGCGGCCAGCCGCGTCATGCCGCGATGCGATTTACCTTTCACGTGGTGACCCCGGCTCATCGCTGTGAGGCGGGTGAGGAACCACCTTTACTCATTTTCCTCATCATAGGTGACATGGCCGGCGGCAACCGTGACCCCGCCGTCCGCCTGACCCGGCCGCTCGCCGAGCCATGCGCCCTGCTCTATGAGCTTGCTTTGGAGCTCCCGAATCGGAATATCGCGGAAGCCTCCGCCCGTTACGCTCAGCATCGCCGCGGCCGTTCCCGCCGCCTGCCCCATGGCAAAGCAATTCGGCATCACCCTGAGCGAGCCCTGCACCGGCCTATCGGAGGAGACCGAGCGCCCGGCCACGATCAGATTGGACTTGCCCTGCGGCAGCATGCAGCGGTACGGTACGCCGTGCGACTGCCCTTTCGGCAAATGCTTGATCGTCATCGTACTCGTTGCATTCGCCAAATGAATATCGATGAAATAGGAGTTTCTCGCGATATCGTCCTCAAAGGTGCGCATGGACAGGAAGTCGTCCACTACCAGCGTATAGTCGCCGGCGATGCGCCGCGTCTCCCGGATTCCGATCTGATCGCCGGAATGAACGAGATGAGCGTTCTCGAAGCCGGGAACATACTTGCGCAAGAAGCGGATTTGCGTCTCGATCAGCCTGCGCCCCTCTACCGCGGCACGGGTTAAATCCTCCGCCTTCGAGCCGTCGATGCCGAAGATATGGCCGAAGTTAAAGCCGGCCACCGTATCGGATATCCAGGCGATGCCGGAAATGCGCTTGCGCCCGTCCGGCAGGTCGCCGTTTTGCTGCGCCTCTACGATCGTCTTTTCCAGCTGCCCGCCTTGGCCCGTTTCTTGGATGAACCGGTCGAAGCGGCTTTTATCCGCCCCCGTGACTACGTAGCACATGGTGCCCGGCTGCAGCTCGCTCTCCTCGCCGCCTACCTGGAACGGCACACCGGCAAGCGCTGCCAAATCGGCGTCGCCCGTAGCGTCGATATACAGCTTCGCCTGAACGACGGATCGGCCGGTCTTGTTGCTGATGACAAGCCCTTGAATCCGGTCCCCGTCCAGCAGCACCTGATCCGCGAACGTGTGGAACAGCAGCTTCGCCCCGCTCGCCAGCACGGCATCGTCGTAGACGCGCTTCAGCGTTTCCACATCGATCGGAACCCAATCGAGCCGATCCTTGTAGCGGTTCAGGAAATCCGCTCCCGCCTCCTGCTTCATCCGCTCGAGCAGATCAAGGCCGATGCCGCGGATTACCGGCTTTTCTCCATCCGTGTAGGGACAAAACGCAGGCACGAGCGCTGCCGTACCCATCCCTCCCAAATAGCCTCTTTGCTCGATGAGCAGTGTATCCGCTCCGTTGCGGGCCGCTGCCATAGCCGCCGCTATTCCGGTCGGCCCGCCTCCTACCACTACGACATCCGGCGTATAGGATACCGGAAGCTGCTGGGACGGAACGGTCATCGTATTCAAAGACTTTCCATTGGCTGAAATAGACATTGTAACATCCTCCTTAGACCCGGCTTGGGGTGCTGATACTTACATTATAGTAAGCCGTACGGAGGGAACTAGTTTCACTTTAGTTTAACTTATCATTCACTTGCATCGGGGAAACGTGATACGATGGAAGAACAATCATTGGGATTACGAGGAGGGGGCGTATATGCCTGTCCGCAAAGCAGTGACGCTGAAATCGTTGGCAAAGGAGCTCGGATTGACGGTACAGACCGTCTCCAAGGCGCTCAAGGGAAAGCCGGGGATGTCCGAAGCGACCCGCCAGCTGATCGTCCGGACGGCTGAACAAGCGGGCTACTACACTAGAGAGCAAATCCGCAGCCTGAGGCTGCAGCATATTGCTCCTTATCCGTTGGAGCGGCAGCGCTTCCTTCTTGTGCAGACCGAAGAATCGGTCAACTACAACCGCCTGCTGTTAGAAGGGCTGCATGAACGATTCGCTTCCTTCGGCCATCAGATCGATACGCTGCTGCTGCCCAAAACGATCGGCGAAAGAGCGATGGCGCGATGGCTTGAGGAGCATGAAGTACAATACGCCGACGGCATTTTTATAGCGCCGAGCATCGTGCCGAAAGCTTGGGAGAGACCGCTCTTCGAGCTTGCAATGCCGCGGATTCTGCTCAGCTTCCCTCCACCCGGAACGCGGCTGGACAGCGTCATTTGGGATGTGTACGAAGCAACGTACCAATCGGTCGCCTATTTGCGGAGCATTGGCCACTCGAGCATCATGTATGTCGGAGACATCCATGTACAGCGGGGGTTTGCTCTTCGCTGGCAGGCTTTTGGCCAGGCCATGAGCGATTTCGGCACAGCCGTCGATCCTGCGAAGCATTCGACGTCTCCGCGCCAATCGCACACGGATTGGCTGGAGGACTTAAAGGAGAAGTGGAGGCGCTGGAAGCCGACAGCAATCATTTGCGGCATCGACGGCGAGGTGCCGTTAGTGTACAAGCTCTGCTCGGAGCTTGGGCTGCGGGTGCCGGAGGATGTGTCGCTGATCGGCTTCCTGAACGAGCAGACCGGGAGCAGTCCCCTGCCGCCTTTTACACGCCCGCTTCTGCCGATCCGTGAAACCGGCTACCGTGCCGCAGACCGGATGCTGTGGCGGATCGCCAACCCGACGCTTCCCTTTGAGCATATCCGCATTCAATGCGAGATGCATATCGGCAGCACAACAAGGCCGGTCGATTGACCGGCCTGAGCTTGTTAAGAAACCAAAGAAACTCGAAATTTGATTGTATACTCCGGTGGGATATGCCCCTCCAGCCGCTGTTGAATCCTGTGAATCGGATAGATTTAGCGGTATTTTCACAGGTTTCAAAGGCGGACGTAAACTCCTCCGAGGCATATCCCCACCTACGTATTACAAACATTTCGAAAAAATAAGGTTTCTACAAGAGCCTGGCAGTACGACAAGGCCGGTCGATTGACCGGCCTCTTTCTTATGTGCTGTTAAGCCGCTTCTTCCACCAAGCTGCGGCGCTGTTTCATTTTGCGCCATACGACGCCGTGTGTCGGAGAGAACAGCAGGGCGATAACGAACAATACTCCGGCTACCGATATCATGCAACCTGCAATCGATGCGTCAAGCAGCATGGATACGTAATAACCCGCCGTCGAGCTGATTACGCCGATGATCATGCTGTATACGATCATGACGCCCAGACGCTCAGTCAGCAAATAGGCCGTCGCTGCAGGCACTACGAGCATTCCGACAACGAGGATCGCGCCTACGCTTTCGAAGGAAGCGACGGTTGTCATGGACACTAGCCCCATCAGCAAATAGTGGAAGAACGCTACGGGAATTCCTACCGCCGCCGCCATTGCCGGATCGAAGGAGCATATTTTGAACTGCTTGTAGAACAAGCCGATCACCGAGCCGCTCAGCAGCAGCACTAGCCCCAGCGCCCATACTGCCTTAGGGCCGATCTCCATGCCGGCGAACGTAATCGTATCCCACGGTACGCGGATAATTTCGCCGTACAGCACGCAATCCAGATCGAGATCGACCTGCCGCGTATAAATGCTTACGAGAACGACACCGACGGAGAATAAGGCGGTAAACACTACCCCGATCGAAGCGTCGGATTGCACGCCGCTCTGCTGGAACATCTGGATCAAGAATACGGTGATCAAGCCGAGAATTGCCGCCCCGAGCATCATGAAGAACGAATCGCGGGAGCCGCTCAGCAAGAAGGCGATAACGATGCCCGGCAGCACGGAGTGGCTGATCGCATCGCCGATCATCGCCATTTTGCGGAGGACGAGAAAGCATCCGAGAAGACTGCAGGAGCAGGCCACCAATGCCGCCGTCAGCAATATCCAAAAGTCATTCATGCTTGCCCCTCCTTGCTTGGCTGCGCCGTCGTTTTGCCGATAGGTCTGACCGGACGGCTTTTCTCCTCCAGCACCGCCTTTTTCACCGATACCCGTTGAAGCACTTTTGCCAAAATGCCCCTTCGCGGAGCGAATACGACCGATACGATAAACAATGCCGTTGCCGCCAGCACGCTCAATGGGCCTGTCGGCATGTTGCTCGAGGTCGTGCTGATCAAGGTGCCGATAAACCCGCTGATCGCGCCGAACAGGCCGGACAATACGACCATCACGCCGAGCCGCTCCGTCCAATATCTTGCGGATACGGCGGGAGTAATAAGCAGCGCGGACATCAGCACCACGCCTACCGCCTGGATTCCCACTACAACGGCAACGACAATCAAGAACATGAGCAGCTGATCCAGAAAAGCTACCGGATAGCCGAGACCTTTGGCAAAGCCGGAGTCGAAGCTGAGCAGCTTGAACTCCTTGAACAGCAGCGTACATACAAGAACGAGCACAAGGGCTACAACCGTCATGATAACCACGTCCGAATGAATCATGGATGCGGCCTGACCGAACAGAAACTTATCCAGACCGCTCTGATTGCCGCTCGACCCGTGCTGTATTTGCGTCAGCAGAACGATGCCGAAGCCGAAAAATACCGACAGCACGATACCGAGAGCAGAATCCTGCTTAATGCGGGAGTTTCTCGTCACGAACCCGACGCCGAACGTCGCGATCAGTCCCGAGATGGCAGCGCCGATCAAGAAGAAAAATATCGATTTGGAGCCGGTCAGCATGAACGCGATACATACGCCGGGAAGTGCGGCATGCGCCAGCGCATCCCCCATCAGGCTCTGCTTACGCAGGTAGGCAAAGCTGCCGAGAACCCCGCTGCTCAAGCCTAGCAGGATGCTTCCGAGCAATATCCACTGCGCATTAGGATCGCGAAAAAGCTCCAGCAAGTTGAATCCTTCCATGCCGCCTCACCTCGCTGAGACGATGATCGATTCATCGTCGTGATTTAACATCGTCAGCCTGCCGCCGTATGTGCGCTGCAGCTGTTCCTTCGTAAAGATGTCTTCCGTCGGACCGATTCCCACCAGCTGCACATTGAGCAGCATGACCCAGTCGAAGTATTCCTTGACGGTAGCCAGATCGTGGTGGACGACCAGCACGGTCTTGCCCTGTGTCTTCAGCTCGTTCAGCAGTGTAATGATCGCTTTCTCCGTCGCCGCATCGACGCCGACGAACGGTTCATCCATAAAGTAAAGGCGCGCGTCCTGGGCCAATGCCCGCGCCAGAAAAATCCGCTGCTGCTGTCCGCCCGACAGCTGGCTGATCTGTCTTCCCGCGAAGTCGGCCATGCCGACCTTCTCGAGACATTCCATCGCTGTCTGCCGCTCCTTCGCGCCAGGCCGCTTGAACCAGCCCAAATGCCCGTAACGTCCCATCATGACTACGTCCAGAGCGCTCGTCGGGAAATCCCAGTCGACCGATTCCCGCTGCGGCACATAGCCTACAAGCTTGCGCTGCTCCGCATAGGGCTTGCCGTAAATGCTCACCTCACCGGTTACGCGCGGAATGAGTCCCAACGCCGCCTTGATGAGCGTCGATTTGCCCGCTCCGTTAGGGCCGACGATCCCGATCAATTTCCCTTCGGGAATCTCGAAGGCGATGTCCCGCAAAACCGGCTTTTTCTGATAAGCTACCGTCATATTCGTTATGCTGAGTGGCGCTGCTTGTTTCATAGGATCTCTCCATCCTCTCCGCTTCTTTATTTCAGAGCTTTTACAATCGTATCGACGTTGTGGCGAACCATTCCGATATAAGTGCCTTCCGGCGTGCCTTCTTCTCCCATCGCATCGGAGAACAGCTCTCCGCCGATTTTTATTTCATGGCCTTGTTTTTTGGCCCCTTCGATGACCGCTTCAATCGATTTCTTCGGTACGCTCGATTCGACGAATACCGCTTTGATTTGATTTTTGACCAAATATTCACGAAGATCGCTCACGTCCTTGGAGCCGTACTCGGATGCCGTGCTGATGCCTTGCAGCCCCATCACCTTGATTTGATAGGCGTCGCCGAAATAGCCGAACGCGTCGTGGGCCGTTACAAGCACTCTCTGCTTCTCCGGAATCGAGGCGATTTGCTTCGTCGCGTAATCGTCAAGCTCCTTCAGCTGCTTGATGTAAGCTTCGGCATTGCTCTTGTAGTCGGCGGCATGTGCGGAATCGAGCTTGCTCAGCTCGTCGCGTACGACTTCCGTTGCCGAAATCCAGTGCTTCACATTGAACCAGATGTGCGGGTCATGGGACGCTTCTCCGCCCTCCCAGCCTCTCAGCTGCTTTTCGGGAATGTTCCGGGACACTGCCACAGTCGGTTTATCCTTGGTCATCTTCTCGAAAATTTCAATCATTTTGCCTTCCAGATGAAGTCCGTTATAAAAAATAATTTGCGCCTGCTCCAGCTTCTTGACATCCCCTTGAGACGCTTTGTATAAGTGCGGATCGACACCCGACTTCATCAGCCCGGTAACCTCTACGTGCTGTCCTCCGACCTGTCTTGTAATATCCGCAATCATTCCGATCGTGGTTGTAACTTTGATTTTACCGTTCGCCTGACTGCCGCTCCCCTGATTGCCGCATGCCGCCAGCGCTGCTGCTACGGATAAAAAAAGAAGCGTCATAATAAACCTTCTGAACGATGAGATTGGCTTGCTTTTCACTTGAGCTCCACTCCTTTGGGTAGTATATGGTTATTCCCCTAAAAAGTTGACCGAGGCTCTAATTGTTTTCCTCATCAACTTTTGTTTCCCTGTACAATTTATTTTTATTATATACAAATTTGTTTCTCTAGTGCAACATTTATTCAAAAAAAATCCTTTTCACATTTTTGCCGCCCTTGTGAAGACGAGGACATATCTGTGCAGCACAAGTACGGCAAGCTCGTCCGGTCCTTGATTCAGGCGCCGCGTTACCTCGTTTTTCTGCCGCCTCGATTTATGCTTTGTTCAACTTGGAGTCTGCGTTGGTTTTTTGTTAAGATAAAGAAGGAAACCCATTCCAAAGGAGGCTTACTTATGACGAGTTTTGAAAAGCAGCTTCAGCAATATGCGGATATCATTGTGAATATCGGCGTGAATATCCAAAAAGGCCAGACTCTGGTCATCAATGCCACTATCGATGCGGCAGAGCTCGTCCGCCTTCTCGTCAAGAGAGCGTACGAAACCGGCGCCCACCACGTCAAGGTCAACTGGACGGACGATACCGTAACCCGTTTGCGCTACGACTTGGCTCCCGACGCCTCGTTCCTCGATGAACCCAAATGGTATGCGGCCGAGATGCTGGAGCTTGCGGAAAAAGGATTCGCCGTGATCAGCATCGTTTCGTCCGATCCGGATCTGCTGAAGGGCATACCGCAGGAGCGGATCGTCAATCATCAAAAAACCTACGGCAAAGCAATGGCCAAGTACCGTCAGTACATGCAGTCCGACAAATTCAGCTGGTGCGTCGTTTCCGTGCCATCCAAAGCCTGGGCTGCCAAAGTATTCCCGGGGCTTCCGGAAGAAGAGCAAGTCAGCAAGCTGTGGGACGCTATTTTCAAAACAGTGCGCGTCGATCAAGCCGACCCGGTCGGTGCCTGGGAGAAGCACATCCAAACCTTGAACTCAAAATCCGATTACTTGAACGCCAAAAAATACAAGAAGCTCCATTACATAGCGCCAGGCACCGATCTGGTCATCGAGCTGCCGGAAGGCCACATTTGGGTCGCCGCGGACAGCATCAACGAGCAGGGCAATGCGTTTGTGGCCAACCTGCCTACGGAGGAAGTGTTTACCGCTCCGCATGCAACCGGCGTTCACGGCAAAGTGTCCAGCACGAAGCCGCTTAGCTACGGCGGCAACATCATCGACGGCTTCACGCTTACCTTTGAGAACGGCCGGATTGTTGACGTAACAGCCCAGCAAGGCGAAGACACGCTGAAAAATCTGATCGAAATGGACGAAGGCTCCCATTATCTCGGCGAAGTCGCGCTTGTACCGCACCAATCGCCTATCTCGCAGTCGAACATCCTGTACTACAATACGCTGTTTGACGAAAATGCTTCGAACCATCTGGCAATCGGAAGCGCCTATGCGTTCTGCCTCGAAGGCGGCAAGGGCTTGTCGCAGGACGAGTTGAAGGCAAGAGGTCTCAACACGAGCCTGACTCATGTCGACTTTATGATCGGATCGGCTGAGATGGATATTTTCGGAGTCACCGCGGACGGTACGGAAGAGCCGGTATTCCGCAAGGGTAACTGGGCGTTCTAATCGGCGCCTGCTGATATGGAGAAGAGCGGCTGCTTGCCGCTCTTTTCTAGTTAAGAAACTATAGTTACTTGTATTGCGCATGGCAGTGTAAAAGGCTATGCCAACAACTACCCTCTCTGATGGGAGAAGGGTAGTCGATCGGACAAGAGATCCGCTATTTCGATGAAATACATCGAAAACACACACGTATCGGACACAGATGCACTTATTGAGCGATTTTTCGCCCAAAGCAAGCCGAATTTGTGCCAATAACGGAACCACGGTCCGATCCGTCCTCCTTTTCGGGCCTTTATGCACGAATAACGGAACCAATGTCCGATCGACCTACTAGGGGACATTTGATGCTCTTGAGTTTGAATGAGTAACCTTGTTCTCCCCTGAACCTTGCCTTCATAAAGATCGCCATGGTCGAAGCAAAGAGCGAGGCGGTGTGACAGAGGGGTAACCTTGGTTCTAACTATGGATTCTTCCAAACAAGTGTACGGTGGGGCACAAAGCATTGCGGTCTGGCATGGAGTAACCTTGGTCTGCCCTTTGCTCTTGACCAGCCCTTCACCCCATAGTCACCTTCTAATACATTCGCCATGGTCGAGGCACAAAGCATTGCGCTCTGATATGGAG
>NZ_JBHTVD010000015.1:90464-178425 GCF_042793215.1 Paenibacillus sp. NPDC056579
GTCTGCCCTTTGCTCTTGACCAGCCCTTCACCCCATAGTCACCTTCTAATACATTCGCCATGGTCGAGGCACAAAGCATTGCGCTCTGATATGGAGTAACCTTGGTATGCCTTTTGCTCTTGACCAACCTTGCCCCCCCATAGTCACCTTCTAATACATTCGCCATGGTCGAGGCACAGAGTATTGCGCTCTGATATGGAGTAACCTTGGTATGCGTTTTGCTCTTGACCAGCCTCACGCCCATGACTCACCTTCTAATACATTCGCCATGGTCGAGGCACAAAGCATTGCGCTCTGATATGGAATAACCTTGTTATGCGTTTTTACTCTTGACCAGCCTTGCCCCCATAGTCACCTTCTAATACATTCGCTCTGGTCAAGGCACAAAGCATTGCGCTCTGATATGGAGTAACCTTGGTATGCCCTTTTGTTCTTTACCAACCTTGCCCCCCCATGGCTCACCTTCTAATACATTCGCTCTAGTCGAGGCTCGAAGCATTGCGGTCTGGCATGGAGTAACCTTGATCTGCCTTTGCTCTTGACCACCTGCGCTTCCCCACGCACCACGCCAATGAGTACCTCAAACCGGCACACCAGCCTCCCCCCGCTAGCAACCGCAGCGCAACCGCAACATGCATCTCCGGCACCGTATTACTCCTTCCCACCCATACAAAAAACGCCACTACATAACGTAGTGACGCCATACCTGCATAAAGTCATCGCCGCTGAACTCGACTCAGGAAAATAAAAAATCGATGTCGGTCAAAGCCCGATCCGTCAACGGAAATATAAACTGCTGCTCCTTCTCCAGATGTTCCTTCATGATGCGGCACGAGTGAGTCAAATAGGCTGCGGCCCGTTTGATCAGCATCGCGTCGGAATCCGGCCTCAACGCATGCACGGCGCGGAAGAAGGAATTCATGTTATCCATTGCGAGCTCATGCTCTTTTTCCAGCATCCATAGCGACGGGACAATCGAAGGCTTATTGTGCTTGTGAAAATACACGTTCAGAAACGGATACAGCTCTCTTTCCTCCCAATCGGAGTGCTTTTGCAGCTCCTCCTGAAAAGCCGTCGCCCAGAGCCTCAAATGCAGCAGGCTTCCGATCGCCCTGCTCTTGTCCGTCTCCTGCTCCGCTTGAACCGATTGCTGCTCCATCTCGTCCAGCACCTGCATCAGCTCGGCGTGTTCTTCCTTCAAGCGGTCCACCAGCGCAGACAGCTCCGTAACATGAGCGCTTTCGGACTTCATTTGCGGCTTACCGTGCACCATCATTTTCCCCGCCTCCATGAACGAAAATATTGTATACTCTACAGATTACTACGCTCCCCCCTGTTTGTATGTGCGACTTATCACAACAATTTGGATCATTTTTTGCATCGGCGGCGAAAAAAAGAACCTCCGTTCGTAAGCAGCTTCTTCAAGCTGCGAACCGAACCGGAGGTTCTTTCACTATGTGCCAAGCCTGTCAGCCCAGCTCTATGGAGTTGGAGTGTTCGTGTTAGTCGGCTTGCCCTTAGGCACCCCGTCTAGGCCGTACACTTGATCGTAGGCGTCAAACATTTTGCGCGCGATAGGCGCTGCATTCCATGCTCCGAAGCCGCCTTCCGGCACTACGACCGCAACGGCCAGCTTAGGCTTGTCCAACGGCGCATACGCTACGAACACCGCGTTATCGATCATTTTGCCGCCGACCGATTGAGTCGACGTTCCTGTTTTTCGCGCGAACTTGTAAGGGAAGCCGTCGAAGCCCTGCACGTTAACCTTTTCCATCCCTTTGATGATCGTATCCCAATAGGCTTTAGGGAATGTCGTTTCTTCGAGCACCTCCGGCTGGATTTGCGTCACCGGCTTGAAATCGTACGTCTCGATTTTATCGACCAAAATCGGCTTCATCTTTTTGCCGCGGTTCGCGAGCGTTGCGGCATACTGCGCCATCTGCAAGGTCGTATACTTCTCGTTCTGTCCCCAGGAGGCGAACACCATACGGGATTGGAGCGTTTCCTTCGTATTCGTCTTGAACTCACTGCCCCCCGCGTACTCTCTCGGAAGCCCGCTGCCCGTCAGCACGCCGAGCCCGAACTTGTTCAAGTAGGACTCCCAAATATCTACGGATTTGGCGCCGCTGCGCATATAGAGCGCGTTGCCGATCATCGCCGACATGAACGTATTCGACGAATGCTCGATCGCTTCCGCAGCATTGATCGGTCCGTAAGCTTTCCGGTCGGAGTTCGTCAGCTTGGAATTGTTGTCCTTACCGTACGTGAACACTCCCGTATCGTTATACGGTGTATTGACCCCGAACAATCCTTCGTTCAAGCCGACCAGCACGGACAAAGGCTTAATGATCGACCCTACATACACGATGGAGGTAGGATGGTTTTTCAGCTCGTTCTCGGGGTAGTCCGGGTAAGCCGTCGTAATTGTCCCGTTGTTGATGAACGGCTGGATGTCGTTGTATTCCTGGGTAGAAATACCCCCGCTCCATACGTTCGGATCATAATCGGGCATGCTCGCCATAGTAACGACGCGTCCCGTGTCGACTTCCATCGCTACGGCGTATCCCGCTTTGGCATACGGCGCGTACCCGTACCGGTTATTCCTCGCGGCCGGAGACTTTGCTTGCGCTAGCTGATCGATAATCGCCTGCTCGGTTACTTGCTGGATGTCTTTATCGATCGTCAAAAATAAGTTATTGCCCTTCTTAGGCGCCTCGATCGACACTTTGCCGATAATTTTTTGCGAGGCGTTGACCGGGTAAGTTTTCATCCCGTTTTTGCCGCGCAGCTCCTCCTGATACATCAGCTCGATGCCGTCGTAGCCTACATCCTCGGTATCGAGATATCCGGTTGTATTGTCTTTGTTTTTGTAGAAATCAAGCCCGTTCTTAGGCTCTCTCGCCCGGGAGAAAGGCCGCATATAGCCGATCAATTGCACGGCGATTCTCTCATTGTCGTAGGTGCGGATACTTTCCTCCATGATTTCCAGCCATTTCATTTCGTCGCGATGCTCCAAAATATAGGCGATTTCCTTCTCGGACAAGCCGGATTTGATCCGCCGGGGCACGAAGGAATAGCTTGGAGACGTGGTCGAATTTTTCTCCAGATCGTATCCGACGTCCATTTCTTTGATAATATCGGCGGCCGTCAGGTTCGATTTCGGCGACTCGTTATACAGCTTGAACAATTCCTCCAGCCGATGGGCCAGAGCGATGACTTCTTCTTTTTTCTGATCGGTTTCCATACGGAAATATAAGGACTGGGTGGAGGAGGTAAAAGCGAGCGGGTACCCTTTGCTATCAAAAATATTGCCGCGGATCGGCGCGATAGGTGTATCCCGCTTCGTGTTCATCGCTTCCTCAGCCTTCAGCTCTTTGCCCTCGACGAATTGAAGTATAGCTAAACGGACGATAAGGACGGAAAACAAAAAGAATGTGCAAAAAAACAATAAATTTATGCGGACGGTAAAATGACGCCGCTTATTTTTTTCATGTTGCTGCGGGTCATCCGTGGACATAGATTTTCTCATGATGCGACAGCTCCTTTAACAAATTACGCGAGCAGCTCGTGCAAGGAATGAATGCCTGTGCCAGAATGATAATCGTAACGCTTGATCTTCACTGCGTCAATCCCTGCCTGATTCGGCGCCCAAATATCGTTCAGATCGTGGTCCCCTACATACAGCACGTCGGAAGCCGCTAACCCCGATTGCTCGAGAGCCAAATGAAAGATCGCCGGATCCGGCTTTTCCAGCCCTACCAGAGTAGAGACGATGACAGGATCGAAGTAGTGCAGTATTCCTTTGTGCTCCAGAATCGTCGGCAGCGTAGCCGCGAAGTTCGAGATGATGCCGAGGCGTAAGCCCCTCTCGCTCAGCTTGGTGATGCTCTCTTTTACGTCGTCAAACAGCTGGTATGGCTCCGGTCCTGTGAACAGATCGTACATGCCGTGGCAGCACTCGTGAATCTGATCCTCCGTCCAGCGCTCCTCATGAACGCCCAGCTTTTCCAATATATAATGATACAGCTTCATCCAAAAGGCGCGGTCCGACTCCGGCGTGCATACGGCGAAAGGGTCGAGCTGCTTACCATAATAAAACAGACGGAACGCTTCGGTAAACAGCTCTCCTACCTGCTCTTCCCCGCGCTGCAGCGAACGGCTCGCCAGAAACTGCTGCATAATAATCCTCGATGCCGGAATCGTCATCAGCGTATCCCCTACATCGAAAAACACGGCTTTATATGTTTCAAGAGGTTTAGGCAACATGATCAGCTTACTCCTTCACAGACTCATGCGAGTTTCATCAACTGCATGGTTATGCTATAATCCAACAATTTTCGCGGATGTTCACTATTGTGTAGTTTACCACATTTCACCCCAAAGAGAAAAAGCCGGCCATCCCAAACAGAGACGACCGGCTTGCAATCTAAGTTTCGCGTATATGCGTTTCGTTAAAGTTCGGCGGATTGAACCAGTTCCCGCCGCTGGACACCCAGGTGGAATCAAGAGGAATCCATTGCTGCGTTTCCGATAAGTAAACCTCGTTCCATGCATGAGGCCCATAGCCGCCCCGTCCGTCATAGCCGAGTCCGGTAACGACCTTTACATCCAGGCCTATGGAACGGGCCATCACTGCGTACAACCGGGAGTAGTCAATACACACACCCTTTTTCGTGGCAAACGTTTCGTCGGGCGTCTGCTCCTTCCAAATCCGTTTTGTCTCGTACAGCGTCACTTTGTCCCAATCATATTGGACGCGGGTTCCGACCCAGCGGTACAGCAGCCGCGCCTTCTCCTCGTCGTTCCCGCCTTTGGCCGTTACTTCCTTGGCGGCCGCTGCAATGTCGTCCGGGATTCTGGCATCCAGCACCTCGTACTTGCGCTGCAGGATGTTGCTGAACTCCTGCTCGACCGCCCGCGTAAATACCGGCAGCGAGCTGGCCAGGAAATCCCCGGTCACCGGCTTAATCACCTGATTGGCGCCTTTCTGGTACAGGCCCGAAGCCTGGATGTAATTGGCGGCAGGCGTCTGCGGAAACAGCGTAACGGCGATGAAGAGGGCAGCGATGATCAGCAAGGCTCTTCCCGCGCCGGTCACCATGCCGATGATGCCACCAAGCACACTGCTGATAAACGACGGCCCCCCTCTGCGGCGAGAATCCTCATTCCGCAGCGAGTCCGCTACCCAGCCGTCCATGATCGGATCGATAATGCGGCACAGCACCTGCTTGACGATACCGTACCCTAACACGAACAATATGCCGTACCGCAGCAGAGAGAAGTCTCTCATCCCTGTCATCAGCGTATAATACAGCTGCTTGAACCATCCTAGCTCCTCGTCGGGAATGTCGAGCGGCAGCGATGCCAGCCAGGCTTGAGCCTGCGGAGACAGCCAGGAGGCCAGCTTCCAGGCAAGCAGGAGACTGAGAACGGTCGCTACGGCTTCCGCAACCATCAGCATAAGATGGCGCGCTGAGGAAGAGGCTCCGCGCAGCATGCCCTGGATGGCGGACATCGCCAGCGTGACGACCAGAATGATCGTTATCCAATTCACGGTTTCCGCCGCGTCCATCAATCCGTTCATGCTCTCACCTCTTTCGACTTTGGCTCAGCACGGGAGCGTGCTCGGCTTCCTTTTAGACTCCTGATAGCCTCTACATTTTGGTATTCATTTTGGCTTGCTCGATCAAAGCATTGACGACCTCGTCCATTTTCATCGTGAACGTCTGATTCATGAAGGTGACTTTAACCTCGTTGGAGCCGGGATTTCCTTCCAGCTTCAAGCTTTTGGTCGTAACGGTGAACGTGCCGTCCGCATTTTGCTTGTACTGCGCTTCCTTCATTTCCCCGGAAATGGTCTTGATCGCCTGGTTCTTCACCTCGGCCGTTACGGCGGTTCCGATTTCCAGCAGCTGATCTTTGTAGTTGGCGCCATAAAAGAACAACCCCGCCAAAATCGCCAGCACGAGGATCCACTTGATGACCGTCTTTACAATCTTAATGACAACGAATAACACGACAATGGCGGCTACAATGATAAACCAGCGCTCCTGCAAAAACGGTACGATAAAATCCAACTTCCATCTCTCCCCTTCAATAGGTAACGAAACTTACTCTTCTTCTCTTTTGCGCCGCAGCTCCGCGAGCTTCCTTTGGATTTCCTCCGACTTATCCGTGTCTCTCGCTTTTCGGTAAGTCATCCGCAAGCGGAACAGCACGACGATGGCGATAACTCCCAAAATCGCAATGATGACCGGGTCCACAAACAACCGCCTTTCTTTCAAATAGGTTCCCGCACAAACCGCTACGCCCCCGGGCTGCAAAATAATGGTACTAACCGTACGGCTTGTCACGTAAAAGTAATGATAAGGCAATCGTGTCCACGCGTTAGACAAACATGAGGTTCGAGGTGATGATGTTGAAAACCGCAATATGGCTATATTTATTTATGTTCGTAGCCTTTTTCGATTTGCATGCTCAGTACCCAATCTTGTCTCCGTTTGCCATCTCGCTCGGGGCTGCTCCCTCATTTATCGGGCTTATATTGGGCGTTTACTCCATAACGCATTTGCCCGGCAACTTGCTGGCAGGCTACGGAGTAGATAAGTATGGAAGCAAACGATTCATTGTGTCTAGCCTGATTGTAGCAGGTATCGTGCTGTTAGTTCAATCCCGCGTTACCGATCCGTGGCAGCTTCTTTACATTCGATCCGTCAGCGGATTCGTGCTGGCCTTCTTATCCCCGGCATGTCTCTCGCTTTTGGCCAAAATCGCCAGAGATAATGTCCAGCAAAGCAAGCTGATGGCAGGCAACGGGCTCGTTCATACGATGGCCTCGGTCTTGAGCCCTGCCGCCGGCGCCTATCTGGTAGCCAAGCTAGGATTTGCGCTATCGTTCACGGTTCTCGGATGGATTCTCATCATCACGGGGGTTCTGGCCATCTTCGGTGTAAAAGAACGCCAGTATACACTGGCCGCCGCTCAGCTGTTCCCTCCCGTACATGGAGACAGTAACGTCCCTGCGCTCAAAAACCAGAAGCAAGCCGGCGCATTGGATGAGCCGGTCCCTTGGCTGTTTTTCGTCATCCCGCTCGGCCTGTCCTGTTCGCAGGGCATTCTGTTCTTCGAGCTCCCTTTAATGAAAGAAGCGAGCGGATCGATCATGACGTCCGGCCTGTTGTTCTCCGTCGTCAGTCTGGGCGCTTTGGTTACGCTGAGCATGCTGTTCATCAACCGCTTTTCACCTCTGCTCCGTACGACGACGGGGTGTCTCGCGCTCGCTCTAGTTTTTTTCGGCATGTCGGTGAGCTGGCCGCTTCCTCTCTATGTATCGCTGTTCCTGATCGGCATGGCCAAAGGAGTGATTTTCCCCGCCATCGCCTCTCTGCTCGCAAGCGTGACGAGTGCCAACCGCTACGGACGGGTATTTTCTTTTTTGTCGATATCCTATTCGATCGGAGCCTTTATAGGACCCATTGTTGCCGGTCATATAAGAAGTCATACTTCCCCTTATTTTATCGCATTTGTCGGCTTAATGCTGGCGCTCTGCATGCTCCCGCTTAAAGCCTTTAAGCCGGTTCAGGCATAAGCACCCTACGGGAAGAGCCGCCTCCCCGCATGTCCCTGCATGATATTTGCCATCCCATGGCGAGTACACGATATTTGCAGCGGATGGGTATTCGCACATACCGTTTTTTGCCTTCCACATATTATACAGTATGTCGGATGACAACTCTTTAGTTGAAGGGAGAGAGTCGGAATGGGAGACGTAGGATACGGTGGTTGGACTTCCGCTGCCATCATTTTGGTACTGTTCATCCTTCTGGTTATCGTACTTCGCGGTTTCGTGTACTAATTTAACGTTTCAAGCAAAGCCGTCCGTTCTCCGGGCGGCTTTTTACTATGTCCGGCAAGCTGTATTGCAGCTGTTTCAACCGTATTTTTCTCGGGTAAGACAAGCTTATGCAGAACGGGACTTCACAATTTTGTCAATTTATCCATTTCATTATTTTTCAACCAAGGATAGACGGACATATACCGTGAATCCCATTCGAACATGTGTAAAGTGAAACTCAAATGCGAAGGAGGTGAAATCCGTTCCATGAAGGAATCCAGCGGCAGTACAAATCTTAGTCCATGCAGAGATAGGAGTGAAAGATCCATGAAGCCAGCTGTCTTCAAAAAGACGGCGCAAGTAACCGTATTGATGATGTTCATCTCGGCATTACTGCCCGTATTGGCTTTTGCGGCGACAGGCTTTAAAGATGTCGTTTACCGCAACAACTCAGTTTCAGGTTCGGTGTATTCCGATGTATACTCCGTAAACGCACAAGTATACTTGTATGACCCGAACGGCAATTACGTCGGTACCGCATCCAGCGCTACATACAGCGTTTATAACGGCGTATACACGTACGATTTCTCTTTAAACAACGTTTCCAGCTATTCTTATTTGAAACTTAAAGAAAAAGTAACGGATTCCGTATACTACACCGTGTACAACTCCAATAGCGGTCGTCCTGGCGGCGGCGGTGGCGGTGGCGGTGGCGGCGGAATCATCTCCGGCCCATCCATCAATGTGCCTTCCGACGGTTCCATTGATGCCTACACGCTGGAAAACGCTCTGAACAACAACGACATCGTTGAACTGGTTCTGAGCGGCGACGTTGCGTTGATTCCAGCCAAAGTGCTTGCGAAGTTCACAGGCGACACTAAAAAAGCGCTGAAAATCAAAAACGACAAAGGCTCCTACATGCTTCCTATCCATGTATTGAAGCTTGATGATCTTGCCGGCAAGCTCTCCGTGAGTGTAGACGACATGAAAATCAAAGTTTCGATCAGTGCAGCAAGCGAAGCGGCTGTTAACGGCATTAAAAATGCTGCTACAGCATTGGGCGCTACGGTAGTAAGCGGTGCGGTTGATTTCAACCTGGCAGCTGTCGGCACCGGCGACAAAACGCAAGCCGTAGATCTGGGCAACAACTACATCAGCCGCACATTGCCATTGTCCAAAGCCGTAAATCCGGCTACGGCAACAGCGGTTGTGTACGATCCGAACACGCAAAAGCTGAGCTTCGTGCCTGCTCTGTTCTCCTCTTCCAACGAGTCGAACGAAGCGGTAATCAAGCGTAACAGCAACAGCATCTATACTGTAATCGAGCTGAGCAAAAGCTTTGAGGACGTGAAAGGTCACTGGGCACAATCCTACATCAACCTGTTGGCTAACAAGCTCGTCGTTGACGGCGTGACTGACACTTCCTTCGAGCCTGAGCGTAACATCACTCGTGCCGAATTCGCGGCATTGGTAGTTCGTTCGCTTGGCCTTGATCAATCCGCAGCTGCGAGCAGCAGCTTCAAGGACGTTTCTTCTTCCGAGTGGTATGCAAGCGTTGTGGCTTCGGCAGTCAACGCTAAAATCATCGACGGTTACGAAGACAACACGTTCAAACCAAACCAAGCAATCAGCCGTGAAGAACTGGCTGCTATGGTAGTTCGCGCTCTTGCTTACGCAGGTGCTAAACCGGACGTATCCGCTGATCGTCAATCCGAGCTTCTTGCGAAGTTTAAGGATTCCAGCAAAATCGTTTGGGCACAAAACGAATTGGCCGTTGCTATCGAAGCAGGCATCGTAGACGGTATGACCGACACTACGATTGAGCCTTCCAAGCAAGCAACTCGTGCACAATCCGCTACAATGCTGAACCGATTGCTGACAAAAGCAAATTTCATCAACTAAGCGGCGAACTGCTGCTTAACCACTCTCCATTCCTATATTGAAACGACCTGACAAGATACATGTCAGGTCGTTTTTTTAACGTATATATTGTCAATACGTGCTCCCCGCAAAGGAACTGATGGACATTGATGACAAAGCTCCACTTGGTGGGGTTATTTAGCGTTGCCGCTTTTGGTATAAAGGATAATCCACCTCGGTCGGAACCTCGATGGCGATGATGCGGACCCCTCCATCGGAATGCAGACGAACCTCGGATGCTTGCTCCGCCCCGGCTTCCAGCACGGTGAAATCCTTATGATGGAAGCTCGCTTCGCCATCCTCATAGGCCCAGCGTCCTTCTCCGTGAATCGCCAAAGCCGCTAACGAACGCCCTGCAGGCAGCGTATGCGTATAGGAAGCGCCGGCTGCGAGCTCGATATCCCACATCCGAACGTCGGCGACCAGCTGCACAGGCGCATCCGCTCCAATGATTGTTTTGACAGCAGCTCCTTCGGCTGCGGCCGTCGGAAACTCTTCATGCTCGTATTGATAATAAGCGGGAGGACGTTGAAGCGCTTGGCTAAGATGAGGCTCGAACCAAATCTGGAACCCTTCGGCATCAGGCCCGATAAAACGCTCCGCATGCGACACCCCCGACCCGGTTTGCATCACCTGGGCTCCTCCGGCTGCGACCTGACTCTGTGTCCCCAGTGTATCTTGATGCTCCGCATGACCGTGCAGCATATACGTAATAATCTCGAACCCTTGGTGCGGGTGCAGAGGGATGTACCCTTCCACCGCGGAATGAGCCCATGCCCAGTAAAATAAAGGGCCGACCCGCTTCACCGCAGAGCCCTCGCCCGGAAATCCGATGGGCTTAAGCTCCGTAATTTTCCCACCGTCAAAAGCGCCTCTCACTTGCTGCTCCGGTGGATACATGGTGATTTTCATCATGAACGCCTCCCATTGTAAAGTTTCCTTATCATGAGCTACAAATCTTTTTATGTCATATCGCCAACAGTAATTAACTTACTTATATTAAGTAACTAATAATAGTATAATTCTAATCAAGATATTCGTCAAGCGTTCAATGAGTCGATCTCCAGATATAAGCACGATGGACTGTATTCTCAACAATTCGACATTTCCTGGGAAATTACTGCGTCCTGCGACTTGGATCCTCGCCGAAAACGGGATATACTACAAGGAGATAAAAACCGGATTGGGGGAAGCTTCATTGTCCATTGCGATCATTGTGGAAGGCAAAAACGATAGGAGCAGATTACGGCGACTGCTGACCTCCGACATTGAAATTCATTGCACCTTCGGGTCCTTGAACACCGAGCGGCTGGAGAAATTGAAGAAGAAAATCGGGGCAAGCGAAGTGTACCTGTTCACGGACAACGATTCATCGGGTAAAAAAATTCGCGGCATCTTAAGAGATACTTTTCCTGATGCGGAGCAAATCTATACAAGGCGCGGTTATGCCGGTGTGGAAGGCACGCCGGATGAATATTTGATTCAGCAATTGGAAAAAGCCGGCCTCGAGGAATTTATTATTTATCCTCTTCAAGACGCGGCTTTAGGGTTTCCGATCGAATAAACCGCTGGTATGCAGACGGCTGCAGTCGGATTCAATTAGGTTAAGGTATGAACTTCATCAAGTAAATGACCATCGTCACCGTGAATATACTGAATATTGTCGACGAGAACACCACCTGGGACGAAAACTCCGGCTCGTTGTCGTATTCCACGGCGATCAGCACGCTGCTAAGCGAGGTCGGAACCGCACAGGACAGCACCAGTGCTTGCGCCATCACTCCTTCGATCCCCATCAAATGTACGATCAGAAAACCGACTGTAGGCCCGATCAGAAGCCGCAGCATGTTGGACAGCATAACATCGGACAGCTTCAGCTGCCATTTCATATTCCCGAGCTGCACCCCGAGTGTAATAAGCGCCGTTGCGATAAAGGCGTTGGAAATGTAATTGATCGGAGCATAGATCGGATCAGGTACCGGAATATGAAGCCAGCGCATAGCAAATGCTATGGGAATGATGTAGATGACCGGCAGCGTCAAAATGGTCCGCAGCGTTTCCTTCGTGTCCTTCTTATGTGCATTAACGCTGTAAATCCCGTAGGTATTCGGAAGCAAATTTTGCATCATCATGATGATAATTTGAATCGAGAGCGTAAATGCATCCCCGACAAAAACCAGCTGATTTAGCGGAATGGCGTAGTTGGCGCTGTTATAAAAAATGACGCTGTTGCGCATCGCAGGCACCATCCCGCCCTTATACCGCCTCCAGCGGATGACGATCTCCACCAGAATAAACATGGCAATGAAGAAAAGCGCGAAAAACGCCAGCGTCTGGAGCAGAAGTCCAAACGTCAGCGTCGATTCGTAAAGCATTTTAAATACAAGAGCGGGTGAGAATAAATAAAAATTCAATTTGGACAACGTTTTGATATCGAGCTTGAAGGCCCTGTGCAATACGGCTCCAAGAGCTACCATGACCGATAGCGGAATGACATTGTTCAGTAAAATATGCGTGAAGTACGTCATGACTTAGCTCCTTGAGGGTTACGTCTATTCTTTCGTCAGCTTGATCATATCATCGGCAATTCTTTCGATGTTGAGATCGGCGTCATTTCCGTTATAATACGTGCGCAGATCGCCTTTTTTGTCCACCAGCAAAATGACGTTGTTGTGGCTGAAAGTACCCTGCTGATCTTTGACGACCATCACGCCGAACTTATTGGCCAAATCCATCGTTGCCGCTTCTTCGCCCCGCAGGAAATACCATCCCTTATAATCCGGGTGGTACCGGCTGGAAAACTCCTTCAGCTGAGCGACCGTATCTTTGGTAGGATCGAAGGAAATCGAGGCAATGGCCGTTTTGTCGCCGAATACGCCTTTTTTCACCAGCTGATCCTGAACTTTGGAAAGGGAATACGTCGTAGGAGGACATACATCCGGACAAGTAGAAAAGAAGAAATAGACCAGCTTTACTTTCCCCGCCAAATCGCTGCTTAATCCGACCTGCTTGCCGTCGATATTTTCGAGCTTAAAATCCGGCGCTTTTTTAATGACGCCCATCTTCTCCTCGCTGCCCTTCATCAGCATGTAGCTGAATACGCCAATCATTGCGAGCAAGACGACGATGACTACGATTTTAAACCCATTTTTTTGCACATTTGCGCTCATTTTCGCATCCCCTTCTTTCTTCAAAAAAAATATCCCATGTTGCCATGGGATGGGTACGTTTCGTTCTCCAACCAGACGCTACTTATGCTTATGGTATTTTCACCGTCGTAATCACCATGATGATGAACAGAAGCGTCAAATAGTTGATGGAATAAATAAATATCTTCTTCGCCCATTGCACTTCGTCCTCGGCCTTGAAGCCTTTGACGGCGAGATACGCCCAGTACAAGCCCATAATCATAGCTGCATAAAAGAAAATCACATTGACATAGCCGAATACATACAGCAGCAAGGATACCGGCACAATCAGCACGATGTAGCGCATCATGCTGATCTTGGTTACATAAGAGCCGCGGACAACCGGAAGCAGCGGAAAGCCTGCTGCGCGGTACTCTTCCATACGGCGAATGCCCAGCGCCCAGAAGTGCGGCGGCTGCCACAGGAACAGGATGCCGAACAAGATCAGCGCGCCTGCGTCGATTTGCGGGGTGACGGCACAGTAGCCGATAACCGGAGGAATAGCTCCCGAAAAGCTGCCGACGAAGGTGCTCCACACGGAGGTACGCTTAAACCATGCCGTATAGATCCACACGTAAACGAACAAGCCGATCATACCAAGCAGTGCGGACATTGGATTCACTAGCAGCCAAAGCCCCGATACCCCGATGACGCCGAGAATAATACCGTACCAAAGCACCACATTAGGCGACATTTTGCCGGTAGCCAGTGCGCGCTTCTGCGTACGTGCCATCTTGACATCCATATCCCGGTCCAGATAGTTGTTCAATACACAGCCGGACGCCATGACCAATGCGGTCCCAATCATCGTGTACAACAGCTGCAGCCAGTTGACGTGCCAACCGGATGCGACCCAGAAACCGCCGAAAGCGGTAATCGAATTGGAAAATATAATACCCGGTTTGGCAAGCTGAACAAAATCTCTCCAAGTAACGGGCCCAAGATCTGTTGTGGGTTCTTGATGTGTTTCCGCCGCAGCCGCCATCCCGTCTCTGGATAGATCAAGCCTCATTTGCTCTTCCACTTTATAGCCCCCTTAAAAAAGTCCCCCGAGGGAAACTTATATCGATAAACAATACGGAAGGAGGAACTTATATGTCCTCCTCGCGTGTCCTCTATATAATATCAACCCGGACTCCGTTTGACAACAAACCTCGCAGGGAGTTCAAAATATTGTCGATATATCACAAAGTTCACCCGTTTGTCAAAAAACAAAGGAATACAATAAACATGATTGCGAAAGCTGCGGATATCATTAGAATTTGCGCCGGTTCCGGTCATAAGAAAATCCCCAGCCCTAAAGGAGCGGCGGAGGCTGCGGGACATTTCAATATTTCTGTGCATAAAAAAACCGACATTATTTGCGAATTTGAATATCTGAATCGACAAAATAAGTTCTTCGGATAAATTTCCAGATAGCTTCCAGCAATTGCTGAATTTCATAGACCTTGCAGCCCATAACGGATACCACAAGCCCGTATTTGTACGTTCGGCTCACCCCGCTGTACAGCTTCATTCCGCTGAACGGTACGGCGGTTTCCTCATCTACACCAAGCAGTCGGTTTAAATAATCGCGGACCCGATCGGCAAAGCCGGCATCCACCTGTTCCGAGAACACATAGAGAGCTCCGTAATGGGTAAAAGGCCCCCATGCCCCAATAGCGTCCAGCTTTTGTGTAGGTGATGAAGGCTCCACCCTTTGCTTGGCGCAAAAGATCAGCTCCGAGCCGAAGGTGACCTTAAGCTCGCTTCGGTACAAACCATACTGGAACAACTCTCCCCGCTGCGTACGGCCCGGACATACCGTTTCGGACAGGATGAGCACAGAGCCCGGCTCCATTCGCACCTCGGTTTCGCTGTAAAAATAAGCATCTTTATACAGCATCAGCGGTTCCGGCATATATTCGACTACGCTGCCGCGGGCAAGAGTTAACGTCTGACGCTGCACGCTCGCCTGATCGGCCAAGCTTCCGTCTGCGCTGCGAAGGACGGGGTGCACCTTCGTGTACGATTGATTCGTAACATATACCTTCGTATTCTCGCCAAAATGCCAGTCGAGCTCATAGCGGTCCCCCGACATAATGCCGGGAGACGCGTCCATGACATATACGCCCAGCTGTCCGTCGTCGAACGGGAACGCCTTGGCGATTTTGAGCGGATAGGCATGATACCGGTCCCCAAGCCGCGTCTCTCCCCCCGCTTCCAGAAAAGCGGCCGAGACGCGGCCAGTTGTCCTAGGCATGGCGGTATTCCCGCTCGATCCAATCTACGATGTCGTCCAGGCCTTGGCCGTTGAACAGGTTAGAGAAAATAAACGGACGATCCCCGCGCATCCGGCGCGTATCCTCTTCCATTACGGCTAGGCTTGCGCCTACGTGAGGAGCCAGATCGATCTTATTGATGACGAGCATGTCGGACCGGATAATGCCGGGACCGCCCTTGCGAGGAATTTTCTCTCCTTGCGCCACGTCGATTATATAGATGAAGCGATCCACCAGCTCCGGACTGAACGCCGCCGCGAGATTGTCTCCGCCGCTCTCAATGAAGATCAAATCCAGATGCGAGAACCGGCGCTCCAGCTCCTCGATCGCTTCGAAGTTCATGGAAGCATCTTCACGGATCGCCGTATGCGGGCAGCCTCCCGTCTCTACGCCGATAATGCGCTCGGCAGGCAATGCTTCCGAACGGATCAAGATGTTCGCGTCTTCCTTCGTATAAATATCGTTGGTGATGACTGCGATGCTGTAGCGGTCGTTCAGCTTGCGGGCAAGTCTTTCTACCAGCGCGGTTTTACCGGACCCGACCGGTCCTCCGATTCCGATTCTCATCGGACGATCCAGATGAGTATGCTCAGGTGTTTCCCAATGGTGATGGTGATGCGCTCCTCCTTGACACATAGGCGTTTGCCTCCCTTTATATAGGTAGATAATAGTATGAAATAAATCCCGCATTGTACGCTTAAGACATGAACAGCCTGGAATACAATGCTTCATGCCGCATCATGGCAATTTCCGCAGACGGTGCATTGGCGAAGCCGTCCTCCAACGGGTCCAAATGCCCCGCTTCGTTCCATGCCGTAGCAATCACCGGCAGCAGCTGCGCCAGAAGGCGCTGTCCCTCGGTCTGACCGATGGACATGAGCCGGAGTCCGCTGTTGATGCATGTCATCGTACATGTATACAAATACCCCTCGACGGCCATGGCCAGCGGCACCTGGAGATGGTAGCTGATCCAGCCGTGGATCAGCGGATGCGTCCCGAAGCAGCGCTGCTCGCGTACGGCCGTTTGCAGCGGCTCCCACGGCAGCTCGGGATGGATGGATCGGGCCAGCTGATTCAGCCGCCGGCCCATCTTCAGCACGCCATCCCTCGTCTCGGCAGCCGCCCTTTGCACGTGCTGCATCCGGTCGACAAGCCATAACGACTCCCAGTCTTCGTCCGGAGCGTACTGGTATACAGCCTTGACGGCGAGAGCGTCGACCGGTGTCCAGCTGTGGAACAGCATCGTCTCGATATACTGCCGCAGCTGCTCCGGCTTCTGTACCGCTCCCATCTGCACGAACGTTTCCAAACCGAACGAGTGGGAGAATCCTCCTATCGGCAGCGCAGAGTCCAACAGCTGAACGTAAGTCAGCCACGAGTACGCCGGCTCGCCGGACGGTTGTTTCATGAGCTTCCCTCCTGCCCGTTGCTTTCGTCATATCCGGAAGTCGGTTGGAAGGACTTCTAGAACAAAAAGTAGCGCTGCGCCATCGGCAGCTCGTGAGCCGGTTCGCAAGTAATGGCGGATCCGTCCACCTTGACCTCATACGTCTCCGGATTCACTATAATTTCCGGCGTCTCTCCGTTATGGATCATATCTTTCTTCGTTACGGAGCGGCAGTTTTTGACCGGCTCGATCCGCTTCTGCAGCCCCAGCTCCTTGTGCACGCCCTTATCGTAGGAAGCCTGCGATACGAAAGTAATGCAATGGTTCAAAGCCTTGCCGAAGGAGCCGAACATCGGACGGCCGAACACCGGCTGCGGCGTCGGGATCGATGCGTTCGGATCGCCCATTTGGGCATAAGCGATCATGCCTCCCTTGAGGACGAGATCCGGCTTGATGCCGAAGAACATCGGACTCCATACGACCAGATCCGCCAGCTTGCCGACCTCGACGGAACCGACCAGATGGGAGACGCCGTGGGTAATGGCCGGATTGATCGTATATTTCGCCACATAGCGTTTGATACGGAAGTTATCCTGCTCGGATGCGGCTGACTTCGTGCCGCCGGCTGCGGCCTGTTCTCCAGGCGCCGGCAAGTATCCGCGCTGCTTCTTCATCTTGTCCGCCGTCTGCCATGTGCGGATGATCACTTCCCCTACCCGGCCCATCGCCTGAGAGTCGGAGCTCAGCATACTGAACACGCCCATATCGTGAAGAATGTCCTCCGCGGCGATCGTCTCCGGGCGGATTCGCGAATCGGCGAAAGCAACGTCCTCCGGAATGCGGCTGTCCAGATGATGGCACACCATCAGCATGTCGAGATGCTCCTCAACCGTATTGATCGTATAGGGACGCGTAGGGTTCGTTGACGACGGGAGCACATTGGACTCCGCCGCCGCTTTGATAATATCCGGAGCGTGCCCTCCGCCCGCGCCTTCGGTATGGTAAGTATGAATCGTGCGCCCGCCGATAGCAGCCAGCGTATCCTCGACGAAGCCGGACTCGTTCAACGTGTCCGTATGAATTGCCACCTGCACGTCGTAGCGGTCCGCTACTTGGAGGCAAGCATCGATAGCTGCCGGCGTAGTGCCCCAATCCTCGTGCAGCTTCAAGCCGATGGCACCCGCTTCCACCTGCTCGATAAGCGGCTCTGTGAAAGCAGCATTGCCCTTCCCTGTGAACCCGAGGTTCATAGGGAACGCTTCGGCCGCTTCGAGCATCCGGTACATATGCCACGATCCCGGCGTGCACGTCGTGGCGCTTGTACCTGCCGCCGGCCCCGTACCCCCGCCGATCATCGTCGTCACGCCCGAAGCGAGCGCCGTCTCGATCTGCTGCGGACATATATAATGAATGTGCGTATCGATTCCGCCTGCGGTAATAATTTTGCCTTCCCCTGCGATGACCTCCGTGCCGGCCCCGACGATCATATTCGGATGGACGCCGTCCATCAGGTCCGGGTTACCGGCTTTGCCGATGCCGACGATCATACCGTCCTTGATTCCGATATCGGCCTTGACAATCCCCCAGTGATCGATAATGACGGCATTCGTTATCAAAGTATCGAGCACGCCTTGCTCTCGAGTATGGCGGCTCGACTGCCCCATCCCGTCACGGATGACTTTGCCCCCGCCGAATTTGCATTCTTCACCGTATACGGTGAAGTCCTGCTCGATTTCCGCCCATAGCTCCGTATCGGCCAGCCTAACGGCATCTCCTGTTGTCGGTCCGAACATTTGGGCGTATGCTTTTCGATTCATTTGGACCATCCGCTTACACGCCCTCCTTCCACGCTTCCAGCCGCTGTCTAACGTCTTCAGGCATCGCGCCGTGCTCCGCCGGACCTTTGGACAGACCGTTCAATCCGTAAGAGAGCTTGGCACCGCCCAATTCCACAAGCTGCACCGGCTTTTCTTCGCCCGGCTCGAACCGGACCGCCGTTCCGGCGGGAATATCAAGCCGCATCCCGAATGCAGCCTCTCTGTCAAACGATAGTCCGCGGTTCACTTCAAAAAAATGATAATGCGAGCCGACCTGTACCGGTCTGTCTCCCGTATTGACAACGATCAGGCTGCATGTCTTCTTACCTATATTTAATTGGATATCTCCCGCCCTAACACGGTACTCGCCAGGAATCATTCCTCACCGGCCCCTTTCACTTCCGATATCCGATCGGTTGATGTACCGTTACCAGCTTCGTACCGTCCGGAAACGTAGCCTCCACCTGAACCTCGTGAACCATCTCCGGTATACCTTCCATCACTTGATCGGCATTCAATATCGTCGTTCCATATTGCATCAGCTGCGCTACGGTCATCCCATCCCTCGCTCCCTCCATAATTTCTGAGGTAATAAGAGCGATGCTTTCGGGGTAGTTCAGCTTCACACCGCGCTGCAGCCTTCGTCTGGCCAAATCCGCCGCTACCGTGATCAGCAGCTTCTCCTTTTCCCTTTCGGTTAAATGCACGATATACAGCCTCCTTGACCCAAAACTTATGTTATATTACTTAACACAAAAAGACGAATAATCCGTTGCCATATCGTTTATTATATTCGCTATTTCAGATTCTGTAAACCGATTACGTTAATTTTTATAACGCCTTTCAGGATTTATTTTCCGTTTTTCAGGCTCACACGAATGGAATATCACATATATTTTAAATATGTAGCCAGTTTTTCCGTACAAAAACTTGAGAACAAAATTTATGTAAAGTATATTGACATATAAGTGACGCAAGATCTATGATAGGTCGTGTGAGAAAACTTTCCATAGTTTCGACGAAAAGAGAAACCGGATATTAACCGAACGTCGTACCGGAACGGATCGTTCTCCATGCTCGATTCGCTTAACCGATCATCAAGATCAACCCTGCGATTTCAACCGGTAAGCTATCGATGAAGCTGTACAATATGAAGAGGAGTGGATGGTCGATGGTCAACAAAATGAAGAAAAAAGGGATTCCGGTATTAATGGCGGTCTGCATGTCTCTGACAGCCTTGCTGGCAGGATGCGCTACCGAATCCAAGCCTGCGGCAAATTCTTCGGCAGCAGCGGATGCGAAGCCGGAGGCGGGCAAGGACGATTCGATTCCGGTCGGTATTTTGCACTCCCTCACCGGCACGATGTCCATAAGCGAGGTCTCCGTTAAGGATGCGGAAATGATGGCCATTGAGGAAATCAATAAAGCAGGCGGCGTGCTTGGAAAACAATTGAAACCGATCATTGAGGACGGCGCGTCGGATTGGCCTACCTTTGCCGAAAAAACGAAGAAGCTGCTGCAAAAAGACAAAACCGCAGTCATCTTCGGCGGGTGGACATCGGCCAGCCGTAAAGCGGTGCTCCCTGTTGTAGAGCAAAACAAAGGACTCTTTTTCTATCCCGTTCAGTACGAAGGACTCGAAGCATCACCTAACATCTTCTATACCGGCGCTACAACGAACCAGCAAATCGTTCCTGCCGTTACTTGGCTGCTGCAAAATAAAGGGAAGAAGTTCTTCCTGCTCGGTTCCGACTACGTATTCCCGAGAACCGCTAACAAAATCATCAAAGAACAGCTGAAAGCCGAAGGCGGCACACTGATCGCTGAAGAATATACTCCGCTTGGCCATACCGATTACAACACCATCATCAGCAAAATCAAAAAGGAAAAGCCTGACGTCGTATTCAACACATTGAACGGAGACAGCAACGTAGCGTTCTTCAAACAGCTGAAGGATGCGGGAATCTCCGCCAAAGATTTGACTACCTTGTCCGTAAGCATCGCAGAGGAAGAAATCCGCGGGATCGGCGCCTCCGTGCTGGAAGGACACTACACGGCATGGAACTACTATCAAACGACGGAAACGCCGGAGAACAAAAAGTTCGTCGAGGCTTACAAAGCGAAGTACGGCAAAGACCGCGTAACCGACGATCCTATCGAAGCAGGCTACTTCGGCGTCTACTTGTGGGCGGAAGCCGTGAAAAAAGCCGGTTCCTTCGAAGTCGATAAAGTGCGCGAAGCGGCCAAAGGCATCGAATTCAACGCACCGGGCGGCAAAGTCAAAATTGACGGCGACAACCAGCACGTATTCAAAACCGTCCGTATCGGTCAAATTCAGGGTGACGGCATGATCAAGGAAGTATGGAATTCCGGCCAGCCGGTCAAACCCGATCCGTTCTTGAAAACTTACCCTTGGGGCGCAGAAGTAACGAAAAAATAACGGTTCCGCGTACATCTACAGAAGCCGTCGCAGCTTTAACCGCACTAACGAAATACACAAAACCTTGGACCGGGGCTGCCCACTACAACGGGCGGTCCCCAGTTTTATCACGGAGGATGAGGCTCATGAGCTTACTGCTTCTTCAATTGTTTAACGGCTTGTCGCTAAGCTCCATTCTGCTGTTGATCGCCTTGGGGCTCGCCATTACATTCGGCTTGATGAATGTCATCAATATGGCTCACGGCGAGTTCATCATGATCGGCGCCTACATGGCCTACACGATTCAGCAGCTGTTTCAAAAATTTCTCCCCGCTCCCGTGTTCGGCTGGTATTTCGTCGTATCCCTCGGCGTCGCGTTCGCCGTAGCCTTCGCAATCGGCTGGCTGCTGGAAGCGACGCTCATCCGTTACTTGTACGGAAGGCCGCTCGACAGCCTGCTTGCTACATGGGGAGTCAGCCTTGTGCTGCAGCAGCTTGCGCGGCAAATCTTCGGCGCGCCGAATGTGGCGGTCAAAGCGCCGGAGTGGCTTGACGGCGGATTGGCTATCACAGCCGACTTAATGCTGCCCTATAAGCGGTTGTTTATCATCGGGCTTGTCATCGTATGTATTACGGTCATCTACATTTACCAGTACCATACCCGCGGCGGCCGCAACATGCAGGCGGTTATGCAAAACCGCGGCATGGCTTCCTGCCTCGGCATTTCTACGCGCCGCGTCGATGCGCAGGCGTTCGCCTTCGGCTCCGGCATGGCGGGAATCGCCGGCTGCGCGCTGACACTGCTCGGCCCGATCGGACCTACGATCGGCACTTACTACATCGTCGACGCCTTCATGGTCGTCGTGCTGGGCGGCATCGGCAAGATCATCGGCACCGTCGCCGGAGCTCTCGGAATCGGCGTTCTGAACACCGCCTTCGAATATACGACAAGCGCCACGATCGGCAAGGTCATCGTGTTCACGCTGATCATTGCGTTCCTGCAGTGGAAGCCATCAGGGCTAGTTACGATCAAATCTCGCGCACTGGATTAACGAAGAATGCTTTTCGAAGTAAGTTTCCTTACGGAAACTCAGCTTATGCTTTCGATGCCAGTTTTGCTCCGCAAAACTCAGCTTGTGCTTTCGAAGTAAGTTTCCTTACGGAAACTCTCAGGAGTTGATACCATGACCATAAACAATACCAAAATCAAAATCGTGTTTACTTTCATTTTGTTGGCGCTCATGCTGGTAGCACCGATGTTTTTGAGCGAATTCCGTTTATCGCTGCTGGGCAAATTTCTCGCCTACGCGATTCTCGCCATGGGCCTCGACCTGATCTGGGGCTACACCGGCATCTTAAGCCTCGGACACGGCGTTTATTTCGGGCTCGGCGCTTACTGCATGGCGATGCATCTGAAGCTGGTTGCCTCCAAGGGAGAGCTTCCCGATTTCATGTCATGGAGCGGCGTAGAGAAGCTGCCGTGGTTTTGGCTGCCGTTCCAGTCAGCGCCCGCAGCCCTTCTGCTTGCCGTGCTGGTGCCGATGGCGGTAGCCTTCGTGCTCGGCTACTTGACGTTCCGCAACCGGATCAAGGGCACCTTTTTCTCGATACTGTCCCAGGCGCTCGTCATTATTACCGTCACCCTGTTCGTGGGCCAGCAAGGCTTTACGGGAGGCACGAACGGCTTGACCAACTTCGATACGTTTCTCGGCTTATCCGTAGGCGATCCTTCCACGAAGCTGATGTTTTATTACATTACCGTTGCGGTCGTAATCGCTACGCTGCTGCTGTGCCTATGGCTTGCCGGCAGCCGGCTCGGTAAAATACTCGTTGCCGTTCGCGACGCGGAGAACCGGGTTCGTTTCATCGGCTACAATCCGGTGACGTTCAAGGTGTTCATCTATTGCTTATCCGCAGGTCTTGCGGGACTCGCCGGCATTTTGTTCGTACTGCAGGAAGGAATCATCTCCCCAGCGCAAATGGGTATCGTTCCTTCTATTGAAATGGTGCTCTGGGTTGCTATCGGCGGCCGCGCCTCCATCTTCGGGGCGATTATCGGCGCTGTCATTACCAACACTGCAAAAACAACGTTCAGCGAGGCTTATCCCGAATGGTGGCCAATAATTATGGGAGCGATGTTTATCGTCGTCGTCCTCTTCCTGCCTAAAGGCATTGTGGGTACCGCAAAAGAATTGGCTCAAAAATGGGGCTTGTTCCCTCTAAAATCAAAATCGGCCGCATCCGGAACCGGTTCGCTGCCGTCCTATGCCTCCCTGGAGCAGGAAGCCAAGCCGTAACACAAGCGCAAACAATCGAAATTGGCCCCGCCCGGGGGGATTGCAGCCGCTGCGAAGATGAATACCAAGCATACCCTGTTCTTGTTGCGCTCGCCTTGCCTTCAGCAAAACAGTAACGCTTACGAAGTAAGTTTTCCTTCGGAAAACTCAAGCTTATCCTTACGAAGTAAGTTTTGCCTTCAGCAAAACTTTTAGGAGGTAATCCCATGATAGAATCGTCACCAAGAAAAGAACCCGCATCGCCTCTCGTCAACATCGAACAGCTGGAGGTCGACTTCGACGGCTTCAAAGCGATCCGCGGCCTCAATTTTTCGCTTCATTCCGGAGAGCTTCGCTTTTTGATCGGACCGAACGGCGCAGGCAAAACAACGCTGCTCGACGTCATCTGCGGCAAAGTAAAACCTTCCAAAGGGAAAGTGTGGTTCAAAAATACGGATCTGTCGAAGCACCAGGAGCACCAAATCGCACAGCTCGGCATCGGAAGAAAATTTCAAGCTCCTTCCATCTTCGTCACTTTAACCGTTCAAGAAAATTTGCTTCTCTCGATGCGCCAAAGACGCGGTCTGCTCAGCTCCCTTGTCGCCAAAACGACACCCGAGCAGCGGGACCGGATGAAATATTATTTGCACATGATCGGGCTTGCGGAGAAAGCGAAGCAAGTGGCCGGGTCACTCTCCCACGGAGAGAAGCAGTGGCTCGAGATCGGTATGCTGCTCATACAAGAGCCGGAGCTGCTGCTGCTCGATGAGCCTGCAGCGGGAATGACCGACAGTGAAACGGAAAAAACCGGGGAGCTGCTTCACAAAATCAGCGACCGCCAAACCGTCATCGTCGTGGAGCACGACATGGAGTTCGTCCGCAATTACGCCAAGACGGTGACCGTCATGCATGAAGGTACAGTGCTCCGGGAAGGAACGATGCAGGAGATCCAGAACGACGATAAAGTCGCGGAAGTTTATTTGGGAAGACGGGGTGAGCGCGATGCTGATCATTAACGATCTAGAGGCCGGATACGGAGAAAGCATGGTACTCCGCGGCGTCAATTTGAAAGTGGAGCCCGGTCAGGTCGTCTGCCTCATGGGCCGCAACGGGGTTGGCAAAACAACCCTGATGAAGACGATCATGGGGCTGATCAAGTCCAAGCGCGGCCGGATCTCCTACGGCGACCGGGACATTACTCAAGCGACGCCGGACCGGCGGGCAAAAGCCGGTATCGGCTATGTCCCGCAGGGACGCGATATTTTTCCTCAGCTGACGATTGAGGAAAATTTGCTGCTCGGGCTGGAAGCATCCAGCACCCGCAAGCATGCCGTACCGGAATCGGTCTACGAGATGTTTCCGGTACTGAAGCAAATGATGCGCCGCAAAGGCGGCGATCTGAGCGGAGGACAGCAGCAGCAGCTTTCCATCGCGCGTGCGCTTGTCGCCGAGCCGAAGCTTTTGCTGCTCGATGAGCCGATGGAAGGCATTCAGCCTTCCATTGTAATGGAGATCGAACAGGTTATCGAGTCGATCAAAGCGCAAAAGCAGATGTCCGTGCTGCTGGTTGAGCAGAGCCTGACGTTCGCCACCAGCATCGCCGATTATTATTACGTGCTCGATAAAGGCACTATCGTTGCCGAGGGCAGCTCCGCCCAGCTTAGCGAAGAGCAGGTTAAGAAACACCTTGCCGTGTAACGATAAGCGGTGCCGCGTCCCAGAGTGCCTCCCCCATTTTCGACGACCGGGGGAGGCTTTTTATCATTCCATCGCGGCAAGCGGTAGTGACCGTACAAGGACAACCTCGCTGCGATTTTTATCCTACCGCATTAATATGATATGATTAATAAGTAAGCAAAAAATGGAGGAGGCGTAACAATGACACAGCATATTTCTAGCCGCACGGCTCTAAGCAATGGCGTCGAGATGCCTTGGCTTGGACTTGGCGTATGGAAAACCAAAGACGGTGAAGAAGTCATCCAGTCTGTAAAAGCCGCTATTCAAGCAGGCTACCGCAGCATCGATACGGCAGCGGCTTACGGCAATGAAGACGGTGTTGGAACAGCCATCAAGGAAAGCGGAGTCCAAAGGGACGAGCTGTTCATTACCACCAAGGTGTGGAATGCGGATCAAGGCTACGACTCCACATTGCGGGCGTTCGAGGAAAGCCGCCGCAAGCTTGGTCTGGACGTCATCGACCTGTATCTCGTACACTGGCCGGTCAAAGGCAAATATAAAGACACTTGGCGCGCCCTGGAGAAGCTGTATAAAGACGGCGCTGTCCGCGCCATCGGTGTCAGCAATTTCCAGGTTCATCACCTTGAAGATGTGATGTCGCAAAGCGAGATTACCCCTATGGTGAATCAGGTGGAATTCCACCCTCTCTTGACCCAGGAGAAGCTGCGCAGCTTCTGCCGCGAGCATCGGATCCAGCTGGAGGCATGGAGTCCATTAATGCAAGGCAACCTGGATATCCCGCTGCTGTCCGAGCTTGGAGCGAAGCACGGCAAATCCCCTGCCCAGATTATATTGCGATGGGATCTGCAGCATGGCGTCGTCACGATCCCTAAATCGGTCACAGCAAGCCGCATCCAGCAAAACGGCGACATCTTCGACTTCCAGCTGTCTGCCGAGGATATGGCCAAGCTGGACGCATTGAACGAAAACCGCCGTTTCGGCCCCGATCCGGACAACTTTAATTTCTAATAACCAAAGCAAGGCTGCCATTCATTGTTGATGGCAGCTTTTTTTATTGGCCAACTAGTGCTATTTGTCCAAGCCTTCATAATAGGTATTAATGTAGGAGGTTTCATATACTTGTTAAAGGAGGAATTTGTGAGCATGATGAATAATCCTTACAACAATCTGGGGCCGCAGCAGTATCGCGCATATCCCGGAACCGGCTTCCAAGGCGGTGTACCTGGCTACGGTCCTGGTATGACAGGGCAGCCCGGAGGTCAAACGGGAGCTGGCGGATCGTACATACCCGGAGGTCCTGCCGGTGCACCTCCACCAGGTGCTCCCGGAAGCATGCCTATGCTGCCCATCGAGCAGTCTTACGTCGAGAATATTTTAAGGCTGAATCTGGGAAAAATCGGAACGTTCTACATGACTTATGAAAACAACAGCCAATGGAACGCCAAAGTTTTTAAGGGGAGAATCGAGGCTGCAGGACGCGACCATATTATCATCAGCGATCCGAAAACAGGCATGCGCTACCTGCTTCTGATGGTGAACCTCGACTATGTAACCTTTGACGAAGAGCTGAATTACAGTTATCCGTTTGCTCCGACGCCAACGCCTCGCTAAGAGGAGTTTGATGCTCCGAGTAGATTGAAGCCATGCGCAAATGATGCAACAGCTCAAGTTGTGGCAGAACGAGGATGAGGCGTCCAGTAGGTTGAGGTAAGCAAGGATGGGCAGCAACTGCGTAGGTTGATACAAGATCGCAAGTGCGTTGTTCCTCCACCGTTCCACATTTTCATGCAGCTCATCTAGGAAGACCACTTACGGCTAGCGGAACGCAAAAGGTACAGCTTCATCGGACAGGAGATCCGTTATTTGCCAAAAATAACGCGAAAACGCATGGTTATCGGACACAGGATCCGCTATGGGCTGTTTTTCTCACCCAATCTCTTCGGATTGGGCCCTAATAACGGAACGACGGTCCGATAGCCTTCCGTTTATGGCCGCTTTTTCAATAATAACGGAACCATTGTCCGCAGCCCCCTCATCTTTCGCGCCGCACAACGTCACTACATCTTGATGTAGTGGCGTTTTTTTCATACCGGAGAGGTGGTATCTTCATTCGATACAATAAAATGACAAGCATTTCTTCTTTCCTTCGACTACAGCGCGCTGAAGCGCTATTCGTTTTCGGCCAGCCCAGAGCAATCCGTACCACAAAAGAAAACCCCCGATCTCGCCATAATAGCGACATTGGAGGTCTTATCAAACTGCTTCAAGCATTAATTACCCTGCAGCGCTCGAATAGCGTCTTAGACCGAACGACCAGACGCAATAGGTCAATGACATAACGACAACGGCCGCCGCCGGTACGCCCCAAACCGCCCATGGGTATTGCTCCGGACGAAGCAGGAATGCCGCTGGGAAGAAGCTTCCGACAGCATACGGAATCACGTAGGTCAACAATCCGCGTAGGAGCGGATGAAATATTTCCAGCGGATACCGGGTGAAATCGTACAGCCAGGTGATCGGATAGATGAGCGACCTCACCTCCTGCACCCAGAACGTCAGAACGCTGATCGTCAGCAGGATGGCGAACTGAATGATCGCGCTGCTGAACAAAGCGATGATGACATACGCCACCGTTCCTACCGTCCACTGCATCTCCAGATGTCCGGCTGCATACCCCATGACGATGACACCGGTCACGAGCTGCCCTACTCCGTTCAATTCTTGTGAGTTTCCAATTGCTTGGAACAACACGCCTACCGGACGAATCATCATAATATCCAGCTGTCCCCGGCGAATGTACCCCGTTAACGAGAAAGGCGCATTAAGCAGCGTTTGATTCAATGCCTTCCCTGTCGCAGCCAAACCGAAGATAAAGACAAGCTCGTAAAAGCTCCAATCGGCCAAAGAAGGAATCCGCTGAAAAATAACCGTCAGAAAAACAAGCGTGCTGCCTTGAGCTACAATCCCGGCGATCACGGCGATAATCGTATCCGCCCGGTATTCCAGAAGCGTTTTTCCGTACACTTTCAAATATTGACCGTACAAGCCGATTAAGTACAGCAGCTGTTGAGCCATATTTCGTTTCGGTACCTGCATGCCCTCACCCTCCGTTGATCGACAGCCGCTTGGCTGCTTTCATCCACAGCAATCGGCTAATAATAATCATGACCGCAGCCCAGCCGAGCTGCTCCAGCAGAGCGGTCAGCATATGTATCCCGGACAGCCGCCCCGTATAAATGGAGAGCGGAATATACGCCATTGATTGGAACGGCAACAATTCCAGCACCCGGCGCAGCGCCTCCGGAAAAAACTCGAACGGGATCAGCGTTCCCGCGAAGATGTCTACGATCGCTCGTTTGGCCAATTGAACCCCAAACGTATTCGTCGTCATGAAGGAAATCATCATGATGATCGAATTGATGCTGAAGGCGACCAGAAAGCCGATGCACAGGCTGACGGCGAAGCCTATTACGGCAGCCGCATCCGGCGGAGGGGAAATGCCCAGAATGAAAATGAGCAGAAGCATCGCAGGAATGTTCACCCAAAGCATTTCCACAATGAAGAACCCGGCGGCCTCCAAGAAGCGCTGAACTTGAAAATCGACCGGACGGATCAGATCAAGCGCAATATCCCCCGTCCTTACCCTCTGAGCCATAGCGTAAGTAGGCGCCCGCTCTGCCGGCGACCAGCGCGCAAAGTTAATGGCTTGCCCGACCATGACATATGTAATCAGCTGCTCCCAAGGGAGCGCCGTATCGGTCGAGTACATATAAATGGCTTTCCACAGCATGTAGTACATGACGCTGAACATGAGCGTGGAAATCAAGGTCATAATAAAATCGAACCGGAACTGCATCCGCTGACGGACGGCGATCCGCGACATTCCGATCATTCGCTGCACGGCGTGGATCATCGTACCGCTCCTCCTGACGCGGCAACCGCCGCTTCTTTCCTCGCATATGTATACGTATCCCTATCCGTATCGTCGATGCCTTCCCGGTAAATACGGCTGATCAGCGCGTCGATGCTCTCATCCTGCATTGACAGGTCGCGCGGGTTCGCCCGCTGCAGAAGCAGCCGCAGCAGCTCCGACGTATCGGTCAAATGCTGGTCGTAGGTGACGCGCAGCACCTGCTCCTCCGCATGAACGGCGATCTCCTTAATCCCGTCCAATACGGCAGCCGCCGCCAACGCAGCATCCGAATCGGAGAATACAGCGCGGATCTGCCGCTCCGTTGCGAAACGATCGCGTATGTATTGAAGGTTGCCGTCGTAGATCAGGCGGCCTTTGTCAATAATCATCGTCCGATGGCACAGTCTCTCGATGTCATGCATATCGTGGGTTGTCAGCAGCAGCGTAACGCCCTTCTCGCGGTTAATGCTTTCGATAAAGGCACGGATACGTTCCTTGGCTACCACATCGAGTCCTATCGTAGGCTCGTCTAGGAACAAAATATCCGGCTCGTGCAGCAGAGCAGCCAATATTTCGCAGCGCATTCGCTGCCCGAGGGACAGCGTTCTTACCGGACGCTCCAAGAGATGCCCGACTTCGAGAATGTCGGAATACTCCTTCAGGTTGCGATGATAGCGCTCCCAAGAAATGCTGTACATATACCGCAGCAAATCGAAGGAGTCTTTGACCGGCAAATCGAACAGAAGCTGGCTGCGCTGTCCGAAGACAACTCCAATCTGGTAGCTGTTCAGCTTGCGGTTTTTGCTCGGAACGACTCCCGCCACCTTGATCTCCCCGCTGCTCGGCTCCAGTACACCGGTCAGCATCTTGATGGTGGTCGACTTGCCCGCGCCGTTAGGACCCAAATAAGCGACGCTTTCCCCTTTCTCAATGGTAAAGCTGATATCGTCCACTCCGACAACCTCCCGCTTCTCCGGCCGTACCAGGCTGGTGAGCGCGCCGAGCTTCCCTTTGCGCCGAACGTTCATTTCAAACACTTTTCGGATATGATTCACTTCAATAAGCGACAAACCGTTTCTCCCCCTAAATGTTTTAAAACGTATTATAGCAAAATATACCAATTTGTGGTATAAAAATTCTCGTTTCTCCAAAATTCAACAACTTACTCCGTTGATAATCGTCTAAAGGTAATTCGTACAATGCAAAAAAGCAGGAGCAACGGCCTCAACCGTCATTCCTGCTCTTCATTAAATTTGCTTACTTGCAAAAGCGCGCCAGCTCGCGCACATCCTCAATACGCGTCAAGCCGGTTGCTTTGTCGATGATCGAGGTATAAATGTGCGGAATGATATAATCCGCTCCATTGTCAACGCACACTTCAATGACTTTACCGATCGTATGGATATCGATGCCGCCCGTAGGCTCGAAAATTTTGATCTTATGCTTCACGGCCGCTTTGACCATAGCCGCTACTTCGTCCAAATGATCCGTGCCGCCGATAGGATAAAACTTGACGGAATGGACTCCGATTTCCGCCAGCATGGCAGCGGCTGCGTCGCAGGATACCGTTTCCTTCAACGGCTCGCTCGTCGGTCCGGTTGTAATGATAACCTTGCCCGGCGTCCCGCTCGGCGTAATCAGCGCATTCACGATGGAATGCTCGCTGCCCACATGCTGAAGCGCGCCGAGCGTATAGCCCGCAGCCGGGAATACTTGGTTCACGTGAGCCGGCTTGGTTTGCACGGCGACATCAACGACCTTTTTCCACATGGCAGGGTCACCCGCTCCCAAACCGACGGATACCGGCACATCCGCTTGCTGGAATTCCCGAACGGCTTCTACGGCAGCCTCCACCGTAGGGAAATTTTTCACCAGAAGTCCAACGTAGACATTCCCTTCGGCAGCGTCGACGATTTGCTTCGCGTTGTCCGCATTTTTAGCCAAAACGTTCAATTTAATAATAGGATTACTCACCGTATGTCCTCTCCTTTACCTTCCCTGATGTCTATAGCACGTTAAACCGTAACGATCTCTTATCTCTTACTTGGCCAATATTTCCTTGACCCGAGCGACGATAATCTCTTCCTGACCTTCCAACAATGGTCTTGGATCGATGTTGATCAGGCCCAGATTGGCATAATGATTGCGTGTGTAAATCGCCGGGTTCCCCGACTCCAGCTCGCGGATCACATCGTAGGCCGTCTTGCCCGCAGCTTTGGCGTCGATAGCGAGCTGTGCCCGGTAAATCGCGCGGCCCGCCTCATCCTGCAATATCGTTCCGGTCACGCCCGGCGTACCTTTGAGCTGTTCGATGAGCCATTTCATCCGCTCCAGCTGCTGCTGGGATTCGTCTGGCCTATCATCGTAGCGCTGCAAAGCCGTCAGGAAGCCGATGATGCCTTCCTTGCCGATTTTCATCGGCCGGCCGACGCCTTTATACTGCGCCCGGCAAGCCTCAATCAACGACGCCCGTCCGCAGATCATACCTGATGTCGGGCCTTCGATCGCTTTGCCGCCGCTGTAAATAACGAGATCGGCTCCCATGGCGATATACTTGCGCAAATCTTCCTCGGCCGCCGCATCGATGATGAGCGGAATACCCTTCTCCTTGGCGATGGCGAGCATCGTCTCGATCGACTGCATTCCTTTTTGCACGGCATGGTGCGATTTCACATAAAAGAGCGCAGCGGTACGTTCCGTCACCGCGTCGGCGATATGCTCTTTCTCCACGTGATTCGCCTGGCCGACTTCAACAACCTTTGCTCCGCCAATGGAAAGCATTTGGATGATCGGAGCCCCGAAATGAACGGAATGGCCCTTCTGAATAATGATTTCGTTCGGAACTCCATTCGTATTCGGAATGCTCTCGATTAACGACAAGTTCGTTCCGGCGATAACGGCCGCCGCCGCGATAGCGGTTCCCGCCGCCGCGCCGGTCGTAGGACATCCGTCCTCGGCTCCTGTCACCGACGCGATTACTTTGCCTGCGGCGACTAACAATTCAGAAACGTCCACATAGTCCATTGCAGCAGTACGCAGTGCATCGGCAACAACGGGAGCGACAGCGCTTGCTCCGAGAGCGGTCATTTTGCCGCTCGCGTTGATGACTTTTTTGCAGCCGTATTGTTCGAATATACTCATGGCTTTCTCCTTGTAGTTCCTTTTATTTTGTAATAATCGGGAAAAATGCCCCCAAAATCATCGCACCGATAATAGCTCCGCCTGCGATCGGCTTTTTGTAATAGTAGAACACCGCCGCACCTATGGTCGCTCCGATGCCTACAGGAATGGACGCCATTACTGCGGAGATGACGATGAGCGGACCCAGGTACCGTCCGGCCGCATTGCCCGCGCCCATCATAACGTCGGCGCCGAAGGTCGAGTTGGAAGCGTTGATCGTATATTTGCGGATCATAATGATAACGAAGCCGACCAGGAAGCCGAGCACCGCTCCGGTCAGCAAAGCCAACGGGAACGACGTAAGCGGAGCGGTAATTCCCGCACCCAGCATCAAGGCCGGAACTCCTATGCCAAGGCCGGTTTGCAGCGAGCCGCCGATATCGAGGATACCGACCAGCGGCCCTTCCAAAATACGGGCGAACAGGAAGCTCGCGCCGAACGCCGCAGCGGCTCCGAAGCTTCCGCCTTTAATGCCCGCTTCGAGCAGCGCAACGATAGCAATATCGTTAAAAGCCCCGACATGGTACACGTAGTACAAATGCGTTCCCGCAAAAATCCCTGAAGACAGACAAGCTACGAACAGCGTAAACGCCCATTCGGAATACCAAAAGCCTTTTTTCAATTGTTCCGTGTTTTCCATCTTACTTCACCACCGATCCGAAAAATGCGTGAAGATCAATAAGCCATTGAGGAATGACCTGTACATTCAAGCTGTGCAGCAAAGCAACGTCAAAGCCGCGGAAGAAGCCGCTGAAAATGTATAAGAGTACAACGGCTACAACAAGAGTTTTCGTAATCCGGTTCCAGCCGCTGTCATCAACACCTTTGCCGATAAGAATACCGAGCACGAGACCCGGAACGGCGTTACCCATAACGAGGTGGGCAAGTCCCCCCAAAGCCGTAGCCCATACGCCCGTTCTTTTGCCCGCATCCATCGCCGCCGTCCAGAAAACGATCGGCATGATCGGATTGATCAGCCAGTTGGCCGCGGGAACAAGCACCTTCGTAGCGATCGCCTGCAAGGACGCCGGAATCGCCGCGGCGGTGGAGTTCAGCACGGCTACGACGACAGCACCGATCAGCGCGCCGGCGATCGCCATCTTTTTCGGGTCGTGCAGCGTCTCCTCGACGTTTTTGTTCTTACTCATCAAAGCTGCCGCCGCCCAATGCGGGATAATCCGGTGGTCGACGTCCTGAGTCAAGCCGCCGGCCCCTACGACCGATGCCCATGCATTGAACAAGAAGCCGAGACCGAATGAAAAATGCGCTACCGGGTCGCCTTCGCAGGCATTCAGCTCTCCGAACGTCCGGAAAGCCCCCATTCCCTGAACGCTGGGCGCGTGGAACATCCGCGCCGCACCCGCTCCTACGCCAAAACCAACCAGGATGCCAATGATGATGGATTCGAATACAATCGTAAGTGTATTCATATGGTACCTCCCTACTAGATTCCTTGTTATAAGGTTTAAAAAGTCGTCTTTTGATCACGAAGCAGGTCGGGAGGCTCAATCGACATCGAATCTTGCGTTCACCTTCGAAGGAGTAACGCTTACGGTGCTAGCTTTCCTCCGGAAAGCTCTCAGGTGCTCATGTAGGTTTCGCCTACACTCCGCTCCTCCTTCTTCAGGTTCTCGCAACCTTCTCGGTGCTGAAAAACCAACTTTTTAAACAAACTATTTCCGCTTAACGCATCTTCAAGACGCGCTGCAAAGGAGGCAGCTGCTCGGATTTTTGCTCGAACGGGACCTCGGAGAGGATCACCGCACGGATTTTGACATCCACCCGTATCGTAATGTCGTAACGGGTTCTCGTCCGCGGGAACAATAGCCCGAGAAACCGTTCCCTGTAGGTCGACTCCGTGGCGGACAGCACCTCGACATTTTGTGGCTCGATTTGCAGCAAAATATCCGGTATTTCCTTCGCGATGTTCTTCTTCATTTGCGTCAGCGCTTGCTGAAAGGCCATGGCCTTCGTCTCTGCCGAACCGCTTACGACAATCGAACGTTCCGTTACTTGAAACATTGACGTCACCCCTGATTTTTTTTGATGTACGCTTCCGTCAGCTTTCTTCCCAATTCTTCGATATCCATAAAGCCGAAGCCGATCACCTTCTTGCCTTCACGGATGGCGGTGACTCCCGCATCCACCGAACGAAGCCCGAACTCCATCGGATACTTATACTTCGTATTGGCCGTTACCGCTCCCGCGCCTCCGCTGCCGCAGAACGAGATGCCGAAGTCCGCGTTTTCCTTGTTCATGACATCGCCGACCTTCATGTCCGCGCCTACGCCCGGAATGACGATTGCGATACCGCCAGCGGCCTCAACGCCTTTCGCAACATTTTGCCCTTTGCCCAAACGATCGCCGATAACAACTTTTACTTTATTTTCCATATAAAATTACTCCTCTTCGTTAAATTTGGCTGCTTCAAAATGTACCGTCAAATAAAAAATTTCCGCCGCATCGAGCTTGCGCTCAGCTCCTGCTTCATAGCTGCTAAGCACCCGCTTGCTTAATTCGACCAGCTCCGGGGTGACTTCTTCAAACATGCTTTCCTCCAGCTCCGGCAAATATTCGTTATTGCGGACTCGGCGCATATAAGCCAGCAGATGGATGCCGATAATGAGAAGCTTATCGTGAGTCAAGGTCAATCCCGCTTCTTCCGCGCTTGCTTTCGTGAAGGTCAGCAGCGGGCGCAGCTGCTCGAGCTCGGCTGTCGTTACCGTTGTTTTGTCAGGAATTTCATTCAGTATCGTTTCAATTATTTGCATGTGTAGATCTCTCCGGATTTCATGGTGTATTGCGCTTGAATCAGCTTGTCGAACGTAAGGCGGGCATTCTCCGAATCCACCAGCTCTACGTTCTGCTCTGCGATCTTAAGAATCGTGATGTCGGCGACGGTTCCTTCCTTCAATGTTCCGAGCTCGTCAGACCTGCGCAGAATGCGTGCCGGCGCGAGAGTAGTCCACTCGACGATTTGCTCTATCGAATACCCTAGCGCCAAAAACTTCGTCATCGTCGTGGTCAGGCTGTACACCGGCCCCCTCAGCAGGTTTTCCAAATACAAATCCGTGCTGATCGAATAAGGCGTTATCCTTAATTCGCGTGCCTTCTTCATCGTATCGAAGCTGAAGCTGGAGCTGCCGTGCCCTACGTCGAACCGGACGCCGCGAGCCAGCGCCTTGCGCGCCTGCGGGATTAGCTGCCCGTCCTCGCCTATCATGCCGCCGCGTTTGCCGTGAAACGCATGGGTGACGACATCGCCGTCGTCCAGCAAATCGAGCACCTCGCCCAGGCTCGGCGGCGCATTGCCGATATGAACCATGACAGGGAGACCGGCCCGCCGAGCGACGGATTTGGCTACAGCCAGCGGATAAATGCCGTTGTCCTTGACGACCGAGCCGCTCATCCGCGCCTTGATTCCTACGATCAGCTCCGGGTAGCGCTCGATACAGGCCAACGTTCGATCCGCCACGAGGTTATCCGTATTCGCGAGCTCCGATCTGCCTTCTACGAGGCCGGGACCCGCAATGTTCAACCATGCAAGCACTTGCGTCGCATTGGTTTTCACACTGTTCTCCACGAAGGCGTCGAAATTGCGCTCTCCCGCACTTCCTGCATCGACTACGGTCGTGACTCCCTGATCTATGCCGACACTATCGGGACGCACTCCCATCTCCGGCACCGCTTCGAATATATGAGCGTGAATATCGATCAGCCCCGGAGTGACCAGACAGCCTTCTGCATCCAGCATCCGGCGGGCTTCACCGGTGAACGTACCCGGCTCGAACACCCCTACGATACGCTCTCCGGCTATGGCGACATCGCGCTTGCCTGACGTACCGGTCGAAGGATCGATGACCGTACCGCTTTCAATCAATACATCTATCAGCATGTTTCCACTCCCTTATCTGCAGGCTCGAAGTATCTGAGGATCGCATGAATCTCACCCTCTGTAGCGCTTACATTTTTACTTTTCAGCACTTGCTCCAGCTCCTCCTTCAAGGCTAATGCCGACCCTTCCAATGCAGGCGTTTCTCCATACTGCTTATAGGCCTTATTAAAATGGAGGCGATTGACCATAAACAGCAGGTGCAGCATCAGGCCTTCCGCCCGTTCCTCCGACAAATACGGTTTGAATCGGGTAACGATGTCCCTGCTCAGCTCGAAGCCGGTGTAAATAATGTCTTGAACCATGCTTTCCAGCTGCCCGGTATCCGGAGAGAGCATTCCTGAACGGCCTATGTCTGCACGTTCTCTTGACGCGGAGCGTACCTTCTTGCCGGCTAACTCATTCAGCTGTTTCTGGATAGCCTGAAAATCGTGCTTGCCCGGGATCGGGCTTACAACGACCACCGGCACATCGGCTTTAACAGGCAAAATGCTGACGACAAGATCCACTTGGATGTTGTCCAGCACCTTTTCCACGTCCATAACCGAGCAGGAGGCTACGAACTGAATATGCTTAATTTCATTTTCAATGATCGTCATTAGCAGCTTCGATGTGCCTCGACCCGTACCGCAAACGATCAGCGCCTTCCACTTATACTGATCAGCCCTGCGTTCGTAGGCGGTTTGAAAGTGAAGCACGATAAAAGCGATATCCGGGTCTGTCAGATGAACGCCTTGGCGGCCTAATACATCGCCGCATGCAGCCTTTACATAATCGAACATAGTCCGGTAGGAGTGGACAATTTCTTTCAGCAGCGGGTTCGGCTCCGCCACGCCGATACTGTATTTCATTAATTTATCCGACATGTGGGCAAGAAGATTGTTGAACAGCTCCGGATCCTTCTGAAACGGAAACTGCATTTGCCGAGCCACATGCTCGATCAGCTCCTGCGTAACCGTATAGACGTCAGGCATGCCCTCCCCGTTCGTCTCCTGCTCGTTCGGGAACGGCGAAGCCATTCCTATCGCCTGCAGACTGATGAACCAGATGTCGTCGTCAGAGAGCCGCCATTCCTCCCGCTCCGACAGTTCGATCAAGACCTTGCGGAACAAATGGTACATGTTCAAGCTGTTCTCGGAAAAAAACTCCCTGGATTCGGCGAAGTCCTCTGCATGTCCCCCGGGCTGACGGTGTCTCTGGATCACGATGCACAGCCGGACAAAGACGCCGATAATGACCCGGTCGGAGAGCAGAACTCCGACATCCTTTTCGATGTCTCTTACGATTCGGGATAACGCGCCGAACAGCGAATCCAGGTCCTTGACCGGACCCAGCAGCCGCTCCAGCACCTTGCTGAAATGCAGGGCCGGCTTTTGCCGCTGCACGACGCCTTGGACGATTTGCAGCATATCGTTGCCGTCCAGCATGTCATGTATGACATTCTCAAGCACCGAGCGGCGCTGCTTTTCCGTGCCGACGATGCGGATGCCGAACCGGCTGCGCTCCAGGCGGAGCTGCCAATCGGCGAAGAACGCCTCGGCCAGCGCCAAATCCGAGAGGATCGTATTCCGGCTCACATCGTTCTTCTTTCCCCATTCACCGATCGTTATATGAGAATCGCTAAGCAGCAAATCGAGCACCATGCGGCGGACTCGCTCCTGCTGATTGGCCCAGTTGTGATTGCCGGAGTCCTCCACCTGCTCCAACAGCGACTTTCGCTCCGCTTCGTCGCATTCGATCCAAATCCCTTTGCTCGGATTGGAACGCATGAAGACATTCTGCTCCTGCAGCCAAACGCGAATCGTCTCCAGATCATATTTGATCGTTCTCTCGCTTACATCGAATTGGTGCGCCAGCTCCTTGACTCTATGCGGCATCCGGGAGAGCAGCATTTTCTTAAGCAGCATGCGTGAACGTGTTGAGAGTGCTATCGGAATCACCTCGTTTGCCTGCGATTCGATTGTGATTGTGCTGTCTAAGCCCGCAAATCGGCAATAGCCTTCACTTGCTCTTCGACATAGCTTTTGATGTCTTCCGCCGAGGCCAGCTGAAGCACGTGCTCTGCCAGCTGCTCCATGTCGGCGCGATTCAGCTTATGAAGCAGCGCGCGTGCCGGAAGCACCGAGCTTGCGCTCATGCTGAACTCGTCGAGCCCCATGCCGAGCAATATCGGCACGGCCGTCAGGTTGCCGGCCATTTCCCCGCACATGCCGACCCACTTGCCTTCGCGGTGTGCAGCTTGAATGACCTGATAAATCAAGCGCAGCACGGCAGGCTGGAACGGCTCGGCCAAATAGGACAACCGTTCGTTCATCCGGTCCGCCGCCATCACATACTGCACCAGGTCGTTGGTCCCGATGCTGAAAAAGTCGACTTCCTTCGCCAGCTGATCGGCGATGAGGGCCGCTCCGGGAACCTCGATCATGATGCCGACTTCCATCTCCCGGTTGTACGGAATGCCTTCCCGGTCGAGCTCGGCCTTGACCTCCGCCAGCAGCCCGTTCGCTTGGCGCAGCTCGTTAAGCGTGGCAATCATCGGATACATGAGCTTAATATTGCCAAAGGCACTTGCTTTTACTATGGCGCGAAGCTGCGTCTTGAACAGCTCCGTTTCCTCCAGGCAAAGCCGGATCGCACGGACGCCGAGGAACGGATTCGCTTCCTTCGGCAGCTCCAAATAAGGAAGCTCCTTGTCGCCGCCGACATCGAGAGTCCTGATGACGACAGGCTGATCTTTGCCGAATACTTCGGCCACCACTTTGTACGACTGGAACTGTTCTTCCTCCGACGGAAAGCTGTTTCTTCCCATGTACAGAAACTCCGTCCGGTACAAGCCGACTCCCTCGGCGCCTAGCTCTTTGGCTGAGTGGGCATCCTTCGGATTGCCGATATTGGCGACTAGCTCCACCGAATGCCCGTCGGCCGTGACCGTCGGCTGATTCATGTAGCGCATCAGCGCAGCACGGCGGCTTTCGAACTTCGCCTGCTTCGCTTTGTATTCTTCGATGACGGACGGCTCGGGATTCACATAGACGATGCCTTGTGCCCCGTCTAAAATAATGTAATCGCCCGCTTGGACTTGAGTCATCGCGCCGCCCATCCCGACTACGGCAGGTATCCCCATCGATCGGGCCATGATCGCCGAGTGGGACGTCTTGCCTCCGATGGCCGTAACGAAGCCCGCCGTCTTGCTGCGGTCGAGCTGTGCGGTATCGGAAGGCGTCAAATCATGGGCGAACAGCACGACCGGCTCCGAAATCGCGGATAACGGATCGCCGTCTTCGCCTCTCAGCAGCCGCATGACACGATTCGTCACATCGCGGATATCCGCCGCCCGCTCGCGCAAATGCTCGTCCTCCATGCTCTCGAATATCGAGATGATCATTTGTGAAGCCGCTTCCAGCGCCGCTTCCGCATTGATACGCTCGGATAGAACGGATTGTACGGCTGCGCCCGTAAATTCCTCGTCCTCGAGCAGCAAAATTTGCGATTCGAAAATTTTGGCCTGCTCTTCCCCTACATTGTTCCGCGTCTGAACGATGAGCGCTTCCAGCTGACGGATGGCGAGCTGAACATGCTCTTGAAGCCGAGATGCTTCAGCTTGCACTCGATCCTCGGCAACATTATATTTTTCAACCGTCCCGGAACGTTCCTGAAGCATAAACGCCGGCCCCATCGCAAATCCGGATGCAGCAGCAATCCCTTGTAACCGCATGGCGCCAACCACCTCCTCTATCCCGTCTTTCGACATCTATTCCAGAACCGATTCGAGCATCGCTCCGAGCTCATCCAGTGCTTCCTGCTCCCGCTCGCCCTTCGTCTCCACCGTTACTTTATCTCCACAGCGCATCTCGAGCGCCAATACGCCTACGATGCTTTTGGCGTTAACCCGTTTATCGTTTTTGATAATGCTTATTTCACATGGAAACGACTTGGCTTTCTTCATGACGTCTCCGGCCGGTCGGGAATGGATTCCTAACGGATTCGCAATCGTAAATTCCTTCTGCATGTTCTGCCTCCGAATATAGAAATCTGTTAACTACAACCTGGATCATTCAACACATTAACAATAACTTAACAAGCTGACCCTGCAAAGATTCAACATCTTGCACTATGGTACGGGGCACATATTGGACATCCGCCTACCCATAAATCACCTTGTATCATTCCATTTCTTAGGGCAAAGTATCCGTCTTCCATAAGCCCATGTTAATTAAATACAAAAAAAGGTTAACTTTAACCATCTTAATTGCAGGAAAAACCAACTAAAATAAGAGTTACTGAAAACGCTAACAAAAAAGAGGGTCACTCAGAAAAAGAGAGAACCGTACCTGAATGAAAAGGAGTCTAACGAGAATGAAAAAACAATGGAGTGCATCATTATTAACCTTGACGCTGGTAGCCGGAATTGGTGCCGGCTGCGGCAAGGAAGAGGCGGCGCCGCCTCCGGAAGGCAAGCCCCAAGCTCAAAGCAAAATCGGCACCAATCCGATTACTCTGAGCGTATTTACCGAAGTGCCGATGCTGGCGGAGGACTTTGACAATTTGATCGCCAAACCGGTGAAGGCCAAGTATCCGAATGTTACCTTGGAGCGAAGCGAGAAAGCCAAAGGCAACGAAATCACCGACCGGATTGCCGCCGGAGCGATCCCCGATATTTTGCTGACCGGCTTTTACTATATCCCTAACTTGACGGATGTAGGCATTCCTCTCGAGATCGACGACCGGATCAAGCAAAACGGAGTCGATTTATCCAAATTTGAACCGGTGGCGCTGGATGCCCTCAAAGGGTTCCGCGACGGCAAGCTCGTAGCGCTGCCTTTTTACATGGGAACGACAGCCTTGTTCTATAACAAAGATATTTTCGACCGTTTCGGCGTGCCTTATCCCAAAGACGGCATGACCTGGACGGAGATCGTCGAGCTGGCCCGCAAAGTAACGCGCAACGACGGCGGCGTGACTTATCAGGGCTTGAATCCGGGAAGCTGGGATACGCTGGGAAGCCAGCTGTCACTGCCGAAGATCGATCCGAAGACGAACAAAGCTCTGGTCAACAGCGAGGGCTACGGCAAGGTGCTGCAGCTTCTGAAGGATATTAACTCGATACCGGATATCGGCAAGCTGAAAGGGATGGACGGATTTACGAAGGACCAGACGCTGGCGATGTATTCCTTCTGGTGGACCGATACGGTCTCCAAGCTGGAGGAGGCGCACAAAGCGGGGACGCCGCTGAATTGGGATCTTGTAACCACTCCGTCTTTCCCGGATAAGCCGGGCGTTGGAGCCAAAGTCGATGCTCACATTCTTATGGTCTCGTCCCAAAGCCAGCACAAGGACGAAGCGTTCGAAATCATTCAATATTTGACCACATCCCGTGATGTGCAAGTAGAAGTAGCCAAGACCGGAAGAATCCCGGTTCAGACGGATAAGGAAATCCGGAAGCATCTCGGCGAAAACTACCAAAGCTTGAAAAACAAAAACATCGATGCGATTTTCAAAAATAAAATGGCTCCGCTGCCGCCATTCCATGTTCTTGACAGCAGCGCCGTAGGCAAGCCGATGGGCGACGCGGTCACAGCCGTAACACAGAACAGCGTGGATATTAACACGGCATTACGCACGGCGGAAGAAGCCGTCAACAAAAATATCGAGCAGCAATTGAAGAAGTAACGCTCAAGCAAGGAAAGAAAACAGTGAAAAAAGCCTTCAACGTCGATGACGCTGGAGGCTTTTTGTCGTATTCTAATTAGGTGTTGTTCCTTTTCAAGGTGATCCGCGCTACACGCCGCCCCATATTCGCTCCACGACCCAATACAAGCCGATAACCAATATGCACGCGGACGTGGCGCGGAAAAACCACGTGTACACCCCTGTTTGCTTGCGCAAACGGGACAGTATAGGCAGCAGAACCGCAACGATTCCCAGCTGGCCTAGCTCAATACCGACATTGAAGGATACAAGCGAGGTGACCAAATAGCCGGTATGAAAGCCGATTTCGCTGATCGAGCTCGCGAAACCCAGCCCGTGGATCAAGCCGAACAGAAACGTCAGCACCCAGCGCCAGCGGAACGACCGGACGAAGAAATTTTCGACCGCAACATAGCAAATCGTCAAAGCAATTCCTGCTTCTATCCATTTCGGATAGACCGGGATCAGGCCCAATGCCGCAAGGCATAAGGTGATGCTGTGAGCGATGGTGAAGGCGGTAACGATTTTTAAAATGACGGCGAACCGTTCGGAGACGATGATCAGCGCCAATAGAAACAACAAATGATCATATCCGGTCAAAATATGCTCCAGCCCCAGGTTAATATACATGAAAATCACGGTCATCATATCCATGCGGATCTATTTCCCCATTCCCGTATCAAATTTGAAGCCATGCCGATACGCATGCAAGGATAAAAAGCGGCTTGCGAAGCAGACCGATTCGCCTGCTCCAATGGCCTGCTTCCTGCAACGGGACGAGCTGCTTCACCACATGAAGCACATACATCATGGCGAGCCAGGCCGCCAGTCCACCCACCGTGTACAGCACCAGGGAGACCAGCTTGAACTGGCTGCCGAGCTGCAGCGAGCCGATCATCGGCGCGGATGCGATGCCCCACGCCAATCCGATCAGGCCGGCGGCCAGCTTCGTCTTGGCCCTCCAGCGAGTCAGTACGATGCACAATACGACAAGGCCCGGCGCTATGAGCCCGCAGAGGCTCAGCCATAGCGAGCCCATGCCGGAGGACAGCTTGTCCATCCCGACAAGCCCGATCAGGCAGTACAGCGAGGCTTGCGCCACGGAAGCCGACCCTTCTTTGAACGTTCCTGCCGCAAGCGCGAGCGAGAGCAGAGCGAACCAGCTGAACAGGCTTCGCACCGTATGCTGCGCCCCCACCGCCATATACGCTCCGAGCAGCGAGGCTGTGAACGGTTGACCGCCGTCCGGCATGTATCGGATCGCGCCGGTGCCTTTCTCCGCCACCCAATGCCCAATGAGCTGGCGATCTCCCTGGAACAACTGAATATAGTTTTGGTGACCCGAATCTATGTCGTCGAATATCAATTTATACAAAATCGTCAGGCTCCCTATCGGCATGGAGGAGCTATACTTCAGCTCCGCCCTTACGACAGTGTCCTCCGTTTGCTTTTGAATCGCCGTCCCCAGGCTGACCAGCTCCGCATCCATGGCGATTTCGTTGTTGAACAGCTCCAGATGCTTGTACAAATACGCTTCGATAGCAGCCTTGTTCATCTTCAGCTCCTCATCGCTTATCAGCTCATTCCCGTCCGTATCGTACTGCAGCAAGATGGGAAAAGGCAGGAGCAGCTCGTACTCGACCGAATGGTCCTGCTCCTGAATCGTCACATAGGAGTACCCGTTATTATAGTTATGCGCTTGTGCGGCAGCGGCCGGAAAGCAAAGAGCCATAAGGCAGATGAGGCAGCGGAAGATAAAATGGCGGGTCATGGATGAGCAAGACTTCCTTTCTTTGTGCCTAAGAACAGCTGAGTTTGGAACAGATGAATTTGGAACGGCTGAGTTTGGAACCGCTTAGCTTGGAGCTGCCAACAAAAAGCGGCGTGTTACCCTGGCTGCTAAAGCCCTGGATAAACGCCGCTATCGCTTGCGGGAATGCCGATACGCTTCGGCCTGTACAGTCCATGCTGCACTCCCGCGGTTAAGAGCTTATCTATGCATAAGGAGCAGCAGATTCATCTTATCCTAGCAGCTCGCTAATGGAGACGGCAGCTTTGCGCTTCACCGACTCGTATGCGGCCAGAGCTACCGCCGCCGAGTGCATGCCGTCTTCCCCGCTGATCGGAGCCGGCGCGTTCTCCTTGATCGCGCGGACGAAATCCTGCAGCATGTAATGGTCCATCCGGTCGCCCCAATGGCTCCATTGCGATTTGGCCGCTTCGTTGCTGTACACTTCGTTCTTCTGACCGAACGCATCGACGCTGATGACGCCGTTCGTGCCGATGATCTCCATCGTCACGTCGCCCCAGAACGGGAACGACTTGCTGCGCGACCAGCTCGTGTCCAATACGGCGATGGTGCCGTTATCGAACGTCACGTGCACCATGCCCGAATCTTCCACAGGCAGCTCATGGAACAAGGTGCCCATCTCGCAATATACTTGAGCCGGCTCGCTGCCGGTAATCCACCGCATCAAATCCATCACGTGGACGGTATGATCCAGTACCGCGCCTCCGCCGGACAGGGCGGGATTCACGAACCAGCTGCCCGGCATGGAGCCGCGGTTCGTTCCTTTAATGGCGATGATCTCACCGATGTCGCCGCGTTCAACCGCTTCTTTGGCACTCACGACCGCAGGCAAATAGCGGCAGGGGAAAGCCGTCATCAGCTGCACGCCGTTCTCCTTGCAAACCCGGATCATCTCCTGCATTTCCTGGACCGTAACGCCAAGCGGCTTTTCGCATATCACATGCTTCCCTGCACGGGCGGCATCCAGAGTGAGACGGGCGTGATGAACATTTTCCGAGCAAATGACGACGGCTTCGATCTCCTTCTGCTGCAGCAGCTCCTGATGATCCTCATAATAGGCGACACCATACGAATCCAGCAGCGACTGGACACGGGACTTGTCGTTGTCCGCAATCGCGACGATTTCTACGTCCGGCATCCCGGCCAGCTCTTTGAAATAACTGCGCCCGTGAGAATGGGCGAAGCTGATCATGCCGATTTTTAGTGTAACGGAATCAGACATCGGAATTGTCTCCTTTCAAGGCGCGCTCTTGTGCAAAATCGTCCATGCGCACCGGCTTGCCGCTTTGTGCCGAAGCTACGGCGGCGAAGGCGATGCTCATCGCCTGATAAGCGTCCTCGGTGCTTACTATCGGCTCCGTACCGTTGGCAAGGCATTGGGCAAAGTGCTCCAATTCGTAATAATACGGATCGTGGTATGCCGGACTTTTCGGCACGGCAACGCTCGGACCGATATCCGAAGCTTTACGTGACGAGAGCACCTTCAAAGAGACCGCATCGTCGGAGTGATAACGAAGCACTCCTTTCGTACCGGCCATTTCAACCGCAGTTGTAAACGGCCCCGGATAACCCCAATACCCTTCCAGATTCGCAATGGCTCCATTGGCGAATCGAAGCGTTACGAGCGCATAATCCGCTTCCTCCGTCATCCGCTTCAAGGCAAAGACGGATTCGACTTCGCCTACGGCGCTTCGCAAATAGTCTATATCATGAATGAGCAGGTCTAGAATTACGCCCCCGCTCTTCTCTTGGTCGCAATACCAAGACTTCGCCCGGCCCGGATGGCCTCCGACCCGCTTCGTATGGATTACGCCCGGCTCGCCGATGACGCCGGCCTTCAGCTTGGCCGACAAGTCCCGATAGCTCGGGAAAAACCGCACGACATGCGCGATGAACAGCCGCACATCGTGCACCTTGCAGGCGGCGATCATTTCCGCCGCATCCGTAAGCGTAGAAGCAATCGGCTTCTCACAGACGATATGTACCCCTGCCTCGGCGGCTTGCAGCACAAGCTCCTTGTGCAAATACGTAGGCACGCAGACGCTTACGACGTCGGGCTTTTCGGCCTCAAGCAGCTCCGCAAACGAAGTATAGGCTTTTGTCTTGTTCGATCCGGCCACCTTGTCCGCCAAATCCTTGTCGATATCGCACACGCCGACCAATTCGACTCCCGGTACCGAGACCCAATTTTTGGCGTGCGTTCTCCCCATAATACCGCAACCTACTACAGCTGCCTTCATAAGCTTGTGATCTCCTTTCACTTCTCTTCCATGGAAACGCCGGTTGTCCCGGCCTTAATGGGGCGCTTGCCCTCACGTTCCGTAATCACGTTCATGGTCTTGCCGTCGGACGTGATCAGCACATTACCGTGCATTCCGGTTGAATAAGCGGTAATTCCCTTTTTCTTATAACGTTCCATCAAATTCGGACTGACGAACAGGTTCTGGCTCAGAACCGCAATCGACGGGCTGACGGTTGTCAGGAAAATGTCCGAGGACGACGTCGATTCGTTGCCGTGATGAGGCGCGTGCATCATCATGCTCTTCAGCAGCGGCTCCGCCGTCGCGGAGCCAACCAGCTCCACCTCGCGGTGCTTGTAAATGTCGGCCGTGAACAAATACGAAGTGTCCTTGTACGTCAGCTTAAACACCATGGAGAAATCATTGATTTCCGCAGCCGAATACGATTTGATGGCGTCCGGCAGCGCGCCCTTCGGAGGGCTCAGCACTTCAATCGATACCTCGCTGCCCAGCTGGAACTTCGATCCTTCCTCCAGGAAGGTGACGGGAATTTGCTTGGCCTGGACGGCTTCCATCGTTCTGCGGTAGTAGCTCGAGTTCGTATACGGGAAATTTTCCATATAGAACGCCTTGACGTCCTTGCTTCTGACTACCGTAGCGAAACCGCCTATATGGTCGGAATGCGGGTGCGTATTCAGCGCGATATCGATGCTGTCGATGCCGAGCTTGTTCAAATAACCGACCACCTGCTGCCCGGCGTCGTTAACTCCTGCGTCAATCAGCATCGTCTTCCCGTCCGGGGACTGAATAAGAATGCTGTCTCCCATGAGCACGTCGCCATCCAGGTACAAGTACCTTACCGTAAGCATCCCTTTATATTGGGATGCATCGAACACCTCGCCGGTCCGCAGCTTCTCGGCTGGAGCCGCCGACGGAACCGGAGCCGGAGCAGGTGTAGCCTGCTCCTCCGGCTTCCATTGGGTGAAGGCCAACGCCGCGATCCCGAACAGCGCGAACAAGGCCAGAGCAAGCTCCAGCCCGAGGCGCAGACGGGATTTGCCTTTCGGCTTCCCGTCCTTGATCTCCTTGTTGTTCTCCGTCATCATTTGGACTTGCTGTACCTTTCATATGCGGCCTGATACGTTTTCATGTACTGGTCGAGTCCCATTTTTTGCACCGTTGCCACATATTTGTCCCACTCATCGAACGAGGCCGAGCCGTTAACGAACTTCGCCTCCATCTCCGTTACATAGGACGTGATGTCCTTGCCTACCGAAGACATAATTTCATTCTCCGCATCGGTGAAGTTGAAGTTGTTCCAAATCTCCTTCACGGCGTTCGGCTGAGCCTTCTTGCCTGTCGCAATCGCTTCAGGAAGCGTCTCGGAGCCTTTGAACCATTTCTCCGTCACATAACCCGGATAGCTTCCGCCGAGCCAAGTGAAGTATTTGGCGAGTGCTTGGTCCTGGGTCAAGCCTTGAGGATTTTTCGTGATGTCGTCCACGTATTCCATCTTGCCTTCGGCGCCTTCTTTGTACGTTACGTCCTTTTGCCCCATGAAGTAGAACTTCGCGCCTTCCTCGCTGTAGAAGTAGTCCATCCAGCGAAGCGTAGCTTCCGGATTCGGGTTTTTGTTCGTAATCGCAAAAGCTCCGACGTGTACCATAGGCACTTTGACGTGAGAGTAAAGCTGGTCGCCTTGCGGCCCCTTCAGAGCGCCCAGACCGATGTAGTTTTTCTGATTCATCAATGTTGCCGGATTCGGGATAACGGTGGAGCCGAGCACGCCTTTTTGCCCTTTCGCATAGAGCGCGCTGTCCTTGATCGTGAAAATTTCCTTATCCAAAAGTCCTTCCGCATACAGCTTGTTCACATACTGCAGCATTTCCTTATATTTCGGGTCGGTCTTCGTAAATCTCAGCTTGTTCGAAGCCGGATCCATATCGACATACGCATGTCCCAGACCGCGGTTACCAAGACCCCATGCGCCCTTAACCTGATTGATCAGGTTGCCGATGCCTGCGCTGCTGTACGGAATTTCGTCCTTTTGGCCGTTCCCGTTCAAATCCGTATCTTTTACTTTCTTCAAATATTGGTAAAATTCCTCTGTCGTCTTAGGCTCTTCCATTCCCAGCTTGTCGAGCCATTCCTTGTTCACCCACAGCGGCGTACCGATCAGCATCGGCAGGAAGCTCGGATCATAGAAGGAAGGCAGCGAATAAATGTTGCCGTCCGGCATCGTCAAGCCTTTGCGGATATCCGGGTATTTGTCCATCAGCTTCTTGAAGTTAGGCGCATACTTGTCGATCATATCGTTCAGCTTGACGAAGACGCCCTGGCTGCCGTACTTGGACAGCTCCGCCGCGGACAGTCGAGCGGAATAAAACGCATCCGGGTAATCGCCGCCGGCCAGCACCAGATTCTTCTTCTCCGTCAAGTTTTCAAACGGGATCAGCTCGAAGATCACGTTCATGTTGGACATTTTGGCATATTCCTTCCATACCAGCGTGTCCTCGAACTTGTTGCCGTTCGTAGGCGATTTCCCTGTGAAAAATTTCAGATTCAGCGGCGTATTGACAATCGGCATCCCCGTAGGATTGACGCCCTTGCCTGCATCCGCGGCGCCCGGCTTGGCCTGCTCTTTTCCGTCACCGGAGCTGCAAGCGGCCAGCATGCTGCCGGCCATCGTCACGGTAAGCATCGATGCGATCCATTTGTTACGTTTCATCATTTGTAGTTCCTCCTCGAATCCATCCAATATATAGTATAACTTGAGATAAGGCCTCAATCGATTGAATCTTAATACGGAGTTGAAACTTGTCCTTGGTTACCCTTTAATAGCTCCCACCATGATGCCTTTGACGAAATATTTCTGTAAAAACGGATACAGCACTAGCACCGGTAAATTGGCGACGATGACGGCTGCATATTTGATTGCTTCCGCATCCATCACGCTCTTGGCCAGACTCGTGTCGCTGACGTCGACCATCTCCTGCATCTGGCCCTGCACAAGAATTTCCCGCAGGATAAGCTGGAGCGGGTATTTGGCCCGGTCCGTCAAATAAAGCAGCGCATTAAAGTACGCATTCCAATGCCCTACGCTGTAGAACAGCACCATAACAGCGATAATCGGCGCCGACAGCGGCAGGACGATCCGCACCAGGGTCTGCATATTGGAGCATCCGTCTATGCTGGCGGACTCCTGAATTTCCCAAGGAATGCTGCTCTGGAAAAACGTGCGCATGATTAGAATGTTCCACACCGAGAGAGCGGAAGGAATAACTAGCGCCCAGAACGTATTCAGCATACCGAGCTTTTTGATGAGCAAATAGGTCGGAATCATGCCGCCGCTGAAAAACATCGTGAACAAAATCAGCGCCGTGAACACGTTGCGGCCGTAAAAATCTCGGCGTGACAGCGGATAAGCCGCCGCAACGGTCATGACCAGGTTGATTGCCGTTCCGACTAACGTGTACAGAATCGTGTTCATATACCCTGTCAATATTTCTTTATTGTCGAAAATCCGCTCGTACCCGACAAACGTCAGCCCCTTGGGCCACAGCCACACTTCCCCGTTCATTACTCTCTCAGGGCTGCTGAGCGACGCGACGGCTACGAAGATCAGGGGGTACAACACGGTTATCGTCACGATGGCCAGGACGGCGTAGATGACAAGCTCGATCGTTTTATCTGTCCGAGTTTCGAGCAATACAGGCTCCCCCTTTTTACCATAAGCTAGTTTCGTTGACTTTGCGGGCGATCCGGTTCACCGTAAGCAGCAGGATGAAGTTAACGACGGAATTGAACAATCCGACCGCAGCCGAGTAGCTGAATTCCGCACCCAAAATCCCGCTTCGGTATACGTTGGTCGAAATAACGTCCGATGCGCTCATGTTAAGCGAGTTCTGCATCAGGAACACTTTCTCGAAGCCAACGCCGAGAATCGATCCTACATTAAGGATGAGCAGGATAACGACGGTCGGCATGATGCCCGGCAAATTAATGTGCCATATGCGCTGCAGTCTGCTCGCACCATCCATGCGCGCCGCTTCATGCAGCTGCGGATCGATGCCTGCCAGCGCAGCCAGATAAATGATTGAGCTCCATCCCATTTGCTGCCATACGCCCGACAGCACATAGATCGTCTTGAACCAGCCCGGCTCCGTCATGAACGGAATCGATTCTCCACCGAACATCCGGATCACGATATTGACAAGTCCCGTCTCCGGCGACAGAAACATCATGACCATACCGACGGCTACGACGGTCGACAAGAAGTGCGGCGCGTACGTCACCGTTTGGATGAAGCGGCGGTACAAGCTCGAACGCACCTCATTGATCATAAGCGCGAGCAGGATCGGTACGGGAAAGCCGACGATTAGCTGATACAATCCGATGCCCAGCGTATTTTTCATAATCCGCCAAAAATAAAAGCTGGAGAAAAACCGCTCAAAATGCTTGAACCCTACCCATGGACTCCCCCATATGCCTTTTGTTGCGATAAAATCTTTAAATGCGATCTGAACCCCGTACATCGGCACGTACTCGAATATGATGAAGAATGCCAAAACCGGCAGGAACAGCAAGTACAGATCTGCGTTTCTTCTAATGCGTCTGATGACTGTATTCATGGTCACCTTCCTCTCTACGGCAATGTTTCGCAGGTTGTCTGCCCCTGTTTCGGATCATACGACGCCAGAACGCTCTCTGACTATAGACTTTTCTTTTGTTTTCCGGCTTTACCTTCGTTTCTAAAAAAGAGATAAATATCTAAAATTTTGTTCCTTTCCTGTTCCGGACGCATCTTGTAAGATAGTAAGGACAAGCAAGAACGCTAAAGGGGTCGCTCTGATGAACCGTTTTAAAACTAGAAGAACTTCGTTGTTTTTTACTATACTTATCAGTTTTTTGGTCATCATTCTTTTGTTTTTCACATTTAATGTGGTAGCGTTCGCCTTCTTCAAAAGCAAATATCAGGACGAGCTGATCCGATATAACCGGCTCATTTTGCAAAATACGGCAGAACGGTACAACACTCATTTTGCCCGGGTGAAGACATCGCTTTACAAAATTTATAACGATCCCGAGGTTTCCGGGTTCAATCGTCAGCTCTTGACGAAGCAGGATCAGGACGTCAATTATTTGCAGGGTAAAAAAATCATCGAGCTGCTGCGCTCCGAGGTGTATAATCCGCAGCTGTTTCTGGACAATGTAACCCTGTATTACCAATCCAAGGAGTTTACGCTGGACAAGGAAGGAAGCAGCGGCGCGGAGGATCAGTTCAATGCTCTCTATTCGAGCGGCATTTATCCGCTCACGTTCTGGAAGTCGCATCTGGCGAAGAGCGCTAATTTCTCAATGCTTCCGGTTTCGCGCTTTCAGACGACCTGGAATGTACCGGAGAAAAAAGAGCTGCTGCCGATCAGCTTCAAGCTCCCGGACAGCCATTATATGGTAATCGGCTATCTCGACATCGCCAAGTCGCAGCAAGCCTTCTTCGACGATAGTGAGAACGCTCGCAAATTCATGATTGCCGATAAGGACGGCACCATGCTGTATCAGTCCGGAGGGGAATGGCGGGAGGAGCGGGTACCGCAATTTTCGGAAGGGATGAATTACGCGCTGAAGGACGGCATCTATTATTTCAAGGAGCAAGACAGCGAAGGAATGACCTACATTACGGCTGTTCCCAACGCCGCCATGGCCGCTCAGCTCAACCGGATGATGGTTACGCTGCTTCTCATTTTCATCATGTCGCTTAGCATAGGTCTTGCCGCTTCATTTTATTACAGCAAACGGATCAATCGTCCGGTCAAGCAGCTCATTACCTCGATTATTAACGGGCAAAAATCCGATCTGACCAGCTCGATCAGCGAGTTCGATTTCATCAATCAGAAAATATTCGATCTCGTAGCGGAGAAAAACGTCGTCCAATCCGAGCTGTCAAGCAAGCAGTCCATTCTGAAAAGCTACAATTATATTAATAAACTAAAGAGCATCAATACGGATATTAATGAATGGAAGGACTTTATCGCGGCGGAGGAAAGCTTCACGATCGTCCTTTATATGCTGAGGTTTCGCAGCGGGTCGTTCGACGATACGACCTTGAAAAAGGACCGTGCCGCTTATTACTTCCGCGAGCATATTTCGCTTATTTTCTCGGAGCGGTTCCCGGGCTGCCATACGTTCCAAATGGAGAAAAATCAAATACTGACCGTTATCAACGGCCGACATGAGAAAGAACGGATCGAGGAAGTGCTGAAGGAGCTGAAGGTGGTCTTCGACAGGGACAGCCAGTACAGCCTGTTCACCGTGGCGGTCAGCTCATGGTTCGAGCATTCTTCGCAGTTCAACCATGCGTACAGGCAGGTTCTCGAAATCGTCCGTCAGGCGAGACTCGAGGAGGAGACGCAAATCCTGCTCGGCAGCCGCATGCTGCCGGCAACGTTCACGTTAAGCCCTGCGCAGGATCAGGAGCTGAATGCCAGCATTCAAGCCGGCGACGCGGAAGGAGCGAACGAGCTGCTCCGGCGTTTTCTCGATGAAATGTACATGAAGGAAGCGAGCGTAACCCAATTCGCTTTGTTCGCGGAGTCGATCGAGGCCAAAGTATGGAAGTTCATGGACATTTATAAAATTGAGCAGGGCGCGTCGTGGCCCCTTAAGCCTCTGATGCAGCAGCTGAGAGAATGCTGTACGCTCGATGAGTACAAGCAGGCTTACGCCGGCATTATCGAGCTGGCCGTGTCCTTGATTGTCGAGAAAAAAGGGGAAAGCGATCCGATCATCAATTTCGTTATGGACAATCTTCATACGAAGTACGGTGAAGAGCTGTCTCTCGACTATTTGGCCGATAAGCTCAATATGTCGAGCGCTTATTTATCTGTATATATTAAGGAAAAGACGGGAACGAACTTCAGCGATCATTTGAACGATATCCGTATCCGCAAGGCGCAGGAGTTGCTGTCGGGCACGGATACGAGCATCAACGACGTCAGCCTGCAGATCGGCTACCGGAATATTACGTCGTTCAACCGGATGTTCAAGAAGTGGACCGGAATGACGCCGAGCGAGTATCGGCGAAGCGCCATGGTGGCCCAGAAATAAATGGAATGAGCCAGCTGTGCTGCAATTAGCGCATTCAATAGAAATAGACCCTTATGCCGCTGCTTCCGTTTGCCATCGGTCAACTCGACTCGATGGAACGAAAACTATGCGGGAAAGGGTCTTTTTTCGATACCATTACATCGAATTGCCTCCACCAGCTTTCTATTTGTTTCACCTTCTGAGTAGGATCATTAACCGACCAGCGTCAAAGCCTTCTTCAACGCGCCGGATGCGCCAAAGCCGTCGTGATAATCGATCTTCTTCCCTTTCTTCTCGGCAAGCTCCCGTACCGCCCACATCGACGTATGCTTGATCGCGCCTTTCAGCACAATGATCACATCCGCTTTATTAATGATCCGCTGAAAATAATGCTCCACGGATCCGCCGCCGGTCTTGCCGTTATGATGCTCAACGATCAAGCCTTGCTTTTCTCCCAGCTTCTTAAATGTGTCCGTCTGACTGCCTCCGATGATCGCTACCGTCTTCATTATAGATTCCCCCGATCCCAAGATATCGATTGATATCGATTCAATTCAACGCTGCAGCTTATTTACTAATTATTGTATCGCAATATACCTAAATGTCAATGTGTTTAGTCGGATTTATTTTATGGTTTCACTGTGCAGCAATGCAAAAAGCCGCTCTATGTTACATAAAGCGGCTTCTATAACTATAAGAGCGGGAATGCAGGCTCATGAATCCGGGCTACAGCTTCTTGATTCTTCCTTTGAACTGTTCAATAAAGCGGGCGTTGGACTCATCGCCGCCGCTTGCATTGCCGCTCATCCAAATCGGCGGCCGGACTCCGTCCTTGACGAGCAGCTCAATCGTCTCCGAAACGAGCGAATTTAACAAATACGCGTTGGCGAACGTAGACATGGCCGCCACCCGCTGATCCAACCTGTCGATATCGACGACGGCGTCTCCTACCTCGATCTTCGTGTCGAGGACGACATCGACGAGGTCGTGCAAGTTTTGCTTCGACGGATGGCGCGCAACGTGATGCTCGGGTGTGGCGAGCGCATGCCGGACGGATGTGACCCCGATCGTGGTGACGCCGCGTGCTCGGGCCTCCAAAGCCGCATCAATAGTAGCGGAGTTGATGCCATAGGAATTAATAATGATCAATAAGTCCCCCTGCTTCAATCCGTAATCGTCCATGACGATTCGGGCATATCCGGGAGTTCTCTCCACCGCCATCGACCTGAGCGCTCCGCCGCTCAGCAGCGTACCTTCATCCAGCATGGCGCTGATATGCATAAGGCCGCCTGCCCGGAAAAATATTTCCTGCGAGCCCAGGTTCGAATGCCCGCCGGGACCATAAGCATACACGATCTTGTCCAGCTTGATATGATCCGCCATCAAGCGGGCCGCGCGGGCAATCGGCGCTTGCTCCTCCTGATGAAGCAGCTCCAGATGGTGAACAATTTTATGAAGGTATTGGGTCATTACGGGTAAGCTCATACGGACTCCTCCTCACTCGGGTGCGGTCGAATCGTAAACCCGGCTGCCTTGTTTATACGTCTGCACAACAGTCACATTCTGATCCTTCAGCTCGAACAAGACCAGGTCGGCGGGCGCTCCGGCAGCAAGTCCGTGCTGCGAAGGTAATCCCATAAACGCGGAGGGACGGACCGAAGCCATGTCCCATGCATCCTCGAGAGGTGCCAAGCCGCTTTTGACCAGATGGGAGATGCCCCATGGGAGCATCTGCACCGATCCCGCCAAAAGCCCGGGGGTATCGGCCATATGCAGCCGTCCTTCCGGTGTAAGGACCACCCGTCCGCCGATATGATTATCGTACGCTCCGGGGGCCAAACCGCTGAAGGAAACGGCGTCGCTGACGAGCAGCGCCTTGTTGCCTTTGGTGCGCAGCACGACCTTCAGCACCGATCGCGGCAGATGGAAGCCGTCGGAAATGACGCATGCGGTCAGCCCGTCCTGGCTTAATTGCTCCCATATGTAATTGGGATGGCGAGGCAGCATCAAATGAGCCCCATTGCCGAGATGAGTGGACATTGTCGCACCGGCTTGGACAGCAGCATCGATCTGCTCTGCCGAAGCAGCCGTATGCCCGATCGATACGGTGACGCCCTGATCCGTAGCCCGCTCGATAAATTCAGTCGCCCCCGGCCATTCGGGCGACAACGTAATCAGTTGGATGCGGCCTTGCGCCGCCTCCTGCCACCGCTGGAACAAAGGCCAGCTCGGCGCCTTCGTATAGCTTCGGTTATGGGCCCCGCGGGGGCCGTCCTCCGATGAAATAAACGGGCCCTCGAGATGAATGCCTGCGACGCCGGCATCGGACACCGGGTCTTCCGCACAAGCAGCGGCAATGGTTTGCACCGCCTGTTCGATTTCGGCATCGCCATTCGTTATGACCGTAGGATAATAAGAGGTAACGCCCTCCTTCCACAGCTTGCGCGTAGCCTGCTGCACCGCTTCTGGGGCAATCGGAATCGAATTGAAGTCGGTGCCGAAGTAGCCGTTGATTTGCAAATCCACCAGACCGGGAGCGATATAAGGCAGCGAAGACCTCCCTTGCTCCGGTGCTAGCGGTTGAATCTCCCTAATAAGGCCGTCTTCGATATGAATCGTAACGGGCTCACCGGTTGTATAATGTATTCCTTCCACCTTCGTTACATATCCAGACATGGCGATCATCTCCTACTCGAGCTCTCCGCCATAGGAATCGGTGTCCACATACAGCGTGCAGTCCGGATGTCTGCGAAGTACCGTGGATGGACATTCCGTCGAAATGGAGCCGTTCAGCGTCCGTCGAACGGCAGCCGTCTTGGTCTTGCCCGGTACCATGCAATACAAATGCGCGCCGGAGCAAAGCGCCGGGATGGTCAATGTAAGAGCATGGGTGGGCACGTCCTGCAGCGTGGCAAAGCAGCCGTCGTTCACCTGCTGCTGCCGGCAAGGCAGATCCAGCTCCACGCTTTTCACCAGCATCGGATCGTTAAAATCGGCAACCGGCGGATCGTTGAACGCAATATGGCCGTTCTCCCCGATTCCCAAGCATACGATGTCGATCGGCGCTTCTCCAAGCAGTTCTGCATAGCGCAGGCATTCCTCGTCAATATTTCCCGAGCTGTCGATCAAATGCACTTCTCCCGGCTTCACCTCGTCAAACAGCCGTTCACATAGGAACGTGCCGAATCGCTGAGGCGCATCCAGGGAAAGACCGATGTACTCATCCATATGAAACACGGAGACGCGGGACCAATCGATTCCTTCGCTGCTTTTTAACGTTTGCAGAAATTCGTTTTGCGAAGGGGCGGCGGCAAATACCATCCGGATGCGGCTTTTGGTGCTCAAAAGCTCCTTCATTTTGCCGGCGACATGGCTTCCGGCCGCATTCCCCATCTGCTGTCTGTTCTCATAAATTTGGACACGGAGCCGGTCGACGGCTGTTGTTTGTAAAGGTTGAATCGTTTCATTCAGGTTCATGGGTTTCCTCTTCCTTTCCGGTAATTAAAGATATGGCATTGCGAATATCGTTCTCAATCTGCGGACGAAAAGGCGACGGCAAGCCGAAGTAAGGGACGGCATCCCGCGACTCGTACCCGCCTTGCGCCAGCTGTTCAGCGGTCGGCACATAGCCGATCATGCCGTTGGTGTAAGCTAAGGGAAGCATCGTTCCATGGGAGGCTTGCTTGACAAACAAGCCGTAGTCGACCACCATTTCCGCATTGAATGCGACGAAGGAAAGGTCCTTCGCCACATCAAGCCGCGTAATCTCCAGCGGGATGCTCTCCGCTCTGCGGTGCGGCTCGCGAAGCAGCAGGCATGCCCACTCGCTGTGAATATCACTCCGATCGGCCTGTTCTTCAAGCAGCTCGACGGACGGCACCGAATCGAACCCAAGCGGCAGCTCCAACGTCTTGCTTGTTAAATCGCCGGGAGCCAGCTCTTCCATCGGCAGGCTGTTGATGCGCAGCACCTCCTCGGTCATCCAGCTGCCGAAGCGCTCCACCTCCATCCGGTGGCCCCGGTAAAACGCGCCGTCGCTGACGAGGGCAGGCCGGATGTCTCCGCAGCAGCCTTGCAAAAAGGCGCCGACGGCACCATCGCCCAAGGATTGCTCGATCCGTTCCATGGCCACCCCGCAGTACTCGGAGGAGATTTCGTTATCTCCTGTCGTTGTCGGGTGACACGTATAATGAACGAACAGTGCTTTGACGCTGCCGTTTGACGTGCGAAAGCGGATCACGGTCACATCCGGATCGATCTGACCGTGTTCATTCGGGGCCATCTCGATGCGGCCGCCGGATTGTTTCCTGCGGTTCACCCCGATCCGGCATTGCCCGCTCCCGCGTTCCACCGTCACGGGCTCCGAATTGTGCAGCGCCTCCTCAACGCCGGCAAGCAGCCGCTGCTCCAAAGCCTCCAAATAACCGGGATCGGGCTTTCCGAGAGCATCCGTGAAGAGGCTGCTCGTCTGAGGCCCGCAATGGGTATGGGTCGCATGGAGCAGCACGGTTTGGAAGCCGTAACGCTCCCGTAATACCGGGGTCAGCCTGCTCACCAGATCGCTCCCCCACCAGATCAAATCCGCGGAGACGAGGAGAGCGGAAGCTTTCCTTCCCGTCTTATCCTGCTGCTCAAAACAATGAATTCTCGCATATAACCGGTGTGCGATATGCTCGAACGGACCGGCCCGATGCGCAAAGCCTGCAAGCGGCACGGGCGCTGCCGGGGTAATATCCGCTTTGGCGGTGCCAAGCTTAAGCGGCGGTTCTCTCATCGCCGACTCCGCTCCTTTCATTCTATCTTTTGCCGCATCTTAGCCGCATGGATGCTAAGCTTTGGAATACAGCTCGATGATAAGCAGCACGTTGCGAAGGATATGAAACGGATCCTTGACCGGCAGCGCGACGACCTTCTCCATCGGGTTACCCTCCCGGTCGCGTATTTGAATCCATTCTCCGATCCTCCGGTCCGGCTGGGGGAAGGTCCGGAAGACGTAGTCGTGCGTTCTCGAGTAGAGCTCCTTGAACCGACCTTGGCCGGTCAGCTCGTAAGCCAATAATGAGCAGTACAGTGCTTCCGAGTGGGGCCACCACAGCTTGGAATCCCATGTATCCAACACTAAAGCTTCGTATGGATCTCCGGTGCGCTCTCCCTTCGGCTCGCCCCCGTCCGCATCGACGAAGCGGAACAGCCCGCCTTGCTCCGTATCCCATCCGAGCTCGAACGCTTTTTCGATGACCGGCATCGCTTGTTCAACCAGATCCTCCCGCTGGAGACGCTTCGCCGCATGAATGACGAACCACATGCATTCCAGCGTATGGCCCGGATTGATATGCCGGCAAAGAACGGTAGGAGGCGCATCGCCTTGGACAGGCAGCAGCTCCGCAATCCGGTGATCGGGCTGGCGGAACTCCGTCATAATCCGCGCGCCATACGACTGGCATTCGCTCCTCAGCCGACCGGCTGCAGGATGCTGAAAGTGCTCCAGCGTTTCCATGAGCTGCGCGGAAATGTTCAACAAGATCATGGTGACGGAATGGGATTTCAGCCCTTCCGGTATCGGGTAAGGCTCGCTGCGGATAGTGCCGCTGCTTATGCGAGTCCGAATGCGGTCGTACAGCTCGAGCGCTTCGTCTGCAACATCTCCCCGCCCGCTGGCTCGGGCGAACTCGGCAAACCCCAGCACCACGAAGCAATCCGCATAAAAGCTCGTATCGTAGCCGGCGCCCGGAATGCTCTCCTTCTTGTGCCCGTCCTCGGTCAATAGAAAGGCACAATTGCCGTTGTCCAGGAAAACATGATTGCGGAGAAACGTTACCGCTTGCTCCGCTTCATTCATATAAGCTGAGGTGCTGCCAGGCAGTACGCCTTGTTCTATCAGCCTGGCTATCCGGGACCATATCCAGATGTATCGTCCCTGCGACCAGGTGTATTTGTCCGTGCTTATCCGCTCGCTGCCTGAATTCGTAAAGCAGGTGTATAAGCCTCCGTGCCGGCGGTCAACCGCTTTGCTCCAGAAGGGCAGCAAATCCTCTAGCAGGTGGCGTTCGTAAAAGGTCCGCAGCGAGCGGGTATCCCACGCTTCGTTCATCCGGCTCCATCCTTTCCATGTCCTACGCTTTGACTCCATTCCCCTGCGAGTTCGGCTCGTATGAATCGGTGCTTATCGATTGAAGCAGCTCCTCCACCTTGGGGTCAACCGGCGTTTTCCGGTTCAACCAGCCCATGCCGATAAACAAAATCGCCGATACCAGTACGGGGGAGGCAACCAAGGTCGCTGTGCTGACGGTGAGAACATATTTTACGATGACAAAGGTGACGATCCCGGCTGCCCACGATACGATAGCCGCTTTGGAATCGCTTCGCTTGAAGACGGGAATCAAGCCGAGCAGCATAGGTATCGAGATCGGGCCAACCAGGGCGCCGAACCAGACGATGAGCAAGCTCAAAATACCGCCGAACGTGCTGGAGTAAACCGCAATAATCAAGGTGAGTACGACGAAGGTGATCATCGCCCCGCGGGCTACCCGAAGCGCCGCCTTCTCGCTGAGCGTGCGGTATTTCTTCGACATCACCGGCAAAATATCCCGGGTAATGACCGCCGTAATCGCGTTGGCGTCCGACGTGGTCATAGCCATCGTATGGGCAAACATGCTGGCCAGCACCAGTCCGATCAACCCGTGCGGGAGCAGATCCATCGTCATCATCGAATACGATTGTGTCGGATCCTTCAGGTTTTGGTAAAAGAGCGGAGCGGCCCACATCGGGAAGAACAAAATGAGCGGCCAAATGAGGTATAATGCTCCGGAAAGCATGGCGGCCTTGCGCGCATCGGAACCGCTCGGTGACGCGATATACCGCTGCGCCAGATTCCATGTGCCGCCGTTATAGCTGAGAAAATCTATGAGGATATAAGCGAGAACGAAGCCCATCGTATACGGCCCGACCAGAGGCTGGCTGTGCGAAGGCGGAAGCTGATCCCAGATGCCTGTGATCGATCCTATGCCGCCAAGCTTCATAACGACGATGACGAACATCGCCAGGCCTGCGATTAATTGAACGATGAATTGGGCGAAATCCGTCCAAGCGTCGGCCCACAATCCGCCGATCGCCGAGTACAGAAGAGAGATGGCGCCGGATAAGAAAATGCCTACGGTTAAAGGTACTCCTGCGAACACGTTCAGGATGACCGCGATAGCCGCCCATTTCGCGCCGACGTCGAATAGCTTGAGCAGCACGCCGCTCCACGCCATCAGCTGCTGGGTAGGCACATTGTATCTCGTGGCCAAATATTCCATAGGGGATTCGATGTTCATCCGCTGGCGCAGACGGGCCCATCTTGGAGCAATGAGAGGTGCGCCGACGAACACGGCAATGGCTACCGGAACGGCCCACCAAATGTAGAGAGTAAACCCGTAAGTATAAGCTACTCCCGCATAGGCTACGAAGACCGCCGCACTGTATCCGGACATGTGATGAGAGATGCCGGACAGCCACCACGGCATTTTGCCGCCTGCCGCAAAAAAGTCCTGAGTACCGCTGATCTGGCGAAAAGACCAGACCCCGATACCCACCATGAGGAGGAAAAACAGACCTAGCACGATCCAATCCAACATTGTCATAATGGAGATCACCTCTTCATTTTGATGGTATGGACCAATTAATCCTAAACTAGGACAAATTGTTACTACTAAATTAACACGCTTACATTTTGCGTGTCAATGTTATTTCACTTTTATTTTATTTTGAAAAAAAAGCTGTTATTCCTTTTCAAAATCAAGAATAACAGCGAATGCGGCTCCTACGCTTGAGGCGTACGAGCTTTTGATGAACAATATGCTAGTTTTTTCGGTAGGAAGCTTTAAAGCCCTTCTATCTACGGTGGACAACACCGACTGCTTGAAGGTGTCCACCTTATGGAACGGACTGTCAATGACGATATGCCCCGGGTTCAGCAGCAAAATGATTTGCGAGAGGGCCATCCCGACATACTGTCCGGCTTTATCCATAATCTCTTGGAACCGGGAGCCCTCCGTTCCTTCTTCCGCTATATACCGCCCAAGATCGTCTTCGGTTTGCACGTCGGGATACTGCTGCTGCATTTGTCTAACCATCGCCGGAATGCTGACCAAGGCTTCCAGGCAGCCTCTTTGCCCGCAGCTGCAGAGAGGTCCCTCCGGCTCCACGCACAGATGCCCCGCTTCGCCTGCAGTCCAGCTCGCACCGCTGTAGATTTGGCTGTCGATAATATGGGCTCCGCCGACCCCTTCGTCCATGCGCAAATAAAAGGAGTTGGACGAATGCTCCGCCGGAAGCCCTGAGGAAGGAGCGATGGCCGCTGCTTTTACGAGATTGAGCACCTTCGTTGTCACCGGCAGGCTCGAGTCCATTCTCTCCTTCAACCGGACATTCCTCCAGCTCAGATGGGAAGAAAAATGGACGACCCCTTCGATCGGATCGACAAGAGCCGGAACGGCAATCCCTATGCCGAGCACCTCCGGGTGCTGCCGGATCAGCTCGCTGCACAGATGAATCAGCTTGCCGATGTAGGGCTCCGGATCGTCCGTTTCCATCGGAACGCTTCCCTTATCGAGCACCGCCTGGCAATAATCCGTCACGACATATTGAAAGTAGGAATGCTGGATCAGGATCCCGATGCTTTTGTACGCTTCCGCCTGCAAACGCAGCTGAATGCGGGGTCTGCCGACACCGCCTTGTTCATCGGCGCCGATTTCCTTGACGACCCCGTCTTTTATAAACTTATCGACGATTAATGAAATCGTATTTTTACTCAAGCCCAATGCGGCAGCGATTTCTTGTCTGGAGCTGTGCTTCCCGGCCCTAAGCAGCGCCAGCGTCCGTTTTTCATTTTGCTGTCTTAACAGGGCTGTGCCTTTGCTCATGAATTGCCGGCCCCCTTACTAACGTTCACTTTTACGCTTCATCATAGCATATTTACGATTGGCCTTTCCATTCGCTTAAGACTCCTCATTCGACCACTTCCCAATCGATGCTGATCATCTTGTCCGCCCAGCTGCGGATATTGATTTCAATCGCCTGCTCGATCTCCTCATCGGTCAGCTCCCCAAGCTTCGTTTCTTCGATGACGAGCTCATCGGCCTTAACCTGCTGCCCGCCGACGGACAGCTGCACTTTAATGCGCATAATGTACCTCCTTTCCCGCCGGTTCTATTCAAGGGTTGTTCCCTAATTATACCATAGGTTGGATGTAAGTTATTTCTATGCGGGCGGGACCTCCCGGACTAAACAAAAAAGCCGCAGCTCATGCGGCTTGCATTAGGATCGTTTTTGACTGTGGCAACGCGGCTGCCGTTACATACCGGTAGCAGCAGCATATTTGATATTATCCTCTACTGTCTGTCCTGCATGGTCAAGCCTCCAACTAAGCCGAAAATCGGACGTTTGAACGGATAAGCTCCGCACAGCTCCAGAATAGCATAAGAGCGATCACCGGGTGAAGCGCAGACAAGCCTCCGATTCGTGATGAGAAGATAGCAGTCAAAAACATACCGATAATCATTCCAAATAGTCCGATGCATCTCCAAATCGTTTTTGAAGTCAGCCTTGCGCGCCATGCCAATACGGCCATTATCAAAGGAAGGAATGAGAAATATCGGGCAAAGCTTATATGGGTTACCCAGTTGGATGAATCGACGAATAACGCAAGTCCTGCAAAGAAAACTTGAAGACCTACGGAAATGGCAAACAGCCAAGCAAGCACGTTAAAACAGAGATGAGTATAATGATGGCCTTGGGTTTTATTCATACGTTCCTATACCTCCATCTATCGAATTCCCGCTTTCGGGATCAGCATGCAGGATACTATGCGAAATACGTTCCGGTTCCGTCTCCCGGATCACGTAAACTTGCGGCAATCTAGGCAATCGCAGGCGGGTATGGTCGTGAAAAATTCTAAAGACCAACGTTCCCAGCTTCTGTCCGTTATCTTGGTGAATTACGCTCCAAAACCGTCTTTCGCGGTCTTCCCATGGTCCCCAATGCTCCTCCGATTGTGGAAAAGCCCCTGGCAGCACAGGCTGGGAGGTAAAACCTGCTTCAACCATTTCCTTCACTAGCGGTTCAAAAAGCTTGCGGCAAAAGAAGCCATACGCAGAATCCCCGCCTTTTGAGAAAATCTTCTCGATTTCCGGCAGATGCATCTCCCATACTTGACGGCAGCTCCGATCGATATGCTGCTGAATATAAGTTTTCAGCGTCTCCATCGTGGTCCCTTTGAACGCTTCAGTTAAATTCATGTGACACCTCCGAGTTTGTATTTACACCCGATCGTAATCGGCTTTCCATGCTTTAATCGACCTCTTGATCTTGTCGGGAGCAGCATGTTCATTCACGGCCATTGCACACAAAGATAAAAATTCTTCATCCGCTGCAAAACGCAGCGCGATAATTTGGTCCATCGTTAGACTGGGATCGGGCAGCTTGCCTGTTAATACAAAGTGACGCAAGTTTTCTTCTGCGCGAATCGCACGATCTTGAGCTTTGCATGCAAATATCCGCGAAAATATCATAGTCATGACCATCATCAAGGATAGGCTTACAAGTATCAGTGATACAAACAACGATATCCCGTTTCGTGCTGCAAAGAATATATAGACGATTGCTGCCGTTAGCGTGACGAAACCGAGCGGTACGAGAACAAAATGGAATGCCGGTACTAGCCTGATGTAATTGCCGTAGCTTTGCGTCTTCATGTTGACCCACCTCCTTTCTCTTTGACTATTCCCTGAGTGAGCGCACACTCATTTTGCTGCACTAATTTCATCTGTGCTTTCAATCCGTCACTTGACTTTGAGTGAGTGCACACTCATAATATGAGCATAAACAGCTTTTCATCACCTGTCAATAGAGTGAGGGATAATCATGGATTTAAAAAACAAAATCACTGAAGCTGCCGAGCAAGTGCTCTTAATGAACGGGCTGGCCAAGACGACGACCAAAGAAATCGCCCGTGCAGCCGGCTGCTCGGAAGGATCGTTATATAATCATTTCAGGAACAAGGAGGATATCTTTCTCCACGTATTACGAGGACAATTGAAACATTTGATGGGAGCCTTAACCTTGCTGCAGAGCCTTGCCGGTAAAGAGACGGTACGTAAAAATCTCGAACCGGTAGCTCTTACTGCACTGGAGGATTTCAGCAGCTCCATGTCCTTGATCTGCTCTATTTTCTCGGAACCGGATATTCTGCTCCGGCATCGGGAAGGCTTTACTCTGCGAAATGAAGGTCCTCATAGGGCGAATGAGGCGGTCGAAGCCTACCTGCAAAAAGAGAAAGGGCTTGGAAGAATCCGGGAAGACATGGACCCTAGGGCTGCTGCGGATTTATTGCTTGGAAGCTGTTTTCAGCATGCGTTCCAGATCAACTTCTTGGGCAAAGCCGAATCTCATGAAGAACGAATTGAATTTGTGGATCGTATTTTGAACACCCTGTTTCCTCAAGAGCAGTAAGCTTTATTCCCGATCGGGCGCAATCCGCCCTTCAGCAAAAAAGACAGCCGAGCTATAAGCCCGGCTTCACACTCGATTACTATGTATGGTCGGCTCAATCCTTGATAGCTCCTGCTGCGATATCCGATATAAACTGCCTGCTGACGAACAGGAACATAACGACCAAAGGCAGCGTGGCCATCAGCGTCCCCGCCATAACCATGGCGTAGTCCGTTTTGTAAATCCCGTTCAACTGGGATAAGACAATCTGCAGCGTATATTTCTCCGGATTGTTCAAGATGATGAGGGGCCACAAGTATTCGTTCCAGTTGCCCATAAACGTGAAAATACCGAGGAACGCAAGCGCCGGCTTCAGAATCGGAAGCGCGATATGCCAATAGATGCGGAAATGATTACAGCCGTCGATCTTGCCCGCTTGAATCAAATCGTCATGGACGGCGCCCTGCGCATACTGCCGGATCCAGAAGATGCCGAACGCCCGGGCCATATCGGGAATGATCAGCGCTTTGTACGTCCCTACCCACCCCAGCTTTTGCATAATGATGAAGGACGGAATAAGGGATAGCTGGCCCGGAATCATCATCGTTACCAGGAGCAGCACGAACAGCGCGTTTTTCCCGGGGAAATCGAATTTCGCAAAGAAAAAGCCCGCAAGAGAACAGAAAAACAGCACCAGCACCGTTGAGACGACGGACACGTAAACCGTATTGAATAGACCGCTGAAAAAATCGATATTGCTCAATACGTTGCGGATATTGGTCATCAGCTGAGTACCCGGAAGCAAATTCGGCTTGGAGCTGAATATTTCGCTGTTCGTCCTTGTCGACATGACAAGCAGCCAATAGAACGGGAACATGGAAAGTATGACCCCGCAGAGCAAGAACCCATGTAACCCTATTTTTCGAAACCACACATCCTGCCCAATCATGCGCTATCCCCTTTCCGTTACTTTGATCCGCTTCGCTGAACGATGGCCCAGTTCAACACCGAGAACAGCCCGATGATAACAAACAGCCCCCAGGCTACAGCCGAGCCGTATCCGAACAAGTTTTTCGTGAACGCCTGCTGATACAAGTAAAGAACGATCGTCATCCCGCCGCCCCCGGGTCCTCCGCTATCGCCCATAAATACTTGAGACTCGGTAAAAATTTGCATTCCGCCGATGGTTGAAGTGATGACGGTAAACAAAATGACCGGCTTGATCAACGGAATGGTGATGCCGAAAAACGTCTGCATAGGGCTTGCCCCGTCAATCCGTGCAGCCTCGTATAAAACGCTCGGAATGCTCTGCAATCCGGCCAAATAAATGATGGCGTTATACCCTGTCCAACGCCAGACAACCATGGAGGAAATGGCGATCTTGATCCAAAACGGCGAATCTAGCCATTGAACGGGCTCCAATCCCAAGGAAGTAATAATAAAGTTCAAGAAGCCGTAGCGGTTGCCGAACAGCGTACCGAAGACGATAGCAACCGCAACGATTGACGTGACATTGGGCAGGAAGAAGCTGATACGGTAAAAGTCCTTATATTTCACAAGCGCCGAATGAAGCATAAAGGCGATAACCAGCGCCATGAACAGCATAGGAATCGTCGAGAACGCCCAGATTTGCAGCGTATTCCATATCGACTGCCAGAAGTTCGCATCCTCCAGCAAATAACGGAATTGATTCAACCCGACGAACTCCATCTCGCCGATGCCGTCCCATTTGTGGAACGCCAGATAGAGGGAGAACACAATCGGGAATAAGCCAAATACGGCAAATAATATGTAAAAAGGAGAAATAAACAGGTAGATGGCTCGATTCCGGTATATTTCCCGCCACAGCTGCCTTCCCTTCTTCAATTCGTAGCCCGCCCGGGAGCTTACGGGAGCTTCCGCGTTATTCATAACCGGTGCCTCCTCCTTTTATAAGCTGATTCATGAAAAGAAAGGGGACTCTTCTTTAACCTGCGAATCCCCTGACAGCCGTTAACGGTTAGCGCGAGAGCTCCTTCTTGATTTTCGTTATCGCATCGGTCCACGACTTCTCCGGATCTTTCCCCTGCTTCTCAATAAGAGGCAGTTCTTCTTTCAGGAACACCGTGTCGGGAACGGAAAATTTAGGACCGCGATAAGCAACCTTGACATTCTCGGCTGCTTTGGAGAAAATTTCTCCCGTTTTCTGACCGCCGAAGTAATCTTCCGAACGAGCCATTTTGGCATCGCTGTACACGCTCGGCGTAGACGGGAACAAATCCATCGTGACGTACGATTGCAGCTGATTTTGCGGATTCATTAACCATTTGATGACCTCGTAAGCTTCCTTCGGATGCTTCGACGTTTTTAGTATGCTGATGAACGATCCGCCGTTGTTGCCGTCTCCTCCCGGAGCACGGGCGATACGCCATTTGCCGGCCGTATCCGGCGAAGCGTCCTTCAAGATGCTCTTCATCCATACCGCACCAACGAATGACGCTATCGATCCGTTGCTCAGGGCCGCGTTCCATTCCGGCGTCGAACGGTCGAGCTTGGCGCTCAAATCGAATTTTTGCACAGCAGCAGCATAATCCCATGCCTTCTTCACATGCTCCTGATCACCGATAAACTTGTCTGACGTATCGAAATACAGCTTATCGCCTTGGCTTAACGCTTGGCTGAATACCGTTGTAATCGTATCCGTCATGTAAGCGTTCGTAGCCGCCTTCACCTTTTTACCCGCTTCTATGTAGTCTTCCCATGTTTTCAATTTGGCCGCCACTTCAGCCGGCTCCGTCGGCAAGCCCGCTTTCTGGAACAAATCCTGACGGTAGAACAATGCCGTCGGCCCTGTATCCATTGGCAGCGCAATGAGAGACTTCCCGTCCGGCGTCACCGCTTGGCTCCATTTCCATTTCAAATAATCCTTCTCCAGCTCCTTGGCTCCCAGCTCGTAAAGGTTCACGAATTTGTTGGCATTCGGGAAAAACTCCCCAATCCATGTGTTCAAGCCTATAATATCGGGACCGCCGGCTCCGCCAGCCAATGTGGTCGTCAGCTTCGCCTTGAAGTCGCCGCCGATTTTTTCCGTTTTCAGTTCAATGTTAGGAAACTGCTTGCTCGCCTGTGCCAACAGCTCGTCATCAATCGATTTGTTCCAATACCATAAAGTCAGTGTGATTTTACCCTTGGTACCCGGATCCTGTGAATTGGCAGCCGGCTGGCTGCTGCATCCGATTGCCGTAAACAGCAATAATGAAATGATGATGAGGCTAATCCATTTTTTGACGACCATGGGCTATTCCCCCTACATTCATAATGGAAAGACGTTTCTCAACCTGAATTGACGAACAAATGCGAGGATAAAGCGTTTACAAATAGGTACAACCACCTCCCAAAAAACGCTCCGGTAGGTCCATGCTGTCTGTCCTGATATGTGGCATATTCTTATTATAAGATCTTGAAATGAATTGAAAATATAATATAATTCGGAATATATATGAGAATGTGAATATTGAGAAAAGAGATTAAAAGGAGACTCTGCTATGACGATCCCATCTTTTCGCAAAATGTTCCTGCTGTCCGCCTTGGATCAGCAGCTCCCCTTCTACGTTGAAAGCATCGGTATAATGTCCCATCAGGAAAATATTTACAGGAACGAAGGTTATCCTTATTTTCACTGGCTCCAGACCATCGACGGAGAAGGAGAATTCACTTTCGGCAACGAACGGTTTCTGCTCCCTACCAATCAAGGCATTCTGCTTATACCCCATATTCCTCATTACTACGAGGCTCGCACACCCGTTTGGACTACCATGTATATCACCTTCGGCGGAGACCAGATCCAATCGATCTTGACTTCGCTTGGTCTTCATCTGTCCTCCCTGTATAAATGGGAAGAACAATCACCGCTCGCAACCATTCTGGAACGGATTTTGGACAAAATAAAAATAGATTCGGATTTCTCCGAATTGGATTGCTCGATCGAGCTGTACCAGTTTTTGATATGCCTCAAAAAATACGGCCAAACGAATAACCAGACCTCGCTATCCCGGCTGTACTCAAGGTTGAAGCCGCTTCTGAACTGGCTGGATGAAGTGTGCCGGGACGAGAACATTACGCTCGATACGATGGCGCAGCGAGTACATATGAGTCCGCAGCATTTGAACAAATTGTTCCGAAGCACCTTCGGCATCAGTCCTTATTCGTACTTGATCCGGCTTCGCATTCAAAAGTCGAAGGAGGCTCTCGTAGCCCAAAGACAGACAAGCATCAAAGAAATCGCCAAAGACGTAGGCTTTTTGGATGTCAGCCATTTTACGGCCACATTCCGCAAGACAGTCGGCATGACCCCCGACCAATTCCGAAAGCTTCACACTTCTTAACCCTTAAACAACAAAAACTGCCCTCAAGGCCAACGAGCTGGCTTTGAGGACAGTTTCAACGTTCCTGTACGGTGCTTACTCAACCGTTATTTTGTTGTTGAAGTACACCATCCACGGAATTTTCGTATAGGTCCCGGCTTCATCGTCGATTCTCTCGAAGGGATTCTCCACCACGATGAGCGTCAGATCGCTGAGCGGCCTTCCGCTTGGCGGCTCGAAGGCAAAGGGCAGGGAGATCAAGCCCTCCTTCCGCTCCGTCTTGCGGATAAAATGAACGGGCAGTTCCGCCTGCTCGTTATTGACGAGAGCGGTAACGGCATACTTCTCTACCTCCGGCCTCGTAAAGAAGTGGAGATCATAGGACGATCCCGGCTCATGCTTGAACCGTTTCAGCATATCGTTTAGGCTCGTCGGCTTTGGTCGGGTCAAAAATACGTTTCTGACCTTGCTTCCTTCGAGCTGCCCTACAGCCACTTCCTGAAACGCCGGCTCCGTCACTTTGTCGCTGCCGATCAACAGGGTGGCGCGACGGTAATAATACGTCTCCATCGGACTAACCAGCTGATCGGTCATCAATGGCTTATCCGGATTGCGCACGGCGACGAGCAGCAGCTCATGGCGCCCGGCAGGAAGTCCGGTTAGCTCCACATCAAGCTGGCCGGAGCCGTTCGGAGCGGTTTCCATACGAATTGTCTTCAGCTGCTTGCCTCCGTAGTTCACGGCAGTTTGCTTGTAATCCAGCAAAAAATACAGCTCGAACGTGTTTGTCTCCGGCATCTCGTTCAAAATTTGTATCGAAGGCCGGAACGGCTCTCCTTCCTGAAGCTGAAAAGTGAAGCCCCGGTTGTAGAGAGCATGCTTCTCCATCATACCGAGGCCAACCCGGTACGTTTTCGACTTGTCCGTATTCATCGGCTTGACGGCTTCCCGGTTCGCGCAAGAGCTGGCCACTAGGACGAGAAGGAACAGCAAGAGCAGTTTTTTCATAAGCTTCTCCTGTTTGAGCGTTTTTGACCGGGAGGTACCTCTTCAATGAGTTTCTTTCAATGAGGGAGCCCCTGCTGTACTTTCCTTAAGGGCGGGTATCCAGTACAGCCGAGGTCATTTCTCTGAAATTGTACCAGTCGGCATGCGCATCATGCCAAGCGGTCAGATAGTAAAACTTGTTCTCCTGCACGGGAATTGCATTCGTCGTACCCACTTCGACAAAGCTGTCCGTATCGGTGGACGTATTCCCCGACCATACGGCCCAGCCGTCTTCCGTGATCGTAGCCTCGACGCCTACGCTGTAGTTCTGGCATGTGCCGGAGCATTGCAGGCCGGTAAACGCTGTGGCATCAATGTAACCGCCGGTATTGTTCATGTAAGAATAGTAGCTTGCGGTCGGGTTCGCTTGCGCGCTGCCGGCCGCCATGACGGAAACGAGAGCAAGAACGGCTGCTATCGTTTTATATTTCGGCTTCATCTATATTCCTCCCATGGATAGAAGATAGGGTATTCCGTTCTGCTGCGGTCAAGGTTAAAACGAGCTGGTCGTCGTCGTTCCCCAAGAGAAGTAGGAGCCTTCCGACCAATGGTATGCCGTAGAACGGTAAGCTTTGCTGCTATCGACTGGAATGCTCCAGATCGTCGATACGACAGCCCAGCTGCTGCCACTATCGCTTACGTCCATGCTGTTCCATATTTGTACGTTATCCTCATACACGGTCATTTCTACGCCGGCCTGGTACAGCTGGCATTCCCACCACTCGCCGTCACAGCCCTCGTACGAGGTGTACGCCTCCGCTTCAAGATACGAGTCATTGTTGTAAATATAAGACCAGTAGTCCATAACAGGGCTGGCTGCTTGCGCACTGCCTGCAGCCAAAGCAAAGACAAGCGTAAACATAGCTAACATGGTTTTGAGCTTCGTTCTCACAATGATTCCTCCTTTAAGGTCACATGATAAATAATGCGCTTTCAAAACGAAAACCGCTTGCGTTTAGAAGAGGGCATCACCTCCTTTAAAAGGCTGGTTTCAGGCATCATGAGCAATGTACAAAATACTGGGGCAGGATTCATGAGTGATGGTCTGTCTGCGGTCGGAAGATAACTGCGTCTGTGGGAGGATCGTTGATGTAGCGATGTAAGCATAGCTTCTAGGTTCGGGCAACATTAGAGTATCATGCTCACGAACCTTCAGTCAATATATGGATTTTATGATATATATTGGTTTTATCTGCAAAACTAAAAGACAAGCCGCCGTCAACGACTTGTCTCTGTGGTCATTCTTAATTAGTGGTTCATTATGGCTATTGCTGTTTCGCCAGGCGGATGACATTCCATGAAAACTTCGGAAGCATAGATACGACGCGACCGTCCTTCACTTCGGCGTCTCCCCGGCTGTGCGGAGCTACGCGCCCTTGATGCTCCTTCGTGTTTCTCGCCTTCACGTCGTCGTTTTCTAATACGATATGCTCTACGACTCGGTATCCCTGGAAGCTGCGGATATCGCACTCCAGCAGCAGCGGTTCGTTCAGGTCGCGGTTCACGGCAAAGATCGTTAGCTCGTCGCTCTCCTCATTGTATACCGCCGTAGACTCCAAATATGGGACATCCGTGAAGTCTTTGCTGTCATATTTCTGCGAATGGACGATAGGATTCAGCGCAACGCCTCGTCCGTATACGGACGCATGCATGTACGGATAGAATATCGTCTGCTTCCACGCTTCTCCCCCTTTGTCCGTCATGATCGGAGCGATAACGTTGACGAGCTGCGCCATACAGGCGATCTTGACCCGGTCGGAATGCTTCAGCAGCGTGATCAGCATACAACCGACGAGAATCGCGTCTTCGAACGTATACACGTCCTCCAGCTGTGGCGGAGCGATCTGCCAAGGCTCCAGCTTCCGGTCCGCATCGTGGGAATGGTACCATACGTTCCACTCGTCGAAGGACAGGTTGATCGTCTTCTTGCTCCGCTTCTTGGCTTTGACATAGTCGCAAATGGCGGTTACGGACCGGATGAACTGGTCCATGTCCAGCGATCGGGCCACGAAGTTAGCCGTATCGTTATCCCGGTTCGCATAGTACGTATGCAGCGAAATATACTCTACGTGATCGTAGGTATGATCGAGCACGGTCGCCTCCCAATCGGCGAAGGTTTTCATCGCCCGGCTTGAGCTGCCGCATGCTACAAGCTCAATCGTCGGATCGACCCACTTCATCACTTTCGCAGCCTCGACGGCAATGCGTCCGTACTCATCGGCGGTTTTGTGGCCGATTTGCCATGGGCCGTCCATTTCATTGCCCAGGCACCATGTCTTGAATTTGTGCGGCTGCTTGTAGCCGTGGGAAATCCGCAGATCGCTCCAGTAGGAGCCGGACGGATGATTGCAGTATTCGACCAGATTCCGTGCGGCGTCAATACCGCGCGTTCCGAGGTTTACGGCCATATTGACTTCGGTGTTGGCTTTTCTCGCCCAGTCGGCGAATTCGTTCGTTCCGACTTCGTTCGTCTCGATCGTTCTCCACGCCAGCTCCAGCCTTCTCGGCCGGTTCTCCTTCGGTCCTACACCGTCCTCCCAATTGTAGCCCGATACGAAATTACCGCCGGGATAGCGGACCAAGGGCACATTCAGCTGCTGCACCAATTCGATGACATCCTTACGGAACCCCTGCTCGTCGGCAAGCGGATGGCCGGGCTCGTAAATGCCCTCATAGACACAGCGTCCCAAATGCTCGACGAACGATCCATAAATCCGTTTGTCGATAGTAGAAATAATAAAATCTTTGTCGAGAATCATGTTCGCCTTCTTAAAGCTGCTCATTGCTCGCTACATCCTCTCTATTATCGTATTTATAATAGACCGTGTGCGCACACGAAAATACCTTAAAAAAAGTGCGTGCGCTGCCGCATCCGGCCTCGTGTGCGCACACGGTTATAACCAAAAAAAGATGCCGGATCATATCGAATGTCCGGTAATGATCTGGTAAGGAAGCAAAGGAACCTTCCTGGAGGTGCCTTGTTCGATCTGTTCGACCAGGCATTCGACGGCTTGCAGGCCGAACTCCTCTACCGCATATTCCACGGTGGATAAAGAAGGAGTCACATACTTCAGCACATCGATGTTATCGAAGCCCATAAGGCCGACATCGTCCGGCACGCGCAGCCCTCTGCTTTTCAAATGGTTCAGCACCTCCAGAGCGTAGCTGTCGCAAGAGCAGACGATAGCGGTTTTGCCCGAGCCGTCGGCAAGCTCCATTCTGCTGAGAGCGCCGATGTAGTCTTTGTCCGTTATGATAACAGGCGGTTCGTTCATTCCGCTCTCGGCAAGACCTTCCAGACAGCCTTGAAGCCTTTGCTCCTGCGTGTAAATGTTCGTCTTTCCCTTGTAGGAAAGCGGGGGGCATATATAAACAAACCGCTCATAGTCGCGAGAGCGAATATATTGAACCGCCTCTTTCATCGCCTGACGGTCGTCGATACCGATATAAGTCCAGTGATCGGAGACATAGTTGCATATGGTGACAATGGGAATGCCGAGACTTTGCAAATAGTCGTCGAACGCTTCTCCTTCATTGATCGGGAACAAGATGATACCATCCACCTTGCGTTGGATCAAATGCTCAATGCATTTTCTCTCGTTGTCGGGATCCTTGCCTGTAAGCACCAGATCGACAAAATAGCCTTGACTGCGGGATGCGGCTTCTATCGCATTCATCAGCTGGGCGAAGGAGCGGTTGTACAAGTCGAACAGCACGACGCCGATCGTCATCGTCCTTCCCCTCGCGAGGCTTCTCGCCATATAATCCGGCTGATAATTCATCTCTCCGGCAACCTTCAAAATTTTGGCCTTGGTCTTCTCGCTGATTCCCGGCCTGCCATTCAGAGCGCGATCCACGGTACCGGGAGACACTCCGCAAATGACAGCGATGTCTTTAATCGTAACTCCCATTGTTCCTCCTGAGGTGACTGCTGCGATGTATCCGGCTGAATTTCATAAATGCCGCATTGGTGTAAAAAATCATTCCGCGACGAATACGATGGTTTCGTGTACGCACACGGAAGTGGTATAACCAATATATTCCGCCGATGCTTATCTGTCAAGACGGAAAATATTACGGCTCCAGGAGCACAAAATAACTCTACAAAGTCCTTAGTGTACAATGAACGTTTGTGCGTAGAGAGGGAATTTTGGGTATGGGATTCCGGCCGCTGTTGAAGTCGTGTTCCTTTGAATTACACGCTTGCTGAGGTAGAAACACGAGCTTCAAAGGCGGTCGCTGCCGTTCCTCCACCCCACACCCATTCCCTCTCTTGTTCTATGCTGAGCAACGTGCTGCTTCCTTAGAACACAATCTGCTTAAGGGAATGGCAAAAACCGCCCTTTTTCAGGACGGTCATCTGACTCAGGCAAGCTATCTTCCTATGGATTACGATATGGAGGGGACAACCTTATCTGAACATTCCCTGGGGAATGGTTAGCTTAATGTCTCCGTTTTCTTGCCTCTAATTCTTTTTTAAGGGCGATTTCTACAGAGTAGGCGAGCTGATCGAATTTCTCTGCAACCGACTGCTTGAAGATTTCGCCACAGGAAGGACAGGCTTTCTGTTGAATCTTGATAGGCTTAAGGCATTTAGGGCATTGGATCATTATGTGCTCACGACCTTTGAACTTAATGGATACCCTTTATATCGACCGATCACCGCCTGTGCATTATAGCAAAAAAAGAAAAAGCGGCTGAGAAGGGAACCCCCGTTCAACCGCTTTTAAGCTTAAGACTGAACCTGCAGCTGCCGCTCCAGCCATGCATAAGACCGGTCGCCGCAAATCTCATGCCCGCCGGGGAACAAATGATAGTCGAGCCCTTCAGCAGCGTCTGCGACTCCATAAATTTGCTGCAATCGCGCGATCGCCTTCTCCGTTCCATGCAGAGGGAACAGCTCGTCACGCTGCCCCGCTTCGATGAAGAGAGGCCGCGGAGCGATCAGGCCGACCAGATCCGGCATCTCCGCATAACGAAGTATGCCGGGGATGTAATTGTCTATGCAGTGGCGGCGGTACAGGATGCTGTCCAGAAACGTATTCGTATAGCAGCTGACGACGGCAGCCCGAATACGTTCATCCAGTGCGGCGGTGAATGCCGCCACCAGACCTCCGCCTGAGAGGCCGAAGATGCCGATCCGGGACGCGTCCAGCTCTTCCCGCTCCGCAGCATAGCCGATCGCCGCCATCGTCTCCTGAATTCGGATGCCGGCGGTCGTCTTGCCGAGCATCATCAGATAGACGCTGATCGGGAAACACGAGTTCGAATCGCGGTTCACGACGGCCTCGTTCTCCAGCTTGCGGTCGCCAAAGCCTATCAGCTCGGGTATGACGACGGCGAAGCCTCTTCTAACAAGCGCGATTCCGAACTTACGGTGAACGTTCGGATCATCGTTCGCTTCACTCCCGTCCGGCAGCAGCCCGACGGCCGATTTGCTCCCGTAGCCGTGCCCGTGGCACCCGACTACTACAGGAAGCTTGCCCTGCCTGCCTTTGGGCAGAAGCAGGTACGTCGGCATGACGAGCGAATCCGCCGTCCTGAGCTCGATCCGCTCGCGAATGTAATCGTCGTACTCTACGCGCTCGATGACTGTGGCCTCGGGCTTGGAGTACATATCGCCGAAGCCGCCCAGCGCATCCACGAATTTCTCCCTTAGCTCCGTCCGCCATTCCTTCCACTGGTCTGCCGTCTTGGCCTTGAAGTCAAGCGTCTGCGAGCGGGTTTCGTACAGCTTGCGAAGATACTCGTCCGGGTTCCATTCCATTTGCATACCTCCTCGGATTAGAGTGCCGATTCCATTGCCTCGATTTCCAGACATGCCATAATGAAAGGCGCAGAGCCCTTCGGATCGTCTCTCCGGGTCGGCTCGCTGATGTAGTAAGCATAGGAGCCGTCGCGGTACGGTCTATTGCCAAGACCGGCAACACTGCAAATATGATCCAGATAATACTCCCCGTTCTCGTCCTTGCCGACGCAGCGCTCTACTAATCCGGCATGTCCCCTTCTTGCGGCCTGCAAGGCGTCTTTGCCCAAATAGCCTTTGCTCGCGCCTTTGGCTAAAGCGCATACAAACATCGCAGAGCCCGACGCTTCCAAATAATTGCCCTTGCGGTCTCCGTGATCCAGCACCTGGTACCAGAGGCCCGATTCCTGATCCTGCACGCGCATGATCGCTCCGGCCAACCTGTGGAAAATGCCCACGATCTGTCCGCGCTTCGGATGATCGAGCGGCAAGTAATCCAGCACGTCGACAATCGCCATGACATACCAGCCGATGGCCCGGCCCCAGAAATGCGGCGAGCAGCCGTTTTCCTTGTTAGCCCAGCGTTCTTCTCTCGTTTCGTCCCAGCCGTGATACAAGAGTCCTGTAGCCGGATCGCGCGATACCTTCTCCATCAGCAAAATTTCGTTCGCGATGTCGTCGTACCATTCCGCCTCATCGAACATTTGCCCGTAAGCGGCCAGAAACGGGGAAGTCATGTACACGCCGTCCAGCCACATTTGGAACGGGTAAATTTTCTTGTGCCACAAGCCGCCCTCGCTTGTCCGGGGATGGCTTTTCAGCTGGGTGACCAGAAGCTCGATGGCTTTCTTGTACTTTTCCTCTCCGGTTTGCTTGTACAGCAGGAACAACGATTTACCCTGATTGATCTGATCGACGTTGTACTCGTTCAGCTCATAGGTAGCGATCGTTCCATCCTCGCGGATAAACAGATCCATATTTTCTTTAATATACCGGTAGTATTTGTCGTCTCCGGTTGTCCGCCACAGCCGTTCCATAGCCGTCAGCGCGCATCCGTTTTCATAATTCCAGCTTCTTCTTTTTTGGAAAGGCATGTCGGATACAATCGGATATTTTCTCATAAAAGACTCTGCCATTGCTACGGACCAAATCGTACTCAAAGTGCTTTCCTCCTCATGCATAGCTGCTTGGATATAACCAAACATAGCATATTTCATTGTAAGAAACTTTACGTTTTTTGCTAAAATGGCGGCGTAGTCGTCTTATTTTGCTGGCCATTTTATTCCACTCGGCTCGAACAGGCGGACAAGGGGCCCTAATTCCGTCTGCAAATTAATTAGTCTCTTACTACCGTATAGGAATGTGACGGATTCGTTTCGAACTGAAAAATATCACCGTTTCGCTCTGCCGCTACGGCGTTCCCGTTCGAATCCAGGACGCGAATGCTCCAGGACGCTCGCAGGCGGCATAGTCCGCCATGGATCGCCGTCACGGAAGCCTGCTTCAGCTCTCCGCGCTCCCACTCCAGCGCAACTTCAAATCCGCCCCTCGCCCGCAATCCGCTCACGGATCCGCTTTGCCATGCGGATGGCAGCGCAGGCAGCAAATGAATGGCTCCCGCATGGCTTTGCAGCAGCATCTCGGCAATGCCCGCCGTCCCGCCGAAATTGCCGTCGATTTGAAACGGCGGATGATTGTCGAACAAGTTGTTCAGCGTTGATTTGCTCAGCAATGCCGTGACATTGTCATAAGCTTGCTCTCCATTCCCCAATCGCGCCCAGAAGTTAATGATCCATGCCCGGCTCCAGCCGGTATGGCCTCCTCCGTTTGCTAGCCTTCGTTCAAGCGTCCGTGCAGCAGCCGCAGCCAGCTCCGGTGTTGTGGCAGGATCAATCGCGCTCCCCGGATGCAGGGCGAACAAATGGGAAATATGGCGGTGACCTGGATCCTTTTCCTCATAATCCTCCAGCCATTCTTGAATTTGCCCGTGCTTGCCGATTTGGATTTGCGGCAGTCGGCCTAATGCTTCACGCAGCTGTCCGGCGAATTCCTCGTCGGTCTCCAGCAGCCGGCTGGCTTCAATGCAGCCTGTGAACAGCTCGGCCAATATTTGATTATCCATCGATGGCCCGTAGCATAACGTGCCGGATTGTCCGTTAGGCAGCATGTACCGGTTTTCCGGAGACACGGACGGAGAAGTCACCAGACGGCCCTTGTCGTCCTCCACAAGGAAATCGAGGAAGAACAGCGCCGACTCCTTCATCGTCTCGTAAGCTTTGGCAAGAAACTCCCGGTCTCCTGTGAACAAGTAATGCTCCCACAAGTGGAGACATAGCCACGCCGCTCCCATTGTCCAGTAGGTGGCCGGCAAATAAATGTCCTGCGGCGCCGTATCGGCCCAAATATCGGTGTTGTGGTGAGCGACAAAGCCGCGGCAGCCGTACATCGCTTGCGCCGTCCGCCTTCCCGGCTCCCGCATCCTCTCGATGAGCTCGAACAAAGGCTCGTGACACTCAGTCAGGTTGCACGTCTCCGCATGCCAATAGTTCATCTGTGTATTAATATTGATCGTATACTTGCTGTCCCAAGGCGGCAGCATAAGGTCGTTCCATATCCCCTGCAAATTAGCGGGGAGAGAACCCGGACGGCTGCTCGCTATGAGCAAATAACGGCCGAATTGAAAGTAGAGCGTCATCAGCCCATGGTCGTCGTGTCCCTGCTTCACCCGCTCCAATCTTTCCGGCGTCGACAGCTTCTCAACATCCTGCTGCTGTGTGTCGGCAAGCTGCAGCGTAACCCGGTTGTACAGCGCCTGGTAATCGGCAATATGCGCTTGACGCATTGCCTCGTAAGACTTGGCTTCTGCAAGGTTTAGCAGCTCCGTGCAAGCCTGCTCCGGATCGGCATACCGGAATGTGGTGGCTCCGGCCAGAAGCAAGGTGACCGTTGTCGCCCCTTGAACCAGTAGATGCTCTCCGATAGTTTGCGTGGTTCCGCCCTCTGTAAGTGCCCGGACCATCATGACATAGTCCGTGCCTCCCGTGCCGTAACAGCTGTTGCGGAGTACGATCGCGTTATCTCCCGCTTTGGAGGCCCCGTCCATATATTTGGCTTTCTTCCTGTCGAACCGGGAATAAAAGGAAATACCTCCCGGGTTATCCGTCTCTATTCGGATCACCATGATCCCGTCCGGATAGCTTGCGAACGTCTCGCGTTTATATTGATACCCGCCCAGCTCATAGGCCGTAGCAGCGATAGCCGTGTTCAAATCAAGCTCTCTGCGGTAATTGCCGACGGCCCCTGCATGACCTTCAAACATGATCAGCAAATCGCCCGCGGTCATGTAATGCCGCTGACTGGCAGGCGTTCCCGAGAAAGCCGTCTCAGCCAGCCTGTGGGCTTCCGCCAATCTTCCTTCAAACAAAAGCTGGCGGATGACAGGAAGATGCCGCAGCGCATCCGGGTTATTGCGGTCGCTAGGTCCGCCGTACCAAACCGTATCCTCGTTCAGCTGAATCCGTTCCTTGTCCACTTGTCCGAAAACCATCCCGCCCAGCCGGCCGTTTCCTACCGGCAGCGCTTCGTTCCAGTCGTCTGCCGGACGGTTGAACCAAATACATGAATTCATCTTCTCTTCCCCCGCTTTACTAAAGATTTCAACTTGGGATCAGCGTCTCTATGCAAAGTGCAAAGCCCCATCCATTATAAAAGATGCATGTACAAAAAACTTCATGCATTGTTGTCCGAATCCATCCATTCTTGCGATAATTTGTCTGCTTTGTTTAATGAGCTGCTTGGATGGAAAAACCACGCGTTCCCCTTGACGAGGAATGCGTGGCTCTTGTGCTAACGGATCGGCTGGAGATGCTGCAGCAGTCCCTCTAGCACGACCGCTGCCTGTGCTCGGCAGGCCGATTGCTTTTTTACTTTTTCTTGCTTTTCTCGTAGGCTTCTTTATACTCTTGAGCCAGCTTGTCGCCGCCGGCTTTTTTCCATTTCTCGACCTCGGCTTTCCAGCCTGCCTCGTCGATTTTGCCCATGATGAACTTCGTTTGCGCATCGCTTATCATCTGCTCCAGCTCCTTGCCTCGCTCCGAATAGGTCGCGGAATCAAGTGTCAGAGCCGGGTTTGCTACGATATATTTCTCGTTGTCCTTCGTAATTTGGCCGATTTTGCGGAACAGATCCGTCTGCTTCATCGGCTTGGCAATGTTGTAGCTTTCGCCGCGTTGAGGAAGCGTATCCCGGTACGGCTTCACTTCTTTGGCATCTGCCGCAGGATCGAGCGGAACGGTTACGTCTCCTTTATCCTCCCAATGCTTGCCTTCGACGCCTTTGACCAATAAAGTCGCCATTTGCGGGTCCATTAATTTGTCTACGAACGCCAGTACTTGCTTCAGCTCGTCCACGGATTTAACCGATTGCTTAGGAATCGCCAGGAAGCCGGCATTGCCGCTCTCTCCAGGCAGTCTTCTGCCGTTCGGGCCTTCTATGGCCGCCGCGTCTACGACAGCCGTCGGCACTACCTTCACGAGCTTATCTTGAATACTTTGAGCATTGCCTCCGGAAATACGGATGGCGGTACGGCCGGACTCATACGCTTTATCGATTTCCGTCGCATCGACCACCGCGAAGTCCTGGTTGATCAGCTTTTCTTCATACAGCTTGCGGAACAGCTTCATCGTATCGAAGAATGGTGTCGTCATAAATTCCGGCACGAAGCTGCCGCTTGCGTCCACCTGCCATTTGTTCGGTCCGCCTTGGGCTACGGACAGACGGGTCAGCGTGGAAGCCGCGTCCTGATTGTATTTTTTGTCCAGCATGAAGCCGTACGTATCGTTCTTGCCGTTTTTATCCGGATCGCCCTGCGTCATCGCCTTGATGACGTTGTACCAGTCGTCCAATGTTTTCGGCACCTGAACGCCGGCTGCGTCGAACCAGTCCTTCCGGTAATGGATGACAGCCCGGCCCAGCTCGCGGAATAGAGGCACGCCGTAAATTTTGCCGTTGACCGAGATATTATCGTAAAATTGCTGGTTTTGAGCCGACAAGTTTTTATAATCTTTCAAGTACGGACCGATTTCCCAGAAAATATCCGATTTCAAAGCCCCGACGATCGTAGCCGTGTAGTTCAGCTTCATCAGCTTCGGCAGCTCGTTGGATGCAATCATTACGTTGACTTTCTCGTCATAGCTCGATGTCGGAATCCACTGAATTTGCAAATCGGTATTCGTGTAAGCTTTGATCGCTTTTTCGATCTCGTTGTCCTTGGGCGGAATTTCGCCGACCTGGTTGACTACCATTGTTAACGGGTATGGAGCGTTGCCTCCCGCCGCTCCTTGCTTATCCCCTTGCGCTTGCTTGTCCCCGCCGCATGCCGCCAGTACGGACGACAGCAATAGTACGGTACTCATGGTCATGGCTGCTTGCTTCTTTTTCATCGTTGAACCCCTCCGTTTTTATTTAGTGTACTTCAATTCAACGCCCGCCATAATAAAAGGCGACACCGCCTTCGGATCGTCCTGAACGACCGCCTCGCCGATGTAATAGCCGTAGGAGCCGTCCCGGTACGGGCTGCCTCCTAGCCCCGCCACGCTGTTGCAGTGCGTCAAATGCAGCAGCCCTGACTCGTCCAAGACGACCAGATGGTCGAGCAAGCCTTGGTACCCGTTCTTGGCCGCTTGCTTGTATTCAGGGGATAAAATCCCCATTCTGCTGCCTTTGGCGAAGGCATAGCAAAACATCGACGTGCCCGAAGATTCCAGGTAATTGCCTTCCCGTCCGGCTTGGTCGAGAACCTGCGGCCACAGGCCGGTGACAGGCCCTTGGACCTTCACCAGCGCTTCGGCCAGCTGCTGCAGCATCCGGCTCAATGTGCCCCGCTCCGAATGCTCCTCCGGCATCCATTCCAGCACATCGACCAACGCCATCATGTACCAGCCCATCGCGCGGCTCCAGACATGCGGCGATCGCCCCGTGACCGGGTCGGCCCACTGCTGCTGACCGGACGAATCCCAGCCATGGCGAAGCAGGCCGTTGTGCGGATCGCGCGTCTTCTCGTAGACGAGCGTGAGCTGCTTGGCCGCTTCATTCAGCCAGCCTCTGTCGCCTGTCACGCCGGCGTATCGCGCCATGAAAGGCGCCGCCATATACAAGCCGTCGAGCCACATTTGGTGCGCGTACCCTTTTTTATGCCAGAAGCCGCCCTGTTCCGTACGGGGATGCGACTGCAGCTGCGTCATGAGCTGCGCTACAGCCCGGGCATATTTAGGCTCTCCCGTCGTGTCCAGAAGAAAGAACAGCAGCTTTCCTTGGTTGATTTGATCGAGGTTATAATCCGCTGCTTTGTAATGAAGAATCGTACCGTCGTCTTGGACGAACAGATCCATCATTTCTTTAATAAACCGGGCATACGATTCATCGCCGGTTGCCTTGCAGCAAAGCTCCAGCGCGCGCAAAAAGCATCCGTTCTCGTAATGCCAGCGCTTCGTCAAAAAGCCGCCTCCGTCCGGCTGTCGGTATCGATCCATGAACTGCCGGGCCCAACGCTGCGGATCTGCCATAGCCGGATCCGGATTTGTACGCGACATCATCGTCATCGTCCCCCACCTATCCTTTCACTGAGCCTAGCATTACACCCTTGGTAAAATGCTTTTGCAAAAACGGATACACAATCAGAATCGGCAGCGTTGCGAATACGATGACCGCCATGCGGATCGTCAAAGGCTGAATGCTTGCTTCATCAATGCTTGTATCGCCGATGCGGCTTTGGGCCAAGATGACGATCTCCCGCATCAAAACCTGAATCGGCCATTTCGTATTGTCGTTGATATACAGGACGGCATTAAAAAATTGATTCCAATGCGCGACAGCATAAAACAGCGAAAACGTCGCCATAGCCGGCATCGACAGCGGAAGCACGATCCGAAACAGAACACCGAGATCGTTGCACCCGTCGATTTTGGCGGAATCCTCCAGACCGTCGGGAATCTGCGAGAAAAAGTTCTTCAATACGATCAGATTGAACGCGCTGATCGCGCTTGGAATCATAAGCGACCACAGCGTGTTGGTCAAATGTAAATTTTTTACAACGAAGTAGGTAGGAATGAGACCGCCCCCGAACAGCATCGTGAACAGTACGCCGAGAAGGATGATGCGCCGCCCTTCCAGATGCGGCTTGGCCAGAGGGTAAGCCATCAAAGCGGTGAACAGCAGGTTAATGATCGTTCCTACTACGGTGATGTAGATCGATACCAGCATGCTTCGCAGCAGCGTATCGGTGGAGAATATATATTCGTAAGCGGCAAACGACCACTCTTTGGGGAACAAAATGATTCCGCCTTTGGCCACTTCATGAGGGCTGGTGAACGAAACGGCAAGCACGTACAGGAACGGCACCACGCAAACCAGTGCAATAACGGTGAGGACGACGTAAATGGTCCAGTCGATGATCCGGTTCCCTAACGTTTTATCATAGGTCATAATCCGTCGATCTCCTTTCCAGGGCGTACTAGTAGACGCCCTCTTGTCCGAATTTTTTGGCCAGCCAGTTCGATCCCAGCACCAGTACGAGTCCTACGGCGGACTTGAACAAGCCTACCGCTGCGCTGTAGCTGTATTGCGCCTGAGTCAAGCCTTTGACATACACGTACGTATCGAATACTTCCCCTACCTCGCGGTTGGTCGGAGCCAGCATAAGGAATATATGCTCGAAGCCCGAATCCAGAAAGTTGCCGAGACGCAAAATCAGCAAGATGACAATCGTGCTGCGGATGGCAGGAAGCGTAATATGCCACAGCTGACGCCAGCGTCCGGCCCCGTCCATGCGTGCCGCTTCGTACAGCTGCATATCGACGCCGGATAAAGCCGCGAGGAAAATAATCGTGCCCCAGCCGACTTCCTTCCATATGGATTGAGTGACGATCATCGTCCGGAACCATTCCGGCTCCAGCAGGAAGGCGATCTTCTCCCCTGTCAGCCGGAAGATCAGCTCGTTGACGATCCCGTTCTCCGTCGTCAGCAGCATATAGAAAATCCCCACGACAACGACCCACGAGACGAAATGAGGAACATACACCAGCGTCTGGATGAACCGTTTGAACCGCTCCAGCCTGATCTCGTTCAGCATCAGAGCCAACACGATCGGCAGCGGGAAAAAGAAAATTAAGTTGTACAGCGCGAGCAGCACCGTATTGCGGAACAGCATCCAAAATTGCGGCTCGCTAAAGAAGCGCTCGAAATGCTTCAGCCCTACCCAAGGACTGTTCATGAAGCCAAGGTACGGCTTATAATCCTGAAATGCCATGACGATCCCGTACATCGGTACATATTTGAAAATGATAAAATAAGCGACTCCCGGCAGCAGCATGAAATAAAGCCATTTGTCCCGAAGGATATTGCGCAGCCGCGCATGAGCCGGCCGGTATCGAACCTGCGCCGTGCGCCGCTGTCCGGCCGGCAATGCCGAATCCATCTTCATGTCCTTCCCTCCATCTCTGTTTATGGCTCTCATTATCCGACAGGAGGAAGTGGCATGCTATATCCGGCATATAACTCTCTGCATGCTCCATTGCCGTAAAGCCCGGTATGACGCGGTTTCTGCGCAGCTGCATAGCTTGTACGCAACCTTGCCGTACGCTTCGGATAACCTTGCGGCTGGTAATGTCTTGTTGGTTTCGCGGCTGCTATGCGGGCATATGGAGCCTCCTTATCTGCAGCACAAAACCTCGAATCCGAGACGCGTTAATTGCAGCATAGTGTCGGTTCCGGTCGAATGCCGGTAGCCATCAGGGTGCAGGGCGCAATCCTTTCTCTCGGCCCGTACCTGTCTGCCAACGATGCGAAAAGCTCCTATTAGAGTACTTCGAGGTTACCACTCTATTACGATAAAAAAAGGGCTACCTCGGCTCCGTTTCCTTACGGCCGAAAGTACCCTTTTTTTCTGCAAAACGGATTGCCCCTTGCGCCGGGAGCTACTCCCGGTTTTGTTCCAGCTGCTCTCTGTATTGGCCTGGCGTCGTACCGAACGTTTTGCGAAAGGTGCGTATAAAGGCGCTTATATTTTTATACTGCAGCTTTTCCCCGATTTCGGATATTTTCATCGTCGTCGTTTCCAGCATTTCCTTAGCCTTATTCATCCGGTATTCGGATAAATAATCGCTGAAGGAAACGCCCATCTCCTTCTTGAACACTCGGCTCAAGTAGACGGGGTGAAAATTTAATGCAGCCGCACAAGATTCGAGGCTGATTTCTCCGTCGTACTGGTCGTGAATCATTTTGACAATCCGGTCGGCGATGTTGATGTATTGAGTTTCCGCTTTTTCCGAAAGCAGCTTCACGATTGGAGCGAACAGGCGGGATTGGAACCAGAGCGCAATCTCCTCGCGTGTTTGCAGCTTCAGGAGCCGTTCCACCGCCGCTTCGCCGTCGACGATTTTCCGTACGGCCATCCCCTCGTCCTGCACAATTTGCAATATGCGCGACATGAGCTGGATCAGCAATATCGGATGCTCGTTCGTCAGTCCGTCTTTATTCAGCACGGAGGCCAAATACTGATGGAACAGGTCGACCGCCTTGTCCAGCTTCGCTTCCTTCAGCGCCTGGATCAGCTGATCCTCCATCACCTTCAAATGCGAATAAACGGCCGATTCGGCCTTGTCGTTGTTCTCGGTATCCTCATAATGGACGATGATGTCGGGGCCGAGGCTGATTCTGCTCTTTAACGCAGCCGTGCTTTCACCGTAGGCCTTGACCGTTTCGGACAAACGGGAGAACGGCCTGCTGATGCCTATGCTGACCTTCAGCTGCAAATACTGCTCGACCTTGCCCCTAATTAGCTCAGCCGCCTCGTACATTCTCTCTCTAGCCTCGCCCGGCTCCGCGGTTGGCAGCGCCAGCATCGTGACCTGGGACGATCCCAGCAAAATCGGACTGAAGCGGCTCTCCGCCGGGAGCAGCTCGCCGACCATATTGTTGATCGCGAACAGCAGCAGCTCGCGATCCTGCTCCTGGTACCTGGTTTCCTGCAAATGATCGATTTGCAGCGTGAGCACGCCGAGTCCCTTCCATTCGGCAGGAAAGCCGTACAACCGGGAACGGTACCGGAAATCGTCGTCGGTAATTTGACCCGTGAACAGCTTGAGTACGAAAAACTCCTTCAGATGCCCCGATTGCCCCTGCATCTGCTCCTCCAGCCGGGTTCTCGATACGGCCAAGCTTTCGATGCTTTCTTTAATATAGGCAAGCTCGTCGCTCTTCGGCCCGGTGCGGGCGGAGTCGACGTCCATTTGCTGAGTAAACTCAAGCAGCTTGCGAATCGGAGAGTACATGCGCCGGCTCCCGAAATAGCCGATCAGCAGCACGACAAGGAATATAAGCGCACATGCTGCGGCTGTATATAAGCCGATTTTTTTCGTATCCTTCGTCATTTCGGCGATCGAAACGACGGAAACGTACGTCCATCCGTTATATCCGGACGTTCGGTACAAGACGGCGACAGGATTGCCGTTCAGCTCTGCATTCACAATCCCTTCCTTGGACCCGGATTGGGTCACAAGTCCGTTCACCGTACGGTCGATGTCGCCGTAAGCGGCTTTTTGCTCGGGTGTCGACAGAAACGATTGCCCCGATGCATCCAAAATATATTGGCTGCCCAGCCGGTCATTGGCTGTGAGAGCGCTGCGGATGTCGGCAGCCGACAGCTGCACGACCAGCATCCCCTTCGGCGTGTTCGTCTTCGGAAGCAGCGGAATCTTTTCCACCAGACTTACCGTATCGGCGGGAATTCCGGCTGCTTGCTCCTGCTGTACGGCCGGGGCCGGTATGTCCAGAGAGGATTCTTCCTCTGCCGGAGCCGGTGTGCCCGCTAAATGCCGGGTGCTCCAGAACATGCTGGCCGGCTGGGAGGCGTAAGCGAGAAATTCCTGCTTATTTTCCATGCCGCCGAGCGGCTTCATCGCTCCAAGAGTAACGACCCAGTCCTTGTCAAAATTGATCAGGTAGGCCTGCTTGACGACTGCCGTCGTCTGCAGATTGGTCAGTCCCGCCGTCAGCTCCCGCACCTGGATGAAATCCTCCCCGGTCAGACTGCTGTTCATGGCGGATTGAACCAATGTCGAGTTGGCAAGCTGTGTTGCCGACATTTCCAGCGATTTGAGCGTCTGCTCCACCCTCATTTGCGTTTGCAGAAGCAGCTGCATGTTGCCCTCGTTTACTTTTTGCTCGATATCTTGAGTAGCTGCGTAATACGATGCAAGACCTATGGCAATCGTAGGCAGTGCCCCCAGCAGCAGGCTGAACCCGAGCAGGCGCAGCAAATATTTGTTCATGGCCCGTAACTCCTTTCCGCGCTTGCGATGAACGGACCGCAGTTCCGATCCGATTCGTATCGCTAGTAAGTTCATGTTGAATGCGAGGCGCCGGTGCCGAATTTCCTTTCTCTTGCACGTCCGACACACTCTTTGCTATGCTAGCCAGGAGGGGGGAACCCGCGTTGAAGTCGGATTTCGAAATTCATTTTTCCAAGCAATCGGAAAATACCGCCATGGACATGTACCATTATCATGATTTTTATGAAATCTATTATTTGTTCGGCGGCGAACGCTACTATTATCTGGAAAACCATATATATCACGTCACCAAAGGCTCCGTTGTATTCGTCAACAAAAATGACATCCATAAAACGCTGGAGGGCGGGAAGCTGGGTCATGACCGTGCGGTCATTTATTTCACCGAACGCTTCCTCCGCCGGTTTCAGGGTGAGGATCTGGAGCTGATGTTAAGCCCGTTTCGCTCCGGCAGCAAAATTATGTCATTCAATAACCAGCAGCAAAGCTATATCGAAAACTTGCTGTTTCAAATGAAAAAAGAATACGCCGATGCGGCGCTTCCCGGCCGATCGGTATTTTGCGAAGCGCTGCTTGTGCAGCTGCTGCTGTTCCTGTCCCGCATAAGCCAAGAATCCGGTCAGGTCACTCCCCAGCCGCTCGGCGGCAAAATGGCCGAAATTATTGAGTACTGTAACGATCACTACACGAAACCTCTTACTCTGGAGTCGGTCTCATCGCAATTCTTCATCAGCCCGTATTATCTCAGCCGATTGTTCAAACGTTCCACGGGCTTTCACTTCCCCGAATACATCAACACGCTGCGCATTCGCGAGGCGCAAAGACTGCTGCGGGAAGAAAGCGCCAAAATGATCGACATCTCCGAGCGCGTCGGCTATTCGACCGTCACCCATTTCAACCGGACCTTCAAGCAGGTCACCGGGATGGCTCCGCTCACTTACAAAAAAATGATCCTCTCCCCTCATCAGCAGGGAGGACAAAGATAGAGGGGGACCGGTATGTACCGGTCCCTTTAGTATATTTTGAAGCATAGGCTCCGAGTTCCGCAGTTGCCCGCGGATCTGGGCAGCCGCTAGCGGATCCTCGGGCCGGAGGCATGCGGAGCGGACGACTATTTCGCTGAGTCGCCCGTTCGCCTCATGGTTCCACATTATCTAACGCGAACGAATCCCAGGCATACGTTTTGGCCCTGCGCAGAGGTAGTTCAACCCCCTCGTCGACACGACAGGCCGAGGCTTGGCTGAACCGGGGGCCTCAGTTGCCTGGCGGCACACGGAGCGGACTCAGAAGCCGTTATTTGCCGAAAATCGGTTAGGCCCCCTAATTCCGGAAAGTTCTTGAGATAACTCACGCCTATCGTAGAATAGCTGTTCTTTCCAGCATTTTACGAGGATTTTCGTTT
>NZ_JBHTVD010000016.1:0-164537 GCF_042793215.1 Paenibacillus sp. NPDC056579
TATCTATATAACGTATTGCAAAAAATATTATAGCAACTGCAATACTTTGTCTCACAGCATTGAATGTTATTGGAAATATCATAATAAAATAAATGAAAAGTGTTACACCTAAAAATATTTTATCTTTATAGTACCATATCGATAAAAATGAAAATAACATTGTTATGAGAGCAGCTAAAAAAAATACAGCTTGATAATTTCCGAATAACTTATCTGCAATAATATTTAAAATTATATACCCTGGTTCTACTGAGGTATAATTAATGATATCCACGAGTTTGAAGTCAATGACTGAAAGATAATTATACATATCTATATAAGAAAAATAATCTGTACCAACATCATATCGTAATCCTAATACGAATACTGGGATTAAACATGATAAAATAAGCAGTATAGCACCTATAATACTAGATTTAGATTTTTGTGCCCATGAGATCATAATACTTGATGCTAAAAATACAAACATATAAAAAAAAGTAGATTCCAATAACAGTTCCCCTTCTTGATTTATAAATGGTTAGATATTCCTTTTTTTTCAAGTCTATTCCATGACTTAATAGATAAAAAAGAATGACACAATCCCTTGAACATATAAAAGATCTTTCTAATTTTTTTCTCTTCAAAAAACAAAACCCCTAAGAAATCATGTCCTAATCTACTTAGCATTAATACAGTAAAACCTGGAAATCTCATTCCATACCAGAATACCGTTTTCATACCATTTCTTACAATGAAGTACTTTCTCATTTCAGAATGGTGGTTAGGTTTGATCACAACACCAAGTAAAGTTTCTTTTGTCCTATTACCTATCGTATGAATAATAATGCAATCTGGATTAACTAATACTTTATATCCATTTGAAATTGCCCGGAGGCAATATTCAGTATCTACTTGGTCAATAAAGAAGTTATCCACAAACAAACCAATCTCTTTAAACAGCGATACTGGCATCATGCTCCCTGATGAAATAACAAATGAAACATCAACAGGCTCCTTGCTAGCCCCAACGCATTCTATATGTCGATATGTTGTAGACTCTAATTTAGCAAATCGTGCAAATTGATTAGTATTCTTATCATAGTAATTTGGAGCTAGTATCCCAATTTTATAATTTAGATATTTCTCATCACTGAAACATTTCATCATACTTTCTATGTAATTTTGTGGACATTCACTGTCCTGATCAAAAAAAGAAATATAGTCCACACATAATTTTTGAGCAATTTCAATACCTTTGTTTTGTGCAAGGGCTAATCCAACATTTTGGTCAAACTGACAGAATAATAATTTCTGGTGGTTAGCTTTTTTTATTTCATGAATTTCTCTACTTTCTTTTGAACCATTATCAATAATAATTACATATGCTCCCTGACTAAGTAGTTGGTATATTAATTCAACTACCACATTAGTTGGATTATACGTAACTATAACACTCGCACATTGCTTCATATACACTCCAACCTTCAAAATTTATGGTGTACCGAACCGCCTACTCTTTTCCTCTTGAATTCCTAATTCATTACATGTATGGTAGTGAAAATAGACTATACGCGGATACCTGGTATAACATTGTAACGCTGCATGCATTATTCTCAGCAAACAGTTTAGAAAATTACTTGCTAACTTCCCTTTATCAAAGGCTCCAATAATTGACTCCCCTTGATTCACATTCCTTCTTATCAAAAATACTTTTTATGTCAATCAATACTTTTCTATCATTTGCGTAAAGCTCGTCTATAACTTTAAGAGTATATTCTTTTTTAAACACTAGGTGAGAGACAGCAACAACAATTCCATTTGATGATTTTAGTTCATTGAAGTCCACTAACTCTATACCGTACTCTTCTTTAACTTCATCTTTATCCGCAATGGGATCATGAACTACTACATTGATATCGTATTCTTCTAACTCTTTAATAATATCAATAACTTTAGTATTCCTAACATCCCCACAATTCTCTTTAAATGTTATCCCTAAAATTGAAATTTTTGCTCCCTTGACTGGTTGATCTGCTTTAATTAATTGTTTAACAATATTGTTTGCTACATATTTCCCCATATCATCATTGATTTTCCTACCGGAAAGAATTATTTGGGAATGGTATCCTAGCTGTTCTGCTTTATATGTAAAGTAATAAGGATCAACACCAATACAATGCCCCCCTACTAAACCAGGTGTGAATTTCAGAAAATTCCACTTTGTACCCGCTGCTTCTAATACCGCCTTTGTATTAATATCCATTTTATTAAAAACCATTGAAAGCTCATTCATAAACGCAATATTAATATCTCTTTGAGAGTTTTCAATTACTTTAGATGCCTCTGCAACTTTAATCGACTCCGCTTTATGAACGCCTGCCTCGATTATTGAATCATATATCTCAGCTATTATTTCTAAGGTTTCTTCATCTGAACCTGAAACGACTTTTACTATTCTAGTCAATGTATTTACTTTATCACCCGGATTGATACGTTCAGGCGAATATCCAACTTTAAAATCGACTCCAAACTTCAACCCTGATTCTCGTTCTAAAGTGGGCACACATATTTCTTCGGTAGTACCCGGATAAACAGTTGATTCATAAACAACTATTGAGCCTTTTGTAAGATTTCTACCCACTATTTTACTTGCACTGACAACAGGGTTTAAATCTGGTGTTTTATCATGATTAATAGGTGTGGGAACGGCTACAATATGAATATTGCATTCTTTTAGTTTTCCTTCATCGCTTGTAAATAAACATTTTGAGTTCTTCACCGCTTCATTTCCAACTTGATCTGTTATATCTATACCATATAGGTATTTTTCAAGCTTTTTGGTATTTATATCAAAACCTACAACTTTGAACTTTTTTGCAAATTCTATCGCTAACGGCAGACCAACATACCCTAGCCCGATAACACTAAGCTTAATGTCCTCAATTAATACTTTACGACTCAAGCAAATTACCTCCAAAAAAATGTTTTTTTATAAGTACTATTTAAATCTAAATCCCCACTTTTTAAAATAAATTAGCATAGATTGAATGGTAATATATGCAAGTTTCATATTTTTATATGAACCTCTTTCCCAAGCATGAATAACTCGGGCTTCAGGGAAAAATATTGTTTTGGATATTTGATTAACTCGTCGAGTAATGTCCGCATCTTCCAAATACATAAAAAAGTTTTCGTCAAATCCTCGTAACTCAATAAATAATGAGGTGCGAAAGAACATAAAACAACCGGATGCATACTCAAGATTCATTATTTTGTCATAACCAGTATGTTTCATTACATACCAAGCCTGTCTCTTCTTAAATATTTTTGGTGATATTCTTCTTATCAACATATCTATTACTGTCGGGTTATATTTGCACAAATACTGAGTGCTTAAATCAGGATTGACTATAAGTGGAGAAAGCATACCTACTTCCAGATTATTCTCCATATAATCAAACATCTTTTTAATTTGTTCAGCACTCTCGATAACAATATCTGGATTCACCACTAAATGGTATTTAGAATTTAATAAATCTAAAACTTTATTATGCCCGCTACCAAATCCGTTGTTATTGGTCAGTTTGATAATTTTAATGTTTCCTTCAATCTTCTTTACTACTTCTAAAGTATTATCAAGAGAATTATTATCAACTATGTATAATATATAAGTTATCGTTGTTGGAATATTCTCAATAATACTTCTTACGGACTTTTCAATAATTTTTGCATTATTGTATGTTACAATAGCCAAGCTCAAGTCACTTTTAAGCATATAAAGCACCTCATGATTCTACATAAATAGACTCTTTTAAGTTGAACATACAATATGAATTATTGGAGTACATCATTTCAATTGATGTATCATAAGTCAAATTACCAAATACTTTATTAGTTAATACACTATTTCTGGCTAGCAGTTTTATAACTATTGCTAATGCTTTAGATAAATAAATCTTTCTACCTTTTGATTCAGCTATCATTTGAACCATTTCAGAAGTACTTACATAATCAGAATTTTGCGGGAAAAAGATTCCTGCCTCTTGATTATTTACTAAAAGTCTAATAAACTCACTTAAGTTATTAATATATATCATACTTCTTTGGTTGTTTACCTTAGGGAATATTGGAGTAATCAATGCTATTTTCCTAAGTATACTATAATTACCAGGGCATCTATGTCCATACACCATTGGGGGTCTTATTATTGATACTTTAAAATATTTATCTTCCAAATTAATTAATTCGTTTTCAGCTTCCAGCTTGCTGATACCATAAAATGTGTTAGGGTTAGGAATTGTATCTTTTGTAATTAGTACTTTTTCCCCAATTTTTCCCTCCACCCCATATACAGCCATACTACTCATAAATATGAATTGTTTAATGCCTTCATCCTTCGCTTTTTTTGCTATTTCTATTGTTAGATCTCTATTTACTTTGATATATATTTCTTTCATTTCAGGTAATTCTTTTTTGTGTACTAATGCAGCAACGTGACATACTACATCGTACTTTGAGAAATCTTCGTTTTTCCAATCGTCCGTTCTCACATCTATGGTATCAACAATATATTTATCAGTCCATTGACTAAGCCAACGCTGAAGACTCAGTCCCACGTAACTTTTTTTGCCTGTTATTAAAATTCTCATTTAGATAGCTCCAAATCCTGAGACCCTTCTTTTACTCCATCACTTCTTAGGACAGTAAGAATGGTTTTTAATAATACTTTTATGTCAAAAACTAAATTCATTTTTACCACATACTCCCCATCAAGCTTTGCCTTTACCGTTTCAGGTAATTCATCCCGACCATTGATCTGGGCCCATCCTGTAAGTCCAGGATATATATCATTTGCTCCATAGCGGTCTCTCTCAGCTAGCAAATCGTATTGGTTCCAAAGCGCCGGACGAGGACCAATGATACTCATATCACCTTTTAGAATATTAATGATTTGAGGCAACTCGTCTAAACTTGTTTTTCTTAAAAACTTTCCAACCTTAGTTATGTATGCTTCAGGATCTTTTAACAAATGTGTTGGCATTTCTTTAGGGGTATCTGTCCTCATCGTTCTGAACTTTAAGATAAGAAATTCCCTTTTATTTTTACCTATTCGCCTCTGCTTAAATAGAACTGGTCCCTTTGAATCTATTTTTATCAGTACTGCAATCAATACAAAGAGCGGCCAGAAAAAAACTAATGCTAAAAACGATAGGACAACATCAAGTATACGTTTAACTATAGGATACATTCCCCAAAGACCACCCTTTCGTACAAATTCCAATGTAATCTTCATTCCTTCTGAGACTCCTTATAACTCTTCCCCTGACTCAACCCATATTTAGCAGCTATAGCAATAAGCTGGTTGTATTCATCCTCTGTTAGCCTCTTTAAAATGATCTTCTTCGCTTCTTTCTTCTCCTCTACGGATAGCCCATTGCTGCTCATCTTTATAAAGAGCTGAAGCTCTTCGGAACTAAGCTTACTGATCAACATCGTGAGGATTTGAGCTTTTTCTCTCGTTGTGATGGACTGTTCTACTTGCTTGGCTTTCTCTTGGGAAATTTCAGCGCTATACTTCACTTCTTGTGCTGCAGTTGATTCTTGCTTCTCGGTATTCTGAGACGGCTTACTATCTTGTTGTCGCTCATTCTTAGTAGAAGACTCTTTCGAACCGCTAGTCTTCTCAAGCTCAACGAGCCCGCCCCCATGATCTGCTTGGCCAGAGGATGAGGATGAGCTTGAGTTCGAAGTGTTCCTATGATTTTGTTGTTCAGTTGCACTCGTTTGAGCCTTGGTATCGTCTGCAGCAGAGACTTGTTTCTCACTGCTCATTTCAACCACGAGCTCACTATTGCCGATATTCTTCAATACATAACTAATAGCATAATTGGAGACCAAGTAACCGCCGACAACGAGAATGACAACAAGAGAAATAACAATATACAGTACCTTCTTCATTATTATCACCCATCCTGTCCATTGGTCTTGGTAGCCTAAGATACGTTTAAGAATGTAGGGACGATATGCTTCAATTCATCTGTCAGTTTGACCCGGTCTCCGAGAAGCGCCTTCTCCAGCTCTTTAATTTCAAGCTCCAATTGCACTTTGTTAATCGTAACCGGCTTGCCGATAAAGATTCGATCATGCTTGGTCGAGGTTATACCCTCTTCGTCCGTAAGCAGCTCTTCATACAGCTTCTCGCCCGGGCGAATTCCGGTGAACTCGATATGGATATCCTCGTACGGTACAAACCCCGACAAACGGATCAAGTCCTCCGCCAAATGAACGATTCGCACCGGCTCACCCATATCCAGGATGAAGATCTCGCCGCCTTGGGCGAAGGCTCCGGCTTGGATGACCAGTTGAACGGCCTCCGGAATGGTCATAAAATAACGGATCATTTCCTTATCGGTAACCGTGACCGGACCGCCTCTAGCAATCTGTTCCTTGAAGTAGGGAATGACGCTCCCCCGGCTTCCCAGTACGTTACCGAATCGCACGGCTACGAACTTGGTTCGACTTGTTTTATCCAGCGATTGAATGATCATCTCGGCAATCCGTTTGGTCGTCCCCATAATGCTGGTCGGATTGACCGCCTTGTCCGAAGAAATTAAAACGAATCGCTCACAGCTGTAGCAATCCGCCGCTTCAGCCACGTTCTTCGTGCCGAATACATTATTTTTCACTGCTTCCGCAGGATTGCGTTCCATCAGAGGAACGTGCTTATGAGCTGCCGCATGGAACACCACCTCAGGACGGTATTTGGCGAATACTTCGTTAATGCGCTCCCGATCCTGAATGTCGGCAATGATCGTTTCTATATGAAGATCAGGAAAACTCCTTCTCATTTCCATCTCGATCAAGTAAATGCTGTTCTCGCCGTGCCCCAGCAGCACCAGCTGTTTGGGATGGAACGGAGCGATCTGTCTGCAAAGCTCGGAGCCTATAGAGCCGCCGGCACCTGTAACCAGAATCGTTTTGCGCTCCACATAGTTCGCTATTCCTTCCAAATCGACGCAGATCGGATCTCTGCCGAGCAGGTCTTCCACTTCAACATCGCGGATTTCCTTCACGGTCACAGAGCCATCTATTAGAGAATTAATACTGGGAATAATCTTCATCTTAGCCTTGGTTTGCTTGCATAGTTCGATAATGTCCGATGTCCCTCTGCGGTTCAGCGATGGAATGGCAATGATAATCTCGTCAATATCCATTCGTTCCACCACATCAACGATATCGTACCGCGAGCCTACTACAGGGAGATCGAATATATGCTGATTTCTCTTGTTGATATCGTCATCAATGAAAGCGACGGGATACAGTTCCGCATCCGGAGTGCTGATCATTTCTTTGGCAATAAGAACACCGCAATCTCCTGCACCTATAATCAGCGCCTTCTTGTGAAGATTCAACGGCTTGTTCAACCGGTCTCTTACGACGCGCCATGTAAACCGGGATCCGCCGATAAGCAGAAGCATTGTTTCGTAATTGCGGAGCAAAATGGAGTAAGGCACTCTGTGAAACGTCAGAGCATGCACAGCCAAATAGGACAGTACCACCCCGATGGTAACGGCCTTGAATATGGCCACCATCTCACCTACGCTGGCATACTGCCAAACGCGGTTATACAGCTTGAAAAATCCCATAACGAAGATGCAAATTACAGTGGATAAAACAAGGTACAATATCGCTTGACGCATGGAGGTAGGGGGGATCTGCCCGTCAAAACGAATATAATATGAAGTGAAAATACTTACCCAGATGATAAGTACATCAATAAAGATCATAAGCGATATTCGCTTCTCCTGGCCCATGTTCATCCCCCGTTATTGTTTCTCTCTTTATTCCTTGGTGCCGTAATAATAGTAATAGTAAGATTCCGAGCTTTTGCGGTTCATGTTGTTGAGTACTACGCCCAGTATTCTGGCCTTTACATAATCCAGATTCGCTTTGGCTTTCATCGCCATCTCGCGTTTGACCTTGCCGGAGTCGATGACCAGGATGACGCCATCGCACTTCGAGGCCACGATCTGTGCATCCGTAACAGCCAACGCCGGTGGAGTATCGATCAGAATAATATCGAATTGGTCCTTCAAATCCTCCAGCAAAGCGCCCATTCTCCTGGAAGCCAGCATTTCGGAAGGATTCGGCGGAATAGGACCGGAGGTAATGATGGACAAATTCGGGACCTTCGTCTCCCTGATGACTTCAGCCAGCATCCCTCTGTTGGAAAGAGCATTGGTCAGCCCGAAACGGTTCGTCAAGTTGAATGTGTGGTGCATCGTTGGTTTACGCAGATCGGCATCAATAAGAACGACGCTCTTATCCGATTGAGCATAGGCGACAGCCAAATTCGTAATGGTCGTCGATTTCCCTTCTCCAGGACCTGCCGATGTAACCATAATCGTACGGATTTCTTCATCGATCGCAGAAAACTGGATATTCGTTCTGAGCGAGCGATACGCTTCAGAAATCGGAGACTTAGGATTGTCGTGCGTTATGATTGGCCGACTATTGGTTGACGGTAACACGGGTCGTCTCACCTGCCTGTCGTTGCTGGGATGTTGAAGATTTATGATTGATCATATCCTCGGCCTCGATACGTGCGATCATCGCGAGTGTCGGCAGCTCCAGGAATTGCTTGACGTCCTCTTCCGACTTGATAGAGTCATCGAGATATTCCATCAAGAAGGACAAGCCTACCGATACCATCAAGGAAACGACGAAGGCAATCGCTATGTTAAGCTTTGGATTCGGCTTCACCGGGACCGGTGTAGCGTCCGCTTGCGCTTCATTCAGAAGCGATACGTTATCCACTTTCATAATGGACGGAATTTCCCGTTGAAACACTTTCGATACGGCGTTAACAATATTGGCCGCTTTGTCGTAAGAGCCGTCTTGCACTACAACGGTCATGACCTGCGTATTGTTGACCGAGCTTACTTTGATTTTCTTGATCAGCTCTTCCGACGATAGGTTGAACTCGGGGTATTCCTTGACTACTTTGTCCATAATACGCGGAGTCTTGATAACCTCTTTGTACGTATCGATCAAACGGATGTTCAAGTTGATGGAGTTAATATCCACCTGCTCCAAGCCAGGGCGCTCATTTGACTTGTTAACGATAAGCTTGGTTGACGCTTCATACACAGGCTTAATAAAAAAGTAACTGGCTACACCAGTTGCTATCGTACAGACTAACACTATTGCAATGATTATCCAGATCCTCTTCTTGATGATCTTAATATAATCTTTCAGATCCAGCTCCATTATTGACCTCCATTCGTCACAAAACAGCGAGCATCAACAAATCTCTTGTTGAATCGGCATTTTTTGCACTAACGCGAAAAAAGAAACTGTAAACCTCCCCGCAAACAAGAGGAGGTTTACAATATGTTCAATGCTTACTTATTCAACAGACGATAGATGACTACTGCCGCTTGTGCACGAGTAGAGTCGGCATTCGGATTGAATTTGTTGCCTTCTTCACCCACGATAATGCCTTGTCCTACAGAGAGGGCTACACCTGCTTTGAGCGAATCGTGAATCGATTTCGCATCTTCGAAGTTTTTCAACAAGCTGTCTGCATCCGCAGATGCTTTCACACCGTTCACGGATTGCAGCGCTCTTGCTGCGATAGTCGCCATTTCCGCACGCGTGATTTTGCCGTTCGGATCGAACTTGCCTGCTTCGCGACCGTTAACCAGACCGCTCTTCACGGCAGCTGCTACATACGGCTTGAACCAGTCATTATCGCTTACGTCATTGAAGTTTTCCGTAGCGGAAGCATCTTCAAGTCCGAACGTTTTGACGATCATTTTGGCAAATTCCGCACGAGTTACGGTTCCATTAGGAACGAACTCTTTATCTCCACGGCCTTCCAAAATGCCTTTGGCTGCCGCTACTTCGATTTGACGGCCTGCCCAAGATTTAACGGATGCCGTATCGCTGAACACTACGTTATTCTCTACTACGGTATACATCGAGAAGGAATTTCTCTTAGCAAGAACCTGCTTGTCCTTCGCGTTGTATTTGCCGCCGAAGAATTCCAGTTTGCCGTCTACGATCTTAGCCAATACGAGCTTCTCCGCATCGAACTTGGAAGGATCGTTAACCCCCAAGCGCAGCTCCACCGGATTGGTGAAGTTCGTTACCTTCGCGCCGTTGGATGTAAATTCAAATTCGTATACGCCGGATGCAACCGGAAGCTGAGTCACGCTCGTTGCTGCAGTCGCATCTTGCTTGGTAATAGACAAGGACGTATCTGCACCGAAGGTTCTAGGATCAACTGCAATAGCAACCCCAGACAAGGCTACCGCCACTTTATCGATACCGTTGTCTTTAGCGGCGTTTAGCAGCTCTTTAGACAATGGAACTTCAAGCGATTTGGCCGTTACTGCGCCAAAGTTCAACGTCAGCTCCACTTTTGGTGCTGTTGCCGCAGGGTCCAGCTCCTTCAAAGCGTCGATCAACTTTTTGCTCTCTGCAGCAATATCTTTAATTTGTTGAACCAGCTTGGCTGTGTCGAGCTTCACCGTACCTTTATCACCGTTTACAGTAACAAAGGATGCAGCGTCGATGTTCGTAATTTTGGCAATAGCTTCAGCCACTGCCGCTTGAGCTTTCTCCAATAGCTGTTGTTTCTGCTCGGCGGTTGCATTTTGCAGCTGCTTCTTCAAATCGTTGATAACCGATTGCGCTTCGGAAACAGTCTGTCCTGTAGTTCCAGGATTCGTTACAACAGCACCGCCGCCGCCTCCACCACCGCCTCCATTGCTTCTGCGAGTGAAGCTCATGGATACGTCTTCTTTTACCAACACTTTACCGTCCAGATTAGTTCCTGGAGCAACCAGCTTACCTTCGATTGTCGTGCTCACGGTTCCGGTGCCATTGAAGTACAATACAATGCTTCCAGCTTCCTTTTGCACCGAAATACTGGAGTTGGAAGAAGTCCAGTTAATAGAAGCGCCTGGCAATGCTTTGCCCAGAACGGTGAATTGATATTTCTGATACTGCGAGTTCGTAGTATAGTCATTGGTTCTTGCAAACGTCTCGTTAGCATCTGCACGCATCAGTGCAAGAGCGATATACTCAGATGCTTCACGGGACGGATCCGCTGCAGCGATCGTTTTATGAGCTACAGCCGAAACGGCTTCCGATGTAATTTCCAGGTTTTTAAATACGACGCTGAAGTCGAGGCCCTTATTGTCCAGTACTTTTTGAGCCGCATCTTTAATGACTTGTTTGATAGCATCCTTATTCGTCGAAAGAACTACCAAGTCCTCACTAGCAAGTCTGTCCTTCAAAGCCGCTTCGGCAGCGACTGCAAAATCTACGGCATCCTGAACTTCCAAAGTTACTTTGGCTCCGCTCAGCTTCGCCAACTGATCAATTACCGGCTTCAAATCTTTTTGTACAAGCAGATCGCTCAATTTGCTTCCGCTTTTAATTTCTTCCGCATTAAAGAACAAGCCCAATGTGGTGAACAGCTTCAAAATATTTTCATCCGTCAGCTGGTCATAATCCTCGGAACCGTCAATTTTCTTATCCAAAATAGCCGTAATTTCGCTTACGAGAGCAACATCCGTCAATCCATACAGGGCGCTGCGGGCATTACTCACGGCGTCCTTTTCATACTGGGACCACAAATTGCTGGAAACCTGATTCAACTCTTTAATAATCGTATCTGTACCAGGAGCTGCCGCTGCTTGAGCGATGCCAGCTTGAATGCCTAATTTCTCGAATAGTCCTTTCGTGCTGACAGGAAGTCCCGCCAATGTGCTGAACACCATACTTGCCGCGACTGTAGATACAGCCAGCTTCTTCTTCATTGCCATCATTAATTCACCTCAGAGTCATAGTAAGTTAGTGCGATTATAGGTCTTTATACCCAAATTGTCCTTAATAGCAAAAAATAAACAGAATCGTTAGACCTGTTTATATTGAGAACTTCACACACATATAGAAAAATAATCCAGTACATAGTACCATGGTCTTATCTACGGTGTCAATACATTTATGTCATATGCATACCACAGCCGAAGGACTACCAAAACCTCCACCAAGCCCGCTTCCGCCAGTTCGGCTGAGGAACGGAAATGTCCTCATTGGCAATGAGCCTGGCTGCATTAGCTTGGTAATACCTAACCTGTTGATCCCCCAAAGTATTCCCAATAAAAGCATAAGCTTGCCGCAGCCCGAAAGCGCGATGGCTCATATTATGAGCGTCGGAAGATACGAAATGTACCAGATGCTGCTTGCACATGTCCAAAGACAGCTTTTGGATCGATTTGCCGAATAAGCCGTTCAGCGAATGGGTCGTCACTTGAGACAAGGCGCCTTGCTGAATAATCCGTTGCAGCTTCATCGGATCCTGCGCGATTTCCATATTTCTTTCAGGATGAGCAATGACAGGGACTAGTCCCATCACACGCAGCTCATGGAATAGCTCGTCCGTCTGCTTGGGGATTTCCCGTGACGGAAATTCAATCAATATATAGCGCGAAGAGTGGAGCGTTCTCGCCACTTGCTGATGAAGATCTTCCGGCAGATCGCTGTACAAGCGAATCTCCTGACCCGGCAGGATCGTCAGCGGAATGTTCTGCTGCTCCAATACCCGGTTCACTTCTCGAACGGACCGCTCAACTTTTTCCATAGGATTGTCATACTTGCCGTTCGCGTGATGCGGGGTAGCAATGAGTGTGTGTATCCCCTCCTCAACAGCAGCCTGCGCCATGAGAACCGTTTCCTCCATATCCTCCGCCCCGTCATCAACCCCCGGAAGAATGTGCGAGTGAATATCAATCATATGTATCTCAGATTCCTTCCATCTCTTGTTAAGCCTGGTCATGCTGTAAGTAAGAACGAGTAAGAAAATGGATCGTTTTCAAGTGTTGGTGTTATGTAGTGCATTGGCTGCAATGCGTTAGAGCGAGAAAACACCAGGCTGCTAATGTCCTATTTTCTTGTCACCACTATACATATCGGAAACCAGTACGATTAAGTTAATATGAATTTCATCAAAAAATCTTTATAATTGCTTCATTTTGTCCATTTTTGTTAAGATTTTCGGAAAATCGTGTCGAATCGTGAAAAAAAGACCGGCTTCGGCCTGCAGCCTATGGCGCACAGACGTATCACCCGTCTTTTCCGGTTTTACTTACAAACGTACTCTTATCATATCCTTACGCCGGTAAATGCTGAACATTATGCCGACGGCTGCGAGCTCCGCAAGCAAATGGCTGCCGCCGTAGCTTACGAACGGGGTCGTTATCCCTCCTAATATCGGCAGGATACCTACCGACATGCCCAGACTCCATATAAACTGAAACGCGAACATTCCCGCCAGACCGCTTATGAGCATTTTGCCGTAACGGTCTCTTACTTCGAGCCCCATTTGAATGAGCTGAACTACAAATAAAACGAAACAAGTTGCGATGACAGCGCCGGCGATCCATCCTAAGCTATAGATCAAATAGGTAAAAATCGTATCCGTATGAATTTCCGGAAGCCGTGCGTTCACGGACGCCCAGCCATGCCCCCACCACCCGGCGGAACGAACCGCTTGGTCGATTTGCACATACATATAGCCCGCCCCGAGCGGATCTTCATATCGCTGGAAGAACGCAGCAAGCCGCATTTGACCATAGCGGGAGCTGAACATCATCAGCGCGGCAGGCAGCAACAGCACCAGCGGCTGCAGCAGCACCGCTTTCCAGCTTTTCCGTGCCGAGTACAACAGCAGAAGGTAGGCAGCCATATACAAGAGCATTGCAGAGATAGAAGGAGCCATACCGTACAGTAACACAGGCACCACGACAAAGAAGCCTGTCTGCACCAAGCCCGATCGGCGGCTGGAATCCATACCGTGAAGAATGCCCGCCGCCGAGATGATGAATAGAAACGGGCTGACGTTCATCCAATCTATAGTAACGGCACCGAAAGACAGATAGCTTTTCATTCCGTTGACTTGACGGCCGAACAAAAGCACACCTGCGGATACAGCTACCGTTCCCCAATAGAGCAGCCATGAGGAGTGCAGCAATTTGCGGTAATCGAAAATAATTAGTGCACCCATAACCATAAGACTGGCTGCTGTAAACACGGCTTTATGAAGCAACCAATCATTCTGCGCAAGCCTATGCTGCGGCATCGCCGCATAGCTCAGTTCGACGGCATACATAGCTACCAGCGATATGACCAGCAGGACTGCTACCCAGGCGACAAGCCCCCATGGAATACGCGGCTTGTGAACCCGGTTCAAACCTGAACCTACGGCATCGGCATCGCCCATCTGCTCCACAGCCCAGCGTGCGGCTGCATCCTCGTCCCAGCCCTCCTCCCGCTTCATATCCAGCAGCTCGTCGAGATGGCTCTCCATCTCCTGCTTGATCTCCTTATGAAGTTCCCTTGCCTTCACCCTCGAGCATACGTGAGCCAAGTAATCGTCGATTAACGGATGCCTGTCCTTCATGTCAAGCTTGTCCCTCCCCCAGCACGCGGTCCACCGCGTTTCGAAATAACCGCCATTCCTGCAGCTTGTCCTGCAGATGCTTTTTGCCGCTGTCCGTAAGCCGGTAATATTTGCGCTTCCGTCCTTCCGCCTCGCGCCAATACGCCTCGACCCACTGCTCCGCTTCCATTCCGTGCAGGATCGGGTACAGCGTCCCTTCCTTAAGTGAAAAGGTCCCGTCAGAGCATCTCTCCAGCTCCTTAATCAGCTCGTAGCCGTATTGATCGCGCTTCTCCAGCAAAGTAAGAATCATTGTGCCCGTGCTTCCCTTCAACAGCTCTTTGTTGACACTCACCGCAGTATCACCTCCTGATTTCCTAATGAAGTTTGATTGGATCTATTACCTATTAAATCTATGCATCGTATATCTATGTATATACTAGCACAATGCTTTCTCTTTTGTAAATCTCTTGCAAAACAAAACATCCATACAAATAAATGCTCAGCAATCTTCTACAGAAGAGTGTTTCAATACCAGAACAATAATGAAGATATCGGCATGGGAAAGACTGCAAAGTGAATGAGAAAAACGTCTATCGACGTCCTTTCACAGAGGAGCGACCGCGTTAAGAGGTTGTTTTTATCGCCAAATAGAATTTTTACATCCGATGACCTCGGAATCATATAAATTCTATTGTGGTAAAGAAAAGCAAGCCCTAACACGCTCCGATTTCCTCCTGTTCCAGCAGCGAACCGCTCAAATCACGGACAAAGCTGTATGCCGCTTTACAGAAAAAATTCGTTCATGTCATAGGCTTGCTCCATTGCAGGTCAACAATCCCCGTCTTATTCGAAACCGATCACTCCAGCGCTATAGAGGAAAATGAGCACAACGAGCACCGGGGCGATATACCGCATAACAAACATCCAGATCCGGAACCAGAACGAGCTAAGTCCCGCTTCTTCACCGGCCTTTTTCCATACATATCCCACAAACAAGGTGACAATGAGACCGCACATCGGAAGTAAAATATTCGAGCAGACGAAGTCTACAAAATCCAGCAGCGGCTTACCCGCAATCGTATAGCCGCCCAATATGCCGCCTACCGACAAAGCGGACGGAATCCCTATAAGGCAGCAAGCCGTAGTGGTAAATATCGTTGCCTTTTTCCGGGTCCATTTCCATGTATCCATAACAAAAGCTACCGGTACTTCCAAGAGCGATACCGCGGAGGTTAACGCCGCAATGGCCAACAAAATAAAGAACAGTCCGCCGAAAAAGCTTCCGAGCGGCATCGCGGAAAACGCAGCCGGCAGCGCCATGAACACAAGCCCCGGTCCTTGTCCAGGCTCGATGCCGAAAGCAAACGAGGTCGGGAATACGATAAGCCCCGCGATCAGAGCGTAGATCAAGTCGCCTCCGCCTACCGCTAGGGATGCCGCGCCAAGCGATTGCTGCCGTTCAACATAACGTCCGTACGTAACCATCGTTCCCATCCCGAGGGATAGCGAGAAGAAAGCATGACCCAAAGCGACAAGGACCGACTCCGTCGACAGCTTCGAGAAATCCGGTCTCAGAAAGAAATCGACACCGGCCATCGCTCCCGGCAGCGTCAAAGCCCGTACCATAAGGATGACAAGCAATGCGAGAAGTCCTGGAATCAAAATTTTGTTAAATTTCTCGATTCCTCCGGATATTCCTTTGGCTACTACCCAGCCTGTCAAGAACATGACGACGATTTGCCAAACTACGGGGAGGTTGCTCGCTGCAAATGAATTGAAGTGCTCCGTAAAATCGGAGCTCTCATACAATACGTTGGAAAACGAGATGACCGCATAATGAATTGTCCATCCGGCAATTACCGAATAAAAGGACAAGATCAAAAACGGGACCACAATGGAGATGAACCCCAGCACGCCCCAGGTTTTCGAGTTGGACAACCGGAAGAAGGAGGATGCCGGATTGCCTCTTCCCCCGCGGCCGATGGACAGCTCGGCCAACAATACGGGAAGGCCGACGATCAATAAGCAAACGATGAACAGCATGAAAAACGCCGCACCGCCGTATTTTCCGGTAATATAAGGAAATTTCCACATATTCCCCAAACCAACAGCACTGCCTATGGCAGTCAAAATAAAACCTGTGGAGCTGAACCGTTCCGCTTTGGAGTGACCTTTGCCGGAGTTGTCTCCTGATGTATGATTCTGCATGGCTATCTCCTTACACCGTCCTAACCTATGGTCAATAAATTCCTGCTGTATCGTATAACATTTGGCTAAGAATGTCCATGTCGAATTTTGTAAACACGGCCAATATCACGCAGCTCTGGCGCCTCATGAGAGGCATTCGCTTTATTTTTTGACAATACAGACAGAATCATTCCAATGATGAAGGCGGCTTTTTCCACAAGGACTTCGGACTTCCTCCATATGGAAAAGAAAAATCGTATATCGCCGCGCCGTAGGCGAGCCATGTTGATTCACAGTTTGCTGCACGAAAAAAAGCAGCTGATCCAAGGAATCCCCTAGTTCAGCTGCTTTGTTCGTTATTTCACCAATTGGCCCCGCGTGACGCCGAGCTGGTTGGTCGCTTTCAGTGTCTTCCATACTTGCGTACCGCTGATTCGCCCTTGCAGAGCGCGCTGGTACAAATCGATAACCTCCAGCACCTTGTCCGGGGTTTCTTCCAAAAATTCGACGCGGAACGTCGATACTCCCAGCTCTAGGAAGTTGCTCACATATTCCGCACCGGATTGCTCAATGGCATTATATACCGTATTGCGGCAGCCTTCGTCGACCCTCACCGGATGGGACATGCCGACACGATCTTGAAGCGACACCCGATGATCCTCGCAAGGGCGGCCGCAGTTCGTGTAGTCCGTGCCTTCGCTCATGAAGGTGCAGTAGACGCAGTGCTCCGTATGGAACATCGGCAAGTGCTGATGGATGACAACCTCCAGCTTGGACGTATCGGCTACTTGAAGAAGGTCGACCATCTGCTGGATGTTCAGATCGTACGATGGCGTTACCCGGCTCAAGCCCGCATCGAGGAACAACGCCGCCGTTTTGTGGTTGGCGATGTTCAGCGAGAAATCGCCGATCAGCTCGGGATGGCGCTCGTCAGGGTTCTCCATGCGCTGCTTCATATAATAGTAAACCGCGCCGGTGTTGCGTACGAGAACCGCATCCGGCTGCAGGTTCGTGATGTTCTTGAAATAGCCGGTTTCCCCCGGCATATGAATTCTCGGCGTGGCAAGCGCAATCCGCTTGCCTGCTGCATGCGCAGCTTCCACGGCCGCGGGGAACTGCTTGATGAACTCGAAGTCGGCATAGACCATGTCGACGCCGGTCTTCAACGCCGCAAGCACCTGATCCAGGTTGCGGCACAACGCTGTCAGGCGCGGAGCCTGCGCCGGCTCGCTCTTGGCGGGAGCGTCGTCCAGCACGGCGACGCTGCGCTTGATGTACTGGCGCGGGCGCTGCCGGGCCGCCTCAAGCAGCTCTACCGCGCGGCGGCGCATGCTGTTCAGCTCGCGCATCGGCACGATAAGCGGGCCGTCGAGCTGCACATCGAGCTCCCCGAGCTCGAAGGTCGTGCCGCCGAGACGGCCGAGCTGCTCCTCGAACAGCGCCCGGTCCATCGGGCGCTTCTCCGCCTGGACGAGCGGCAGCTCGGTCTCGACCGACACGGTGTGCCCCGTCAGCTCGTCGGTCCAGCGGCTGCGCAGAGGCTCGCCGAGCTTGCCCGTCACCTGGATCGACACCGGGAAGGTGCGATACGGTTTGTCCGTTTCGAACGATTGGCGCAGCCGCTTGTCGAGATGCGGATCGTTCGTTTTCCATATCCGGTCGCCTACACGGACCCGGTTCAGGTTTACGTCGTTGCGCCCCGGCACGATCTCGATCAGCCCGCCCGGCGCTTCGCCTTCGAGCTTCACGCCTTTGCGGCGGATGTCATAGACGCGGCCGCCCTCTTCCTTCTTCGTCGGATCTCCCGCATCGAAGCAAATACCGTCGCCGCGCTTCAGCGGCGCTTCCAGCTCGCACACGACGCCGTCTCGCAGCACCTGCTTCACCCGGCCGAGATACACGCCGCGGCTCTTAGGATACGTTCCTTCCACGAGCTGCTTGTTGTTCGTTCCTTTCAGGAAGCCGTACGTGAAGCCGCGCGAGAAGCTTTGCTCCAGCTCCCGCAGCTCTTCCTTCGTCGGCTTCGCGTTGCCGTCTTCGAAATAGCGGTCGATCGCACGGCGATATTTGCTCACTACGTTCGCTACATATTCCGGGCTTTTTAGGCGTCCTTCGATTTTGAACGAGGTGACGCCCGCTTCGATCAGCTCCGGCACGAGCTCCAGCGCCGCCAAATCTTTGGGTGACAGCAAATAAGCGATGTCGCCCATCGGTTTTTGCACGCCGTCGACCATCAGATCGTACGGCAATCGACAGGCTTGCGCGCATTCGCCGCGGTTGGCCGAGCGCCCTCCCCACATTTCCGAGGTCAGACACTGCCCGGAATAGGAGACGCACAAAGCCCCGTGTACGAACACTTCCATTGGAAGCTTCGCTTGGTCGCCGATCTGTTTGATTTGCTTCAGATTGTTTTCCCGTCCCAGCACAACCCGCTCCATATCGAACGGCTTCGTAAATTCGACCGCTTCAGGCGAAGTGATCGTCATTTGCGTAGACCCGTGGATCGGGAAATCCGGGGAAATATCGCGAATCATTTTTACAAGACCGAGATCCTGTACAATAACCGCATCGACTCCGGCGTCGACACAAGCCTCGATCAGCTTTCTCGCCTCGTCCAGCTCGTCCTCAAACACCAGGATGTTAAAGGTCAAAAACCCTTTGACTCCATACAAATGAAGAAAGGACATAATATCCGGCAGCTCTTCCGTGTGGAAATTGTTCGCCCTTGCCCGGGCATTGAACTTCTCCACTCCGAAAAAGACGGCATCCGCGCCATTGGCTACGGCCGCACGCAGACAATCCCAATCGCCCGCGGGCGCCAGCAGCTCGATATCCGATTTTTTCAATTTCATATATAAATTCCTCCGAATGCTATCGAATGCTATTTCCTTTTGGCTAACTTCTTAAACTATAAACTGCAATGCTTCAACTATATAGTGTACCAGAAAAGGGGGGCCAAAAGCCAACAACCTAGCATTTGGCAGCAGCAAATAGATTCGGAGGAAGACTGGAAGACTTCATGCTATGAAATCTTGGACCGTTTTTGTCATACTCGCAAAAGAAATGACGGAGAATCTAAGCTAAACAAAAGAAGGAGCCAGCCGGCGAGATCCGTACGGCTACGCGCTCCACCAGCGTTTCGATTTCAGGAAAATGTACCAAATAACCGGGATAACCAAAACCAATACCGCCTCGGCGACCCAAATGCTGACAGCTTTGGCCTGATACATCGCTGGAAGGAAGTTGATCGCAGCATGCAGCACGATTGCATACAGCAGGAAAACCGGCTTGCGCGACCGAATGGAATGAAGCACAACCAAGGATAAAGCAATTTGCAGCAGAAGCGCCACCCCACGCTCCCACATCACGAGCGCAATCATATAAGACGGAGTACCCGTCAGCTGTGACTTCAGCTGGGCTATCGCCTCGGGCGGAGCTTGCCCTGCAAGCATCGGCTCCAACGTTCCGTTATTGAGCATAATGGCAAATACAAGCGATTGAATAGCGACAACGGCGCCAAGGACAACCGTCTCGATCCCTCCATGTCCTATACCGTAGGCGATGCCGTCCTTTCGCTGATCCGCCCTCCTAAGGAAGACCCGGAAGCCGATGTACCGTCCCAACTCCTCAAATACACCCGCCGCAAGCGACCCGTACACGGCGAACATCCACGGATTGCTCAGCCATTGTGCCGTCTGCGGATTCAACTGCAGCATATACACATGGAGCAGCTTCTCCAAAACTAAAGCAAAGACGACGAAAATCACCATGCCGACCATTAGTGGCTTCCATTGAAATGCCTCTCTTTTATGAAAATAGATACATACTGCGATCGGGAGACACACTGCAAAAACGATTTGCAAAACCATTCCGGCCATGGAGATGGTACTGACCATAATGTTTCTTCACGCTCCTATGAAAAATTGCCGACCTTCGTATTCCTGAAGTCTGATTTAAACGCTTAGAATACTGAACGCAAAATAGTATAAGCCCGGGGAACGGAGGCTGGCACAAACTATCTGCAGCAAGTCTCTATTGAAATAAAAGCCAACCCGCAAGCATGACCCCCGTACCGACGACGGCGATCAGCCCTTCAACGAGAAGGATAGACCGCTTCATAAGCCACAGCGCGGACAAATTAAGCAGACTGTGCACAGGAATGAGCACCGCGGCTAACCAAGGCTCTGCCGCAATCAGCAGCGTGGCCCCAATGTGAAACAAACTGGCGAACAGGCGTTCCATCACTCCCCATATCGGATGGAGGTGTGCCGTCCCTTGTGCCGCGAGCATCGCTTGTGCTTGCTTCGCCTTGTCGTCCGTTCTCCCCAGCAGGGAGAGCGTAGCCAGCCCGGCGATGATCGTATAGATCACCTCGATAGCCGCCCAGCCTTGCCCAATAGACAGCGCCTCAGATAAGGTTGCTGCGGTTAGCCCTAACAGGATCAGGCGGACACTCTCCTCCAGCACTCCAGATGAGCTTACATTGATAGTTTGGGCGGCAGATTGCGGAAGCTTCATGACGAGTGCGGCTATCGGTCCGCGAAGCAACAAGGCAGCAAACCAGCCCGCTGCCCCCAGGCCAAAGGCCTTCCAGTCGATGGCGTGCCCGCCGGCAAACATAAAAGCGATAGCCAGCGCTGCAGGAACCATAATATATAATGGAAGCGTTGCAAAAAAGCGGCTCCGGATCTTCCGGACTTCCTCCTCTTGAAATAACGGACCGGCAGAAGCGTTCATCGCAGCAGCACCTCTTGTCATTATTATCATTATCAATAATGATAATATAGTAATCCTGCCGGAATGTCAATCGGTCTCTGCGTTTGCGATGCGCCCGGTCGCCGCCGAACAGCCGACAAAAGTTAACAAAGCCCGCCATCCTATGCTATAATTGCAAGGTAGTCCAACCAAGAATAATTGAGGGATTGTATTGAAGGTCACTAAAGCAAGAATTGCAGGAATCGCAATCGGCGTCCTGCTACTGCTTGCCGTATGGTTGGCCGTCTCCGACAAACCGCTGTCCGTCGGCATGCTGTATGTGTCGAATGGCGACAGCTATGATACGGCGGCATACGGCCAGCTTCGACAGTCATTAGTAGCTAATTTGCAGTTGGAACGGCAAGGCATAGAGAACCTGTCTCTTCGGCAATTGAAACGATATGCCTCCGTTTATTTGGATCCCTCCCTACATGGAGCTTTGACGGATAAGCAGCGCGAGCTGCTGCAAAGCTATGTGTCCCAGGGAGGTCATTTGTTCCTTGACAATTCTATGGCCGCGGATTTCCCGTTGGCCTTTATCGGCGCGAAGCAATTGGTCGATCTTACGCCGCCCCAAGCCTTGGCTGCAAGTACTGCCAAAGGGAAGGCTCCAGCCGTCGAATCGTTCGTCTACCCTGACGTCGAGCTGAATTTGCAGGCGATGCAGCAGCTGTTCCGCCAATTCACGGACAACTATTTGAATCACGACGGCTTGTCCGATCTGCAGCAGTTTTCGTGGGGCAAAGGGATGATTCCATCTACGGCCGAGCCGATGGTTATGCTGCGCGACACGGCTCTGTACGCCTTGAACCGGTATGGGGAGGGTACTGTCTTTTTCAGCGGCGCCTTGCTTCCAAACCGTTTCTACATTACCGGCTATGACATGAGCAGCGGTATGGACGCGAGCCTTGGCTTCGCCAAGCTGGCGGAAGAGACGAACCGGGCTAAGAAGCCGACTCCGGGCGCGCTGTACTTCGACCGCGGACAGCTCCCGCTCGAGCCTTACTTTCACTTCACCTTCTCGGCGGGCAGCGCGCTGTTCCGCAGCGAGTATGCCGCCTTCGTCTCCAAGGAGACGCTCGGGTACAGCGTGAAAAAAGTGCTCGGGCCCTACGGACGGCCCGCCATGTCGCACCAGAATCACTTTGAAGCGATTGAGGCGATCCGCGACGGCGAAGGCATTCAATGGGCCGAGCTGTTGAAGCAGTACAATCAGGTCCCGTCGTTTACGCTCGTCCGTTCCTCCTTCCATTGGGGGCGCTGGCAGGAAACCGTCGCGGTTCACTTGAATACGGGAACCAATGAAAAGCCTGCTTTCGTCGGGGAGACGCCGAATTCGTTCTACTCGAGCGGAACGCGCGTCATGGCTGACGGCAAGCCGGTGCAGCTCGCCCTGTATCCGGATTACCGCTCGCTCGGCGATCCGATCCAAAAGCCGTACCGAGCCTATCCGGCTATTGCGGACTTGAACGGCGACGGCAAGCCCGATCTGATCGCAGGCTCGGCCGACGGCACGATCGCCGCTTACCTGGGCCTCGGGCCGCAGGCGGATGCTTATGCCGGGCAATCGCTGCCCGGCGGCGTCCCCGCGCCCGCTGCCTTCGGCAAGCGCGAGCCGCTGCGGCTGACGAACGGGCAGCCGCTCCACACCGATGCATACGCCAGCGTCGCCGCGTATGATCTCAACGCCGACGGCCGGCCGGACCTGATCCTCGGCCTGGCCGACGGCACGCTGGCCGCCGCTTATGGCGCAGCCGGCGGCGCCTTCACGGCCCCCGCCCCGCTCACCGCGGGCGGGAAGCCCATCCGAGCCGAGGCGCCTGTGGCCCCGGCTCTGGGCGACGTCACCGCCGACGGCGTGCCCGACCTGGTGGTCGGGGATGCGGGTGGCGGTGTGACGCTGTACCGCGGCCATCGCGAAGCAGGCCGCGGGGACGGCTCGGGCTCCGGCACGGCCGGGGAGCCCGTTGCCTTCGAGCCGGGCAGCTTGCTGTTCAAGCTGCCTGCGCCTTTCGCCGCGCCGTCGATCCGCGACGTGAACGGGGACGGCCGACCGGACCTCGTGGTCGGCAATGTCGAGGGCGACCTGCGCGTATACTTGCAGCAGGCCGACGGCACGTGGAAGCCTTCCGGGGTGCTGGAAGGCGCCACGACGAACCAGCTCGGGAACAAAGCCCTCGTGGGAGGGCATAACTCCGTACCGTTATGGTACGACTTGAACCAGGACGGCAAAGACGACCTCATCGTAGGCCAGCTAGAATTCGGCATCCCGACGACCGTCGACGATCCGAAATTCCCTTACGCCGAACAGCTGAAGGCGTTTATCGAATATAACAAAGAGCATCATCTGGAGCTATTTCCGCATATATTCGTGCATAACTTCACGAGCGACGAGCAGGAGAAGGAAGAGATTGCGCTGCAGCGCAAATCGTTCGATACGCTGGGCATTCCATGGAATATGCCGGGGACGAACCAGCATACGTGGCGCATTAACAATCCCGACCGTACGCAAACGCTCAACAATGAACGCGACGCGGGCATTTGGTACAACTTCGGCTTCCGGCCGTCGAACATACCGAATGAGCCGCGTCTGGGCGTCCAATACAATTGGGGGCTGCCGTTCCTGATGACTAACAACGGCTCAGACGAGCCCTCCAACCCGCCGATGCTGCTTGGCACGCCGGCGCCGGTGCTCCGGATCGGAGCGAACTCGACGGAGGATTTGTTCCAGTCGTATATCGATCAGGACATGCCTATCAACTACTTCGAGCATATCGAGTATCATTTCCCGACCCGTGTTGGGGAACTCCTCGAGTTTGTGAAATATTTGGACCAGATACGAAACGAATACGGTTATAACTTCATGACGGAGCCTCAAATGGCCCGTTCCGTATTGAACACGCTGACGACCCGTGTAGACGTGTACCGTCCATGGATCGATACCGTCTTTGATCATTTGAAGCAGCTAGCCGGCATCCATACGGCCCCAACCATCCGCATCCGTCCTGTTACAGACGGAGTGCCGGTGCAAGCAGCCGAATATAAGGGGACTATTGGTGTAGTCGTCGAACGCGGCCAAGCTTATGCCGACCGCCCGGTTTCGACCGATTCCGACGTGTCGGACCTGCGTAATGGCAAGCTGTATCTAGGGGTGCCGGATCGGACCAAGGTGCAATTCGGCGGTGATTTGAACCGCTCGGACATCCATTTGCTCCGATCCAACGGACCTTACAAGCTTGACAAGCAGAAGGGACAATGGTCGCTCGAGCTGAAAGCGAGCGGTATGCAGCAAATCCAGCTCTGGAGTCCGAAGCCGCTCACCATTGAAGGCGATCAGCTTCAGGTCGTCAAGGACGAAGCCGCCAACACGTATACGGTGACTCATTTCGGCGCTTGGGCGGCGATCACGGTGCGTTACTGACGTACGAGAACCAGGACTGCAGCTTTTCTTTACACAGGATCTATGTTCTATGTTAATACGAAAAGATTCCCGCAGAGCCTTGTTACCCTACGCCCTGCGGGAATCTGTCGCGTTTGCATGAGTTGCTTTTACAACTCTGCTCGTCATATTTACATTTTAAAGGAGGAACACCCCATGCAAGACCTGCTTCAGCAACTGGAAGAGCATATTCGTAACCGTTACGAAATCGAATCCGATGATGACGATTTTACGGTTGACGTTCACTTATTCGACTACGGCTATATCGATTCGATCGGCGCTACGGCCCTGATTGCCCACATCGAGAAAACCTACGGCATCCAGGTGACGAATCAGGATCTGATGCTTTATTCCATGAACACGGTGAGAGAAATCGCCGAATTCATTCAAACAAAGACTGCGAGGTAATCAAATGATGGAATGCGTCGTATCCCTGGAGGGACTGGCCTCCAGCCAGCACGGACAACTGAAATACGCCGCCGCCTTTATCGACGAGCATATCCGGGATATCCGGCTGGACAACGATCATATTTACATTACGCATGAATCTCCCAAAGGAAATGACGTCGTCGAGGCGCACGTCCGCCGCTTGATCGACCGTTTCTCCCAAGGCGATTTCGGCTTCAAAGAGAACATTTTGTTCGAGCACAAGGTCGATACCCCTTACGAGGGCGATATTATTGCCGAGCTGGTGGAACGCAAAATCATTAAAGTGCTCGAGCCGGGCTTGTTTATTTTCCGCGAGCCGTTTTCCAGCTTGATGCGCTTTCTTGACTACTCCTTCGTTACCAAAGTAGCCAACCGGTTTGCAGGGGTGAAGGAAGAGTCGTATCCGGCGGTCATTCATTGCGATACGTTGAACAAGACGAATCATTTTACTTCGTTCCCTGAGCATATTCACTTCCTGACCCATTTGCGCGAGGATCTCGACATTATCGAGACGTTCTCCCAATCGATCCGTGATGCGGGAGGCTGGAAAGAGGATAGTCCTCTGGACTTGAATGCCGCTATGCCGAAGCCGAAGTTCACAATGAACCCTTCGACCTGCTACCACTGCTATGAGGGATTGCAGAATGAAACGCTGGAAGGCGACGGACTCATCGTCACGGCCATTTCCAAATGCCACCGGTTCGAATCCCGCAACCATAGCGATTTCGGCCGTCTGCTTGACTTCAGTATGCGCGAGATTATTTTCGTCGGCAAACCGGAATTCGTGAAGGAGCACCGCCTGCAATCCATTGAATATTTGAAGGAGCTTGCGGTGGAATGGAACGTGGACAGCATGCTCGAAATCGCCAACGATCCGTTCTTCACGAACGATTTCCAAACGAAAGCATCGTTCCAGCGTAACCAAGAAATGAAGTACGAGCTTCGCCTGTCGATTCCACATGTTAAGAAGTCGATTGCCTGCAGCTCCGTCAACTTCCACAGCAATACGTTCGGTACGGCCTTTAACATTAAGATGGGCAAACGCAACGCGGTGACCGGCTGTGTCGGCTTCGGCATCGAGCGCTGGGCTTTTGCTTTCCTCGCTCAATACGGTCTGGAAGAAGCGAATTGGCCTGCCGCATTCCGTGAGCAATATCACGCCTGGCAGCAAAAGTCGCTGTAAAGGGCAACCTAAAGCAACTCGGCTGCGCTGTCCTTTCCGGGACGGCCGCCGTGTTTTTTACTACTATTATTCAGATTCCGAGCGATTACATCGGATGTTCATCAACTAAAAAAAGATGTGGGTTCTCTTATGAAACTAGCCGCTTTTTTGCGCAAAAACAGCTTTTTGCTGCTCCTCGTCGCTTTGTTTGTCTTATCGGACTTCCTTATCAGCATGTGGGATCCGATGGTCACGTCGCGACGATTTTATAAGAACGATTTTACCAAGACGCTCTTTCACCATAACGGACTGGATCACGGACCGGTGTTCTTCGGCAACTCCGCCGTGACAGGCGCCTATATCGAGAACGAGTCGAAGTCAGGCTTAATTGAGCTCGGTCTTTCTTATGGCAAGCCTTCCGACCTGAAGGCGATGCTCGAACAGAAGCTGTTCCATGTAGAGGACGAGCTGGTGATCGGTATCGACGTGCATACGATGATCGATAGTCTGGATACCGACCCGACCTACCAATGGTTCAAGCCATGGTATCAGCCCTACGTGTACACGTATCGCGATTATTTCCGCGATTCCGGCCAGGAGCTGGCCTGCGCGCTCTATCAAGGGCTGTTGAAGCAGGATGCTTCTCAACTAAAAGGCTGCGCCGCCTACCCGGAGACATTGAAGCTTAGCGAGACGAATCCTTTGGCTTACCAGCCCCGCTGGATCGACAAGGAGCTGTATTTTGGACAAAAGTCGGATGACGAGCTCAAGAAAAAGTGGGTCGAGTACGATCAGCGATTCGGCTGGATGTCACAGGCTGATTTCAAGGACAATGTTCAAGCTATGGACTGGATTCTCTCCTATGCCAAGGAGCATCAGCTGAAGCTGCGCGTCATCTGGATGCCGTGGAACAAAGCCTATGAGCTCCCCCGCTACATGCCGGCGCTGAAAGAAGACGTGAACCGCAAGCTAGCCGCGTATAACGTGCCCGTGCTTGATGTCATGCAGACGTATGACCGCAAATATTTTCACGATTTGGTTCATTTGAGCCGCCAGGAAGGCGCTCCGGTATTTACGAAGGAGGTTGACGCATGGCTCCTTTCACTCGCAAAATCGTCGAAGTAATCCTTTATACGGCCATGCTCATCATGGTCCTGATTTACTTTACCGGTAAAGGGCTGTTCATTTACGAAGGGTTCTAAGACTTGGGCTTTCCTTATGAATAGCTCGAAGGAGTAATTACACCTATGTTTTTTATGAATATGAACGCCATAATTGCTATGATCGGCATGATCATCGTTCTGGCGTTAACCCGTTGGTGGCCGCATAACAAGCGGTACTTGCTGCTGGCCTTCAACCTGTGCTTCCTGCTCTTGTTCAGCAAGAAGCTGTTTCTCTTCTACCTTATTTATACGGCAGCCAACTACTTGTGCTTCCTATGGCTCTGCTATACGAGCAAATGGCGCAAGGGCGGCTTCATCCTGCTTATAGCGCTGAACATAGCCGCTGTATCGGGCATTAGGTTGCTCGGAATGGATTCCCCGGACCACCTGCTGTTCGACGCCGTTATCACCCTTACGCTTATTTACAACGTGTTGAAAGTGATCGACTCCCACTACTTCGCTTATTTCTTCGGGAAGGATGCCCGCGCCTCCGCGGTCGATTACGCCAACTATATTTTATTCGTTCCGACCTTTACTTCCGGTCCGATCTTGAAATTCCGCGACTTTATGGCCGACGCCAAAAAGCCTTATCAGGTCAATTCCTCTCAAGTGGAGGACGGCGTCAAACGGATCATTCTCGGGCTATTTAAAAAGCTGGTCGTCGTCACCTGGATGACGGATGTGTTTCAGCATGTCCAGCAGCAGGAGCTGTATACGCACCAATCGATCTTTTTGATGGTCTGGTTTTATATTATGCTTTACTTTGATTTCTCCGGTTACTCGGACATCGCTATCGGGTTCGGCCGTTTGATGGGCTATAACATCCCTGAAAACTTCAAGAAGCCTTTCACTTCTCCGACCTTGACGCAGTTTTGGCGCAACTGGCATGCTACGCTCGGCGATTGGTTCCGCGATCATATTTTCATGTTTTTCTCGCGAAAGGCCCCCTCCAAATGGACGGCTGCCGGCTTATCGATCTTGATTATGGTGCTGATCGGCCTATGGCACGGCTTTGGCTGGATATATTTTTTCTACGGCCTCTATCACGGTGTGGTCATCGCTATCGAGTCACTGCTGGGCAAATCGACCGTTAACAAGAAGAAAGTATCCAAGTCGTATTACTGGGCCCGCTGCGCGCTGACACAGCTTATCGTGACCGTTTCTGTCGTTGTCTATAGCGGCAGCACGGAAACGGTGTCCAAAATATACCGCGGCTTGTTCCATTGGCCGTTTTGAGGCTATAACTGAAAAAGAGTCATTCGTCCCTAAAAATATGGAACGAAGACTCTTTTTATTTTCTAATAGAGGGCCAGGTAACATTTTCCCGTATCCGCTTTGGAATATAAATACGCCTCCGTACCAACGACTTCAATGCGTTCCAAAGCATTCATGTCAAAAGTACTGCGTTTTCCTTCGTCCCCTTTAGTTGCTTTCAACGCCTGGATTAACTGAGGAATCATCTTGTGATCGCTTGAGATGAAAGTAACAGGAATGTCTTTATTATCGAACCAGATTCTCAAGCCGATTCCTCCTTCTCTACAAGAACGGGAGTACTCTCTGCATTGCTTGACGGCACTAAAGCGTTAAACAAGAAATCCATGTTGTTGTCGTTGTTGGGAGATTGCATGACGTTGCAATGAATTTGATTATTGCTGTTAGCCGAAATAAACAGATCGCCGATATGCTGGTACACTTGGTTTTCATCTTTTTTGTGAATATGTACGTTGCCTGATTTCATATCGATATTTAGCGAAATTTGATTAGACAACTCGACCAAGCATGTGGACTTTTTAAAGTGATTAGGGAAACGAAGCCAATGGCCGGAAACCGTTTCAACGATTTGAGTATCTTTCCTGTACATATTTGATCCGTCCTCTCTTCAAAAAGTAATGACATCCCGCGATCGACTGACACCGCCGCAGCTCGGCTTAAATTATGCACCTCCATTCTTCCAGGGATACAACACCCTTACCATTGTAAAGGATAAGATATGCAAAGAAATGGGAACATTGTCGAGACAGTCTGTCGAAGTTTATTTTTTTGATATGTAGACACATTTGCTCTGTGACGTTAAGTTGCACTAGGAGCTTCAGCCAAACAATGCTATAATGATTACGTAACGTACACGCGTACATTTTTTCGGAGGTGTCATATGAAATTAGGAGTATTCACAGTATTATTCGGACAAAAACCTTTCGAAGAAGCTTTGGACTACATTGCATCCAAAGGATTGGAAGCAGTTGAGCTCGGCACCGGCGGCTATCCGGGTAATGCACACTGTAACCCTGACGTGCTTCTTGCCGACGACGCGAAGCTGAAAGAGTTCAAGAAGGCTGTGGAGTCCCGGGGACTGATCATCAGCGCATTGAGCTGTCATGCGAACCCGCTGCATCCGCAAAAGGCGATTTCCCAAGAACATCAAGAATTAATTCAAAAGACGATACAGCTGGCCGAAAAGCTCGAGGTTCCCGTTGTGAACACGTTCTCCGGCTGCCCGGGCGATCACGAGGATGCCAAATATCCAAACTGGCCGGTAGCTCCGTGGCCTCCGGATTATCAAGAAATTCTTGATTGGCAGTGGTCCAACAAAGTCATTCCTTACTGGACGGAAGTCGGCAAGTTCGCATCGGACCGCAATGTCAAAATCGGACTCGAGCTGCACGGAGGATTTTCCGTACATACTCCTGCTACATTGCTGCGTCTACGTGAAGCGGCTGGCGAAGCTATCGGCGCCAATCTAGATCCGAGCCATATGTGGTGGCAAGGTATCGATCCGGTCCAAGCGGTGCAAATTCTTGGCCGTGCGGGCGCGATTCATCACTTCCATGCCAAAGATACAACGATCGATCCGATCAATGTCAATAAACACGGTTTGACCGATATGCAATCATACTCGCTGATGCTTGACCGCGCTTGGCAGTTCCGTACCGTTGGCTTTGGCCACGATTTGAAAACTTGGGCGGATATCATTAGCGCCTTACGTCTGGTTGGCTATGATTATGTAGTCAGCATCGAGCATGAGGATGGACTGATGTCCGTTGAGGAAGGATTTACCAAAGCGGTGCAAAACCTGCAGCAAGTGCTGATTAAAGAACCATTGGGAGAAATGTGGTGGGTATAACCTCCGCATAAACGACGAAAAGCCCTGACCGTCATGGTCAAGGGCTTCTTTTCACTTGCATGTTCTCTCGTTACATCCGTCCGTTGTATTACAATTTATCCATCCAGTTAAGTACCATTACGGCATCCAAAACTAAAAAGATGATCAAAGCGACTGTACTGAAACCGATGGCAAACACATTTTTCTTAGGAGCACCCAGCAACCGTACAATACCGATCAGAATGATGATCGTAAACAAAATGACAAACGGGTCAAAGCCGGTAAATTTGCTCGCTTGCGCCGCCCCTTCCGCCAAAAACATCGAGAGACCTCCTTCAGTATACAAAAATGCTTATTTTCTATCATATCTTGACTCGTCATGAAGTGCAAGCCATAGATGGGAAGTGTAACAAGTTTGTCAACTTTTGCTGTTTCCTCTATCTTGCATTCTTCATTATCAAGTTATGTACCTTGGAATTGGTTCGGTTGAAGCGTATTCCCCAACTCGCCATGTAACTATAAATTGTCCATTTCTTCAAAAATTTATAACTGACAGCAGAGCGCCATTCAACGATATTCTTACATGGAATGCCTAAAAATAAGCATGACTCCCTCAACTCAAGAGCCATGCTTACTTGCGTGCTGCGGATTCCATGGTGACATCATGCTTTTCTCGCCTAACAGTAAACGGAACAGAGCATCGAGAGCTCCGACTGTAGCCGAGATGCTCTGCCGGGGCAAAGACGGTTACACAGCAGCATCTTCCATCTGCTTCAATCTTTGCTCATAATCTTCGGATCTTGCCTTATCCCGCTCCAGGATCGGTTTCAGGTAGCGGCCCGTGTAAGAGCCTTCCACTTTAATCACATCCTCCGGCGTTCCCGTAGCTACGATCGTACCGCCTTTGTTACCGCCTTCCGGACCTAGATCTATCATATAGTCAGCCGTTTTGATTACGTCTAGGTTATGCTCAATAACAAGCACGGTTTCCCCGCTGTCAACCAGTCTGTGCAGTACCTTCAGCAATCGGTCAATATCATGGATATGAAGGCCCGTTGTCGGCTCATCCAATATATAAATCGTCTTGCCGGTGCTGCGGCGGTACAGCTCCGCTGCGAGCTTCACACGCTGTGCTTCGCCGCCGGACAGCGTAGTGGCAGGCTGCCCAAGGTTCATATAGCCCAAGCCGACATCTAGCAGCGTTTGCAGCTTGCGGTGAATGCGCGGAATGTTTTTGAAAAACTCGCAAGCATCCTCTATCGTCATATCCAATACTTCGGAAATGTTCTTGCCTTTGTACTGGACCTCCAGTGTTTCCCGGTTATACCGTTTGCCTTTGCAAACCTCACACGGCACATACACGTCCGGCAGGAAGTGCATCTCAATTTTGATGATGCCGTCGCCGCGGCAAGCCTCACAGCGCCCGCCTTTGACGTTAAAGCTGAACCGGCCTTTCTTGTAGCCGCGAACCTTGGCTTCGTTCGTCGCTGAATACACATCGCGGATGTCATCGAAAACACCAGTGTACGTAGCAGGATTCGAACGAGGCGTACGGCCGATAGGCGACTGGTCGATGTCGATGACTTTGTCGACATGCTCCAAGCCTACGAACTCCCGATACTCGCCTGGACGTACCTTCGCGCCGTTCAGCTCTTTAGCCAATGTTTTATACAAGAGCTCATTGATAAGCGTACTTTTACCCGAACCGGAAACTCCCGTTACGCAAGTAAACACGCCCAGAGGAAACTTGACGCTTACATTGCGCAGGTTGTTCTCCTTCGCCCCTTTGATTTCAAGCCATTTGCCGTTAGGCTTGCGGCGCGCAGCGCTGATCGGAATAAATTTCTTCCCGCTCAAGTATTGCCCCGTCAAGGAGTGAGGGTCTTCCATGATTTCCTTCGGCGTCCCCTGAGACACGACGTGACCGCCATGAATGCCTGCGCCCGGCCCGATATCGATAATGTAATCAGCGGCCAGCATCGTATCCTCATCGTGCTCTACGACGATCAGCGTATTGCCGAGATCCCGCATATGCTCCAGCGTTTGGATCAACCGGTCGTTATCCCGCTGATGCAGTCCGATGCTCGGCTCGTCCAGTATATATAAGACGCCCATAAGGCTGGATCCGATTTGCGTAGCGAGACGAATCCGTTGAGCCTCGCCGCCGGATAACGTTCCTGCCGCCCGGTGCATCGTCAAGTAATCCAATCCGACATTAACGAGAAATCCTAGCCGCGATTTGATTTCCTTCAGAATAAGGTGAGCGATCTGCGTATCCCGGTCGTTCAGCGTTAACGCTTCAAACCATTCCTGGGATTCACCGATGGACAGTGAGGTTACATGAGCGATATTTTTCCCGTTGATGGTGACCGCCAAAGTCTCGGGCTTTAACCGATGTCCTTTACATTTGCTGCACGGCTTGGAGCTCATGTACGTTTCGATATGCTCGCGGATTCCATCGGAGAAAGTATCGCGATAGCGCCGCTCCAGGTTGGTGATGATGCCCTCGAACGCCACCATCGCTTCCTTCTTGTGTCCCATATCATTCTCGTAGCGGAAACGCACCTTCTCCCCGCCGGTCCCGTTCAGCAGCTTCTTCATCTGATCTGAAGTCAGCTCCGATACCGGCACGTTCTGCGGAATGCCATAGTGCTCACACACTGCAGCCAGAAATTGCGGATAATAGTTCGACGTACTGCCTGCCCATGCTTCAAAAGCGCCCTCTTCAATGGACAGCTTCGGATCGGGAACAAGCAAGTCGGGGTCGACGATCATCTTGCTTCCCAGACCGTCACATTCCGGACAGGCTCCGAACGGGCTGTTGAAGGAGAACATTCTCGGCGCCAATTCTTCAATGCTAAAGCCGCACTCCGGACAAGCCAGATTCTGGCTGAACAGCAGCTCCTCCTGCTCCAGCACATCTACGATAATGCGGCCGTTGGCCAGCTTTAGCGCCGTTTCCAACGAATCGGCAAGACGGGACTGCACGTCGCTCTTGACCACAATCCTATCTACTACGACTTCGATATTATGCTTTTTGTTTTTATCCAGCTCGATCGTATCGGATAAGTCCATTACTTCTCCGTTCACGCGTACGCGGACGAAGCCCTGCTTCTGAATATCGGCAAGCAGCTTGGAATGCTCGCCTTTGCGGCCCGATACGATAGGAGCCAATATTTGCAGACGGGTTCTCTCCGGATATTCCATGATCCGGTCGACCATCTGCTCTACCGTTTGGGACGTAATCTCGATTTTGTGATCGGGACAATGAGGACGGCCGATCCTTGCGAACAACAGACGCAAATAATCGTATATTTCCGTAACGGTCCCTACGGTCGAACGCGGGTTGCGGCTCGTTGTCTTCTGGTCGATCGATATGGCAGGAGACAGACCGTCTATCGAATCGACATCCGGCTTGTCCATCTGTCCAAGAAACTGGCGCGCGTATGCGGATAACGATTCGACGTACCTCCGCTGCCCTTCGGCGTATATCGTATCGAACGCCAATGATGATTTACCCGAGCCGCTAAGCCCGGTAAGCACGACGAAGCGGTCGCGTGGGATCGTCACGTCGATATTTTTCAAATTGTGGGCTCTTGCGCCTTTAATTACGATGTTATCTCTAGCCACTTTCGTGCCACCATCCTTCTTAATAGAGGCCTGTTTGGAAGAACATCCAGCCTGAATCAGTAGCCGTCCCTCCAAACCCTCTTTGCTCACGGACCCGACGGTATATAAGCAGCGTCTGTGTCTCGATGAATTCCGCCGTTCCCAATACCTATTAACCAAATTCTATTTATTTCATCAGTATAACCATTATAGCGCTGGTTCAAAAAGCCATGTTATCGGAGGCCGGCAACCTGTTACAGCTCCGCTTTTAGCTCCATCACCGCATCGCGAAGCTCGGCCGCCCGCTCAAACTGCAAGTTTTTGGCGGCTTCCTTCATTTCCTGCTCCAGTCGCTCGATTAACGACATCCGATCCTTCTTGGACATCTTCGCCTGCTTCACGTCGGACAAATAATCGGCCTTCGACTCGGCCACCTTGACCGCCTCGATCACATCGCGGATTTTCTTCTGGATTGTCTGAGGCGTAATCCCGTGCCTCTCGTTGTAGGCGATCTGAATTTCCCGGCGGCGGCTCGTCTCGCGGATCGCTTTGTCCATAGAGTCCGTTATTTTGTCGCCGTACATAATAACCCGCCCGTTGGCGTTCCTCGCGGCCCGGCCGATCGTCTGAATAAGCGACCGCTCGGCGCGAAGAAACCCTTCTTTATCGGCATCGAGAATCGCCACCAGCGACACTTCCGGCAAGTCGAGGCCTTCCCTCAGCAGGTTGATGCCGACCAGGACGTGGAACACGCCGAGCCTAAGCTCGCGTAATATTTGCATCCGCTCGAGCGTCTTGATGTCCGAGTGGAGATAACGTACCTTGATGCCGATTTCTTTGAAATAATCGGTCAAATCCTCGGCCATCTTCTTGGTCAATGTAGTAACCAACACCCGTTCGTCCTTGCGGATTCGGTCCTGAATCTCCCCGAGCAGATCGTCGATTTGCCCCTTCGTCGGCCGCACTTCGATCTCCGGATCGATCAGGCCGGTCGGCCGGATAATTTGCTCGACCATCTCCGGACAATGCTCCAGCTCGTAAGGTCCCGGCGTCGCCGAGATGAACAAGGCTTGCGTCACCTTGCGCTCGAATTCCTCGAACCGCAGCGGACGGTTATCCATCGCAGACGGCAGACGGAAGCCATGCTCAACGAGTACTTCCTTGCGCGCCCTGTCGCCGTTATACATCCCGCGGATCTGCGGCAGCGTCACGTGCGACTCATCCACTACAATCAGCATGTCGTCCGGGAAATAATCGAACAGCGTGTAAGGCGTCGCGCCCCGTTCGCGGAAGGTGAGCGGTCCTGAATAGTTCTCGATGCCCGAACAGAAGCCCATCTCCTGCATCATCTCGATATCGTAGCGAGTACGCTGCTCCAGCCGCTGAGCCTCCAGCAGCTTGCCTTTGCCTCGCAGCTCCTCCAGCCGTTCCTCCAGTTCCTTCTCGATATCCACGAGAGCGCGCTTCATCGTATCCTCGTGGGTAACGAAGTGAGACGCCGGGAAAATCGCAATATGATCGCGTTCCCCAAGAATCTCTCCCGTCAGCACGTCGATCTCCGTAATCCGTTCGATTTCATCGCCGAACAGCTCTACCCGCACCGCATGCTCGCTGTGAGATGCCGGGAATATCTCCACAACATCGCCGCGAACCCGGAACGTTCCGCGGACGAAGTTCATATCGTTGCGCTGGTATTGGATATCGATCAGCCTGTGCAATATTTCGTTGCGTGAACGCTCCATGCCAACGCGCAAAGACATGACCAGATTGCGGTACTCCATAGGAGAACCCAAGCCGTATATGCAAGACACGCTCGCGACAATGATGACGTCCCGGCGCTCGAACAGCGCACTGGTCGCAGAGTGACGGAGCTTGTCGATTTCATCGTTAATGCTGGAGTCTTTTTCAATGAAGGTATCTGAGGAAGGAATGTAAGCCTCTGGCTGGTAATAGTCGTAGTAGCTGACGAAATACTCGACGGCGTTGTTGGGGAAAAACTCCTTCAGCTCGCTGCATAATTGCGCGGCCAAAGTCTTGTTGTGTGCTATTAACAGCGTCGGCCGATTCAGCTGAGCTATGACTTGAGCCGCAGTAAACGTCTTCCCTGTCCCCGTCGCCCCGAGCAGCGTCTGATGCTTCTTCCCTTCGCGGATACCGGCCACCAGCTTCTCTATAGCCTTTGGCTGGTCCCCTTGCGGAGAAAATTCGGACACCAATTCAAATCGTTTGTCACTCATGACCACTTCGTTCATTTTCATCACCCGTCCATTGAAAAAGATCATTATCTATAAACTTTTGTATCCGTGTTTCCGATAAATACTATGCGTCATACGACGCAAGTTGACTCCGTTCGACTTTTTCCACTATAGGAATGTTTGTTCCCATACATTATACCTTTTTTCAGCTTTTGTTGCAAACGTATAAGTTTCCTTTTATTGTATTTCAGCATCGGCCGAAAGAACGGGACTACACTTGAAAAACACATTATATCTATTCGAACTAGGGGTGGTACAAAGGTGGATTTAACAACGATTATAGGTCTCGTAGTAGGCTTGGGCGCCTTGATTGGCGGCTATCTTTGGGATGGTGGGCATCTCTCCGCTTTGATTGTTCCGAGTGCGATGCTGATCATATTCGGGGGTACGGCGGGGGCCATTCTCATCAGCTTCCCGATGAATAGACTGAAGGAGCTTGGCAAAGCGCTCAAGATGGCGTTCACCGAAACGAAGCGCGATCCGGGAGTCATTATTGATGAGCTTGTCGACATGGCCTCGGTTGCCAGAAGAGAAGGAGTGCTGGCTCTGGAGCAGCGCGCGCAGGAGCACCCGAACAGCTTTTTGCGCGACGGACTGATGATGGTCGTAGACGGAACCGACCCGGAGCTGACCCGTCAAATTCTCGAGCTGGAGATGGATGCGCTGGAGCATCATCATGAGGGCTGGGCCAAAATATTCGAAGCTGCAGGCGGCTTTGCGCCTTCTATGGGGATCATCGGTACGGTTATGGGTCTGATTCACGTTCTGGGTAATCTTTCGGATCCGGGAACGCTAGGGCCGGCTATTGCGGTTGCCTTCACGGCGACGCTGTACGGGGTTTCCTCGGCGAACGTCTTATACCTGCCTATCGCACAAAAAATTAAAATTCGCAGCAAGGAGCAAATCTCCGAGATGGAACTGATGCTCGAAGGGATTTTGGCTCTGCAAGCGGGCGAAAATCCACAGCTGATCAAAAAGAAATTGAACTCCTTCCTGCACCAGGACCATAAGAAAGCGGAAGGCGAAGGTGATACCGGTGGCGAGGAAAAATAAAAAACATGCGGAACATGAGAACCATGAACGCTGGCTGATCACCTATGCCGACTTGATTACGCTGCTGCTTATTTTCTTCGTTATCATGTATGCCATGAGCAAGATCGACAATGAGAAATACCAGGTTCTTGCCTCCGCACTGAGCTTCGAGTTTAAGAAGGCCGAATCCGTGCTGCCGCAAGGCGAAGGCGTCCTCGGCCGTGTCAGCACCGCCAAGGCGCAGGACGGAGAGAAGACGCAGAACGACGACAAGGAAAAGAAAGAACGCGAGGAACGGGAATATCGCGAAAAGCAGCTGGAGGACCTGCTTGAGAAAATTCAGCAGTATATCCAGCAGCAAAACCTGCAGGCCCAAGTATTCGCCGCCGATACGCCACGAGGGATAGCGGTAACGCTCAACGACTTGTTCTTGTTCGATCTTGGCAAAGCGGAGCTGAAGAAGGACGCGTACCCGATTCTGAATCAGCTGGCCAGCTTGTTCCCTACGCTGGATGCGACGATCAGCATCGAAGGACATACGGATAATCTTCCGCTGGCCACGGGCTCCCTGTATAAAGACAATTGGGGACTGTCCAATGAACGATCGCTTTCCGTTCTGCGCTACTTTGTCTATAATAACGGGCTGGATCCTAAAAAGTTCATCTCCACAGGCTATGCGGACACCCGTCCGGTGGCGGAGAACAACAGTGTAGAAAACCGCTCAAAAAACCGCCGCGTCGAAATCGTCGTGCTGCGTGAAAAGAACTAATAGTCTTATACCAATGAGAAAAAGCTGTCGGAACCCGTATCGAACGGTTTCGGCAGCTTCTTTATTCGGGCGTCATCAGCGCTCCAATATCGTATTACATCGACTTGCTCCCGGGCTTTCTGCTAAGCAAGCCCACCAAGTTTTTCTTCATATACGAGATAATATGTGTTTGCTTCTCTTCCGCGTAGTACATCGCATGCTGATCCGGCGCCAGCAAGATGCCGAGCTGATGATGCTCGCCGGAGAACATGGCCCGCTTCAGAAACTTGCTCTCGCCCTGCAAATTCAGCACTTCTAGCTTGCAAAAGGCGGAATTGACCTGCATCGCCTGATGCAGCTCTTCCTTTGTACGCACCGCGATCCCGTTCACCTTGTGGATGATCTCGCCCGCCTCGATTTCCATCTCTTCGGCCGGGCTGCCCGGCAATACGGCTAGCACCATAAGCCCGCGCTGGTCATGAACAAATACCGGAGTGCGCCTGGATTCATCCCAGCGGCTGTAGAACAGAAGGCCTTCATGCAGCAGAATAGTGAGAAGTGCCGACAACAGCGTCATAACCGGCCACTGATGCGCCATCACGGCAAGCAGCAGAACGACGACCGAATACAGCATCAATTGCCTTGCCGTCATGCGAACCTTGTCCCTCGGAAGGCGGGACATCGTCATTTCGGCGAAACCGATCATGACCGGGAAACCGACGATCGTCCAGCCGCCGCCCCACAGATCGCCGCCGAGAAGCGGCGTCCACGGGAGGGAGACATCGCTGCCTCCTTGAAGCGGTACCAGCAGGAACAGCGCAACCGGCCAGAAGCCCTGCAAATGGTAGCCTCCGACGATTTTCCCCCGCTTGCTTTCGTAAAACATCGGCGTCCCGGTCCTTGTCCCCTGTACTCGGACAAATAAGGCTTCGACTAGGTGAAGCACAGCGACAAGAGCAAGCATCGCCGGCATATGTATTCCCAATAGCGGCTTCACGAACCATGCAGGCAGCACCCCCGGCAAACCCGGGATGGACCCAATAAGTACTTGCAGGATGCCTATCGCCCCGACGGCATAGGCCCAACACATGAAACGAACGCGGAAGAAAATGAACAACAGCGATGCGATCCACAACAGGAGAACGGCTTGCGGCTGAATCGTCGCTCCTACGACAGCCATCAGTACCGAAGCGATCAAGCCTCCGATCCATCCCCACAGCAGGCTTCGCCACGTCTCCGCTACAAGCGAATGGAGCTTCGTATGGAACAACTTGCGTTCAAATAAGATTTGCCGCCGATATTGAAGTACGATAAATAAAATCCCTACATAATAAAACGGATGAGTAAGTAACTGCAGCAGGGCATATAGCCCTTGCTGTGCAATTTCCATGAACACGGCCATTGGGCTGCTCCTTCGCAAATGAGGGTGGAAATAAAAAAAGATTCAGAAAGGGGGCGCGAGGCCAACCTTTCTAAATCTTTCGACATCTATAGCTTCTTTTCCTTCCGCTTCCCGATTTTTCCATCGGCGTCGGAACTTACTTAATAACCGATTGAAGATGCTGAACCGCTGCTTTCAGCTGTTGATCGTTCTTAGGATCGCGGATGGCCTCCACAATCGCTTTCTCCAAACGGTTCGCCGTATCCGTATCGACTTCTCCGGTTGTTGGGATGTTCTGCTGCTTCTGGAACGTCTTAACCGCTGCCGCCGTCTTCTCGCTGAAATACCCGTCCATACGGTCGGGATTCAAGCCTAGGCCGCTCAGCATGATTTGCAGATTTTTCACATCGTCGCCCGTCGTATCCGGCTTCAGCGTCGCTTTCTTCGTCAATGGAGCCACCTTGAAGAAAGCAGGCTGGTCGATGGCTATATCAGGAGCGATGCCTTGTTTATGAATCCAAGTACCGTTTGGCGTCAGCCATTTGTATACGGTCATTTTGATATTGCTGCCATCGCCCATTTCCTTCTCAAACGGCACCTGTACAGTACCCTTACCAAAGGTCGTTTCGCCAACCAGCTTACTGCCTACGGAATCGTGCAAGGCTCCCGCCAATATTTCCGAGGCGCTGGCGCTGCCTTTGTTGATCAGCACGGTAACCGGATAATTTTTGCCGCTGCCTTGGGAAGGCGTATCCTCCTGCTTGCCTTGGCGGTCTTCGATCTTGACGATCGGCTTGCCCTTCGGCACGAAAGGCTCGACAATCTCGACCACAGCCTGCAGCAGGCCCCCTGGGTCATTGCGCACGTCGATGATGAGACCTTTCATGCCTTTCGATTCCAGCGTCGAAAGCTCATCCTTGAACCGTTTGGCCGTATTCGTGGAAAACTGGCGAATCTCGATTTTGCCGATGTTGCCCTGCAGCATTTCGGCATATACCGTTTCCACATCGATGTCGTCGCGGACAACAATCATCGTAATCGGCTCCGTCGTGCCCGAACGCAAAATTTCAAGCTTCGCCTGGGTCCCTTTCGGACCGCGGATTTTCATAATCGCCTGATTCAAGGTCAGCCCGTCCAGCTTTTCGCCGTTAACCGATACGATAACGTCTTTGGCGTGGAGTCCCGCCTTTTCAGCCGGCGAGCCTTTGATCGGCGCTACGATCGTTACTTTGCCGTCATCGGACGATACCTCCGCCCCGATACCCTGGAACGACGAAGTAATGCTCTCGTCGAACTGCTTCGCTTCGTTCTGGTCCATATAGACGGTGAACGGATCGTCGAGCGTCGCCAGCATGCCGTTAATAGCTCCGTTGACGACCTTTTCATGATCGACCTCGGATAAAAACTTGTTCTGAATCAGCTGGTACGTCGTCGAAATTTTGTTCAAATCCTTGGCGGTCAGACCGGAATTGCCGGTTGCTCCCCCGTCCTTGCCTACAGCCGTCAACATCGACGGATTCACAATCGTAAGCGTCATAATGCTGCTGGCGAACATAGCCAGCAAAATAAATGCCAAAACCGTGCGTCCCTTAAATTGCATCGTCTTCTTTTACACCGCCTTTGCTACGCCTGAATGAACTCGTCTTTATCTGAGGTGAGCCAAAAAGTCCCGCTAGCAGCGGGCCATCTTAGTACTCGTCACTGTAGTATATGACAAGCTATTTGAAATTATTAACAGCGGTTTACTTCAAATATGGCTTCGGATCCACCGGATCCTCGTTGATACGTACTTCAAAGTGCAGATGATTGCCGGTAGACTCGCCGGTAGAGCCGACTTCGGCAACCTTTTGGCCGCGCTTCACGTGGTCCCCTTTCTCCACTACCGTGCCTCCGTTGCGAATATGCCCGTACAAGGTCCAATATCCGTTCCCATGGTCGATGATGACGGTATTGCCGTACCCGCTCCACCAGGAAGCAACGATGACCTCCCCTTCCTCTGCGGCTAGGATGCTCGTACCGTTCGGGGACGCAAGATCGATGCCCTTATGCAGCTTCTTCTTGCCCGTGAACGGGTCGGACCGGTAGCCGAAGTCGGACGACATCGGCGAGACTTTGGCGAGAGGATAGCCGAATCGGCCACCGGAAAAAGCAGGCGTCTGTGCCGCCGGGGCTCCTCCGCCGCTGCTACCGCTTCCGCCGCCGTTAGCCTTCGCTTTGGCTGCAGCCGCTGCAGCAGCCGCAGCGGCTTCGGCCGCCGCCGCTTTCCGCTTATCCGCCGCCAGTGCGGATGATTTGCGCGCGTACGCGAGGAGCTGCTGCTCCTGGTCTTCGCTAATGTCCTCAAGATCTTTTTCCTTCTTGTCCAAGCTTGCGATCTTGACTTCCTTTTCCTTCTCTTTAGCCAAAAGCTCCGCCTTCATGGCAGCTCGCTGGGCATAGAGATCGCTTACCTGCTTCAGCTCCTGCTCGATTTGCTTCTGCTTGGCCTCTTTGGCCTCCTGATCACGGCGGTTGGCCTCCAGTATTTCCTTATCCTGAGCTACAATCGCTTTGAGCGCATTCATCCGGTCCAGAAAGTCGCCGAAGCTGGTAGAGCTTAGCAGAACATCCGCATAAGAGACTGCGCCGTTCATATACATCAGACGAAGCCTTGACTTGACGAGCACATCGCGAGCCTCGATCTGCGCTTTGACTTCGTCCAGCTGCTTCGCATTATCGTTCAATTGATCCTTCGTTGTGGATATGGTGTTGTCCAATTCATTCATTTTGAGATTCTCGGCCTCAATCTGCTTGACTAAGGCTTTGACCTCGGCCTCGGTCTGCTGCTTTTCCTGAGTGACCTGCTTCATCTCGTTTTGCGTCTCGTTGGCTTTTTGCTGCGCTGCAGACTGCTGCTTTTTCAATTGATCCAGCTGCTGCTGAATTTTTTGCGATTCGGATAAAGCGTAGCTTTGCTGCGGCAAGAGCATCGTACCCGCCACACCCGCCGTTACGACCAGTGACAGAAGAGATTTCTTCAACTTTCGTTTCCTCCCCAACCAGACTCGAACTTGATTCCGGGCCCGACAGCCCTCGCATTTCCTTCCACCTACACGCGCAAAAATTTGCGAACCGACAGCGTACTGCCGAAAATGCCTATCATGATGCCGATGCCAAGCAGCAAGCCGGCCAATACATAACAAACCTGGTCGAACGGTAACAGCTTGATCATCAACATACTTAAGTCGAGCTGCGTCACGTTCATGAGCTCCCAATAGCCATACAGCAAAATACCGGTAGGAACGATGGAGCCGACGATCCCGAGGATCGCCCCTTCGATAAAAAACGGCCAGCGGATAAACGAATTCGTCGCTCCGACGAGCTTCATTATGGCGATTTCCCGGCGGCGGGAGAGAATCGTCAGTTTGATCGTGTTGGCAATAAGGAACATCGCCGTTAACGCAAGCCCCGCAACCAGAATAAGACCGATATATCGCACGACCTGTGTCGCCTTGAACATGGTCTCAACCGTACCTTGACCGTAATTGACACGGTAAATAGGCTTGGCCTGCTTGCCGTTGTTCAGCTCGTTGATTTTTTGCGCTGCGATTCCTACTTCCCTCGGCTCCTTCACCTCAACCGTGAAAGAATCGTTCAGAGGGTTGTTTTCGCCGTCAAAGCCCTCCAGCAGTCCTTTGCCGTTTTCCCCGAGCCTGTCCCGCAAAATCACGATGCCTTCTTCTTTGGAAACGAAGGTTACCTTAGAAACCTGCTCGATAGCGGCGATCTCATTTTGCAGAGGCCCTATCTGCTCCTTCGGGATGTTCACATCCAAATACACTTTGATTTCAACCTGCTGCTCGATCTGCTGCGCAAGGAAATTTACATTCAGCGTCAACAGCAGAAAAATACCGAGAATAAACAACGAGATGGCAATCGAGCTCACCGAAGCGAACGACATCCAGCCATTACGGATCACATTTTTGCCGCCTTCCCTGACGTGGCGGAAGCCTGTGTTAATCCTCATAGCCGTATTCACCCCTTGCTTCGTCGCGAACAATTTGCCCTTGTTCTATAGCGAGCACCCGTTTGCGCATCGTATTGACGATTTCTTTGTTGTGTGTTGCCATGATGATCGTGGTGCCGCGGAAGTTGATTTCCTCCATCAGTTTCATAATGTCCCAGGACGTCTCGGGATCGAGATTTCCTGTAGGCTCATCGGCTATGATCACGGCCGGATTGTTTACGATAGCGCGCGCGATCGCCACCCTCTGCTGCTCACCGCCGGACAATTGAGTCGGTAAAGAACCGATCTTCTCTTTCAAATGAACAAGCTCCAAAACCTCTTGTACTCGCTTGCGTATCAATTTCTTCGGAGCCTCGATAGCTTCCATGGCAAAAGCGACATTTTCATACACGGTCAGCTTCGGCAAAAGTCGAAAATCCTGGAAAATTACGCCGATATTCCGCCGCACGTAGGGAATCTTGCGCTGCTTCAGCTTCTCTAGGTTAAATCCGTTAACAAAAATACTCCCTTTGGTCGGGCGCTCTTCTCTATAGATCAGCTTCATAAATGTCGATTTTCCTGCCCCCGACGGGCCGACGACATAAAGAAACTCATTGCGGTCCACCTTGACATTAATGCCTTTCAAGGCCGGACTTCCGTCGGGATATGTCTTCCATACGTCATGCATCTCTATCACGGTATCACATCCTGGATTTTTCGCTAGCTTATATCCTTTCGACATAAACAGGTAAAATCCTTTACTTGCAAAAGATTTTCAACACTTTTTCACATTTTCAAAAGCGTTTTTTGTTGAAAACACGAAATTTCCCGCAGTCAAGTTACGGCAGCTTCAGCATATACATCAAGAGTACGAGCATAGCCTGTCAGATGAAATGAACGGGTGAAAAAGGAGACGAAACCCATGAAGCTTCCGTCATACCCCGCCCTCCGGTTGCTGCTGCTGGCGCTGTTAGGTCTGGGGGCAGCTTGCGCTTCCCTGGCTTGGTACGGTATGCAGGACACCTTGCCGGGCGGACTGACAGTGGATAATTGGCAGCCGGGGCGCATACCGATAGCCGAATTCGAGCGGCAATTAGAGGATAAAAGAGAGCAGCTGTTGCAGCATACGGTCCGATTGATCAGCAAACAGGCCGACGTCCCTCTCCAGCCGGCAGACTGGACATTGGAGCAGATGGGGCTGCAGCTGTCGCTGCTAGACATCACCAACCGGCTGCAGCCTTTGCAGACCGGCTCCTTGTTTCAACGCGCCGCCTACCGCTGGAGCATCAGGAACGAGTCGTGGAACCTCCCGGTCTCTTTCGACGCCGCCGTCTTGCATGAGTCGCTAAAGCGGGGCTTCACCGCTCTGTATGAAGCTCAGCCCAAAGACGCGCAGCGTGTCATCGGGCCGAACGACACGATCAGCTACATTCCCGAATCTTCCGTGATGCGGATTAACGAGCCTGAGCTCATCAAGCAGTTGGAGAAGACGCTTCCTTCCATGGGGGCGTTAGGGTGGTCCGTAAAAGCCGAGTCGAAACGACTCGCCGAGGGAACGGCAGATAAGTCGAAGGAAGTTCCGGAGGCGGCATCCCGGCAAGCCAAGGAAACGCTGGGGACGGTTGCGTCGACGACAGGCCGAGCTCCTTTTCTGATCACACTAGCTTTTACCAAACAGGAGCCGAAAGTGTCGGTTAGCATGCTCCAATCGCAAGGAATCGACCGTAAAATTAGCGAATTCTCGACAAAGTACCCGCTGCTGAACGGAGAAGGGCGGATTCACAACATCGTATCGACGGCTTCGTCGATTCAGGATGTGTTGCTGAAGCCGGGAGACGTGTTCGACTATGCGCCTTACATTGCGGAGACGGAGTCCCGTTTCGGGTTCAAGGAAGCGCCGGTCATTCTGAACGGTAAGCTGGTTCCAGGTATTGGCGGGGGCATATGCCAAGTGTCCTCCACGCTGTACAACGCGGTTCTGCGCGCAGGGCTTGAGATTGTGGAACGGCGCAACCATTCGCTGCCCGTCAGCTATGTGCCTCTCGGTCAGGATGCGACCTTTGCGAGCGGTCATATCAATTTCAAGTTCCGCAACAATACGCCATCCTACTTGCTCATTCGTACATATGCCGACGACCGGCAAGTTACAATCAAGCTGTTCGGACGAACCTCTCCTGACATCAGCTATGCTGTGGAATCAAAGACACTCCAGACACTGGAGCCTCCAGTGAAATATGTACTGAATCCTACGCTCCCTACAGGCAAGCAGCAAAAAATCAGTACCGGCAAGCCCGGCTATGTAGTGGAAACGTACCGCATCAAGCTGCAAAACGGAGTGGAAGTCGGCAGAGAGCGCGTGTCGAAGGATACGTATGCTGCCCAGCCGACGGTCATCGCGACGAACCAGGGAAGCAAGGTGGAGCCGAATCAGCGGCAGCCTGAGGCACCATTAATCGAGGATGGAGTCAAGGGGCCAACGTTCAGGTAAGGAAGCCAATGCTCTCGTGTAAAACAGCGTGTCCACACGGTTCGAACAAGCACAAGGACTTCCTAAATGGGCTGACGTGCCGTTGGTTTCCTGACGATTCAAAAAGTCGGACTGTTCTTCTAGCGGCAATCCTATCTTATGAGCTACAAAAAACCGTCCTCGACGAAGCGGACTTCGCGGGGACGGTTTGTTTATTGAACCAGATTCCAATTAATGGCTTTTCTTATAAAATTCTTCGAACCACGCGTTCGTCTGTTCGAATACCGCTTGTGCACGAGCGATAGCGGCGCTAACCTGCTTGCTGGCCGTTCCCCCGTACACGTTCCGGGCGTTGACAACCTGCTCCGGCTGCAGCACATTGTAAATGTCCTGTTCGAACAATGGGGAGAACTGGTGGAACTCGTCCAATGTCAGGTCCAACAAAAACTTATCGTTCTGAATGCAGTACAATACCGTTTTGCCGATAACTTCATGCGCTTGGCGGAAAGGCAGCCCTTTGTTAACCAAATAGTCTGCAATATCCGTCGCATTGGAGAAGTCCTGATTCACGGCTTGACGCATCCGGTCCTTGTTCACCTTCATCGTGCCTACCATCGGCGCATACAGCTGAAGCGCACCTTGAAGTGTGCGAACCGTGTCGAACATGCCTTCCTTGTCTTCCTGCATGTCCTTGTTGTAAGCAAGCGGCAGCGATTTCAGCACAGTCAGAAGGCCGAACAGATTACCGTAGACGCGGCCGGTTTTACCGCGAACGAGCTCCGGCACGTCCGGATTTTTCTTCTGCGGCATAATGCTGCTGCCCGTACAGAACGCATCGTCCAGCTCGATGAATCGGAATTCGGTGCTCGACCACAAGATGAACTCTTCACTCAAACGCGACAAGTGCATCATAATCATTGAAGCGTTGGACAAAAATTCAATGATAAAATCGCGGTCACTTACGGCATCGAGTGAGTTCTCGTAGACTCCGTCGAACCCGAGCTGCTGCGCTACGAAGTGGCGGTCGATCGGGAACGTCGTCCCGGCCAAAGCGCCCGCTCCCAGCGGAAGCACGTTGATCCGCTTGTAGCTGTCCTGCAAGCGCTCGATGTCGCGCTGGAACATGGATACGTACGCCATCAGATGATGGGCGAACAGGATCGGCTGCGCACGCTGCAAGTGCGTGTAGCCCGGCACGATCGTGTCGAGGTTGTTCTTCGCCTGCTCTATCAGCGCTTCCTGCAGCTTGTTCAGCAGGCCTACGAACTCGACTACACGCTTACGCAAGTACAAGTGCATATCCGTCGCCACTTGGTCATTGCGGCTCCGTCCGGTATGCAGCTTGCCGCCGACCGGTCCTACTTCATCGATCAACGCCTTTTCGATGTTCATATGGATGTCTTCGTCGCTGACGGAAAACTCCATTTCGCCGCGGCGGATGATGCCTTGCACCTTCAGCAAGCCGTCCTTGATCTTCTCCACGTCTTCCTGCGGCAAAATCCCGCATTTGCCCAGCATGGTCACGTGAGCCAGACTGCCTTGGATATCCTCCTCGGCCAGCTCTTTATCGAACAGGATGGAAGCTGTATATTCCTCCACCAGTTGATCCGTTTTTTTCGTAAATCGTCCACCCCAAAGCTTTGACAAGGTTGGTTCCCCTTTCTAAGAGCTTTCCGAAGGAAAGCTTTCTTCGTAAGCAATAGCTGAGCTTTTCTGTAAGAAAAGCTATCTTCGCAATTATGGCGAGCTTTCCATTAGGAAAGCGTGTCCTGCAAACGTGACGCAAGGCTTCCCGACGGATTGTACAGCCTGTACATCCGCCGGGAAGCCCGCCCACCGAAAGCCGCCGGCCGGCGGCATTAACATCTAACTTACTTCGCGTTTTGCTGAACGCCTGAGGATACTTTCAAACGAAGCGCGTTCAGGCGGATAAAGCCGGTAGCGTCGCCTTGATTGTATGCTTGCGTAGGGTCGGCTTCCATTGTCGCGATGTCCGGGTTGTACAAGCTCACCGGACTTTGTACGCCCGCTCCGATCACGTTGCCTTTGTACAGCTTCAAGCGTACGGTACCGGTAACGTTTTTCTGGCTCTCATCCACCAGCGCTTGCAGCGCAAGACGCTCCGGAGCAAACCAGAAACCGTTGTATACGAGCGTCGCATAACGGGAAATCAAGGAATCGCGCAGGTTCATGACTTCGCGGTCCATCGTGAGCGACTCCATTTTGCGGTGTGCCGTGAACAGGATCGTTCCGCCCGGAGTCTCATATACGCCGCGGCTCTTCATTCCTACGAAACGGTTCTCCACCATGTCCACACGGCCTACGCCATGCTTGCCGCCCAGCTCGTTCAAGCGCTCCATGACTTGCAATGGAGTCATTTGGTCGCCGTTCAAGCCGACGCAGTTCCCCTTTTCGAAGTTCAATTCTACATACTCCGCTTGATCCGGAGCATCCTCAGGATCTACGCTCAATACGAACATGTCCTTATTGGACGTTGCGCTTGGATCGAACCATGGATCTTCCAGCATGCCGCTCTCGAAGCTGATGTGCAGCAGGTTGCGGTCCGTCGAGTACGGCTTGGCAGCCGATGCGGTTACCGGAATGCCGTGCTTCTCGGCATAAGCGATCATTTCCGCGCGTCCTGGGAATGTTTCACGGAACGCATCCAAACGCCAAGGAGCGATAACATCAAGCTCAGGCGCCAAAGCAGCTGCTGTCAGCTCGAAACGCACTTGGTCGTTCCCTTTGCCTGTTGCGCCGTGTGCGATAGCCGTTGCGCCTTCTTTGCGGGCGATTTCAACCATACGCTTGGCGATCAGCGGACGCGCAATACTGGTACCGAGCAAATATTGCCCTTCATACAATGCTCCCGCTTGGAACATCGGGAAAATAAAATCTTGGGCGAACTCATCGCGAAGATCATCGATGTAGATTTTGGATGCGCCTGTTGCCAGTGCTTTCGCTTCCAAGCCGTCCAGCTCGTCCTTCTGGCCAATATCGGCGGTAAAGGCGATGATTTCCGCGTCATATGTTTCTTTCAACCATTTCAAAATAATCGATGTATCCAAACCGCCCGAGTAGGCCAGTACGATTTTTTGTTTTGCCATGTTTCCGGTCTCCTTTTTGTCCTTGCACCTTACAAGCAGGCCGGAAAAGCCGATAAACGATGCAGTACTCGCCGTGTTACGGCAATGCCTCCGCGAATCGCCACCGCTCCTCCGGTTCCGCTTCCCATGCAAATGTTATAAGTAAATTACATAATAGCAACCATGATCGCTTTTTGCGCGTGCAGACGGTTTTCCGCCTGGTCGAAAATAATCGAATGCTCTCCGTCGATCACGCCTTCGCTTACTTCTTCACCGCGGTGAGCCGGCAAACAGTGCATGAACAAATAATCTTTGTTCGCATACTTCATCAGCTCTTCGTTCACCTGAAAGTTTTTAAACGCGATTTCGCGTTCTTTTTGCTCCGCCTCAAAGCCCATGCTCGCCCACACATCCGTGTACACGACATCGGCTCCAGATACGGCTTCCTTCGGATCGTTGCCGACATACAGCTTCGCGCCGCTTTGGTTAGCCACTTCGCGAGTCGATTCGACAATCCCTTTGTCCGGCTCGTAGCCTTCCGGCGATGCGGAGGCAAAGTCGACTCCGAGCTTCGCGGCCATCATCATCAAGGAGTGAAGCATGTTGTTGCCGTCGCCGACGTAAGCCACCTTCAAGCCGCGCAAACGTCCTTTATGCTCCAGGATCGTCTGAAAATCGGCCAGCGCCTGACAAGGATGCGTGCGATCCGTCAAGCCGTTGATAACCGGAATCGTCGCTCCTCTTGCCAAATCGATCACCTTGCGGTGCTCATAGGTACGGATCATAATGCCATCCAAATAGCGGGACATGACTTGCGCCGTATCCCAAATCGTTTCTCCGCGTCCGATCTGCAGGTCGTTTTTGCTCAAGAATAGCGCTTGACCGCCCAATTGATACATCCCTACCTCGAAGGATACGCGCGTACGGGTCGACGATTTTTCGAAAATCATCCCGAGCGTCTTACCCTTCAAAGGCTGGTACACTTCTCCTGCTTTCTGCTTTCTCTTCAGCTCAATTGCCAGGTCAATCAAATATTGAAGCTCTTCCGCTGTGTAATCGGCAACGGCCAGGAAGTCCCGTCCTCTCAAGTCGATAGCCACAGGCTGTTCGGTTCCTGCCAATAGACTCGCCCCTTTCAAAATAAATGGATTCCATTCCATGATTCCAATGTTAGCGACAAAAAAGCTATATTATACAGCGGCAGCCGCTTTCTTGCTTAGTACAGCGCAGACCACTTCAAGGCCGCGGTCGAGATCTTCCTTGGAAATGAGCAGGCTAGGCGCGAGGCGGATCACGTTCGGACCTGCCGTTACAACCAGCACCGCTTGCTCTTGAATCGTCGTGACCAGATCGGATACCGGCTGATTGCACTCGATGCCGATCAGCATGCCCAAGCCGCGCACTTCGTTCACCAGCGGATTACCCGCAAGCTTCTCGGACAGCGTCTTGACGATATAATCGCCAAGCTCAGCCGCGCGCTCCGGCAGCTTCTCCGCCAGCATCGTCTCCATCGTGGCAATACCCGCCGCCGTCGACAAGTAGTTCCCGCCGAACGTGGAGCCGTGGCTGCCCGCCGAGAATGCTTGGCGAAGCTTTTCTTTACCGACCATAGCGCCGATCGGGATTCCGCTTCCCAATCCTTTCGCCAAGGTGAAAATGTCCGGTTCAATGCCGTAATGCTCGTAGGCGAACATTTTACCGGTCCGTCCGATGCCCGTTTGAATCTCGTCGACGATCAGCAGCAGGCCGTGCTTCTCGCACAGTTCCGCCACTTTGCTGACAAAAGCCGGCTCGGCGCGGTTCACGCCGCCTTCGCCTTGCAGCATTTCGAGCATGATCGCGCATGTTTTCGGACCGATCGCTTGCTCCAACGCTTCCGCGTCATTGTAAGGCGCGTACACGAACCCTTGAGGCAAAGGCAGGAAGCCTTCTTTTACCTTATCCTGTCCGGTAGCCGTCAGCGTAGCCAGCGTCCGTCCGTGGAAAGACTGATGGAATGTAATGATCTCGTACTGATCCGGCTTGCCGAGAATCTTCTGGAAGTACCGGCGCGCCAGCTTGATGGCCGCTTCGTTCGCTTCCGCTCCGCTGTTGGAGAAAAACACGGCATCGCCGCAGCTGTTATCGGTCAGCAGCTTGGCGAGCTTTTCCTGGTTCGGGATATGAAACAGGTTGCTGGTGTGCCACAACGTGTCCACCTGCTCCTTCAGGCGCTCCGTTACCTGCTTGGGGGCATGCCCCAGGTTCGTTACGGCAAGGCCGCACATCAGGTCCAAGTATTCTTTGCCGTTCTCGTCCCACAGTCGGCTGCCTTCCCCCTTCACAAATGCCAGCGGGTACCGCCCATAGTTCGGAAACAACGAATTAGCTCCTTCTCCCATGCTTAATCACTCCTTTTATCTTGTTTTCATGCAGGAATGGCATCGTTTAAGCCGCACTTACTGCTAAGACTCAAACCCGCTCATCCCTTAAACAGCCATCTATTTTACAATTCGCGTACCGATGGCAGCGCCTTTGATCACTTTGCTCAATACCTCAGGCTCCGCCCCGTTTACGATAATAACCTCGCGCACTTTCCCCTGAATGCACTGCACCGCAGCACGAACCTTCGGAATCATCCCGCCGTAAATTTCGCCGCTGGCAATCATCTCGTCGATCTGCTTCACGGTGACGGATGGAAGCACCTGCTTCTCCCGGTTCATAATGCCCGGCACATCCGTTACAACAATCATCCGCTCCACGCCCAAATGCGACGCAACCGCACCTGCTGCCGTATCCGCATTGATGTTGTATCGCTGACCTCCGTCTTCGCCCAAGCCGACAGGCGCAATAACCGGCATGTAGCCCATCTTCACGATGCCCTGGATCAGCTCCGCGTTCACCTTGGTCACGTCGCCGACAAGGCCGACTTCGTGAGCGTTAGCCACCGGCTCCGCTTGAATAAGGTGACCGTCGACACCGGACAGCCCGATGGCCCGTGCACCGGACAGCTGAATTTTGCGGACGATCTCTTTGTTGATTTGACCGGCCAGCACCATCTCTACGACATCCAGCACCGCTTCGTTCGTTTTGCGCAGCCCGTTGACGAATTCCGTTTCGATGCCGAGCTTCTCGAGCGTGGACGAAATCGCCGGACCGCCGCCGTGGACGATAACCGGAATGATCGCTTCATCCTGCAGCAGCTTCATATCCTTGAAAAAAGAATCCGGCAGAGCCGCAAGCGTACTGCCGCCGCATTTCATAACAAAACACATTGCACTCATGTTCCGTTCCCCTTACGTTTTATTCGTTCACGCACTCCCGCGCCTCCCGCGGGGGAGGTACGGGACTGCCGTTTAATTCTCCCATTTACGTCCGGTATGCCGCGTTGATACGTACATAATCGTAAGTCAAGTCGCAGCCCCAAGCGGTTGCCGTTTCGCTGCCCATGTTCAGATTGACATGGATTTGCACGAGTTCGCCCTTCAAATATTCGGCTGCAGGCTCTTCGTCGAACTTCACCGGTCGAGATTGCTCCAGAACGGAGATATCGCCCAAGCGGATATCGACGGTTTCCGTATTGACCTTCTGGCCCGAGCGGCCCACAGCGGCAATGATCCGGCCCCAGTTGGCGTCAGCACCGTAGCAAGCCGACTTCACGAGGCTCGAGCCGACGACCGTCTTCGCGATCGCACGTGCCGCTTCCTGTGTCTCGGCGCCGGAGACGTTCACCTCGATCAGCTTCGTCGCGCCTTCGCCGTCACGGGCAATCGCTTTGGCCAAGTACTCGCCGACGAAGCGGAAGCCCGCCTCGAACGCCGCCCAATCCGGATGGTCCGGCGTCAGGCTGTCGTTGCCGGCGAGACCGCTCGCCATAACGACGACCATGTCGTTCGTGCTCGTATCGCCGTCCACCGTAATCATGTTGAACGTGGAATCGGTCACGCCGTTCAACAGGTTTTGCAGCTGGGCGCTCTCAATGTTCGCGTCCGTCGTCATGAAACCGAGCATCGTGGCCATGTTCGGATGAATCATGCCCGAGCCTTTGGCTGCGCCGGCGATATGTACCGTTTGGCCGCCGACTGTCAGCTTGACGCAGGTCATCTTCTGCACGAGGTCCGTCGTCAAGATGGCCTGGCAGAAGTCCTCGCCGCCGTCCGCCTTCACTTGCGCCGGCAGGCTCTCGATGCCGCCCAGCACCTTCGGCATCGGCAGCAGCTCGCCGATCACCCCTGTCGACGTGACGCCGACGTGGTGCTCGGCTACGCCGAACGCTTGCGCCGCCGCAGCACGCATGGCGCGCGCGTCGTCTTCGCCCTGCTGGCCCGTGCAGGCGTTGGCGTTACCGCTGTTGACGAGCATCGCCTGCAGCTTGCCGTCCACCGCGATGCTGTCCTGCGTCACGCGCAGCGGTGCCGCCTGAAACGCGTTGAGCGTATACACGCCCGCCGCCTGAGCCGGAACCTCGCATACGATAACTCCCAAATCGAAGCGGTTCGTTTTCTTAAGTCCGCAGTGCAATCCGCCTGCGCGGAACCCTTTTGGCGTTGTAATCGAGCCTTCCGGCACGACAGTAAATTGATCCTTCACCTTCATCTTCTCCTCGCCCATGGCCTCTTACGGATACACCGGGGTGAACGCCAATCCGGTCGTTTCTTCCCAGCCCATCATCAAATTCAAGTTTTGGATAGCCTGACCGGCTGCCCCTTTTACTACGTTGTCGATAACCGAAATGATCGTCAAACGGCCTGTGCGCTCATCCAGCGAAAAGCCGATATCGCAATAGTTGGAGCCCCATACTTCCTTCGTCGCAGGCCATTTGCCCTTTTGACGAATCCGTACGAAACGGCGGCCTTCGTAATATTGACGGTACATCTCGATCACTTCGTCCTCGGTATGCTTCCCATTCAGCTTAACATACATCGTGGACAAAATCCCGCGCGTCATCGGAACCAAATGCGTCGTGAACGAAACTACGACTTCTTCGCCCGCTACACGGCTAAGCACCTGTTCAATCTCCGGCGTATGCTGATGTTTATTCACTTTATAAGCAAGAAAATTTTCATTAATTTCGGAATAATGATGAGTCAAACTCAAGCCTCGGCCCGCTCCGGACACACCGGTTTTCGCATCGATAATGATCGAGCCCAAGTCGGCCCAGCCTTTTGCTACCAATGGTACCAGACCTAACAAGGTGGCTGTAGGAAAGCAGCCCGGATTCGAAATAAACTCCGCTTGACGCACTTCGTCGTCGAACACCTCGGTTAAACCATATACCGCTTTTGCAACATAAGCAGGATCGGCCGGTTTATGTTTGTACCATTTCTCGTACACTTCACCGGATTTCAACCGGAAATCGCCGGAAATATCAACTACCTTCAGTCCTGCGTCAATAAGCTTCGGTGCCAGCTCTGCCGCTACTCCGTGCGGAGTGGCCAGGAAGACGACATCCGCTTTTTGCTTCATCTGCTCGACATCAATGCCGTCCAGGGTTCCTACCATAATTTCATTCAAATGCGGGTATCCATCCGCAATCGGCGTTCCTGCGCTGGACGAGGAAATAACCGATGTAATCTCGACATGCGGATGCGCCAGCAAGAGCCTGATCAGCTCCACGCCGCCGTACCCGGTCGCTCCGATAATGGCCGCTCTTAATTTCGTAGACATATCCGTTCCCTCCACATAAAAACTATGTATTATTATACAATTCAAAGTATAATAATTCAATCAGTTTTTTCCTGAATTTTATTGCCGGGATGCGACTTCCGCCAAGCCACCAAGCGCCATTTCGCGATATGAGAACACTCCGAAAAATATGCATTTACCGGTGCATAAATCCCGCCACAGCGCTCGCCGATCCATTCCCCATGATCCATCCTCATCGAACAGAGGAGAAAGCTTGTCGCAACACGTATGAATAAATGGTACAAAATACCGCTTGGTATTTCAATCGCCAATTTAGGTCATTCCGTGAATTTTAAACCCCTCTCCCAAAACTTCATTCGTATCGCTTATGATAACAAACGCACCCGGATCGATGAATTTGACCAGCTCCTTCAACCGGCTCACCTCCGTCTGCCCTACGACGACCATCAGCACGGTTCGTTCCTCTCCGGTATAGCCCCCGGTCGCTTTCAACTGCGTCAGCCCTCGATCCAGCTCATGCAAAATGGCGCCGCGGATTTCCTCCGTCTTACACGATATGATGAACGCGACTTTCGAATAGCTCAGCCCGAGCTGGACGACATTGATCGTTTTGCTCGTCACAAACAGCCCGATCAGCGCATACATCGCCTTTTCGGGAGAAAGCACAATGCCCGCCGTCAAGATTACCATCCCGTCCAGCGCCGCCACAGCCAAGCCCAGGCTTAAGCCCGTAAGCCGATGAATCATTTGGGCGGCCAAGTCCAGCCCACCGGTAGAGCCCCGTCCTCTGAATACGAGCCCGAGCCCCATACCGATCAATATGCCGCCGTAAATACTGGCCAGCAGCAAATTATCCGTTAACGGGGGGAGCCCCCTCGTAATATAAATCAACAGAGGCAGGAGAACCGATCCGACGGCTGTTTTGAGCCCGAACTGCTTGCCCAGCACCCACGTTCCAATAAGGAACAGCGGGATGTTCAGCGCCCACTGCGTAAACGCCGGCTCGATCCCGAATACCTGATCGACGATAATGCTGATCCCGGATACGCCTCCGGAAGCGACCTGATTCGGGCTCAAAATCATATTGAAGCTGATCGCGATCAGCAAGGAGCCCAACAACAAGAGCACGTATTCCATGACGCGATGGGTGGGCCCGAGCTCTCGGATTGCCGGATTGCGCGTTCTTCTCTTCCTGCTGCGCATAGGCTTCCTCCTTTCATCTGTGTAAGTCAGGCTTGCTGCTTGCTAGAGACAAGCGGCTGCCATGGTATGGGCATAAACAAAAAAAATCCTGCACACGAACCCCAATCCACCCAAAACATGTAAGACGAAAGCGGCTAGGAACCGCCATTCTCCAACGTTTGTGAATGACTTGGCATTTATGTGTAGGATTTGCTTGATTTCAATTAATTATAAAAACCGGCCGCGGGGTCGGATTACTCCGCTGCGCTCGGCTTAATTTGCTGTCGCAAGTAAGCATCGATAAACATATCCAGATCGCCGTCCATTACAGCCCCCACATTGCCTGTTTCGGCAGATGTACGGTGGTCCTTCACCATACTGTACGGGTGGAATACGTAGGAGCGAATCTGACTTCCCCAGGCAATATCGGACACTTCACCGCGGATTTCGGCCAGCTGCTTCATCTGCTCCTCGATTTTCTTCTCATACAGCTTGGAGCGGAGCATCTTCATGGCGCGCTCGCGGTTTTTGATCTGCGACCGCTCGGTTTGGCAGCTTACAACTACGCCTGTAGGAAGGTGCGTGATCCGCACCGCCGAATCCGTCGTATTGATGTGCTGTCCGCCAGCGCCACTGGAACGGTACGTGTCTACCTTCAGGTCCTCCGTGCGGATTTCCACTTCCACATCGTCGTCAATCTCCGGCATAACGTCACACGATACGAATGACGTATGGCGGCGGCCCGAGGCATCGAACGGCGATATTCGGACGAGACGATGGACGCCTTTCTCCGCCTTCAAATAACCATAAGCGTTGTAGCCCTTGATCAGCAGCGTAACGCTCTTGACGCCCGCTTCGTCGCCAGGCAGGTAGTCGAGCACCTCGACCTTGAAGTCCCGCTTCTCCGCCCAGCGCCGGTACATCCGCAGCAGCATCTCCGCCCAATCCTGGGACTCCGTTCCGCCGGCGCCCGGATGCAGCTCCAGAATCGCATTCAGCTTGTCATAAGGCTGGCTCAGCAGCAGCTGCAGCTCGAATGCCTCCAGCTTGGCGACCAAGGCGGAAATGCCCTGCTCGATCTCAGCTGCCATGCTGTCGTCCTGATCCTCCTGCATGAGCTCGACCATGACTTCCAGGTCCTCGAATTCGGAGGACAAGGCCTGGAACTGGTCGACGCTGCCTTTGACCGCGTTCATCTCGCCGATCACTTTTTGCGCGGCTTCGTTATCGTCCCAAAAATCGGGAGCCGCCATTTTCTCTTCATAATTCCCGATTTGCTCAAGCTTCAGATCTAAGTCAAAGAGACCCCCTAAGCTCAGCTAACCGTTTAGCCGTTTCTCGTAAATCCTGCTTCACTTCTGGATCCAACATATCCGTTCACTCCTCATAGACTTTCCGATATGATCATAAAAAGGAGCCGGATGCATGCTCCGGCTGCCCTTCTTGTTTTGGAGCCTCTTGCTCTTGCTTAAGTTGCCCGCTTCTTAAACCCCGTGACACTGCTTATACTTTTTGCCGCTGCCGCAAGGGCACAAGTCGTTACGGCCTACTCGGTCTTCTTCGTTGTTGACGACCGGCTTCTTCGGAGCCGGCTCGCCGTCCGTGCTCACCGCAACCGGCTCAACGACCTGCTGACGCTCGAGGTTCGTTTCTACGTGGGCTTTCATGATGTACGTAGCTACTTCCTCCTGAATGCTTTGAATCATCTCCTGGAACATTTCAAAGCCTTCAAACTGGTATTCGCGCAGAGGGTCCGTGCCGCCGTAAGCGCGCAAATGAATCCCTTGACGAAGCTGATCCATCGCATCGATGTGATCCATCCATTTGGAGTCTACCGCACGAAGCACAACGACCTTCTCGAATTCGCGCATGAATTCTTCGCCGATGGATTGCTCACGCTCTTCATACAGGCGAAGTACAAGGTCTTTGATGTATTGGGCGATTTCTTCCTTCTCTTTGCCCCACAGCTCTTCCGCTGTCAGCTGGCCTTCGTGTAGGAAGGAGCCGTTCGCATAATCGACGATCGCCTGCAGATCCCATTCCTCCGGAACGAGGTCGCTTGGACAATGCGCTTCGGCAAGCCGTTCGATGACCGGCATGATCATGCCCAAGGTAATGTCACGAATGTTGTCCGAATCCAACACTTCGCGGCGCTGTTTATAAATAATTTCCCGCTGCTGGTTCATTACATCGTCATACTGAAGAACGACCTTCCGCACGTCGAAGTTGTTACCTTCTACGCGCTTCTGAGCGGATTCCACGGCACGGGTAATCAGCTTGCTCTCGATAGGCTGATCTTCCTCGAAGCCGAGACGGTCCATCATGCCCATAATATTCTCCGCACCGAAACGGCGCATCAATTCATCCTCCATGGACAAGTAGAACTGGGACGAACCCGGATCGCCTTGACGTCCTGCACGGCCGCGCAGCTGGTTATCGATACGGCGGCTTTCATGCCGCTCTGTACCTATAATATGCAGACCACCCACATCATGCACACCTTCGCCGAGCATAATATCGGTCCCGCGGCCCGCCATGTTCGTAGCGATCGTCACTGCTCCCGCCTGGCCTGCACGAGATACGATTTCCGCTTCTTCGGCGTGGTATTTGGCATTCAAAACTTTATGCTGAACGCCTTTCTTCTTGAGCATCTCGGACAAACGCTCCGAGTTCTCGATAGATACCGTACCGACCAATACCGGCTGCTTGTTCTGATGGCGCTGGACGATCTCGTCCACTACCGCGCGGAACTTGCTGTTGACCGATTTGTACACGACGTCCGGCATATCCTGACGGATCATCGGACGGTTCGTCGGCACGACGATAACCTCGAGCCCGTAAATCTTTTTGAACTCTTCTTCCTCCGTTTTCGCCGTACCGGTCATCCCGGACAGCTTGCGGTACATACGGAAGTAGTTCTGGAACGTGATCGTCGCGAGCGTCATCGATTCATTTTGAACCTGGAGCTGCTCTTTCGCTTCGATCGCCTGGTGCAGTCCTTCGCTGTAGCGGCGACCTGTCATCAAACGTCCGGTGAATTCGTCGACGATGACGACTTCGCCTTCCTGCACGACGTAATCGACGTCACGCTTCATGATAACGTGAGCTTTCAAAGCTTGCGTAATGTGATGGTTCAACGTCACGTTGGCATGGTCGAACAGGTTTTCGATGCCGAACGATTTCTCCGCTTTGGACACACCTGTTTCCGTCAGCGCTACGGAACGCATTTTTATATCAATGATGTAATCTTCTTCTTCCTTTAATTTGCTTACAAAACGATCGGCCAGGTAATACAGATCCGTCGATTTGGCAGCTTGTCCGGAAATGATGAGCGGCGTTCTCGCTTCGTCGACCAGGATCGAATCGACCTCGTCAATGACCGCAAAATAAAGCGGACGCTGCACCATCTGCTCTTTATACACGACCATGTTGTCGCGCAAGTAGTCAAAGCCGAACTCATTGTTCGTACCATAGGTGATATCGCAAGCATAAGCCATCTGCTTCTCACCGTGCTGCAGAGAGTTCAAGTTCACGCCTACGGTCATGCCGAGGAATTCGTAAATTCTGCCCATCTCCGCGCTGTCACGTTGAGCCAGGTAGTCATTGACGGTAACCACGTGCACGCCTCGGCCTGTCAAAGCGTTCAAATAAACCGGCAGCGTACCTACCAGGGTTTTCCCTTCACCTGTTCTCATTTCCGCAATACGGCCCTCGTGGAGTACCATACCGCCGATTAACTGTACGTCATAATGGCGTTTGCCCAAGACCCGCTTCGAAGCCTCACGCACGACGGCAAAAGCTTCCGGAAGCAGATCGTCCAAATCTTCACCTTTATCCAGACGCTCACGGAATTCTCCGGTCTTGTTCTGCAGCTCCTCATCGGACAATACCTCGATAGAAGGCTCCAATTGGTTAATTGCATCGACTGTCTTCCACAGCCGCTTCACTTCACGTTCGTTTGAATCGCCGAATATTTTCTTAACGAGTCCTAACATGGGCCCATCTCCCTTTTCTAAGAACGGTTTGCCTTAAATTGTAGCAGTTTGCGGCACGAGTCGCAAGAACTGCGGGGTCATCCATTTATTATCATGATCTCATAGGATTTCCTTATTACTGTGAAAACCATCCACCCAACCCGAGCTACATGGCGGGAAAGTACCTTCAAACCATATGAAAAGAGCCTGCCCTGTGAGGCAAGCTCCTGGATTTCCACCCATTATCTGGCCGGCTCAATCAAGCCGTATTTGCCGTCATTTCGTTTGTACACCACATTGACCTGCTCCGTATTCGAATTCGCAAAAACGAAAAAGCTGTGGCCTACCATATTCATCTGCAAAATCGCTTCGTCGATGTCCATTGGCTTAAGCATGAACTGCTTCGTTCTCACCAGCTCGTAGTCGTCTTCATCCTCATACAGCGCCGGCGTGTCCACTTTCAATATATCTCGCATACCGCCTTCTTGGCGAATTTTACGGTTCACTTTGGTTTTGTGCTTGCGGATTTGCCGCTCCAGCTTGTCGACCACCAGATCGATGGAAGCGTACATGTCGTTGTTCTTCTCTTCAGCTCTCAGCATGACCCCCGTCATAGGGATCGTCACCTCGACCGCTTGTAGTCCTTTGACTACGCTCAAAGTTACATTTACATCAGTTGTAGGGGGAGTTTCAAAGTACCTTTCCAGCTTGCTAAGCTTTTTCTCAACATATTCTTTCAAAGCCTCAGTTACCTCGATGCGTTCTCCGCGAATGTTGAATTTCATTGTACTTCTCCTCCTTTCATGTACCTATTATACTATATTCAACGGAGGTCTTCAAAAATCCTTCATTTAAATCGACAATTTTTCAAAATATTCTTACAATTTAGTGTCAATGTGACAAACCGCATTGCGCCTGGGTTTGCAGCGTATTGGGGACATTCCCCAGCCCCATTCTTCCCATGCATTCTCTGTACTGCCAATAAGAAATCTTAACAATCCGCCGCGGAAATATTAATAAATATGGATCGTTTAACAAAACCTACACAAACAAAAAAACACCCCGGATTTCTCCAGGGTGCCGTCGCTGCTAATAGTAATCGAATAACCATCTATACAAGGGCGGAATGCCGGATGATTATAGCTTGATAACGTTAGCTGCTTGAGGTCCGCGAGCGCCTTCTACGATATCGAATTCAACCGCTTGACCTTCTTCCAAAGTTTTGAAGCCCTCGGTTTGGATTGCCGAGAAATGAACAAATACGTCTCCGCCGTCTTCGCGCTCAATGAAACCGTATCCTTTTTCTGCGTTAAACCATTTTACTTTACCTTGCATGTAAAACATTCCCTTCATTATCAAATAACTGTGAGCGTTCTCACAATTCGAATATATCATCCCCCTGTCTTACATGTCAATTATAACCACGCCTGTTAGCAAAATATTTTGAAAATTCACGTATTAACATTACGTTAATAATCTATACACATACAAAAACCGCATCGTTGTGCGGTTTTTCGACATTTTTTATGAAAGTTATACACAGAGTTATCCACATTGTCCACAGGGTCCTTCTTTCAACAGAATAATTCTAAAACTATTCAGTTCAAGGGTTACTAAGTGAATTATTCCACTGAGAACGTGTGATTGCTAACAGATTAACATCATAAAATTGCCCATTCGAGTAATGATCTTGATGTAAAACACCTTCCAACTGGAAACCACATTTTTGTTTAACAGAAATAGATGCAATATTATAATCAATTGCGTATGCATATATCCTGTTAATAGCAAGGTCTTCAAATGCATATTTTAGTAATAACCTAATCATCTCGGTGGCGATTCCTTTGCCCCAAAGCGAACGGTCTCCTACAATCGTAGATCCAATTTCCGCTTTCCGGTTTATATGATCAATACTGTAGAGACCGATCATACCCACTGGTTTATCAGTAGATTTAGATACAGCAATAAAGATTTCTTTTGATCGGCAATATTTCTCAAACCACTTGTTCTGTCCAGAAAACATCCTGATTTCTCCATTTACAATGTTTCCAAGGTTCTCTTCTTCTAATATCTTAAAATCAACCTACAGTTGCGAATTTAAATAATGATCATTATCAAACCCCGTATATTCCTTTCCCTAAATTGTTCCAAACATTCATCAATACGAAACGTCGGGGTGAATAATTGAATTGATGACATTTTTTATCCCGTTTTATTAAGATACGCATTCAAGACTTGTAAGCCTCACAAGTTCGGATAGAGCAGCATGACAATACTTCTCTATTGAGAAAGTTCTTAAAGATTGGCCATTTGTTTTAGCTAATCCCATTACCCAAATTGCTACCCTTAAAAAACTCTGTAAAGATCTAAAATATAAATCTTCTCGTGTTAAAATGCTATTTTTCCTACTTTCTTCAATAAGCTCGTACCACTCATCAACAGTAGCAGCCTTTGTAAGAACATCTCCTGAGTCTTGTCCCGCATGTACTCTAAGATAACAAAGAGGTTCAGCGATATATACTCCCTTACCTTTTGTTAAATGTTCTAGCCAAGTTGCTACATCCGTTAATTTATAAGTTACAACATTTTGATAGGTACCAAATGCTACATTGTCTTTGCGAAATAAGCATGCCGATGGCTCACCAATATAATTACAACATTCAACTAAAATTTTCCGAGCTAAAGCAATTCCGTCGATTATTGTATCGTGTTCAACTAACGGACGTGTTGATAAATCATGAGGAAGTGTGTTTCCATTTTCATCGATACGCTCCCGTACACAGGTAACTAAGTTAATTTGTGGATCATCAAGTAAAAATTTAATCATCCGTTCGATCTTGGTAGGATGAAATAAGTCATCATCCATTAAAAAATTAATAAATTGGCCATTTGCCAAACTCTGGCATTTCAAAAAATTCTCAAAAGCACCGATATTCTTTTCATTCTTTATGTAGGTAATATGGGGGTATTCGCTTATATATTTCCTCATTAACTTTGCTGTATCATCGTTTGTACTGTTATCGCAAACTATCACTTCTATATTTGAATAAGTTTGTATAAGTACACTTTGTAGTGCTTGCTCCAAATAATGAGGACGATTATAAGTCGGTATAAGGACACTTACAAGCGGCCGTTCGCAAATTAGAGCAGCTTGTTCGAGCTCTGTTTGATAGTTACAAACCTGTTCATACTCATTTGTACATTCAAAATTATCCCCTAGTTTGCCAACTATGGCGTTAATATAGTTCAAACAACCCTTGATCGCTTGAATACGTGTTTCGTCCTTTGATAAAAACCCAAACAATGGAGCATTTAAAACAATGTGACAATAATCCAGCATACCCGCAACGATCATTTTATTCGAATGAAGTTGCTGATTGTCATGCAGTCTAAAGTAGCTGAGTGTCTCTGAAATGTAGACGATCTTTCCTTTTGAAAGCAGGTTCACCCATGTCGCCGTATCTACGTTACAACCATACTCTTTGCCAGCAAAGGTTCCAAAAGGTACTTCCAAATCCTTTTTCCTGAATAAAACTGTACTTGGTTCCCCGATAACGTTGGCATTTCTTGATATGACGAAGTCCCCAAACTCGATACCATCGGTTATCGTATCATTACTAAAAAGTTTGGTTGTTACATTCATATCGTCAAGTAAATTCCCTTCTGAATCAATTAATTGCCTGTGAGAAGTAACGAGCGAAACCTCTTTCCCTGTACCACTTAAAAAGTAGCTCATCATTCTCTCAATTTTGTTATAGGCAAATAGATCATCATCCATCAAAAAATTAACATATTCCCCGTTAGCAAGTTCCATACATTTTAGATCATTTTTGAATTGGCCCAAGTTCTGTTCATTTTTGTAGTAGCGAATATTAGAATATTGCAATAAGTACGGTTGTATTACTTTAAATGTTTCATCATTGGTGCTATCATCGCAAATAATAATTTCGATGTTATTGTAAGTTTGGTCAAGAACGCTTTTTAATGCAAGTTCAAAATAGTGGGGTCTGTTATAAGTAGGAATCATGACACTAACAAGAGGAAACAATCGTTGAGAATACTCCTCTAAAAATACTCTCCTATTTTCAGTAGAAGTTTTCGCATAATTGTTGAATCCGCAATCATGAATACACCATGGGCTCGTCTGAAATGGGACACCCACTTCATATCCCTCTTTTATGAACTCCATACATTGAGATAGATCATAAAAGTGCCATCCGTTAAACAGATCGCTTCGCCAAGGGAGATCATACTGAGTAACAAGTATACACCCATCCAAGGCTTTAACGATTTTATAATTAGATTGAACTTCTTTAAAAGATAACAAGCTCATATTGCCGCTATGGCTATCAAATACTTTTCCATATTTCTCATCAGATTCCCGCCATACTGCATTTGTTGGAATCGTTCCCGCTCCGACAACCCCCAACATACCAAGTTGAGTATTTTTGCTGAAAATTTCGGATATATCATAAATAAATCTCTTATTAATAATAAATACATCCTGATGCAAGTATACTTTATACTTGGCATCCGATTGATTCATAGCATAGTTGTAACCTGCCGTCATGCTACCCGCTTCACGCACAGTAATTACATCTATTTCAAAACCTTCCGGTATTTCTAGATAAGCCAAATATTTTAACGATTCATCCAATTGTCTTTCATCGTTTACACAATAGATAAAACACACTTTTTTAGGGTTCATATCAACAATGACTCCTCCAACTCTCGTGCGGCTGCAATCAAATTTTCATCATTTGTACTAATCTGATTTAAGTATCGATGTGCCAAATCGGTCTCTCCAAATTGATACAGTACCAGAGCCAGATTGTACAAAGTTTCAGCATCATTTGGCTCGTATTCAATTGCCTTTTGTAATAAAGTTAGTACCATCTCATATTGACCCTGCCCATAGGAAGTATTTGCAAGCGCATTAAGGACTTTAGCCTTCGATATTACATACTGCTCTAGATTGAACCACATCAAATCTATATTATTGTCTGTATCTTCCTGTAACCACTCTATTACAATATCTGTGCTTGGTTGGACTTCTATATCAAATTCGATTCTGCGAAGCAAATACTTAAGCTCATCCTTTATAAATCGTTCTTTTGCCAGCAGCTTCTGAAGTTCCTCTTCAAATTGGAGAACATCATAATCACGATTTTTAATAAATTGCAGCCAGTCGTAGGCAAGTTGATGCTCGCCTTTGGCATGTAGTACGACGGCTAAGTTATAGTATGTATCCTCATTATCAGGGGCAATTTCAAAAGCTTTGTTGAGTAGCTGTTGCGACCAATCGTATTGCTTTTGCTCATAACCCAATATACCTAGCACATTTAATACTGGAACCGCTTCATTCGTACGCTCAACAATTGTACTAATCACTTCGTCAACTTGATATTGGAGTAATAATTGAATACTATCCTCGATCTTTTCCTCCACTAAGATACTTTCTACCAAATTGTCTATGGAATCTTTATTGCTAAGCCGACTTGAACGCACATAGAAACTATGTATACGATAAGGCTCTTCTATACCAACTCCACTAATCTCTGCAATTTGCTTGATAAAAGCATCATCTCTTGAAGGGATATATCCAATGGCAGCCTTGATTTCCACTTGGCTCATTCCTAGCTCTTTAAAAATCGGTTCAATTTCGCTTGCTTTGTAATATGTTAATTGCTCTCGATTAATTTTTCCTTGTATCATTTCTTGAACAACACGGTAATAAAGCAAGTTGGGCATTTGTGCCAGCAATACCCCGTCCGGTTTCAAATAGGCTAGTAGGTTCCGTATCTGCTCTGAGTGATTATCTTTTGGGTTTGTAATGATAATGACATCGAAAAAATGTTCATTAAACTTTAAGGCAAGTTCGTGGATATTGCTCATAGTTTGAGCAAACAACGATGCCGATAATCTATTTGGCTCTTTTTCTTCAATCCCATATATCTCGGCGTTACGGTAGTGATCTTTAATTTGCAACAGAGTGCCACCGCACAAACATCCGATGTCTAGAATACGCAGTGGTTGATGTAAAGGTTTACGGATAAGTTGCGCAATCTCCTGATTTATTACTTGTGCCGAATCCGGGTCAAAACCCCACTTTTTTAAAAACTTTAATCGATTCGTATACATTAAATCGTTATATGCCTTATTTTCACGAAAAGAAGCACTCCCAAAATGGTGGATAAAAGTGTCCTTACAAAGGATCAGTTTGTATCCTGCTTTTCGAATCTGCAGTGAATAGTCATCATCCTCGTAGTTTCCAGGCGTGAATTGCTCGTCCAACAGTCCGATTTTATCGACTACTGATTTTTTAATAAGCAAACAATAGCCGATTAACTTTAGTCTTTCCTCCCATAGCAACGGGTTCGATTGATTGTAATCAAGTGCAAACTGGTGCATCTCTTCAATCGTCTGATAACTTACAGGTATCGCTTGATAGTAGGAGCAATGGTTAGTCACAGAACCTACTGCACCAATGTCATCACAGCTGTAAAGACACGAAAGCAAGTTATCCAGCCAATTGTGAGTAACGATTGTATCATTGTTCAATAAGAGAATATTTTCTCCATTGGCTATTTCTATTCCCTGATTGCACGCTTTCGGAAAGCCGAGATTCTCATCATTTACTATCAAACGAATATCGTTTTGCTGCCGCAGCCAATTTACCGTCTCATCCGTAGAATGATTATCTACTACTATGATTTCATAATTGCCGTATTCAGTATATTCCCTTATACTCTGGATACATTGCTGTGTGTATTCCATTTTGTTGTAAGTGGCTATAATTATGCTTGTTTTCACAGTTTCCCCCCACATTTGATTGATCAGTTAGTATCCAGTTTCAAAATATTATGATTACTACATATATCGACATTTTTATTTGAAATAGTTAGATCTACATATATACAAATGTCGGTAATTGTCTAAAGGATATCTGATAAGTAACCACAAGCTTCTCAATTAAAAAAAAACAGAATCCTTCTATATAAAACCCATCTTTTTGTCGATAAACTAATTGAAGGTATATGATGACTTCTTAGGAGGATCCATGGGTAAATTATTATCACTCTGTATGATTGTTAAAAACGAAGAGAAATTATTAAAACGTTGCCTTGATAGCATAGCGGATTTAGTAGATGAGATTGTAATAACGGATACAGGCTCAACCGATCGAACAAAAGAAATTGCTTACCAATACACCGATAAAGTCTACGACTTTACATGGACCAACGATTTTGCCGCGGCCAGAAATCATGGCATACAACATGCGGAAGGCCGGTGGATCCTCTGGTTGGATGCGGATGAATATGTATCTAATAATCATAAAGAAGGTTTAAGAACATTATTAAAGAATCTCGATGAAGCTGCGCCAACTGCACTCTTGGTTCCAATATTAAATTACATTGGTGACTCTTTGGAAAACAGGTTTATAGAATCATCAGCGGCCAGAATATTTCTTAATCATCAAGACATCATATTCACAAGACCAATTCATGAACAAGTCACATATTTGAATGGCCAATTAAAATATTATAATACTGATTTTTTTATTTTCCACACTGGTTATACACATGAAGTTCATGTGGAAAAGGACAAATCAACTCGGAATTTATCCATATTTGAAGATATGAGTGAGAAGAGTATTCCAAAGGATAACTACCAATTATTCACACTAGCTAATGAGTATATGATGATAGGTAATCATAAAAAAGCCCTTTATTATTATGAGCGAGTTTACAAGCGTGCTAATAAAAATGAATCTTGGTTCATTCATTGTACGGTTCAATACATTTTTGCATCTATGGAATTGAAACGTTATAAAGAGGCGATAGTACTAATAGAAGAAGCAATCGGCCGATGGGGACAATATCCTGATTTTTATTGTTATCTTGGAGTAATATATAAAACCCTCGGTTTTGATGACCATGCTATTCAAAATTTTGAAAAAAGCCTCGAATTAGCAGAATTAGCTAGTGCATCTTCAGGGAAATTTTGGCTTGTCAGCCCCAACTTCGGAAGCATTACTCCTTATATGAAATTAAATGAAATTTTCTCTAAGCAAGGTAATCTCCCGAAGGTCATTTATTGCCTTTCGAAAATAATTGGCATGAATTCTAGTGATTCAATTAACCTCTACAGGCTGTTACATTTACTTTCCTTATCTGAACCAGTAGACCAGATAATTCTATTCCTTGATAAATTCTATCCAAAAACAGAGACTACTAATTTAAAACTATGTCTTCAAATGAGTCTTTTATTGGGCCATGAGCAGCTAAGTACGTTTTACATGGAACAATGTCATAAAGCAGAGCTCGAGCTTGCGACAACTTATAGGCTCCGATATGCTATTATTTCTAAAGACCACGATTTGTTCGATTCTACTTTTTCTTGTTTATCGTCTACTCCCGAAGATCTTGAGTATGTCAAATCTCTATGCTTGGCAGCATGTATATGGAAAGATTCGCAATACTTAAATGCAGTAGATCATCAAGTAGATGAATCCTTCAGTGCTTTCAAATCAATATTAGAGGATTTTATTAAAGAATCTCCTTCTGAAGATAATTATCGTCCATATCTTTCTACCATAGCATCGATATTGATTGAACTTTTTAAAACAGGGCACTATGACACCTATGATTGGCTGATTAATTGTGTTCCAAATCTCTTCGAAGAACTTGCCAATCACATGGCCAATTATTTTTATACTCAGCATCAAACAGAGCTTGCCTTAGATTACTACTCTCTACTTCATAACTCAAACCGTCTGAATGCTGAAAGCTATGAAAACCTTGGTTGGCTTTATATGAATCAAGGGGAACATCAAGAAGGGCTCGAGTTTTTCAAAAAATCATTAGAGCTTAATCCTAATGTCGTTTCGATTTATACCGCTATATGTACGAATACAAATAATCCTTCAGATAAAGCTATATACAAAGAGAAAATGTTCAATTCATTCCCGCAATACCGAGGAATTCCTTTCTTAAAAACTCTATAAAAGTAAAAAAGGCTTCGTTTAAAACGAGCCTTTTCTTTATTTAATCAATATGCCGATCAATAAAATAGCCTGAGGCCTGCACATAAGTGCCATAGTTGTTCTTCATAATATTGCTTTTTTGTTTAAATTGCTGAAACTCTCGCTGGATTTGACTCTGAAAATTTGTAAGCTTAGTTTTCACTTGTTCCTCTACTTGCAAACAATCCGCAGCTAGTGCTTTTATTTCATCACCTAACAAAGCCGAGTTTATTAGAAACAGTCTTTGAAGCTCTGCACGTACAATTTCTTGCCGCTGTTGAAGATCATTCAGTTCTTCAATAAATGTATCCTCATGAAACGACAGCTGCAATATTTTGTGCGAGATGTCTTTGGATTTATACAACAATTCAACCGCTCTTTGTAAATCTTTGGTTTGATTCATAGATTCACCTTTTCTTAACCAGCTTCAAGGCTTCAACCCATGTATCGCGAAGCTCCGTAACTAACTCAATAGCAGTACTTAAAGATTCCACATGTAGCTTTAAATTAGCTTGTTGCAGCTGTTCCTTAATATAAGTATAAAGGGCCGCCAGATTTTTGGAAATAGGGTAGCCATGGTTCAATGTAATTAGTAACTCATCAATAATGTCTTGCGCTTTTTTAATGTTTGTGTTTTTCTCTTGATAGTTATTTTCCTGGATTGCTTCAAGAGCTTGTTTCATAAACTTGATGCATCCGTTATAAAGCATTAGAGTTAAATCGCCAGGGGAAGCTGTAGTAGCTTGCGTTCGTAGATAAACCTGTTGGGCTTGATTATTCATGTTGATAGTTACCTCTTTTCATCTATGATTACGCCCGAAATCTCCTGTAATTTCACTACCAGATCGATAAGTTTCTCCGGTGGGATTTCGCGAATAACTTCCTTGGTATCCTGATTGATTACTTTAACTATGATATCTCCTGTTTTTTCATGAACGGAATATTGAAAAGATTTTTCAACCCCCGCTAAAGCTTTATTAGCCTTCTCTATCGCTTTCACAATCGCTTCTTCTGCGATAGAAAGCTGCTGTTTATTTTTGTGAAGTAATTCCGTTGTTGAAGCTTGCACTTGTTTTGTTGCCGCTTCTTCGCCGCCCACGTTGCTGGAACTCTCCATTTTTTTTGCAGACATACCTACATTATTAGCAAGAGATTGAATATCCAAGAAACTCCCCGCCTTTACCCGCCAATTTTAGAGAGATAGGACATTTGTGCATTACTCTTCTCAATGGCTTGCTCCATTGCCGAAAACATTTTATAGTAGTAGTTTTCTTTACTCACGAGCTTATCTTCCAGGCGGTCGATTCCATCTTCCATATTCTTAATTTGTAACCCCAACTCAGTTGTAATATCGTTGACGATGGTACCAACACCACCGGCTTTGGTGATCAATTCCCCTATTCCCTTATTTGCTTGATCATAAAGCCTTTGTGCAATACCATTAGAGTCGGAACTACCGCCTTGATTAGTAAACAGCGAAACAACACCGTTAGGATCTTCGCTTAGCGCTTTACGAAGCTGTTCTTCGTTAATAACCAGCTTCCCGGCATCATTCTGAGCATTTGCATCATAGCTAACCGTATCAATCCCAATTTTTGACAAGGAATTATAAGTAGTGGATAGGGAGCCTACAGGATCAATGATTGCACTTCTCATAGATCTCAAGGTGCTACTTAAAGTAATATCGTTTTTCAACAGACCGCTTTTCGCTTTTTCCTCCCAGAGCTTAATATCATCTTCGCTCATATCAGCCTTCTGGTCATCCGTAAGCGGCGAATATGACTTATATTTTGTTTCCTTTACCCGTTTATTGAGCAGCTCGATGGTTTCGTTATATTTAGTAACAAAGTCTTTAATTTTATTTAAAACCGCATCCGTATCGTAGGTTGTATTCACCGTAACCGGACTAGTTGTCGTTTGCTTTAATGTATAGGTAACCCCATCCGCAGTAAAAGTGTTGGATCCGCGGAATGTTGTCGCTCCGTCGATCTTTACTTCCGCATCCTTTCCGGTAACTACAGTAGTATCCATCTTCATTGCTGATACAAAATTACTTGTACCGTTCTCTAATTTGACCTGCGCTGCAACACCAGTATCCTTGGATGTGAAAGTTATTTTGTCGGTAATCTCATCATAGGACATAATGACTCCGGCCGCGGAATTGTTCACTTTATTAATGACGTCAGATAACTTATCCGTGCTGTTTACGGAAATGGTCTGGCCATTGATTTTAAAGTCTCCGTACGTCAGCGTCGTTGCGAATTTGTTTGCACCTAATTCTGCATTGATATTCAGTTTATAGGACTGCTTATCAGTGAAGCCAATTGCGGCTAAACCAGTATTAGCACCAGCTGCTTCCATTGTTACCTGTGGTAAAAAACCAGCAGTACCTGTTGGCGTCAAGCTTAATTTTGATGTATTAAGATTTACGTTGATTCGGTTTGCCCCGAATGCTCCATCAATTTTAGATTGAAGCTCATCCTTCAACTCTGCTGGTGTGTAACTTTTAGCAGTTAGAGTAATAGTTTTCCTCACACCATTTAATGTAATGTTAAGTTGATCATTCACACCAGCGGTGATATTCGTACTGCCTGCTAAAGCTGTGCCTTCTAAATTCTGGTTTGATATAGTCCCAGTACTTGATTTAACAGCATTAGAAGCCAAGGATATTACTTCAATAGTTCGATTAATTGAGCTGACATTTCCATTGGTACTTGTTGCAGTCACCGCAGCTTCATTGGATGATGCCGCTTTGATTTCTTTAAAATCATTTCCGAACCTCATATCGTTTAGCGACTTCCTAAGCGAAGCAAGCTTTGTATTAACTTCACGATACAGATCGGTGCTCCATGTTGCAGCGGTTTTCTTCTGTTTTAATTTATCTAGTGGAATTCTCTCTGCCTTCATTAAGTCTTTAATAATTTTTTCCGTATCCATTCCCGAGCTCATTCCTGTAATCCTTATCGGCATAATGAGTATACCTCCTCTTCCCTATCCGAAATGTTATTACTATTAATATCGTCTTTTGATGGAGTGTTTTTAATACTTAAATTAACAGTTTTAAACGAACCCCAGCTTCTTCATATCCGTATGAAAGTGCAAGTTGATAGTACTGAATAGCAGAAGGCTTGTTACCTATTATTTCATAATAGACAGCCAAGTTATATGCAGCTTTGTATGTTCCGACCCCGTTTATGGAAGAATATTTTGTAGTATCTCCTATGGATATTGCGGTAAGAAAACAAGGCTCAATGATTTGAATACTGCCCACATCCATTGCTAAGAGGCCTAATAAAAACGGTAAGTCGGGAATGTCTGTATAGATATCCAAATATTCCAATAGCATTTGTTGAGCCTTCGCACTCCGCCCCATCTCTTTCATGCAATAGCCCCACATAACCAGCATGACTGGAAAATAAAGATTGCTTTCTTCCTTCTGCAACCATGACTTTCTAAAAAATAATTCTGCATTAGAATAATCGCTTATCGAGTAGTAGAGCTTACCCATTTGGTATAGCATGTAGCCATCATTGGGGTAGCGACTCAAGTGCTTCTGATATAGTGGGAGGTAACGATTTACCTTATCTTTATTCTTATAAGTTTCAGTCTGATAACCAAAGTGGCGGATTACCATGTCAGTAGATTCAAAGTCTGCGGCTTTATCGAATTGAAATAGCTTTTCGTGTACTAAACCATTAAATTGATACGATCTATGATTAGGAAAAAAGCGCACCATACGGTGTCTTCTGATTTCATTGTCAATAATGTTCTCTATAATAACGGACCCAGCCGTAGATGGGTATTTATTTACAAATTGATATATCTGTTCCTCGATATCCTCTGATAGTTCTTCATCAGCATCCATAATTAATATATAATCACCGCTAGCTAAGGAATTGGCATAATTCCTTGCTGCTGAGAAATCGTTATTCCAGTGAAAATGGCTTAGCTTGACGTTGTACTTATTTACCAAGTCGATAGTGCTATCTTCGGACCCCGTGTCTACAACAACAATCTCAAATAACATAGGAATACTTTGCAATGCTCTTTCAATATGAAGTTCCTCATTTTTTACAATCAAACAGACACTTACTTGCACATAATACACCCCATAGTTAGAAAAAGCCCATTACTAAGTAATGGGCTTTTTCTATTGATAATATTAACGAAGCAATTGCAGTACGCCTTGAGGGGCTTGGTTAGCTTGAGCCAACATAGCTGTAGAAGCGTTTTGCAAGATACCCAATTTCGTGTAGTTCATCATTTCTTTGGCCATATCTACGTCGCGGATACGGGATTCAGCAGCTTGCAAGTTCTCAGCTGTTGCAGCCAAGTTGTTGAAAGTGTGCTCGAGTTGGTTTTGAACCGCACCGAATGTGGAACGTGCAGTGTTAACTTTACCGATAGCAGTGTCAATTGCACCCATAGCGCTAGATGCTCCTGCTGCTGTGGAAAGGGAAAGTGAAGCAATACCCAATGTGCTGGATTGGATATCCTGTAAAGAAACGGTTACAGTATCCCCAGCTTTATCGCCGATTTGAACATTGATGCCCGAAGTGCTGTTCAACAGGTTGATACCGTTGAATTGAGTTTTTGTAGCGATGTTGTTGATAGCATCGTCAAGCTTTTGGAATTCTTTGTCCATTGCATCCAAGTCAGATGCATTGTAAGTTCCGTTACTCGCTTTAACGGAAAGCTCTTTCATACGAACGAGCATATCGGATACTTCACCCATTGCACCTTCAGCTGTTTGAATCAAAGAAACGCCATCTTGGGAGTTCGCTTGTGCTTGGTTCAAAGATCTGATTTGCGCACGCATTTTTTCGGAGATCGAAAGACCTGCAGCGTCATCAGCAGCGCGGTTGATGCGGTATCCGGAAGAGAGTTTTTCGCTGGATTTACCTTGATCCGTGTTGTTGAATACAAGGTTACGGTGTGCGTTCATTGCGTTAAGATTGTGATTGATAATCATTTGTTTCTTCCTCCTTGAATGTTAAGTGTCCACTTCCTTGTGGATTTGTAGTGCTTGAGCTCTACATATTACTATATCGGTAGTCGCACATTGAAACTTTAGTCTAATTTACGATTTTTTTCAGTTTTTTTGTAATTTGTTGTATTTTCCCGATAAACTACTCATCATTCTTTTTAGACTGAACAAGCGATCTTATTACTGCTAGATTAGGCTTGCTTTGCGCGGCTTCTTTATTACTCGCTTGAATGGCATCCAGTACCTCTTTACGATATATGTTGATCTCTTCAGGAGCTTTAATTCCTATTTTCACCTGTTCTCCTTCAATAGAAGCCACGAATATCTCTATATTGTTATTGATGACAATGGACTGGCCTTTTTTTCGTGTCAAGATCAGCATGATTATTCACCGCCCTCTGTCGAAATAGTTCCCTGAAACAGCAACGTTTGGGTATTATAGGAACTAGCTTGAAGCACAATCTGCTTCGCTCTCTTAGTCTTTATGTTTACTATAAGAGGAGCTAATAAGTTCACGGTCGATTGACTAAACGGTTCACGAATGGTGACAATGGAGAACACGGCAAGCTCTTCTTCGTTTTGTATCCCCAATTCTCTTCGATTGCCATCCGGAATCTCAAACTCATATTCTTTGAAAAGCCAAAATGGTGTAGTAACAAGAAAGCCGATATTGAGATCTTCGGTGCTCTGCAAATAAAGAAAAGGTTCGCCTTCATTTACAAGTATAACTTCAAATTCATCGTATTGCTCAAACCCCAATATACTTCCTTGAAATGAAAAAAAACTTCCCGTAAAAAGTTCTAACATTATTAATCCTCCCAAATAGTAAAAGCTATAGTTTCACTATAGCTTTGTTTATTTATACAGATCATATTCGCTTACATAGATGTTTATTGAGTTTTTTTGTCTCAGGTACAACTCAACATTGCCCTGAGTATACTGAATTTGCGGTTTTTGGGAAATGAATTCGATATCAGCTTTTTGTGGTTCTATGTTAATAGTAGGATCATTTGCTTCGAACTGCACTCGAACATTAGTAAACGAAGGGGAACCTTGGAAGTTAAGCAATGACTTGGGCCTGAAATTGCTGTAAGCAATATCCGCTATGGCGTCATTCGGATTGGAGATATCCGCCATTCGGTTACCATCCTCCACAATACCTGAAATGTTCTGCATAACGACACCTTGCATTTGACCGTAAATGGAACTCATCCATTCAAGATGACTTCCCCTTCCTAGAGCTGCCCAAGCTTCAGAGGAATCTACCGTCAACCTTCCAGGAGGAGCTTCTATTTCGATTTTTGCAGGTTTCTGGTCTATGGATTGTTCGCCACGAGGAGACTCAATCTCTACCTTTGCATTCGTTGTGGTTATGCCTAATTGAGAATAGGTCTGCCGGATAGATAGTCTTAAATTATTCATCACAAGCCGTCCCCTATCCTACTCACCTCAAGTAATCGACCAAACTAGGCTGTATAATTTTAGCCCCTATGGACAGGGAAGCTTGATATACGTTTTCCTTAGTCTTTAATTTGATGAGTGTTTCGGCGTAATCAGCGTCCTCCGTCTTGCCGCTTAGACTTTCCAGATTCAAGTTTAAATCTTTTAATCGGTTGTCTAAAAGTTCTACCCTGTTTGCTCTAGCCCCAACCTCAGCACGTGTGTTCAAAAACTTGTCCATCCTGGAGTTAAACAAATCCATCATATCCCCGGCAGCCTCTTTTTCTCCAGCATTAAACGCATCCTGCAGCCCCTTTATTACTTTAAACAGATTGTCTTCTTCCGCGTTTGTACCAAACACTTCATTACCGGTTATATTTATAGGAATAGTTACACCGGCAGCAAATTGATACACAATATGGCCTGTATCCGTCGACTCATTTTGAGCATTATCAGTAGTATAGGGCTTCTTATCCGTTTGCTGACCATTAAACGTATACTTCCCATTCAATTGAATATTGCCCAGCGTCACCGTTTCATCGAACAATTGTCCCATCTCTTTGGCAATGGCGTCCAATGCGGATTGAGGATTAGTGCCGTTTAATCCTCTTGTCCCTAATTCTTTTACACGCTGCATAACATCGTTGATTTGATTTAAGACTGTATCAACATGCTCTATGGAAGATGTGGCCGTATCAATATTTTTTTGATACTGCTCATTCATGGAAAGGTCACTTCTATATCTTAATGCGTAGGTAATGCCCACGGGATCGTCAGACGGTTTATTAATTTTCCTTCCCGTTGACAGCTGATTCTCATAATTATTCAAAACGGAGATATTATTACTTACGTTCCGCAAGAACTGCGTCTGAATCATTCCTTGAGTAACTCGAAGTGCCATTTTTACGAAACCTCCCTCATGCTATTAGCGACCGACAACACCCATGCCGTTTATAACTTTATCCAGAGTCTCATCAAATGTAGTCATAGCTCTGGCAGCCGCATTATAGGCATGCTGGAACTTGATCATGTTAGCCATCTCTTCATCCAATGAAACCCCGCTGACCGACTCGCGACGTGAGCTTACCTGATCAACCAAGGATTGCTGGTTGGTCAGGTTTCGGGATGCTTCCATCCCCTGTACACCTAGTTGTCCAACTATCGAGCGATAATAGTCATCAACCGTTCCCGTGGTGACGCCTGTGCTGGAGTTAATGGTGAATTTTACATCTTTTAATTGGCTCATAAGCAGCGCCAACCCATTATTGCCTTTGACTACACTCTCGTCTGCCCCCGTACCAACTGTTCTCAAGGAAGTTGCGATGTTATCACCACTTGCAATAATAGCTGCACTAAGCTGAATATTCTCGGCTGTAACCGTTCCAGAATTATCTTTGGTTGTAAAGAACGCCCCCCCCTTAGTAGGCGGACTACCAAGTGTGTAGCCTAATTGATGAAGGCCATTGATCCCATTTATCTTAACGGTTAAATCACTAGCGAGCTTTCTATTTTCACCGGTATATACGACATTATTTATAATAGTCCCTTCAGGCAAAACGGAATCCTTTGGTATAGTAATTGTAAATTCACCGTTAACCAATGTGTTTGCCATGGTGTCCAATTGTCTTTGATAATCTGCCACGTAACGGTCTCTTGATAACATCATCCCATGTACTTGACCACTATTCAGAGCACCTGAATTAAATGCAGCTGTCAATATATCAGTCGTCGTAGGTGTAGTAGCGCCACCATCAACAAGAGGAGAACCACCAAGTGCAATGGTGTAGCCTTGAGGGGTATCTTGAACTTGAATATTGGCAATTTTCGATAATTGGTCCGTCAATAAATCCCTTTGATCCCTTAAATCATTAGCATTATCACCCAGTCCTTCAATTCGCTGGATCTCACTATTTAGGTTTGCGATTGTGGTAGATATAGAGTTAATTTCATTTACTTTTACATTAATATTCTCTGTCAAGTCGTTGCTTAGGTCTTTTAGCTGCTTGCTAGTAAGATTAAATGCATCAGCTAAGGCAATGGCGTTTTCCCTAACAATTTTACGGCCCGTTACATCTTCCGGATTCTTACTTAGTTCGGACCAAGACTTCCAAAAGCTATCCATTACGGTTCGAATACCTGAATCTGAAGGTTCGCTAACAATAGCTTCAATTTTCTCAAGAGTATCGGATTGGACTTCCCAGCTGCCTAAATTTTTATTTTCATTGCGAAACTGGTCGTCAAGGAACTTTTCCCTTACCCGTGTTATGGAGGTAAACTCAACGCCCGTACCTAACTGTCCAGGTATAGAGGAATGCATCATACCTACAGCTTCAATCGGTCTGGAAGCCGTCATGTTAACAACTTGACGCGAATAACCGGCCGTGCTGGCATTGGCGATGTTATGCCCAGTCGTTTGCAAAGCTGCCTGCTGGGTAAACAAACTTCGTTTGGCCGTTTCAATTCCATGAAATGTAGAACGCATCATAATTTCCCTCCATATTGCTTATTTTCTGCTTTCATGCTTTGGTATCAAATAAACCCGGCCGTTTTGAACCATACGTTTGCTGCTGTGGTTTCTGATAGGTAAAATCATTGTCCGGCGGTCCCGCAATTATATCTATCGAGTATTCAATAAAAGCCAACGAGTGCTCAATCAGCTGCTGATTCAACTGATTCATTTCCCTCAACTTCTGTATCGTCCCCATCAGCTGCTTCTGCTTCCCTAACAGCAGCTTCTTGTCGTCCACATTAAACACAATTTTCGTCAGGTCGCTTACCGTCACCTTCGGATTCGGTTTATAACCCTTCTCGATCATATATTGGCCTATGGCTTCGACACGCTGCCCATCCAATTCGTTGATTTGCTTGATCAGCTTGTTTTCTTTCGCCACGATCTGCATCAGCTGTTCCACATCATTGCGGATGAGCACCTGCTTTTTCCGTTCACCCAGCTCAAGCAGACTCTCATGAATGTCGTTTAATGTTGTCATCGTTTGTATTAACGCTTCGAATGCCATGCTCATCCACCTATGGAATCAGAATTGGAATTACTTGATAAAAGGAAACAGCTTTTCCGCCAATGCTCTCGCATCGATTTTATAAGTACCGTTCGCTACCGACGTTTTTAATGCTTCCACTTTCTCTCGATTCTTCTCTGCTGCTGCCGCATTGTGTGTCTCCAATAGCTCTTTCGCCTCGCTGGAAATTTCGACTTGATCTTTCTTTTTGCCGGTCTTGCCCGTTCCTGATGATTGCATCGCTTCCTGGGACTTCATATATTGATTTACAGCCCCGACTCTATTCGTTCCATTTATCTTCATCGATGTTCACCTCTTTATATACATAAAATAACTCCACCGGATAAGCGCTACTACTTTTATCGGTGGAGTTTCTCTGAAAGTTTATATTAATTTGATAATATCATTGTTGGTGCCGATCCCGCAATCGGTCGGTGATTTTAAACTGCATCCGATTCGCATCCTCTTGCTGTGTATGCTTCCGCTGTTCATCTTCGCGAAGATTACTGGCGTCTTTCGTCAGCTTCGAGCGGCAGGAATCACATATGGTATGCACCCGGATAGGGGTATTACAGACTTCGCAATTGTAAGCCATATTAGGATTATTATTGATGGAAATCCGGCCTTCACGAATAAACTTCGTAATTTGTTTTATCGATACCCCCGTCGCTTCACTCAATTCGGTTATATAGCAAGCGCGATTCTCCCTAAGATATTTCAAGCATTTTTCATACTGAAGATCGATTTCCTTAATGCAATTTCCACATAGACCGTAGTTGTTTTTGACATATACTCTCCCGCAACGCTGACAATTGTCTACATTTAAACTCATAATCTGCTCCCCTCCCATGAACGGTTCCCTGTTTGCTCAATTATTAGGTCTAGTGTACTGTAACACCCATGAGATTGTACACCATATTTTTTAACATATTTCGACAAATCGGATTACCTAGCCCAGCTAATTCCATACACATGGATGCCTTCAAGCTCTCGGCGCACCGTTCTGGCGCATTCGTTCAGTGTACTGCCCGTTGTGTAAACATCATCAATCACGTACAGCTTGATCGGCGAGTAGGCCGCCAGCTGCTTTAAGGCAATCGCCGATGCTGGAATCAGCGCAAAAACCCCCTGCAAATCTTCCAGCCGGTCTCCACGCGTCTTAAAGCTTTGTTTGTCGGTGTGCCTTGTCCGCTCCAGTAAGGGTATGACGGGGATGCCAGCTCTCTTGCCCAGCTCTTCAGCCAGCTGCTGTGCCTGATTAAAGCCCCGCTCCAGCTGCCTTTCTCTGCTAAGAGGCACGTACGTGATCAGCTCCCTGAAGGGTGGCTGTTCGTTCATGTCTTCCGCTCCGAATCTATGCAAATGATAGGCGTGCAGCAGCATCGTCCCAATAAGCTGGCGAAGCTTCTCGTGACCGCGATATTTGAACAAAGCCAGCCACTCCTTCATTAATGGGCTGTAGTTTACCGCGCTGCGGTTTTGGACGAAAAATGTGTCCCGACGACGTAAACAGTCCGTACAATGGTCGGGCCTGCCGCACCGCTCACAGCGAACCTGCAAGATCCATGGAACTGCCTCCAAGCAAGTGTCACACAATGGAAGCTCACGCAGCTTATTGTATCGGCCCCCGCATGCCGTACAAACGGACTTACTAGCTGAGAGCAGCCCCTCCGTTACTCGTGCAAGCCGTTGCCAACCTTGTCGGAATCGGCTTCCTCCGCTCAAGCTTCACCCACTCCTTTTTCCCGTAAATATCCCTTCTTCCTGGCCAGTGTGTTCATTCCTTTTATTTGACGAACGGCCTCCAACTGGGCACGAGTCCTCTCTTTGGAAGCGAAATATACATGCCCTGCCGGGTCTTCCGCAGAACGCCCTGCTCTGCCCGCCATCTGCACCAATGCTGCCGAATCAAAAATAGGCTCGTCCGCATCTACAATCAGCACGTCGGACTTCGGAATCGTGACGCCCCTCTCAAGGATCGTTGTCGTTACCAAAATGCGGGTTTGCTTGCTGCGAAAATCGACAACCTTTTGACCCCGCTGCTCATCCTTGGAAGAGGTGCCTTCCGTAACGACCTGCGGAAACGACCGACGAAGCAAGCCTACCAATGGCTCTACCATATGGATCTTTGGAACAAAAACGAACAGCTGCGCGCCTCTCTGTATCGAGTGAGCCACGATCTGTTTCAGCTTCGGTGCGAGAGTCATCTTCTGCAGTTGTTGGCGGACGGACGAGGCAGGGATTAATACGGGAACAGGCAAAGGGTGGCGATGGTAGCGTGCCGTTACTTTCACATGCGGCAATCGGCCGCTAGCGGCTGCCTTTTGCAGCTCACGCGGAGGTGTCGCGGACAGCAGAATCGTCGCTCCGTTCACCTTGCACACTTTTTCTGCAGCATACTGCAGTACGGGATTATTGTGGTAGGGGAACGCGTCCAGCTCATCTATGATCACCAGATCGAATGATTGATCGAACCGCAGCAGCTGATGCGTTGTAGCAATTGTTATCGGGGCCATATCCCACCGCTGATCACTGCCGCCATATAACGTGACAACCGGCGTGGGGTGAAACGCTTTTTCCAGCCGGGGCTTCAACTCCAGCACAACATCCTTCCGCGGAGTGGCGACCACTACTCTTCCGCCGCGCGCAACCGTATACTGGATCATGGGAAAAATCATCTCCGTCTTCCCCGCTCCAGTTACCGCCCAAATGAGAAACTTCGCCCGTCTATATGGATGCATATGCCCCGATTGTAATTCATTCCCTTTCAAAAATAGCAGTGCTTGTCCCGACGCTTCCGCTTGAATCTCGCTTAGCCCCCACGGACTCAAGTAAGGCTCGAGCTCTCGCCCGGTATCCCCTTTGGCTGAGGTGTTCGGTTTAACCATAAGGTTGCCTTTTGCCGGTTGAATAGATACAGAGCAATACCGGGACCGCCCCATGGTCAAGCATTCCTCACAATACGGACACTCAGTACCGCAATACATGCATTCGGTAAAGACCATGTGCTCCAGCCCGCTCCCGCATCGGCGGCAACGGAAGCTTCTTACCTGATGAATCCAGGGAAACTTGCGCTCCCTTATCATCTCAATCCCTTGATCCAATTGCAGCATGCCGTACAAGTACGCTGTCTGCAAATAAGCCAATGGACGTGCCAACGCATCCGCGAGCCCATAATGCTCCATCAGCTGCTTCACTTCATCCAACAGCAAGCTCCGTCCTTGCATCCAATGGACCATCCGCTCGAGCTCATCTGCTAGAATAGGCATAGGGTCACCATGACTTTGCAAATAAGCCTCCCATTGCTTCCGCGTACAGTCTACCATCTGCAGCCCATCCGCCGGTAAAGGCAGCTCGAGCTGCGATGCTTGTTCTCTCATAGTCTTAAGAAAAACACCCGGTCCTGTAGCGTCTTTACCCGTCCAATCAAGCGCATTAAGCTTGTCCCGCAATACGACAGCTTGTCCAAAAGAAATGGCCGGCTCCAGCATCCGGATCTTGATAGACTCCGAACGCTGACCGAACCAATAGTCCATATCAGCCACTATATCTATTGATAGGTTCCACTTCATAGAGTGATTATCGAGAACTACATATAGGATGGATTTCATTAATCACCTGCTAGTTCATAATTACATCGTTTTGTAAGCGGTTACCAAACCATCTTGGGCGCCAAGCCGAACAACAATAACCTGCTTATCTTCATATTGTCGGATCCATTCATCCATAGATTCAGGTCCTTCAAAGATACAAATATCCAGATTATTTTCCTTTCGGAAACGTTCGGCTATAGCTAGCGTATCATCCGTTGAGCCTTCGTCGGCGATAGTTACATGAACGTCTCTACCTTTGAGCCGCGAGAAAAACAGGAGCGAACGAATGTACCATTCCACTTGCATTTGATTATTATGTGTAATAAGCAATAGATGCGTTATCTTCCGGTCACTTTTCCGGTGCCGCCGATAACACCAATGCACCAAGGCAATACTTGCAGCATAGCTGCCAAAAATCCACAGTAACCCTAACATCATCGCGGCTCCCTCCCTTAAGACCAGTATATGCCGCAATGAGTTGGTTGGTTCCTGTTTTAGAGTGTGACCCAGCCGTTTTTAATAGCAATAATGACGGCTTGCGTCCGATCGTCGACCTCCATTTTTTGGAGAATGCTGCTGACGTGGTTTTTCACTGTTTTCTCACTAATATACAAAAACTCGCCGATCATCTTGTTGCTCTTTCCTTCGGCCATTAGACGAAGCACCTCGGCTTCTCTGCGCGTCAAAGGACTGTTGTCGGAATGAACGTATTTCACTCCCGCCTCTTTCGCTACCGCTCCGTTGCCGGCTACTCCTACCTCATCCAAATAAGTCATTCTGCGCAGCTGATTGATCAGCTTACCCGTTACCTTAGGATGTATGTAGGCATGTCCAGCAACGACAGAGCGAATTGCATTGATCAGCGACTCCGCCTCCATATCTTTGAGCAAATAGCCGGAAGCGCCTTTACGCAGCGTCTCGAATACATAGCTTTCGTCATCATGAATCGACAGAATGATTACCTTTATATCGGGAAAAATATCCTTCAGCTTCTCGGTAGCAACCACGCCGTTCTCGACCGGCATATTAATATCCATTAATACGATATCCGGTGATAACGAATTACACAACTCGATGACCTGAATTCCGTCACCGCACTCGCCTACAACCTCAAGATCGTTCTCCATATTTAAAATGCGTTTGACCCCTTCGCGAAACAGCTGGTGGTCGTCTGCAAGCACGAGCTTTATATTGCGCTTCGTATTTCCCATGATGTCCATTATCTTACTCCTCCTTCGAGTCTAGTTTAATTGGAATCAACATCGATACCTTCGTGCCGGCCCCTTTGGCCGATTGAAGCTCCATTCTGCCCTCGAGCAGCTCAACACGCTCACGCATGCCTATTAAACCGTAATGACTTCCTTTCTCAATCTTTTTATCGATACTTTCAACAGCAAACCCGATTCCGTTATCGGTCACGACGATTTTGACCATTTGCTGCTGATAGGTTACCTCTAGTGTAACATGAGAAGCTTGCGCATGCTTCGCTACGTTGGAGAAAGCTTCTTGAACAAGGCGATAAATCGCGACTTCCATCCCCGACGGAAGACGGGAGTCTTTCCCCGTAAAATCGAACTGCGTGCGGATTCTCGATTTTTCCTCAAAATCCTGTACGAACTTCCTGACGGCCGGAATCAGACCGAGATCGTCCAAGGCCATTGGCCGGAGGTTAAATATGATTTTGCGGACTTCCTCAATCCCGCCTCGAACCTGTCCTTTCAGGTCCACCAGCTCTTCTTTAACAGAAGTATAGGCTTGCTTGGTAAGCATCCGTTCGGCGATTTCCGTTCGCAGCACGACGTTTGCCATCGTTTGTGCCAAGCCGTCGTGTATTTCCCGGGCAATCCGTTTGCGTTCCTCTTCCTGGGCCAAAATAATCTTCAAACCAAGCAGCTGTCGATTTTTGGCGGATTCCAGCAACCGGGTTACCTGGTTCAAATCTCCCGACAGGTACTCAAGAACTACATTCACTTGCGAGACGACCGATTCCGCTCTCTCCAGTTGTTTATCGACATTTTTAATCCTTTTTTGCAGATCGTCCCGTCTCGCCTTCAGGTACAGCTCCTTCTCCCTGTAGGTAGCGAGCTGAGTTTGCATCTGCGTGGCGAATTCGTAAGCGGTCCGTATGTCCTCTTCCTTGAATCGTTTAAAATCACGGCTTACCTCGGTCAACCGGATGCGAGCCCGCCTATATTCCATTTCAATATGATCGACCATATCGATCGTTTTCGTCGTTTCGTCGATAACTTGCTCCAGTTCGTTATTAAGTGCGTTCCGCTCTGACCGGACATTCTCGCAAATTTCAAATATCTGATATTTGCTGCTCTCCATGACGTCAATCGCATTTTTAATAATGCGGTCCAATGCGTCCACTTGCATATGCCAGGCCCCTTCATTAACGATTCCATATGGAGAAGCCTGTTCGACCCCGAGTGTCGGACAGGCTCCTAGCAATATAGTACCATATTTATCGACGTTTGTAAGAGGAGCATGGAACTAATTATTGCAGAGTAATTTGCTGCGTTTTCTCATCCCATGTTACTTTCCAGCCGAGATTCTCGGATAAAATCCGAAGCGGTACCATCGTCACATCTTTCATAATCCTTGGCGCGACCTCCGCCGTAATCCGTTTTCCAATCACAATCAGATCGGGATTGTCGATCCAAAGATCGATCATTTTGTCGCCTCGAATCACCGTCACCTTACGCTCATTATCGTCCCATCGGACAGTGCCGCCCAGTGCATCCGTTACGAAACGGATAGGGAGCAACGTATTCCCGCTAATAATGACTGGCGCTTGCTCCAAGGTCATATTTTTGCTGTTTACCGTAACCGCCGTCTTATTGACGGTCAATTTGACCGAGTTGTTCGATGGAGTTGTAATCTGGCCTTTGTAACTAAACGTAATATCGTCAAGGCCTACTTTGCCAACGGCAGCCCGCTCGTCTTGACCCATTTTGTCGTTGACTACATAGACACTCTTTACGGAAATCGGATACTTCAAGTCATATGCCGACAAATCCACGGAAAGCTGCTTCCACCCTTTCCAGTTAATGTTCGGGGTGAGCTCTACATAATAAATCTTACCGCTGTTATCTTTAATTTCCGTTTTCAGAGCATTGAGGCTCTCATCACCATTGACTTTCAATTTCAAAAGCTGCGGCTGGCCTTCAATCTGGATGCCCGTGTCCATATCGGCATAGGCCCATTTGGTCCCTTCGCCTTTGGTGAAGTCATACGCCAACTCCAAATATTTGTTCTTGTTTTCTTCCCGAATATAGACCGAAGTCGTTACGCCTTCCGGAAGCGGTCTGGAGAGCGTCATCACCGCATTGGTGTCCAGATCGTACCATACCTTATCCTTGCCGATCGCAAGAGTCAGCATCGTGCTGTAGCCGTCATAACGGGCGATAAGCTGAACCTGGGTTGCACCAGCGAGACTTTCGACGTTCAGCACGCCGTTTTTGACCTCGCCTTTCATGCCGAGCACTTCCCATTGAATCAGCTCAGCCGGCACCTCTCTGGATTTCCCGGATTTTGTCGTCGCAATGACAGGAAGCTTGTAAGAGGAGCCTTCGGACAAAGCGATGTCGCTTCCGCTAATTCGGAGCCCCGCCAGCTGATCCCGTCCTACGACCGGAATTTCAGCGGATTGCGTTCCATTGCCCGATTTAGCCGTTACTTTTGCTGTTCCTACTTTGGTTGGTGTAAATACATTCTCATTAAACGTGCCCGCTTGATTATCGGAGCTCCATTGTGCTACTACATTATCGGATACAACCGGATTGTAAAAAATATCATAGCCTTTAAACTTCAATGGCACTTGTTCGTTCAAAAATAAAAATTCAGGCGCTTGGATAAACAATGCGCTGACATCGCCTTTAGGTGCGGTAGAATAAACACCGACTCCGTTAACGACTTTTCGCTGAACGCCTGTCTCCGTCTTATTGACCAATACGGGGTTAAATTCCCCTAACGGCCGGGCAACCATCTGGGTCGATCCGCCGCCGTCCAAGTTCATCCCTTTCCATACGCCGACTTTGATCATAAACTGCTGCAGCTCTGTCATGCTCAAGCCTTTGCTTTCTCCGCTATTATCCACTGTAATGAGATAAGCCTTTTTCATGTCTTGCGAGTACCCAATGGCTGTTCGGGAACGGTAGCAGCACAGATCGTCCACGGTTCTTGAAAACTCGGTAGCTTGCCCCCCATCTACCATGATGGTATGGCCGCCGATCATCATTTTGAAATTTTTCGCATCATACTTTTTGCTTGGATCTTGAGGAAGAATCTCATAATCCGTTACCAACGGATCTCCGACCTTCATATGCTCACGAACAAAGTCCGCCGCTTTCCCGGAAGCTCTTAGTATGTATCCGTCTTGAGGAGCAATCATATCGATGATCGCATTGTCTGCGATTTTTGTTATAATTCCTTTTTGGACCAGGACTTCTGTCGGCACGGTGACACCATCATTGGAACGGTCCACCTGTCCCCATGCATTAGTATACATAAACATGGCGTCAATATGGCTGTGCTCACCGCCCGGCTCAAACCAGTAATACGTTTTATTGATACCGCCGAGAGCGAATTTCGCCCCGTCTTTTGCCTTTATGGAACCTTGAAACGTAAACAAATCTACTATCGGCACATTATCCTTGGTCAACGCGAAGGAATAAAAACCAGGCAAATAAGGAGGCGTTGCCACCAGCTGTCCGTTGGATATTTCCGGTCCCATCGGAACCCCTTCCGCCTTCGTATTATAAAAATCCCCGTTCACCCCGGCTACCGCCTTGGTTTCTGTAGCCATTCCCAATATGCTCTGCTCTTTGGTCAGCTGGTTGTTCGTGCCTGTCATGACATCCAACTTCACATAGGGATTGGTCAAATCGACCTCGATGACATTACCATTCGTCATATACTCTTTATTGCTTCGTGTCGATTTCCAAACATATTTTTTGAGAACTGCGCCCGTCGTTAATATATCTTGGCCTACTAACGTTACTGTCGGTTCCGTCGCAGCGTACACTTGTGTTGTAGATAAAAGAGGCGACATGCTTATCACAGCCGATAAGACTATTGAAGACATACGAATCCATAACTTATGCTTACTCACGTTGCGTTCTCCCTTCTATTTCCCACTCTCCTTAATCTTAGACTCTATTACTATGGAAAAAGTTACGTTTTGCTAGATTAAAATAAGATAAAATCCACCTTAAATTCGCTATATTTGAACATTTCGCGACAGACAAACAAAAAAGCCCGGTTCTCATAAAAGAACCAGGCTTTGGTATCTGAAGCAGATGAAATTATACTAATGCATCGCGCTTAAGAAGCTCGGCTTTGTCGGTACGCTCCCAAGGCAGATCCACGTCTGTACGGCCGAAATGACCGTATGCAGCCGTTTGTTTGTAGATAGGTCGGCGAAGATCCAATTGCTTGATAATGCCCGCAGGACGAAGATCGAAATGCTGGCGGATTACTTCAACCAATTTCTCTTCAGACACTTTCCCTGTGCCGAATGTGTCAACTGCAATCGAAACCGGTTGTGCTACACCGATTGCGTATGCAAGCTGAACTTCGCATTTGTCTGCAAGGCCTGCAGCAACGACGTTTTTAGCTACGTAACGAGCCGCGTAAGCGCCGGAGCGGTCAACTTTTGTCGGATCCTTACCGGAGAACGCACCGCCGCCATGACGTGCGTAGCCGCCATAGGTGTCAACGATGATTTTACGGCCAGTCAGACCAGCGTCACCTTGAGGTCCGCCGATAACGAAACGACCTGTCGGGTTAATGAAATACTTAGTGTTTGCATCAAGGAACTTCTCAGGCACGATAGGCTTAATAACGTGCTCTTTGATATCCGCTTGGATTTGCTCCAAAGTTACTTCTTCACCGTGCTGAGTCGATACAACGATAGTATCAACGCGTACTGGTGTATCACCTTCATACTCAACCGTTACTTGCGTTTTGCCGTCCGGACGAAGATATGGCAATGTACCGTTCTTACGAACTTCAGACAAACGACGGGACAACTGGTGGGAGATAGAGATTGGAAGTGGCATCAGTTCTGGCGTTTCATTAACCGCAAAACCGAACATCATCCCTTGGTCACCCGCACCAATAGCTTCGATCTGCTCGTCCGTCATTTGACCTTCACGTGCTTCAAGCGCTTTGTTAACGCCTTGTGCAATGTCAGGGGATTGTTCGTTCAAGGAAACGAGCACCGCGCAAGTTTTGGAGTCAAAGCCATACTTCGCACGAGTATAGCCTATATCCTGGATCGCTTGGCGAGCAATCGATTGAATGTCTACATATTCGGATTGGCTTGTAATTTCTCCGATCACCAATACCAAACCTGTAGCTACAGAAACTTCGCACGCAACACGTGCATTGGGATCATTAGCAAGAAATGCGTCTAACACTGCATCGGAAATCTGATCACAGATTTTATCCGGATGCCCTTCTGTAACGGACTCGGATGTAAATAAGCGTCGACCGCGTGGAATGGACATACTATCGACCTCCTATAAGTAGTATTCTTAAATAAAAAGTATACATACAAAAAAATCAACCTTTTCCTAGTGGAAAAGGTTTCTTTAAACATGACCTTCTTTAAGTTATGTTACTGGATTTGTCGAGTACTGTCAATAATATTGCATGAGTTCCCACAAAAATAACATATTTTTTAATTAATAGAAGCTGCATCATTCTTGGACTACAAATTAAACATCATTTCCTCAGCTTTACGTATTAACCTGCTTGTAATAGCTCCGCCAACGGCTCCTGCATCACGGGATGCAATATGGCCCCAGTAGTCTTCCTTCATCGAATATTGAGGAATTGCGCCTAATTCTGTAGCGAATTCGACATTGGCGCTTGCGTTCGACATCGACTTTCCAACTGGTAAACCAAGCTCTGCAGCAATCTCATACTTCAATGCATCCAACGCTTGCTTACTTTCAGGTACAACCTTTTTGGCTTTTGCCATGAAGTCCACCTCCAAGAGTGATGTAACCGTAGTATGTCTCTCTGCACGATCAGCAAACGTATAAACTGTTGACAGTATGGGTAAAATTTATGGTGTCACTTTAGAACCATCTGCATTGGTTAGGACATAGCTTCCACGCACCATAACAAAAATGTCTTGCTTGTTTTTAGGGTCAGGCTTAACACCACGCCCTTCTCTAGGAACAATAAGCAAATGGTTGTTTTCAACTGCTGCACCGGCAGCCAAATCTTTACCGGACGTGACATCGGCAACACCATTATCATCTGTACTTATAACAGTTACCTTACCGGTTCGAACAATAATCTCTACTCCAGCACCGCCATAAAGCAACTGTCCCTGCTTGAGCTCCACGACGGTTAACTCGGAACTTCCAGAGGCTGGCGGTGGAGTAGGCACTTCAGGATTAGATGTCCCAGGAGTTCCTTTGCCAAGCTCGGCACTTATGATTTGTTTAATTTTCTCTTCCGTCATCGATTGCTTAGCAAGCTCGTCCATCACTTTCTGCTTAATGTTCTGATCAAAATAGCTTTTCGTAATAACCGGATCATCGACCGACCCCGGCTGGATGGTGTAGTTATTGCCGTCTGCGTTCGCGCCAACAATGGTAGCTGCCCATAAGAGCAAAGTACTGACTAAAACTTTTGTATGTGTCTTGTTCATGCTTCACCTCTTGTCATCAGCTTAGTATGTACTGTAAGTATAGCTTGGATATACAAAAAAAAGAAGACCCCGAAGGGCCCTCTCTTTTTTAAGGCTTATTACTTGGAAACTGTGAATGTTGCAGTTGTTCCGTTACCAGCCATTACGTTGATTACGAAGGAAGTAACAGCGGAATCAGCTTTCACAGATACTTTACCGTCAGCAGCTACGATAACATCGGACAAAGTGCCGCCAACTACATCAGTGATGTAAGTTGTCAATCCGTAAACAGAAGCATGCTTAACAGTTTCGGATTTAGCAGTATTCTCAGATACAACTTCTCCGCCGTAGTTGTCTTTCAAAGTCAGTTTCTCACCAAGTTTAGCATCCCACATGTAGGAGCTTCCAGTGACAAACAATGTGTTGAAATCAGCTGTGGAAAGAGTTTTCTCAGTCTTCTTGGACACCAGGCTTGTAACTGTAGGTGCATCGGACTTCGTAGTTACTTCCAGAGCATTAGCAGTTTTGCGCTCGCCTTTTTCATTCGCATACAAGACAGTCAACTTCGTAGTACCTGGGTTGATACCAGCAACGAATTTGTTGTCATATGCTGTTGCAATGTTGTTGTTAGCGGAGCTAATCGATACGATGGAAGAACCAGTTTTCACTTCTTCACCGTTTTTCTTAACTCTTACTTTCAACTCTTTTGCAAGTTTAGGGAAGTTGTCTTTTACATATGTTGCTTGAGTAGTTGTGGATCCTCCGAGATCGAAGAAGTCACCCGCTGCAAGAAGCGTATTGTTCAAAGATTTGTCAGCATAAACTTCATAAGTGAAGTTGTTGGAAGCACTGTTAGGGTTAAGAACTTCCAGAGTGCTGGATTCTTTGGAGATGGATTTGTACTCATCATCCTTCTTACCTTTTTTGAACAATTCAGCCTTGAATTCGAACGTAGAAGCTTGTGCACCTGTTGTAGTGTAGAACTTCCAAGAAGTGTCAAACACATTTTCAACAGCAATGTTGTTTTTGTAAACAGACTCACCAACAGAAGTTGCTTTCAGCGTTTCAGTAGTGTCGCCGATTTTACCTTGCAGGTAAGTTTCAGTTACTGCGCTACCTTCAGTTGCTCTGTAGTTGAAGTTTACATAGTAAGCATCATCTTCAGAGTTTTCGTATTTGATAGCTTGACCGTATTGGTCATAGAATTTCAATTTCAGTTCGTTATCCACTGTTCCGGAAAGAGCAGGAGTTTGGTATTTCTTAGGTGTAGTGGAGAACTTCACGGACTCAATAGTACGAACGTCGCCAACATAAGTAGTCCATGTTTTTACTACTGGCTTATCTTCCAACTCGATCTCGATGTCTTGAGCACCCGTTTTATCAACGGATTTGATTGCGATGTATCCTTTGTAAGGACCAGTTTTTTGGATCGCATCTTCTCTCAAAGTGATGCCGTTAGAAGAGTCAACAGTAAACTTCTTCTTATCGTAGTAAGCAGTTACTACATCGTCTGCATCCAATACGTCGCCGTTAGCGTCTTTGATGATTACTGGTACAAACAATTGCTTTCTGAACTCTTCTTCTTGCAATTTAGCGTAGTCATCGCCTTTAGCAAGTTGATAGTTGTAAGAACCGAACTCTACGGAAGCAGGCTCTTTGGAAGCTCTGATTTTAACTTGCTTGGATACGGATTGGCCGGAACCGTTAGCGAAGATTTGAACTGTTACGTCTTTATCTTCGTCAGTGTCGGACCAAACTCTCAGATCGTCAGCATCGTCGCCGATAACGTCGGATACGAACGGATCGTCATTGCCTTTAACGCCTGTTTCAAGGTCACGATCAGTTGTAACAACGTTCACGGAATCGTTCAAGATAACTGCTTTCTCAACGCGGAAACCGTATTGGTCCCAAGCTTTAACGTCAAGGTAGCCGTAACCGTCTTTACCGTCAATAGCGTCGATTTTCTTGCCAGTGGAATCAACAAGATCGCCAACTTCTACTTTAGCAACAACGGATTCCATACCAACTGTGAACAGCTTGTTAGCTTGAACGCCAGTTTCTTTATGGATGATTGTGATGGAGATACGATCGTTAGTATCAACATCTTTCTCTTGAGTCAAACGGAACGCTTGCTCGCCAGCGATTGGAGTAATAGTTCCATCGTTGGTTTTGATATCGAATGCACTTGCATTCAAGCTAGCTTTTGCACCGTATTGGTTAGTAGCTTTGAAGTCAATGCGGATATCTTGCAATTTCTCATCTTTATCCCAACCCAAAGGAATTGTGTCGGAAGCAGTCAAGAAGTCGATTTTAGTGATTTTCTCTGGGCTAGTTGTGACGGAAGCAGTTTTAGCTGTTTCGTCGATGTTAGTCAAGCCGCCCAAAGTGATTTCGTATTTGCTGTCAACGAACTTAGCGTCGAAAGTCAAAGTTGCTTTTGTTTTGTCGTCGCTCCACTTCGTAGTGAAACCGGAAGTGATTACAGAGCCGTCTTTCTTAACTTCAAGCTTCAAGTTTTTAGCAGCTTCTTCGGAAAGAGCTCCGTTCAACTCAAGAGACAAGATGTTAGCGTCAGTTGCTTTGAAGGACGCGATTGCATACTTGCCATTGAAGTTTGGCTTGTATTGTTGCTTAGCTTCGTAAGAAGAAAGAACCAGCAAGTCGCGAGTTGCTGCGGAAGTACCACCGAAAGTACCGTCAGTACCGCTAGTCAACAATTTCTTTTGGATTGCAAGAGCTACATAACCTTTAGCCCAGTCGGAAACTGTTTTGTCAGTAACGCCTGGAGTAGCTTGTGCGTCTTTATCCAAGCCCAAACCACGAAGCAAGAAAGTAGCCAATTGCTCTTTAGTCACTTCGCCAGATGGGTTGTATTGACCTTCTGCATATCCATCAGTGATGCCAGCAGCTTTAACTGCTTCGATGTAAGGAAGAGCATAACCGTTAGCTGGATCGTCAGCTTTAACGTCTGCGAAAGAAGATGTTTTCAGGGAAGTATCAACTTTCAATTTGAAAACCAGAGCCGCAACTTTAGCAAATTGAGCGCGGTTCATTTTGTCTTTCAAACCGAATGTGCCTTCGCTAACACCATCAAAAATACCAGCAGAGATCATATCGTCGAACTTAGCTTTAGTAGCTGCGTCCAGATCTTTCAAGTCGCTGAAATCAGCGGAAGTTTTAGCAGCTTCTGCACCCAGAGCTACGGAAGAAAACATAGAGAATGCCATAGCTAGGGACAGGATTGTAGATAAACTTTTCTTCATAACCTTTTTTTCTCCTCCTCGAATATCTTTCGGTTGTTGAGAGTTTTGTTTAGATAATTTATAGCTCGTTTCCCTCATTAGCCGATTCACCCCCTTCCCAGAGTTGAGCGAATTTAAAATTATTATAAAGGTCTGCAACGTATAATATTGCAGAAACTAGTAAACAATAAAAATGAGAACATAGGGACTCGCATACCCTTATACATTATACACTGCAAAACTAGTAAGGTAAAGAGGGTATTTTGTGAAAAATATCCAACAATACTTGCTCTTTTAAGCGATCATTTCCGTGTTGTTTTGTGTTTCATTGTATTAAACGCAATGTTGTTTAAAAAGTTGCGCTCTTTGAAAAAACTTTTTTAAAGTTTTTTCTCATTACTTTCAAGCGGTTAGTACTGCATTTCGTATATCATTTCAGTATACTCGCTCGCTTACGAAACTTAGTATACAACGATATATCACCTTCGTCATCACGTATTATTTTCCAACCGATACCTTATGAAAATGCCCGTCAACAAGCTGCATTGACGGGCTCCAATCATGATGTTATTCAGGAAGTTATTTAGGGATTTTCTTTTGCTGCTTCAATATGCGAATAGCTACTGCAGCGGCTTCTGCACGAGAGAAATAGTCCTTCGGCGCGAATCGAAGCGTCTGCTTCTTTTGGCCTTCCAGCAGCACGTTCGGCATCCCTTCGATAAAGCCTTCACGGGTTGCCGCTTCAACGGCAGGCCTTGCATAGTATTCAATGCTTCCGCCATCGGTAAATGCCTTTTGAAGCGAAGCCAGCACTTTTTTATCATCGGTGGTCATCTTCAGATCGGCAGCTCTTGCAATCATGACGGCAGCATCTTGACGAGTTATAGAGTCTTTATGACCGAAATAGCCGTCACTTCCGCCTCTAACGATACCGGCTCTCGCAGCCGCCTCAATATGTTTAAAGTCGTACAACCCATCGGAACCATATAGATCGCCTCTTTGGACATCTTTAAATGTACCGTCATAGTTAGGGTCGCTCTCGTCAATAATATTCGTATCTTCATTTTCCAAAGGAATATTGAAGATTTTGACGAGCATCGTTACGAATTCCCCGCGAGTAATCGACTCATCCGGCAAAAATCGTTCCGGGCTGGAATCTTTGTTCTTCATCATACCCTTGGAGTAAAGAGTATCCAGATAGTCGCGCGCCCAAGAATGACCTGTGACATCATTAAAGCTGTCATCCATATACATAACCTGATAATAACCAAATGAATCAAACGGTACGGTAATCGTGTTTTTGCTCAAATCCACAACGCCGCCGATATTTCTCCACTCTGCTCTGGCTTTGTTAGCTTCACCGTTGTTATCGGCAAATGTATTGAAATGGAACACCGTTACATACTTCCATGCGTCATCACGAATGTTGGCATCATATTTTAACGTCAATGTACCGCGCTTGGTCGGAACAACGAGATCGTTTAAATAACGGTTGTAGAACGTATCGTTGGAAGAACCGAATTCGGAAGACTCGTTCGGCAAGCGTCCGCTTCCCTCCAAAGCATCCTTCAGCTTCTCGTCTTCTTTTGGAGCTCTAATCTCCTCAATCGTTCCGCCGTCAATCCAGAATCGTTTGCTGGCCGGCTTAAAGCGGCCCGACATTTCGATTAAGAAGTTTTTGCCTCCGCGGTCCTCAACTTCTTTATCTACTCGGCCATCGTCGTTGCTGGCAATACCGAACAAAATTTTGCGGTCTGCGGAAATGTATTGCTTCTCCGCTTTTCTATCGTTGCGCATCAGCTTCGTATCTTTTGGGAAGCCTAGCTCAATGTCTCCATTAAATACTTTCATTTTGGAAGCCAGTTCGGCTTTGTATTGATTCCCTTCAATCGGAGTGTCTACATTATACAATATGATGCTGCCGTTTAATTTACCGGAAGAACGATTGATCGTAAACTTGATTTCATTCTTTCCTGGTTTCAAATTACGCGCCTCATAATAGTAAATACCTGGTTTCGTCGGATCCGTTTCTTTCACAGCTTCTTCTTTGCCGAAAATGACACTGTCTGCGTTCTCAGCCAACATAGTGATTTTCTGGAAGTTCTTATTGATATTAGCCTGATCTTTTCCTTCTTCATTCTTGATGAGCGCCGGCTCCAAGATTTGATAAGGCGTCGGCTGGCGCGTGATGGTAAATGATTTGCTTACTACAGCACCGCTAACATTTTTCGCTTCAACTGTAAATACATAAGCGCCAAATTCGGTCAGCTTGATCGTATCGTCCGGAGAAGTGTTGCGGAATGGCGTTGCAGCCGCTCCGGCAGCATTCGGTGAAATGGAAACATTGATCGGCGTTGTACTGCCTGGCTTCAAATAAGTAACCTTCAAAGAGCTTGCATTGGTTGCGGAACCGCTGATTTTCATATCATTGGATGTTGTGTAGTACGTATCCGGCTTCGTATCTTTGGAGAACCGCACATCCTTCGGATCGTAATCCGGTGCAAAACTCACAATAGCAGGCAAAAATTGACTGAATACAAAAATATCGTAGCTTTGTTCGGTAACCTTTTGGCCGTTGACGATAAGCTCAAAATGAACCGTTTTTCTTCCGTCGTCTTTACCGAAATAATATTCTGATTTAGTCGAATCAAGGGCAATCGTAAAACCGCCTGGTACAGCTGCATTCGTTTTAATGTCCGCAGCATCAACATCTTTGTTATTAATGGAAACCTTCAATACCCCATTACCAAGGTTAACAGTTCTACCCGAAATGCAAACACCGGCAGCTGCTGTACATGTAAGCTCACTTACATTTTTCACTACCATGCCGTTAAAGATATTATCAACGATGAGATAAGGCGCGGCAGAAATTTGCAAGTCGTATGACTTGCCGCCTGCAGTAACTAACTGAGGTGGTGTGCTGCCATCGTATGGGATAACCTCTAAAGTCGTATTGCCGTCCCGAAGACCTTGCAGCAAGACATCTACATTACCTTTCCCCGATGCATCAGGAGTGAAGGAGTAAATACCGCCAGGATGGGAGCCGTCATTATAAGCACTTCCATTAATCTTGACCAATACACTGGACGTTTTATCCGCATATACTTTTAATGTTGCCGGAAACTCATTGATCTGGTTTTTACTTGTTTCAAACAACAGAGGATTGTTCGTGCCGCCAGGTACAACAATTCGCTCTACTTTATCTACATAAGGCGCATCTTTATCGACGTAACTGAAGTAAAAGCTCGACTTCGTCGTATCGATCAAATTTTTGTGAGTGAATTCTACATCAATCTGCTGGAATCTTCGTCCTGTATTGACCGGCAAATCAACCTGAATATTATGGACCTCGTACAGACCCGAAGCATCCTTCACCACATTCGTATTGGCCACTCCAATTGCAGGGCTCAAATACGGAGTTAATCCGTTGTTCAATGCCCCCGCCGGACTCACGGGATTGCCGTTCGAATCAATGAGGGACAGCTTTCTATCTCCAAAAGTATAATGAAGGATATAGGTGCCGCCTGTACCTACCATCTCAATGTCCGCATAGACGTAGTCCGTAACAGATCCGGTCAGGTTCGTTTTCAGTGAAGCTGAGAAAGCGACATTGTTGTTGTTAGACGAGCTTTGTTCCAAATTAGGGCGCAAGCTCGGAGTCATCTTCTGCGTTGGTGCCGTTGGAGTCGTCGTAGCGTTCTTTTGATCAATAAAGGCGTTGTAAGCGAATGCTTTGCCGTCATCGTAAATAAACGATTTGTTCAAGTTGTAAATATTCGTGCTGTTTCTCGACACAAAATTGATGTCGTTATCGCCAGGCACAAACTTGATGTCGTTGACCCGGTTCGTATTGCTGATATAAGTAAAGGTTCCGCGAGTAAAATTCGCAGGATGATACGCTGTCGTACCGCCGTTTACATAAGCTTCGATGCTGGTCGCGTTGCCTGCTTCCCCTGTAATCGTAGCGCCGGAGTAAGGAGGCTTCTTAGGAAACATCTGTCCATCCGTAATAGGATCGCCGTTAATAAGCAAATTATTAATGGAAGAGACAGGGATATAGTAAGCCCAGCTTGGCGCCGAAGCCGTATTCACAAGTCCATCGTATCTCAGGACGATCTTGTTGAGACCTTCTGTCAGCGTAACGTTGCTGAATGTAATTTGATTGTCCGCCGTTTTGAGCGGTTTACTTGTTTTATCTACGACCGATTTACCTGTATTCATATTCGTTACTTCAAAATAAATATTAGGAATCTCGTCGTCATTCAATCCGCTGACATCAGCAACTACGGTAATCGGGTTCGTCGTGAACTGATCTACAGGAGGATTCGGATTCGCAGGATCATTTCCTGGAGGCGGATTCGGATTATTGCGATACTGCAAGTTGGATACACTTAAGGTTACTTCCGCAAAAGCCGTCAATGGCGCCATAAGACTGAGAAATAACGCCAAGACTATGGACAGACTCGTCCATTTGGTAGTCATTCGTTTCAAAGTTGGTTCCTCCTTATGTCATACTTCTACTTTTTCCACTTCTATTTGTTGAAAGCTGTCGTATGGACCCTCCGAGTACAAATTCCCCCTTACCGCTGTTTTGCTACCAAATATGTAGTGCCGTAGCTTTCCAAAGTTAGTTGTACCTAATTTATCGGTCAAAAAGCATGAAAAATTTAGTCGAATCCTGAAATTCCGCAAAACAAAAAATCCCAAACCAATTAAGGTCTGGGATTATCATTCTTTTAAGGATATATCCGTTACTTCATCATTCTGGATCTGGCATTCAGCATGACTCTGACTTTATTGATAAACTGGAACACCGGCTTCTTGGTTTGACTAATAATTCCTATCGCTTCCGCTCCAACTACAAGCACCGCAATGAGGATAATAATGAGCAGTACAACGCCCCAAATGAGCTCCTGCTCCGACATGTAGGAGAGAAGCACGGCAGATAAACCAAAAATGGAGGCAACGCCATAAATGATCAAAACGGTAACCCGATGGCTGAAGCCCAGCTGCAGCAGGCAGTGGTGCAAGTGACTCTTGTCCGGTTTGGAGATGGGCAGATTATTAACCCAGCGCCGCAAAATCGCGAAGAACGTATCGGACAATGGAACACCTAGAATCATAATAGGAACTAACAAAGATAACACCGTAGCTTGTTTGAATCCAAGAATGGATAACGTGGCCAAGCTGAACCCAAGAAACAATGCGCCCGAATCTCCCATGAAGATTTTGGCGGGATGAAAGTTATAAAATAAAAAGCCGATGATACTGCCAAGCAAAATAACGCTCAGCAAAACAACCGTTATATTCCCCATCATTAATGCCAATACAAGAATCGTTGTTGTAGCAATTCCCGAAACGCCTGCCGATAGCCCGTCAAGACCGTCAATCAAGTTAATAGCATTCGTCACTCCGACAATCCAGAAGATTGTAAGCGGAACAGCCAGCCAAGTTAATGACAGCGTCGTATCTCCAAAAGGTACATTGACCAGGTCAATGACAACCCCGGAATAAACAACGACACAAGCAGCTAAAATTTGGCCCAGCAATTTCACTTTTGGTGATAAATCGAATCGGTCGTCCAATGCGCCAACCAGTACAATGATAGCACCGCCTACAAGCAGCCCTAACGCAACGTCCCCATTCAGTGAATCGATAACCGGCGAAATAACGAAGTACGCGCCGACAAATCCAACAAAAATGGCAAGTCCGCCTAGCCTTGGCATGATGCGGCTATGTACTTTCCGATGATTGGGTGCATCCACCGCGCCTACCCAAAAAGCAAACTTTTTGACGAGAGGCGTCATCAGAAGGGCAATCAAGCACGCTACAGCAAAACCAATTCCGTATAAAACATTCATATTTGTTTTCACAGCCCCTTTTATCTATAAAAACCCCAAACACTACAGATTATACTCCGTTTGAGACCGTAACACCACACTAATTTTCAGGAAAATAGGCGATAAATCGGTTGTTTTCATAGTAATTTTCAAGGTTTCTGTACGTTTTCTTGTTCGCGAATCGCTTCACTGCGTATTTCATGCTCCAGCGCCAGATTGGGTAAGTTTCCCTACATCATAGGTGATCCGAATCGCTCGACTTACTTATAGGATGTCCGAATGAAGCAGCGGAATATTCTCTCTTCAATCATGCTTCATCCGACGACTAAGCTAACTATATATTAATGGAAGAAACACATTCGTCCGTTCGTTATAACGATTCGCAGCAGCCACCATGATTTCAGGGGATGCCCCGAGCAAAAAGCTACGATGTTATCTGGAATCTTCCGCTTTGAGGTAAAACGACGCTATAGCCTTCGCCGGAAACTGGGCTTCGTTCTTCAGCTGATGAATCAGCTCCCGCTTCTCCTCCCGCCACGAGTCCCGCTCTTTTAACAGGCGCAAAGTTTCGTTTGCCACCGTTTTCGCTTGAAACGCTTCCGTTGTAGCAACCGAGGTCATCCTCAGCCGGTTCAGGAACTGGTCGATCTTCGGATCATAAGAGATCCCGATCATTGGAACCGCCTGGGATGCCGCATAAATAAGCGAATGCAGACGCATGCCGATGAGCACCGCACATTGACTTACTTCCGCCAGCATGTGCTGCGGATGAACCACATTGTCAGCCATAGTGATTCTGGAACGGTAGGCTTCCCCTAAGTGATCCCGAACTTCAGCGGAAGCAGCTGCGTCCGAAGGCAGATGGAACGGAAGAAAGCGGATAACGGTCTCGCTGTTATCAAGAACCGTTTTCAATGCTTCGGCCAGCGCTTTCAGCTCCGAACGATCCTGATTCCAATATCGGACGGAGACGCCGATAACTGGTTTTACTTCAGAATCAACACCTGCCGCGGCCACTCTTTGTACATCATATGACCCCATAGGCATTCCCATGACCGGATCAGGGACAACCGCAATCTCATTGCCCACCTTCATTCGCTGCAGCAGCTGTTTGGACTCTTGATCCCGAACCGAAATGTATTGGCTCTTATCGAACGTGGAGCGGATCCAACCGAAAAACATTTTTTTATGGACAGGACCAATGCCCTGCGAATAAACAAAGGTCGGCTTTCCAAGCCACTGTGCTATTTTGAGTATAGCGAGATAGTAAGGGATCGTCTTGGCGCTGGTAGCATCCTGCAGAAGACTGCCGCCGCCGCTGATCAAGCCGTCGGCTCCTCTTATGGCTCGTATCACTTCGCCAAGTCTCATACGATGAGCGGATTCGACGCCGTAGGTTCGGCTTGTTTTCTCAGGCTGGATGGAGAGGACCACCGGTACAAAACGAATACCGCTAGCCTTTCCCTGCTCCTCCAATGCCAGTAGAATGGATTGTAACACCGCTTCGTCACCGCTATTGTCGAAGCCGTAATATCCGGATAAGACTATTCTTTTAGTAATAACGGTGTCCAACGACGCCAACTCCTTACTACGATCTCCCATACGACAATCAAGCCGATTCCAATCGGGATGCCGAACGCCAGCCCGTAAACGATACGAATCGAAGAAATCATCAGCGGCGTATGCAAATGGGCAAACGTATCCACAATAGAGGCTTGTCCTACAACGCCGACCAAAATGAGCAGCAGAGCACTGCGATATTTCACGCACAAGTAAGCACCAAGCAGGAACAACGGATGCGCGATCAAAAACTCCTTCGTTCTCGGCCGAACACCCAATGTGTTCTCAAGGAACGAGCGGAACAAACGTTCGAAAGCGGAGGCTTGTCCTTCGTTACCGGTTCTCGACAAATAGTACATCGCTCCGGCTACTAAGACAGCTGCTCCGATAACCCACAAAACACTGATGTAGGAAGTCAGCAGCTTTTTCCCCTTTTGCAGCTTTTCGCGATGGGTGAGATCATCATTAAATAGCAACCAGTAGAGAGCTACCAATACAATCGGCAGCAGGTGAAGCACGCTTACGCCACGGAATTGATCGATCACAAGCTGATAAATAATGCTGTTCAGCAGCCCGACGATGAAGCAAATACCGATTACCGATATAGCCGACGTCTTAAGCAGCAGCCAAATAGCGAATAGCAGCTTGGATCCGCCTTGGGATCCATGTCGGTTTCGCGCTGTTCGGATAGCGAAGAGGATCGCCAGCGTCGGGGCGCAAGTACCCGCTCCCAGAGCCAATGCTTGAGCGAACAAATTCGCGTTCAGCACATAAAGACCGGCCCCTCCGATCAAGCCGACAATGAAGACAAGCAGCGCAATCTCCGGGATAAAATACGATATCGTCAACGTGATTAACGCGATGGCGCCGATAAACAGCAAGCCTTTGGCGATCTTCTGCCATCCGGAATGGAACGGGAAGAAGCGCTCTGCAATACCCAGTGTATAGCCGGCGTCCTGAATTCTGTTAAGCGCGCCGTCAGGCCCCACCAAGCTTTTACGCAGAGATTCCAACGGATTCAGAATCAGGCCCTTGTCCAGGTTTTTCACTGCCTTCGCATTCAAGAAGACCATACGGATATTCCGGTCTTTGACCGCAAGGACAAAGCGGTCGGCCACACCCTGGATCCGGTCGTTCAATTCCTGCTCTGTCAAGTTCTCCGTCAGCTTCTCGCCGTCCTTTTCCGTAAATGAGTGCAGACGAACGACATTGTAATCGAGCAGCTTCGCAAGCTTGTTAAAGCCTTTTTGCTGCGTTTTTTGCAGTTCGATGTTCGCGAGGCCCATATGGTGCTTTTTCATAAGCTCGGACATCTTTTCAATGTTTTCAAAGTCAGAATCGCTCACATAGCCGGGAACGGTTTCCCCGTCTACGATGAACCTTTTGACCCCGTACTTTTGAAGCTGTCCAAGCAGCGTATCCATTCGCTCCTCATTGAAAGGTCTGCGGTTGGACATTCTCATTACGATCTGGAACCCTTGATCCTTCAGCATTTGCAGCGTTATAGGATCCGGATCCATCGGCTTAAGGTTTGCTTCCTCCAAGCCCATCTCAATAATCAAGCCGTTTTGATTTTTGAAATTCCACGGTCTTGTCTTTACATTCAAGCTGGAGAACGTTTGGACAATTAACGGCTGCAGCTTCTCCTGCGAATCCTTTTCGGCAAACAGGACATAGGTGAAGTTCTCATTCGGCGAAATCGGGCTTTGAGTCAGAGCCGTCGCTTCATGGGACGAAAATACCTCGATCCGGCGGGCAAGCCTGAGCTCATTCAACGTCGATTCATAGATCGCCATAGATTGAATACCCGCTTTTTTCATCTCTTTCACCTGGTTGGTGACAAACTGCCGCGGATCGGTTTGCGTATCGGAAATTTCCAGAAGGTCGCGGTAATCAAAGACAAACTCCACTTTGCGCGCCGTTTGCTGCTCCGTTTCATTTCTTTCATAGGCTATAGGAAGGGAGGCCAGCATCCCTAAGATAACCAGCCACCATAACCACTTTATGCTTCGTTTGTTCCATTGCAAGTAGCGCCCAGTCAACACGTTCACTCCTACCGTTAGTTTTGGTCGACCCGGCTCATTACGGCTTTAACCAGCCCATGAATCGCGTCCGAAGCCGCTTGCGCGGAACTGCCGCGGACAGCAAAGTATACTTTGATTTTTGGTTCCGTTCCGGAAGGGCGCAGGCAGAACCAGGAATTATCCGACAGAGTATATTTCAATACATTTTCAGCAGGCAGATCATACAATCCGAGCGAGAAATCCTCCACCTTGACGACTTGCTGCCCGTTGATCTCGGCAGGCGGGTTATTGCGCCAGTCGCGCATAATACCTTGGATTTGCTCTACGCCGTCCTTGCCTTTCATCGTACGCGACTCGAGCGACTCCAGGAAATAGCCGTGGCGCTCGTACAATTGCTGCAGCACCTCGTACAGCGTCTTGCCTTGGTTTTTATAGTAAGCGGCAGCTTCACAAATCAGCATGGAAGCGATAACCGCATCCTTGTCTCGTGCGTAAGTGCCGGCTAAATACCCGTAGCTCTCCTCGTAGCCGAACAAAAACTCCGCTTCCTTCGAGGATTCGAACTTCGTCATTTTCTCACCGATATATTTGAAACCTGTCAGCGTGTTCAATGTCTCTACGCCATAATGCTTGGCTATGACAGCTCCCATTTCGCTGGTCACAATCGTTTTGATCACAACGCCGTTCGCAGGAAGCTCTCCCCGCTCCTTCAAGCTATTAAGCAGGTAGTCCACCATAATAGCACCCGACTGGTTGCCTGTCAGAACAAAATATTCCCCGTTCGCATCCTTAACAACAGCGCCCATGCGGTCGCAGTCCGGGTCGGTACCGATGATGATGTCCGCATCGACTTCCTTCGCCTGGCGGATAGCCAGCGTGAAGGCTTCCTTCTCTTCCGGGTTCGGAGACTTCACGGTAGAGAACTTCGCATCCGGCAGCTCCTGCTCCGCCACGACGTCGACTTGGGAGAAGCCTACCTCCTCCAACACGGCGCGTACGGACAAATTCCCCGCTCCGTGCAGCGGCGTATAAACAACGCGGAAATTATCGCTCATTTTCTTAATGAGCTCTTTATTCAAGCTTACGGAAGTGACTGCGGCGATATACTGATCGTCCAGCTCCTGTCCGACCCACTGCAGCATGCCTGCAGATTCGGCCTGCGAACGCGTCGAGCGTTTGACGTCCGCGAACGATTGCACCTTCTGGATTTCTCCAATCACTTGTTCAGCTTGATCGGGAACCAACTGGCCGCCGTCGGCGCCATACACCTTGTAGCCGTTATATTCCGGCGGATTATGGCTAGCCGTGACTACGATGCCGGCCGTTGCCTTCAAAGCTCTTACGGCAAAGGACAGTTCCGGCGTAGGGCGAAGCGATTCGAATACATAAGCCTTAATCCCGTTGCCTGCGAGTACTTTGGCCGCTTCCAGCGAAAACTCGGGAGATTGATTACGGGAATCGTAAGCAATGACTACGGACGGATTCGTTGCGCCCGTTTGGTTGACGAATTGGGCAAGCCCTTGAGTAGCGCGGCCCACCGTATATAAATTCATCCGGTTCGTGCCTGCCCCAATAACTCCGCGGAGGCCTCCGGTACCGAATTCCAGATCACGATAGAAACGATCTTCTATTTCTTTAGGATCGTTAGCGATGCTTGTAAGCTCCTGTTTGGTTGCTTCATCGATGGCAGGATCGTTTAACCATAGTTGATATTGTTCTTCGACTCGGTTTTGCGTACTCATGCTCCATCTCCTTAAATTTAATAGATATATGGGTTCTATCGTGCCCTCTTGTGAGGGTTCACGGTTGTTTTTATTATTTGGGGTCGGACAAGGCGAACATTAGCGTTCCTTCGGCAACGACCTTATCCCCTACTTTGGCAACAGCCTGTCCTTTGCCGATGGAGCCTTTTAAACGGGTGATCTCCACCTCTAAAGTCAGCGTATCGCCAGGAACAACTTGACCACGGAACCGGAATTCATCAATGCCGGCGAAAAAGCCTAATTTGCCCCTGTTCGCTTCCACCTGCAGCATCGCTACGGTACCGACTTGCGCAAGAGCCTCCACGATCAGCACGCCTGGCATAACCGGATAAGCCGGGAAGTGTCCGGCGAAAAACGGCTCGTTAATGGTCACATTCTTGAGACCTACCGCTCTGACCCCGGCTTCTACCTCCAAAATTCGGTCTACAAGTAAAAACGGGTAACGATGGGGAATAATTTCTTGAATCTGCATTGCATCCAGCACAGTTGTGTTGCTCCTTTCAGGTTTTAGAATAAAATGTATAGTTTCAACTTACACTATGCTTATCCTTCATGATCTGCAGTAATGAAGGTTGATATAAGGGAGCTTATGTGCGGGTTTGCCAATGTATGCCAGCCCGAACCATAAGCTCTTTTTCCCGATTCAATTGCACCTATATCGGCGCGCTTGTCTCATAGCTTAGTTGCTATGATTGTGATGGTTCGATGCGGGAGAATCGTCTCCCTTTTTATTCAGCAGCAGGAATTGCACTATGTAAATCACCGAGGTCAAAAAAGAAACCGTGATGACGAACCACAAGTATGCGTTTGCGTAAGGAAGCTTAAAGACGATGAGCAAAATCGCTACGTAATAGAGCACCGTAGTCAATTTCCCCATAGCGTTGGCCGGAACCGTCTGTTTGCCGCGAAAATGAAATATCGCTGATCCTACGATCATGCCAGCATCCCTCAGAAACATCGCTATGGCAGCCTCCCACGATATCATTCCGGAGAATACCAGAGAAAGAATCACCGTGATCATCATGGACTTGTCCGCCAACGGATCCAGCATGCTTCCGAGCTGAGTCACGAGCTTGCGTCTGCGCGCAATATAGCCGTCCAGAACATCCGTAAGTCCCGCTACCAGCAAAACTAAAAAAGCGGTTTTCACGTATCCTGCCCGGAACACGGCCACATAGAGGGGAATCAGTAAAAATCGGCATAGGGTTAACAGGTTAGGCACATTCCACACGGAACACTTGTCTCCCCCTCCAGCTCATTTGGGCATTCGTCCCATCCTTACATTATACCGTTCTTAGACAAAAAATAAAACTCCCATACCGGGAGCTTTGATTGAAATCCTATTAAGCTATAGAAAAGACCAGATCGTAGATATGGCGCCATGTATCGAGCTCGTACACCTCTTCAAGCGGCCGCTTGCCCAAATACACATAGCCAAGAACCAGCCCGGTGCATAAGGCAACCACGCACAATAGCGGGATCGCCAGCCACCTGCTTATAGAAAATACAACCCTCTTCCATTTTGGTCTGGAAGCGGCTTTCTTTTTCTTGCTTGGTTTGCTCTCTGACTTGACTGCTTTCTTGCCTTCTGTTTCCGTCATGCTCACCAACCTCACTTCAAAAGACGCTTAGCCGTTGCGCAAACCGTTCGCAAGACCCATCATCGTATCCGAGGAGGTAACCGCCCGGGAATTCAGCTGAAATGCCTTCTGCACTTGCAGCAAGTCCGTCATTTCGTCAGCCAATGTCACATTGGCCTGCTCCAAGAATCCTTGACGAACCGTAATCGGGTCAACCAGATTGTTAGCTGCGTCCACCGTTTGCAAAATTTCCTCGCGATTCGCGACATCCGCCGGCAAATTGTATAAATTATCACCCAACTGCTGCAGCAGCTGCGGGCGAATAACACGTACCATTTTGATTTGTCCGACCTCGATCGGAGGGGCTGTTTTATCTGCATCGTCGGATGCCATAATGGTTCCGTTCGGCTCGATTTTGATGGTATGGTTCTCCGGAATCCGGATCGGATTGTCGTCCGTTCCCATAACATAGTTCCCTTCCTTGGTCATCAGGAACAAATCCGGATCAGCCGGATCGGCGGATTGGCTTAATTGGAAGGATCCGTTGCGCGTCCATACGGTTTGCGTCGTCAAATTGTTATTGGCATCCCGGATGACCGAGTTGATCTCGAACAACCCGTTGCCTTCCACGGCCACATCCAAAATATTTCCCGTCGCCTGCAGCGATCCTTGAGCCATATTGAGCTGAGCCTGTACAAGCTTCGCACCCCAGCCTTGGTTATAACCAAGGGGCGACAACCGGCCGAGCTTCTGAAATCCGTTAGGCTGCTGCTTTACGCTGGTCAGCACATCCTGAAACGAAGCTTCTCTGCGCTTGTACCCGGTGGTGTTGGAATTGGCGATATTGTTGGCTACCAGATCCAGCTTTTGCTGCAGAGCATGCATCGAGACGGATGAGTTTATCATCGAATTGTTCATGGGTTCCTCCTGAAAGCTTTGCGGAGCAAAGCTAGCATCGAAAGCATTACTGAGTTTTGCGGAGCAAAGCTTGCCTCGTAAGCGTTACTGAGCTTTGCGAAGCAAAGCTAGCATCGAAAGCATTACTGAGTTTTGCGGAGCAAAACTTGCCTCGTAAGCGTTACTGGGTTTTACGCAGCAAAACCGGCGTCATAAGCTACAACCGGCCAACCTCGTTAACAGCCTTGTCCATGCTTTTGTCGTAAAATTGAACGACCTTCTGATTCGCCTCATAAGCCCTAAGAGCAGCCATCATGTCGACCATGGATTGGGTAGGATCCACATTCGAACGCTCGACGAAGCCTTGGCGGATTTCTACCCGATCGTTAGGATCATTCGGATTGATAGCTCTGACCAGACCTTCTTGTCCATCATTGATACGGTACAAGCCGTTGCCTTCGCGGACGAGCTGATTAGGATCATCCACCCTGCTCACCAGCAAGCTCATCGGCTCATTGTTCGCATCGAGCAGCAATTCGCCGTTAGCGTCGGTAAGCTGTCCCGACTTGGTGATATGGAAATTCGTAATCGGCGTTTGCATTACAGGGTCAAACAGCACAACCGGCTGGCCGTTCCCGCCTATAACAGCATGTCCATCCCCTGTAATCAATTGCCCGTTGATGTCTACAGATAACTTGCCGTCCAAAGAATATCTCTGCTCGCCGGCCGCATTCTGCACGGTAAAGAATGCCTGCGGCTGAACGATGCGCGTTCCGTTCTCGTCCACATATTTGCCTGACGCATCAAAACGAGCGCCCGGCACTTGAATGTTCGAGATTAAGGCGAAGTCGAACGGGTTGTTCGTTTCCTGAATATCGCCCTGCTTATGGACAGAGACATTCTCCTCCGCCATCACGCCGGTGTTGAGCTGGCCGACAGGAACCGCTCCCGCTTCGCCTTTTCCATTGTTAATCCGCGCAATGAGCATTTCCGGGAACGACCGGTTAATGCCGTTGCCCTGTTTAAAGCCCGGTGTATTAATATTAGCGATGTTGTTGGTCACGATGTCATGTCTGCGCTGTTGAGATATCATTCCTGAAGCTGCGGTGTAAAAACCTCTTAGCATGTAACCATGAACCTCCCAAACGTATGTTCTAAAGCCTACCCGAAAGCAATCGGCCTACATGTATTATCGGTTTTTAGAACTTCCGTTTTGAGACCTTATCGAGGTTGTCCAACATAATGCCTGTCCCTTTTACGACGCAATGCATCGGGTCTTCCGCAATAAGAACCGGCACTCTAAGCTCGTCCGCCAGCAATTGGTCGATTCCATGCAGCATGGCGCCGCCACCGGTCAAAATCACGCCGCGATCGATGATGTCCGCCGACAGCTCCGGCGGTGTCCGCTCCAGCACCGATTTAGCTGCAGCTACGATGGAGGATACAGGATCCCACAGCGCTTCTTGAACTTCATTCGAGTTGATGGTTATCGTCAACGGCAGCCCGCTCACCATATCTCTGCCGCGAATATCCATCGTTTCCTTGCGTCCGTCCGGATATACGGTTCCGATCTTCACTTTAATATCCTCTGAAGTCCGTTCACCGATCAGCAGCTTGTATTTGCTCTTGATGTATTTCATGATGGAGGAGTCGAACTTGTCCCCCGCGATTTTAATGGAAGAGGAGGTGACGATATCGCCCATAGACAGCACGGCCACATCTGTCGTCCCTCCACCAATGTCAACGACCATATTCCCGCTAGGCTGGTAAATATCCATACCCGCTCCGATCGCCGCAGCTTTAGGTTCCTCTTCCAAAAATACCTCACGCGCTCCGCTGCGTTCCGCCGCTTCACGAATAGCCTTCTGTTCCACGGACGTAATATTCGTCGGAGCGCAAATGAGGATTCTCGGGTGGCTGTACCACTGCTTTCCTCCTACCTTATTGATGAAATGCTTGAGCATTAATTCGGTGATCTCAAAGTCGGCAATGACACCGTCTTTAAGCGGGCGAATAGCCACAATATTACCTGGAGTACGTCCAACCATGCGGAACGCTTCCTCGCCCACAGCCAGCACCCGCTTCGTATCGCTTTCAATAGCGACCACAGACGGCTCATCCAGAACAACGCCGCGCCCCTTCACATGTATCAGGACGTTCGCTGTCCCCAGATCTATGCCAATATCCTTGCTTAACATTGAAATGTTCCTCCCTAAACAAAACCGTCCATTCCTTAAAAAGAAGCGGCACCTCTTATTATAATTTTCGTTAAATTATTACATTCGCTATATATTTTCAAAATCCTCTTTTTTCATCATTTTTTTCGACATGAATCGCTTCGTTTTGTCGGTTCGGATCGGTTCTGGGGAGTAAAGAATTTCATTGCCATGCTACTTTACAGTGACCAGCTTATCCTGAGCTTTAGGGCTGCGTGTCTTCCTGTATTTGATCTTCGTGGCTTCTCCCCCGCGCAGGTGACGAATCGACTTATGATACTCAAGAATATGCTTGACTTGATTAGCTAAATCCGGGTTGATTTCGGGCAGCCTTTCGGTTAAATCTTTGTGCACCGTACTTTTGGAAACACCGAATTCTTTGGCAATCGTGCGGACCGTATGCTTCGTTTCCACTAGGCAACGTCCGATTTTAATGGTCCGCTCTTTGATGTAATCGTGCACTCCCCTCGCCTCCCTACTCGAGTTAGTTTGGTACATTATATGAGGGGCGTTTACTTATATTCTTTGTTTCCAAGCATGACAAGCCCAATATGACACAATTATTTTCAAGGACAAGCGGTAACGGCGCCTTGGAATGCGAAAAAAAGGGAGCGTCTATGCGCCCCCTGCCCATGTTATTCCATTCCAATTAATTTGTAGCGGTCATAAATTGTTCCGGATTTACAGCTTGGCCTTCTTGACCTTGACGAACTTCAAAGTGAAGGTGGGTGCCTTGCTCCTTCTCCAATTCATTGCGGCCCGCTTTGGCGATCACGTCGCCCTTTTTCACTTCAGCGTCTTTAGCTACCGTGACTTCGGACAAGCTTTGATATACGGAGACCAATCCGTTGGAGTGAGTAATCTCGACCAAGTTGCCGACAACCGGGTTTTTCTCAACTGCAGTAACTTTACCGCTCATAGCAGCCAACACCTCAAACGGCTGATTGTCTGGTCTCGAGAAATCCATACCCATGTGCGGTGTGAACGTGTCGCCATACTCAACCATAGCGGTCTGTCTCACTTCATTCGAAGCTTTGCTGTCGAAGAAAGGAAGCGTTACTTCCAGCTCGTTGCGATCCTTAACCGGCCATTGCATCGATTCGGTGCTGCCATTGACAGCTACTGCGTCCGGCTTCATCACGTTGTCGGTTACCGTAGCGGATTTGGAACTGTCGATCCCCAGCTCATTGGTGAGGGACGACTTTCCGGCATCCTGGTATACCCACATTAACGTTAAGATAATTGCCGCCGCTGCCATGTACGTTGCAGGAAATACCCACTTTTTCGCCAGTAGTCTTTTCCAGGAAAAAGATGGACTCGATTGCGCTCCTTCGATAGTTTTAGGAGCTTCTTCTTTTTGCAAATCTCTCTTTTGATCATTATTCATAGATTTATCACCTCGCTAATCATTGTTGCCACGGATGCGAGTTTTATACGCGAGGTGATCTATTTTTTTAGAAACTTTTCCCTTTTAGTAGGTTTGCCGCTCTATCAATCTCAATTCCGGTGTAAAAGTATTTGACGATGTCCTCGGCCTTGCGTCCTTCCTTGGCCATTCCGTTCGCTCCCCATTGACTCATGCCGACCCCGTGCCCGTAACCGAACGTGGTGATTTGGAGACTGCTTCCCTTCCAGCTCCACTGGAATTGCGAGGAGGCCAAGCCGAGCTTTTCTCTTACGTCGCGGCCGGTGAACGTTTTTCCGCCTATGCTGATGTTCTTGATCCGGTGCCCTTGCGTGGTCTCGATAACCTTCATAGCGCCGCTGCCGCTGGCCGACGCCGGAACCGCGCTGCGCAGGCCCAGTTTCGTTTGAAGCTCTTTGGCCGTCAAGACTGTCGTTTCCCTGTACCGGGGCGACAGCTGAACATCCCAAGGGCTTGGGACACTGCGCAAATAAGGAATATATTGATTCCAATAGTCTTCCGAATTTTCCGTATACCCGTTGCTCGTGGAGAAAAAGGTCGCTTCGATCGGCTTGCCCTGATACGTCAGCACGGAATCTTTCGTTTCATTTACCGCCCGGCTCAGCTTGTCCATATTGGAAACGTAGGCCGCCCCCCATCGCGCTTTCAAATCATCATCGGTGCTGTAGGCTTGATGAGCGATCGTATCCGTTACCCAAGCTCCAGACACGGGCATGTTGCTGAAATCCTGGTCCAAAATGCGGCGAACGATGTACGTTCGAGCGGCCATTGCCTGGGCTTTCATCGCTTCCAATTCAAACTCGATAGGCATTTCCGCGGCCAAAACGCCTCTTACATAGGCCTCCAGCTGAACCGATTGGATTTTCTTCTCTTTGGATAAATAGACGGGGATGACGAGCGAAGAAGCGTCATTCTGTGATTGAAGCTCTGCTGTCGATTGCGGCACCGCGCCGGCAGGGGTGTGCGTCGAATCGGTAGTCTTTACAAGAATAGCCGGTACCAGAACTACGACAGCTACAAAGCTGGACAAGCATGCAGCCGCCCAGCGGATGATCTTTTTTTTGTTGTTCATTCTCCTGCTTCCTCCATCTTCTGTCGGCTCTTATCGCTCCTCCAGAACGGTTCCGTCCGCTCCGCTATCATTTCCTGGATACTCTCAAAATGCCGGGATCCTTCCTGCTAGCGCAGGTAACATCATCTTATGAGCCGAAAAGATAGAATAGAACACGGAAGCAAGCTCTCTTACAACTTAAGAGCAAAGAGAAAAAAAGAGGAGACCCTCTCCATAACAGAGAGAATCTCCTCTATAAGCTCGCAGCATCTTATGCCAAGCTTGGGCTGACTGCAAAAATCGAAATCGGCTCCTCCACCGGCTCGGCCACTTCCAGCGGCATTCTTTGAACGTCCGCACCGATCAGACGCAGCTTGTTCGCAATATCGACATAGCCTCGATCAATATGATGGACGCCGGTAATCTCGGTTTCTCCGTCGGCGGCCAGAGCTGCCAATACTAGAGCCGCGCCGGCACGCAGGTCGGTAGCGCATACTTTGGCGCCGCGCAAACGGTTGCCTCCGCCAATAACGGCGGTACGCCCGTCGACTTTGATCTGCGCGTTCATATTGACCAGCTGCTCTACATGCATGAAACGGTTCTCGAATACCGTTTCCGTCACGATACTCGTCCCGTCGGCCGTAAGCAAGAGCGCCATCATCTGGGATTGCATATCGGTCGGGAAGCCGGGATAAGGCAGCGTCTTCACGTCGACACAACGAAGCGGTCGGTCGGTATACACGCGCAGGCCGTTCTCGTCTTCCTCTACGTGGACGCCCATTTCCTGCATTTTGGAAATGACTGGCCGCAAATGATCGCCAATCGCTCCTTCAATGTACAAATCGCTGCCGGTAATGGCCGCGGCGATCATATATGTACCCGCTTCAATTCGATCCGGAATGACCGTATGTACGCAACCGCTCAGCTTTTCCACGCCGTCAATTCGAATAAGACCGGTGCCCGCACCGCGAATTTTTGCACCCATGGCGTTCAAGTAGTTGGCCAAATCCACAATTTCCGGCTCTTTCGCCGCATTTTCAATCGTGGTTGTACCCTCTGCCAACGTGGCAGCCATCATGATATTTTCCGTAGCGCCTACGCTGGCTACGTCCAAATACACTTTGGCGCCCTTAAGACGTCCGGATATTTTCGCATCGATATATCCTTGGCCCAGCTCGATCTCGGCACCCATGGCCTCGAACCCTTTCAGATGCTGGTCGATCGGTCTCGTACCGATGGCACATCCGCCGGGAAGCGATATTCTCGCGTGTCCCATCCGGGCCAATAAAGGTCCCATCACGAGAAACGAAGCCCGCATTTTGCGAACCAGCTCGTAGGATGCTTCACAAGTCCTTATGTTCTGTGCATTTACGCGTATAGTTTCATCTTTATATTCAATTTCGACACCAAGACTTTCCAAAACCTTGTTGATCACAATAACGTCGTCCAGGGGAGGCGCGTCATGAATCACGCTGACTCCTTCTGTACCCAAGATAGAGGCTGCGATAATCGGCAGGACGGCATTTTTTGCGCCGTGTATTTTCACTCTGCCGGACAATCTTTTGCCGCCGCGGACGATAATTTTGCTCATCATGGTCCCCCTCCGCGCTGTTTTCATTGCATACTGTAACAGTTTAGCATTGAACCTTCAGCATGTAAATTTTCAAATTGAAAAACAAACGATCACGAATACTATTCGGAGCTAATAAGGGATTTCTAACGGTTGTACTAACCATTGTTGACAAAATTCACCTTAGTTATTCTAAATCCAGTGGACAAACCGTCAAAACATCCCCGAAAGCCAGGTCGACCAATGAAAATAATCGACAAAAAATTTCGCAACCTGATAGCCCAATGCAATCGACAAAAAGATTTGCAGCACCTTGCTTTGGATGCTCTTTGGTTTTTTTACTATTTTATCGAGCTGAAGTTCTTGCAGCGCCCACCACGAGCATGCAATGCATACGAGCACGATGAAGATGTTCATTAACCCGTTCATCCCCATGGACGTGCTCATTTGATCTACATAATCCATACTTGACCCCCGTTTTCGGATTAAGGCATGATTTTCGCAAGCATCGTGACAAATTCGGCCCTGGACGCCTGCTGATCGGGTCTGTAGCTGCCATCGTCGTAGCCGGTAATCCAGCCTTCCGCCTTCATTTGCTTTAGCACGCCAACGCCCCAATAATTTTCATCGACATCGGTAAAAGGAATCGCGCCCCGCCGTTTGCCCGATATGTTCATGCTTCTGGCAATCATCGAGGTCATTTCCATCCGGCTCACCGGCTGGTCGGGCGCGAACGAGCGATCAGGATAGCCATCAACAATTCCTGCTTGGGCGGCCTTGGCAATATCCGCGTAAGCCCAATGCCCGCTGGACACATCGGTGTAGCTGATCGTCTTTTGCTTGCTGAGCTTGAACGCCCGGCTAAGTATCGTCGTCGCTTCCGCACGGGTTATCGGCAAATCCGGACGGAACGTGTAGTCGTCGTAGCCGTTAATGATCTGTTTGCCGCTTAGCTCCAGGATGCTGTTCAAAGCCCAGTGCTCCTGAATGTCGGCATACCCTCCGATTAGAGGCTTGGCTTTGACCATGAGCTGATACACATCGCGATCGAACGGCTCGCTTGCCGTCAGCTTCAAATAATACGTCCCCGATGGAAGCCGTTGATGCAGCATGATGATTTTCCTGCCGTCGCCGCTCGCGATCGGACGCATGCTTCCATCGTACAGGAACGCGAACATAGGAACGTTCGGAATGCCGGTTACATTCAACTGCGCATACGTATCGCCGCTTAACTGGAATTGATACCAATCCACGTCGTCCGCCTTATCGATCAAACCGGTGTATTCAGTATCCAGCGAGATCGTCGTCGCCTGATAGGAGCGATTGTTCGGCTCGTTAGGGTCCATTTGCTTCGCATCGTATTCAATATCCAGCATATACTCGCCAACGACCGCGTTCGCGTATTGTTTGACGTTGCTTACTTTAATATAATATTTGCCCGGAAACACTTCCGCTAGCGCCAGCATTTCCGTAACGCCATCATCGTCGGTATCGATAGTGGTGCCCTTCTCTCCCTGCTTCTGCACGAACAATACCGGATCGATCCGGGCCGTATCCGTGCTGAGGCGTATCGTAAGCGATCCGGACTGTTCTACCGGAAACTCGAACCAATCCTGGTCGCCAGTCTGATGAAACGTTCCTTTCAGTCTCTGGCTTCGGGAAGGGAGCACGTATGCTTTATATTGTTTATCGTTATCTTCGAACTGATCGCGGTAAATGTCAAAAGACGTGGTCAGCTTGTAAGGCACTTCGCCGGTTTGATTCCGGTCCGTCAATTGAAGCAGCAGGTAGCTTTTGCCTTGGGTTACCTTCAAGGGCACCGGCTGACCGGGGTGCGCCGTCACACTGCTAAAGGTGCCTTTGGCATCGGTATGCTGCACCGTCACCGTCTGTCCTTCCGCCAATTCGAAGGTGAGGTTCACCGTGCCGTCGTACGGGGCATCGAATGAGAACCAGTCCTGGTCCGAGCCGCCGGTGAACGATGCGGAAATCATCTTGCTCACGGAGATCGCTTTGGCTTGATTTTTCCGGTTATTCGGTTCATACATATCCAGTAAAGGCATCTCCGCGAGGGCGCGATCCGCACGCAGAAGCCCGTAACCCGTAGACTCATCCCATCCCGTATCCATCAAATCCTGTGCGGTTTGCCGCAGCAGCTGACGAATTTGGTACACCTTCATATCCGGATACTTGCTCCATGCCAAGGCAGCTACGGCAGCGACTTGAGGAGCGGCCATGGACGTGCCGTCCTTATGCTCATACGAATTGCCTTTGGCTGTCGTGAACACATCCCACGGGGCAACAAGATCGATCTCCGGCCCCGAATTCGACAGGCTGTTCGCCTGGAAATCGGCCGACATGCCGCCAACCGCCAATACCGTAGGATACGCAGCGGGATACCTCACCCGGTTGCCTTCATTCCCCGTCGCTGCGACGAGAAGCACGTCTTTTTCCTCCGCATAGCGGACAATATCATTCATATAATCAGAATATTTATTAATGCCAAGGGACAGCACAACTATTTTCGCCCCATGATCAATGGCATACTTGATTCCTTCGCCCAGTTTCTGCTCCCCGCCGGAACCGTCCGACTCCAGCGCTTTGATCGGCATGATTTTGGCATCCCACAAAATGCCCGAAATGCCTCTGTCATTGTTGGCTGCGGCAGCCAATACGCCGGCCACATTCGTTCCATGCCCGTTATCGTCCTGGGGCAAGAGCTTCGAATTGATCAGATTGATCCCTGGAACCAAATTCTTTTTCAAATCGGGATGATTCAAATCGACCCCGGTATCGACGATGGCTATCGTTATATTGGAATTGCCTTTCGCTATATCCCATGCTTCATTGATATGGATGTCTTTTAAGTAAGTTTGCTTTTCCCCCAGAGGATCGTTTGCCGTTGCCGCCAGCACTTGACCGGCACACAGCAGCATCATCACGATCACAACGGCCCAATGAACGAGTTGGCGAGTAACGGTTTTATGTAACATGTCCATGGTTCCTTCTTTGCTTTTTGGAGTAGCTTACCTATTTCGATACAGCCCCCTTGTTTCCTGCCGTACGGGGCCGTTCCCAGACTAGTAAATGATGGAGGTTTGAGCAGCGCCATCGTTTAGCTCATTCATTGTACCACTTCTATTCCGTGCGGTGAATAGCTGGATGACGCCCTCTCGATGCAAAATTATGACAACTTAGCGACGGTCATTCCTTTGACTGCCTAACCCCCTATTCAGAAGTACCGATCGGTTCCGTATCGTTGCGCACCATGCTAAGTATTAACACAAAAAAGCCCGGTTTGACACGCATGAAAGCGGCCAACCGGACTTTATTTTTTATGACTCAGGTCTATTCTTCTGGAACTAGCTCAAGAAAAATAAATCCTGCGTCAAGGAGAAGATTTGTTCGATCCATCCCAGCACCCATTGAGGGACGATACCGAGCAGCACGCTAATTCCCGCACACAGCCACAGTGTAATCCCAAGAGGCAAGGGCACTACGACGTCACGCGACTCGAAATCGGTACGCATGAACATTTGGCGGATCAAGCCAAAGTAATAATAGAATGAGACTACGCTCGTACCGATCATGACGGCTGCCAGCCAGTAATGCTGAGTCTGCATGGTGCCCATCATAATGTACACTTTACCGAAGAAGCCGCCGGATAAGGGAAGCCCCGCCAAGGAAAGCACCAGCAGCACGGTCGCTATGGCGACTCCCGGAGCCCGGTAATACAGGCCGGCCAGCGAACTGATCGCTTCTTCGCCTGAAGACCGTTCCATAATCATGAGGACGGCGAAAATCCCGATGTTCATAAACAAGTAGGCAATCAGGTAAAAAGCAAACTCCGAAAAGTTGGAGTAGTGCGCCATAGCAAATTGGACCGCGATCGGGACAAGCAAGTAACCTGAATTGGCAATTCCGGAGTAAGCCAACAGCCGCTTCAGGTTGTTTTGGCGCAGGGCGGTAAAGTTACCGATGATCATTGCCGCTGCCGCCACCACCATGAGGGATAGCAGCATATCGCCGTGGAACGGCAGGCTCATCAACTCTCCAATACCGAACACGCCGTATAGCATCCGGAATATGATAGCGAACGCCGCTGCCTTCGATACGACCGCTAGAAACGCCGTGACCGGCGTCGAAGCTCCCTGATACACGTCCGGCGCCCACATATGGAACGGAGCCGCCGCAATTTTGAAGCCGAATCCGGCCAGCAGCAGGAAGAACGACAAGTACAGGAACGGCATCATGGCTTCGCCGTTTTGTCCGAGCGCCGCATTGATTTCCGCGATACTGGTTGACCCCGACATTCCGTACAGGAACGACATCCCGTACAAAATCAAGGCCGACGAGATCCCGCCCAGCACAACATATTTGAACGCACCTTCGTTGGAACGGAGATCCTTCTTCCTCATAGCAACCAGAATATAAGACGTGATGCTGAGCAGCTCCAAACCGACATAGAGCGTAATCATGTCGCCGGACGACGCCATAATCATGCCGCCTAATGTTGCAGGGAGAAGCAAGTAGTAGAACTCCCCGATATGCGGTACTTCCTCTTCCTTTACGGAACCGATGCTCATGAACGTTACCAGTGCAGCCCCCGTCAGAAGAATCAGCTTCATGATGTTCGCAAAGTCGTCAACGCGGTAGCTGAAATTCAACAATACTTTCGGCTCCGTCGGATTCAAATATCCGAGTACGAACAAGCCCGATACGACAATGCTTACGAGCGAGAGCCATCCGAGCGCCGTACGATTCACTCGTTTGGGCAGCAACAGGTCGAGCAGCGACAATACGACCGCAGCTATAACCAGAGTCAGCTCCGGTGCCAAGTATGCCAGATCGCTCCCTTGGAGACGTAGTTGTTCCACCGGTCTAACCCCCCATCTTCACTACGGTATGGATAAATTGATCGAAGCTGCTGACCGTCTGATGCAGCGGATCGCTCAGCACCGCAGGGTAAATGCCCAGCACGACGACAAAGGCAACCAGCGCTACCATCGGAATAGCTTCCATTAACCGGGCATCGCGTATGCCTTCCGGCTGTACTTTCGGCGGCCCGTAAGTAATGCTCAGTACCCCGCGCAATACATACACCGCCGTCAGAATCACGCCGACCGTTCCGATCACCGTAATGATTTTGGCTTTTTCGAACAAGCCCGCGAAGGCCAGGAACTCACTGATGAACCCGGACAAGCCCGGCAGACCAAGCGATGCCATACCAGCAACCAGCAAAATGCCGGAAATGAACGGCACGTTCTTGGCGAGCCCGCCCAGCTGATCCAGCATGGTCGTTTGCGTCCGCTCATAGATAGCACCGACCAGAAGGAACATAAGCGCCGAAATCAAGCCGTGGGACACGAGCTGGAAGATCGCCCCCTGCATCCCTATCGTGTTGAATGCCGCAATCCCGAGCAGCACGATCCCCATATGGCTAATACTGGAGTAAGCCAATACCAGCTTGAAATCCTTTTGTACGAATGCCAGGATCGCCCCGTACAAAATATTAATTACACCCAGAATCGCCAGTACCGTCGCCCACTGCGTCGCTTGCTGCGGGAACAGCAGGATGCCGAAGCGGATCAAGCCGTACGCCCCCATTTTCAGCAAAATGCCGGAGTGGATCATAACAATCGACGGCGGAGCTTCCGTATGTACCTTCAGCATCCAAGTGTGGAACGGGAAGATCGGCAGCTTGATTCCGAACGCAACCAAGAGCAGGATGAATAGCGTCCATTTCATCGTCTCGCTCATGAAGAACGGGTTGCCTTCCAAATCTCCTTGATTTACATAAGCCGCCTGGTCCTGAAACAAATGACTCGTTATGACGCTGAGGTCACCGCTGTAAAAAATCGATGTGCCGGCATCATTCGACACTTGCCCGAAGCCTGCGGTCACAATAATAATCAGAAACGCAATCAGCATGACGGCCGAGCCCAAGCCGTTGTAGATCAAGAACTTGTTGGCCGCCCGCTCCCGCTCCATGTAGCCCCAGATTCCGATCAGGAAAAACACCGGAATGAGCGTCACTTCGAAGAAGACGAAGAATAAGAACAGGTCTTGCGCCATAAAGACTCCGAACATCCCGGTTTCTAACAGCAAGAACAAAATGTAGTACGATTTCCATCTTTTCTTGATATACACCGACGCAAGCGCCGCCATCGTACCGATGAATGCGGTTAGGAACACCAGCGGCAGTGACAAGCCGTCTACCGCCATGTTGTACTTGAACTGGAAGTAGTAAGACGTCATCTGATTCAAGCCTTGCGCCTCATGATTGAGAGGGACTTGAATCCATGTCGCTTCCTCCTTGAACTGCATTCCTTCGAGCTGGTGATTGAAATCGGCATAGAGCCAAGCCGACAAGGCCAGCGGGATCAGTGTGGCGATTATGGCGATCGTCTTGATCCATCTGCCCCGGTCTTTCGGCATGAATAGAAGCACCAGAACGCCAAGCAAAGGAGAGAAGGTGATCAGCGATAAAATATACGAGCTATCCGACATGGATAAACCTCCTTCCCGCTAATGCCAGCACCAGAATGATAAGCCCTAGCAGCGTCATCAAGCCGTAGCTTTGCACCTGACCGTTTTGCAGCCTGGAGCCGATCCGGCCGATCCCTACGACGGAATAGCTGGCCAGCTTCACAATGCCGTCAACGATATACTCGTCGAACAAATGCAGTACGATGCCGAGCCCTTTGAGCGGTTTCACGATAATGGTGTCATAAATCTCATCGATATAAAACTTCCGGTTTAGCAGCCGGTACAGCCACGGAGCGCGGCTTGATACGGCATCACTCGGGATCGAACGTTTCACGAAGACCAGATAACCGAGCCCGATACCCGCTACTCCTGCCAGAGTAGAAAGGATCATGACGATTCCGCTGGCATGCTCTTCCGCCTCGTGACCGGTCAACCAGGTGCCGAGCCAAGGACTGAATGGCGTGAACACGAAGCCGGCTACTACGGCGAGGACAGCCAACACGATAAGCGGCAGTGTCATCGTTGCCGGAGATTCGTGCACATGCGCCTGGTGGCGAGGCTTGCCCAAGAACACCAGGAAGAACAGTCTAGACATGTAGAACGCTGTAAAGAACGCAGCGATGAGCCCGATCCAGAACAACAACGGATTATTGGCATACGCTTCTGCCAAAATCGCATCCTTCGACCAGAAGCCGGATAGCGGAGGAATTCCCGATAATGCCAGGGCACCGATGCCGAACGTCCAAGCCGTAATTTTCATCTTGCTTCCGATGCCGCCCATCTCATGTATATCCTGCGTATGTACGGCATGGATGACGCTGCCTGCCCCGAGGAACAGCAGCGCTTTGAAGAATGCGTGCGTAAACAAGTGGAAAATGCCCGCCGTATAGGCGACCGTCGTCCCAATCCCCAGCGCCATCATCATATAGCCCAGCTGGCTGACGGTGGAGTAGGCGAGAATCCGCTTGATGTCGTTTTGCGCCGTCCCGATGACGGCTGCGAATATAGCTGTAAAGCCTCCGATGCAAGCAACTACCATGAGCGCCGTTGGAGAGGCCCTGAAAATGTCAAACGTGCGCGCAACCAGATATACGCCAGCCGCAACCATTGTCGCAGCATGGATCAGGGCGCTTATCGGCGTAGGGCCTTCCATCGCGTCAGGCAGCCATGTGTGCAATGGAAACTGGCCTGATTTGCCTATCGCACCGACAAAGATTAATATTGCGATCCACGTAGTTATATCGCCCGATATTTTCCCGCTAGTGAACGCATTATGAATCGAGGTGAAGTCCAGAGCGTGATTAGGCATCGCCCAGAACAGAAGAAGTATGGCAATCAGCAAGCCGACATCCCCGATTCTTGTAACGATGAACGCCTTCTTGGCCGCAGCCCGCGCCTCGGGCTTGAAATACCAAAATCCGACCAAGAGGAACGAGCACACCCCGACCAGCTCCCAGAATATGTACAGCTCCAGCAAGTTTTCCGAAATGACCAGCCCGAGCATGGAAAACGTGAACAGCGCTATGTACGAGAAAAATACATTGATTCGCTCGTCTCCCTCCATGTACCCTTTCGAGTACAGGTTGACCAGCAAGCTGACCAAGGTCACGATAACAAGCATCAATGCGTTCAGGTTCGTTATTTCAAAGCCCATGTTCAGCGAAAACGTGCCGAGATTGATCCATTGCAGCTTATTCCACGTATAGTCCTCGATTTGACCGCCCAACCGCTCGATGAAGATGAGCAAGGAGACGACAAAAGAGGCGAAGACCGCAACGATACTGATATAAGCGCCCGCTTCTTTTAATTGGCGTCCCACTGCCGTCAGTATTAGAAACGATAGCAGCGGGAACAACGGGATGAGCCAGGCATACTGCGAGTAGGCCGATATCATGAGTTAATGTCCTCCTCCTACAAGTTTGCGTAAGCAAACTTACTTCGAAAGCGCTGCTAGTCGACTCGCCAGCAAGCTATCGTTTCAACGAATCCATCTCGTTGACATCCGTCGTTCCTTTGTTGCGGTACAGCGCGATCAAAATCGCGACCCCTACGGCCGCTTCCGCCGCGGCAATCGTAATGTTAAACAGCGAGAAGATTTGCCCCGTCAAGTTAGGATGAATGCCCAGCTTGGAAAAGGCGACGAGATTCAAGTTCACTGAATTCAGCATCAGCTCGATGGACAACAGCACGACGACGGCGTTCTTTTTGGACAAAGCGCCGTACAGTCCGATACAGAACAGGATCGCCGCCAAAGTCAAATAAGGAGTTACCAACCCTTCCATGCCTAGTCCTCCTCTCTCTTGGCGATGACAATCGCTCCGATGAAGGCTACCGTCAAGAGCACTGACATCAGTTCAAAAGGAATGACATGCTGATTGAACAACAGCTTGCCGATCTCCATCGTGTTGTCCTCTGCCGCCTTGAACTCTCCCGATGGGAAGGTGACGTTCTGAATCGCATAGAACAGGACGCCGAACAGCGCCAAGGATCCGATAATCAGCAGCACATTATGGACCGGCCGCTTCGGCTCCGCTTCCTCCCCCTGGTGCTTGGTCATCATGATCCCGAAAATCATGAGGATTGTTATCGCACCGGCGTAGATCAATATTTGCACAAAAGCTACGAACTCCGCATCCAGAATGACGTACAATCCCGCCATACTAATAAAGGTCAGAGCCAGTGCGCACACCATGTGAACGACCTTGTCGAAGCTGATCATAAAGATCGCCCCGCCTATCGCCATCAGAGCAAAGACGAAAAACGCGATATTCTCACCGCTGGATAAAAACGTTCCGATATTTCCCAGCATGCTATTTCGCCCCACCTTTCGGAAGCGCCGAGTTGTTTTCCTTCCGCACATTCACATTGTTTTCGTTGAGCCACTGCAAGTTTTTGAACAGATCGTCACGGCTATAGGTACTGAGCTCAAAATTATTCGTCATGACGATAGCTTCCGTCGGACATACTTCCGTGCACAAGTCGCACAAAATACAAATTTCGAAGTTGATATCGTACGTATCGATGACCTTGCCCTTTTTCTCTGGGTCCGGGTTCGCTTTACCGATTAAGTTGATGCATTCCGTCGGGCAAATCCGAGCACACTGGTTGCAAACGATGCATTTGTCAGGATCAAAATGCTGTATGCCCCTGAACCGGTCCGGCATTTGCAAAGGCACGTCCGGATATGCATAGGTCACTTTTTTCTGCGTCAAGCTTTTCAGGGTAACACCGAGACCTTTGACTATGCCTTTCATGATTTCTCACCCTTTCCAAAGCGCCATGGTTATTTGAATGGAAACCTACGATCTGAGTCCGATACTCATCAAAATCGCCGTTACGAAGATGTTAACGAGCGCAAGCGGCAGCAGCACCTTCCAGCCCATTCCCATCAATTGGTCGACCCGAATCCTTGGCAGTGTGGCCCGAATCCAGAACAGGAAGAACACAATGAACGAGAACTTCAACAGAAACCAGATGATCCCCGGGATAAATTCCAGGAACGGGAACGGCGCGTGCCACCCGCCTAGGAACAAGGTCGTCGTCAATCCGGCGATGGCAAACACGTACACATACTCCGCGAGCATAAAGAAGGCAAAACGGAAGCCGCTGTACTCGACGTGATAGCCGGCTACAAGCTCCGACTCCGCTTCAGGCAAGTCGAACGGGGTACGGTTCAGCTCCGATACTCCTGCGATGATGAACACGACAAACCCGATGATTTGGGGCAAAAAGTTCCAATGCCAGAACCCGCCCGCCTGCTGCTCGGCGATCACATTCAAATTCAAGCTGCCGGTCATCATAATAACGCCGATCACCGAAATGACCAGAGGAATTTCATAGCTGATCATTTGCGCAGCGGACCGCATGCCGCCAAGCAATGCGTACTTGTTGTTGGACGCCCAGCCGCCCAATACGATACCGATCGTCGATATTCCCGAAAGGGCTACGTAATATAGCAGCCCTACGTTCAAATCGGTGCTGATCAGTCTTTCCGAATACGGAATGACTGCAAGAACAACGAAGGCCGGAATGAAGGTGATGACCGGAGCCAAAATAAACAGCTCCCGTTCCGCCTTCCGCGGAATCGTATCCTCCTTGATAAGAAGCTTCGTCACGTCCGCGACGCTCTGCAGCAGTCCTAATGGACCTACACGGTTCGGCCCGATCCGGAATTGCATCCAGCCGATAACCTTGCGCTCAAAATAGATGGCATACGTTACGAAGCCCAGTACGACCAGCAGCAGGACGACGCCCCAAGCAAAAAAGATCGCGAAATTGGTCAAAGTCAACTGCTGTTGCAATAAATCTCCCATTAGCAGTCCACCTCCCCAACGACAATATCGATGCCTCCGAGAATCGTAATTAGATTGGTCATTGTTTCGCCGACTAACAATTTCGGCAAAATCTGTAAATTAACGAATGAAGGTCGGCGGAATTTCAGCCGATATGGCTTATCTTTACCCCTGGATACGATGTAGCAGCCGATTTCTCCGCGCGGCGCTTCAATCCGGGCATAGACTTCGCCTTCCGGCGGGCGCACCACCCGAGGTACCTTGCCCATGATCTCGCCTTCTGCCGGGAATTGCTCCACAGCCTGCTCCAAAATGCGCAACGATTGGCGTATTTCCTCAAACCGGATTAAATAGCGGTCGTAGCAGTCCCCGTTATGGCCAACCGGCACATCGAACTCAAACCGGTTGTACAAGCTGTAGGGCTGATCCTTCCTAATGTCCCAATTCACACCGGTACAACGCAGGTTCGCTCCGCTTAAGCCGTAAGCGATAGCGGTTTGCGCATCGTATTTGCCAATGCCCTTGATCCGGGCCAAAAAGATCTCGTTGCCGCTGACCAGATTGTTGTACTCGTCCAGCTTGCTTCTCATGTAAGGAATGAACTTCCTTACCTTCTCGATCCAGCCTTCCGGCGCATCCCATTTTACGCCGCCGACCCGCATGTAGTTGTAGGTCAACCGTGCGCCGCACAGCTCGTTGAACAAATCAATGATGATCTCCCGGTCACGGAACGCGAACAGGAACGGGCTCATGGCCCCGATATCGAGCAAATACGTGCCCCACCAGACCAAGTGGCTGGCAACGCGCTGCAGCTCCATAACAATCAGCCGCAAAAACTCCGCTCTCTCGGGGATCTCCAGCTGCATCAGCTTCTCAACGGCATGAACCAGCACATAATTGTTGGTCATGGCCGACACATAATCCATGCGGTCCGTGTACGGGATGATCTGAGTGTATGACAAATTTTCCGCAAGCTTCTCGGTTCCTCTGTGCAAATACCCCATCACCGGATCGGCATGCGTTATGATTTCCCCGTCCAGCTTAACCACGATACGAAAAACCCCGTGGGTACTCGGATGCTGAGGCCCTACATTTAACAGCAACTCTTCCGTTCTAATCAAGAGACTCTACACCTCCGGGTCAAGCGGTTCATAGTCTTTGCGAAGCGGATGGCCGACCCAATCGTCAGACATCATGATTCTTCTCATATCCGGATGTCCCGGGAAATCAATGCCCAGCAAATCATAAATTTCGCGTTCGTTCCAGTTGGCCGTCGGCCAAACACCGGTTACCGAAGGGATCGTTGCCGCATCCCGATTCGTTTTTATTTTGACGCACAGCTCCTGCTTCGTCTCCAAAGACAACAGATGGTAAGCAACCTCCATATGTGTCTCCTGGTCGATGCCGGACACATTGCGCAAATAATTCAGTTGGAATTCGCTATGGTCCCTCAGCTGCTCTGCAGAGGAAACCCACTTCTCATTCTTGATGATGATATACGGAAGATGGCCGTCCTTCTCATTGATAAAAGCCTCCTCCACCGCATCGTCGCCTATCTGCTCCTTCAAGATTTTGACCCATTGGTCCAATCTCGGCTGATTTGGTGACGGCTGCTTGGGAGCATCATCCTCGCCCTCCGTCTTCTTCGCCCGCGCGTTAGCCCTTGCAGCCCGTGCTTCGGCTGCCGCTTTCGCCTTCGCTTCCTTCTCCTCGTCCGAAGGAGCGGCACTCTCCGCTGCCGGCGCGTCTGACGGCTCCTTGGCAGCCGCACGCGCAGCACGTGCAGCCGCTCTAGCCGCTGCTGCGTCAGCCTTTGCCTGTGCGTCGTCGGCTTTCTCCGCCTTCGGCTCGACCTTGGCGTCCGCCGGTGCGTCAGTGGCCTCGGCCTTCGGCTCTGCAGGAGCTGCAGCAGCCTTCTCAGCTTGTGCCGCCGGAGCCGCTTCACCTGCCTCAGCTGACGCCTCCGCTTGCTTCGCTTCCGCCGGCTCGGCTGCAGCTGCAGGCGTGACCTGCTCGCTTGGCGCAGCGCTCTCCGGCTTATTTACAGCCTCATCGGCTGCCGCAGGCTCCTCTTTCCGGGACTCGGCCGCCGCATCCTGAGGCAGATCCTTCTTTTGCTCATCGCTCATCGGTTCGTCACCTGCTTACCGGTTTTTGCTTCGTAGCGAATTTTCTCCTGCAGCTTGTTGATTCCGTAAATAAGAGCGGCAGGATTCGGCGGGCAGCCTGGTATATATACATCGACAGGTACCACCTGATCGACGCCTTTAACCACTGCGTATGATTTCACATACGGACCGCCCGCCGTTGCACAGGATCCCATGGCAATAACCCATTTGGGCTCCGGCATTTGTTCGTACAATCGGCGCAGCAGCGGAGCCATCTTCTTCGTTACGGTTCCGGCCACGATCATTACGTCCGATTGTCTGGGAGACGTGCGGAAAATAACGCCGAACCGGTCAAGATCATAATGAGACCCCCCGGTTCCCATCATTTCAATAGCACAGCATGCCAGTCCGAAAGTCAAAGGCCACAAGGAATTGCTTCGTGCCCAAGACTTGATCTGCTCCAGCGTCGTCATAAACACATTGCGTTCGAGCTCTTGTCTTTCTTCCGGAGTTATCGACTCTAAATTGAAGTCCATTGCAGCACCTTCTTCTTCCAAGCGTAAATTAATCCGACTACCAGCAGCCCGACAAAAATACACATCTCTACAAGCGCAAACAAGCCTAATTGCTTATACGCAACGGCCCATGGGTACAAAAATACAGTTTCCACATCAAAAATGACAAACATCAGCGCAAACAAATAATAACGGATGTTGAACCGCACATGGCTCTCGCCCACAGGCTCATTACCGCTCTCATAAGTGGTATACTTCTCCTCCACCGGTTTGTTTGGGCGAAGCAATCGTCCCACTGTAAGCGCTACAATAGGAAGTAACACTCCAAGCATGAGAAAAATGGCTACGACCACGTAATTGTTCATGTACATCGTGAACGATCCGCCTCCCACTTCGTTTTGGAAAGTATGTTCTTTGATAGTCTGTGCAGGATGGATTTTACAGTAGAGGCTCGTTCTGTCTTCTTGCATCCTATGTAAGCGCGAACAAGACGATTTCCCGATGTCCGTCTATTGACTAATCTTATCTTGCACATCACTTCTGTTAATTTATGCCTAAACAATTATAACAAATGCCCGTTGGGGTGTCTAATACAAATTCCCTTGAAAAGGTAATTATTCCGTTCATTTGACCCTTCTGCATGCAGGATAGGCCGCCAACCTCATCATTTCGATATGCAAAAAAAGCGGAGGAACCCAAGTTCCCCCGCATTTTAAGTTGTAGCTTATTTTCTCCCAAAAACCTCGATCCGATTCAATGCTTTTTGCAATGCCACCTCGGCGCGTTTAAAATCATATTCGTCCTTTTTGGACGAGAGACGTTGTTCTGCGCGGGATTTGGCTGCTTTAGCACGCTCGATATCGATTTGTTCCGGCAGCTCAGCGCTTTCCGCCAGAATAACCACTTTGTCCTTGCGAACCTCCATAAAGCCGCCGTTTACCGCGATATGCTCTTGCTTGCCGTTCTGCTTCACGGTAACCGGTGCAATTTTCAATGGAGTAACCAAAGGAATGTGATTTGGCAGAATGCCAAGCTCGCCTTCTACGCCCTTCACGATAATCATGTTCACTTCTTGGGCGAACACTTTGCGCTCAGGAGTTACAATTTCAAGTAGGAAAGTACTCACTTGGATTCCTCCTAAGAACTTTTCTTATGAAAAGTCCACTTCGTAAGCGAACACCAAACTCGCTTCGTGTCCGTACTGCATGCGCCGGACGAATGCTCTCGAGAGGTCCGCCCGGCGATGTATATGAATGAATTACAACGTTTTCGCTTTTTCGATCGCTTGCTCGATTGTACCTACGTTATGGAAAGCCGGTTCAGGAAGATTGTCGTGCTTGCCTTCGAGAATTTCCTTGAAGCTGCGAACCGTTTCTTTAACCGGTACATACAAGCCCGGAATTCCGTTAAATGCCTCGGCCACGTGAAGCGGCTGAGCAAAGAACAATTGAATCCGTCTTGCGCGGTGAACCGTGAGCTTATCTTCGTCGGACAATTCGTCCATACCGAGGATCGCGATGATATCGAGCAGTTCTTTATAGCGCTGCAAAATTTTCTTAACGCCTTGCGCTACGTTGTAGTGCTCTTCGCCAAGAATTTCCGGAGTCAAAATACGGGAAGACGATGCCAATGGATCCACCGCTGGGAAAATACCCATTGCCGCGATGTTACGCTCCAAGTTCGTCGTTGCATCCAAGTGAGCAAACGCTGTAGCCGGAGCCGGATCCGTATAGTCATCCGCAGGAACGTAGATCGCTTGGATCGACGTAACGGAACCTTTTTTCGTGGATGTGATACGTTCTTGCAATTGACCCATTTCCGTTGCCAATGTCGGCTGGTAACCTACCGCAGAAGGCATACGTCCAAGAAGGGCGGAAACCTCGGAACCTGCTTGAGTAAAACGGAAAATGTTGTCGATAAACAGAAGCACGTCACGGCCCTCTTCATCACGGAAATATTCCGCCATGGTCAAACCGGACAATGCTACGCGAAGACGGGCACCTGGAGGCTCGTTCATTTGTCCGAAAACCATCGCGGTTTTGGAAATAACGCCAGATTCCTTCATCTCGTGGTACAAGTCGTTACCTTCACGTGTTCTCTCGCCTACGCCGGCGAATACGGAGATACCGCCATGCTCGGAAGCGATGTTGTGAATCAACTCTTGCATCGTTACCGTCTTACCAACGCCCGCACCGCCGAACAGACCGATTTTACCGCCCTTCGCGTATGGAGCCATCAAGTCGATAACTTTGATCCCTGTTTCCAAAATTTCCGCTTGCGTCGACAAATTGTCGAACGCTGGAGCGCTTTTGTGAATTGGGCTTGTCAAAGTGCGGTCCACTTCTTCAACTCCGTCGATAGGATCGCCCAATACGTTAAATACACGGCCCAATGTTGCTTGACCTACAGGAACGCTGATAGCCGCGCCTGTGTCCACTGCTTCCAAACCGCGAACCAAACCGTCAGTGGAAGACATTGCAACGCAGCGAACCAGATTGTCGCCCAAATGTACAGCAGCTTCAACCGTCAGCTTGATGTCCTGTTCGCCTGCTTTTTCAGCTTTTTTCTCAATTTTGATCGCATTTAAAATCTCAGGGAGGTGTCCACGCTCGAACTCAATGTCGACGACCGGCCCCGTAATGTTCACAACGCGCCCTTTGCTCACTGTTTTCCCTCCTAAAGCTCTATTCTTGGACTAAGCCGCTTCTTAGCTTACACGATAGCTGCGAGCAGGCTTGTCACAAGCTGTACTTTTTAAACCGATGTCCGTACGTTCCAATATTGCGTATTCTAAGACTGTGCGTTCGCGCCAGCGACGATCTCGGAAATCTCTTGAGTGATGGCAGCCTGACGAGCACGGTTGTAAGACAGTGTCAACGAGCCGATCATCTTCGTCGCATTTTTCGTAGCGTTGTTCATGGCCGTCATTCTCGCACCGAATTCGCTTGCTTTACCATCCAGAACCGCACTGTAAATCAGTGTCTCTGCATATTTCGGAAGAAGTACTTCCAGAACGCCTTCCGGGGAAGGCTCATATTCATAGTTCGATACTACCGTTCCGCCCATATCTTCCATCGGTAAAAGCTGTTTCATCGTAGGAATTTGAGAGATCGCGTTCACGAACTTGTTATACACCAGGTACAACTGATCGTAGGTTCCGTTCTCGAAGTTTTTAACCGCTGCAGCAGCAACCGTCTTAATGTCACTGAAGGTCGGCGAGTCCGAAAGACCCGTCACTTCTTCAACGATAGTGATATTGCGCTTGCGGAAGAAGTCTCTGCCTTTGCGCCCGATCACAAAGATCGAGTACTCGGAAGGGGACTTATGTCTTTCGTTGATCTCCGCCATTACTTTACGCAGCACGTTTGCGTTATAACCACCAGCGAGACCACGGTCCGAAGTGACAACAAGATACCCCGTCTTTTTCACTTCGCGGTTTTGCAGCATTGGATGCTTAACACCCTTGGTACCTGCTGCAATACTGCCGACCACTTCCTTCAGCTTATCCGCGTAAGGACGCGCAGCTTCGGCTGCCTCTTGCGCTCTTCTAAGCCTAGAGGCCGCAACCATCTCCATCGCTTTCGTGATTTGCTTGGTGCTTTGTTTGGACTTGATCTCGCGCTTAATTTCGCGCATCCCTTTTGCCATGCTTGCTCACCTCTCTCTCGAAGCTTTTCCTTGGACAGAAAAGCCTTCACTCGAAAAGCCTGTTAAAAGACTTCATATGAAACACCGAGCTTCTCAAGCGAGAAGCTCAGTCTTAAGTTTTATTCTGCGGAAGGTGCGAATCCTTTTTTGAAGCTTTGGATCGCATCTTTCAATGCGTTCTCATTATCCGACGTCAAATCATTCGTGTCGCGGATGCTTTGCAGAATTTCCGGACGGTTGGAATCTACGTAAGCCAAGAAACCTGCTTCAAAACGACGAATGTCTTGAACCGGCAAATCGTCAAGATGTCCTCTTACCACCGTGTAGATGGAGACTACTTGCTTCTCAACCGACAGTGGTTGGTGAACGCCTTGCTTCAGAATTTCCAGCGTACGCAAGCCGCGGTCCAAACGGGTTTTGGTCGCTTTATCCAAATCGGAACCGAACGCGGCGAAAGCAGCCAATTCACGGTATTGAGCAAGGTCGGTTTTGAGCGTACCTGCGACCTTTTTCATCGCTTTGATTTGAGCGGAGCTACCTACCCGGGATACGGAGATACCGACGTTAACCGCCGGACGCTGACCGGAGTAGAACAGGTCCGACTCAAGGAAAATCTGACCGTCCGTAATCGAAATTACGTTTGTTGGGATATAAGCGGATACGTCGCCGGCTTGCGTTTCGATGAACGGAAGCGCGGTAAGCGATCCTGCGCCGAGCTCGTCGCTCAGCTTAGCTGCACGCTCGAGCAAACGGGAGTGCAAGTAGAACACGTCACCAGGATAAGCTTCCCGACCCGGAGGACGGCGAAGCAGCAAGGAAAGCTCGCGGTATGCTGCCGCTTGTTTCGTCAAGTCATCGTAAATGATAAGCGCGTGCTCGCCTTTGTACATGAAGTACTCGCCCATTGCGCAGCCTGCGAAAGGAGCAAGCCACAGCATTGGAGCAGGCTCGGAAGCACTTGCCGTTACGACGATCGTATAATCCATAGCGCCTGCTTTACGCAGCGTTTCCACAACGTTTACAACGGTGGATTGCTTTTGGCCGATCGCAACGTAAATACATTTTACGCCGTTGCCTTTTTGGTTGATGATCGTATCGATCGCAATGGCGGTTTTACCTGTTTGACGGTCACCGATGATCAACTCGCGCTGACCTCGACCGACAGGAATCATCGCGTCAATCGCTTTGATACCTGTTTGCATAGGCTCATGAACCGATTTACGGGCCATAACGCCTGGCGCCGGGGATTCAACCGGACGGAACGTCGTTGTGTTAATAGGACCTTTGCCGTCAACCGGCTGTCCAAGTGGATTCACTACGCGACCGATCAATTCGTCGCCTACAGGAACCTCCATGATACGGCCGGTACGTTTAACTTGGTCGCCTTCACGAATGTCTTTGTAAGGTCCCAAAATAACGATACCGACGTTGCTTTCCTCAAGGTTAAAGACATAGCCTAGAACCCCGCTCGGAAACTCAAGCAATTCGCCCGCCATAGCGTTTTCCAAACCGTGAGCGCGAGCAATACCGTCACCGACTTGAATGACTGTACCAACGTCAACGACTTGCATGTCGGATTTAAAGTTTTCAATCTGTTGTTTGATCAATGTGCTGATTTCTTCCGGTCTGATACTCAAGATTTCCTCACCCCTATCTACAGTGCTTGAGATTGATTCAATGATTTTTTCAACCGCTCAAGCTTGCCGGACAAGCTGCCGTCATACAGACGGTCGCCAATGCGAACTTGAATGCCTCCAAGCAAGCTTTTATCGAGAACCGATTCCACACGGATTTGTTTGCTTATCAATTTGCTGAAAGATGCCGTGATGCTGTTCAATTCGGCCTCCGTCAATTCCACAGGAGTATAGACGATGGCTTTCGCTTCACCCAGCGCGTCGCCGGCAATCTTGTTATAAGCATTCACAACTGCTTCAAGCGATTCTTCTCTTCCTTTTTCGATCAAAAGATTGATCGTGTTTACCACGACTTCCGAAAGAGTGGATTCGAAGATTTGCTTGATCAACCCGATTTTCACATCAGCCCCGATGCCCGGATGCTTGATCAGCTTGTTCAGATCCGCATTTTCTTTCAAAACGGAAAGAACGGAGTCAAGCTCCTGCTCTACTTGAGCAATCCGGTCTTGATCGCGGGCTACTTCAAACAAGGCTTTCGCGTATCTTTTGGCTGCAATTGTGTTCTGGCTCATTGATTGTTGCCCCCTACTTCTTTCAGGTAGTGCTCAATCAATTGCTCCTGAGATTTTTCGTCAATTTGCTTCTCGATAATTTTGGAAGCGATCATGACGGACATTGCGCTAACTTGACCTTTAAGAGCTGCAATGGCTTTGTTCTTTTCATTCTCAATATCTTTGAGCGCTTCGTCTTTCATACGAGTCGCTTCCGCTTTAGCCTGCTCCACAATTTCCTCGCCTTGCTTGGCGCTGGTTCTGCGAGCTTGTTCAATAATCTCCTGAGCTTCTTTGCGTACATCCTGCAATGCTTGCTTTTGCTCAGCCATCAGTTGTTCCGCTTCACGGCGGTTTTGTTCTGTTGTAGTGATTTGTTCAGACAGCATGCGTCTGCGTTGTTCCATGATACCGAACAAAGGCCCGAAAGCATATTTGTTCAAGAGTGCATATAAAATCACGAACGCTACGATCGCAAACACGAACGATTCCCAATGCCAACCCATTTAAGCAACTCCTTTCGGTGATTTCAGGCAAAACGAAGGCGTGGAAGGGCTTAGGCCTTCCGCGCCAAACCTAATCGTCATGGAATTAAGCGCCGAAGAAAATCAAGAAGCCGAGAACGACGCCGATAATTGGAACAACCTCTACGATACCGACCCCGATAAACATTGTTGTTTGCAATGTACCGCGAAGTTCTGGTTGACGGGAGATACCTTCAACTGTCTTGCTTACGATCATACCGTTACCGATACCTGCGCCAAGTGCGCCCAAACCGATTGCCAAAGCTGCTGCCAAAAATTCCATTGTTAAATCCTCCTCAAAAATTGTACTGGATTTTAGTATAGTTGTATTTCTCTTATTCTCTTTCCACGCTTAATTGAAACGCTGCCATGGTTGAGATAAGTTCGTAAAGAGACTAGTGATGACCATCTTCCTCGTGTACGGTCGCTTGCGAGATGTACACCATCGTAAGAATCGTAAACAAAAACGCCTGAATGGCACCGACGAAAATACTGAAGCCTTGCCAAGCAATAAGAAGCGGAGTCCCGAAAACGCCTGCCATCAGGATCGTCGCAATCAACACTTCACCCGCAAAGATGTTAGCGTACAAACGAAGACCGAGCGTAAGAGGCTTGGAAATCTCCTTGATCAAGTTGAGCGGGAAGAAGAACCAGAACGGCTCGAAGTAGTGTTTCAGATAATGCTTTCTGTTCAGCTTCAACCCAAGGTAATGCGTCAGTATAAATACAATCGTTGCCAAACCGAAGGTTACGGATACGTCGGCGGTCGGCGATTTCCACCAAGCCACTTCAGCACCATGCTCGCCGTGTGCGTTGTGAATCATTTCCTCGGAGACGATCGTGTATCCCATGAATGTCACCGGTTGCTCATGCGTAGTAACAAAACCGAATGGCAGACCCAACAGGTTGGATACAAAGATGAACATAATCAAAGTCATGCCAAGCGCCACATAAGGCTTCACTCTGTTGAGCGGCATCGTGCTGGCGATCAGGTTTTGTACGAACTCGATGACCCATTCCATAAAGTTTTGCATTTTGGACGGATTGGTTACGGACAAGTTCTTCACAGCCATGCGAGCCATAATGAACACGATTACGCAGGATACGATAATCCCGAGAAAACTGGACAGGTCAATATTCAAACCACCCAGCTGTAACACCGGAAATTCATGCATTCGATATTTCCCCCCTTTCCATGCACTACGAATGATTTCTTTTACTAAATAGTAAACCCATCAGGAGTGTTGCCAATTGGACGAAAAATAATCCAATAATGGTGAAAATAAGGTCGAATTGCGGCACTTTCAATGCGATCATGACCCCAATCAGTGCCATGCACATTCTGGAAACCGTTCCCAAACCAACCCGTTTCTCCGTTTTTTCGATAATGTTGCGGGAGATCGCTTTGATCTTGATCGACAAAATCCAAGCGTTTACAAGGCTGATCGACATTCCGAGAATGAAGCCCGCAGCATAGGTGCGGTACATCGGAACAAAGGCCCAGAACAGCAGCAAGGCAGACAAAAACAACAATGTGGCGCGAACGATAGGCTTCATCTGGTCATTCATTTTATTCCCGTTTGTCCTCCAGAAACTTTTTAAGAACCAGTACGACCGTGAAGATACCGATTGCAAATCCAATCAGTACTCCCCAGATCACCCAAGCCTTTTCGCCATTGCCAAATTGTTTTCCGGCCAAGCCTCCTACAAAATACCCTATCGTAGTGCAAACGACGATGTCGATGCCCAAAGCGCTGACCAAAGCAGCTGCGCGCCAAGGTGAATTGTACGGATCTTTTTGATTCATAGGCTGTACCCTAACAATCCTCATTTATTTTATCTAAGGTTAGCTTCATTTGTCAATGAAAGATAGATTGGTTTTTTTAATCAAAAATCTCCAGAAACCCTTGATATATCAAGGATTTCCGGACTTGCAAACCAAACAGTGCAACTGTACGCTGTGACGTTTGTCATAGGATTGTCACGGTTGGAACGGCTCGGGTCTTGCAGAAGCATGTCCAAAATGGTAAAGGATGGCCTGAACGATACGTTCCGACGCTTTTCCGTCGCCGTACGGGTTCGCCGCCTGGCTCATTTTTTGGTACAATTTGTCGTCGGTCAGCAGTGCTCTCGCACGCTCGTAAACCTTCTCTTCATTAGTCCCTACAAGTTCCAGCGTTCCCGCATCGATCCCTTCCGGACGCTCGGTAGTTTCACGCAGAACGAGCACCGGTACACCGAACGAAGGCGCTTCCTCCTGAAGACCTCCGGAATCGGTCAAAATCATATGCGCATGCGGATAAATGTTATGGAATTCAAACACGTCCAATGGCTCGATCAGCTTGATGCGAGGGTGTCCGCCAAGCAGCTCGTACGCTGGTTCCTTCACAGCCGGGCTCGGATGAACCGGGTAAACGATGGCGATATCCTCGAATTCATCGGCAATACGCCGTACGGCGCGGAAAATTTGCCGGTGCGGCTCCCCTTGCGCTTCACGGCGGTGAGCCGTCATCAGCACAAGACGCTTGCCTTCGGCCCATTCGAGCACCGGATGGTTGAAATCCTTCTGTACCGTATACTGGAATACATCCGTAACTGAATTGCCTGTCACGAAGATCGACTCATCGGATTTGTTCTCCTTGCGGAGGTTGCCAGCCGATAAATTCGTCGGCGCAAAATGAAGATCAGCCAGCACTCCCGTCAGCTGCCGGTTCATTTCTTCCGGATATGGCGACATTTTGTTCCATGTCCTAAGCCCCGCTTCAACATGACCTACCTTTACCTGCTGCAGGAACGCAGCGTAACTGGCCAAAAATGTCGTCAGCGTGTCGCCGTGGACAAGAACCAGATCCGGCTTCTCCTCCCGGAACACCGGCTCCAGGCCTTGCAGCACCCGAATCGTCACTTCGTTCAGGGTCTGACGCTCTTTCATGACGTCCAAGTCGTAGTTCGGCTTGATTTTGAACGTGTCGAGCACCTGATCCAGCATTTGACGATGCTGCGCCGTTACGCAAACCAGCGATTCGAAATGCTCCGGATGCTTCTGCAGCTCGAGCACAAGCGGCGCCATCTTGATAGCCTCAGGCCTCGTGCCGAAAATGGTGATCACTTTAATTTTGCTCATATCCGGTTTCCCTCCGATTTGTTTCTTATTTCGTTCCGAACAAACGGTCCCCTGCGTCTCCCAATCCCGGGATGATGTACCCGTGATCGTCCAAATAATCGTCGATGGCCGCTACATAAATATCCACGTCCGGATGCGCCTGCTGTACCGCTTGTACGCCTTCAGGCGCAGCAATAAGGCACATCAGCTTGATTTGCGTGCACTGACGGTTCTTTAACGCCGTAATCGCCGCATTAGCCGACCCGCCGGTTGCGAGCATCGGATCGATTACGATCAGCTCCCGCTCCGTTACATCGGTCGGCAGCTTGGCATAATATTCAATCGGCTCGAGCGTCTCCGGATCACGGTACAGCCCGATATGGCCCACCTTAGCCGCCGGAACCAGCTGCAGGATGCCTTCGACCATGCCGAGACCTGCACGCAAAATAGGGATCAACCCCAGCATCCGCCCCGATATGACTCGGCATTCAGCGGTAGCGACAGGCGTTTGCACCTGCACCTTCTGCAAAGGTATGTCCCTCGTTATTTCATAAGCCATCAGCGTGGCCACCTCATCGACAAGCTCGCGAAAATCTTTCGTCGTCGTGGCCTTGTCCCTTATGTAAGTGAGCTTATGCTGTATCAACGGATGATCGCACACAAATACTTTTCCCATATTCTGTCCCCTTTACGCCAAATCTTATCTATTATACCACAATTGTCAGATGCTATCCCAACAACTTCGCATTTTCGTAACAAGATTGGATTGGCGGCATAAACAGGCATTGAAAAGCCTCCCCCAGTATAAGCAGAAGTCTCGATTTCCTATACTTAGAGGAGGCCTATGATTCAACGACGCTTACTATTTTTGCAGCATATGGAACACTTGTTCTACATCCTTGTCGCCACGCCCGGACAGGTTCACGATCAGGATATCCTCGCTGGACAGCGTCGGAGCCAGCTTGAGCGCATAAGCAACCGCGTGCGCGCTTTCCAGAGCGGGAATGATCCCTTCCGTCTTGGACAGTACCTGGAAGGCTTCTAGCACTTCCTCGTTCGTCACCGTGTAATATTCCGCGCGTCCGCTTTCTTTTAAATAGCTGTGCTCAGGTCCGATCCCCGGATAATCGAGACCTGCCGCGATAGAATACGTTTTTCTCGGCTCGCCGTTCTCATCGAGCAATACGAGGCACTTGAAGCCGTGAATGATGGCCGGTACGCCTTCCGAAAGCGTCGGAGCCTGATCCGGCTCTACGCCGATCAAGCGGACGGACGGCTCATCAATATAATGGGCGAAGGAGCCGATCGCGTTGCTGCCGCCCCCTGCGCATGCAAGGACAGCGGTAGGCAAGCGGCCTTCCTTCTCCATGATTTGCCGCTTCGATTCCTCACTGATAACCGATTGGAAATGCTTGACCATCGTCGGGAACGGATGCGGTCCTACTGCCGAGCCCAGCAAATAAAACGTGTTCTTGTAGTTTTGCACCAAATCGCCGAGCGCCTCGTCCACGGCGTCCTTCAGCCTGCCTTGGCCTTTATCGACGGCAACGACCTTCGCACCGAGCAGCTCCATCCGGAACACGTTCAAAGCCTGACGGCGCGTATCCTCCGCTCCCATATAGATGGTGCAGTCCATGTCGAACATCGCGCACACGGTGGCCGTCGCCACGCCATGCTGACCCGCTCCGGTCTCCGCAATGATCCGCTTTGCTCCCATTCGCTTGGCAAGCAGAATTTGCCCCAGCACGTTGTTGATTTTGTGCGAGCCGGTATGGTTCAAGTCTTCGCGCTTCAAATAAATTTTGGCTCCGCCAAGCTTCGCCGTCAGATGCCGGGCATAGGTCAAAGGATTTTCCCTGCCGACATACTCTCTCAAATAATATTGAAACTCCTCGATAAACTCGGGATCGTTCTTATACTTCTCAAATTGCTGTGCCAAATAATCCATAGCTTCCTGAAGATCGGGAGGAATAAAGCTGCCTCCGAATTGGCCGAAATAACCTGGGGTTTGAACCGTTTCCATATCTTCTACCATCCTCCTCAAGCTTCTGCAACATATATGGTATTTATTGTACTAAATGGCATTCGGTTTGTACAAGCACGGTTTTTGCGGTTATTTCTTCCCTGCGGCAGCGGCAGCGGCTTCCGCCTCTTCAATCTTCTTGTTCGCCTTCTCTGCCGCTTCTCTAAGTGCGGTATTGATGTCTTTCGTGCCAAGGTTGACGTTCTTGAGGGTCGTATTCAACTCTCCGCTAGCCGTAGCGTTGTATTTATCGACTCCGCCGGAAGGGGCGTACTTATCCGGCTGCAATGCTTTGACGTTCTTCCCTTTGTACATCGGGTTGTCTTGTCCGAACGCCTGCCGGATCTCCTTTTTATTCAGAACGGTCAAGAACTTCCCTTCCTTGGACTTTTGCATCTGATATTCGTCCGTTGTCAAATAGCTGATCGCCTCAAACGCATCGTCCTTATAATCGCTCATGGACGTTACGAAGAAGTAGGTCGGATACGCTTGCGGTCCGACGCCCGGCATCTCTTTATAGAACGGGAACGAGGCGAGATCCCAGTTCATGTCCCCGAGCTCCTTCTCAGAATGGAGCGCGGTCGACGCGAGGAACATTCCGATGTTCCGGTCCTTGAAGAACCGGTTCCGCTCGTTCGGCTCCGACATCTGGTTAGCCTGCAGGTTGTATCCCGGGATTTTATAAAACCGCGTCAAGTTATCGGAGAACGTCTTCCACTTCTCGTTCGTGTCAAAGGTAGCCTTCCTCGTCGTCGGATCGATCATAGGCATGGAAAATTGGTTCATGACCGCCAAATGGCCGTAGGAAGAGGCAAAGCCGTAGTATTGGGTGCCGCTGTCCATGCGGGTGAGCTGCTTGCTCAATTCGTATAGATCATCCCAAGTCATGCCGTCCTTCGGATAGGCGACCCCGAATTTATCGAAAATATCTTTGTTGTAATAAATCGTAGACGGGGGAACGAGCACAGGAATCCCGTAGATCGCATTGCCTCCGGCCTGCTTCTTCGCAGCGTCCACCATCGTAGGCTCGAGTCGGCTGAGATCATAATTAAACTTTTTGATCTGCGGGGTGATATCGTATTGAAGCTGGTTCTCGATGAGTTGGGCGGCTACCGTTCCGATCGACGTATAAAGGATATCAATTTTTTGGCCCGCGGTCAGCAGATCCTGGATTTTACCGCCAGCGATATATTTGAAGGTGATGTGAGGATATTTTTGCTTCATCGGATCACCGAACGTCTTCATGAAATCCTCTTCGCTCCAGTCTTGAGGAAACGGATGGTACACAACGAGCTCAATCGGGTCTCTTTTGGCTTGAGGCTGCGGGCTGTCTGTTCCCGTTGTAGCTCCTCCTCCGCCGCAAGCGGATAATAAGGCCATGCAGATAGCTGGTACGATCCAAAATGCTTGTTTACTCATCATTGACCACCCCTTATAAAAATTAAAACAAAAAATAAAGCGCTTTCACAACTACATATTATATGCTATTTTTCCTTATTTAGGAATATACAAAATTCAATTACAGTTGCATGAAGTTCAGCAATGCAAAAAAGAGCCGGCGCCCTTAAGCGTCGACTCTCTTGTGTTATTCTTAGTAAGCCAATCCAGGATACAGCGGGAATTGAGCGGTCAAATCTTTCACCATGCCGCGCACTTTGTCATGAACAGCGGCGTCGGATGGGTTTTTCAAGGTCAAAGCGATAATTTTGGCGATCGTTCTCATCGCTTCCTCGTTCATGCCGCGGGAAGTTGCAGCCGGTGTACCGATCCGGATTCCGCTTGTTACCATAGGCTTCGCCGGGTCGAAAGGAATCGCGTTTTTGTTACAAGTCACGCCTACTTCGTCGAGCAAATGCTCGGCGTCTTTACCGCTGATGCTCAAGCTGCGCAGGTCGATCAGCATCAGATGGTTATCCGTACCGCCGGAAACAAGATCAATGCCTTCGGCAATCAGAGCTTCGGACAACGCTTTGGCATTGTTAATCACGTTTTGCGCATACGTTTTGAATTCAGGCTGCAAAGCTTCACCGAACGATACCGCTTTGGCCGCGATAGTATGCATCAGAGGACCGCCTTGCGTTCCAGGAAATACGGCTTTATCGATAGCTGCAGCCCAAGCTTTGCGGCACAGGATCATACCGCCGCGAGGTCCGCGAAGCGTTTTGTGAGTCGTTGTTGTTACGAAATGAGCGTAAGGAACCGGATTCGGGTGCAAGCCTGCAGCAACCAGACCGGCGATGTGAGCCATGTCCACCATGAACAATGCGCCTACATCATTAGCGATTTGAGCCAAAGCTTCGAAATCGATAATGCGCGGATATGCACTTGCACCGGCAACAATCAAACGAGGCTTATGCTTGAAAGCCACTTTGCGCACATCATCATAATCGATGCGGGAATCGGATTCGCTTACTCCGTAAGCAACGAAGTTGTACAAAAGACCGGATGCGTTAACAGGGCTTCCGTGAGTCAAGTGGCCGCCATGAGCCAGGTTCATACCCAATACGGTATCTCCAGGCTGAAGTGCCGCCAAGTAAACCGCCATGTTCGCTTGAGCGCCGGAATGAGGCTGAACGTTCGCATGCTCCGCACCGAACAGCTCTTTTGCGCGATCGCGTGCAATATCTTCAACGATATCGACGTACTCGCATCCGCCGTAATAACGGCGGCCCGGGTAACCTTCCGCATATTTGTTGGTAAGAACCGTACCCATAGCTTGCATAACCGCTTCACTTACAAAGTTCTCCGAAGCTATCAGCTCGATTTTATCGCGTTGACGGCCGATTTCGAGATTCATCGCCTCAACGATTTTAGGGTCTTGCTTGCGTAATTGTTCCATGTCTAATGTCCTCCTTAAAGTTCGGCTTATAGGGATGTATCATTCCAATTAAGACTAATCAATTTAGCTGCAGGTTTCCGTGCCGTTAGCCGGAACTTCTTGGGCAGTATAAACCGCCCGCGCTCCGCCGATGAGCTTTGGTCGGGTAAACGCCATTTGGACGGACGCCTGTCCGATCTGGCGAATGGTCGGTCTAACCGGAACGGCTACCCGCTTCAGATGCATGCCGATCAGCGTGCCCCCGATATCGATTCCCGCATGAGCTTCCACCGTTTCGACAACACACGCTTGCTCCAGCTTCTTAAAAGCATAGGACGCCATGGCTCCGCCCGCTTTGGGTACCGGAACGACCGATACTTGCTCCAGACGATATTCCTTCATTGCCTCCCGCTCCAGCACAAGCGCCCGGTTCAAATGCTCGCAGCATTGAAACACAGGGTAAAATCCGACCTCGGCCCGTACCGCCTGGATGGCGTCGAACAAATGCCCGGCGACCTCTTCCGTTCCGGAAGTGCCGATGTGCCGGCCGATCACTTCGCTCGTGCTGGTACCGAATACGATCAGCTGTCCCCGCTCGATGTTACCCGCACGGATAAGCTCGCGCAGCACCTGCTCCAGCGCAGGACGTATCGAAGCGATATCCCACGCGCCGTTATCTGCATGACTCAAGTCTCCAGAGCTTGCTGCTGCAGTAGAAACGTCCGAATTGTTCACTTGAATCGCCTCTTTCATCAAGCTTCCGTTACGGATGAATTGCGTACTTGTCTTCAAGCGCCTTGACTTTATTAATGCGGTTTTGGTGACGTTCTCCTTGGGAGAATTCGGTTTCGAGCCAAATTTTGACGATTTCCTGCGCTACCCCCGGCCCAATGACACGCTCGCCCATGGACAGCACATTCGTATCGTTATGCTCGCGGGTTGCTTTCGCCGAGAATAGGTCGTGAACCAACGCACAGCGAATGCCCGGTACTTTGTTGGCCGCAATCGTCATCCCGATCCCTGTTCCACAGATCAGAATCCCTTTGTCGGCTTGACCGGATACAACCTGGTCGCATACGGCAATCGCATAGTCGGGGTAATCGACCGAATCCGTACAGTTGCACCCGACGTCGGCTACCCGATGCCCTAACGATTCGATAAATCCGATCAATTCATCCTTCAGACGTACTCCTGCATGATCTGCTCCAATTGCAATGTTCAATGTCTTTCGCCTCCTGACTGTAGTTAGCTTCATTATAACCGAAAGATGGCAAAAAAACGAAAAAAGAGCAATCGAGTGCTGCGGACAGCACATCGACGCTCTTTGCCCAGGCGACCGGCCGTATGTCCCGATGCTCCACTGTGGTTAAGCCCACTCGTCGCCAGTTACATCGGGTCTTGTAATGTATCTTTATCATAGCGGAAATAAAGGCAGGTGTAAAGCCTAATTGGCTTGTGACTTTAGCTTTGCAACCAGCTTCAGCAATGCCGCTTCGATTTCCTCCGCACACTCTCGGTACAAGGACAAAGAACCTCCGAACGGATCGGCGATATCGTAATCGGGAAGCTTGCGCTCCAGCGTCAATATTCTCGCCCGTTCCTCGTCCGTCACTTGCTGGGACAGCGCCCGTTTTACCTGCAAATCGGCGATAAGACTCTCCATTTCCGCAATCAGGTCGGCGGCGTTCGGATCGTCGTCCACATATTCTTTCAGCGTATAGATTTTATCGATAAACTCCGGGTAACGTCCGATGGCGTGCTGTTTGTGGCCCGACGTCATGGTCAGGACGATATCGGCCCATTCAATCAACGATCTTGACAAAGTGCTGGAGCTCATGCTGCAATCCGAACCGGTCTCCTTCAATATCGCAGCGGCATGACGCGATACGGGAGCTCCATCCATCGCCGACACTCCGGCTGACCGCACCTCGATATGCGGTAATTGATGTTCCGCCAGCAGCCGCCGCATTAATCCTTCGGCCATTGGACTGCGGCAGGTATTGCCAGTACAAACGAATAAGATTCGATTCATAGGGATCCCTGCCTTTTCTTGTATAAGGATAGGCTGCATAGAGCCTTACCTCTCTATTGTACCTCAAAATCGCAAAAATAGGGACTATCCGGTTAACCAGCCCGAGCCAAAGATCGGTAGCTTGACTGGCGGCGAGGCTGGCTGCTAGAACAAGAAATGAACTCCGAACGCCAACAAAATAACACCGCCCATCGCTTCTCCGTATTCTCCCACCCATTTGCCCATCTTGCTGCCCAGCATCAGACCGATTATGGACATGAGCCCTCCGACGGAGCCGAACATCAGCACGGTCAATACGACATCACCGGCAAACATCCCGAGCGACACTCCCACGGAAAAAGAGTCTATGCTTACGCTAAGAGCGAATAAAACGATGCCCCATAACGTCCGGTGGTCGATGGATCTCACTTCATCCCCTTTTAGGGAGCTGTACACCATATGGATACCGAGCAGCAAAAGCAGGGCTCCGCCGGCTTTGGTAGCGACCCCGCCCAACAAGGAGCTCACGTAGCCGCCCATAAACATCCCCATTAACGGCATCAACATGTGGAAAAGAGCAATGACGAAGCTGAGCTTCAATATGTCTAGCTTCCGGATTCCCTTCATGCCGATCCCGATGCCCAGCGACAGCGCGTCCAATCCCAGGGCAATAGCCATGATCAATATCGCGATAAATTGCCCCACCATTAGCGGAGATGTCCAATCCATCCACCCTCTACCCCCTGTCCGTTCCTAATCAACATATGCGGACGAGTTGGGAAACATGACTTGTCTGGGAATTTGGTGGGACAAAGGTGGAGCCGCGAACGGTAAAATGACGGTAAAAGCTGACCAGCTTACGATGCGAGTTTGCTAAAGCAAACCTTTAGCTATTTCCCCCCGTTTCTCACTGACATTTTCGGCAGTTCGCTGCGGGATTATACCTGTACCAGCGCCTAGACTTGGGTTATCGCCAAGCGGAAAAAAGCCGGTCTCCATTAAGGGAGCACCGGCTAGACTTCAATTTGCTAATGCGCGCGAATCTCAGGATGACTTTCGAGCTGCGCGGAGGTTAGTCAAACGCCATAGAATTCCGCGTAGATAAGGAATGCTCTAGGCTTCTATGACACGATCCGCGCTGCGTGGAGATCGGTCAAGCCCCATAGAATTCCACGTAGATAAGGAGTGCTCTAGGCTTCTATGACACGGTCGCCGGCCGCCTTGCGCAGCCGGTTCATGATAGCGGCCCCGATGCCCTCCTCGGGGCAAGTCTCGGCCAGGATGAAGCTGATCCCCGCTTCATCAAATTCGCGCAGCGCAGCGTACAGCCCCTGCGCCACCGATTCCAGGTCGCCCAGGCTGCCGCAGGCGACGACTCGATCCGCGCGCAGAGCGTCGGCGTGCTCACGGAACGTGAGGGCACCGGTACGCTCCCCGCGCGCACGGGCTGCATCGAGCTCGCGTTGGATGCGAGCGAGCACCCGTTCAGGCGCATCGCCCTGAACGAGCGTCATGACGCCGCGCGGCGCGTAATGCGTGTACTTCATCCCCGGCGAGCGCGGGGCCGCCGCGGGTTCAGCGTGCGCGGACGATTCGCGCACCTCCACACCCGGCAGCGCTTCGCGAAGCTGCGCTGCGGTAATGCCGCCCGGCCGCAGGATATGGAGCACGCCGCGGCCACTAGCTTCCTCCGGGCCGGCAGCGGCGTACTCCACCACCGTCGATTCCAGGCCGACGCCGGTCGGCCCCCCGTCGACGATGGCGTCGATGCGGCCCGTGAGATCCTCCAACACATGCTCGGCGTGTGTTGGGCTCGGCCGGCCCGAGCGGTTCGCGCTCGGCGCAGCTACGGGACAGCCTGCAGCGGCTATAAGCTGCAGCGCAACGGGATGGTCGGGCATGCGCAGCCCGACCGTAGACAGCCCCGCGGTGACAAGCGGGGACAGGACGCCGGGACGAGCCGGCAGCACGACCGTCAGCGGTCCCGGCCAGAAGGCGTCCAGCAGACGCGAAACGGCCTCATCCGGCGGAAGCGTCAGTTCCTCCAGTTGAGACCGGTTGGCGATATGTACGATCAAGGGATTATCCGACGGCCTCCCCTTGGCCGTAAATATTTGCTGCACCGCTTCCGTCTGTCTGGCATCCGCTCCCAATCCGTACACCGTTTCTGTCGGAAAGGCGACCACGCCGCCCTGCTGCAGCACAACCGCCGCCTCCGCGACGATGGCCGGATCCGGATTCCCGGCTGTTACCTTCCAGTATGTCGTCATCGTCATTCCATCCTTATCGCGATAAGTTTCCCTCTGTATCTTTTGAATACCGGGCTCTCGCTTTACCTAGCGAGCCAGCATGCTATTAATCTTTGTGGCCGATGTGGCTTCGGCTACTTTCCCCTGCTCAATTAAGCAAACATGGAGCCGATTTTTTTCAGTAAGTCCCACAAAAAGAAGCGAATTTCCGGCTGTGGAGTCTCGTCATCAACAACCACTACAGCCGATTTGCTGTCAGTAGAACCCTTCGAGCCTTGAACCGTTTTGGAGTCGCTGCCTTTACTAGCATCGCTTGCCTGCTTGCTTTCGGTTTTAGTGCCTTTTCCGCTGTCAGCTGCTGCCTTACTGTCGGCTTGCTTCGCTTCCGGAGCGCTTTTGGCTTGAACCTCGTTCGGGCTTTTCGCAATCGCTTCACTATCTACAAAGCATAGCGGCGGGAACAGCACACACCACCAGTTTTGGCCTTCCGCTTCACCGATCGAAACGCGAAGCGCTTCGTAGTTGCCTGCAGGATAAACCAAATTGCCGTACATTTTGGTCGGAAACGGAACCATCCCAAGCTCTACATGATAGGAATAATCAAAGCCGTTTTTGCGCAGCGTTTGCCCTACCAGCTCGTTCAATTCCGGCAAATGGGCCCTGACGGTTTCTCTCGCCGCTTCAATAGTTTGCGGACCGGTAACCCATTCGTTCATTTGAGCGACGATAGCATCGCGAACCTCGCGCTTGATCCATTGATCGGACGGCGAGTCCGAATTAGCCAATATACGAAGACGGATCGATTCGTCAGGAATCTTGCCTTCCGAGCTGCCGGTTGCCGATACTGCAGCAGACGCATAAACGACCGTATTTTCACGCTGTGCTTCCCAACAAGAGATTAATAGAATAATTGCAAATGCTATATACAAATAATGAACTCGGGATGTCCGCTTAACCATGGTCCGTTGCCCCTCTCCATTCGCTTCATAGTGACTAGTATGGACGGAATGGAGAAGGTTTAAACCTATCAATCTATTTTTTAACTCTATTATTTCTTAGATAACTTAGAGAGAGAGTACAGATTCCGAGACGGTCTAGATCCTCTCACAAGCTTCAAGCGAAGGATTCTGGACTAGATCATATCCCGTTTCGGCTTCCCTCCCCCTGCTCTTCTTTTTTGGGGTCTACCCTACCCTCTTGCCCACGGTTTATTTACTCATTCGGGCAAGCAAAAAGCTTCACGGATGGTTTACGGAGATGACATGGCGGTTAATCCCGGCCAAATCCGGCACAATCCGGATTTCATCCCAGGCCGCTGCATCCGCCAGCATTTGCGAGACAGCTTCGGCCTGGCCGATGCCGACCTCGAGCCCCACAAGCGACGGCAGCGCCGGAAGCTGTGCCAGCTGCGCAATCAGCCGACGGTACAGCACAAGCCCGTCCGCCCCGCCATACAGCGCGGAAGGCGGCTCGTACAGCCGTATCTCCGGCTGCAGTCCCTCCTCATCCGCCTGCGGGATGTACGGCGGATTCGATACGACCGCATCGAGCTTCAACCCCCGCTCGATGTAAGGCGCTAGCAAGTCTCCTTCCACGAAGGAGACCCGCTCGCCAACCCCGTTCAGCTCCGCATTCGCTCTTGCCACCGCCAGCGCAGCCGGCGATATGTCCGAGCTCATGATGCTCCACTGCGGGCACTGCACGGCGAGGCTCACGGCAATCGCCCCGCTCCCGGCACCGATGTCGGCGACAAGCGGGCTTGTCTTGCGGTCGCCTCCATCCTGCCACAGCTGCTTGCCGAGCAGCACGATCTGCTCGACCAGCAGCTCCGTCTCCGGCCGTGGAATCAGCACGGCCGGGTTCACCTTGAAGGGGAGCCCATAAAATTCCTGCTCCCCTATAATATACTGCACCGGCTCGCCGGCCGCCTTGCGCTGCAGCAGCGCTTCCCATTCCCCTTGGCGTTCCACGGGGAACATTTCCTGCCAGCGCAGCAGCAGCTCGCTGCGGCTCCAGCCGAACAAATGCTGCAGCAGCAGCTCCGCACAGTGGGCCGCTTCAAGGACGTCATACCCCTGTAAAAAAGAAGAAGCCTTCACATAGGCTTCACGAATCGTCAACTTCCGTTCGACGGTCATCTCTTTACACTTGTTCCCCTTTATCCATGAGCTCCGATTGCGCAGCAATCGTAAGCGTGGAAATAATCTCTTCCATATCGCCGTTCAATACAGCATCCAAACGATGCAGCGTCAATCCGATACGGTGATCGGTAACGCGGCTTTGCGGGAAGTTATACGTCCGAATCCGCTCACTGCGGTCACCGGTACCGACTTTGCTTTTCCGCTCGCCTGCATATTTGGACATTTCCTCTTGCTGCAGCTTGTCGAAAATACGGGCGCGCAGCACCTGGAGCGCTTTTTCCTTGTTCGAGTTTTGCGATTTGCCGTCCTGACACGTCGCTACGATCCCCGTTGGGACGTGAGTCACGCGTACGGCCGACTTCGTCGTATTAACGGATTGTCCGCCGGCTCCGCTGGAACAGAACGTATCGACGCGAATATCGTTGTCGTTGATCTCGATATCGATGTCCTCCATCTCCGGCAATACGGCTACCGTTGAAGTGGACGTATGAATACGCCCGCCGGATTCCGTTGTCGGAATCCGCTGTACGCGATGCGCGCCGCTCTCGAACTTCAGCTTGCTGTACGCACCCTTCCCGTTCACCATGAAGATAATCTCCTTGAATCCGCCGAGATCGTTCATGCTGACATCCATAATTTCCGTCCGCCATCCTTGGGCGTCGGCAAACTTCGTATACATCCGGTACAGATCGGACGCGAACAAGGCCGCTTCATCTCCGCCGGCTGCGCCGCGGATTTCCACGATCACGTTCTTATCGTCATTAGGATCCTTAGGCAGCATCAAAATTTTGATGCGCTCCTCTAGCTCCTCCTTGCGTTGGGAGAGCTCTTCAAGCTCCATCTTCACAAGCTCGCGCATTTCGTCGTCGAGCTTCTCGTTCTGCATGATCCGTGCAGCATCGTACTGCTCTACTACGGCTTTGTATTCCGTATAAGCCTCGTACGATTCCTGCAGATCGGATTGCTCCTTGGAATATTCCCGCAGCTTTTTCGTATCGCTGGTTACATCCGGATCGCACAGCAGCTCACTCAATTTGTCATAGCGGTCCGCCAACGATTGCAGTCTGTCTAACATCTTCATTCACCCCTTATGTCGCCAATGCTAGTAATATTATTTTAAACATTAAAACGGAAATGCATAACATCGCCGTCCTGCACTACGTACTCTTTCCCCTCCAACCGCAGCTGTCCTTTTTCCTTCGCAGCGTTCATCGATCCCGCATTCACCAGGTCGTCATAGCTCACAACCTCGGCACGAATGAAGCCGCGCTCAAAATCGGTATGAATGACGCCGGCCGCTTGCGGAGCTTTCATTCCTTTACGGATCGTCCATGCGCGCACTTCCTGCACGCCGGCCGTAAAGTACGTGTACAACCCGAGCAGCTTATACGCCGCTTTGATCAGGCGGTTCAAGCCCGATTCCTGCAAGCCCAGCTCCTCCAGGAACATTTCCTTATCTTCGCCTTCAAGCTCGGCGATCTCGGATTCCACCTTCGCGCTGATCGGCACTACCTCTGCGCCTTCCAGTGCTGCATATTCGCGAACCTTTTGCACGAACGGATTGTCGTCGGCGTTAGCCACTTCCGATTCGCTCACATTAGCCGCGTACAGCATCGGTTTCATAGTCAACAGGTGCAGATCGCGGATAAGCAGCTTTTCATCTTCCGTCAGCTCTACGCTGCGGGCCGGCTTATCGTTGTACAGCGCCTCTTTGATCCGCTCAAGGCATTCCACTTCAGCAGCGTACTTCTTGTCGCCGCCTTTCATATTTTTGCGGGATCGTTCAATCCGCTTCTCGACCGATTCCACGTCTGCCAATATCAGCTCCAGGTTGATCGTCTCGATATCGCTAATCGGATTGACCGTACCGGATACGTGCGTAATGTTCTCATCCTGGAAGCAGCGCACCACATGAACGATGGCATCCACTTCGCGGATGTGGGCGAGAAACTTATTGCCCAAGCCTTCGCCGCGGCTCGCGCCTTTAACCAAACCGGCAATATCTACAAATTCGAAAGCGGTAGGCACCACATTCTTCGGCACGACCATCTCGGTCAGCTTGACCAGCCGCTCATCCGGAACCTCGACTACACCCACATTCGGATCAATCGTACAGAAAGGGTAATTCGCCGACTCGGCACCCGCTTGCGTAATTGCATTAAACAAAGTGGATTTGCCAACGTTCGGCAGGCCCACGATCCCTGCTTTCAAAGCCATATATAGGACAACTCCTTAGCTATCGTTTCTAATATTACTAAATAGTTATTATATCGCAAAAAGAGGTCCCCTGTCACGCAAGAGACCGTTTTTCCAGCAATATTCAGCATTTTATTTCTTCGTACCTGTCTATAGCTGCCCGGAAACTCGCCGCAGCTCATTGGCCAACCGATGAAATTCCGCTTGTGCCTGCGCATCATCGGTTGCAAAATAGGCCGCCGACAAAAAGCCGATCACTTTATTCGCATCGTCCGGGCTAATTAAAATGTCCGGCTCCAGACTCGCTTCATATTCCGCCGCAACATCGATAATAAGATCGTCGAACGTTTTGCCGACCAGCGCGAGCGCCCCTACCGGGTCCGTTCTTCGCTGAGGATCGAGCCTATAATGACCGATGAGATCGTTCGCCGGGTTCAGTCCGTATAAAAAGCATGCGTAGGCGAGCGTCCAGCAATATCTTCGGTAAGCCTCCTCCATGTCGATGGATCCGCCGTAGCATAGCTCAATCGATCCGGCCGCATCGTTGGCATTGGTTCCGTAGCGTATATTATCGCCTACGACATCGTATCGGACATGCCATGCCTTTTCCGGAGGGGCTGTCAAAAACGGAATACACTCGATAATCGACCTGTCATCCACAAAAAGATGCGCCGACGCTTCCATATCATTATGAGTTCGTTCGTAAAAGGTCACATTATTGGCAGCCGTAGAGCCGGGGTTCCCGGTATCATGCGCAACCAAAAAACGGCAAGGCTCCAGCGGAATCATCGGCCTGCGTCGGCTCGGTCCCGTCAAATAGGCGGTTGTTATGTCGTATTTCATTCGAAATGCCATCATGCTACCCCCTCTATGTCCTTTTTCTTATCCTTATGCATCCCGCTTCCTATTTCTCACGGCCCCCGCCCGTTTTCCGGCAAAAAGCGGCAGGAGCCCGCACCCGAATTGGACACGCTGAAATGCTGCGAACAAGTGACATGTTGGGAGTAGGCAAAAGTACCTCAACAGCTCCGGTTAAACAACAAAAAATCGCCGTTTCCGGCGGAATAAAGCTACGATGCGGCAGTGTTTCACACCTTTATTTAAACATTCGTTTTTCCGTTTCTATTTTCTTGTTCTCAAAGTACGATTCGATCTGCTTTCTTAGCACAAAAGCCCGTAAGGAATTAACCTGCTCAGAAGACATGTCGGTGAATTGAACTCCGTAGTAGTATCGGTCACCCAGTAAATCCTGCCTCACTAACTCGGCACGGCACGATAAGAAAAAACCGATATGAAGCTCCAAATCAATCTGGCTCCAATTGCTCTCTCCATTTATAGCATCTTTCTCCAAAGTAAAGCCAACACCGCTTACGCTGATGTTATGAATACGGAGCTCGATCTCCTCCTCCGGAAGTCTCATTATATCTCCCGGCCCCGAGGCGATACCGCGGATCAGACCGGTTTCGTTCACATCCACTCGAGGGAACTCCCTTTTTTCGGCAAAGCGGCGCTGATTGTCAGGAAGATTGAGCAGCATCAATGCGCCTTGATCTTTGGCTACGACCGTTGAATGGAACGTATACACGCCCCCTGGAGAATACACAGTACATAGGACATTGCATCTAAAAGTTGTAGGCACATGGACCTAGTTTGATTTTATTATACATTCCCGCCTTAAAAGGTAGCAACCGATTACCTGCAAATTAACGATTTCTTCAAAAGCAAGGTATAATGATAACAAAGAGAAGCTGCCGTACATCCTTGCTTGCCAAGAGAAGTCGGCCATTGTGCCTTTATTATCCATGGAAAAAGGTGATCGCATGAAAGCTCATCGCCATGAATCAGATCCTGCCCTCGATACCGCCCGGCATCCGGTGATTCTTTTTGACGGAGAATGCCGTTTCTGCAACGGCTGGGTGAAGTTCCTTCTGCGCCGCGACAAGCGCGATGTATTCCGTTTCGCTCCCTTGCAATCGGAAGCTTCACAGCTGCTGCTGCCATCCCACCTTAGGAATGGCGGGTCTTCTCTGGATTCCGTCATTGTAGTGGAACCCGGAGCCGTCTACACTCATTCCTCGGCTGTGCTGCGAATTGCCAAGCATCTTGGAGGCGCATGGGCCCTCCTCTACGGATTGATCATCATACCGGCCCCGCTCCGGGATCGTATATACCGCTGGGTCGCCAAAAACCGCTATGCCTGGTTCGGTAAGGAACAAAGCTGCATGATGCCTACCGAGGAAACGAAGCGCAAATTTATTGGATAACAGCCTGGGCAGGCCTTCCGTTGACGCAAGTGCTGCCTTATCCCCATATGGGGATAGCGACTGGAATAAATCGAAGGTGCTTGCGTCAATATCCCCAGATTTTTATAATGAAATGTGCATAATAACCTAGTTATCCACAATGTTATCCACAGCATGTTAACAAATCGAATATTTGTTCGTTTATCCCTGTTTGTGGATAAGTAACCATACTGAATGAGGTGTCTGTGTGCAAGAACATATCCCTTTTATGAACGCCGCCATCGAGGAAGCGCGCAAAGCCGAGGCGCTGAAGGAAGTGCCCATCGGCGCCGTCGTCGTGTGGAAAGACCAAATCATTGGCCGCGGCTATAATTTACGCGAAACGACCCGCGATCCGCTGGCGCATGCCGAGCTTATCGCGATAAAACAAGCCAGCGAGTTTTTGCAGGCGTGGCGCTTGCTTGATTGCCGGCTCTACGTCACGTTGGAGCCTTGCCCGATGTGTGCCGGGGCCATCGTGCAGTCGAGAGTCCCGCAGGTCATCTACGGGACTACGGATCCTAAAGCCGGCTGTGCGGGAACATTGATGAATTTGCTGCAGGAGGAGCGGTTTAACCATCGCGTAGATGTCGTAAGCGGCGTTCTCCAGGAAGAGTGCAGCACCATGCTGACCCAATTTTTCCGCCGCTTGAGGGGCAAAGAATGAATAACTTCAATGGATTTTTCCCCTTCGCCTTGCGGACGGTTCGTGGCAAACAAAAAAAGCAGGAGTTCCCATTCAAACCGGGCTCCTGCTTTTTTTCATTCAAGATGAGATTACCTGATTGTCGCTCCCTCTTAATTCCACCTGCACATCCTGCGGCAGAACGACCGTCACATTCATATACGGATAGTAGGAATCGAAGCCTTGCTCCGTCGGAAGCCTTTTAATCTGCAAATACATCGTATCTCCCACCGTATGGACCGAGACTACCTGCTCCTTCGCTAAAGGCGGGGATTCCTCACCCGCTTTGATTCTATCGCGGAACGTACCGAAGACTTGCACCGATCTCTCCGGCGATTTGTCTACCTTGACGGCATGCTCCGACGATTGCACGACGATCTTTTTGATCCCGTCCCCTAGCGATTCTTTGACGGAAGGAAGATCCTTCGTAAGCTCCGTTGTATTCAGCATTGACCTTACTTCTCCCATGATGCCGGCTGAAGTAAGCAGCGTGAAGCCAAGACAGCCGATACACAGCACGCCGACGAAGAACAAGCTCATCATATCGTAATGAAGCACGGTGTTTTCCTTTTTGGAGAAGAGCAGATAGACGATGATTTCCAGCCCAAGCATGACGAAAATTAACGGCCACCATGTTATGAACGCGTCGTACGCCTGCAGCCCGTTCCATTGTGACATGAATAATATGACACCCAGCACTATGAGCGACAAGCCCATCGATAACGTGCCTACACGCCATTTTTTCATCCGCTCAATCCCTCCTCTGCTTACTTCCGAGCAATAATCGAATCCCGCCGCCGATGAGCAGCACAGATACAACGAATGTCTGGAAATATTGGTGGAATAGCATCGAGATGCGTTCTTGAGGGAACATCCGGTCCAGAGCGCTCAGCAGCACTTCATCGGCTAAATAATACAATCCCAGCAGCAGCAGTACGATGCCTACCCATTTCTGGTGATTAATGAGCCAATCGACAAAAGGCAAATCCCTAAGCTCTTCGCGGCCTTGCTTGGAAATAAGCTGAAGCGCGTCGAAGAAGCTGTAAAACCAAAGGATCGGGATCAGAAACAAAAAGAGGGACAGACGCAGCACATCCATAATGTAAATGCTGAACAAGAAGGCAGCCATCAGCTGCAAACCGCGTTTTTGCAATCCGAGATACATATGCCCCGCTCCTGGAATGATAGAGAGGAACGTAGCGATCATCTTGCTTTTTCTGCCGTCCTCGCGGCTTTCTTGGAAATCCTCCAAAAACGTTTGATCGATCAAAAACTCACCCCGCTGCTTCCGGTTCAGCTGCTGAATGCTGTCGAACATGGAGTACAGCCAGATGATAGGCATTACGCCGAGAAACGCCAGAAATCCCTCCTGATGCGTCAGGACCGAAATAAAGACGATCATCGCAAACGAGCCGAAGAAAGCAATCAAAAACGCCAATCCCCGCTGCATCAAGCCAAGCTGGAAATGGCCGAGACCCGGAATGACCGACAATACAATGGTAAAAAACCGTTCATTATCCGGACGCGGAGGTGAAGCATACACTCCATCCGGCGACGGAACAGGAGCTTGAAGAGATGGCTCGCGCCCGCGGATTAAAGTAATCACCATATCGACTAAGTTAATGAATCCAACGAATAGCGCCACCGCCATCAGGAGCGCCAAAATTTCGCCGTTGTAACGGTATTTTCCCGATACGACCAGCAGGAACATGAGCAGCACCGGTCCAAAAAAACCGCATCCGTAAATTACAGCCCGGAACAAACGGTTTAAATAAAGATGTCCCATTCCGGGGATGAAAGACAGCAGCAGCGCCGCCATCGGGTTTTTTGGTTGCATTAACGATTCCCCCCTCTTTCGTGTTTAGGCTGGATCGAATCCAGCATGCCAATGGTTTTTTCCATAATGCGTTGCGATACGGAGGACCGGTCTTCCTGGACAGGCGGAGATGCTACCACGTTCGTCTCTGCAGAGCCTACCCGTTCCGCCAGCGAATGAAACACCCCTGTACTCATTAAGAGGAAGGTTACTGCAGCTGCCACCGCATAATGAAACACCGGATGGCGCAGGAACGATGGTGCGATTATTTTCTTGTGGTGTTGGGTCACCGGCTCCGGCTTCCATGCATCGATCGCCTCTGACTGTGTAACAGAGGCCGCGATGGACTGCATGACGGCGTCAGCCATAGCGGTTTTCGTTTGTTCCGCCAGCACTGTGAACGAGTCCCTAGCGAGCTCCAGACACTGCATATACTGTTCAAGACATTGATCGCACGAGCTGAGATGCGTTTCGTATTCAAGCTGCTCTTCCATCGCCAGTTCTTCTCTCACATAGCGGGCCCATTGTTCCAACGAATAATGCTTCATCCCCACTCCTCCTCCTTCCAGTGCTTGCGGATCCATTGTTTGGCTCGATACAGCTTCGATTCCACCGTCTTCAGGGTGACACCCTGCTCTATCGCTATCTCCTGATAACTTTTATCCTTGATATAAAAGGCAACGACCACGTCCCGGTAATTGTGGGGCATATCGTCCAGACATTCCCGAATCCTCTGCCGCCTATGATTATGAAGCACTTCCTCCTCTACCGTATGGGTCGGATTAACCGGAATTAACAGCTCCGGCTCATCGGTCAGCTGCTCTCGTTTGCGCTCCAGCGACCGTTTGTAGTCAATCGCTTTGTTCACGGTAATTCGCGTGATCCACGTCTTAAACCCTTGATGCTGATACTGAGGGAGAGAAGCATATATTTTCAACAGCGCTTCTTGCGTCACATCTTCGGCATCCTTAGACGACCGGAGCACAGAGTACGCTACATGGTATAAATACGATTGATATTTAGCCATCAATAAGCGAAATGATTGCACGTCGCCGGCTACGATGCGTTCGATCCACTCTGTTTCCTCTGTAATGTTCTCCCCCTCCTCTCCGAAGTAATAGACGCGGCTGCAGCGAACGACCCCTGCACTTTACAGAAATATTTTTTACAGGGGCATCTTTTTTATTGTACAACAAGAAAAGTCCCCAAAGGTGCAGCGTGCTAAGGAACTCATTCTGACTACTTTTAGGTACACTTTCCAGACCAACAAAAAGAACCGCTCCAAGTCTTGAGCGGCCCCTCTCTATTTTTGAATAATAGTTCCACGAGGAACAATTCGGCAGCTTTACTTCAGCCCGTTTTGGGATTTCACTTGCAGCTTTCCGCCTTGGAACACCAGGATCGCATTGGATCCTAATCCATCGCCTTTGTATTGATAAGTAACGATGTACATTTCTTCGCCCTTTTTGCCCGTCTCAGCCATCAGTTCCCCTTCGCCGCCTATAATCTCGGTGGCTTTTTCGTACGTCATTCCGCTTTCCAGCTTCTCAAACTTCGCTTTCGTTATTTTAGCATTAGGAGCGTCTCCGCATCCTGCCGCGGTTATCGCAATCGCCACACAAATAAGCAATGTAAAAAGTACTCTCATCCAAAACTCCTCCAACTTTTCATTTTTTTCCATAACTACCGCATATTCTATAATGTTTACCACGTGTTGACCATGGGTCCAGAGTTTCAACTGTTAGGAGCTAACGGCAGGAATGCAAGCAGAATGCACAAAAAAACTCCTGCGGATTTCGCAGGAGATCGCTTATGTGATCATTATTTTTAATGAAAAGCTTGAAATGGCGCGCCCGATACGATTCGAACGTACGACCTGCAGTTTAGGAAACTGTCGCTCTATCCTGCTGAGCTACGGGCGCGCGGCAAGAGTATTATAGCATACATTTGCGTCAGCGAAAAGATTATCGCAGGCAGTAATAAGGGAACCTTTTTACAGCTCGGTTAAAATTTCCGGACCCTTCTTGGTTATCGCCACCGTATGCTCGAACTGTGCCGATAAGGCGCCATCCCATGTACGGGCCGTCCACCCGTCCAATTCCACATACATTTCATGCGTACCTGCATTGATCATCGGCTCGATGGTGATAACCATGCCTTCCTTCAAAACAAATCCTTTTCCAGGCTTCCCTACATGCTGAAAGGTTGGCTTCTCGTGCAGCGATTGCCCAATCCCGTGTCCGACCAAATCCCTTACGACCGAATATCCCGCTCCTTCGGCGTGCTTTTGAACAACATGCATGACATCCCCTATCGTATTGCCTGCTACCGCTTTCAGAACCGCCATATCGAGGCATTCCTTGGCCACTTTCACCAGACATGCGGCTTCCGGAGATACGGCGCCTACCTTGTACGTACGGCAGGAATCGGCCATCCAGCCGTTATAGCTGCATACGATGTCCATTTTGACAATGTCGCCGCTACGCAAAGGCGTATCATTGGGGAATCCATGAGCGATCACATCGTTCAGTGAAGCGCATGTTGCATAAGGGAACCCTTTATAGCCTTTCGTCACTTGGCGGGCTCCATGGTCGTTAATAAACCGCTCTGCGAAGTCGTTAATCTCCAGCGTCGTGATGCCCGGACGAATCATGCGGCTAAGCTCTTCATGACATTGGGCCAGCACTTGACCTGCTTTTCGAATCGCAGCAATCTGTTCCGGCGTTTTCAAAATAATCATGCTCATCGCCTCTTTGCGTTTATTACCTATAGTACGCATCGGTTTGCAAAATGCCCCTCTGCTGGAACGATCCAAATATTTGTCCCATACCACAATAGTCCATGCTGGCCGAAATAGAATATCCATTCTCTTTTTAAATTGTTCATGGTAGAATGAGGAAAGCATATGAGTGAGGTGTTGGGCTGCGTGTTGGAGGACAATCGGTTTTATATTATTTACGATGAGTTTTCGATTTCGATCTGCTCTGTTCTTGACGACGTATGTGAGGAGTTGGCTTTAGGGGGCACACTGTACGGCTATGCCGACAACGAAGAGCTCGCGCAAATGATGATGGTAGAATGTTTCCATTATTTGTCCGCGAAAAATGCGTAATATAAAGACGACAGCCCTCCATGTAGAACTGTCGTCGCTTCATTATTTAGATTAGATTTGATCAGCCTTCCCCGTTATTGTGACGGGAGTGATTTTGCTGTTTAACCTTCTTGGAGCCCGATAGAGGTTCCATCGGCTGATTGTTTTTTTCGCTGCGGTTTTTTTGTCCGCTTGGGGGATTTACGGGCTGGGCAATATCTTTTGGCATGGTCCGTCCTCCTTGATCAATCTTTATCGTTTAATGTAATCGACATCTCTTGGGACGACTCGTCATGATTCAGCGCATCTTGATGACGGCGATCGTTCGTTTGCTGCTGCAGCTGTTGGGCATGATGGCTGTTAACGGCCACCTGATCCAGGTCTTTGACTACATTTTGCAAGTTTTTATCGACACTGCTTTTATTTTTTGTCATTACTCATCCCTCCACGCTCGTGGCTACTTCGTTATGCTGTGAAGCTGTTGTGCGCACTCGTGAATATGACGGACATAGTCGTCAACCATCGTTTGGATGATATTTGTCCGTTCGTCTACATTGCGTCCGTCAACCTCCACATCCACAAGATCCACTTTAACTTCCCGTGAATCCACATACGTGCATTTGAAATCAAAGCTGTAGTTGGAATGACCTGCTGTCGCAATATGCAAACGAAGCGCATTAGATTCGGCCTCGTCCGCTAGTACTTCCGCCCGGTCCGATGCATTGAGCACCGTAGGCAACGTTTCCGACCATGCAGCGGCCAATTGCTGCTGATCTATTGCAAGGGTATCTGTATTTGCCATCTTATCAACACCTCCACAATCTATAAGGTGCGAATCCGCCAACCTGTTTATGCGATACGGCAGGAAGTAAAAAAAGGAACGCATCTTCTAATGCCATTCCTTTTTTCATCCGATGATCTCAGAATCTTATCCATTCTATCATAATAAAAAAAGCCGCATCATCCGCAAAGGACGATACAGCTTCTTAATCAAGGTTATGAAATCCTTATGTAAGCCACAAAATTTTATGGCGGAGAGGGTGGGATTCGAACCCACGGAGACCTCACGACCTCGGCGGTTTTCAAGACCGCTGCCTTAAACCACTCGACCACCTCTCCGGGTGACAAAAAGGATTGTATCACATTTGATCAGGCTATTTCAAGTTCTATTTTTTGCTGATCTTCGTCAAATTGTTCATGTAAGGACGAAGCACCTCAGGAATAACGACACTTCCGTCTTCCTGCTGGTAATTTTCCAAAATAGCGGCAACGGTCCGTCCGAGCGCAAGGCCCGATCCGTTCAACGTATGCACGAATTCCGGCTTCGCTTTCGCATCGCGGCGGAAACGAATATTGGCACGACGAGCCTGGAAATCCTCGAAGTTGCTGCAAGACGAAATTTCTCTGTACGTGTTGCCGCTAGGCAGCCACACTTCCAAGTCATACGTCTTCGCCGACGAGAAGCCCAGATCGGCAGTACACAAGGTCAGCACCCGATAAGGCAGCTTCAACAGCTGCAGCACCTTCTCCGCATCGGCCGTCAGCTTCTCCAGCTCGTCATACGAGCTCTCGGGAGCTGTAAGCTTCACCAATTCAATTTTGTTGAACTGATGCTGGCGGATCAGGCCACGGGTATCCCTGCCTGCAGAACCTGCCTCAGAACGGAAGCAGGCGCTAAAGGCACTGAAATATTTCGGCAAGTCCTCGATGGACAAGATGTCGTCACGGTAATAGTTCGTAACCGGAACCTCCGCCGTCGGGATAAGGAAGTAATCAATGCCTTCGCCGGCAATTTTGAATACATCCTCTTCGAACTTAGGCAGCTGTCCGGTACCGGTCAAGCTATCCCGATTCACGATTTGCGGCGGGAGCATCTCTTCATATCCATGCTGGTCGCTGTGCAAATCCATCATGAAGTTGATTAAAGCTCGCTCCAACCTGGCTCCGAGCCCCTTATAGAATACAAAGCGGGAACCCGTTACCTTCGCTGCAGCCTCGAAATCGAGAATACCGAGCTCTTGTCCAATTTCCCAATGGGCCTTAGGCTCAAAGGAGAACGCTGCAGGCTCGCCGACACGGCGAATCTCGACATTATCGTCTTCGGACTTGCCCACCGGCACGCTTTCATGAGGAACATTAGGTATGGACATCGTAATTCCGTTCAAATCCGCTTCCAGTACACGAATCTCTTCATCCAGCACTTTAATGCGGTCGCCGACGCCCTTCATTTCCTCAATCAGGGCATCCGCATTCTGCTTCGCTTTTTTCAAAGCGGCCACTTCCTGAGACACGACGTTCCGGCGATTTTTCAAGCTCTCCACTTCCTGGAGCAGCTCTCTTCGCTTGGTGTCGAGATTCGTAAACCGGCTAATATCTTCGAGCGTTTTGCCGCGATTGGTCATCGCTTGCTCTACAAGCTGCAAATCGTTTCGCAGCAGTTTTACATCCAACAAGGGGACCCCTCCTACCTCGCTTCACGTACCATATCTAGAAAATATGCATGCATCCGTTCATCGTCCGTTAGCTCCGGATGGAAAGAGGCGACTAGCAAGCGCCCCTGACGAGCGGCAACAATTTGATCTTTGTACGTGGATAATACCTCGACGCCCTCGCCTACCGCTTCGATCAACGGGGCACGGATAAACACCGCACGAACATCGTCGGCGATGCCTTTCACGTCAAGATCCGTTTCAAAGCTCTCCCGCTGTCTCCCGAACGCATTACGAGCCACCTTGATATCCATCAGCCCAAGATGCGCTTCAGGCTCACCGGCAATTTCCTTGGCGATGACGATCAGGCCGGCACATGTCCCGAAAATCGGCTTTCCTTGCTCATGAAACGAACGCAGTGCATCTATGAAGTGATAGGTTCTCATCAGCTTGCCGATCGTTGTGCTTTCCCCGCCGGGAATGATCATCCCGTCCACTTCATCCAGCTGCTCCGTTTTTTTGACAACGACACCTTCGCCGCCGGCCTTCTCGATAAGCTTAATATGCTCGGCAACGGCTCCTTGGAGAGCCAGTACTCCTATTTTCATCGCTAATCCACCTTTTTGCTTACACCATTACCAGCCGCGTTCTTGCATGCGTTGAGTGGCGTCCAGCTTGGAAATTTCGATCCCTTTCATCGGAGTTCCCAAGTTTTTGGAAATTTTTGCGATCAATGCGTAATCCGTGTAGTGAGTCGTAGCTTCTACAATCGCTTTAGCGAACTTCTCAGGGCTGTCCGATTTGAAAATACCGGAGCCTACGAACACGCCGTCCGATCCCAAATGCATCATCAGCGCAGCATCGGCAGGAGTCGCTACGCCGCCTGCAGCAAAGTTAACGACCGGCAATTTGCCTGTTTCGTGAACTTGCAGCAGCAGCTCGTACGGAGCTCCCAGGTTTTTGGCTTCCGCCATCAGCTCGTCCTTGGACATAGCTTGTACTTTTTTAATTTGACCGACCATCATGCGCATATGACGAACCGCTTCCACGATATTACCCGTTCCCGGCTCACCCTTCGTACGGATCATCGATGCGCCTTCACCGATTCTGCGCAGCGCTTCGCCAAGATCTCTGGCGCCGCAAACGAAAGGAACCGTGAACTCTCTTTTGTTAATATGGAACACTTCATCGGCAGGAGTCAGCACTTCGCTCTCATCGATGTAATCCACACCCATGGCTTCCAAAACCTTAGCTTCAACGAAATGCCCGATACGAGCTTTAGCCATTACCGGAATGGATACGGCCTTCATTACCTCTTCCATAACCGTTGGGTCCGCCATACGGGCTACACCGCCCACTGCACGGATGTCCGACGGCACCCGTTCCAAAGCCATTACGGCAGATGCACCGGCAGCTTCAGCGATTCTCGCTTGCTCCGCATTCATGACGTCCATAATGACGCCGCCTTTTTGCATTTCTGCCATCCCTTTTTTAACGCGAGATGTTCCTGTTTCCATGTCCGATTCCTCCATACCTATGTCAATAATATCGTGGATCAACGAAATTAGCACAAACTACTAAACAATTATTTTACAGGAAGACGTTTAAATAAACAACAGGTTTACTTGTTTTTATTCCTTCTTTGCACCCGTAACCATGTCTACAAAAAAGTTTTTAATCGCCCGGAAAAACAATCGGAACCAGCTGCCCTTCTCCACATCTTCATTCGCTATCAAATTCGCGACTTTTTCGGTCCCCTGATAAGTCACCTTGACCGTTCCAAGCACATCTCCGCTTTTAATTGGAGCTACCAGCTTGCTCTCTTCAACCGGCTGCGCCGTAATCGTGAATTGATCCGGTGTTGCGCCTTTCTTCACTACAAAATTAACACCGGTTTGCGTCACTACCGGAACTTGCGTAGCTACACCTTTTTTAATATTTACCGTTTTTAGCGAATCTATTTCTTGCTTGGCTGTCAATACCGGTTTCGATTCAAAATTGCTAAATCCGTAATCCAACACCTTTCTGGTTTCCTCAAATCGAGTCGGTTCTTTGGGGGTACCCATAACGACGCTGATTAAACGCATGCCGTTTCGCTCCGCCGTTCCCGTGAAGCAGTAGCCCGCGTCATCCGTTGAGCCTGTTTTCAAACCGTCCAAGCCCTCATAAGCATACTTCTTGAAGTTGATATTATCTTTGTTCCCTGCCAGCATCCAGTTCCAGTTGATCATAGGCGTTTTGTCTTTCTCACGGAACTTTTTCGATGGAATACTTGTATATTCGAGTACTTCCTTATGGTCCTTTAAGATATTATAAGCAATAATGGCTGCGTCGCGTGCTGTAAGCAGTGTTTCCCCTTGAAGCTCCTTCGGCGCGTATTTCCCCATATCCGCTCTGGACAAGCCTGTGGCATTAATAAAATGCGCCTGCTCGGATAGCCCGAACTCCTTGGCTTTTGCGTTCATCATTTTAGCGAATTCTTCTTCGGACCCCGCTATTTTTTCCGCTAACGCAACCGAAGCGTCATTCGCCGAATAAATCGACATCGCTGCGAACATATCCTTCATAGAAACCTGTTCGTTCAGTGCCAGCAAACCGCCCGACCCGATAACATCAGCCGCATTTTGACTGGTCGTGACCATCTCATCCCAGCTGAATTTGCCGCTCTTCACCGCTTCCATAGTCAAATATTCCGTCATCATCTTCGCCATACTTGCCGGCGGCAGCGGGGTGTCCGCACGATCTTCGAATAATATTTGCCCCGATGCAGCATCCATCAAAATAGCGGATTTTACATTCAATTTTAAATCAACCTGCTCTGCAGCCACAGCCGCTTTAGGTTGAGTAACCAATGACAATCCCAACTGAGCCAACAATGCAACCGTCAATACTACGGAAACTCGCCTTACAGAAAAAAACACAGTCTCACTCCTCAACTTAAAATTTGATGCGTAAACGCGTAATTCATATTGTACCACAGGGGGAAAACCTGTTCAAAACAAAGAAAACGCAGCCCGTAGGCCGCGTCTCGAATATTTCCATATATTACATTACAACGAGTAGTTTGGAGCTTCTTTTGTAATTTGTACGTCATGCGGATGGCTTTCACGAAGTCCGGCACCCGTAATGCGAATGAACTCTGTGTCGTTGATAAGCGATTCGATGTTCGCTGCACCACAGTAACCCATACCGGAACGCAAGCCTCCGATAAGCTGGTACACAGTATCGGCCAAAGGCCCTTTGTAAGCGATACGGCCTTCGATCCCTTCCGGAACGAGCTTGCTCTCGTTCTCTTGGAAGTAACGGTCCTTGCTGCCTTCCTTCATAGCGCCCAACGAACCCATACCGCGGTATACTTTGAACTTTCTGCCTTGGTAAATTTCCGATTCGCCCGGGCTCTCATCCGTTCCTGCGAACAAGCTTCCGATCATTACGGCACTTGCACCCGCCGCAATCGCCTTGGTCACGTCACCGGAATATTTAATACCTCCGTCCGCGATAATAGGTACGTTATATTCTCTTGCCACTGACGCGCAATCATAAATCGCGGTAATTTGCGGTACGCCGATCCCTGCGATGATCCGTGTCGTACAGATCGATCCCGGTCCGATACCTACCTTAACGATCGATGCTCCGGCTTCGATAAGGTCTCTTGTCCCTGCTCCCGTTGCCACGTTACCGGCACAAATAGGAAGATCAGGATATTGGGCACGAATTTGTTTGACCGTGTTGAGAATGTTGATATGGTGGCCGTGTGCCGAGTCAACGACGATCAAGTCCGCTCCAGCTTCAACCAGAGCCGCTGTACGCTCCATAACGTCCTTGGAGACCCCTACCGCTGCACCGACCAGAAGACGGCCGTGGATGTCTTTTGCGGAGTTAGGGAACTGAATAGCCTTCTCAATATCTTTAATTGTAATAAGGCCCTTCAGAGTGTTGTGCTCGTCTACCAAAGGAAGCTTCTCGATCTTATGCTTTTGCAAAATGACTTCCGCTTGCTGAAGCGTAGTACCTACAGGAGCCGTTACCAGATTGTCGCGAGTCATAACCTCTTTAATCTTGATCGAGTAATCGTGCACGAAACGCAAGTCACGGTTGGTCAAAATACCTACCAGCTTCTTGTTCTCATCACAAATCGGTACGCCTGAGATCCGGTACTTGGCCATCAGCTCTTCGGCATCGTACACATGATGTTCTGGTGTAAGGGAAAAAGGATTCGTAATAACGCCGCTTTCCGAGCGTTTAACGCGATCCACTTCTTCAGCCTGCTGCGCAATGGACATGTTCTTGTGAACAATACCGATCCCGCCTTCTCTTGCGATAGCAATGGCCAAAGCCGCTTCCGTTACCGTATCCATCGCAGAGCTTAACAACGGAATGTTCAACTTGATCTTATCCGTTAGCTTCGTTGAGATGTCGATCTCCTTACCAAACACTTCTGACTTCCTTGGCACCAACAATACATCATCAAACGTCAAGCCTTCTTTAGCAAACTTCGTATCCCACACAGAACTTAATCCTCCTTAGATTTCTTACTTGCCCGTAGATATTATTGCAATATTAACAAAAGCCCAATTTTCATGTCAAGCCCATCTTCATAACCGAAATAGAATCTTCATATTCGGCTTATAAATTGGGAAAAGAAGGATTGTAAACGGGATTGTTGCTCCCCCTCCTCAGTATTCCCATCGTCACCATGCAATATATAAAAGCTTCAAGGGTTGTCTTACCCTTTTCTTTCTGCTTTGAGTATGGTAAGTAAACCTCTATCGAGGCCACCAAAAATGAGTGACCTTCAAGTTTTACTTTGGCAAAACTCTCTTCGTAAGAATGGCAGTTTTATCGCCACCTTCCATCGGATGATCTCGGTATCGTATAAATTCTATTGCGGTAACAAAAAAGAGCCTTTCTGGAATTTATCCAGAAAAGCTCTTTGCCGTTGCTTGGCGACGTTCTACTCTCCCAGGACCCTTCGGTCCAAGTACCATCGACGCTGGAAGGCTTAACGGTCGTGTTCGGTATGGGTACGCGTGG
>NZ_JBHTVD010000017.1:0-106509 GCF_042793215.1 Paenibacillus sp. NPDC056579
ATATTGCGCAAATGATTGAGAAAAGTCTCTCATATAATAATCATTCGCAAAAATTATATAGCCAGGAATGGATGCGATTGAAAACTGGTAAATAACTTTTAATGTCAGTAATAAAGAAAATTGTCCAACCTGTACTCCAGAGTATGAACTTGGAAAAACTATTCTAAAACCAAGATATAGTAAGACGTAAACTATAAAGTAAATAATAACAGGGAAAACATTAAAAATAACCTTTTTAATACTTCTATTTTCGCTATAAACATATGAAACTATAAAAAACAATATTAAATAAGGTAGGAACATTTCATAACATAGAGTACATATAATTAGAGAACATACACTAATGGTAATACTAATCTTCTGTTTTTCAACGAGATACTTTTTATATAAAATAAGTGAAATTAATAAGAAATCCAACCCTGTGTGAAAAACAAATGGATATGATGTTACCAAATTATGTTCCCATGAATTTTGGAGAAATACAATGAAAAACAATGACGCAATAAAGGTAACTTTTTTAGACTTAAAAAAATAATACACTGAATATGAGAATAAAAGATAATTTATTATAATTGAACCAAATGAAACTATTTTGTAGTAAATTGTATTGTCTATTAAAAATGGTATCATGGCAAGGGCACTTGTTACTATCATTGAAAATCTTCCCTGATTTATTGCCATATCTAATGAATTATGAAATATTTCGGATAAAGAAGAGGCTGAAATAAATGCTCTAATATCATCATTTGTAGTATAACCTACTGGAATCAGAGGAAATAATAAAATTAACAATAATATCACATGTGATGTAATCATCGAATCATATTTACGAATAAACAATTTTATTTGATCCATTTGTTTCATTATTTTCAGTATGCCCCCGTCATTCAACCTAATAATTATATCATTGTACCATTTCCCTTAGTTTTTTGTTTAGCCTCTCGCCCAATGACTCCCAAGTATAGTTTTTCACCATTTCTTTTCCGTTACCACCTAAAACTTTTGCAAGCTCTTTATCGTTAACTATTTTTTCTATTTTACTATAAAGTGCATCTTTAGAAGTTATGAAACCGTTAATATTATCACTTACCAATTCCACAAAAGCAGCACATTTTTCATTAACAATAACCGGTTTACTTTGCATCCAAGCTTCTAGGATAACAATGCCGAAGCTTTCGCTTTCACTCATTGTAACAAGACAAGTACAGTGTTTTAGTGCCGAAATAACAGTGGGTCTTTCTAACTCATTAAAATAAAAAGCTTCATCTGGATTTATAGGTTCAAAGTCTTCGTCCTTTCCGATCAATACTAAATTGCATTTTTTCCCGTTTTCATTCATTTTTTTAACAGCCTCAATAACCCACTTATAATTCTTAGAACCTGTCTTTCTGCCTAGAACTAAGACAAATGGTAAATCTGAACTGTATCTAGCAAAAAAACTCTTATCGTCATCGCAAACGTATTCTTTAGGATCTACTGCTCCTCCTGGTAACGATAAAGTATTATTCGCTCCTATCTTACTATAAAACCAATCAATTGCTTTATCTGGGAACGCAACAATTTTATCTGCCTGTCTTAGTGCCTCATAATATGATTTCCAGTGATAAAACTCATCTTCCATATGAAAATGAGGAACAATGACATAGGGTTTTCCAAACTTTTTTGCAAAATCGGATGCAATAACTGAAGTGTAGAAAGGAATACTATGCCCAATAATGACATCATATTGAGGTACATTTTCATTAAGCCATGTTTCTAACTCCACAGACTCTGGACCTCTAGTTCTTTGAAAAAGAGAATCTATGTCTTCTTCACGCATATCTGCAATTGTTATCATGCTTTGAATATATTGTTCAGGATATCTGTTTTTCATAAAAGCTTTATAGTCTTCTACAAGATTAATTTCTTCATTAATATGCTCATTATTAATTTTGAATTCACCCAAAATAAGTCCAAAAGTTCTTGGATCAGAACCATCGATATGCGTATCCGTTGAAATTCTAACTATAGCTCTATTGAAATTGCCTTCAATTATTAATTCGAAACTGCCGCTAACTGTTTTACTTATGATTTGAGTATTATCTTGTAGAGTTAATATTACTTTTTTCCTTTTTGGGCTAATTCCTCTCAAAATTATTTTATTTGCCTTATCAATAAATAAAAGAGCCTCACCAGAAGACCATACCGAATAGCTATCCCTATTCCTTTCAGGATAATACCATCCGCCTAATAACATGGTCTGATCATATTTATCAATATGATCTAGTGATGTTTTTATCGATTCTTCCATCCAAGTGTTGTATAAATCTCGGCTACTTTCAAGCATCTTATTTTCTGATAATTCATCAAATGCAAAATAATTTAATACCGTGTCTTGAAAAAGTCCAATGTTCTTTTCATTACCGACAGTAGAACCAGATATTGAAAAATGATATTTATTGTACAGGTCCTTTAAATTTACAGAAGCAATGTCAATCGAAAAATCACCAATCGAATCTATTTCTTTAATGAGGTTTAGCATATACGCCTCTGCTCCACCTAAAGGCGGATTAGTAAAACGATATGTTACAATGAGCATTTTTTTCTTTTGCTCACTTCTAAGTATTTCTCGTTTTATCACCCCATCTAGTTTTGAGGCGAGTATTTTCCAGTCCAATTCTTGAGATACATATTTAAAAGCATTATCTGAAAGACTATTTTTTAATTCTGAATCGTTAATTAATAAGCTAATTTGGTGTTCGATATCCTTCAAATCGCAAACTATCGCTTCATTCATGTTTTCTATTGCAAAACCTCGTGCTCCAAAGCTAGTTGTAACCACAGGCAACTTATTTGCAAAATATTCCGCAAGTTTTAAATTCGATCCGGAGCCACTCAGCATAGGATTAACTGCAATATCAGCAATTTTTAAGAGCACATTTTTATATGCATCATCTAATTTCCCAAATAAAAGAACATTATCTGGTACAATACCCGTTATTGAGTCACAAACAGAACCAATAATTAGAAAATAACAATCAGACAATGCTACTGCTAATTCGTTTACAATGAAATTCGCTGCTTCAACATTTGGTTGATGCGAACTGCCTATAAAAATAATTGTTGGAAAAGTCCCAAAAAGTGTTTTTACATTTTTCACATTTAGGTGTTCAAAGTCGTCGCTGATTTTCACACCATTCCGTATCGTAAATATACGCTTGTTTGATTGAATTAAACTATTTAATCCATTATGATCACTATCCGAAACGCTAATGGCAATTTTACTTAACTGCATAGCTTTAGTTTCAGCAGCTTTAACTTTTTCAATAAGAAATTCATACTTCGGATGCCCGGAAAGTAATTTCATCTTAAGATCAGTTTCAAAATTGTGGCTTTCATAGATTATAGGTTTATCTATTCTTTCTAAAAGCTCTACCATATAAGGATGAGTTAAAATGATAACATCAGCTATATCTTCGGAGATTACTGATATTTTTTTTAGGAGCTCATTTTCAGAACACATATAAGAAGTAACAATATCCGTGGCACTTATCCAATGCTGCCTATTAATTGCAACTTCTTGCTCCAGATGATTGCTTGTTTTCGGCACGGAGACCTCAACGAAATTATCATTAATATCGGTTCTCTTAATTTCTCCATGACCATTGAGGCATAAGAGAAGTATTTTATAGTTTTTAGTAGATAAATTAGAATATAATTGATTAATTCTCACTTCCCCTCCGGAAACTGGAGAAGAGCATTCAAAGTCATTAAGTATATAAATTAATTTTCTGCGATCTTCATTAGGTTTAATTGAAGTAATTCTCGAGTGAATATTATTAGCTATCCCTTGCCACGAAAAGTTTGCATTGATATAGTCCATCCCCTTTTTTGAAAGGGACATCATCAAATCTTCATCAGTCAATAGCTCAATAACTCTTTCAGCAAAATCGTCCCTGTTAGCCAATATGAAATGTTCACTGTTCTTTATATCAATTCCTCTTACCCCACAATCGGTTGAAATAAGTGGAATCCCTGCAGATAAATATTCTAATGTTTTAAGGTTTGTTCCAGCCCCTGAAAACATTGGATTTATTGCTAGATCAGTATTAATAAAAATCTCTTCTTTTGTTTTTTCATCAATCCTGCCGAGTAGTTTAACATTACTCCCAACGCTTCTTGCCCTAAATGTATCACAACAATTCCCTGCAATTACAAACTCAACATTTTGACATTTAGGAGCAACATTATTAATAATATATTCCGTTGCTTCTATATTTGGCGGGTGAGCACTTCCAATAAATAAGGCTTTTATCTGTTTATTCTTTTGCCGCTTAAATCGTTTAGGTATACCCTCACTAATCCAATCATCTGGATTAATACCATTTGGAGCTAAATGAATTCTGGAGGATTCTACTCCAAATTCGGAAATAAAACTATTTTTCTCTTCTTCGGATGTAGTAAATACAAAATGAGAGCCAAGAACAAGTCTGCGCTCTAGATCATTAATATACTCAAAGTATTTTGAGGCATTAGGACCCTTCCATATTTGTTTAACTAGTAAAGATTCATAATTATGACTATTGTAAATTCTCGGCTTATCATCTAGTCCAAAAAATAAATCATACTCCAGCATGTATGGAAAATCATGGATAACCATGTCCGCATTTGGATACAGCTTATTATAATACTCGTGATATTTATTGGGCTTTCTTGAACTTAAAGCACAAACAAGAGCAGATACTTCCGGTCCAATTTCTTCTTTGTCGATATCCATATGAAGTCGATTATGGACATCTTCCTTAGGTATTCTATATTCTCTAAAAGTATCACTAAATTTAACACACTCTAATTTATGATCACTGTATGTTGGTGAAAGTAGCGTTATATCATGATATTTACTTAATTGGTAATAAACATTAAATAGTCTCAACTCTCCACCACTAGTAGGAGGTTGAAAGGCTGGAAAAAAATTCATCACTAATATATTCATCATGTTCACTCCATACAAGTTTAGGCTTTATAAGCCATAATAGAAAAATCTTGCTCCATATTAAATTTATAGATAATCTCGTCGACGAATTTCTGTCCAGTATACTCCGGTTCTTCCCTTTTATGAAGTCGTAAAATTTCTGGATAAATAAACCCTCTTTGTTCAACTAAAAACTTAACGGTATCTGGTACAAGAGGGTTAATATGTGTTGGATCACCTCTAAAGGTAAATGCACCTACCCAAATACTTTCAGGATTTGGTGTTTCAAAAATAATCATTCCGCCAGGCTTTAAGACTCTTAGTGTTTCATCAAACAAAGTAAGTAATTTATTTAGAGGAAGATGCTCAATAATATGAAATCCTGTTACAATGGATACACTATTGTTTTTTTGAATGCGCAAATAATCTATAGCATCACAGAATTGGGCACTTAATCCCATTTCAATACATTGGTCTATCATTACCTTGTTCATATCAACACCTAGTGCCTTAAAGCCATTTGCTTCAATTAATTCTAGCCATTCACCCCGTCCACAACCTAGATCAATTACTGTATTATCACCTGTACGCTCTCGGACTTTATCTATATATGGTAAGTAAACTTCTAATCTTCCCTTGATATCCTCTCTTGTGCCGCGGAACTGATCTTCAAAACTTACATACATTGCATCAGTAAAATGTGATTCATTGTCTGCCAATGCTTTTAGTTGAACTGTGTCCAGTGGGTCGGGTAGTCTTTTTCTTGTTTCCTCCAAGAAAAAATTAAGCCTTCGTTGCATTTCTATAATATTTAATTTGTGGTCCTTAATTTGTTTATTTATTGTGCCTAAACTTGAATAAATTTCATTAGTTCGATCGTTAGACTCAGTTATCGATTGATTACTTAGTTCTAATGAAGTTTTTACAGAAGTTATCTCATTTATTATTGTTGCACTACTTTCTTTTAATTTTTCTTGTAATGTTTCTATTGTCTTCTCTATCTTGATATAATTTTCCTGATATTCTTTTATTGTATTACTCATTTGATTAAATTCATTTATGAAGAGTTCAAAATTAGATTTATTCACATTCTCAAGTATTATATTATTAATTTTTTCATGATTATTAATTATCGTTCTATTTGTATTTTGTACAAACAGATCAAGTTCATGAACTAAACTATTTAATGATTTCGATTGTTCTGTATGACGATGATTTACGAACATTTCATATTGATTTAGATTTTTTATTATTCTTGGGAGTTTTATAATGCTTATGATAAGTTTTAATAGGTAGCCTATGATTGGAGCTCGATATAAGATATTCGTCATAAATGGGAATGTAAGACCTTTAACTTTAATTTTATTTTTCTTGGCTTCTTTAGAATATCTTACTCTACCCAATATTTCGATTTTATTTAATCTTCCTGATCTCAACTGCCCCAAATAGTAATCCATGCCTTGGGGATCTGGATTTCTTTTTAACAATCCGCGATACACATTTCTAACAAAATCTTCATCGTGATAGTTAAGAAAGTCAGATATATCATACTCATTTTTAGATTGCAATAAATTTTGACTATAAAACTTAGGAAAATTAAAATTGGACTCTAAAACGATGTCAGTGTCTTCATTATATTTTAGGCTCTTTTTTATCTCACGCAATACGTCATTTACTTCTAATTTAGGTATCATGAAAATCTCCTGTTTTATTTATAGTTTAGAACTTTCTTATAAATATCCAGTGTTTTTGCGGCTGTTAATTCCCACGAAAATTCCCTAGATTGTCCCAATCCCTTCAATGATAAACTATTCCTGTATTCTTTATCCAACAAAACTTTATTTATGGCTTCTGAGATCGAAAGGGTATCAAGCGGGTCAACTAACGATGCCGCATCTCCAGCAACTTCAGGCATAGAAGATATATTTGATGTAATAACTGGAATTCCTGATTTCATAGCCTCAAGTATCGGCAGCCCAAAACCCTCATACATTGACACATAAATAAAAGCATCCGCAGCATTATAAATTAGCGGTAAATCATTTTCTTCAACATATCCTGGGATAATAACATCTTTAGATAAATTCAGTTTATTAATTTTATGAAAAACAGTATCAATCTCAAGACCTTTACTTCCAACTAGAACCAGCTTCTGTTCTAATCCAGAGTCTTTCTTAGCTTTATAATACGCCTCTATCATTCTCAGTATATTTTTTCTTGGCTCTAATGTGCCAACATATAGCAGAAAAGAATCAGGCAAACCGTATTTCGCTTTTACATTTTTTAAGAGTTGATTTTGGTCTCTTCTGAAGAACTGCTCAGATGCAGCGAGTGGGGTACACATTACTTTCTCAGGATCAAAATTAAAATAATCTATTATTTCATTTCTAACACTCTGGGAAACAGTAATAATCATATCTGAATTATAAAGTGAGTGAATAGCCCATTTAGCATGGTGTTTAACAATATGCTGTGGCATTAATTCCGGATATTTAATAAACGCTAGGTCATGAAAAGTTATTACTTTTTTAGCATTATAAGTTGGCCAAGAATGAAAATTTGTCCCGTGGAACACATCAAAATTCCCTGTAATAAATTCCAACTTGAGTCCGTTATATAATGTAGGATTCAGATTTAAATCTCTTAATTTATCGTAAGGTATTAGTATTTTATTAACACTACCAACACCAGTATGAATTGGTTTCGATGGCTTTATCCCGTTTATTGCTAAGTTCAGGTTAAAATTATTATTTGTTTTCAAAAACTGTTTTACTAAATTTACAGTATAGTAACCTACACCTGTTTTTTGTGACATTAAAGGAGTGGCATCCATTATTACTTTCATTGGATTATCCATTCGTGTTTCAGCTTACAAATTCCTACATCATGTACATTTGATTTTACTTGAAAGCCATATCTACCAACTTGATAATCATATGCAGTCCCGTCTAATTTATGAACTGCAATGTCCACTAAATACGAGCCCTCAATTAAACTAATACTTTCAATATCTACAAAAACAGTTCCTTGAGTCGATAGTTTATCAACTTTAATGTTATCGATATCAGTATTTGTACCATAGCATTTAATCCCATCAATCGTGTTAATGGCAATACCAAATACAACGTCCTCATTCATCTCATGCATCACATAATCTATTTTCAGTTTTAATCTTTCACCAGAAGTAAAAGAATAGTTTTCTTGTCCTTCCCCGTTATACATCTTTAAATTGGTTAATTCAATCTTCCTATTTCCCCATCTATTCTGTTCTTCTAATTCTGAATCTTGAGTTTTGTTTTGTCCATCTGATTCATCGATTTGTTGTTTCTGATTATTAATACGAATACCGTCTTCTTCTGCCATAAAATCCAGGTATTCATTAATTACTATTTTAGAGTCACCAGACTTAACAATCTTACCTTTATTTAGCCATATTACTTCGTCACATAAAATCTCCATTGTATGATTATCATGTGAAACAATTACGATGGTCTTTCCTTGTCTTTTAAGCTCCTTGAGCTTATTGATACATTTTTTTTGAAATGAAGTATCTCCTACTGAAAGAACTTCATCAATAAGTAATATGTCTGGGTTAACATTAATTGCGACTGAAAAAGCCAATCTCATATACATGCCTGACGAATAGCTTCGTAGAGGATTATTAATAAACTCTTCCAACTCGGAAAATTCAATAATAGAATGGAGCTTCTGATCTATTTCTTTTCGCGTTAGACCGAGTATTGAAGCATTCATATAAATGTTTTCAATTCCTGTAAAATCAGTATGAAAACCTGCACCTAGCTCTAGTAAACTGGATACACGACCTTGAATCTTTATTGTGCCGCTAGTTGGATACATGATTCTAGTCAATAATTTAAGCAAGGTGCTCTTTCCAGAGCCATTTCTGCCAATTAATCCAATGGTTCTACCACTTTCTATCTTACAGCTAACATCATCCAGTGCCCAAAACTCTTCAGCCTTCTCCCTACCACGGTAAATTAGGCGTTCTTTCAAAGTGATGTTTTTTTCCTTTTTTAATATAAACTTTTTCGAAACATTATTAACATCAATTACAACCATATTCATTACCTCTTTTAGATTTCTTCTGCAAAACTTTTTTGCAGTTTATTAAATATTATCCAACCAACAACTAGCACTATAATAGAATAGAGGAGATAAAGAGATAAATGCATAAAGTCTGGCATTGTACCGTAATAAAAAATATTTCTATATGCTTGAATAATTTCTGTCATTGGATTTAGAGAGAATAATGCCTGAAATTGTTCAGGTACCATACTTATAGGAAAAATAATGGGAGTAATATAAAAAGCTGCTTGTAACACAATCGCAATAATATGCTCTAGGTCACGAAAGTAGACATTCATTGCACTTACTATAAGCCCAATACCTAGTGTAAGCAAAGTTTGGATAAATAATATAAGCGGGAAAGCAATTAATGATATATTAATTTGCACTCCAGTTAACAAAAGCGATGGAATTAATATAACTAAACCAAATAAATAATTTATAACTCCTGCTATTATTACTGATAGTGGAAGAATTTCTCTTGGAAAGTATATTTTTTTTACTAAATTACTATTTCTCATAATTATACCGGCACTGCTCTGAATAGAAGATGAAAAGAAAGTCCACGGTAAGATTGCGCAAAATAAAAACATAGGATAATTCTCGATATTTTGCCTCATGATAAACGAAAATACTACCGAGTATATTGCTAATAGTAAAAGTGGATTTAGGAATGTCCACAAGAAACCCATAACTGATCCTTTATATCTGGTACGTAGATCAGTCAGTACAAGGCTCTTTAGCATTTGTCGGTAATTATAGATCTCTAGTACTCTACTAATCATTATTATTCTCCTCACAACGATAAATCAATACTTTCAAAGATATTTCTCCATTTTTTGCTCACGCAGTTCTTTAATTATTGATTTAATCTCTTGTGCTCTGTCCTTGGAGCAAATAAGAGTTACATCTTCTGTATCAATAATAATAAGATCTTCAATTCCAAGAGTTGCTATCAGTTTTCCATTACTTTCAATAATAGAATCTTTTGTATCTATGCTTAATATGTTTCCTTTAATGACATTACCATGCTCATCTTTATCATTAATCCGTTCTAATGCAGTCCAACTCCCCACATCGTCCCACCCAAAAATGCAAGGAATCACATAAATATTATCTACCTTTTCCATAATGCCGTAATCGATAGACTGGTCTGGCATTTTATGAAACTCATTTTTAATTACTTCAATCTTATCTTTATTTATGAATGCCACCTTCATTGTCTCTAAAAGATCATTCATTTCAGGCATAAATTGTTCGATGTACTTTCTAATGGTTCTTACTTTCCAAATAAAAATACCGCTGTTCCAATAAAAATTACCCGCCGCCAGATACTCCTTTGCTTTTTCAAGGTTTGGCTTCTCTACGAATTTACTTACTCGGAAAACATTTATATTATTTATGGTAAGATAATTCTTAGTACTTTCAATATATCCGTATCCTGTTTCTGGATAATTTGGTGTTATTCCGAGAGTAACAAGCGAATCTTCATCTTGCTCACAAGCATTCGCCGCGGTTTTCAATATATTGATGAACCGATCTTCATTCTCGACAATATGATCCGAAGGCAAAACAATCATAGTACTCTCCGGAAACTTTTCTTCAATAATTAAAGAAGCCACGCCAACACAAGGGGCTGTGTTTCTCCCGACCGGTTCAATAATAATGTTATCTAACGGTAAGTTGGGGATTTGGGCATGGATCAATTCAGCGTATAATTCATTTGTAACTACGAAAATCCGTTCAATATTTATCAATTTTTCCAATCTAGTTACTGTTTGCTGTATCATGGATTTATTGCCTGATATATTCAAAAATTGCTTCGGTAGGTTTGTCCGACTTTTAGGCCAAAATCTTTCTCCTTTTCCTCCTGCCATAATCACAGCTGTAAGTTCCATCTCATATCCTCCAAATATCGACAATAATTTAGTTTTATCTTCTACCATTCGCTAATCCCAATCATTATACCTTATAATTTTGAGACAAAGCAACGAAAAGTGCCATTATATTACATTATTACCGAATACTTTTGTCCACCAATTAACACTACTACTAGTCTCTAAATCTTATACAGTTTTTGCTGGGAATATCTATTCTTGCTTTTTCAGCAAGTTTCGCAATACAATTATCTAAAGTAAATATATGATGGAGGATTTGTTTAGGTGAATTATCCATTTACCACCAATAAAACTAATAACATGATTCCAACCCTAGAATTAAATCAAAAACTGGAAACTAGAAAAAATATCGCTTTTTATCTGGCGCTTTGTTTTATCATAGCGGAAATTACATGCTTTACCTTGCTTTATTTTTTCTTATATGAATATCGTATCTCGCAAGAATTCGGACAATCTGTCGATTTTTTTAATACGGATTTTCCAAGATTCATGAACTATTTAATGTTTTTCTCAATATCCTCGGTATTCTATTTATTCTTTGTTTTCAGATACAAGATCTATCATTTTCGCTCTAGTTCGGGATTAGCAGATGAGTTATTCAAAATGAGTAAAGCATATACTTTTGCCGTACTTGTCACAATTGGAATTAGTTTCTTAATGAAGTACACTGATTTTTCACGCTTAGTTATCGTGATTTATTGGTTTTTTGCGATAATTTTGACAGCCATTTTAAGAATTATAAAAAGGCTGCTTTATTTTCGCTTAGCTAACCATGATCTAGTCTGTAAAAATGTCATTATCGTTGGAGCCGGTAAAGTAGGCACATCTTTAATGAATGAACTGAGCCATAACAAAGCGCTTGGCTTTAAAGTTGTAGGGTATGTGGATGATGATTATGAATCTAACCATTATCTGGAGAGTTCTTATTTAGGAACTACTTCTGAATTGAATATTTTATTGCAAAAATTTACCGTTGATGAAATTATCATTACAATTCCTTCTGAAAGGGAACTTGTAAACAAGATCATTACAGATCTTAGGAAAATTGATATTAAAATCAAAATCATTCCGGATTTATTTAATCTAGTTATGAGTACCGTTCAAATCGATAACATCAATGCATTGCCTGTTGTTACTCTAGTTAAAACCCCTATGAGGGGTCTAGGTCTTCTCTCAAAAAGAATTTTTGATATTGTAGCTGCTTCCATCCTACTCTTCATTATAAGTCCAGTATTCCTTATTACTTCCATTGCAATTATGCTGGACTCAAAAGGAAGTATCTTTTACAAACAAACAAGACTCGGGAAAAATGGAAAGCAATTTGGCATGTTGAAATTTAGATCTATGGTTTCTGACGCTGACACCTTATTAAAAAGTCTAGAGAAACAAAATGAAATGGATGGAATTGCTTTTAAAATGAAACATGACCCGCGTGTAACACGGGTAGGACGATTCATACGTAAATACTCAATAGACGAACTACCTCAGCTTATTAATGTAATAAAGGGCGATATGAGCTTAGTTGGCCCCAGGCCACCACTTCCTGTAGAAGTACAACAGTACGGAGATTGGGAATGGAGGCGTCTAGAAGTACTTCCTGGTATCACAGGCCTCTGGCAGGTCAGTGGCCGTAGCGACCTTTCTTTTAGTCAATGGATGAATCTTGATGTTTATTATATAGAAAATTGGAGTTTAGGTCTTGATCTAAAGATCCTTCTAAAAACCATCCCTGTTGTTTTAAAAGGGGAAGGAGCGTATTAACATGTCTGTATATCTTGATGCACAACCACTGCTGGGACCTCGCTCCGGCGTATCTAACTACGTCCGTAACTTATATAAAGAACTAGTGACCTTAAATTTGGATATAGAATTATTTTTTAATCGTATCGCAAAAAATATTCATGTAAACGAACTCGATTTACAGATCGATCAAAGACCTAAAATAATAAATTCCCGTTATCCATATAAAGTCATAAGAAGATTGCTTCAACCTGGTTTTTTGTACAACTATCCATTTGATTGGTTTAACAAATCATCTGCATCAATCTTTCATGGCACAAATTTCACTCATATTCCTATAAATAGTAAAAAGACAGTTATTACAATTCACGACTTGGCATATATGATTTACCCAGAAACTACCAGCGAGAAAATTTATAAGCATCATTCAATATGGGTTCCCTATAGCGCAAGAAATGCTTCAAAAATAATCGCGGTTTCTCAACATACTAAAAAAGATATTATTGAATTACTTGGCGTTCCAGAAGAAAAAATTGAGGTTATATATTTATCCGCAGATCATCTTTATCGTCCTTTAAACAAGAACGTAGTGCAAGTAATTTTGAACAAGTATAGCTTGCCGGACGATTATATTTTATTTGTCGGTACACTTGAGCCTAGAAAAAACCTTATTGGATTACTTAAAGCTTTTCATTACTTAATCAACAATCATAAGTGTGATCATAAACTTGTTATAGTAGGCGCTAAAGGTTGGAAATTCAGCCCTATACTTGATTTTATACGACAAAACAACCTAGAAACCAGAGTCATATTTACTGGATTTATTGAAGATGATGACCTTGCAGCTCTTTATAACGGTGCAACACTATTTGTAATGCCGTCTATATATGAAGGATTTGGGATTCCAATTTTGGAAGCAATGAACTGTGGTGTCCCAGTAATTGCATCTGATGTGTCTGCAATTCCAGAGATCGTTGATAAGTACGGAGTTTTGTTACCACCTAATAATTACGAGCAATGGGCTACCGAAATATATAGACTGATCAACGATACAACTAAACTAAATAAATACAAGGAATTATCATTGGAAAGAGCAACTCACTTCAATTGGCAAAAGACAGCTTTGGAAACAAAAATGGTATATGATAAGATAATGAACATGTGACATTGGAAAGGAGTAATGCACATGAAAATCGCTCTTGTTCATGACTATCTGAACCAATACGGTGGCGCGGAACGGGTATTGGAATGCTTCATGGACCTGTTCCCCGAAGCTCCGGTTTATACAATAATATCTGATTTATCCAAAATGCCTGAACGCTTCAAGAAAGCTAATATCAATACTTCATTTGTACAAAACGTACCGTTTTCTAAAAAGCACTATAAGAAAATGCTCAGCCTATTACCGCATGCCGTCGAAAGCTTCGATTTACGCGAATACGATGTCATCTTAAGTTCTTCAAGTGCTTTCGCTAAGGGCATTATTACGAATCCGTCCCAAATCCACATTTGTTACTGCCATACCCCTATGAGATATGTTTGGGACTTGTATCACCAGTATTTAGCTGAAATTAACAATCCGATTTATAAAAATGTACTACCTTTTATTCTTCATAAAATACGCAACTGGGATTTTGTAAATTCCCAAAGAGTCGATTATTATATTGCAAATTCTATGAATGTATCTAATCGGATTCAAAAATATTATCATCGGGACAGTCAAGTTATTCACCCGCCCGTTTCGTTCGATCGTTTCCAGTCCAGCGAGTGTGGTAGTGATTTTTTTCTCATAGTTTCTAGGCTAATCCCTTATAAAAGAATTGATCTTGTCATTGAAGCTTGTAATCGGCTCCACCTGCCTCTTGTTATCATAGGTGATGGTTACGACAAAAAGCGACTTGAAAGGATAGCTGGCCCTACTGTGAAGCTATTAGGGTATCAGTCTGATGAGGTGATCTCCCAATACTACGCTAAATGCAAAGCATTCATTCTTGCCGGCGAAGAGGACTTTGGAATTACTCCTTTAGAAGCACAAGCCAACGGTAAACCTGTCATAGCCTTCGGCAAAGGAGGTGCTCTCGAAACTGTAGTCGGAGGGAAAACAGGCATTTTTTTCAATGAACCCACTACCGAAAGTTTAATACAAGCACTTAACCAGTTTGAGAGTATGACGTTTCACTCTGACATTATTCGACAGCATGCCAACCAATTCAATGAGAGCAGATTCAAGGAAAATATCATGGACTTTATTACAAGTGCAATTAAGCAAAAGGAGCTTTCCAATGTATAAGAAAAATCTTGCGAAAAATGAAGAAAAAACGTCTTTATTATTTTGGCTTCTGACGGGATTCGTTGTGATTTTCATGTTTTGGGCGCCTTTTCAGAAGGGGCTTTTTAACGGAAACACTTTCGACTTTGAGCGGCCGATTTATAGTTCATTAGTTTGGGGTTTTATTATCTTATTTGTTGCTTCGCTTTATTTATTTTACAACTGGAGATTTAAAGATCATCGGGATATTCTGAGTATCTTAGTCTGGTTATTGCCTATTTCTTATTTATTAGCCAAGACTTTTGAGGCATCCCGCTATTATGCAACTAACATGCTATACATCCAAATGCTCTATGCCATATTTTTCATTTTAGGTCTTTATTTGTGCAAAAGCGTCATTGGAAATCGTATTCTTACGTATTGCGTCATGTTGTCTGGTTATGTCGTTGTATGGTTCGGTATGATTAACTGGTTAGGATATAAAGCATTTGCAGCTGGGTTGGTACAATGGTTTGCAGAAATTCGTAATAATGAATACAAAGATGCTGTTATGATGGCGAGCAATCAATTGAGGCTCACATCTACATTCCAGTATGCAAACTCTTATGCTGCACTGCTTATCGCACTGCTTCTTGCAGCCGTATATTTAATCGTATCGAGCCGCAAACCTGTTACCATTGCTATCCATAGCTTCATGCTGGTTCCGATCATTATTTCTTTCTTGCTTACCTTGTCTCGCGGTGGCTTGGTCATTTTACCTATCGTATTACTAGTGGTATTACCTTTTATGAAAATTACCAAGCAATTGTTAATGTTCATTCACATAGGAGTCGCCTCCATCATTTCCGTACTTATTCTTAATAAGATCACACTAATTGGAGAGCAATTCCATTTACATCAGGATCTTTCTTCTGCTTCCACAGGACTATGGATTTTGATAGGTGCCTCCGCAGGCTGTGCAATCATTAGCTGGTTACTACAGCATTTTGCCTATCCAGCATTAGAACGCTTTTTTGATGCTAAAGTGAAAATCCGGTTCGCAAATATTCTGCTTCCTGCTGCATCATTGATTATCGGTATGCTCGCTGTACTCCTTGTTTTCGGAAACACAGGAGCCGTTAATTTGCTGCCGGAAGATATTAAAAACCGTATTGAAAATATTAACTTTGAGCAGCACAGCGTTTTGGAACGCGGTACCTTTTATGTGGACTCAATTAAGCTCATTAAAGATTACCCTATTTTGGGTGCCGGTGGCGGTGCATGGGCTGCGTTATACGAGAAATACCAAAACAACCCTTATGTAAGTAGACAAGCACATAACTTCTTCATCCAATACTTGGTGGAGACAGGGATCGTTGGTATTCTTATTTTGCTTGGGTTTTTGATTTATATTTTTTATTTATACATTCGAAGCTTCTTTAAACCATCCGGTCAAGATAGACATGTTTTCTATATTGTAACAATTTCGTTACTTATCCATAGTATAATCGACTTCGATTTAAGCTATGTATTTTTGGGGGTACTTGTTTTCTTTAGCCTAGGAGCGATGATATCCCATTTAGATTCCAATATTCAGTTTAAATTTGTTAAAGAAAAGAACATTCCTTACATCAACAAAACGGTGCCTGCATTACTCTTAGTGCTGTCCGTCGTAATGTTTTTTATTTCAGCCCAGAATTTAAAAGCAAACAGCTTCTTTCAAGTCGCTTTAGCAAATGCATCCGGAGGAAAAGAGATTACGGAAGTATTCCAACCGTTAGATGAGGCACTAAAAATTCATCCGAATCATCCGGATTATTCTCTTTTCAAAATCGATATTATGCAACAAGGCTATCAGCAAACAAAAGATGAGTCGTACTATAACGCTTTACAAAGCCAGATTAGTCAGTTAAAGACGGATGAGCCTCATAATCGGGCCCTCGTCGACCAAGAAATTCAAGCATATCTGCAGAAAAGTGCAATTGCAGAAGCTCAAAAGCTTGCTAAAGCTCAGATTTCCAACTTTCCTTGGGATATCACTTTATATGAAAAAACCGTATCCTTCGACTTTGCTTTAGCAGAGAAGGCTCGTGTTGAAAGAAATGAAGCACAAATGAAGCAGTACTGGGATGATGCTTTCAGCATTCACAATGCAGTACAGGCCAAAATGAAGGATTTGGAGAGCTTGCCTAAAGGACAAGTACAAGGTCGCGCATTTAACGTAACTAAGACCATGGCATTCAATCTGGGGCAAATCGAATATATTCGCGGCCAGTACGCTTCGGCCAGCGCTTTCCTTCAGATGTATGCTACTGACCAATTGGATGATCAACAAAATCGCGATATTGTCAGATGGTACATTGCCTCCCTACAAAAACAAAATAAAAACGACCAAGCCTTGTACGACAAGCTTATCACAAAGGATTCAAAAGAAAAGGATGAAATTAACAGGCTTGTGAACGCAACTTTTTCGGTTAAATAACGTTCTAATATTTGGGATTAAAAAATTCTTCAAAATGCTACCATTACTAGATAATAGATGTTAAAATGAGTTTTGTGTTTTTTAATAATTCGTTAACACAGGCTTATGCCTTGTTATATCATTCTGTCAAGAAAGGAGGTGACTGACGAAAATGGCGAATTCTAACATGCAACACGGATCAAGTAGAGAAAGTAATAGGAGGAGAAACCTGGTGTTGAATCGCAATTTTGTTAAGAAAACTTCTGCAATGCTATCTTTAATGCTTGTTATTGCAATGATGGTTCCTGTACTGGCATTTGCTGCTACTGGATTTTCTAATTTGACTTATAAGGACAATGCTGTAACTGGTTCTGTATACTCCGATGTTTATTTGGATTATAGCGCTGGTGACGCAGTTTACGTTAACGTTTATAGCCCAAGCGGCGCATTTATCACTTCTGTAAAAGCTGCTGTTTATAACAATGTTTATGACAGCAAAGGCTGGCACTACGCAATTAATGACCTTAAGCTTGGTAGTTATTATGATTCTGTAACAGTAAATACTACTGTTTACAAAAACAATGAAGTAACTGTAGGCGACTCTGTTTACGCTACTGTAAAAAACACGACTTCTAATCGTGGCAGCAGCGGCGGCGGTGGCGGTGGCGGCGGCTACTACGGTGGCGGCAGCACTATCTCCGTAACCAGCGATGGTTCCGTTGATGCTTACACTTTGACCAACTCCTTGGCTAACAATGATATTGTTACATTGGAGCTTTCTGGTGATCTTGCTCTTATTCCAGCTTCTGCTCTTGTAGACGCTGTAAAAGCCGGCAAAACACTTGTAATCAAAAACGCTAACGGTACTCTAACTCTTCCTCTTTCCGTATTGAAATTGGACGATCTTGCAAAAGCACTTGGTGTTGATGTTAAGGACATGAAGATCAAAGTATCTATTGCTAAAGTAACTGGCGCAACTGCGGATGCTGTGAAAGCAGCTGCAACAGCTTTGGGTGGTACTCAAGTAGCTGACGCTGTTGACTTCAACGTAGTAGCAGTAGACAACGGTAGCAAAACTGCAGCTGTAGACTTTGGTAAAACTTATGTATCCCGTACTATCAACGTTTCCAAAGAAGTTGACTCCAACAAAGCAACTGGAGTATTGTTCAACGAAACTACGAAGAAGTTCAGCTTCGTTCCTTCCACTTTCGCAACTGCGGATGGTAAAACGACTGCAACTCTGAAACGTAACGGCAGCAGCATCTACACTGTGGTTGAATCCAACAAAAGCTTCACTGACGTTGCTTCCCACTGGTCCAAAGCCGACGTAGAGCTTCTTGCTAACAAACTGGTTGTTGATGGCGCTACAGATACTACATTCCAACCGGACCGCAACATCACTCGTGCTGAATTTGCAGCATTGGTAGTTCGTTCCCTTGGCCTGACTGAGAAATCTGCTACTAGCACTTTCAAAGACGTTAAGTCCGATGCTTGGTATGCAAGCACTGTAGCAACTGCTACTTATGCTGGTATCATCGACGGTTATGAAGACAACACATTCCGTCCTGACGCTCAAATCACTCGTGAAGAACTGGCAGCTATGGTTATCCGTGCAATGAACTATGCTAACATCTCCACAAGCGTAACGGATCCTCAATCCGTATTGAGCAAATTCAAAGATGCTAATAAAATCGTTTGGGCTCAAAAAGAAATCGCTGCTGCGATCAATGCTGGTTTGATCAACGGTATGACTGATGACACTATCGGTTCCGCAGACCAAGCTACTCGCGCACAATCGGCTACTATGCTGAAACGTTTCTTGAACAAAGCAAACTTCATCAACTAATAAGATGAAGTAAGACCCGGTACTTCGGTATCGGGTCTTTTTTTATGTGACCAGCCGTTTATATATACGTTTCCGGTTACGGTTGCGTCTTCGGCGCAGCTTGTACCCTTACGCTCACTAAGTCGTTTGTTGCTTATCCAAACAAATTAGCTGTCAGCGTAAGTTGAGTTCCCTCGCTATATCGCCACGGTGATATATAGAAATCATATCATCAGTCATACGCTGCTTATAGTATATCGGCGATGTTACCGTCAGGACTAACCTTAATAAGGACAAGTGCTCCAGCTCACTGAATGGTTGCCAGCTCATATGGCTTCCATTAGTCAGCTGCGCACAGACTTAGGGCGAATGCCAGATGCGTGAAACGGTGTTATCTGATGTTCGGGACATCTCAAGTGTACTTAAAGGTGATTGCCTTTTTTCACAACTTCATTCATAATGGGAACAAACGTTCGTTTTGAGGTGCTATATATGTCCAGAAAGAGAACTTCTACCCAAAACTTTCATGTAATGAGCTCTATAAAAGGTAAAAACACAAAATTAGAACAATCAATTTCAAAAGCTATATGGAGAAAAGGCTTTAGATTTCGAAAAAATGTAAGAAGTCTTTATGGTAAACCAGATATCTCAATTAAAAAATATAAAGTAGTTATTTTCATTGACTCATGTTTTTGGCACGGTTGCAGACAGCACTACAAGCCTCCTACCAAGAACCTTGAGTACTGGTCCCAAAAAATAGAGCGTAACATCCAACGTGACAAAGAGGTAAGCAATTATTATCTTGAAAACAACTGGAGCCTGATACGAGTTTGGGAACACGACATAAAAATAGACCATGAAAGAATAATCAATCAGATATGTAATTGTATTGCCTCAAGTATGAAAAGGAAGTAATCGTCTTTGCTTTATGTATTCCCTAAAATTTCACATAATTTCTTATTTACGAGCTTCGTGAACTTTCATATTTGATTGTTCTCGTTAAGTGAATGAAATTATCCTCCCTAAGTGTACAGGTGAAAAATGCACAGCGACGGTTCCTGGTCATTTTTCTAACGCTTTCCCTTTCATGTGCGCAGGTGAGTTGTGTGCATTGACCTGATAAGACGTTTCTTTTACCGAATATGCGATTGCAATACAAAAATACTCTGCAATCCGACAAACGATGCATAAGTGTTTCGAATCACTCCCCCAAAAATAAAATAATCTAAAAGGATTATCGAATCGAGCCAATTATCAAACAGACTCTTGAAATGCATAGAAAATGGCAGAATGAACCTCAAAATGCTTCATCGAGATGTTTAAACAAGGACTTTGTTTTTGTAAGAATACATAAGACAAAGTCCATGGGCTATCAGGAGATTCTGAAAAATGTGGGAAAGCGAATGGCAAGACTTTTAAATCACCGCCGGTCTTAATAAGCGCTTACTCCTCACTCCCTTCTTCACACCCTTACCTCCCTGCTAGCAGAAGCTGATTTGGAGCTTCATGAGATCATGGAACGGTTGGGACATAAGGACGATGAAACCACATGAAGAGTATATCTTCGCACAAAAACCAGGAAGAGGGAAGCATCTGAAAATTTCGGTAATTCTTGAAAAGTCTGTAAAATGATCAGATTGTAACTGTAAAGAAATAAAGAAAAGAAGCTTCTCATCAGCATACACTGGTGAGAAGCTTCTTCGTTAGCCTATGTGGTCAAAAATGGAAACGACGTCTCCGCTAACGGAAGGCTTTGATGCATAAGGGCTTGTAGCCCTGATTACATCATGCCGCCCATTCCACCCATGCCGCCCATGTCTGGCATAGCTGGTTTATCTTTTTCCGGTTTGTCTGCGATAACCGCTTCGGTTGTCAAGAACATGGCCGCAACGGATGCCGCGTTTTGCAATGCGGAGCGAGTAACCTTAGCAGGGTCCACGATACCGGACTCGAACATGTTAACCCACTCGCCGGTAGCTGCGTTGTAGCCGATGCCTACAGCTTCCTTCTTCAAGCGCTCAACGATAACGGAGCCTTCTTGACCAGCGTTAGCTGCGATCGTGCGTACAGGCTCTTCCAGAGCGCGCAGAACGATGTTTACGCCCGTTTGCTCGTCGCCATTAGCTTGGACAGCGGAGACCGCACCGTACACGTTAACAAGGGCTGTACCGCCGCCAGATACGATACCTTCTTCAACGGCAGCACGAGTAGCGTTCAATGCGTCTTCGATGCGAAGCTTGCGCTCTTTCAGCTCAGTTTCAGTAGCTGCGCCGACTTTGATTACGGCTACGCCGCCAGCCAATTTAGCCAGACGCTCTTGCAATTTTTCTTTATCGAAATCGGAAGTAGTCTCTTCCAATTGCGTGCGGATTTGGGAGATACGTGCGCCGATGTCTTTTTTGTCGCCTGCGCCGTCAACCACGATAGTGTTTTCTTTCGTTACGCGAACTTGACGAGCCGAACCCAATTGATCAGGACGAGTGGATTTCAGATCCAATCCAAGCTCTTCGGTGATTACTTGTCCGCCAGTCAAGGCAGCGATGTCTTGCAGCATAGCTTTGCGGCGGTCGCCGAAGCCAGGAGCTTTAACCGCTACGCAAGTGAATGTGCCGCGAAGTCTGTTCACTACCAAAGTAGCCAATGCTTCGCCTTCTACATCCTCAGCGATAATAACAAGCGGTTTTCCTTGTTGTACGACTTTCTCAAGCACAGGCAGGATCTCTTGGATGTTGGAGATTTTTTTGTCTGTGATCAAGATATATGGGTTTTCCAATACAGCTTCCATTTTGTCTGTATCAGTAATCATGTAAGGGGAGATGTAGCCGCGATCGAATTGCATACCTTCAACCACTTCCAGCTCCGTTGCGAAGCCTTTGGACTCTTCAACGGTGATAACGCCGTCTTTGCCGACTTTCTCCATAGCTTCAGCGATCAGTTGGCCAACTTCATCATCAGCAGCGGAGATAGCCGCTACTTGAGCGATGGATTGTTTGCCTTCGATAGTCTTGGAGATGTTTTTCAGCTCTTCAACAGCCGCTTTAACCGCTTTGTCGATCCCTTTGCGGATAACCATTGGGTTAGCGCCTGCAGTTACGTTTTTCAAGCCTTCGCGAATCATCGCTTGAGCAAGAACTGTAGCTGTTGTAGTACCGTCACCGGCAACATCGTTTGTTTTGGTTGCTACTTCTTTAACGAGTTGAGCACCCATGTTCTCGAATGCGTCTTCGAGTTCGATTTCTTTAGCGATAGTAACACCGTCGTTAGTGATCAACGGGCTGCCGAATTTTTTCTCCAAAACGACGTTACGGCCTTTAGGACCCAAAGTAACTTTAACGGCATTAGCAAGCGCGTCAACACCACGAAGCATTGCGCGGCGAGCGTCTTCACTGAATTTAATATCTTTTGCCATGAGTGATACCCTCCCGAATAGTTTTGATTTATTTTAAGGTCGTTCCATTATTTGCATCATAAGTAGAAGCTGCGCTTTATCATAAAGCGATAGCTATTAGGCTAACTTAAGTAAAGACCCTCTAAATTAGGCAAGAACGGCAAGAATGTCGCTTTCACGCATAATCAGAAGCTCGCGGCCATCAAATTTCACTTCAGTGCCAGCGTATTTGGAGAAAATGATGCGGTCTCCCTCTTTCACTTCAAGCGGAATACGCTCTCCGTCTTTCAGAACGCCGCTGCCAACTGCTACTACTTTACCTTCTTGCGGCTTTTCTTTAGCAGTGTCAGGCAGTACGATACCGCTTGCTGTGGTTTCCTCCTTAGCAATGGCTTCAATGACTACGCGATCACCCAACGGTTTGATCATGAGAAAATAGCCTCCTTTAGATTATGGTTGTTCGTATACTCTCTTTAGCACTCGTGGATGTTAAGTGCTAACAACACTTATTATGATAATCAGTTTGTGTGAATTTTGCAAGTGCTTTTTCGGATTTTACTGTTTTTTCACACCTACATCATTGTGTCCAACCCCAAATAATTTATACGGCAGCCAAGATAAAGAAAAAGCCCGCCAAGCCGCAACAAAACGGTATAAGCAGACTTTTTATTTAGCGCCGAATTCTTCCTCCCATTCTTTATCCTTAAGCAGCTGTTTGCGGTACACGACCCCGGACAAGAACACGCTGATCTCGTACAAAATAATCATAGGAACCGATACGATGACCGCAGAAAGCATATCCGGCGGTGTAATCATGGAAGCGACTATAACCAGAATCAGATAGGCGTATCGCCGAATCTTAGCAAGCCTTTTCGGATTCAATATGCGCAGCTGCGTAAGAAACATTATGACAATCGGCAGCTCGAACAATAGCGAAATGGGGATCAGAATATTGAACATAAAGGAAAAATATTGCGCAATCCCGTACGTTTCCTGAAGCTGAAGCTTCTCGGAAATGCCGGATGTGAAGAGAAACGCCATTTTAAACACGACAAAATAGGCAAAAGCCAAACCGACCAAAAACAGAAGAAAAGCAAACGGCACGAATTTCAGCGAAGCTTTTTGTTCCTCTTCCCGTAGGCCTGGTTTTAAAAACGCCCAGATTTGATACAAAGCAACAGGCAATGTGACAATCAGTCCCGTTATTAGAGCGAAGCTCATATACATCCGGATGGCGTCCCACGGTGAGAACACGTTCCAGCTGATGTCTTTGGCGGGTGGCACGCTTTTTAAATACGTAATGATCGGCTGTGCGGCAATGAGACCGATAACCATCCCGATGACCAGAACGATCAATACCCAAATAATCCGTTTGCGAAGCTCGCCCAGGTGCTCGACCAGCGACATTCCTTCATCATTCATGCATTCATTCACCAACCTGCTGTGAAGTAAAAATCTATCGGCAAAAGTTGCCGTATATTAATCAGGCAGTCTGCGGGAATCTGCAGGCGGCTTGTCTTGCTGTGCCGGTGCGGCCGCTACGGGCTCACTTACCTGAGTGACCGGAGGCGGCGTGACGTCCTTACGCGGCGGCTGCTGCGGCTCGGAATCATTTAGATCGCCCATCAGGTCGTTGGCGGTTTTTTTGAATTCGCGGATCGTTTTGCCAAGTGCCCGTCCGAGCTCCGGCAGCTTGTTCGGCCCGAACAAGACCAGTGCGACAATAGCGATCAGCAGCAAATGGGAAATACTCAATTCAGGACCTCCTTTATAACTATAACGCCCTAAGCTCAAACAAACTTTCTCACCTTAAGCAAATATAAATAGATGGGTAGAATCGAGCAAACTAGCATCCCAGCATGCCGCCGTATCCCATCTCCGTAATATCTTCCCGTCGAATAGTCTCGCCTGCGCAGATTCGCGGCAGCAAGACGTCGAACGACGTATAAGGATCGTGCATGACGCAGCCGGGAAGCCCCATTACAGGCACTTCACCCAAATATCCGATCAAGAGCATCGAACCGGGAAGCATCGGCGTCCCGTAGCTTACAATGCGAGCTCCCGCCTGCTTGATCGCTCCCGGGGTACGGTCGTCCGGATCGACGGACATCCCGCCGGTGACGAGGATTAAATCGACCTTCTGCTCTTCCAGAAAGTAGCGTATTTCCGTCACGATCGCATCGCTCTCGTCCGGAGTCAGCCTTTGCTCTATGACCTCCGAGCCAAGCGCAGAAACTTTCTCCCGTACGACAGGTCCGAACTTGTCCTGGATGCGCCCCTTGAACACCTCGCTGCCGGTCGTAATCATGCCAACACGAAGCTTACGGAACGGCTTCACTTCGACCAGCGGCTCGACAGCGAGTTGCTCTACGGAAGCAATCTTGGCTTCCTCCACGATTAAAGGAACGACCCTGGTACCTATGAGCGCTTGCCCCGGCTTCACTACCGTATTCGTCTTGATCGTGGACATGACGATTTGATCTATAGCATTCACCGCATCGACGAGCGGCTTGTTGATCTTGGCCAGTCCATGGATGGCGGACTTCAGCGTCACCTTGCCTTCATGCGGCTCCGTCAGCACGACATGGCCGCCCGCAGCCGCGCGCGCCATGCGCAAAGCCGCCTCATCCTCATGCAGCCAGCCCTCCTCAAGCGCCATCGTATAGATGTGCTCCTTGCCGATGCTGAGCAGCGCAGGGATATCGCTTTCCTGAATCACGTGCCCTTTGCGGAACAGCCGGCCCTTGAATTGACCCGGAAGAATCTGCGTCAAATCATGAGCCAGCATCATGCCGATGGCATCCTCGACCTTCACTTCGCGCAGCATCGAGCTTCCGTCACGCTTCATACCCGTGGTCTCCTTCACGTCCGGTCAAAATGCCAAGCGCATGAGGCAGCTGATCCATAATGGCAGCCAAATTTTCCGATACGCCCTTAGGGCTGCCCGGCAGGTTAATGATCAGCGTCCGTCCGCGGATGCCCGATACGGCCCGGGACAGCATCGCACGCGGCGTTTTCTGCATCGAGATCATCCGCATCGCCTCCGCAAAGCCCGGCGCCTGACGATCGATCACGCCTAGCGTCGCTTCCGGCGTCACATCGCGGGGAGCCAGTCCGGTTCCGCCTGTTGTCAAGATAAGATCGACTTTGAAATAGTCGGTCATTTCAATCAGCGCGGCCATAATCTCGTCCTTCTCATCCGGTACGACGCGGTATTCGATAATTTCCCCGTTAATTTCCTCTTCGATCAGCTCCCGGATAACCTGGGCGCTCGTATCCTCACGCTCTCCCCGGGATCCTCGATCGCTTGCCGTTAAAATCGCCACTTTCCAACGCATAAGCTTACTCCTCTCCTTGGGCTTATTGTACAGCAAAGCAATTACAAATCGGTGTCGTTTCTGTGAAAATCTCCGCTTTTGCCCCCGGATTTGCTGACAAGCAGCGTAGGCCCGATCACCATGCCCTTTTCCGCCGCCTTGCACATGTCATATACGGTCAACGCCGCAGCGGATACTGCGGTTAAAGCCTCCATCTCGACGCCGGTCTGTCCTTTGGTCTTGACGGTCGCTTCTATGTATAGTTCGTCCACCCCGTTGTCCGAAAAACGGATATCTACACCGGTTAATGACAACGGATGACACATCGGAATCCAGTCCGACGTTTTTTTCGCCGCCATTATGGCAGCAACCTGCGATACGGCCAGCACATCGCCCTTGCCTATGCGGCCTTCCTTGATCAACGTGAGCGTAGTAGGCTGCATCGTAACCGTCGTCCGCGCCGCAGCCGTACGGCTTGTCTCCTGCTTGCCCGAAATATCGACCATGCGGGCCCGGCCCTGTTCGTTAAAATGAGTTAACGGCGTGTCGTTAGTCATCGATTCGCTCCCCCTGTCTTGGCGGCACGGATAGCTCTGCTCTCCGTAATAAGCTCGTCCAATCGAAAATCGAACAGGCCCATCGGCACTTCCTTAATCATTTGCATATCATAAGCGCCCGCAATAATATAAGGCTTGGTCCACCCTGCGCGGACATATTGCTGTATGAACCGGTCGTAAAAGCCTCCGCCGTAGCCGAGTCTTCCGAGCCGCAAGTCAAACGCGAGACCCGGAACCAGAATGACGTCAATCTTCTTCATATCATGAAATTGAGGAATATCGTCCTTCGGCTCGGGAATGTTCCATGCTCCCTTCTCCAAATCGTCATACGATTGGATTTCGAACAGCTTCAGCTGCTTGGGCTCGTGCTGCACCTTCGGTACCAGCACACGGTAATTTTTCTTCCAGCATGCTTCCATAACGGGGGTTACATCAACTTCGGACTTGACTGGAACGTATGTAAATAAAGTGGGCTGGTGGCCCGCTCCGGCGCAGGAGTCCATCATCTCTCTGATTCTTTCCCATAATGCATGACTGATGTGCTTAGACTTCTCGCTGCGTACGGAAGGCTCCAGAGCGTTGCGCTCGGCCTCCGCCTGCCGCCGAAGCTCAATTTTCCATTCTTTGATATTCATGTAACGGCCTCTCTTTGATGGGGTCGGTAACGTGAGGATATTGCTCCGCAACGAAAAAACATTATTTTCATTCAGTTTACAACAATTATCAGGTAAAAAAAAGCAAGGAAAGCAATGTCCCGCTTTCTTTTTCATAATTGTTACAAATTAGGGCTTTGGTTTCATAACGACATAGGGATATCCCGGTGCGGCGGCAAGCTCTTCCAGAGATACGGGTACAAGCCTTCCTTCCCTGTCGATCAGATGAAACGTGTAACCCACATTGTCGCGATATGAACGCAGCAGGTCAAAAAAAGGAGCCTCGTCGTCCTGAAGCGCCGTTCCGTTAAGCTCGAACACAATCGTTCCGATGCGCCGGCCATCGAGAAAAGACTTCATCCCGAGGAACGCGTGGTATTCGCCTCCCTCGATGTCGATTTTGAGCAAATCAATCGTAGGGAATAGGCCCGCATACCGGTCCAGCGCCTCCGTTTCTACGGAAACCGGAACCACGTCCTCTTTATAATGCTGAAAGTAGACGTCGGGATGCTTTTGAATAGAAGCGTTACCTTTATATTTCGCATTGGCATAAAAAGTAACGACCGTATCGCACGAATAAACCGCCTTGGGAATGACGGTCGTCCGATCATGCAAATAGTTGATGGACAAGGAATCGTTCAAATAAGGGACGATGTCGGGATTCGCCTCATAAGCGACGACTTTGCCCGTCGGTCCGACAAGCAGCCCCAGCAGCACCGTAAAATAGCCCACATTCGCCCCCATATCGACTACGGTTTGCCCATGCTTCACTTCATTAATAATAAAGCTCGTTAAAGGAAGCTCAAGCGCTCCTGTGAAGACCAGCTCCGGCATCACACTCAAATCATCCGCCGGTACAAGCAGTCTCCCGTTCCAGGACGTCGATATGAGCATTTTATTGCTTCCTATATATAATCCATGCATGGAGCGATCTTCCTTCCTTTGTTGAATACCAACGATCATATCCATACTATGCGGAAGGAGGGCCGCCCATGAACCGGAGCTTATGGGAATGAGATTTCATGCAAAACCGGGACATGATCGGATGCCCTTGTCGGCTCCGTCCATGCTCCAGTCGTCACAGAAGGATTCAAGCTTGTGAAAATATGATCAATCTCGCCGCCGCGGATCAAAGTCGAATGCAGCGGAGCTTGAAGCGAAACTTTATGAAGCACCGTTTCCAATTCCTTCATTAAAGGATCATTGGGCGCCGTATTTAGATCCCCCATCAAAACAACCGGAGCCGGGAGCGATTGTACGATCCGAATCAGCTCGGGCATTTGTCGTACCCGGTCTGCATTCGCAACGCCCAAGTGAGTCGTTACTATCGTGAGACGCTTTTGCTCTCCGTCCTGCAATTTCACCACTGCCTCAGCTGCCAGAACGGCGCGAGGCTCGCGAACTCCGGCCAACGGGTATATTTGAATGTTAATCAACGGGTACCGGCTTAATAATGCAATACCATACTCTGATAGCCCGTTGCGTAAAGCAGGAGCATAGGCATAGCTCATCCCGAGCTGCTTGGCCAACACTCTCGCCTGATCCTGGAGACCGCTCCGCCATTGGAACCGGTCCACCTCCTGCAGCGCTGCAAAATCGGCCTGGGCCTGCTGAATCTGATCGCGAATTGCAGACAGCCTGACTTGGCCGTCCAATCCTTTTGCATGGCGAATATTAAAGGTCATCAAGCAAAGCTTGCCTGAAGCCGGCAATATAGTAGAAGAAACAGGAACACGTACCGACGCATCAGCTCCCGGCCATACTGACAATAACAGAGCCACCGAGAGAAGTACGATTGCGCCCCATAAGGCCATTGCCCCTGCTGTGGCATGATTTTTAGGTGATAATGATGGCCGGGGTCTGAACTGAATCTGCATCGAGGTCTCCTCTTCTCCGGTTTCTTTATGCTTCCTTTTCTTTATGGACTACGACTAAGTTGAGCATACGATAAACAATTTTCTTTTGTATACAAGGGAACCATTGGTAAATTTCTTTCAGTACACTTTCAGCCGCCATTAATCTCCAATTAAGCTCCGCTTCACGGTTTTTTCATAATACGAGCCTATAATTCAAAGTGTAAGGAAAAACAAAATCATAAACGAAGGTGGAGAAGCCCATGAAAACAATCGGAAAAAAATTACTTACAGGTACGATCGCTGCAGGATTTTTGCTTGGAGGCGGATTGACCGCAGCACTGACTCAAGCGCAAGCCCAAGATACTGATACCAATGCAGCTCAAAATACAGAAGGCACCAGCACCAAACAGGATAGAGGCAATTTCTTCAAAAAAACGATGGAATTCCGTGAAGCAAAAGGAAGCAGCGTGGTGCAGCAAACAGCAACCATCCTTGGCGTAGAGCAGTCTGTCATTAAAGATGAGCTGAAGCAAGGCAAAACATTGGCCCAAATCGCTCAGGAAAAAGCAAGCTTAAGCGAAGCCGACTTCCTGGCTAAACTGACGGCTGCAGCGACGGCGGAGATCGATAAAGCGGTCACTGACGGCAAGCTTACTCAAGAGCAGGCGGACAAGCAGAAAGCGAACCTGTCGGATCGACTGACAAAAGAAATCTCCAACACGGGCAAAGGTGATTCTGGCGGCGATAAAGGCAGAGGCGATCTTGGTGGTGACAGAGGTAAAGGCGGACACTTCCCTGGCGGAAAAGGCCCGGAGAACGGACACGGCATCTTCGAGGAAGCGGCGACGGTTATCGGAGTGGAACAGAGCGTCATTCTCGATGAGTTGAAGCAAGGCAAGACGCTGGCTCAGATCGCTCAAGAGAAAGCAGGCTTAAGCCAAGAGGATCTGATTGCGAAATTAACGGCTGCGGAAACAGCTTCTATCGATGAAGCGGTAACAGCGGGCAAGCTGACTCAAGAAGAGGCCAATAAGAAAAAAGAAGGCATTGCTGACCGTGTGAAAAAAATGGTGGAAAACGGCATGAAGTTCGGCCAATTTGACGGCTTCGGCAAACGCCCTATCGGATCCATGGCAAGTCCGGAAACGCTGGCTACCGTTATCGGAATTACAAAAGAACAATTGACTACCGAGCTGCAAGCAGGCAAATCGCTCGTTGAAATTGCCCAAGCGAACGGCATTACCGAAGATCAGCTGATCAGCAAGCTGAAGGACAGCATGACCGATACAATCAAGCAGTTCGTTGAAAGCAAAGGCAGCTTCCACTTTAAAGAAAAAGCCGCCGCTTCCACGAACGCAGCGGAGGAAGCTTCCTCCAGCACCAGCGCAGCTGAATAATCCGCTTGCCGATTACAGCACAACCATTACTAAGAGAGCTGCCTATTCCGGCAGCTCTCGTTTATACATAACGACAAGAACAGGGTGAATATCGCGATGAACTATAATCGGCTATTGGGAACCCTTGCCCTCACCGCGCTGATTGCCAGCGGCTGCGGCACACAGGCAAAGGATCAGGCGACGGCAGCCGCCTCAGCTTCCGGCTCGGCTAGCACTAGCGCTAGTACGGACGCTAGCGCATCGTCGTCCCAGCAAGAGAAGCAGGATAAACAGCAGAAACAGACCGTCAATTCGCAGCAGCGCCAAATGATGATGACATTCCAAACACTCGTTCGCATGGATAAACAAGAAGGATTGGCCATCACGAAGGAACAAGCTCAGCAAATGCTTCCCGTCGTGCAGGAGAGCGTAACCAAGGGTGAGCTTACTACGGATAACCAGACCAAGCTTGTCGAGAAGCTGACCGCGGAGCAGAAGAAATTTCTCGATGAGGCCGCAGCCCAAAGACCCGGCAAGCAAGGGGAAGCCGACGGTACGGCCATGCCGGCTCCAACCGATGAGCAGAAGCAGAAAATGGAGGAAGCCCGACAAAAGCGGAATCAACAGAAGTCCGATTCAGCCGCCACCGATTCCAATCAGGCTGGAAACCAGAGTCAGAACAATAAAGAGAATCCGCCGAAGAATGGGGATCGTCCCGGCGCAGGTGCAGGTGCAGGCGCAGGTATGGACCGCGGGAAAGCCATGTCCGACCAGCTGGTAGAGCTGCTGCAATCGAAGCTGAAATGAGAAAACCTCCAATCCCGCTGAACAAGCGGTTTTGGAGGTTTCCTTTCTATTAGCTGACTACAACGACAACGGTAGTCTTCTTTTTGGCGTAAGTTACGGTCACTGTTGCTTTCCCTTTACCGGTTGCTTTGATGATACCGTCCTTCACATCCACAACGCGGATGTTGGTTGATGTCCACAACGATGGAATCGTTACATCCTCTTCCGACAAATCATCGAATGTAGCGGTAGCTTTTACCTCCGCCGTTTCTCCCTGCTTCAGCTGCAGCGTCACGACATCGGTCTTCAAATATTTCAGCTTGTCGATCTCTACCGGAATGCCTACGCTCTTGCCACCGAACGAAGCCGAAATCGTTGCATTGCCGGCAGATACTCCGGTTACCAATCCTTCGGCTACGTCGGCAATTTTATAATTGCTCGATTTCCATTGGGCGCTGGAGCTGACATCCTTCTTGCTTCCGTCCGACAGAGTAGCCGTCAAGACGATTTGAACGGAAGAGCCGGACTTCGTCGTAATAAACCGCCGGTCTACATCCAATTGCTGAACAACTCCGATCTCGACCGAGATCGAAACCGATTTGCCGCCGTATTTGGCTGTAATCGTCACTTTGCCGCGTGCGACTGGAGTCACTACGCCTTTATCTACGGTAGCGATAGCGGCATTGCTCGAAGTCCACTCCGCATCGCCCGTTACGTCTCTTGGAGTGCCGCTGGCGTCCGTTGCGTTCAGAGTAATCGTCTTCGTTTCGCCCAAGTCGAAGTTGAGGAACGTCGGAGATGCCGACAGCTTGTCCGCCATATCGACCTGAACGGTAAACGTAATCGTTTTGCTGGAGAAGGACGCGGTAATCGTCGCTTCGCCGGAAGTAACGCCTGTCACTATCCCTGCATCAACCGTTGCGACTTTCGAGTTGGAGCTGGTCCATTCCGCATCCTTGCCGGCATTTTTGTCCTCGGTACCGTCGGTGTATGTTGCCGTCAAGTCCAGCGTCACTTTGTCTCCTTTTTGCAAGGAAAGATTCGTTTGGGTGCTGGAGGTCAGGCTTTTCAGTACGCCTACCGAAACTTGAATCGTCGTCGTTCTCGTTCCGTATTTGGCCGTGATGGTTGCCGTACCGGTACCTACCCCGGTAATCGTGCCTTTGCTTACACCCGCAATATCCGGAGCGCTGGAAGTCCATTCCGCCAGCTCGGTAACATCTACCGTTTTATCCTTGTAAATCGCGTTCAACGTAAGCTTCTCATAGCTTCCAAGCTGGAAGCTTATTTTGCTCTCGTTAGGCTTGATCATGATCGGAATGTCCACCGAAACCTTGATCGTGACGCTTTTCTCGCCATAGGTAGCCGTGATCGTTGCTTCACCCGCTTTATGGGCGATCACCTTGCCGCTTACAACCGAGGCAACGGCTTCGTTATCGCTCGACCACTTGGCCTGGCTTGTCACTTCCTCGTTCTTTCCGTCGGCAAAAGTAGCTCTAACCTCCAAAGCTTCCTCTTCGCCCGACTTCATGTCGAGGGAATCTTTATTGGGTTCGAGTCTTCTCGGCACATCGACATCAACGACGACCGTTACGGACTTCTGGCCGTATTTCGCCGTGATTGTCGCTTCACCCGTTGCTATCGCGAACAGCTTGCCCTTCACTACGCTGACGACGGCATCATTGCTCGAAGACCATTCCGCCCGATCGTTGATCACTTCCGTATTGCCTTCGGCATACGTCGCCTTCAGCTCCAGCTGCTCGGATTCGTTCTTCTTCAATAGAACTGTTTCCTTGCCGAGCGACAGCTTGATCGCATTATCTACATCGACTTTAATCGTCGTTGATTTCGTTCCATAGGTAGCCGTGATGTTGGCTTGACCCGGTCCGTATCCGGTAATCGTTCCTTTCAATACGTCCGCAACCTCCGGGTTATCGGACTCCCAATCGGCGATAGCCGAAACCTCTTCCTTCGTTCCGTCTGGATACGTCGCGAACAGCTTGACCTGCTCTCCTTCCGGATTGATAAGCAGGGACAGCTTCGATTTTTCCGCATCGACGCGTTTGACGATCTCGATACTAACCGGAATCGATACGGTTTGGTTGTTATATTTGGCCGTAATGACCGCCGTACCGGAGCTTTGTCCCGTCACTTTACCGTTGACGACCGTCGCCACCTGGCCGTTGTCGATGTTCCACTCCGCTTTGGTCGTTACATCCTCGGAAGTACCGTCGTCATAATAAGCGGTCAGCGTAACCTGCTCTTCCTTGCCTTTGCGCAAATCGATCGTTTGCTTATCCTTGATCAAAGACCGTACACGCTTCGTTACCGTCACATTGACTATGACCGTTTTCCCCAGGTAGGTTGCCGTAATGACAGCCTTCCCTTCCTTCTTCGCCGTTACGGCTCCCGCATATACGGAGGCGATGTCAGCCGCACCGGAGTTCCAATCGGTTTTAACCGTTACGTTCTCTGTCGATCCTGTATCAAAAACAGCCGTCGCCGTCAGCGATACGGTACTGCCTACTTCCAACGTAAGCTCATTTTTATTGAGGACCAGGCTGGAAATCTCCGCCGCCATCGCAGTCATAGCGCCAAAACTGCTTGAAACCAACGTCAAAATAAGTAACCATACCAACAACTTTGATGCCCGTAAACCCATTATTTCATCTCCCTAGTCTTTTTTCTCTCCGCATCAGAACCGTTGAAAGCCTTTGTCTAGAGGTGGACGGAATCGTACTTTTCTTATATCGACAAATTCAGTCAAAAAGTTTAGTTTTTCAACCTGAAAATTCGCTGAAATTCCTGTCTTTTCCTAGCGGCACCCCGACCGCCTCTGCACTAGAAACCGGCAGCCGCCCGTCAACATGTGGATAACGCAGCCTGTGGATATGTTGATATGAGGAAGCAAATCTATGCACAATCCTGATTTTTCGCCTGTTAATTTGTGTATAAACCTGTGTATAATGTAGTTCAAGAGACCGGTTTGATACACTCCGTCCCAAAGCACGGATGTTTCATCTGCTGCCGGGTTCTTATATGGAAACCAATGACTCAGGCTGAAAAGTCGGCCGGAACATGGTACACTAGCTATACCAACCTGCTGAGCAAAATAGATTGTCGAACTCCGGGTCGGCAACCATGAAAATATTGACGAATCATCGTCGGCTATTATGAATGCGTAAATTATTAGGAGGCTTTTATTCATGCTGCTGCAAGTATCGGGAATTACAAAAAGCTACGGCATCAACACCGTGCTTTCCAATATATCGCTGCAAATCGAACCGAGGGAACGCATCGGCCTCGTCGGGGTGAACGGCGCAGGCAAATCGACTTTGCTGCAAATTATCGCCGGGGAGATGTCCTACGATTCGGGGGATATTTTCAAAGCGAAGGAAACGAAGGTCGGCTATTTAAAACAAAACAGCGGCCTGAACTCGGACAAATCGATCTGGGAGGAACTGCGCAGCGTCTTCGATCATCTGCATGAAGCGGAGAAGGAGCTCCGCAAGCTGGAAGCCATGATGTCCGATCCGGCCGTACTGGCTAACGAAAAGCAAACCGAGGACACGATGAAGCGCTACGCCTCGCTGTCCGAATGGTTCAAGGAGCAGGGCGGCTACGAGGCGGATGCCCGTATCCGCGGCATATTGCACGGGATGGGCTTCGGCGATTTCGCGCCGGACACCGTCATCAACACGTTGAGCGGAGGCCAAAAGACGCGTCTCGCCTTGGCCAAAATGCTGCTGCAGGCTCCCGATTTGCTGCTTCTGGACGAGCCGACGAACCATCTCGACATTCAGACTCTTACGTGGCTCGAGGGCTATTTGCGCTCGTACTCCGGGGCTATTCTGGTCGTGTCCCATGACCGGTATTTTTTGGACGCGCTCGTCAATGCCATTTACGAAATCGAACGGACGACATCCAAGCGCTATACGGGCAATTACACCCGTTATGTCGAGATCAAGCAGGCCGATTACGAAATCCAGCTGAAGCAGTTCGAAAAGCAGCAGGAGGAAATCGCCAAGATGGAGGAGTTCGTCCAGCGCAACATCGTCCGCGCTTCCACGACCAAGCGGGCGCAAAGCCGCCGCAAGGCGCTGGAGAAGATGGACCGTCTGGATAAGCCGATGGGCGAATTGAAACGGGCGAGCTTCGCGTTCGAGGTGGAGCAGCCGTCCGGCAAGGAAGTGCTGCAGGTAAGCGGCGTGTCCGTATCGTACGATAGCAGCAAGCCGCTATTGAAGGACGTGTCCTTCCAGCTGCGCCGGGGAGATACGGCCGCCCTGATCGGGCCGAACGGGATCGGCAAATCGACGCTGCTGAAGACGCTGATCGGAGATCAGCAGCCGGACAAAGGCGACATCCGCTGGGGAGCCAACGTCCGGATCGGCTACTACGATCAGGAGCAAAAGGGACTGAATCCGAACAATACCGTCTTGGGCGAAGTATGGGATGCGTTCCCGAACCTGGAGGAAGCAAGGATTCGTACCGTTCTGGGGAGCTTCTTGTTCAGCGGCGAGGACGTGTTCAAAAAAGTATCGTCCTTGAGCGGCGGCGAGAAAGCCCGCGTCTCTCTCGCCAAGCTGATGCTGGAGAAGGCCAACGTCCTTATTCTCGACGAGCCTACCAACCATCTGGACCTGTTCAGCAAGGAAGTGCTGGAGTCGGCCCTGATCGACTATGAGGGCACGCTGCTGTTTATTTCCCATGACCGGTACTTTTTGAACAAGATGGCCGAGCAGATGCTAGAGCTGTCCGGCGATGGAGTCACTCCTTATTTGGGCAACTATGACGACTATGTGGAAAAGAAGCAGGAGCTCGCGGAGATGGAGCAGCAGCGGCTGGCCATGGAAGCCGCCAAAAGCAAGAGCGGCGGAGGTGCGACAGCGAGCAAAGCCGCGGCAGCGCAAGCTTCGGAGAGCGGCTACGAGGCCAATAAGCAGGCGAAGCGCGATGAACGGACGAAGCAGCGCAAGCTCGAGCAGCTGGAGCAGACGATAGCCAAGCTCGAAGAGGAGATCGCCTCCATCGAGGAGGAGCTAGCCCTGCCGGAAGTGTACAACGACTATGTGCTGGTACAGCAGAAGAACGAAGCGATCGAACAGAAAAAAGCCCAGCTGGCGGACTGCTACGAGCAGTGGGAGCAGCTGGCGGAGTAAAAGATGGAAGGCGCCTGACGGGATGTCGGGCGCCTTTTCACATGCCGGGAAGTCCGATGGACTTTTCGGCTTTTTTATTTGGAGGGGCGTTTAAGGCAGCACGCCCCATCGGCATTGGGTATGTGCTGCATTGGGATTTCCCAGCAGCACGGCTCTTGCAGATGGAGCGAGCTTGTGGTGATATCCGCAGCAAGCTCGCTCCAGGGATTCTGGTGATTACAGAGTCGTAATCACCATGCACTTGCCTTGGGCGACTGATCGGCTGACTGACCAAAGACGATCAGGCGCCCTCCAGCTTGAGCAGCAGCAGAGGCACGCTGCTGTAAATGATCATCGTCCCGGCCGCGACGATGCCCGAGTCATTGAGCAGGAGCGCGGCGATTGCTCCGATCACATTGGCTGCGCATCCGTACATAATGTACGGGTAGCGCCTTTGCCACCGGCGAAACAGCCCGCGCGGCCGGAGCACCAGCACGGCCATAACGACCATGCTGGTGAGCAGCACCTTGCTCCAGGCCGAGACGCCGATCAGGTGCCAATTCATCTGCAGCTTGCGCACGATGATGGCCCAGATGATGTCGAGGCGACCCTGGAGCAGCGTATCGAATGCGCGGCCGATATGGCTCTGGCCGCCGCCTGTTGTGGCTGCGCTTGGATTCAGCAGCCACAGGAGCACGAGCGCGGCGCCGAGCAGCAGCGCGAGGGCGGGCGCCGTGCGCAGCCAGCGGCGCCCGCTAGCCAGGCGCGCACCAAGCGCGCCGAAGCCCACCGCCGCGGACAGCGCTCCGCCGGCGTTGGTGCCAAGCGCGGGCGCCGCGAGGTAGCCCGCGACGGCGGCGCCGACGGCCGCGGCGGGCCAAGCGCGCCAGACGGCCGCCGCTCGCGCCGCCAAGCGGCTCCGGCGCCGGGTGCCCGGCGCTGCGGCATGCGCGGCGACGGCGCTCGCTATCGGGCCGCGGGCACGCAGCCACGGCGCAAGCGTGCCTGCGCCCGTGAGCCGCCAGGCGGCGCGGCCGCTTGGCTGCGGCTCCGGCGCGCCGTGCAGCAGCGCGGGCGTATGGCTGCCGCTGCCGGGCACGGCGGCTGCCGCCGGCTGTTGCGCCTCGGCCGTCTGCGCAGGCGGGAGGCCTGCCCCGCCGTCGCTAGCGGCAGCGCTGCGGCTCTGGCGGCGGGCGGCCAGCACCGCCTGCTGCAGCGCCGTAAGGCCGAGCAGCGCGGCGCCGAGCAGCACGCCCATGCATTCGTTGCCCATGCCGTAGTAACGGGCCCCGATCATCGGGTCGTAGCCCAGCACGGAGCGCTGCATCGCTTTGGCGCCGTGCATGCCGTCATAGAGCAGCAGCAGCGTCACCAAGCTGCCGCTTCCAGCCAAGCAGGCTGCGAATCCGCCCGGCTTCCTCGAATACACGGCGCAGCCTGCGCTTAAAGCCGCCACTGCTCCCAATGCAACAGCCGCTGTCCAGCCCGAAGGCTCTCCAGGCAGCCACCCCATCGACAGCAGCCCGGCTGGCGCCAGCAGCAAGGAGAATAGCAGCGCTTTACCAACTGCCGCTGTCCTTTGCCCAATCCGCTCCCCTGCAAACATGGCAACGATCAGAACAAGAAGCATAACCGCAACTTCATATATAGCCAGCCCGTACAGCAAAGGGGGCCGCAGAGCATAAATTTGCCGCATCTCGCGCACCTGGCTCAGGAGTGTTTCCAATCCTGCACCCTCTTGCTCTGCTTGAATCGGCAGCCCGATCATCTCCTCCGATCCAGGAAGTCCGAACCGTCCCAACAGCGTAGGGGCAATATCTACTAACGAAACGATTCCTTGCCGTCTTGTCGTAGCCGAGGTCAGCAGGCCCTCGTTTTGCTCCGTACCTTTTGAGGGAACGATCAGCAGTGGCCCCAGATAAGCTTTTTGCTTCACCGCATCCGCGTGAACTTGAGGACTGAACATCCACAGCTCGGAGTGGTCTCCCGGCGTGCCTGAATCCATGGTACGAACGATTTGGCCGATGAATCGATCCATTTCAGCGAGTACGCTTCGTTTGGCAATGGCAAACGCCTCGTCCGAGTAGTACGATTTTTCATCGTAAAGCCGTTGAAAATCACCGAGCTCCATCAAAGTAACCGATGGAGATGGCTGTTCAAGCCAGCGCTTCAGCAGCCACGGATAATTCGTTCTCCAGCCTGCCGGACCCAAAGGATCGCGGAGCAAGCCCGCACCGCTTACATCCCCGGATGGTACCGTGCTTGATCCGTCCATCAGCATGAGCGGAGCGTACCGGCGATGCATGTTCCTCGCCTCTTTCTCCGGCATAGTTCCCGGTTTGGCCGCTCCGGCCCGATCTGCATTCCCCCAGACGCTAAGCCTGATTCCTGCCGCCCGGAGCTTCTCTCCAAGCAGACCCGGCTGCGCCTTATAGTAGTTGGATGCATTTTGTCTGCGCATCGCTTCCGCTTCCTTCACAACGATAGCGCTGTCCGTTTCATGACCGCCGTACCGCCTATATCGTTGCCCCGCGGGTTCTCCCTGAACGCGCTCCTCACGCTGCATGCCTTGCACACCCGGGCTCCCTTCGGCAAAATGCCCGGCGCCTAAAGACAAATACACATCCTCGAGTCCACGGCCCGGCGTCCGGATATTCATCGAGCCCCAAGCTCCCCGCCGGCCAAGGCCGGTCAACACAGGCATAGCCGCCGCATCGGGCTGTTCCAGCTCCAAGAAGGAAAAGCCGGGTATAGACAAAAGCAGCAATTTAGCGGGATCCGGCCCTATCGCTTTGCCGCTTGGTACGGAAGACTCTGAAAGCTGCTGCAACTCCGCGGCTAGACCGCTGAACGGAACCATGCACATACCCATCAGCAGAGCTAATGCAGCGCAGCGACGATATCGAGCAATCATACGGGATGTTCTCCTTACATTTCATAATGTGAACGTTACAGGAAGGTCATTAATTATGACGAGCTGCTTTGAGCTACTTTCCCCCATAATTCTCCTGTTTATCCATCCTGTGCATAGACGGGGTTCCCATACGCTTATCCACATGGTTATCAACAGAGAAAAGTCGATAAATAACTAGAAAAATCGCCGTTTTGCCGCTCATCCACAGATTTGTCCACATTATCCACAGAAAACACCGATTTGGATTATCCACCTGCCCCCTGTCGAATGAGGCAGTTTTTTTGCCCATTTACAGCCTCTTTACAAACTTATGCACATTATACACAAAGGCTGTGGATAACTATATCCACAGCCTTTGTCTTCTTCACTTTAGAAGCCCTATTATCCGCCATTCGTTGTATGGACATAAGTAGCGCAATCCGAGGTTTAACTACCTCCAACAACCTTCACGCCAATGTACAAAATATGCGGCGAAACGCCCAGCAAATACGGATTGTCCGCCGTCTCCTTCAACAGCTCGAAAAGGGTCTCCATCTCCGCTTCTCCCCGGCTTCGCCAGTAGCTCCATTGATCCGGCTGCAGCAGGGATGCGATGTTCGAGCTGCCGATCATTTTCACCATGGCGAACCCATACTTGCTCATAAAAGGCTGGATGTCTTCCACCCACGTATAATACGCCCCGGTAAACCGTCCCTCATCGCTATGGTCAAAAGCGCCGGATTCCATAAACGCCGCGATTTGCTCCGCGCTGTCATTAGGCTTCCACTGACGAGGATGCAGCAGCGAGGAGATCAAATGCCTCGTTCGCGGCATAAAAGCGACGAATACGACGCCTCCCGGCTTCGTCACCCGGTAGAGCTCCTTGACCGCCTTCGCCCGATCCTCCTCAGCCTGCAGATGATACATAGGTCCGAGCATCAGGGAAGCGGCGAACCGATCCCTCTCGAGACAGCTCAGATCCATCGCATCGGCAGAATGGAATCCGTCGAACTGTCCCTCCAGGCCCAGCTCCTTGGCTTTACTCTGTGCCATGTTTACAAGCTTGGGGGTGATATCCGTTACCGTAACCCGGTAGCCGCTTGCGGCCAGCTTCATCGAATATTTGCCCGGTCCAGCCCCATTGTCCAGGACGGGTCCCGCTTCGGGCTTAGGCAGATAAGCCTTCATGAAATGCCAGTTGATCATCATTTCAACAGGCTCCCGATCAAGCCTTCCCCACTCGTCAAACGATTCGTAATACTTTACGATGGCGCTCATGGTCGACTCCCCCTAATACCATAGGTTATTGCCGGCAAATCAACGATGCGGACATTTTCACACGGTCACATTCGCAGAAAGCCCTACTTTCTTGCTCCTTACCCTGCGGAAACCGCTCCTTGCACTTGTCTGTTTGCGACATGCTCGCGAACCGCCTGGTTACACGCAGCCATGAACGCCTGAGCGACCGCCATCAGCACATCGCGATGGATCGATACGCCTCGGTACGTATTCTCAGCAGCACTTACCGTTACGATCGCTTCCCCGTTCGCTTCCTCGCCGGAAGATAACGAGTACAGCTCCAAATCGGCAAAATCGACTTCGATCGGCAGCATCTGCTTGATCCCTGCAACCAGCGCCTCTACCGGGCCTTCGCCGGTTCCCGATGTGACGATTTCCTCACCGGTTACATTGTCCTTGATGGTGCAGGAAGCCATCCGGTGACCGGTCGTTCCCGTCAATACTTGAGCTTGAACCAGCGTGTACGGCTCCAGCACCGTATTCACCGTATGTCCGACCAGCTCCATCAACTGATGATCCTGAACCACCTTTTGCGCATCAGCCAATTGCTTGAATTTGATGTACAACGTCTCCATTTGTTCGTCGGTCAGCTGGACTCCGTACTGGCTTACACGGTGCTTGATCGCATGGCGGCCGGAATGCTTGCCCAAAATGATCATGCTGCGCGGAACGCCCAACCGGTCGGGATCCATGATCTCGTAGGTGCTGCGATTTTTCAGCAAGCCGTCCTGATGAATGCCCGCCTCATGCTGGAACGCATTGCGTCCGACGATCGGCTTGTTGAACGCGATAGGGAAGCTCATGGCGCGGCTTACTTTTTGCGATACCTCGTAAATGTGCTCCGTACGGATCCCCGTCTCGGCACCCAACGCTTCCTTGCGCGTCTCTACCGCCATCACCAGCTCCTCCAGCGAGCAATTGCCGGCTCTCTCGCCTACGCCGTTCACTGTCACCTCTACCTGCGTTACCCCTGCACGGATCGCCGCCAAGCTGTTGGCTACGGCAAGGCCCAAATCGTTATGGCAGTGAGCGCTGAACTCGACCTTGTCGCTGCCGCGAACGTTGTTCATAACGCGGGTGAACATAGCGCCGTACTCCTCCGGAAGCGCGTAGCCGACCGTGTCCGGAATATTGATGATTGTCGCTCCTTCCTGAATGACTGCTTCAATCATTTCAAACAAGAACTCATCTCCGGTTCTCGTCGCATCCATAGGAGAAAATTCGACACGGTCCACAAACTGCTTCGCATAAGCGACCATCGAACGGGCAATGTGAATGACCTGCTCTCTCGACTTGCGCAGCTGGAAGTCCAAATGAATGTTCGACGACGAAAGGAACATGTGCAATCTGCGGCGCTCCGCCGCTTCGGTAGCTCGAACCGCGGCATCGATATCCTCTTTGACCGCTCGGCCGAAGCCGCATATTTCCACACCCTGGATTTCACGGGAAATTTGCTGTACGGCCATGAAATCGCCGGGGCTCGAAATAGGGAAGCCGGGCTCGATCACATCGACACCCAAACGGGCCAATTGCTTTGCAATGACGATTTTTTGCTCTGGGTGCAAGGAAGCTCCCGGCGCTTGCTCGCCGTCTCTCAAGGTCGTATCGAAAATACGGATTCGTCTCACAGCTTTATTCGTTTCTTTCGCGGATGGGTTTTGGTTGTTCGTTGTCATGGGTAATTCCTCCTCAAAAATGAATGGTTGCTTGCCTGCCTCGTGCATCAATCTCTTATTCGTTTGCTTGTTGTCCTACGCCCTGCGGTAAATACAAAAAGACCCGCCGTCTCCTTGTAAGAGACGACAGGCCTTAGGCTGCCGCGGTACCACTCTCGTTGACTCCTCTGTTCGGGGAGTCCACCTCGCTCGCAATCCGGTAAGGGAGCTTGCACTCCCTTGCCCGGTTCATTGCGCCCCCTGTCACGTGGGGCTAATCCGTCAAAGCTTACTTGCCAGCTGCGCTGGGTTCCGCCTTGCCGCTCCCGGGCGAGCTTCTGGCATCCGTTGACTGCGTCGCACCGACCCGCAGCTCTCTGATCATCCGGATTACCCTACTGTTCCCGTTCCAAGCGTTTGATCTATGGAATTGTTCATCTCGTTAATGTTTGATTGTCTTAATAACCAAAAAAGGCCTGCCGTCTCCTTGTAAGAGACGACAGACCTTGTCTATCGCGGTACCACTCTTGTTGACCCCGGCTTGCAGCCGAAAGTCCGCCTTAGTGTGCCTGGGCGTTCAAATCGCCGGCACTGCCTGATCACGGGGGCAATCCGTCGTAGCCTACTTTCCGATGCAGCGCTACATCGTTTCGGCTCCGCCGCTCCCGGGCGAGCTTCGTTGGCTTCTCCGACTGCGTTGCACCACCCGCAGCTCTCTGTACAGATCCGGCCGACTACTGTTCCCGTTCTTCGCGTTTTTGATATTGTTTGCAATTATAGTATGTCATTTTCCAATTGTCAATGCGTGATTTTTCAAAATATTTTACAAACATGAAAAAAGCCCCGGTGTCCCTGATCAGGAACATCGAGGCTAGTACATTAAAGATTATTCTCCGCCAAGCATCGTATAGCGGAATATAATTAGCACCGCAAGCACCCACATCAGCCAATGCACCTTGTGGTCATTGCGGCCGCCCCAACGGGATACCGTAGCCAAAATGACATACGTCACGATACCGAAAGAAATACCGTTAGCGATATTGTAAGTGAACGGCATCATTACGATAACCAGAAATGCAGGAATCGCAACAACCAGGTCTTGGAAGTCGATTTCCTTAACGGACTGCATCATCAGCACACCGACAACAATCAAAGCCGCCGCGGTTGCGGAGCCGGGAATCAATGCGGCAATCGGAGCCAGGAACAGGGCAAGCAGGAAACATACGCCCGTAGTTACTGCGGTCAAGCCTGTACGGCCGCCTTGCGCCACGCCTGCAGCACTTTCGATGTAAGCCGTAACCGTGCTTGTACCAACCAATGCGCCGCCGCTCACCGCGACTGCATCGACCATCATTGCTTTACCGACTTTTTTGTTGCCTTCTTCTTTATTTTTCATAAACCCGGCACGGTTGGCCGTACCAACGAGCGTACCGAAGGTGTCAAACAATTCCACGAAGGTAAACGTTAAAATGACCGTAATGATACCGGTGTTCAGCAAGCCCTTGAAGTCAAACTCGGCAAAAGCCAGCTTGGTCAAATCAGGGACCCAAGTCGTTTTCGCATCGGTCAATGTCGCGAAATTCACCTGTCCCATGAGCATACCGATGACCGTCGTCAGCAAAATGCCGTACAAAATCGCGCCGCGTACTTTAAGTACCATCAATACCGAGATCAGGATAAGACCGATAATACAAAGCACGACGTTCGGGTCTTTCAGGCTACCCAAATGAATGACCGTCTCGAACGAAAGCAAATCCGTATACTGGTGAGCTTTGACGTCATTGGACGTTTCGGCGGCAATAGTCATCAGACCGCTGTTTTTCAAGCCGACGATCGTAATGAACAAGCCGATCCCCACGGTAATTGCATGCTTCAAGCTGTCAGGAACCGCAACCAGCAGCATTTGCCGCACTTTCGTTACGGTCAAGATGATGAAAATAATCCCGGAAATAAAAACAGCCGCTAATCCCATTTGATACGTAAACGTGCCTTGAGAAGCCAAAATCACCGTTGCGAAGTAAGCGTTCAAGCCCATTCCCGGAGCGAGAGCAACCGGAAAGTTGACGAACAAGCCCATAGCAATCGTCATAACGCCGGCAGCGATGGCGGTAGCCAAGAAGACAGCCGTCCAGTCCATGCCTGTTGCGCCAGAGCCAAAGTTGCTGAGAATGTTCGGATTTACGGCAAGAATATACGCCATCGTCATAAACGTGGTCAAGCCCGCCATGATTTCCGTGCGCACGTTGGTGCCGTTTTCCTTCAGCTTAAAAAATCGATCCATTCCCCAAATCCCTCCATTGGTTTTTGGAACAACGAAAAAATCCGGCTTTGATCACAGATCAAAAGGCCGGACTTACAAGCAAAGCACGGTGGAGCTGCGGCATCCTTCAATCGAGGCACGGACCGGGGATTCGTCGGGCTCCTCTCAAGAGGCGTCCTCTGAATCGTACGGTGATGCTTATCGGCAGATATCCGTGATTCCAGCGCTTTGTTTGTTCGTAGCCAGATCATTTACGGTGATCTCGTAGAAACTCCCAGGCCAATCCCCGGGATTATACGAAACTGTTATTCCCTACATATTCTTCATTTATTCTAAAATTCATGACGAAACTTGTCAATCGATTTTTCCGAACATTTGCAAACAAATTTTGCTATATGTTCGTTTTATTGATTTTCACTGAAGGGAAGGTTAGCGGCTGGGTTCTTTACCTAATGAGTGTGATGTTGGCATAGTCGCGGAATGGAGCCCTAGACTGCTAATTGCGAGCGATATTGATGCAAACAGAAAGAGCCCTTTTCCAAGGCGGAAAAAGGCCCTTATATCTATGCCGTGTCAGCAGGCAGTCCTTCTGCACAAGCGAATGATTATTCCCACTCAATCGTGGCCGGCGGTTTGGACGTAACGTCGTACACAATCCGGTTCACGTTGTCGACTTCGTTGACGATACGAACGGAAATTTTCTCCAGAACGTCCCATGGAATGCGCGCCCAGTCAGCGGTCATTCCGTCGATGGAAGTAACTGCGCGAATGCCTACCGTGTAGGAATACGTACGCGCGTCACCCATAACGCCAACGCTCTTCATGTTCGGCAGCGCAGTGAAGTACTGCCAAATTTCGCGGTCGAGTCCGGCTTTGGCGATTTCGTCGCGCAGGATCGCGTCGGATTCGCGCACGATCTCGAGCTTCTCTTCGGTCACTTCGCCCAGCACGCGGATCGCAAGACCCGGTCCAGGGAACGGCTGGCGCCATACGATAGCTTCAGGAAGGCCGCACTCTTCGCCTACTTTACGAACTTCATCCTTGAACAATGCTTTAAGAGGCTCAACCAGCTCGAATTTCATATCTTCCGGCAATCCGCCCACGTTATGATGCGATTTGATCGTGTGAGCCGTCGCCGTGCCGCTTTCTACGATATCCGTGTACAAGGTACCTTGCGCCAAGAACGCGAAATCGTCGAATTGCGCCGACTCCTCCTCGAACACGCGGATAAACTCGTTGCCGATAATTTTCCGTTTTTGCTCCGGATCGTCCACTCCGGCCAATTTGCCCAGGAAACGCTCGCGCGCGTCGATTTTGACCACTTTCATATCGAACTTGCCGACAAAGGTCTCCATAACGCCTTCCGCTTCCCCTTTGCGCAGCAAGCCGTGGTCGATGAACATACAAGTCAATTGGTCTCCGATCGCCTTATGAATCAGCATCGCCACAACGGAGGAATCCACGCCTCCGCTCAATGCGCACAGTACCTTTTTGTCGCCTACCTGCGCACGGATATCGCGAATCGTATCCTCGATAAAGCTTTCCATGCTCCAGTCGCCGGCACAGCCGCACACGTGGTACAGGAAATTGTGGATCATGTCGTTACCGTACACGGAGTGGCGCACTTCCGGATGGAACTGAACCGCGAACATCTGCTTCTCCGGGTGGCTCATCGCCGCTACCGGAGCATGCTCCGTGCTGGCATCAACGACGAAGCCTGCAGGCGGCTCGACAACGAGGTCGCTGTGGCTCATCCATACCGTTTGCTTTTTGTCCAGGTTATGCACGAGGCCGCAGTGGTCGGCGAAATCAACCTCCGCTTTTCCGTATTCGCGCTTCGACGCTCTTTCCACTTTTCCTTGAAGCTGATGAGCCATCAGCTGCATCCCGTAGCAAATGCCCAGGATCGGCACGCCTAAATCGTACACGCCCGGATCTACCAGCGGGGAATCTTCACCGTATACGCTCGCAGGTCCTCCCGAGAATACGATCCCCTTAGGCTGAATTTGCTTCAGCTTCTCGGCAGACGTGTTGTAAGGCAGCAGCTCGCTGTATACACCCAAATCCCTGATCCGGCGAGCGATCAGCTGGTTGTACTGTCCGCCAAAGTCCAGCACTACAATAATTTCATTCGGCTTGTCCATATTGTCCTCCTTAAAAGTTCGTTCCAGTTCGTTCAACTAAACATACAACAGATGAGCTATCGTTCCCGCGGGCGGTAAAGCCAGGTTCGCACGCAAGCGTCAGCCTTTTCGATCCGACAAAAAGTATGGCGCTCTGCTCTAAATCAATAGTCATTATTATAAGCTTACGGAAAAGAAAGGGCAATGCCTGTGTCGAAAAAGGACGATAGGCAATAAGAGTCGTTCCTAGTATTGTCATTTTTCACTAGCGTCACTAAATTTGCGCAAAAAAATCCTCCCTGCCGGGAAGCGCAAGCAGCGGGAAATTTTTCGAGGCCGGAAGGAAATCCGGCTGTTCCCGGACGAAGAAAAAAGCCCGCAAGCCGGGGCCATCCGGCATTACAGGCTTTTTCGAATATCCGCCCAAGCTTCATAAAGCTGGCGGCTTGTAACCGCGGCGGACCCGCCATGGTATTTGAGCGCTTCACGAAGCCGGACAAACCGCAGCAGCGATTGTCTCTGCTCCTCCGTCGCATTGGAACGGGTGAGCAAATACTCGCGCATCGTTTGTGCAGGCTCAGCCCGCCCGAAGCGGCGCTGCAGCTTGCTCCACTGACGCTCGGCCAGCCGGTGCACGGCGTGCGAGCGCATGCGCTCAAGCCCGAACAGGCGGCTTATATGCGCCTGGGAGCCCGAAGCGAAATGAATCTTCTCTCTGCTTCCCCCACGCTTGAGCTGGAGCTTTATCAACAGCCAGGCGCCGGCAGCTGTCAAAGCAGCCGCAGCTATCCACAAGGATAAAGGCAGGTACGGCGCTATCCACAACGCGCCCTTGTGCAAAACTGCGAGTCCAGCCGATGCCAGAGTGGATAAGAAGGCCGCCGTATGCAGCGCCATGAGGATAAAGCGGTTCATGGACGATTTCAAGCTGTTGTAGATGGAGGATAAGTCCCATCCATCGTCAGGTGTCTCCGCTGACGCGGCCGACGCGGCGGCAGCCGCTTCCTTGTTGGCCGACCCGTTGTAGCCAGGGGTTGGGTCGAAGGCGATCCAGCCTGTTGACGGGATGAACACCTCCACCCAGGAATGGGCGTCTTGATTGCGCACTTCGACCTGATATAGGGTATCTCGGCCGGATTCGGCCGGTTCTGCGGAAACGACCTGTCCCGGTGCGAACCCTTTGACCCAGCGGGTATGCACCCCCACAGTACGCAGCATGACCGTCATCGCGGTGGAGAAATGATCGCAATAGCCCATCCGCTGCTCGAACAAAAACTGGTCTACGAAATCCTGCCCGCCGGCAGGCGGTTTCGTTCGATCTAAATCGTAGGTATAGTGCGTTTTCAAATAAGTTTCAACCGCCTGCGCCTTATCGTAAGCCGTACTCGCGTTCGCCGTTACCGTTCGGGCCAATTCGGCCACTCTATCCGGAAGCCGGTTCGGCAGCTGTATATACTCATCACCTGGCAAACCAGTCTCAGTACCGGGCGCAGCAGACCGCCGTCCTTCCTGATCCAGTACGGTTACCTGAACCGCATAGGAAGCTAACGGATCGGCCAGCGCGGGCAGGAAGTACCGGTCGGTTTTCATATCCTTCCACACCCAATCGGGTGATACAAGCTTGCCCGTCTCGGATACAAGGGACTCCACCTCATGCAGGGAGCCTCCCACAAACAATTGGCGGAACGGCTGTTTCAAGTACACCTGCTGCGTCACGATGCCGATATGCGGTTCTTCCGGAGGGACGGAAGCAGGAACGAAGCCCTCGTTATCCATGCCCGCCCTATTTCCGTCAAGCTCCGCAGCCTGCTTCGTATCCGGCTTCGTATCCGGCACGGCAAGCACCGGTTCAGACACGGTCTGCTGCCAGCCTTGACCGGTATACGTCGATTTGGACTCCCCTCTCCAATAGGTGAGCCGGGTCGTCTTGGCGATGAATGCAACCGCATCGTCCTGGGTCAAGGGTGACCCGAGGTGCGAATCGTCGGTGCTGTATCCGGTTCGGCCTGCCGATAAGGAGGCAAGGGCGGCTCTTTCGCCGATATGCTCGGCTCCATCAAATAGCCGTTCCCATGGCGCCAATGATCCGGACCATTCCACCGTCTTGCCTTCCGTAGGATGCAATTGAGCCCCCATCCAGGCGCATATCACGAGCATTGCGGTAACAATGCAGCTGGAGGCGATCCGTTTCCAGAGGCCGGCCTGTTCCGCCCCAGCGGAATGAGCTGAAGCCGTCACCCGGCTTGCACCACCGGCGACAGCCCCGTTAGTACCCGCCGATACATCCTCCGAATAACCTGCCACCGCCTGCTTCCAACGGAGCCACCGTTCCGCCTGCAGCCAGCCCTGCAAGAGCAGACCGGCGCCAACCGCGCCCAGCAGACTGGCAGACATGTCGGTATCGAACACGATCTGCAGCGCAATCAGATACAGCATCGTCATAATGACAAACCAGAGCAGCTGCATCCGGTCTGCGACGAACGATTGCAGCACCCAGATGAAGAAGCACCATCCGGTCAAGAACAGCATCGTCCTTGTCGCGGACGAAATGTACCCGAACTGTCCCGATAGCGCATGAAGCGCATCCGACGACAGCTCGCGCAGCCACGAAGCCCACCACCCGGCCTCGGGCAGCCAATTCCCGCTGTGCAGCACCGCGGTCACAGCAAGGATGGCCGCTGCCCGCAAAGGCCAGGCGGCGGAGCCTGGCATGCGGAACATGCCGACGGCAAGGAAGAAAGCGAACGCCCCCAGGAACGGGGCGATCCGGTACACTTCCGTGACGTCGGACAGCTGCTGCAGCGGGACGAGCCATGCGCGGATCAGCCAGAACAGCAGCAGCGCGTAGCCGATGCGCAGCGGCCACGGCTGCTCCGGCTCCGCCGGAAGCTTATGCGCCGGCGGCGGCACGGTTGGCTTCTTCGCCATGGCCCTCACCTCCTGCGGCGGCGCGGCGTCCGGACGCGCTGACCGCCGTAAACCGGCAGCCTGCGGCCTCCGCCCGCTGCCGCCATTGCTCTGCCGCGTCGGCTGCGGCGCCCTTGCCGTGCACATACACCACGTGCACCTCGCGCCCTCTCAGCCGGTACAGCAGGCGCAGCAGCTGCTCATCCGGCTGCGCCGTAACGACGGCTACGCCCGCCCCGGGGCCGGCCTGCTGCGCTTCGCGCTGCACGCTGGCCGCAAAGGGCAGGTCGCCGTCGCAAGGCAGCTGCGCGAGCAGCTCCAGCAGCTCCGTGAAGCGCTCGCCGCCCCGCGCTTCCGCCGCTTGCCCTTGTCGGTCCGACGCGGCGAGGCGCACGCGCAGGCCCAGCTGCAGCCCGCGCTGGGCAATGCCTGCCGCGGCCTCGACGGCCGTGGCGAACGCCGCTGCGTTCGCTACGCCCTTGGCCGCGTCGAGACAGACGATCAGCCGGTCGAACCCGGGCTGCTCGGTCTCCTTCGCGCGCAGCGTGCCCGTACGCGCGGTGGAGCGCCAATGGATCCGGTTCAACGGATCCCCGGGCGCATACGGCCTCGTCCCCTGCACGAGCGGGGACGAGGCTTGCCGCTGCAGCCGAAGCTGCGGCCGGCGCGGGAGCTCCTCTCCCGCGGCAGTGGCGGCCGACGCCAGCGGCAGCGGCTTAGGCAGCACAAGCATCCGGTGCTGCCCTGCGCTTACGCTGCGGAGCCGGAGCCGCAGCAGCCCGAACGCGTCGGAGATGCCGATGCGGGTCTGCTCCAGGCTGTAAGCTCCGCGGGGCAGGCCAGGCACGTGCAGCGACGCTTGCACGGCGCCGGACATCGTCAAGCGCACCGTATCGCGCACGATGACCGACTCCCCTGTACCGGTATGGGTCCAGCGCTCCTCAACAAGCAGCCAGCCGGAAGGAAGTCTCCAGCCTCCCGGTTTGATTCGAAGCTTCATGCCGATTGCTTCTCCGCTCCAGAACCGCTGCGTCTGTGCAGGCCGTTCGATCCGCACGGCGCGGGACCAGCTCACGTACCCAACGCATAAATAAAGCAGCAGCATGCCGAGACCGTAGAAGCAAATCCATGCGGAGCGGCCTCCGTACCCTTCCGCCCAATACCAGGAGCCTGCCCAGCCTGCAAACAACAACAGCAAGGTCACTATATTGCGCATGACAGCTCCTCCTTACTGTGCCGGGGCATAGGCACGGGAAGGGATCGGAGTGGAAGCGGCGATCGATTCCATCACCGCTTCCGCCTGCCTTTGCGCCATAGCTGCTTCCGGGCTCAGCATGAGACGATGGGCTAATACCGGCACCGTCAGCTGCTTCACATCGTCGGGAATGACATAGCCCCGTCCCGACAGAAACGCTCTGCCTTGGGAAGCCCTCATTAGCGCAACCGTAGCGCGGGGACTCGCTCCCAGAGCGATGTCCGGATGGCTTCGGGTCGCGGCCGTAAGCTGCACGATATAGCTCTTGACGGCATCGTCCACGTGGACGCGGGACGCTTCCTTTTGCAGCAATACGAATTCCTCGGGCAGCAGCAGCGGACGAAGCTGGTCAACCGGAGGCCGGGACTCCACCCGGTTCAGCAGCTCCTGCTCCTCCATGGCATTAGGGTAACCAAGACTCAGCTTCATCAGGAAGCGGTCCAGCTGCGCCTCCGGCAGCACGAACGTTCCTTCGAAGTCGAACGGATTTTGCGTAGCCAGCAGAAAAAACGGCTCCGGCAGCGGGTACGTCTGCCCGTCTACCGTAATCCGTTTCTCCTCCATTGCTTCGAGCATCGCCGATTGTGTTCGCGGCGTCGCCCGGTTCAACTCGTCAGCCAGCACCAGATTGGCCATCAAAGGCCCGGGACGAAATTCGAACTGCGCCGTCTGCTGATTGAATATGCTGCTGCCCGTCAAATCCGACGGCAGCAAATCCGGCGTGCATTGAATCCGCTTGAAGCTGCCGTCGATGGTGCGAGCCAGCGCTCGAACCATCATCGTCTTCCCGACTCCGGGCACATCCTCCAGCAGCACATGCCCTCCGCACAATAAGGCGATCAGCAGCTTTTCTATGACATCCCGTTTACCGATAATGACTTTTTCCATTTGATAGATTACCCGCTCCAGTACGGCCTGCGGCGGATCGAAGAAAGATGAATGCACCTGCATCGCGAAATACCTCCTCAATAGATTTACACTCTATTGACTCTAGTATTTCCAAACCGTCCGGTCTTTAGACGGTTCCTGCACATTCCAGCCGGATGTTCCCCGCCGCAGAGCCGATTAGCGCCGTTAAATCCCTCGGGTTACTTCTTCTTATGCTTCGAATCGTAAGCGTCCTGATAGATTTGCAAATATTTTTTCAAATTCATATTTTCCAGCGTTTTAATATAGTTGTCCCAGCCCTTGTCGATATCCATATCTCCGATAATGAAACGGGCCGTCATCTGATTGATGTAATCGCCGATCGTCTTGGACAAATCCGCGATTTCGGCCGATTGCTCCTGGGAGAAGAAGAGCGGAGGCACGACGTTCTCCAGCTTTTGGGCGTACGGCTCGTACTTGGTTTTCGTTTCCTTGTACAGCAGCACTTCCTGATCGGAATCGAGCGCTTTGTCCTCGCGGGCTTGACTGAGTCGCATTTCGCTGTTGCGGAACGACGGGCCGGTCTGCTGCCAATGGACGTTTTGCGGGAACGCCAAATGCGTCAGCTGCTTCCACTTGGCCGGATTGCCGTCAATCCCTATCAATCCCGGCTTGGCGACCTCCCAATCGCGGTCCTGCACGCCGACCAGGCTGCGCATCGAAATATCATAGGCGTACATAGCGTCCGCCCAACGTACTGCAACCTCCGGATACTTGGCCGCCTTGGTCACGATGAACTCCCCGAATTTATGCCCGCCATACGGGAACAGCGCAGTAGTACGGACTCCTTGCGGACCCTTTAACGGCGGTACGGCGACATAATCCTTCCACCGTTCCAGCTCCAGCGAGGTCAATCCTGCAGGCGACAGCATCGGCATCGCTCCTACAATAACGGCGTCCGGGTTCGTGCCGAGCTTTTTCAGCTGATTCGAGTCCTGGGTGAACGTCTCGGGAGCGATCAGCTTCTCCTCGTACAGCTTATGGATATATTTCAGCCCTTCCTTCCACTCTGGCTTGTTGTACACGACATCGATTTTGCCGTTTTGCAGCACCATCCGTTCGCTCATATCGTCTACGATAAAGGCGGACATGAGAAAGCCGTCGATCTGGATTTTGCCGCTCGCGTTGTTAGCGCTCACTAGCGGAATTTCGTCCTGCTTGCCGTTCCCGTTCGGATCCTTCTCCTTGAACGCCTTCAGCACTTGATAAAATTCCTCCGTAGTTGTCGGAACCTGCAGGCCGAGCTTATCGAGCCACGGCTTGTATATCCACATTTTTCTCGAAATCGTACAATGGAAGCAGTCGTTGATATGCGGCATATCGTATATATTTCCGTCCGGTGCCGTTACCGCCTCTTTAATAAACGGCATTTTCTCCCATATTTTCTTCGTCTCGATACCATACTTCTCGATATATCCGTTCAGCGGAAGAAAGACGCCCTGCTTGCCGTAATTCATCTGCTGTGCAGGGGAAACGGCCATATCCATGATGACGTCCGGGTAGTCTCCGCTCGCCAGCATCAGGTTCAGCTTATCCTGAAAGCCCTTCTCCGGCGCGACCTCCCATTCCACATGCACGTTCGTTTTATCCTCGTACCATTTGGTAAATTCATTCGTCGTAAAGTCGACGACGCTTCCGTTGCCCCGCACGAGCACCTTTACATTCACCTTATCCTTAACGATGGGGAACGTCCCTGCCGGGGTGACCACAGGCGTTTTGTCATCGGATGCCGTTCCCGGATTCGCCTCTTCCTTGGCCGTACATGCCGTCAACAGCAGCGTGGCGCACAGAACCGTACTTAGCAGCGAGCCTACGATATTTCGCAAAATAGAACCCTCCCTCGAATGGTTGCCCTTACCCTTTCAATGAGCCGATCATAACGCCTTTTACAAAATGCTTCTGCACAAACGGATACACGATCATCAGCGGAAGCGTGGCGATCACGATCAACGAATATTTGAGCAGCTCCCGCAGTCCTTCTCTGGCCGCCGCATCCTTCACGTCTACGATCATATCGCTGCTGATGTCGTTTTGGACCAGCACATCTCGCAGCACCAGCTGGAGCGGAAACAAGCTCTGGCTTTTCAAATAAATCAAAGCATTGAAGAACGCGTTCCAATGGCCGACGGCGTAAAACAGCGCATTGACCGCAATGATCGGTCCGGACAGCGCCAACACGACCTTCCAGACGAACTTGAAATCGTTGCAGCCGTCCAGCTGCGCCGCCTCCAGCAGTTCCGTAGGTATCGTCGTCTGAAAATACGTACGGGTAATAATCATATTCCATACTGACAGCGCACCGGGCAAAATCATCGCCCACGACGAATTTAACAGCCCCAGCTCCTTCACCAGCAGGTAGCTCGGAATCATCCCTCCGGAGAACAGCATCGTAAAGACGAACAGCAGCATGATGCCGTTTTTGCCGAATAAATCGGACCTGGACAAAGGATACGCCGCCAAGATCGTCACGACGACGTTCAATGCGGTTCCCGCCACCGTATAGTAGACGGAGTTCCAGAAGCCCGACCAAATCAGCTTGTGCTTGAACACCGCCTCATAGCCTGACAGCGTGAAATCGACGGGCCAAATCCACACCTTCCCGGAAACGACCGCCTGCGGCGAGCTGAAAGAAGCGCTTACAATAAACAGAACAGGATATAGAATCGTCAGCAGGAACAACGTCAGCACCGTATAATTCGTTATCGAAAACAGCCGGTCGCTTCTTGAATCCCGCACCGTATTTCGTTTCACCTTGAAGCCCCCCTTAAGCTACCATAGACTCGACTGCTTCGCCCGCCGTGCGATACTGTTGACGAACAGCAGCAGCAGCAGGTTAATGACCGATTTGAACAGGCCTATCGCCGAGGAATACGAGAAATCAAGCGCAGGGGATGCCAGACCGATCTTGTACACATAGGTGTCGATAACTTGTGAAGCCGTTTGGTTCAGCGGGTTTTGCATCAGCAATATTTTCTCGAACCCGGTATCAAGCATATTTCCTGCATTCAGGATCAGCAAAATGACGGCAATCGGCATAATGCCGGGCAGGTCGATATGCCGCATCCTCTGCAGCTTGGTCGCTCCATCCACGACAGCAGCCTCATGCAGAGCCGGATCGATACCCGCCAGCGCAGCCAAATAAATAATGCAGCTGAAGCCGACGTTCTGCCATATCCCCGACCATACATAAATGTGCGGGAAATAATCGGCATTGGCCATGAAGTTGACCGGCTCGAAGCCCAGAAGCTTAATGGCATTGTTCACGATGCCGGAACTCGGCGACAGGATCTGCAATATAATGCCTACCATGACCACGATCGAGAAAAAATGCGGCGCATACGTCAGCATCTGCGCGGTATTCTTGAACTTTTTGTTGCCCACGTAGTTGAAGCATAAAGCCAGTAAGATCGGAACGGGAAATCCGGCGATCATGCTGTAAAAGCTGAGCACGATCGTATTGCGCATAATGGCTGCGAAATCGTAAGAGTGAAAAAACCGGCTGAAATGCTTCAGCCCTACCCAATCGCTTCCCCAGACCCCTTTGGTTACGGAATAATTCTGGAAAGAAATCAGCGCCCCGTACATCGGCACATACTTGAACAAGACGATGTACAGGATCGGCACGAGCAGCAGCACGTACAGCTGCCAGCTTCGTTTAAGCCTGGCTGTCGACGACGAAGCCGCCTGCATAACTCACTCACCTCCTTTTGTTACCATCAAACCACATTTCCGGGAACATACAATTGGAAATGTTTATTGGAGTGTGCAATGGTTAGGCAAACGGATTATTCCTTTTTTAAGCGAGTTAGCTTTTCTTAATCCCGGCCGTGCCGGAGCCGCTGAGCCGCGCCGTTGTGCGCCGAAAGCTGGTCGCGCTGACGCCGTTCAATCGCTTGAACGCCCGGCAAAATGTATTGAGCGAATTGTAGCCGACACGTCCGGCAATTTGCTGAATCGGCAGCTCGGTCTCCGCCAGCATCGTCTTGGCGTGGTCCATGCGGATCTGCTCCACATAATCGGAGAAATTGATGCCGACATGCTCCTTGAAAAATTGCGACAAGTATACCTCCGACATGCCGAATCGGGACGATACCGTGGTCAGGCTCAGGTCCGGCTGCATGTACGCCGTCTGAATGTGAGCCGTCATGTCTGCGCTTAATTCGGTATGCTGGCTTCTCAACCGTTCCTTCACAGCGTCGCACACCAGGCCGTACGCTTCCAGAAGCGCGTCGAACTGCTCCTGTACGCTATGATTCCGAAATACGACGGACGTTTCCATCGCTGCGCCCTGAATGCCTCCCGCCACGTGGTCCAGCAGCTTCGCAATTGTCGCCCACAATTCATATACAAACAGCTGCTGCATCGTTAAGGTCAGCTGTCTATCCTTGAAATTCACCGCATACAGCTCCTCGAGCATTCGGAGCGTCTCGCGCTTCTCCCCCGCCATCACCAAATGAATGATTCGCTGCTCGACATCGGATGGATAATAAAAGCTGTTGCTCGTGACCGGCAGCTCGTCGTAGCGGATGATTGTATCCGGTCTTCGCTGCATTTTATAGGTTAACGCAAATTTGGCTTCCTCAAAGGAACGGGCAATATTCATCACGCCGTCGTATTCATTGCCGACACCGAATACCACCTTATATTGAAGCTGTTGATCGAGCTCGTCGCTTATGGATTGCAGCAGGCTGCCGATAAACTTCACGGTTTGTCCTGTGTTTGCAGGAAGAGAGTCGGAAACATGGCCGTGAAACAGCAGGACGATTTTATCCTGCTCGATATCGTGAAGGTAGCCGCTTCCACCTAGCCTCAGCTGAATAGCTTCCTTAACGACGACGCGCATCATATCGAGCTTCTCTAGCACGACCGGATGATATTCTTCGCCGTATCCTCCCAAATCGGCGATGGCGACGCGGAATCGGCTGCCGTTCCATTGCAGCCCGATATGGCGGGAGACCGCCTCCATCGCCTGCCGGTTCATCAGCTCCCCCCTCATCATTCGCTCGAATAAGGCTGCCTTCAAAAAAGGGAGCTGCTCCTTGTAATCGGCCTGCAGCTTCTCGTTGTTCGCCGCCAAAGCCGCGAAGCTGTTCTGGATATACCTGTACGCATCCTTCTCCTGCTCCTGGTCGGATTCGTTGTCCCCGCCGAATCGTTCCCGGATGCCGTTCACAATCCGCTTCAGCGGCTTGCTGTTTCTTAACGCCATAAAGTAAGCGGTTACAATTCCAGCCAGCAATGACAGAGCCAGCACTACGTAGATGTCTCTTTTTAAATAATGCACCTTTTCCAGCACAATAGCGGCCGGCTGCGCAACGACATATTTCCAGCCGTTATCCGAGGTAATGTACGTTATCATCCGGTTCCCGTTGCTCGCATCAGGGAGGAGTACTCCATTAGGCTCGCGGCCGTCGAATCCGATCGGGGTTACGGGTTCCGAGCCGGAGGATACCGAGCTGATGATCTGGTTGTGCTCATTGGCTATATAAGCCCAGCCGCCGCCCGAGAGGTTCAATCCTTTTAGCAGCTTTTGAATATTATCGTTATCGATCAAGACCACGATGCTGCCGTTATGATGGTCCGGAAATCCGAGCGACTGAATATAAGTGACGACACGGTACGTTTTGCCGCCTTTCGTGATGGCAGCCGCCGGAAGGATATGCTTGTCATAGTAGCGGCTGAAGAACAGCTCGGTCCACTGGCTGTAGCTCTGCCCCGCATAAGAGAGATATTGATCGTAAAATTCGGAAAACCGGTACGTCATGTTCGGCCGCATGGCCAGTTCGCTTCTTTTGAAAAAAATAAAGTATTCCAGCAAAAAGTTGTTGGACAGCGAATAGTCGTAAAGGCCGAGCCTCGTATCCAATATGCGCGAAGGAGTGACCCCCTCGAACGGATCCTCCACGTATTGGAACTGAATCACCTTGGAATTGGCTTGAAGCTGTCTTACGATCATGTCGATTTCGGAAAACCGCTGGTTCAATATTTGGCTGCTCTGCTGCAGCAGCGTCCGGTTCGCCTTGACGACTTCGTCCTCGACGACGCGGACGGTATTCGTATAATTAATGACGCTAATCGTCAAAGGAATTAACAAAATGACAAGGTAAGGAATTAAAAAGGTTCTGAATATCCGATCCCCCCGCGTCCTTTTCTTCACGTCGATCTCCCCTTAGCATCGTGGATTAACGCAAATCGGGGTGCACGAAAGCACCCCTTGCAAGACCTGTATGCCGCTATTGCCGGTCGCTTACGGCAGCCGGCGAATGTCCGAGCAAACGACGCCGTCCCGTTCATCCGTAATTAGGACAAAATAAGCTTGTGCACCGTCCGGTATGACCGCCGTTATCTCTTGAGAATCGCGGTCGATCGTAACCTCCGCGGTCTTCCAATTCATTGCGAACCAATCGGACGTGTCCGTTGCGTACCTCAGCTCCGCCTGCCGGACGGCGGTATCGCCTGAGTAGCTAACGGCTGCAGTGTTACCGTTCGTCTGCAGCGGAGACACGTGCAGGAGAGGCTCGGTTCCCTTCGTCATTTGATCGGCGAACCGGTAAATCTCCTTTGGCTGCCAGCCTTTGACATGGGAATGTCCCAGGCCGAACTGGATGCTCAGCAGTGACTCGCTTCGGCGGCTGCGAGCCGTCTCGAACGATTTGCTGAACAGGTTGAGAGGAAAATGTGCGTCGGCGTCGCCGTTTACCCACAGCATGGGCATCGTCACGTTCGGCAAGTGGGCCGACGGGTCCCACAGCCGCTTAATGTTCTCCGAATCCGCTTCGGGCATGCGAGCGAAGCCTTCGCCGTACCGGTTCGTCGCCTCGTACAGGTAGCCGCACCCGTAGACGGGTATCGCGAAGGAGAACCGGCTGTCGACGCCGGATACGATGCTTGTAACGATACCGCCCCAAGAAATGCCGTTGATGCCTACACGGCTTGCATCCACCTGCGGCAGCGAGCGAATGAACGAGTGCGCCTTGATAACAGCGGCGACCGCGTGGTACATCCACTGCTCCTCTACCGGCTGCGCATAGTCTTCGAACTCGCCCTGCCGTGATGGACCGCTCCATGCATGCTGGGGCCGCTTGCCCTCGCTATCCTTCTCCAGAGGCAGGTGTCCCTCCAAATCCATAGCAATGGCCGCATAGCCCCGATCCGTCCAGATGCGTACCCACTCGTGAAACGCGGTCCCTCCTCCGCCATGAACAAGCACCATCGCAGGGACCGGTGCAGCCGGATCGGCCTCCTCAGGCAGCGCATAATATGCAAACACCCGGGTCGGCTTTCCTTGATAAGGCAAGCCATCATAATAGACGGCTTCGATATTGCCTTGGTCCATCTCCGGAATGCGAACAATTTGAAGAGCTGCCGATAGCTCCGCCATATTCCATGGATGAGGCAAAGGGTTGGTAAATGGGCTTGTAAGGCTGGACAAAGCTTATTCCTCCTCTTTAACAATACGATCCGTTTTAGAAAATTATAGCAGGGGGCCTTGTTTAAATCTATGTTAACGTTAACAATTTGGAGGATAAAAAAGCTGCAATGTTCCCATGGCTGCATCGCTGACCAACGGCTTCTGCCGGCTATCGCACCCAACCGGATCGCCGCTTAAATATAGAAAAGGGGGCGCCCGCCCCCTCACTAATGCTACATCTTCAGCTCCAGCTTGAGCGGAACTCCCTCTTCCAAATGAATGCCGACGATCCGGTTTCCATCGCACCGCAGTCCTTCCACAGGAGATACCGGACGCGGGAATTGCAGCGTCACGTCCTGGCTTCGGCTGCGCGAGAGCAGCTCCAGCTGAACCGTGCCCGCATCTTGATCCCAAGCGATCGTCACTTCAACAGCACCTCTGGCGAGCAGCGGGCCTGCCTGTCCTTTTCTCCACTTGGTCGGCAGAGCCGGCAGGATGCGGAGCGTACCGTTCAGCGAGAACAGCAGCATCTCCTGCACGGCTGCCGTCCAGCCCATATTCGCATCGATCTGGAACGGTGCCCAGTCCGCATCTACGCCGACGCCCATTTTGCGCCAATCGTTATGGAACGTATAGAAATTGTTAATGACGCAGGTTCGGCTCAGCAAATCCAGACATTCCAGCGCCAAATCCCCTTCGCCCATCCGCGCGTAATGATTGGACATATGAGCAAGCGACCAGCCGGTCTGCTCCTTCAGCCCGATTACCAGCCGTTTCTTGGCGGCGGTGACGAATGCCTCGAACAGCTCGGGATCGTTCTCCCTTGTTACTTCCGTACCCGGGAATACCGGATAAATGTGCGATTGATGGCGGTGATGGTAATTATCCGTAAAATCAGGATGCATCCATTCGCTGACAGCCCCGTCCTCGTTAATTCGGTAAGGCGGGATGCGCTTCAGCATCGCCTTCCATTTCTCTATCTCCTCTTCATAGACACCGGCAATCTCCGCTCCTTCGATCAAATGAGCGAGCACCTCCTTCGCAATGGCGAAGTCCATCGTGCTGTTGATCGCCGTCTCGGTCAGCGGCTTCTTGCCCGGCCCTTGCATATAATTGCCCGGCGCGTTCTCCGGTGAATTCGACGGGCAGCTGACATAATAGCCGTCCTCGTCTTCGATGAAGAAGTCCTCGTAGAACAACGCTGTTTCTCTCAGGAACGGCAGCGCCCGCTCCCGCAAAAACTGCTCGTCGCGAGTGTACAGGTAATAATCGTAGTAATGCTGGGCAATCCAGCCCGCCGCTCCGGTCCAATGAATAATATGCGGCGCTTTATGCTTCAGCAAACCTGTATCCGGCGAGGTCGGAGCCGGAATGTAGATACCGCGGCAGCCATACAGCCGCTTCGCATTAGTCCGGAAATCGTCGATCAGCCGGTCGAAGTAATCGAACATGGCCAGGAGCAGCTCCGGCATATTGCCCGAGAGCGCCTGCCAATAAATCATCTGGATGTTCTCGTTGGACATGTTGAACGCCCACATGCCCTCATATTCTCCGCACCATAAGCCGTACAAGTGGCACGGCTGCCCGCCGTCGCGGGAGCTGGAAATGAGCAGATAGCGGCCGTAGGCCCACATTTTCTCCGTCATTTCGAGCGATGCCTCTCCGCGGTAGGCGTCGAGCAGCAGCTCCTCGTTCGAGCGGTCGTAGCCGTCCGCCTGGAGGTCCAGCGTCGAAGCGCGGAACAGCCGTCCGTGCTCCGTCACGTGTGCTGCGAGCAGCTCGTCGTATTGGAGCTGCTTGCCGGCCAGCTCGTTGCGGAGCCGCTCCCATTCCGCTGCGCGTTCGCCGCGGACGAACGGCTGGATCACTACGAGCACGCTCTGCGCGCCGCTCACCTTCAGCCGTCCGTCGACGGTTTCGAGCACGCCGCCTTGAGGGATTACCCGAGCGACGGCACCGAAATCGGATTCGTCGTCGTTTTCCGCCGCATACAGGAGCAGGTCTCCCTCCGCGATCAGCTCGACCTTCTCCGGCAGTGTCGCCGAGCGGCGAATATCCTTCGGATCGTGCAGCTCGAGGCCGAACGTCGCTTGAATCGGATCGGGACCTTCGGCGCGAATCTCGAATACGATCCAGTCCGCCGGCCGCGACACGAACACCGCCCGTTCATACCGGGTAGGGCCGTCCGACCACGATACCGTCACTTCTCCGGTTTCCATGTTCAGCTCCCGCTGGTAAGCCTTGAATCCATGCGGGGAAGGCATGATGACCTTGAAATCGGCCAGCGGGAGCGGCCATGCCATCTTCGGCTTGTAGCCCCGCTCCTCCAGCGTATCCGCCATGATACGGTTCGCCTTCGGGGCGTCGCCGCCTAACAGCAGGCTGCGCACCTCCGGCAGCTTGTCGCTAATATCCGGCAGATCGGGAGTTTGGCTGCCCCGCCACAGCTCCTCATGCGTCAGCATGATCGTTTCCTCGTATACGCTGCCGTATACGGCGGCGCCTATTTTTCCGTTGCCGGAAGGCAGAGCCTCCCGCCACTTCGCTCCCCACCAGGAGGAAGGGTAACGCAGTATCAGCTTGTTTTTGTTGTCCTCAGTCGGTTTCTCTCCAGTTATATTCATCCTCATCGTCCTCTCCTTGCGTCTATTAAGAAAATTCAGGGCGAAATAGGACCCGCTTTACAGGCGGGTCCTATTTGCCATGGCCGTAACTACTGCTGCTTGCGCTGCTCCTCGATCGACTTGTTAATCAATTCCTCGGCTTCGCGCAAAGCCGTATTGACATCCGCCTGGCCTGTTGCATATTTCTTGAACTGGGCGCGCAGGATGCCGAACGCTGCCGCATCGTATTTCGTAATCGACGAGAACGGCTTGGCATTTTTGTTTTTAATGAACGCTTCGCGGTTTTTGCCCTTCAGCACCTCGATATCCAGTCCGAAGTCCTTGTTAATGTCCGCATTCGTAAGTACCGCCGCGTTGCCGTTGCGGGCAATGAGCCGCTGGGCATCTTCGGTCAGCATGGCGCTAAGAGCCAGGAACGCCTGATCCTTATGCTTGGACGTCGTCGAAATCATCCGTCCCCCGCCCTCGAACTGAACGCCGGTTGCCAGTGCCTCCGGGAAGCTCGGAAGACTGACGACATCGTAGTTTAAACCGTTTTTGACCGCTTCCGGCATCGATGAGAAGAAGGAGCTTGTGGAATACATCGCGAGCGTCTTGTCTTTGGAGAACAAGTTCAGCCCTTTGCCGTAAGTCGTTGCATCCACTTCGTTTCCGGTTATTGAATAAAACCGCGCCCAATTCTCAAACATCTTCTTCCATTCGGCGTTGTTCACGATCGCTTTCTCGGTTTTCTCGTCGATGATTGGAACGGATAACTGATTGTACTGAATTTGGAACGCATCCTGGAAGTCGTAACCGCGGTAGGCTATGCCTCCGTCCGTTCTCGTTACCTTTTTGGCAAGCTCGTATACCTGATCCCAAGTCATGCCGTCTGTAGGGTACGGAACGCCGAAACGGTCAAAAATGTCCTTATTGTAATACATCGTCACCACGTTGCCGGATACCGGAAGCGCATACAATTTTCCGTCACCCGAATGCTTGCGGGCCGTATCCAGCGCAACAGGATCGATCTTGCTTGTATCGACGTTATATGTTTTCAAATACGGCGTCAAATCTTCGGCCAAGCTCAATGACTTGTACTTGCTTATGTTCGAGATGTTATCCCCCAAAATATCGGGCACCTCGCCCGAAGCGATAAGCTCGTCGATTTTTTTGCTCATGGGAACCAAGGTTATGTCAATGTGCGGATATTTCAATTTGACAGGGTTTACGATCAGCTTCTGGAACAGTTCCTCGGACATATTGCCGTAAAAGGTGAGCGTCACAGGATCGGTATTTATTTTTGCTGCTGCCGGGAGCTCTTCCTTCTTCTCCTCGCCTTTGCTTGAACAGGCTTGCGCTACAGATGCCAGCGCGACCAGCGTGGATAGCAACAATAAAGTATTCCGTTTTTTCATGGATAATCCTCCTTAATTATGAATTCATATTGGAAAAAGGAGGAGACCTCGGGCCTCCCCCTCAGGTGTCCCGTGCTAGAATGCGGATGCCGCGAACTATTTGAATTGATACAATTTATCGCGAAGCAGCGCTTTATCTTTATTGTCGGCGTACCATTTGGCATACCATTCGTCGACCTGTTTGCCCCCTGCTTTATCCCACAGAGCCTTCGCCTCGGTCACCGCCTGATCCGGAGTATATGCGGCACCGCTGACAATTGCCTTGATCCACAAATCCTCGATCTGCTTCTTGATGGTCGTATCGATCAGTTGGATATCATCCGGCGCAATCGGCATGTGCTCCCCGTGGGTAATATCCGCAATCGGACGCTCCGGAGACAAATAATATTCGTTCGCCTTTTTCAACAGGTTATAAAACTCTTTTTCCAGCGGATTGTCCTGGTTAAGCGTCTCCTCGTACTTGCCGCACTTGCCTTCCAGTGCCGGGGAGAACAGCATGCGGAAGTCGCCCGCGTAAGACAGCTGCTTCTCCTTCTCCTTGTCGACAAATACCGGACAGCCGTTGCTTCCCTGTTTAAAATGAGTGCCTTCCATACCGTATTTCAGCGTTTTTCCGGTTGCCTCCGACGAAATGAAGTCGATATATTTCATGATCGCTTCAGGATTTTTCGCCTCAGTGTTAATGACTGCCGTCACCTGCACCGGATTGTTAATAGTAGGACTGAATTGGCCGTACGGGCTCTTCGGCAGCGGGATGACGGCGACTTCGGCATTCGGATTGTTCTTCTTCAGCGACTCGTATATTTGCAGCCATGCTGCGCCTGTCGTTTGTCCGCCCCACATGCCAAGCTTACCGTTGACCCAGTCCTGCTGCGCTTTTTGCCCGCTCTTATCGGTCAAATAATCCTTATCTACGATGCCTTCGTCATAGAGCCGCTTCTTAAACACCACAGCCGCTCGCGCACGCTCCCAGTCATGAATGAGCTTGCCATCCTCGATAACCCACCTTACGTTTTGGAACATGGCATTAATAATCTGGTTGCTTATAAATGCGAGGGAGGCGCCGTACGTATCTTTTTTGCCGTTGCCATCCGGGTCCTGCTCGGCAAATGCCTTCACAACCTTGTACAAATCGTCCGTCGTCTGAGGCGTATCCAGCTTCAGCTTTTTCAGCCAATCCGCCCGGATGAACAGCGCGTGGTTCGTCTGCAGGCCGTTTATGACGCCGAAGCCGTACATTTTGCCGTCAGGCATAGTCGATACTTCCTTGAGTACCGGGTATTTCTCCAAGAGTCCCTTGTACGTTGTGCTGTACTTGGCGATCAGGTCATCGACCGGCTTGATTTGTTTTTGGGCATACAGCTGACCGCGAAACACGTTGGAAAAATCAAAGATGAGATCGGGCGCGCTGCCGGAAGCAAACAAGGTCGTCAGCTTGGCCGCCGCATCGTTGCGGGGAATCGCCATAAACTTCACGTTGACCGGTCCGTTGGTATTGATCCACTCGGTCCAGCGGTTTTTCTCTATCGTCCCTTCCTCCTGCGGCACGAGGCCGCGGTCGTACACGGTTGCGCTGATCTCGGGCTTTTTCCCGGACGATTCCTTCCCCTTGGCATCGTCAGTGGAGCTTGCGCAGCCTGCAAGTACCGCCGTTGCTGCGAGCAGCACAGCCGAACCGGCGTGCATCCATTTCATTACTCTTGTTCTGGTCATCTTTTACGTGCCCCTCCATTGTTCAAACCTCATACTTGTTGAGTATGCCCCTCCCGGAAAGGAATCGGCGGCATCACTCCCTTCCAGAATGATGATGGCCGCTATCCTTTGATAGCTCCGATGAGTACGCCTTTGACGAAATACTTTTGCAGAAAAGGATACACCATCAGCATGGGAACGACCAAAACGACGATCCCTGCGGTTTTGATCCCTTCCGGCGTTATAGAAGCCTGCATATCGCTGGCGTTCATTTCCTGCATCAGCGACTGGCTTTGGATCATCTGCTGCACCAGCACCGTTAAATTATACTTGTCCGTCTGATTAATATAAATCAAGAGCGAGAAGAAGGCGTTCCAGTAACCTACCGCGTAAAATACGGACAGTGTCGCGATAACCGGCAGCGAGAGCGGCAATATAATCTGCAGCAAAAATCTCCATTCGCCGCAGCCGTCCATACGGGCGGCATCGTCCAGCTCCTCCGGGATCCCATCGAAATACGTCCGCATGACGAGCATATTGAATGTGCTGATCAGCCCCGGAAGCCACAAGGCGCCGTAAGTATTGATCAAGCCCAGCGACTTCAGCAGCAAATACGTGGGAATGAGGCCTCCGCTGAACAGCATCGTGAAGACGGTGGCCATCGTAAAGAAACGGCGGCAGTAAAAATAGCTTCGCGACAGCGGATAAGCGGCGAGCACGGTGAACACCATGCTGAGCACAACACCGACGACGGTGATGATGACGCTGTTTTGGAGCGCATGAACGATTTTCGAGCCACGGAACAGCAGCTCGTACGATTCCAGTGTCCACCCCCGCGGCCATAAGGTGACCAGACCTGAGGTGACGGCGTGCGGGCTGCTTAACGATACGGACAGCACGTGCACCATCGGAAGCAGACAGGTGACCGCCGCCAGGACAAGAATAAAGCCGGTAATACCGTGGTACAGTCTTTCTCCTGATGTTCTCATTCTTACCTCCTGAGCTCCTGCAACGTGCTTTGTGAACGGTTGAACGGCAGCTTACCAGATGCCTCTATTGAACTTGCGGGCAACGGCATTCGCCGAAACGACGAGAATGAACCCTACGACCGATTCGAACAGCCCCATTGCGCTCGTCAGGCTGAACTGCCCCTTTTGCAGGCCAATCGTGTAAATGTACGTGCTGATAACCTCCGCCACACCGGATACGACGGAATTTTGCAGCGTGTATACCTGGTCGAAGCCGACCTCCATCACTTTGCCCATAGAGAGGATCAGCATGAGCACGATGGTCGGCGCGATGCCCGGCAGCGTCACGTGCCACAGCTGCTTCCACTTCCCGGCTCCGTCTATACTGGCCGCCTCATAGAGGCTCGTATCGATAGAAGACAACGCAGCCAGATACACGATGGCGCTGAAGCCTGCTTCCTTCCATATGCCGGACCCTACGAAGATAACGAGCCAGGACGTCTCATTGTATAGAAACGGGAACGTGTTCCCGGTCCACTGCCGAATCCAGTGATTGATGACTCCCGACTCCTGAGAGAAGATCGTCACGACGATGCCGCCGACGATGACCCATGACAGAAAATGAGGCAAAAAGATCAATGTCTGCACCGTCTTTTTAAACCATAGCTTTCTTACCTCGTTCAGCATGATAGCCAGCATAATCGGGAACGGAAATCCGACGATAATGTTCAGCAAGCTCAGGATCAGCGTATTGCGGATGATGAGCAGCGAATTCGGATTGCTGAACAGCAGGCGAAAATGCTTCAACCCGACCCACGGGCTTCCGAATATGCCGTCGGCAAAGTTATAGCTTTTGAATGCGACGATGACCCCGGCCATAGGAGCGTATTTGAAAATAACGTAGAAAGCGATGACGGGTACGAACATGACGATCAGCGGGAGGTTTTGCTTTAACCTTCTTTTTCGTCTCAGCGCCAGGATGCTGCCCAATCTTCCCGCCGGCGCTTGCAGAGCGTTACTATCTAGCTGTTGCTGGCTCATGACTCACCTCGGCCTTTCGTGTGTTGAACACCAATGTAGCCGAAATAGGGCGCTGCGGCAATGGACAGTATTCCGCGAGGTTACTGAATTCCTTTTTTCCTTATACAGCGGGGCTTGGAAGGCCGATGGTCACTTTTCCGGGAGTGGTCAATTTTCCGAAAAGCATGATGCAGGGCCCGCAAATGGCGGTGTTTAGCGAGCGAAGACCTTCATCTTGCACGACAAAAAAGCCGCTTCAAGCGAAGGTTCAAATTTCGCTTGAAGCAGCTTCTTTATTTTAAATCAGCACATAAACCTGATCGCCTTCCACTTCCACCTCGTATCCGCGCAGCTTAACCGATTCGTCCGCCAAATGCCTGCCGTTTGTCAGATCGAACTCCCAACCGTGCCAAGGACAGCGTAATATCTGCTGGTCCTTGCCGTATTTGTACTCATACACCATCGATGGCAGCCGTGTACCGCAAACTTTGCCTACGCAGACCGGTGCGGCGGCATGAGGACATACATTTCTCCAGGCGTAAAAGCTGCCGTGGACGTTAAAAATACCAATCTCCATCCCCTTTACTTCCACGACTTTTCTTCCATTTTCCGCTTCCGCCAACTCTGCAACGGACGCAACCGCATATCGTGTCCTAGACTTCACTTCGCTCACCGGATTAGGCCTCCTTCCCCGCTGACGTTTCAGCCTTCGTATGCAAGCCGTACAGCTCCATGGCATTATCGGCCAGAATCTTTTGCCGCAGTTCTTTGCGGATCGGCTGCAGCGCCATCTTCGGATTGTCGAAGTCCCAGTGCGGATAGTCGGAAGAGAATAGGATGATGTTATCCGCTCCGATCATATCGAATATTTGATTCAGATGAACCGGATCGGCCGGCTCTTCGATAGGCTGCGTCGTCAGCCGGATATGCTCCTTTATATATTCCGAAGGCAGCTTTTTCAGCCATGGAACGAGATCGCGCAAGCCTTTATAGTTTTTGTCCATCCGCCACATCAGATGAGGCAGCCAGGCAATGCCGCCTTCAATAGCGACGAATTTGAGCTTCGGAAACTTTTCAAATACCCCTTCACAGACGAGACTGTTCACATGCGCCATATAGTTGATAGGCAAAATATTGTGCCATTCCAAATAGGTGGTCGGATAACCGGACGGTGTCGGAGCTCCGGCAATCCCTCTGCCTTCCGTTCCGGGATGGACGGCTACCGGCAATCCGTTGCGTTCCGCCGCTTCATAGATCGGATGGTAAAACCGCTGGCCGTACAGCATCCGCGCTCCGCTGCACATAATGACCTGCACCATATCCGGATGCTTCGCCATCCGGTCGATTTCCTTTGCCGCTGACTGGGGATCGGCATGATTAATAAGAATCGAGCCTTTATAAACCGGGCTCTCCTTCAGCCACGTTTCGACCAGCCAATCGTTGTAGGCGCTTGCCACCACATTGCCGTAATCCGGATTGGGATTCAAGGAGATGCCCAATATCCCTGACCCTGTCAAAATTCCGTAATCAATCCCGTACTTCTCAAAATGATGCTTCAGCATATGCTGAGGATCGCTTCCGGGGGTTCCTCCGCCCTCAGGTACGGCGTCTTTGCGCATAACCCCTAGTGGGGAATACCAGCCTCCCGCATAACCAGGCCCGGCGGATAGCCAATAATCATGCCATACCTTCGGCAGGAAAGGCAGCAAATCCTTGGGCTTGGCTATGGCATTGTGAACATCGGCATCGATAATATTCGGCTTGTTGCTCATCAGTTCAATTCCTCCTCGATCGGAATGACAGCTTCTAAGTACAACATCCCTGCCTGCCGAAAAATCCGACAAAGCAAGCAGGGATGCTATACATTTTATTTAGCCTTATAAGCCTCGTTTGTTTCTTGAATGATCTTCTGGAACTGCGGGTCGGTTTTCAGCTTGGCGATATATTCGTCCCAAGCCGCCATCGTTTCTTTGCCCAAGATCACTTTGATCTTCATATCCTGAACCTTTTTGTACAGATCAGGTCCGACGGTCAAGGCCGTTTGGGAAATTAACCCGTAGCCGGGGTCAGGCTTGCTGAACGCCGCTCTGTCATCGACAATCTTCTTATTGCGGTCGTAGAACTCTTTCGGAATGCCGTTATAGTACGCTCTTTGGTATTTGTCGTACATTTGGAATATTTGCAGCAGGTTGTTGGTGATGTCGGGTATATTATCCGTCTTGGCCTGCTCGGTAGCCACCTTGAAGCCATCCTTCACTGTATAGTGCTTATCGGCCAGACCAAATTGCGTAATCGTTGAAATTTCTTCGCCGTTTCCTTGATCTACGAAGGCAAGAATCTTTTTGAGCTTCGCTTCCGGTACCGTTTTCGGAATAACGTACATCCCGAATACGCCGGAATCCTTGCCGGCAAACTTCCCTTCCGGCCCCATGACGTAGGTCAAAGGATATGAATCCGCTTTCGGATCGATTTTGCGTAGGGCATCGGTGTACAACCATTGAGGGTTCAGCGCCGATCCGAATACGCCGGCTTTATTCGCCATATACATCTCTCTCGCCTGCGTCGATTTCATGACGGCAAAGTCCGGCGCGAGCACCTTCTCGTCGTAGGCTTTTTTCAGCCATTCGAGTGCCTGCTTTTGGCCGGGATCGAACAGTACCGGCGTGAGCTGGCCGTCTTTCAATTTCCATTTGCCGACCGACCCGGTAAATACGTTCTCCACCCACCCGAATGCGCCCATGCCGTCAGGATCGACGTGCCCGGTAAGTCCGAACGAATCCGCTTTTCCGTTGCCGTCAGGATCTTTTTCCGTAAAGGCTTTGGCTACCGCATAAATCTCATCCATCGTTTCCGGAACCTTCAGCCCCAGCTTATCCAACCAATCCTTGCGGACGTGGACGCCCCAGCTCCCTTCTAACGGACGAGGACGCGGGATGCCGTAGTTTTTCCCTTGGATTTTGGCGTTATCCCATATTTCTTTAGGCAAGGCGCTCAAATTTTTGTAATCTTTAATATAAGGTGTAATATCCCAGAATGCCCCTGATGCGGCCATTTGCACCACTTGCGAATCGTATACGTTGCTGACAAAGGTCAGATCGGACAAATCGCCGGAGGCAAGCGCCACCTTCGTTTTTTCATTGATGGAATTAAAAGGAACCCACGTAATATTCAGCTTCGTATTTGTTTTTTGCTCAATGGCCTGAAGCAGCTCATTGCTTGAATCTACCGCTTGTGCCCCTTGCTGGTTAGCAAAAATGGAAATTTCCGTCGGCTTATCGGACGACGCATCGCCTTGCGCCCCTGTTGCCCCTTGTCCGGAGCAAGCCGTGAGCATTGCCGGAATTACAAGCGATACCGTGCATGTTAGGGTAATCGTCTTTTTCATACCAGAACCTCCCTGCTAATTGTAATGTAACGCAGTCTAAGCCTTGTTTCAATCGAAGCCCCTTCTTGATTCTCCTTCACCGGAACCGCAAGAAGTCATCGCATCACCCCTTTATCGAGCCTACCATTACCCCTTTGGCAAAATGCTTTTGTAAAAACGGATAAACAAGCAGGATAGGAACGGTTGAGATGACAACCGCCGCCATTTTCAACGTATCGGTGGGGATAGCTATCTCACTGGACATTTGGTTCGCTATTTCGCCGGAGGACGAACTCGACGAGTCGATCAGCAGCATTTGCAGCACAACCTGCAGCGGCCTTAAATCCGCTTTGTTGATATACAAAATGGCTGAAAAAAATGTGTTCCAATACGCCACGGCGTAAAATAATCCGAAAGCCGCCAAGGACGGGAGCGAAAGCGGTAAAATGATCCTCGCGAACACTCCTATATCCGAAGCTCCGTCTATTTTACCGGCTTCCTCCAGTTCGTCAGGGATACTTTCGAAGAAACCCTTCATCAAGATCACATACCAGCCGCTTGTCAGCACAGGAATGATCAGCGACCAGATGCTGTTCATCAAGCCGAGCTCCCGTACCACCAGGTACGGAGGAATAATGCCCGGGTTGAACAAGGTCGTCATCAAAATCAGAATAAGCAGGGTCCGTCGTCCTTGCAGCCGTTTGCGGGATAGCGTATAAGCTCCGGCCGACGTTACAATCAGGCTTAACGTAGTTCCTACCACGGCCAGAAACGCACTGACTCCGGTTGCTTTGACAAACACATTGTTCGCCAGCAAATATTTATAAGAGGTCAGCGTCCATTTCTCCGGGAACAGCACAAGCCCTTTCTGCAAATACTCAACAGGCGTGGTAAAGGATACGACAAACACGTAATAAAAAGGGAACAGCATTATAAGGGCAATACCTATTAATAGTATCAATACCGTTGAATCAAACAGCTTGTCGGTTACACTACGGTTCATGCATAGCTCCTCCTACCCTTCATACATCCGAGGTGCTTGAATTAATAAACGCCTTCCTCGCCGAATTTTTTGGCCAGCCGGTTGGTTATTACTACAAGCACGACGCCTACAATCGATTTGAACAGGCCGACCGCGGTGCTGTAGCTGAACTGCGCCTGCTGAATCCCGCTGCGGTACACATACGTATCGAACACATCCGCAACGTCGGACACGGCTCCGTTCATCATCAGGTACACCTGCTCGAAGCCGACGTCCATCATATGGCCGACCCGCAAAATGAGCAAGATAATGATGACATTCCGTATCGCCGGAAGGGTGACGTGCCAGATTTGGCGAAGACGTCCGGCTCCGTCTATTTTGGCGGCCTCGTATAGCTGGGTGTCTACCGAGGCAATCGCAGCCAGGAAGATAACCGTCCCCCAGCCCGCTTCCTTCCATATGGATTGAAAGGTCAGAAGCAGCCAGAAGAAGTCCGGATTCGTCAGAAAGGCAACTTTCTCAAAGCCAAGCGCGAACAACATTTTGTTGATAACGCCTTCGGACGTGGACAACATCAGAAACGTAATCCCCGCAATCACGACCCAGGATAAAAAATGCGGCAAATAGATGATCGACTGCATCGTCCGTTTTACCCATTCAAGTCGAACCTCGTTTAACATAATGGATAGCAGAATGGGCAGCGGGAAAAACAGCAGCAAATTTAATACATTAATAGCCAGCGTATTACGAAGCAAAATAAAAAAATCTTCATTGGAAAAGAAGCGCTGAAAATGCTCCAAGCCTACCCAAGGGCTGTCCCAAAAGCCGACATAGGGCGTGTAATTTTTAAAAGCGATAAGAATCCCCCACATCGGCACGTATTTAAATACAAGGAAATACACCAGCATGGGCATTGCAATGAAATATAAATATTTGTCCCTCACCAACCCCCGCCACACGGTACGCACCCGCAGAGAACGTTTATTCTGTGAGGCCGTGCGCCACCCGCTTCGCTCCAAGGATAACCGCTCTTGTTTACTCATAGCCAATCCCCCCTCTCTTTGTTGTTCTTGGTCCCAATATAAAAGGCGCTGCCGTTTCCGGCAATTGGACTCTTATTCCTCGGCGTTTCCGGCGATTGAATTCTTATTCCTCCGTATTTCCCGGGATTGCACTTTCATTCTCGAGCCCAAAACCTATGGCTTTGCAGCGGTTGTTTGTATTAAGATAAAGCGTACGGGGGGTGAACGGCATGTGGAAATATAAGCACTACAGGAATACTTTTCTGATAGCTACCATCAGTGCTTGTTTGCCTGCGGCCATTATCGGTCTGTTTGTTTACATCTTTGGAACCGCTAACATTGAAGCGGAGGCCAAGCGGACGCACCAGAACCAGGTATCCTTTGCAACGGAACGGATCGACAGCAACCTGGCCCATCTGGAAACCGTAATTGCACAATGGTCGTTTAACTTAAACCTCAGCAACACCTACGGCAATCTTGATGTAGAAAAAGATTTCTACAACATTCAGCAGGTTATATTCAAGTCGCTCACCTGGATTAAATCATCCGACCCGCTTATTGAGGAGGTCAGTCTATACCTTGATAAGCAGGAGGTTCTTATTACCGAAAATAAAGGGATTTTGAAGTTCGACTCCCAGGATACCCTTAAACTGTACCGCTCGTTAATCGCATATCAGCGTGACATCTTTTGGACCGATACGATTACCAATAACAAACATGCGGCACCCTATATGCTGGTCATGAGGCTCCCGGGCGGGCTGGTAAAGACTGAAGCCGCTTTAATCGTGGAGATTAACTCGAAGCAGTTGAACCGCTTGATCGGGGAACTGGATCCGGGAGGCGAAGGCTCGGCGCTGCTTATGCAGCAGGACGGCAATTATATCTCGTTCGGGCGCGACGGAGCGGCCGGGCCAAGCGAGCTGGATGTATTCGTAACCGATGCCGTTAAAGGGCAAGGGCAGGACCGCGGCTCGGTCATTGAAACCTGGCAGGGACAGACGTTCTCCATCTCGTTCGGCAAAATGAAACGCATCGGCCATATATGGACCGTCGCTACCGCTACCCCCATAGAGCAAATGACAAAGCCGGTCAAACTGCTGTCGCACGTCGTTATTTATGCCGGTGCGGCAGGCCTATTGTTTGCATTGGGGCTGTCCTGGCTTGCATCGCGGCAGCTGTACCGGCCTATCCGCCGTCTTGCCGCGCTGCTGCGCCCCGGGGGGAAGCCCGGCTTCGAAGGAACCGACGAAATCGATTATATTGCTAGCGAATGGAACAACTTATCGCGGGAAAGCCAAACTTTGCAGGAAAGGCTTGATACCCACCTTCCCTCTTTAAGGGAAAGCTTTTTGCTGCAGCTGGTGCAAGGCCATCTGTATTTCCTCAATGACGCAGAAATTACCCGCAGGATGGAGGAATACGGCTGGGAGGTTCAAGATAAGCTCCATGCAGCCATTGTGCTGCAGCTTCACGGGCTGTACAGCTCGGAGGGGAGATTTTCGTCCGGGGATGAGCAGCTGGTCACTTTTGCTGCTTTCAATATTGTGGAAGAGCTAGTCAAAAGTAAGGCACTGGATGCCAATGTCATCAATTTTCAAGATTTAACCGTCGGCCTGCTAGTCCGGCTTCACCGGGACACCGCCATGGAGGACGTAAAGTCCGTGCTGTATCATTTGGCCGGAGAGCTTGCCGCCACACTCCATAATTTGCTGAAGGTGCATACCACTGTCTGCGTCGGTAAGACGGCCGGCTCGCTCAGCCACATTCCGGCTATGTTCGACGATACGCGCAAGGCACTTAGCCATAAGAAGCTAAATGAGCAGCAGCAAATTTTGTATATGGACGAAATGATGCCCGAAGGCCAGCATCAGATTATGTATCCGCTGGAAGCGGAGAAGGAGATCATTCAGGCGCTGCGAATGGGGATGGAGGCGGAGCTGTACAAGGGGATGGACGAATTTTTGTCCACGCTGCAGCGTCAATCCGATAAGGAGATTCAAGTGCGGCATGGCTTGCTGCAGCTGTACGGCAATTTGCAAAATGCGATTATGCTGTCCGGGTTCAGTCCGCTTCAAATTGTTGGCGGCGAAATGCTCTGGGAGGAGCTGCTTCACCTGCAGGATCCAAATGCCGTGCTGCAGAGCATCAAAAACAATCTTGTCCGCCCATACATCCGGGTGCTTCATGTGACCCAGGATATCCAGCTAAAGCAGCTTGTTGAAAAAGTATTGATAACCATCCATGAGCAGTATATGAAGGATATTTCCTTGGAGTATTGCGCCGATTTGCACGGCACGTACCCGAAGAAGCTGAGTCTCGGCTTCAAGCAGGTAACGGATAAAACGTTTATCGATTATTTGACCAAGTACCGGCTGGACAAAGCCAAACAATTGCTGCTGGAAACCGATGAGAAAATTAACGATATCGCTGTCCGGGTCGGCTACCAGCCGCCTTACTTCAACCGGATATTTAAAAAGAACGAAGGGATGACGCCGGGGCAATTCAGGGAGAAAGGGGGAAGCGCTGACTAAGTCAGGCGTCCCCTGAGAAGTCAGGACCGGCTGTAAACCGGGTTCACCGGTTCACCACGTGTAGTCCAGTACGATCACATCGGCAAAATGCTCTCTGACCTGGCCTACAATAGACCGGTGCCGTTCGCTTGGCAAATACGCGTCGAGCGAAGCTTGATCTACGAAGCCGATACGCATGCCGACCTCGAAGCCTTGGCTTTTCCCTTCCTGGGAATGGTTTAAGCCTACGGAAAATTCGGCGATGCCTTCAATGTCCTTCAACTTTTGCAGTGTGTCCACTACTTTGTGCTTATCGGCTTCTGAGGTTCCCTCATGCAGCTTAAACAATACCAAATGTTCTACCATAACCATCTTCCTTTCAATTATTAGATATTATTCCTTCTTGCGGAATTCACCCGGCGTAACACCGGCCAGCTTCTTGAAGACGCGCATGAACGACCTTACGTTCGGATAGCCGACCTGCATGCCTATTTCCTGTACGGAGCCGTTCGTCACCAGCAGCAGCTTCTGCGCCTGCTGAATCCGGACATCAGCCAAATAATCGAGAAAGTTGACGCCGAACTCCTCTTTGAACATTTGGCTCAAATATTTGGCGTTAACGTCAAACTCGCCGCTCAAGTAAGTCAACGACAAGTCCGCATTCGCGTATTGGTCGTTGATATATTCTTTGACCTGCAGCATCAGCGGATGATTGCTCCGCGTCCCCCTCAACTCGTCCATCCGGCCGAACGCTTCCTTCAGAGTATCCGTCAAGTCCCGCTCCAGCTCGCTGATCGTATCCAGGCGTTCAATGGCCGCATGCAGCCTCGGGAGCGTCTCCTGCATCCACAGCTCCTGAAACTCCGCAGGCAGCTCCAGCAATTCCTTCTGCATATGATAGATCATATAATGCAGCATCGAAACGACGTCATCCCGTGTGAAAAAGCCTTCGACCAGCTCGCGGAAAAGCCGGTTCAGCTCGAGCTCCCACTCCTTGTCTCCGAGCCGGAATTTTTGCCCGATCGACCGCATAAGATGCAGATGCTCGTACACCTCTCCTTGGGCTTTGACGGAAATATCCTTGTACTCGATAATCCGGTCGCCGCCAAGGGCCGATTTGTATTTCAAAGCATCAATAGCTTCTTCGTACGATGCCGCGGTCTCCCCGATCTCTTCAACCACCGTTCCGACTCCTATCGTGACGGTGAAAGCGAGATGCTGGCGCACCCACTGGATAGCCCTCTGCAGCATTTGCACAGTCGGCTCCGGCTTCTCCTCGGACGCGGGAAGGTGGATCAAGACACAGAGCCGCTGATTCGACGTCCATTCCATCCAGACGTGAATCCCCTCATTTTGCGATAGCTCGCCAATCACACTGCTTAAAGTAAATTTCAGCAAATATTGATCCCGCAAATGGTACTGTTCGCAGTATTCCGCATACTTGTCGATTTCCACTACGGCCATGACGATCCGAGCCACATCTTCTTGCAGCCCGTACAGCTTCATCTCCGCCTTGAACTGCTCGCGGGTAATCGGCTTGCTTCCTTCTATCATATCCATAAAAAAGGTTCTTTTGCGGAAAATCAAATCTTCCTCCCGCTGCTTCTGAAACGTCATCGTCCGCTCGACCAAGTCGTCGAGCGCCGTCTCAATGAAGCGGAACTCGTCCTGACCGGACAGTCCGGCAAGCGAGCTGCTCTTCTGCGCAGCGTAGGCGTCGATCCGGGCTACGATGGATTCGATAGGCTGGTAATTGCGCCTAGTAACGTAAACGATCCAGACGATGCCGATCCCGATCATGAGCAGGCTGAGGCCGAACCAAACCGCCGAGTACGAAAAAATGAACAAAGGCACATTTTCGTTCAAGAGCCCGCTCTGGATATGCCATCCCGTATACTCGGACGTAATGTCGGAAATGATTTTACCGCCGGATTTGCTCCCTACAACCGGCTGTCCTTCACGGTCCACCAGCTGAATGAAGTTGACGTTGGATTCCGTCATATCCTTAATCAAATTTTGGATGGCCTCCGTTTGTACGTTGATGACGATAATGCCCTGCTTGGCGCCGAGCAGCGGCACGTTTTTGACTAATGTCACCACGTCGGTAGACCTTATTTGATCTTCGAACTCTTTGTAATTCCTCGCATTCGTCCACTTGGTAGACATGCCTTGCTGCAGGGCATTGCGGATAAACTCTTTGTCCCCGAACTCCTCCACCGGCGCCATCAAGGTGTTGCTCAAAACCGTCTGGTCGGAGGACCGGACAAGATAGATGGAATCGATCATAGGAGTATTGACTATTAATTCTCGCAGCTTCACTGCAACCTCATATTGGGTTATGGTAGAATTGCCTGTATAATATTGAGAGAAAAACTGGGATATTTTATCGTTCGTCCGGACTTCTTTGATCATTTGCTGCTCAATGGTCCTCATCGTATGATCGATCATCTGCATAACGTGCTCCGCGAACACTTTGTTTGCTCTTATCGTTTCTTTCTTCGACAGCTCGCTTGCCGATATGGCGGAAAGCAGGATGAGCGCCAAGGCGATGAAGAAAAAAATAGGCAAATAGGATAAAAGTAAGCGCTTAAACCAATTCTTTTTCAATGTGATACACCCCGAATTATGACTAGCATCTATACTCCATTATATCGTATATCCGGGGAGTGCGGGATGTTTCCCGAAAGTTTCTCAATAATCCAGCATAAAGGCTAAGCCTGCGCTATCCACAGCACGGACATGCTTCATTTCCTTGCTCTCCTCTTCCTCCGTTACCCGGCAGCCCAACAGCTCCACGGTATCCTGCAAAGGCACGTATACCGTCCCTTCGCGAAGCTCCATCTGCGGAAGATGGTACGACGTTTCCTTCCCGCTGTCCATCATTCGGAGCTCATGACGGGAGAAGTCGTATTCGGCTCTATACATTCCGTACCGGGCGACAGCAGTCCGCTCCTCTTGCTTCCATTCGATATGCCCGCCCATCCCCTCGATCAGAACGCGCAGCGGTACTTGATAGCTTCCCTCCGCCATTCGGTACTGCTCCGGATCAAGCAGTACGTCTTTGCCTCCAAGAGACAACAGCAGCGGACTTTGCTTGACCGCGGCCGATTCCATCGCTATGGAAGCTCTATGCGCTCCCGCTCCTGCCAGCAGCTTTTGATGCAGCGGCTCGTTTATCGCCCGCCCCCATTTCACCTTGCCGCTGGAAAAGTGAACCGGCTGGACCGTCTCGGTCAGCGGCGCGAACGCATAGCCCTTTTGCTTGAACAGGCTAATGATCTCAGGCAGCGCTTTTACTGTTTGTTCGTGTCCGGTCCCATCATGCATCAGCAGGATGACCTCATGTCGGAACGGGCCTTTTTTCACCGTTTGAACGATTTCGCTTGCCGGAACCCCCTGCCTGGACGAATCCCCGCTATCGATATTCCAGTCGTGCACTTCATATCCCGCCTGATCCATATAATAGAAGTAAAACGCGTCAAAATTGCCGAACGTCCCTCCGGGCGCCCTGACCAGTCTCGGCTTGATTCCCGCGTATTCCTCCAAACGGCTTTCGGTCTTCTCCACCTGGTTCCAGAACGCTTCCGCACTCGAATAAATCTCGTTATATTGATGATTGTATGTATGATTGCCGATGGCATGCCCTTCCTCCACCGCCCGGCGAACCAGCTCCGGATGCGACTCCACCTGCTGCCCCAGCACGAAGAACGTCGCTTTCACGTTCTCATCCCTGAGAATGTCCAGCACCTCGCCCGTCAGCTTGCTGGGCCCGTCGTCAAACGTCAAATAGACGGTCGGCCGCTCCGGCGTCACATACGCCTTTTCTTCCCATATCCGCTTCCCTGATGTCAGTTCCGAATACGATTGGTGCGCGCTCATCCTGTTTACATCATCGGCTGCCTGTGCGGGCATGGCCGATAGCGGCATGAGAGCCAGAGTGCACATCATGATGGCGGTCAGCCATAAGCCGATCCGGCGCGAGCGAAGCATTCGGAACAAGTTGAGCATGAAGAATCCCTCCGCATAATCTATTAATTTCGACTTAATAGACTATATGGGAGACTGGCCGATCGTATGCCATCATTCATGACCCCTCCGGAAGAAAACTAAGGAGCTTTTTTACAGCCTCTGAACGTAAAAAAAGAACAGCCCGGTCTATCGACCGGACTGAGCTTATGAAGCACGTGTGAAGACCGTAAAAACGGCTTACACCCGCTGCGCCAAATGATCCTGGACCGCCTTCAGCGTTTCCTCCACATGTCCTTTTATCTTCACCTTGCGCCATTCCCTTAACAAAGTACCGTCCTTATCTATAAGAAACGTGGAGCGCTCCACACCCATATATTGTCTACCGTACAGCGTCTTTAGCTGCCACACATCGTACAGCTCGGCCACCCGGTGATCCTCGTCGGACAGCAGCAAAAAAGGCAGGCCGTACTTCTCGATAAACTTCGTATGCCTCTTCACTGGATCGACGCTGATCCCTATGATCACCGTATCGGCAGCGGCGAACAGCTCCGAGCGGTCGCGGAAATCACAGGCCTGCGTCGTGCAGGTCGGCGTCATATCTTTAGGGTAAAAGTACAGAAGCACGTGCTTCCCTTGAAAATCGGACAGCTTCACCTTATCTCCGTTAGAGGCGGGAAGCTCAAAGTCCGGCGCTAGTTTCCCAACTTTAATTGTCATAACGGCTATCTCCTTAACACATCAGTCAAGTCGAGTATAGCGCTTCTTGCGGTAATATACAAACGGCTACTCCGTCTGATCCCCTGTTTGCTTGAAAGCTGCTAGGGAAGCCTTCAGCTTGTCTGCAGCTGCATCACTGGACGGAAGCGGCTGATCCGACTTCACCGCAAGTATGGTGTTCACCAGCATTTGCTCCGGCATGAAATCGTCCTTCTGGTTGTCGGCCGTAACCGCCAATATCAGATTCAGGTCAGGGACGACAAAGATGCGCTGACCTCCCGAGCCTGCAGCGAAGAACACGTTATGCTGCTTCGATGTATCCGTACCTGCTGCTATACGCTTAAGCCAGAGCAAATAGCCGTAATCCCCGGTTGTGCCGTTATCGTAAGTGACCTTTGTCTGCGGTTGAACCGAGGTCTCCACCCAAGAGGCGGGAACGATCTGATCGTTCTCCCACTTGCCGTTATGCAAGTACATCAAGCCGAACTTGGCCATATCTCTGGTGGTAAGATTAAGTCCCCAGGCTCCGCCCAGGACGCCTTGCGGATCTTGGCCCCAGGTTACGTTTTTGATGCCCATCGGGTCCAGCAGCTTGCTCTTGGCGAAGCTGCTGAGAGGGATCCCGAGCGCCTTCTGCAGCAGGACCGCCATAAGATGGGCGTTGCCGTTGCTGTATTTAAATACCGACCCCGGTTCGGTGACGACGTTACGTTCCAGTATATACTGGCCCCAGTTCGGAGACTCCATCATCTCGTTGGATGAACGTTCTCCGGTATTATCCCACTCGAGTCCCGAGGTCATAGTGAGCACATTCTTGATCGAAATGTCCGCCTTCTTCGAATCCGATGCCGTTTCAGGGAAATAATCTCTCAGCCTCTGATCCACGCTCTTGATGATCTTATCTTCAATCAGCATCCCCGTTAATGCGGAGGTGAAGCTTTTGGTAACGGACAGCACCGACTGCCGCTTCTCCGCATCCCAATCGCGGCTGTACCCTTCCGCAAGCAAATAGCCGCCCCGCACAAGCGCGAAGCTGTGAACGTTCTTGTCCTTCATTTGATCGACCATAGCCGCTAAACCGGCGGAATCGATACCGTGTTCTTCCGGCGCCGCCGTCTTCCACCCGTTCGTAGGCCAGTAGTCAAGCGGCTTCGCTTTTTGGATGGCCTGCACCACTTCCGTACCCGAATAAGGCGATTGCGCCTCAGGCAGCTTCGTCTGGGTCTGTGTCTGGTCCACAGGCTTCTTGCCGCAGCCGGCCGTAACAGCCAGCGCGCATGCCATTAGCAGCAATCCGCCTCTTTGCAGGATACGGCCGGTTGGCCGCGTTCCCGCAAAGCTGCTCTTTCTCTCTCTTTGATTTCTCTCCACCATACGGTTTCCTCCATTGCTCTGAATCCTACCGAACTTATGCGGCTTCTGTGCCGCTTTTGTTTATCTTTATCTCTGATAGGACCTTCTCTTCTCCCTACCTTTCCAGTATACAAGGCAATTGTGAACGAACTTTTACGCTAAAATGAGTATTTGCTAAATATTAGCTGAAAATTCGCTGAAAATTTACTCTCGCAAGCTGGGTTCTTCCCTATTGCTTTTCGTTCCAATCTGGATATAATGGGTTACTAAGGAATAAATGGAAAAAGCTTTGATGAGAAAGAGTAGTTGGAACGAATTCTTTGAACAGAGAGCTCCGGCAGCTGAAAAGGAGCAAAGAAAACGTCCGATGAATATGGTCTCTGAGCTGTGCATCGAACCCCGGTCTGCGTGTTCGCCGGGAAGTAGGCTGCATCGGGCGCACCCGTTACCGTGCTAGGGTATACCACCGCCTGCGGTGCCGTACCTGAAGAGGTCCGTATTGCGAAATGCGGATAAATTGAGGTGGTAACACGTGAGTCATACTCTCGTCCTTTCGGGGACGGGAGTTTTTTGTTTTTAGAGGTTGTTTAAAAAGTCCGCTTTGATAACGAAGAAATAGCGGGTAGTCATTCGACATCGAATCTTGAACGAAGCCGGGAAGTCCAACCTTCTCGGTTCTGAAAACGGACTTTTTAAACCTGTATTTAATAAAAAAGGAGGCTGTTAAAGATGAACATATTCATTGGAGGAGCTTGGCCGTACGCGAACGGCTCGCTTCACTTGGGACGCGTAGCGAGCTTGCTGCCGGGAGATATTGCCGCCCGGTATTTCCGGCTCAAGGGGGAGAAGGTGCTGTACGTATCCGGGAGCGATTGCCACGGAACGCCGATCGCCATCCGTGCCGCCCAGGAAGGCGTCGTGCCGCAAGCTATCGCGAGCCGGTATCACGAGGAGTTCGCCGAGTGCTTCCGGAGACTCGGCTTCTCGTACGATTTGTATACGCGCACGGACGATCCGTTCCATCATCGGGTCGTACAGGAGCTGTTCTTGAAGCTGCTGGACCATGGCTTCCTGTACAAAAAAGCCGTAGAGCAGACGTTCTGTGCCGTCTGCGATCGATTTTTGCCGGACCGTTACGTGGAGGGCCGCTGTCCGCATTGCCGGAGCGTCGCCCGCGGCGATCAATGCGACGCCTGCTCCGCGCTGCTCGATCCGTCGGACTTGCTGGAGCCGGCCTGCAAGCTGTGCGGCAGCTCACCGACACGGCGCGAGACGGATCATTATTTCCTCGCTCTGTCGAAGCTCCAGAGCCGGCTGGAGGAGTATGCTTCCCAGGCCGTCGGCTGGCGGGACAATGCAGTGCGGCTAACGCGGAGATATCTCGACGAGGGGCTGCACGACCGCGCCGCTACCCGCGACCTGCCATGGGGCGTCGATGTGCCCCTCGAAGGCTTCGAGGGGAAAAAGATTTACGTCTGGATCGAAGCCGTAAGCGGCTATTTATCCGCCAGCATGCATTGGGCCGAATTGAACGGCACCGACTGGAAGCCGTTCTGGTCCGAAGAGGCCGCGGCGTACTATGTGCACGGCAAAGACAACATCCCGTTCCATACGCTGATATGGCCCGCAATATTGCTCGGCGCCGGCGCAGGACAGCTTCGCCTGCCCGATGCCATATGGTCCAGCGAATATTTGACGCTGGAGGGCCGGAAGTTCTCCACGAGCAGCAACTGGGCGGTATGGCTGCCTTACCTGCTGGATCGGTACCATCCGGATTCGATCCGGTATTTCCTGACCGCCAACGGGCCGGAACATCGGGATACGGACTTTTCGTGGCGCGAGTTCATTCACAGCCATAACGGGGAGCTGCTCGGCGCTTTCGGCAACTTCGTCAATCGGACCTTGAAGTTTATAGGCAAGTCCTTTGATAGCCGGATCCCTTCAGGGATCATGGATCCCGAGGTGAAACTACGCTTGGAGTCGCTATATGCAACAGCGGCGGAGCTGCTGGAAGCCGGCCGATGCAAAGAAGCGCTGGAAGCGGTCTTCGCATTCATCCGCAGCGCCAACAAATATTTCGACGAGCGCAAGCCGTGGATGCAATTCAAGGAAAGCCCCGCCGACTGCGGGGATACGCTGTATACGTGTGTACAGATAATCGCCAATCTGTCCAACCTGCTCTCGCCGTTTTTGCCGTTTTCGTGCGAGACGATCCGCGCCTCTCTGGGAATTGACGAGCCGGGCTGGGGTTATACGGAGGTTCCTCCTCTCGCCCCGCTTCATTCGTCGGAGGCGTTGTACGAACGCATCGATACCGGCCGTATCGAGGAGGAGCTTGACCGGCTGCGCAACGGGTAATCGAATGGATACCCCGCACCTCAGAGCCCCCACAGACCGCGCTCCCCTGTCCTCTCTGAAAAAAAAGCCGGCTCCAGGCTAATCAAGCCTCGGAGCCGACTTTATTTTGGGTCACATGCACAGCCGAAAGAAATCCTGAACCGCGAATACACCGTTACGATCCGGCGCCGCGGTACCGTTTGACGCCGAAATTCCAGATGAGCAGCGCTATTGTCAGGAACACCGCGCCGACTACCGGCGTCAGCAGCGCGAACATCCCCCAATTTTCACGGTCGAGGAAGTATGCCGCCGGATAAAAGCCGACGAAGCCGAACGGCAGCACCCACGTCAATAACAGGCTGATCAGCTTGTTATAAATCGTCACCGGATAACGGCCGTAATTTTGCAAATTCCACAACAGCGGCAGGATGCCCGTCGGGGAATCGGAGAAAAACGACAGCGATGTAAAGAAAATATACACGCCTCCGTAGATCATGATTGAGCCGGCTACCAGAAGCACGAACACGAACGGATCGTACCAGGTCAGGTCCAGTCCCAGATGGGACCAGGAGTACACCATGATGAGAAAGCCAGTCAAGGCGCTGAACAGCGACGAGGGGTCCATATTTTCCAGCATCAGCTGCACCAGATTATAGGCGGGACGCGTCAAAATCCGGTCCATCTCTCCTTTAACAATGTAGCGTTCGCTGAAGCTCCACAAGTTAAAAAAGGTAATAAAAATACCGTATGGCACCATAAAGTAACCGTAGATGAACAAAATTTGCTGCTCGTTCCAATCGCCGATCGCCTTCGTATGGTTAAACACGACGAGGATGAAAAACAAGTTCAGCCCGTTGAACAGCAGGTCGGACAGCACTTCAATCCAGAAATCGGAACGGTATTCCATCCGGGTTTTCATGTAATTTTTCAAATAATCGATAATCAGGCCCGCATAAAACATCCGTTCTTAACCTCCTTGCACAAACAGCCGCGTCCGCGCGCTGCGCCATAATACGAATAAAGGAACGATGAGCAGCACGAACCAGACGGCCTGTATCCCTAGCACCTGATAAATGGCGTTTCCGGTAACCTTCCCTGTGAAAACGGAACCCGGCAAATACGTGATAGCCTGAAACGGAAGCAGCTTGAGCAGCCCTTCGGCCCAGCCCGGGAAAAAGGACATCGGGACGACCAGCCCGGAGAACAGATCGACGGCGACCCGCTTCATGCGCATCATGCCTTCGTTATTTTCCAGGAAAAAGGCGAACAAGCCGGTAATAATATTAATCTGCGTATTAATAAGGAAGCTGAAGAACAGCATGATGAGGAAAATTCCCCATACGGCCGGGTCCGTAGGCAGCTTCACCGGAAACAGGAACGATACGATCACCATGCCCGGAGTCGAGAACAAAAACAGCCGGAACAGCCCTTCGCCGAGCCCTTGCATCATTTTGACGATGATGTAGTTATAAGGGCGGATGAACTGGATCGCCACGCTGCCGTCCTTGATTTCATTGGCGATTTCACGGTCAAGATTGTTGAAGTAGAACGCCCGCGCCATCCAGGATACAGCCACATAGGTAGTCATCTGGGCTACGGTCATGCCGCCCAGCGTCTCGCTGGTGCCATAAATCGCCTTCCACAGAAAATAGTACGCCCCGATATTAAGGGCATAAATGATAATGCCGCTATAGTAGTTCACGCGGTAAGCCAGCATCATCAAGAACCGGATGCGGATCATGTCGACATAAGCGTTAAGCATGGACGGTCACTTCCTGTTCGCCCGCCAGCTTCTCGTGAGCGGCTGCCTTGGCTTCGGCCGAGCCCGATTTATAGATCTCGCGCACGATATCATCGGTGTTCGTTTCGACGATTTTAATATCTTCGATGCCGAGGACGCCGACGACGCGGCTCAGAACTTCGGAGACGTTAGCCTTCTCCTGAGGGATGAAGACCCGGGCGGTCAGCTCGTTGTCGAGCGACCAATCCACCTGAAGCCCTGAGGTCAACTGGCGCAAACGCTCAAGCGACACCGCTTCGGTAAATTGCAGCACCACTTCCTTGCCTTTACCCCACGTAGCCTTGAGCTCATCCAAACCTCCATCGTATATAATGCGTCCGTCATCAAGCATGATGACCCGAGAGCACAGCGCTTCGATATCCTGAAGATCGTGGGTCGTGAGCAAAATGGTCGTTTCATAACGCTGGTTCATCTGCTTCAGAAACTCGCGGATTTCCGTCTTGACGACAATGTCGAGACCGATCGTAGGCTCGTCCAGAAACAGAATCTTCGGATTGTGCAAGAGCGACGCAGCGAGCTCACAGCGCATTCTTTGGCCCAAGCTCAGCTTGCGCACCGGACGGGTCAGCAGCTCCTGCAGCTTAAGTCTCTCCACCAGCTCGTCGAGACGCTGCTTAAAATCGGCTTCGGAAACCCGGTATACTTTTTTCAGCAGCTGGAACGATTCGATCACGCCGATATCCCACCACAGCTGGCTGCGCTGCCCGAAGACGACGCCGATTTCGCGGACGAATTTTTCCCGTTCCAAATAAGGAATGTAGCCGTTCACCCGAATGTCTCCGGATGTCGGTACCAGAATACCCGTCAGCATTTTGATCGTCGTTGATTTGCCCGCGCCGTTCTCGCCTATGTAGCCGCAAATTTCCCCTTGGGGAATTTGAAAGCTGATGTCTTTGACGGCCCTCACCTGGTTATACTCTCGTTTAAATAGATCGCGAACGGCCCCTTTCAGACCTTCGCGGTTTTTCTGCACCCGAAATTCTTTTCGCAGATTATGAACTTCTATCGCCTGCATAATTTCCTCCCGAACTGGTTAATAGATGATCAAACGGACATGCACCGTTCGACACGATACGAGCGTGTCCGTTTGTCCGAATTTAGCGAAACTTGCTATCAAGAAACGGAACAATTTATAATGGAATCAACTCTTTTTCGATACATCCCGTGAAAAGGCAACACGAAAAGGTCTTCACTTCGCACAAGGCTGCTGTGAAGCTTACCGCATCTATATGAACGAAGAACATCCGGGGCATTCGAAACTAGAACTACTCTTTCCTATATACACCATGCATGTTCCTTCAGCATTTTCAAACCCTATGTACGTTATGATACACGAACCGATTGCAAAGGGAAAGCGACTGACAAACTAAGGAAAGGATTTGTTCTTATGGTCAGAAAAATAAAGTGGATCTTCCTGACGGCATTGTTTCTGCTTTTGGTAGCAGTCGGCTATTATACATATGCCTTTTTACATTTTGCCAACAACATTCAGGCCAAGCCGGACAACACCAAGCTGTTCAGCGGGATCACGGCCCAGAATACGACGAAAGTATCCGAAACGTACACTCCGCCCAAATGGGAAGGCAAGCAGCGCGTCAACGTGCTTCTGCTCGGAGGCGATTCCAGAGGCTTGAAGAAAAATGAAATCCCGCGATCCGATACGTTAATGGTCGCCTCCATCGATCCCATAACGAAAAAAGCGTACTTGTTCTCCATTCTGCGCGATACGTATGTGAAAATTCCGGGGTATGGCGATGACCGGATCAACTCGGCTCTGGCGCTGGGCGGCCCAAATCTGGCTATGAGAACGGTCGGCGATTTGCTGGGTATTCCTATCCAATATTATGTGTATACCGACTTTAAAGGCTTCATCGCCCTGGTGGACGCCATTGACGGCATCGACATCGAGGTGGAAAAGGATATGAAATATTCCGATTCCGAGGACGGCCACGAATACGACATTAATTTGAAAAAAGGGATGCAGCATCTTAACGGGAAAACCGCGCTGCAATACGTTCGCTTCCGCCATGACGCCCTGAGCGATTTCGCCCGGACCGAGCGGCAGCGCAAGTTCATTCAGGCGGTAGCGGAAAAAATGCAGTCTACTTCGTCCCTGATCAAGCTGCCGAGAATACTGAACAGCGTCGATCCGTATATCGAGACGAATTTGACGACGACCGATATGCTTAAGCTTGGCTCTCTCGGTTATGAAGCCAAGGCTTCGGGTATGGTGAGCGAACAAATTCCTCCTTCCGAGCTGTTAATCGAGAAACGCGTCGGCGGCGCCGATGTCTTGTCGGTGAACCGCGATAAGCTGCAGTCTTATATCAAAGCTTTGTTCGAAGACCGCGATCCGTCATTGAGCCCTAACCAAGTACCGGCAACCAAAGATAATGGCAAGGGCGGCACGAACAACAGCAAAACAACGAACGGCTCAGCCGTTTTATCCAGTACGCCAAAGACCGGATCCATGCATAATTAAGCAAATGAGCCGTAAATAGACGGTATAACCGGATTGACAGGAACCAGAGGGGCATCCGCTTCCGGTTCCTTTTTTATCGTTCCGATTACGCGGTCGGCCGTCAGGTTTTCAGAAAACGGAAAGTTACCTATAATGTAAGGATAGGTTGAAATGTCGGCAGGCAGATTGGAACTCTCAAGCTTGAAGCATACAGCAGCATACACACGATTATGCAAAGGAGATGTTCGGAATGATTCCCATTTATACAGTCGATGCGTTCACCTCTACACCTTTCTCCGGAAATCCCGCGGCCGTTTGCATTTTGCAGGAATTTCCTCAGGACGATGCCTGGCTGTTGAAGATCGCCGCCGAAATGAATTTGTCGGAGACGGCTTTTTTATGTCCGATGGACAGCGTCGGCAATTATCGGCTCCGCTGGTTCACACCGGAAGCTGAAGTCGATTTGTGCGGACATGCCACATTGGCCAGCGCCCAAGTATTGTGGGAAAGCGGAACGGCGTACAGAATCGAGCAGCTTCGCTTTCATACGAAGAGCGGTCTGTTAACCGCCAAACGTCTGGATGACGGCATTGAGCTGAACTTCCCGATGGAGGAGGTCGTCCCCTGTGAGTCTTCTCCCCTGCTGGAGCAAGCGATCGGCTTCAAGCCGTCGGCCGTCTACAGCAACCGGATGGACTACCTGATCGAGGTGGAGAATGAACAAGCGGTTCGGGAATTGAAGATCGATTTCCGGCTGTTGAAGGAACTGCCGATGCGCGGCTTGCTTGTAACGAGCCGTGCCGACGATCCGGAGCTCGATTTTGTATCGCGCTGCTTCTTCCCCGCTCTTGGAATCGACGAGGATCCGGTAACGGGCTCGGCCCACTGTGCGCTGGCTCCCTATTGGAAAGAACGGCTTGGCAAAAGCCAGTTCACCGCAAAGCAGCTTTCCGCGAGAACCGGCTTGCTCCGACTGCGTGTCAGCAATGAACGCGTGTTGATACAAGGCAATGCAGTCATTGTCGTCAAAGGGTTACTGCTTCATTAATAATACATGTTCATCCGTTTATTTCACTATGTTAACTATAAAGGAGCTTTTTCATGACCACCCCCATCATTCCATCGAACGCGAAGCCGCGTTCGGAATCCTTATATAAGGAAGCGCTGCAGCATATCGTCGGCGGCGTTAACAGCCCTTCCCGATCGTTCAAGGCGGTAGGCGGCGGCGCTCCCGTATTCATGAAGCGCGGACAAGGCGCATACTTCTGGGACGAGGACGGCAACCGCTACATCGATTATTTGGCGGCATACGGTCCCATCATTCTCGGACATGCTCATCCTCATGTTACGGCGGCCATCGTGCGCGCAGCCGAGAACGGCACGCTGTACGGAACGCCTACCGAGCTTGAAATCGAGTTCGCCCGCATGATCAAGGCGGCCATTCCGTCGCTCGATAAAGTCCGCTTCGTCAATTCCGGTACGGAAGCGGTCATGACGACGATTCGCGTAGCCCGCGCTTATACGGGCCGCAACAAAATCATCAAGTTCGCCGGCTGCTACCACGGCCACTCGGATCTGGTGCTCGTCGCCGCGGGCTCCGGCCCGTCGACGTTGGGTATCCCCGACAGCGCCGGCATTCCGATGAGCATCGCGAATGAGGTCATCACGGTGCCGTTCAACAACGCCGAGGCGCTGCATGCGGCGCTCGAGCGCTGGGGCGACGACGTCGCAGCGGTGATGGTCGAGCCCATCGTCGGCAACTTCGGCATGGTCATGCCGAAGCCGGGCTTCCTCGAGGCGCTGTGCGCCGCCGCGAGAACCAACGGCTCCCTCGTCATTTACGACGAGGTGATTACCGCGTTCCGCTTCCATTACGGAGCGGCGCAAACGTTCGATGGCCTGGAGGCTCCTAGCCTCGGGGCCATCGAGCCGGACCTGACGGCCCTGGGCAAAATTATCGGCGGCGGACTGCCGATCGGGGCTTACGGGGGCCGTAAGGAAATCATGGAGCAGGTAGCGCCCCTGGGCCCGGCTTATCAAGCCGGGACGATGGCGGGCAACCCTGCTTCCATCTCGGCAGGCATTGCATGCCTGCAGGCACTGCAGGAGCCGGGCGTCTACGACCGGCTCGACAAGCTGGCCGCCAGCCTGGTCGGCGGCCTGGACGCCGCAGCGCGCAAGCACGGGATTGCGCTGACGATCAACCGCATCCGCGGCGCGCTGTCGACCCACTTCTGCGATCATCCGGTGACCGATTACGACGAAGCGCAGGATACGGACGGCGAGCAGTTCGCCCGCTTCTTCCGGCTGATGCTCGAGCAGGGCATTTGCCTCGCTCCATCGAAGTACGAGGCTTGGTTTATGACGACCGCGCATACCGAAGACGATATCGCCGTTACGATAGAAGCGGCGGAACGCGCCTTCGCCGTCATGGCGGGCCGATAAGAGGGCCGCGAAGGCTCCGGCGCAAATAGATGGACTGCAGCATACAATGGCTGCAGTCCTTTTGTTAATTGGCCGACTCCGTCCGGCGGAGCGGAAAATCTTGTCTTTTTCTCCTGCCGGAGGCTTCAGCCTTAATGCTTTCCGCTTTGTAACTTTATTCTTTTATCGTTTTAAGTTTAACGGGCTTAAACCCCGAGGCGATATAGGTTTTTCCCCGTTTACTACGTAAATTGCCCTCTGTTTTCTTGGGATTTCTGCTCCTACCTTCTGTTTTTCACTCTTTTTGCTTTTTCAAAAGACGAACTATTAACCATTAGGTATATAGATTTGTTCGTTTTTAGCCAAACGACACGTTTCGTTCACATTTTCCCTTTATTCACCAGTTATGCAAAATAGATAGCGCTTACATCCAACGATTCCCCGTAATGTTCTATTGTGCATCCATCAATTTCGTGATATTCTATTAATACTTTATTTTTCATTAAAATCGGCTTATTTATAAGGTTTTCACCATGTAATTCGTTTTGTTTTGCGCCTAATTCACGAACGCGGCAGCCGTTTTTTTAGGGAAGGATTCTAGTAAAAATGGTCCGCAGAGCTAACGCCAAAAGACAGCGATTTCTGATTATGCAGAGAAAATGAATAATTATTCATTTCACAGGAAGAGTTAACTGGGTCCCCTTCCTTGCCATATCGGAACATGAACAAACCTTGCTCGATGACGATTTAGTACCCGCATACTCTTAATGGGAGGTGACGGTCAGCCTGCTGACCACAAGAATGAATGAAGTAATGCGTAATGAAGGCCGTTTTCAGAATTTGTTAGGTACCGAGCACGATAGCTGCGGTATCATTTGTATCGTGGAGAAGGACGGATTCCCATCCCGCGATAATATTCAGAAAACGATTGATGCCCTTGTCAAAATGGAACATCGTTCGGGATTTATTAACGGCGAAGGCGACGGCTGCGGTATTTTGACCGACATTCCGAGAGCGCTTTGGGAGAAAAAGCTTTCCGAAGCAGGCCTTGACGGCAAACTCGCTTACGATCCGCGTTTCTCCGTAGCTCACATCTTTGTTCCTCGCAAGCTGGACATTTCCGTAGCCGATATGCAAAAAGGCATCCGCGAGATGTTCGCGCAATTCGAAGTTTCTATTATATTGGAACAAGAGAATCAGGTTGACAGCAGCGTCTTGGGAGAGAACGGACGCAATGACGAGCCAACCTTCTGGCAAATCGCCGCTATCTGCGACAAACAGGAAGCTGTAGTTGCAGACCACCTCTTCGAGCTGCATGTTGCTATCGAAAGCCGATACACCGTTCACGTCGCCACATTGAGCAATGTCACCGCCGCTTACAAAGTGATGGGCGCAGCCAGCATTCTTCCTAAGTACTACAACGATACACGCGATCCTCTCTTTGCGGCACAAGTTACTATCGGTCACAACCGTTACTCCACTAACACTCAGTCCAGCTTTTTCCGTGTGCAGCCTTTCTCTTTGCTAGGCCACAACGGCGAAATCAACACCGTCAAAAAAATGCGTCTCGAAGCGGACATGGTCGGCGTTCAGCTCGTTGAGAGCGGAAGCGACTCCCAGGACATGAACCGCACAATCGAAACCTTCATTCACCGATTCGGCATCAGCTTATTTGAAGCGATGGAAGTCGTGTTCCCTCCTATTATTAATGAAATGAAACAGTTCCGTCCAGAATTGCAGGACTTGTATGTATACTATCGTCAAATTTGGGGCCATTACGCTCAAGGTCCTGCAGGGATCGTATCCCGTTACGGCAACGAATGTATTTTCAGCGTCGATGCTCTCGGTCTTCGTCCGGTTTGGATGGTAGAAAGCGAAACTTCGCTGTACTTCTCCTCCGAGCAAGGCGTAATTACCGTAGATGAAATGGTAGCTGATCCGAAACCTATCGCCCCAGGCGAGAAAATCGGCGTTATCTTGACTCCTGGCGAGCATGTGCAAGTAATTCCATACTCCGGAGTTCAGAACCTGGTGTATGATCGCGCAAGCAAACGCGTTAACTTCCAAGGATTGCGCAAGCACTTGAAGGATGAATTCCCTGCAGTGGAAGCGGCAGCTCAAGAAGACATTACCGCTACGGATGCTCTGTACAGTGCATTCGGATGGGACCGCGAAGGCATCCAAATGATCGAAACGATGTCGGAAACAGGCGCTGAGCCGATTCGCTCCCTCGGTCATGACGGACCGCATGCATGTATTAACTGGGAACGTCAAAACATTCCAGACTTCATCAAAGAAAGCGTAGCTGTCGTAACGAACCCTGCGATCGACCGTGACCGTGAAATGGAGCACTTCTCCACTCGCGTTGTCGTAGGTCCTCGTCCTGTCGTTTACGGCCAGCCGGATCAACGTTTGCGCGTTGAATTGCTGACTCCGCTTGTGCTTGAAGGCAGCAACGGGATAGACTCCCTGGCTGAGCTGGGTCAACCTAGCTTTGAGCAGCTGCGTGCTTTGTTCTCGGCTCAAGGCGCTAATGCCGTAACGACATTGTCGCTTACGTTCGCACGCGGCACTTCCTTGAAGGACGCGCTCGAGCAATTGGCTTCCGATGCCGTTGCCGCTGTGAAGAACGGCACCGTATTGCTTATTCTTGACGATGCCGCAGTCAATCAGGAAGAGCGCTTGTTCATGGATCCGCATTTGGCGGTATCCAAAGTCGACATCGCTCTGCGTGCAGAGAAGCTGTCCGTCGGCGACAACCTGCGCCGTCAAACGACCGTCGTGCTTCGTACCGCTGCGATCCGCAACCTGCATGATATTGCCGTTGCATGCGGACTTGGCGTCGATATCGTATCTCCATACCTGCTGTTTGCTACGGCTGCCGACAAAAACGGCGCTCCTGCAGCACGCAAAGTATATGCAGCCTTGTCCAAAGGCTTGGAAAAAGTTATTTCCACTATCGGTACTCACGAGCTGCGCGGCTACACCCGCTTCTTCTCGTCGATCGGCTTGAAGCCGGAAGTATCCGATGTTCTCGATATCGTTAACTACCTCGGCAGTGACAATGCCGGTACGGGATTTGCCGAGCTGGAAAAGGATGCCGAAGCCCGTTATGCGGACTTTGCCAATCCGAAAGCCAAAGCGGCGCGCAACTTCCACTTCTTCCAACGGATGTGGAAAGCTTTGGGCGAGGCTGCCGCAGGAACCGCTCCTTACAGCGATTACCGCGACAAGCTTCGCGAAGAAGAGAAGCGCAATCCGATTTCGATCCGTCACGTTGCCGACTTCAACTACGAATTGGCGCAGAAGGAAGGCCGCAAGCCTCTCGATCCGTCCCAAGTCGATATCGGTATCGGCGGTCACGATTTGCCAATGCTGATCTCCTCCATGTCGTTCGGTTCCCAGAACGAAACCGCGTTCCGCGCTTATGCGGAAGCCGGTGAGCGTCTGAACATGGTTACCATGAACGGTGAAGGCGGAGAGATCAAAGATATGCTCGGCCGTTACAAAAGAACTCGCGGCGCGCAAGTAGCGTCCGGACGTTTCGGTATTAACGTAGAGCTGGCTAACGCCGTTGCTTTCCTTGAAATCAAGATCGGTCAAGGGGCTAAACCAGGCGAAGGCGGTCACTTGCCAGGCTCCAAGGTTACAGCCAAAATCGCGGCTGCCCGTAACGCAACGATCGGTTCCGACCTGATCTCGCCATCCAACAACCACGATATTTACTCTATCGAGGACTTGGCGCAAATCATCTCCGAGCTGAAAGAAGCAAGCGGACGCAAAGCGAAGATCAATGTTAAAGTTCCTGTCGTTCCGGGTATCGGTACGATTGCAGTCGGTGTTGCCAAAGCGGGTGCGGATGTGATTACATTGTCCGGCTTCGACGGCGGTACGGGTGCTGCGCGTATTCACTCCCTAACTCACGTTGGTTTGCCTACCGAGATCGGTACCAAGCTGGCTCACGTAGCTCTGATTGAAGCAGGCCTTCGCCATAAAGTCGAGCTTTGGTCCGACGGCGGCTTGAAGTCCGGTGCAGACGTAGTCAAAATGATGATGCTCGGCGCTAACCGCTGCGGCTTCGGAAGTATTTCCATGCAGGCTATCGGCTGTACTACATGCCGTGGTTGCCACCTGGATACTTGCCACGTCGGTATCGCAACGCAAATCGATTCGATGGAAGAAGCCGAAGAAAAAGGTCTTCGCCGTTTCGTACCTCGTGTATTCGATTTGGCTGTTGATTCCCTTGTTCGCCTGTACGGCGGCATGGGTCAAGAAATTCGCGAAATCGTCGCTCAGCTTGGCTTCTCCAGCGCACAAGAGCTTGTCGGCCGTTCCGACCTGCTGCAGCAGGTAAGCTGCCTGGATAAAATCGACTTGTCCGACATTTTGCGTCCGGCTCCGCTTTCCTTCGCTGCCGCTCACGAAGCTCAGCTGGAAGCAGCCGCTACGGTATCCTCCGATATCCGTATCGCTGCAGGTGCCGAAGGTCAGGAGTTCTTCCCGGATTCCTTGTCGTTCGACGCTCCGATCAACCGCAGATGGTCCAAAGTAGATGCGGAATCCCGTATTCTGGGAAGCCGTTATGCCAGCCATCGCGTAAGAGACCGTTTCGACGGAAGCTACGACGAGCTGCCTCCAGTATCGCTTACATTGACCGACGGTTCCGTACCGGGTAACGGTCTGGGTGCATTCAACGCACGCGGCGTTGACATCACCGTACACGGCGGTGCCGAAGACGGTGTAGGTAAAATGGCATTCGGCGGTAAAGTAGCGATCCTGAAATCTCAAGGCTCCCACGGCCAATTTATCAACGGTTCCGTTGGTAAATCGTTCGGCTACGGCGCGCAAAAAGGCTTGTTCCTGATCCAAGGCAACGCAGATACTCGTGCCTGCATCCGTTTCTCCGGCGCAGACGTAGTATTCGGCGGAGAGATCACTTCTCCGTTGGAGGATCACCTCGGCGGTCTGGCTAGCCGCGCTAACCTGAAAGGCTTCGCGTTCGAATACATGACCAACGGTCGCGCTGTAGTTCTCGGCGATCCGGGTCCATGGATTTGCGCAGGTATGACAGGCGGCGTAATCTACCAGCGTCTGAACCCTGAGATGGGTATGGACGAAGCAGCTATCGAACGCCGTATCGCTAAAGGCGCGAAAGTGAAAATCGAGAAAATCGGCCCGCAAAGCCTGAAAGACTTGAACGAGCTGCTCGGCGCTTACCATCAAGAATTGGCGGCTTCCGGTCAAACCGAAGCTGCGGATAAAGTGGCGCACTTGCTTGCTAATCTCGAAACCAGCTTCGTACGTATCGCTCCAGTTAACCTGCAAGCCGATCAATCGGTAGCTACGGAGTAATTCTTCAAATTACAGCACTAACACATCCCATCAGAACTTTGCGGTTCTGGTGGGATTTTTTTTACCACAATAGAATTTATAAAATTCCGAGGTCATGGGGATGCAAATCTTATTTGGCGATAAAAATGCCTGCCGTTGAACCGGAATCGATTCGCGGCAGGCGCCTTTTTTTAACCGTTGAGGTTCTGGTTCTGGTTCTCCATAATCTCCTTGTCTTCAGCGTTATCCCTGGTCACTTTTTGCACCCCGATGGAGCTGTAGGAGATCAGCAGCATAACGGCGATGTAGTAGCCTTTTACATTTAGCTCGAACGGCGCGTTGAATAGACCGATGAAAAACATGCCGAAGCCGATGATCAATCCTGCTAGCGCCAGCCCTGTAAAAGCCGGAGTGTTGCGGTAACGATGCTTCGGATTTTCATTTTTGAGCTCCCGGTCCTCCGCGTTGTCCCTTATTACCTTTTGGGTCACAATACTTGTGATGAGGATCAGGAACATGCACAGCAGGTAGTAGCCTTTCACATTCAGTTCCCACTCAGCATTGTAAATACCGATGCAGTACAACAAGATTCCAGCGGCAAGAGCAAAATAAGAAGCTGCTGTAAAAGCGGGGGTATTACGTCTTTGATATTTTGGCATGGGGAGCCCTCCTCTTTTGGTTACGAGCGACTAGTATGCAGATGGTAAGTTCACTACGGCAGGTTGGTTATTATTTACATTTATAGTAACTCACCGAGCATTATGTGAAAAGGCTTATTTTCATCTAGTACCTGCTCCTAAATGGATGCTTCGGTCCAAGTCGACGCGATGGAACCTGGAAACCTGGAAGGTGTTTTTGCTAGTTAAGCTCGTACTTCCCCATACAAAAAAGCCGGACCGATGTCCGACTTACTTCCTACTTCTACGTTTGATCGCGTAGATACCTGCACAGGCAACCACTAATGCACCGGACACTATCGCTATAAGCGCCTGCTGCCAGTAGCTCCTTCGGGAAGCCAAAGATATACTCTCGCCTAGTGCCTGCTCGTCGAATCCTGCGGCCAATCCCGTATTTCCGCACAGCTTCGGCTGCATCCTGCCTTCACTCGTAACGGCAAAAACAATATACTCCTCACCCTTGGTAAACTCGGTCCAATAATTTTGATATAACATGGTCGTTTCGCTGACCTCGCCTTTCCATACTTTGCTTACGGCGAAAGTCAGCCTATCTTTAGTTTCGGAGACCAGCCTGCCCTTGAATACCATGTCGGAGTACCCCAGCTCCTCAATCGGCTTTCTTGGCGGAGCACATGATAAAGCCCACGCAGACGGCACGAAGAAGGCGTACAACCCGAATAATAAGATCATGGCGAGCACGAGAGCCGCCGTTTTTTTCATTGAACCCCCTCCTGACCTCGGTGAATGGCCAATACCATTTCACTATTTATCGACGAGGCTGCGCGCCTGGAAGTTGCAGGAAGGGACAGGAGTCTCATCTTGATTTTAAGCTGCTATCATTCCTTGAAACCGTCAATCTCCGAGTAAAACCATTGCAAATGATCTTTTGACAGCGCCTTTTCGATCAGCTCCTGGCTGTAGCCTGATTGGCCCAAAGCCTCCATAATCGAGTGGATACGATCCGTCCTTTTCCTTCTTAGATTGGATTCCAGCTGGATTTCCAGAGGAACCACAGCAACCGTGCAGGGTCCTGCATTCACGTTTTTGTAAAGGCTCCATATGAATTGCCCGCCTTCCCATATCCCGTCGCCCTGGAGCGAATCAGGAATCCCGGCCGAATTGGAAATATGTACTGCTTCGACCTGGAATCCGTCGATGTTCCATCGTCCCTTTGTCCAGGAGAAGCCGGAATCGAACGTTTGGGTGAAGGTGGGCTCCTCCGCCGACGACAGCCAACGGTCTCCGTGCGGCTCCACGCTTTTCGTTTCAAGCGCATAGGGCTGCAACAGCTCCGCGAACTCCTTTATCCCTTCCCGATGCCTTGTATAAATATCCAGGTCTCCCGGCGTCATATTGCAGCCTTGCAGGACGGACCCGACGGAGCCTACCAGGATCCATTCGATTCGTGATTTCGATTGTGCATAACGCTCGCATACGATAGTTAATGCATGCTTCCAATCCGACATACTTTCACCTCGCCTTAAGAAGTATGGCTGTCCTGCTCGTTCTAGTCCCTCTGCAGCAGCTCCGCAATGTCTTCCGACAGTTCATGGATCTCCTTGGAGCCTGAAACCGTGCGAAGAACGGATTTACTGTCATAATATTCAACAAGCCGGTCCGTAAGCCTCCGATTCACCTTCAATCTCTCTTTCACAGTCTCTTCCGAATCATCCGCACGCTGAATCAGCTTGGCGCTGCAGTAGTCGCATTGACCATCTATTTGCGGCGGATGGTTCATCAGATGAAATGTTTTACCGCAAGCCGGACAAACTCTTCTTCCTATCAAACGTTCCAGCAAAAGAGCTTCATCCGTTTCAATATAGATGACATGGTCTATCATTTTATTTCGAGCAGCAGCATATTGATTCAGAGCCTCGGCTTGCGCCAAATTGCGCGGAAACCCGTCCAGCAAAAAGCCCTGGCTGCAATCATCCTGATCCAATCGCTCCAACGCGATGCCTATGGTTATCTCGTCGGGCACCAACTCCCCTTTGGCAGTATACTGTCGGGCCACTAAACCTAGCTCCGTGCCGTCCTGATCTGCTTTTCTGAATAAGCTTCCTGTAGAGATATGAGGAATGTTCTGTTTATTGGAAATGAACTCGGACTGCGTTCCTTTTCCGGATCCAGGTAGTCCAAGCAAAATGATGTTCATATACGCCCCTCCGCTCTTCTATTTATTTGTAATAAAAGTATAGTTTACCATGTGAAATTAGCCAATCCTTTTTGGTGATTTTTCCCCTTTTAATAAAGAAAAAAAGCTGCCCGGATGAGCAGCTTCGCATTTTTTCATATGGTTGAATGTACTCCTTCTTTCAGGTAATGCTCCCTCCGAAGTGCGGTCTGCTAGCACAGGGAATTAACGGAACCAATTCGAACGGGAGCCCCCTGCTGGTGCTCGGTCCAGCGCATGCTCTCGAATGCTTGAACGGCTGCAGCAGCCACCTCGATATCTTGAGCGCTTGTTCCGCCGCTTACCCCAATTCCTCCAACCAGCACGCCGCCTCTCATCAGAGGGATGCCTCCCCCCAAAATAACGACTCTGCCATGATTAGTCGTATTAATACCGAAGGATGGCCCTCCTGCCTGCGCATTTTGCGCGAGGTTAGCCGTCGGCATTCTCATGGCGACACTCGTCCACGCTTTGTCCTGGGAAATACCGATACCCGCTATTCGGGCATTGTCCATGCGGTAGAAAGCGACCAGGTTTCCTCCATCATCCACGATAGCGATGTCACTGGCAAGACCAAGCTCCCTGGCCTTGCGTTCGGCAGTTTGAAGCAAAAATTTAGCTAATTCCAGCGTCATTTTCATTTCTCATATTCACTCCATAGGTTGTAGTCTATGCAGTATATGGTCAATGGCCTGAATGGGTGACTTCCCGCTATAGGCAGCCTGATTGCTAGTGCTAAGAAAACCGTAGTCATAAGGCATGAAAAAAAGGCCGCCGGCCCCTTGCGGGACCAGTGACCTTTGTGTCTTGTTCTTCAACGTTTCGCTTATTGCTTGGCAGCGCGATAAGCTTCGATATATTGCGCGGCTTTTTTCGCTACCAGGCTGTAATTGCGCTCTTTGACGGCTTCGGTCGTCAAATCGGAGCCGATGCCTACCGCAACCGCGCCCGCCTTGATCCACTCCGCCAGGTTGCTCAAAGATACGCCGCCGGTCGGCATAATGTTCGCCTGCGGCAAAGGACCTTTGATCGCCTTGATCGTCGCAGGCGAGTACAGGTTGCCCGGGAACAGCTTGACGATATCCACTCCGAGCTCCAGCGCATGCTGGATCTCCTGGATCGTCATGACCCCGGGCATTACAGGCACACGGTACCGGTTGCACAGCGTTACCGTAGCCGGGTTCAATGCGGGTCCTACGACGAACTCGGACCCGCTAAGGATCGCAGCTCGCGCTGTCTCCGGATCCAATACCGTGCCTACGCCGATAATGGCGTATTTGGATGGATCCTGCGTCGAGCTGGAATATTTCTTCGCAAGCGTCTCGATCGCTTGCAAAGCGAACGGCACGGTCATCGTCACCTCGATGACCTTGATGCCTCCCTCGATGGCCTGCTCGGCCATCTCGACGACTTCCTCCGGCGTCTCGCCGCGGAGTACCGCTACGACGCCTTCGTTGCTGATTTGCTGCAGCAGCTTCAACTTTTTCATATGGTTGTCTCCATTCCTTCCGCATCTGCATCTAGGGATTGTACCACCGGCTTGCGATTTCTCCGCCGGCGGCAGATTCCTATTGATTCACCTGAGAGCTGTCGGCTCTCTGTTTATATTAACGCTCTACGTGTTTTACGTTGTTAAGGACCGCTTCTACCTGTTCCCAGGTAGGGATGCCTTCCCAATCGCCTTCCATTTGCACGACCATGCAGCCGATCAGATTGCCGAGACGCACCGCTTCCGTATGGCTGTAGCCTTTCAGCAGCCCTACGATGAAGCCGGCGCAGAAGCCGTCTCCTGCGCCCACCGTATCCACGACCTGCTCGGCCTTGAAGTACGGCACTGCGCTTACTTGGCCCTGCTCGACGACATACGTCTCGTCGTCTCCGCCTTTGACGATGCTGACCGCGTTAAGCTCGCTCAAGCGTTGAACGATTTCGTCGAAGCTCTCCGTTTGGTACAGCAGCTTCAGCTCGTCCAGTCCAGGAAGGAAGTAATCCGCTTCCTTCGCCATGTCTAGCAGCACTTCGCGCGCTTCCTCGATGGACCACAGCTTCAATCGCAAATTCGGGTCGAAGCATACCTTCACCCCGTTTTTGCGCGCAAGCCGCATGGCTTCCTTGGCTGCCGCACGGCAGGACTCGCTGAGCGCCGGCGTAATGCCGGTAACATGCAAATATTTAGCCTGCTTAATATATTCTTCATCAAGATGCTCAGGCTTCAGCGTGCTTGCTGCGGAGTTTTTGCGGTAGTAGTATACCGACGTCTTACCCGATACGACTTCGCGAAGCATGAGGCCCGTAGGAGCCTCTGTAGTCAGCTCAACGCGGGATACGTCGACCCCTTCGCCGCGGATTTTTTTCAGAATCATCCGTCCAAACGGGTCTTTCCCCAAGCGGCTGAACCAGCCTACACGATGGCCGAGACGAGCTACGCCGATCGCCACGTTGCTCTCCGCTCCGCCGAACAGTCCTTGAAATTGCGAGGAATATTCGATTCCCTTCGTACCGGCTGGCATCATTAACGCCATCGTTTCTCCGAATGTAATGATTTCGGGCTGAAACATTTGAGTAGATCCGTTAGCCGCCATTATCGGTTCATCCATCCGCCGTCAACGCACAGCACGTGACCGTTCATGTAGTCGGAAGCTGAAGAAGCGAGGAATACGGAAGGACCTTGCAAATCTTCCGGCGTGCCCCAACGTCCTGCAGGAATACGAACCGTAATTTGCGCGTTGCGCTCTTGGTCCGCGCGCAATGCCGACGTGTTGTCCGTAGCCATGTAGCCCGGAGCGATCGCGTTAACTTGAATGCCTTTGCTTGCCCATTCGTTGGACAGAGCTTTGGTAAGACCGGCAATCGCATGCTTGGAAGCCGTGTATCCAGGAACGTTGATCCCGCCTTGGAAGCTCAGCATCGACGCGATGTTGATAATTTTGCCGGAGCCTTGCTTGATCATTTCGCGGCCCACCAATTGGCTTAAGAAGAACACCGCGTTCAAGTTCAGGTTAATGACGTCATGCCAGTCTTGAGCAGCGTGCTCTGCAGCCGGAGTGCGGCGGATAATCCCAGCATTGTTTACCAAAATATCGATTTTGCCAAACGCGGACAACGCTTCGTTAACTACGCGCGGCAATTCGTTTTCATCAGACAAATTCGCGACGACCGTATGGACTTTACGTCCCAGGGCTTCGATTTTTTCCTGTGTCTCTCTGTTGCGGTCATTGCTCGTTACTACCACGATATCAGCACCTGCTTGCGCCAAACCCAAAGAGATTCCGCCACCAAGACCTACGGCACCGCCCGTAACGATAGCTACTTTACCGGTCAAATCAAACAAACTCATCTCTACACCTCATTTAAGTGTTTTATATAACAACACAACCCCAGCACCTGAGGTTGTCCACCCTTATATTATAAGGGAAGTACCCCCAATGTGCCAGAGCAGGCCTGAAAAATTCACAACAATTACTGAAAATTGTCCCTATTCTGTCAGGTTTTCAACGAGTCGCAGCCTGCATGTCTATAACGCGCAAAGCTCGATCTCGAAGCCCAAATCCTCGATCATCCGGTGATCTTCCGCCGCCTCCTGACCTGCCGTTGTCAAATAATCTCCTACAAACACCGAATTGGCCGCATATAACGCCAACGGCTGCAAAGATCGAAGATTGAGCTCGCGGCCCCCCGCCACACGAATTTCTTTGGCTGGATTGATGAACCTCATTAACGCCAGCACCTTCAAGCATTTGCGCGGATTCAGCTCCCTTCTGTTTTCCAGCGGAGTGCCCGGAATAGGGTTGAGGAAGTTAACCGGAATCGAATCGGCATCCAGCCCGCGAAGCGCAAAGGCCGTTTGAACGATCTCCTCGTCCGTCTCCCCCATTCCTATAATACAGCCGGAGCAGGGCGACATGCCGGACGCTTTGGCGCGGTTCACTGTGTCTACTCTATCTTCATATGTATGTGTCGTCGTAATAGCCGGGAAATGCTGCTTGCTTGTATTCAGATTGTGATTGTAGCGGTCGACTCCCGCCTCCTTGAGCCGTACTGCCTGCTCCTCTGTTAAAATCCCCAGACATGCGCAAATTTTCATAGGCATCGTCGCCTTAATTTCCTTCACCGCTTCGATAACCTGATCGAGTTCTTTGCCCGTTGGCCCTCTTCCGCTGGCCACTATACAGTAAGTACCCACCTTCAGCTCCATCGCCCTGCGTGCCCCGTCTACGAGCGTCTTTTGGTCAAGCAGCGGATATTTGTCTATCGGCGCATTGGATATGATGGATTGCGAGCAATAGCCGCAGTCTTCGGGACAGAGCCCGCTTTTGGCGTTGACAATTAGGTTTAACTTGACCTTATTGCCGTAATAATAACTTCTTACCTTATATGCGGCATGCAAAATAGGCAAAAGCTCTTCATCGCCGGCTTTCAGCACCGACAAGCTTTCTTCCTCCGTCAGCCCATCACCTCGAAGCGCTTTTTCCGCCAGCTTATTCCAATTCGTTAGTGTTGGTATTTTCAGCATAATATTACCCTCCCGTTGGTGTTCGTATTCGGTCTGTCTCATTTCCAAGCGTGGACAGTGACTCTACTATTTTTGAACATCTTATTTCAATTGTCAACTTAATTATATGACATATGGTTAACAATTAGTTCGGGTGCGTTCCAACCTGATCCCTTTTAACAAGACAATACGAACATACATACGAACATTATAGGCACCTCTATCAAGGATAAAGATTATGCTGCTAGGCAAATAAATCTTCTTAAAGGTCTTCAGAAAAATTTTCCAAATTCGGAGATATCCTAAGAAAACTAAAGAATGACAAAGTTTGAGTAAAGACAAACGGCTATTCTTCCGTCATTTTTGAACGTAGATTCGAAGATTTCCTTCTTGCAATCATAGCTGGAAGAGATTAGAATTATACGCGAACGGATACGAACATTTGTTCTTATTTTGTGCTCCCCACCGACAACTAAGAAAATACTTTTCGTCTGCCAAACCATGTGAAAGGGGTTGTTTCTTTGCCGCAGCAGCCTTATGGTGCCCGCCACTCCCATCCGACAAAGGAGCTTTGGTCCGCTGACAACCTCAATGGTTATTAACTCTTAATTTAACTTGGAGGTGCTAATTTATATGAGAAAAATGAAACTGGATATAAGCAGCAAACGACGCCGTTTCACACCTAACGCCTATTGCCTTGATGCCAAAGGGATTGCCCGCCTTCTTCGGGACGGCCATCATATTCGATCCCGCACCTATTACGCCGGGGATTATGCGGGTGTCGATATTTTAACGGATTTGACGATTGCTATGGAATCGGCTTCTCTTACGACCAGGCAGGCTGAATCGATTCATTGGGTGTATATTCACGACGTCACGCTGGATACAGCCGGTATGCGAATGGGCATTACGAAGCAAGCCGTTCAAGATGCCGTCGCTACCGCCACGAGAAAAATAGCCGCTGTGTTTAAGCAGTGGCACGACGTTGAAACGGATGCTAAAGGGCAAAAGGAAGGTGAGCCTATTGGATCATAATGAGCATGACGAGCTGGATCATAAAATAACCGGAATCATCCGGCGTAATATCGCTAACCGTACTTTACGTATAAAGGTCATATTCTCACTCATCGAAACCTACCTGCATTCCGCCGGTAAGCTGCCCGCCTCCTCCCAACTGGAGCGTTTGGCCGATTATTTATTACAGGAAGAGCTGAAGGACCCCAATCCATATAAAATCGCTCATAACGATCAGCCGTTTTTGAGTGCATGGCAATACGATATGAGGCAGCGAAGAGAGACTTCGCTTAAAATTGCCGAAGAAATCGGCTCCGACGGCTACCGCCATGCGGCTCCCAAACGGCGCAAGCTCTCCCGCAAAGAAATGATATTCCTCGACGAACAGGCCAAAAGCCGCAATGCAGCACGAGCCCTACAATATGCAAAGGATACCGCACCAGGACCGGTTATAACGTATTATTTGCGGGATACCGGAGGGCTGATGAGCGAATCCTTCCTCTCATGTACCATACGAAAAAAAGAATAGAATAACTCCTTTACTTTCGTATCTCCTCAAGCCTATACGTTATGAAAGAGCAGAACAATAAACAGACAGGCTCCATACCGAGGCTGGGGAGATTGCTCTTCGTCCACTCATACAATATTGCCTAAGTTTCAGCATCTTTCCTTAATTTTGTAGCCTGTCGGACTTTGTCTGTCAGAAGTGCATTATGAGGAGGTGACGCGATGTGTTTAATGTTATCGATGTTGATGACTTTTATCGATGCTTTTGAGGCGGCTGTAGGTACTGTTGCGGCTATTGTGGCGGCTGATGGTGTTGGAGTTGTTACTGAAGCAGGTGGCTGAGGGTCAGTTTCGTAGCTAGAAGAAAAACGCTGAGCTGCCGAGGAATGTGATTTCATCTCATAAATGACAAGGAGTTGATCATAGTTATGTTACCTACAACAACAATGGATTATTTTGCTTTTTATGGTCCTTTCGCCGTCCTGTTTGTAGCTTTGTTCTATTGGACATTGCGTACTTATACGCATCGCGAAGAGCTTCACCGCAAGGAAATGGATAAGCTCCGAGCAGAATTGGAGGAACAATCAAGGTATCATTATGAGGTTTTAACCAAGTTTAGCGAGAAGTACGACTCTGTCATTTTAGAAATACGAGATATTCGAACCCAGCTCGAATGGAAGCGCGGGAAGTCGCTTTAACTACCATCCTCATTCTATTAAAGCCCTCCTATGGATTTTATCTCCGAGGGCTTAGTACTAGCCTGCTTATTGCGGCACGATGGCTATTACACAAACGGGACAACAAAAAAACCACCCTCATACGAAGGTGGTGATCTGTTCTACGTAAAAGCGTCCCAGGAGGGACTCGAACCCCCGACAACTCGCTTAGAAGGCGAGTGCTCTATCCAGCTGAGCTACTGAGACATAAATATGGAGCGGGTGATGGGAATCGAACCCACGCTACCAGCTTGGAAGGCTGGAGTTCTACCATTGAACTACACCCGCTCACTACTATAAAATAACATGGTCGGGACGACACGATTTGAACATGCGACCCCCTGGTCCCAAACCAGGTGCTCTACCAAGCTGAGCTACGTCCCGAAGATATGGTGCCGGTAGAGGGACTTGAACCCCCACGGTTTCCCTCACGATTTTGAGTCGCGCGCGTCTGCCAATTCCGCCATACCGGCTTTCTGGAGCGGAAGACGGGAATCGAACCCGCGACCCTCGCCTTGGCAAGGCGATGCTCTACCGCTGAGCCACTTCCGCACATTTCAGAAAGAACAAGAACTATTATACAAAAAAATACCTATAAAAGCAAGAACTTTTTTATAGATAATGGAGCGGAAGACGGGAATCGAACCCGCGACCCTCGCCTTGGCAAGGCGATGCTCTACCGCTGAGCCACTTCCGCATAAAACATGCGCGTAGAGGGACTTGAACCCCCACGGTCGCCCGCTAGATCCTAAGTCTAGTGCGTCTGCCAATTCCGCCATACGCGCGCTTTAAGAAAAACATGGTGAGCCATGTAGGACTCGAACCTACGACACCCTGATTAAAAGTCAGGTGCTCTACCAACTGAGCTAATGGCTCTTACATGGCTGGGGATCTAGGATTCGAACCTAGGCATGACGGAGTCAAAGTCCGTTGCCTTACCGCTTGGCTAATCCCCAATAAAAAAGATGGGGCGATCGATGGGACTTGAACCCACGAATGCTGGAGCCACAGACCAGTGCGTTAACCCCTTCGCCACGACCGCCATATGAAAATATCAAAACCTGGTGCCGTCGAGAGGACTTGAACCCCCAACCTACTGATTACGATTCAGTTGCTCTACCGATTGAGCTACGGCGGCATGATAAGTAAAGCTGCCGATGTCACACTCTTCGATTCACTCTAAATCAGATACACCTTGAAGCAAAATGGCGGAGCCGACGGGATTCGAACCCGCGGTCTCCTGCGTGACAGGCAGGCATGTTAGGCCTCTACACCACGGCTCCACACTAAAAGAAAATTGGTTGCGGGGGCAGGATTTGAACCTGCGGCCTTCGGGTTATGAGCCCGACGAGCTACCGGGCTGCTCCACCCCGCGTCGTTGTACTATATGGTGGAGGCTGACGGGATCGAACCGCCGACCCTCTGCTTGTAAGGCAGATGCTCTCCCAGCTGAGCTAAGCCTCCATATGTATAGGAATAATGGTGACCCGTAGGGGATTCGAACCCCTGTTACCTCCGTGAAAGGGAGGTGTCTTAACCCCTTGACCAACGGGCCTTGCATAAAATTAATGGCGGAGAGAGAGGGATTCGAACCCTCGAGACGCTTGTGACGCCTACACGATTTCCAATCGTGCTCCTTCGGCCAACTCGGACACCTCTCCATTGTGAATCAAATGAAAAAGGAATTATCATTCCTTGACTGTTAAGTTGGAGATGTGGCTCCCCGAACAGGACTCGAACCTGTGACAACTCGATTAACAGTCGAGTGCTCTACCAACTGAGCTATCAGGGAACGTTACAATTCACTGATGTTAAATCTGGTTACCGCTTGGCGACGTTCTACTCTCCCGGGACCCTTCGGTCCAAGTACCATCGACGCTGGAAGGCTTAACGGTCGTGTTCGGTATGGGTACGCGTGGTTCCCTTCCGCCATCATCACCAAACG
>NZ_JBHTVD010000018.1:0-85228 GCF_042793215.1 Paenibacillus sp. NPDC056579
TTTTCTTCTAGTGTGGAGCCGTGGTGTAGAGGCCTAACATGCCTGCCTGTCACGCAGGAGACCGCGGGTTCGAATCCCGTCGGCTCCGCCATTTTCAACATTTTCATAAGGCTCGGTAGCTCAGTCGGTAGAGCAGAGGACTGAAAATCCTCGTGTCGGCGGTTCGATTCCGTCCCGAGCCACCATGTAAGTTTACATGCCGTTGTAGCTCAATTGGTAGAGCAACTGACTTGTAATCAGTAGGTTGGGGGTTCAAGTCCTCTCGACGGCACCATTGCTTTCTTAGTAAAGCGTTGATTTGAATATGGAGGCTTAGCGAAGTGGCCAAACGCAGCAGACTGTAAATCTGTTCTCTGACGAGTTCGGTGGTTCGAATCCATCAGCCTCCACCATATTTATAGGGGCATAGTTTAAAGGTAGAACAAAGGTCTCCAAAACCTTTGGTGTGGGTTCGATTCCTGCTGCCCCTGCCAATAAACTTTTGTGGCGGTCGTGGCGAAGGGGTTAACGCACTGGTCTGTGGCTCCAGCATTCGTGGGTTCAAGTCCCATCGATCGCCCCATCTTTCTTATTGGGGATTAGCCAAGCGGTAAGGCAACGGACTTTGACTCCGTCATGCCTAGGTTCGAATCCTAGATCCCCAGTATTACATGCGGAAGTGGCTCAGCGGTAGAGCATCGCCTTGCCAAGGCGAGGGTCGCGGGTTCGATTCCCGTCTTCCGCTCCATAATTACCTGGCGCCATAGCCAAGTGGTAAGGCAGAGCTCTGCAAAAGCTTTACCCCCAGTTCGAGTCTGGGTGGCGCCTCCATCTTTACGCCGGAGTGGCGGAATCGGCAGACGCACAGGACTTAAAATCCTGCGGTAGGTGACTACCGTACCAGTTCAAGTCTGGTCTTCGGCACCACAGTAACAACTATATAATATGTGCCCTTAGCTCAGCTGGATAGAGCGTTTGACTACGAATCAAAAGGTCAGGAGTTCGAATCTCTTAGGGCACGCCATACTAGCCGGTGTGGCGGAATTGGCAGACGCGCGCGACTCAAAATCGTGAGGGAAACCGTGGGGGTTCGAGTCCCTTCACCGGCATACAAAAGACCAAGAATATTCTTGGTCTTTTTTGTTTTCGTATTATGCTGCCAAACTGCACTGCATGATTAAGCTCACTAAGCTCTCTACAATCGGGCGTAATATTGATTCAAGGAATCCAATATTTCCTCGCAATAGGCCGTCTCCTCTTCGCTGTTCGATTCAGAAGAGTCGTCCTTTTGAATCTGCTCGAAACGTTGAACCAATGCATCTGTAACGAATTCGGCACTAACTCCGTAATGCTTGATAATGGCAAACAATCCATCCAGGTTCTCATGGTTATCTATGATTTCAGATAAGTGGCTCATTGGGTTTGTAATCCTCCCGTTCGTATTAAGGTGATGGCCCTTCGTTAGTGTTCTCGTGAAGAAATCATTTTATGTAGAGTATAGTGTTAGGCTCAAGCGCTCATTCTATAAATAATCTGCAGACATAAGGGATGGTGCCCAAGCATGGCTAGAAGAAGGAGCAGTAACAGGTTAGTCGTTCCTAACGCATCTCAAGGCGTGGAACGGTTCAAGGCAGAGGTCATGAAGCAGCAAGGGTACACGGTCAATGTGAACAGGCCGGAGGACGTAAAGTATGAAGTAGCCCGTTCCTTAGGGATCCCTCTACAGTCGGGAAGCAATGGACAGCTAACTACGGAGCAAGCGGGTAAAATCGGCGGCCAAATTGGCGGATCGATGGTACGCGAAATGATCCGCATGGCGCAGCAGAAGCTGCTGGAAAACCAAAGCAGAACATAAGGCTGATCAACAAGAAAGAGCCTGGCGTGACAGCCAGACTCTTTTTTTATGCAAAAACAGAAAACAAACAAAAGCTAGTCGCGCTATAACCGCTCGGATACTTTAAGAAGCTCAGGTAAGGTTACGAGCTCGTAACCGCGGTCTCGAAGCGTTTTGATGATGACAGGGAGTGCGGAGACAGAACCAGACAAGTTTTGATTGGGTCCCCCTCCAGAATGCTGCAGTATTATGGAACCGGATCCTGCATGGTCCAGTACATTAGATGTCACCTGGTCCTGGCTCAGCTGTCTCCAGTCCTTGGAGTCCACATTCCAGTTCACAATGACATAGTGGTTCCGTGAAGCCCATAGAAGCTGGCTCTCCGATATTTCCCCATAAGGCGGGCGAATAAGCTTTGGGGTGTAGCCGACTTGATTTTGGATAATCTTCTGCGTTTTCGTAATTTGCGATTGAAACTGGCTGTCGGACAATTTGGTTAATAACGAATGATTATACGTATGATTTCCGATCACATGGCCTTCCCGGCTCATTCTTTTGATCACATTCGGATGGCGCTCCGCCATTCGTCCGACTACGAAAAAAGTAGCCTTCACATTATGCTGCTTTAAAATGTCCAGCACTTGCAGCGTATACTTTGTATCCGGAGCATCATCGAAGGTAAGGGCGATTTGCTTCTTTTGAGAGGAACCCTTCAGGAGAAGCAAATTCGGATATTTTTTTACGAGCTGGGAGAGGGTTAGTGCTTTGGAGCTCGTGCGTTTGGTGCTTTCTGTCGATGTCGGCTTTCCTTCGCGCCGCTCAATCGGCTTCTTATTCGCCTGGCGTTCCGGCTTCGGTGAAGGAGCGGCCGGCTGAGCGGAAGGAAGAGGTTGCTCCGGGCTTGGCGCAGGCGTTGTCACTGGTGCAGGCGTTTCCTTGGCCTTGGCTTGCTGCGTCAGCGATTTTTGCAGCAGATCGGCACGATTCGGCGCCGCAGACTTCGGCTGTGGATTCGTTTGTTCGGCTTCCGTATGTAGAGACGGAGGCAGCGGACTGGCGTCCTGCGGATGCTGGGCCGTACATCCTGTTACCACTGCAGCTCCAATCGTAATGGATAAAGTGATTTTGCCAAGGGATGTCAGTTTCATTTCAGGCTCCTCCTTACACAGTGATGTACTTAGTGTTGGTGGTGCGAAGCCCGATTATCCTTCCCAAAAAATATGATAATGATACGTCAGACGCCTTCCCAAATCATTTTGAGAGCAACGAGGAAAAAGGTTACTCGAAGTACCCAGAGCAGTACTTTGCTGCTCAGCTTGCTGGCAATTTTCGCGCCTAACCAGCCTCCTACAAGTGCGCTTGGGGCCAGACCAAGCACCATCCAGCCGTCAATTTCGCCTAATGACAGATGGGTTATGGAGCCCATAATGGAGGAAAGAAAAATAACAAACATCGATGTCGCCGTAGCAATATGCGGCGGATAACGAAAAATGATCACCATCGCGGGAACGAACAAGGAGCCGCCTCCGATCCCGAACAAACCGGATATAAAGCCGACACAGAGGCCGATAGCAAGCGCTGGGACAACGCCATAACCGTATTCATGCGTGCTGCCCTTATAGTCCGTAAAGGACCTCTGGATGCCCCATTGAATGTTGAGTGGCTTCATATAATCCCGGGCGACTAACAAGCTGGCCATCAGGAGCATAAACAGGCCGAATATAAGCTGAAACGATTTGGCGTTAACAAATTGGGTCGTGTAGGAACCAAGCATGGCGCCGGGACCGCAAGTGATGAAATACAGCCAGCCGCTTTTGAAGTCGACGCGTTGTTGTTTATAGAACGTAAGGGTGGAAGAGAATGCGGTAAAGATCAGAACGGCAAGAGAGGTGCCGACGGCGGTAGCGACCGAGACTTCTTGACCGATCAATAAGGGGCCCAAATATACAAGCGCAGGAACGATGATCACCCCGCCTCCCAATCCGACCAGGCTACCGAAGGTAGCGGAGAGCAGACCGATGACCGAGTAAAACAAGATGGACATAAAAAGACCTTCTTCCCTGTAGTAATGTCCAACACATTGTATCATACAAGGAAGAAGATCGTTTGATTATAATTTGAAGCCGATTTGCGGCTTGTTCGGCAAGAAATGGATGGAACGGATGAAGCGGACGGTTTTCGTTTTGGCTCTCATCACAATCGAGTGGGATTCAGCACGCTGGTTGCCCAAATACTGCACTCCGCCCAAAAATTCACCCGGCGTAATCCCGGTAGCGGCAAAAATAACATCCTCGGTACCCACCATATCCTCCATAGTGAGAAGCTTCAGAGGGTCTGTAATGCCCATTTGCAGGCAGCGGTTATATTCTTCGTCATTGGCCGGCATCAGTCGTCCTTGGAGCTCTCCTCCCAGGCAAGAGAGCGCTGCGGCAGCCAATACCCCTTCGGGCGCTCCGCCGGAGCCTACATACAAATCAATACCGGATTCAGACAACGCTGGCGCCATCGCACCGGCTACATCGCCGTCGCTAAGCAATTTGATGCGCACGCCGACCTGCCGAAGCGTTTGGATCATCTCTTGATGACGTTCCCTGTCCAAGATCATTACGGTCAAATTACTCAGAGGCTTATCCAGATGCTCGGCAGCCTTTTTCAAGGTCAGCTCCAGCGGATCGTTCAATTGCAGCTTTCCAGCCAAAGCTGGACCTACGGCAAGCTTCTCCATGTACATGTCAGGCGCATGCAGGAGGCAGCCTTTATTCGCAATGGCAATAACGGCCAAAGCATTATTGAGCCCTTTGGCAACAAGCTCGGTGCCTTCCAACGGATCGACGGCGACATCCACCTCCGGTCCTTGACCGTTGCCCACTTGTTCGCCTATATAGAGCATCGGGGCTTCATCCATTTCGCCTTCCCCGATAACGACTGTCCCTTGAATGGATACGGAGTCAAACATCGTTCTCATGGCCGTTGTAGCGGCTCCATCCGCCGAAATTTTGTCCCCACGGCCCATCCATTGTGCTGCAGACAATGCTGCAAGCTCCGTTACCCGTACGATTTCCAGTGCCAGTTCTCTTTCCATTCTGCTTGCCTCCATATCCGAAAAGTAGTTGTCTTTTATCTAATGAGAAAATAGGATATACTATTACTGAATACAGTATAATAATTAACGATAAAACGTGCAATATATTTTCGAATAATGACACATTTATAGGTCATTTATGTCCTAATTGTAGACACTAATATATTATTTATTCAACTAGAGTTCAATATTTGATACAATACAAGTAATACAACGGTTAGGTTGGGAGGTTAAGGCTATCGAACTGACAGCACGGCAATTGCAGATTGTAGAGATAATCAAGCAGCACTCTCCCATCACAGGAGAGCAGATCGCAGAGATGCTGGGGCTGAGCCGGCCGACATTGCGCTCCGATTTGGCGCTGCTTGTCATGCTGGGGTATGTGGATGCGAAGCCGAAGGTCGGCTATTCGCCGGGCTCTGCCATGTCCACCGGAAGCCAGGCTTCCCGTAAGCTGCAGACGATGAAAGTAAAAGACGTGCAATCGATGCCGGTCATCGTGCGTGAGAATGCTTCAGTGCATGATGCAGTAGTATCGCTTTTTATGGAAAATGTTGGTAGTCTCATTGTGGTTGATGAAGAGAACTGCTTGTCCGGAGTGATATCGCGAAAAGATTTGCTGAAGTTCACGCTGGGGAACACCGCGGCGGCTTCGATGCCGGTCAGTATGGTAATGACCAGAGAGCCTAACGTTATTCATGCCGAGCCGGATGAGACCGTCATTGATGCGGCACGCAAAATGATTCATCACCAGGTTGACAGCCTTCCGGTCGTAGTCCGCTCCAAGCAAGAATCCGTACAAGGCCGCAATCGCTGGGAAGTCGTCGGACGGGTGACGAAAACGATCATGACGCAAATTTTGCTGGAGCTCGCCACGGAGCCTTAACACCAGGCAAAAGCAAGAGGTAAAGGAGAATACCGGACAATGAATGACAACCAACATTATGAAATCACGATATGCTCGGATTCGGTTGGGGAAACGGCCGAGGCGGTTGTAAAGGCGACGATGCGGCAGTTCAACGCTCAGCAGGTCAAGACCAAAAGGATCGGACACATCAAGCATGAAGACGAGATCCGCAGCATCATGGAGGAAGCGGCCAAGCGAGGGGGCTTCGTGGCCTATACGCTCGTCCAGCCGGAGCTGAGAGAAATGATGCGGGAGGAAGCGGTGCGCCTGGGGGTCCGGGCTGTGGACATAATGGGACCCATGATGCAGGCGTTCATCGATACGTTCAACGATTCGCCCAAGAGAAAGCCGGGGCTGCTCCACGAGCTGGACGACGATTATTTCAAGCGCGTTGAAGCTATTGAGTTCGCCGTCAAATGCGATGACGGGCGCGATACGAGCTCGCTGCTGAAAGCGGATATCGTATTGATAGGCGTATCGAGAACCTCCAAAACGCCGCTGAGTATTTTTTTGGCGCATAAGGGGATGAAGGTGTCCAATCTGCCGCTCGTTCCGGAGGTAAAGCCTCCGAAGGAGCTGTTTATGCTGCCGGGCAACCGGATTGTAGGTCTTATTATGGATGCAGACAAGCTGCTGAAAATACGGACCGAACGTCTCAAGGCCGTCGGCTTGCCGTTCGGCGCCAAATATGCCGCGATGGAGCGGATTATGGAGGAGCTGGATTACGCGCAGAAGCTGATGAAGCAGGTAGGCTGCCCTATCATTAACGTGACCGACAAGGCGATCGAGGAAACAGCAGGCATTATTATGGGTTATCGGCAATAAGAGCAGCAATGAATAACTAAGGTGTGCGGACCGACGCTGTGTGGCGTTGACTGCATGCTTTTTTTATGTGAAATCCATACGATTTAATGTTTTTGTAATATTCCCAAAGAGCCGATATGCTACAATGAAAGCGATAAAAAAAAGATGCTGGGTATGACCCGCGAGCGGAAACATTATTAGGGTAAAAGAATCTTGAAGGGCGGGCGGTGTCTGGATGGACGCATGGAGAAGCTGGTTGAAGGAGTCTTTTGGTAAAAAGCTGGTAAAGCTCCACAGTTGGAACGCATGGCTCGTACTGCTGCTCACGGTAACCGGGATTGTGCTGTTCATCCCTGCGCTGCGCGGCGAGATGGGCGGATTTCGCGTATGGTTGAAGCAGCTGCATATTGTGCTTGGGATTGTGTCCATCGCAGTTATCGCCTTTTACATACCGTTAATCCCCAAGCATTGGAGGCAAATTCGGAAGCAGGCGAATCAGAGGTGGAACTTAGGTATTGTTCTGCTGCTGCTGGCGGGCTGGAGCATTACAGGGCTTATCCTGTGGCAATTTCGCCAGCTGCCGCCGGCATGGAGCAATGCGGCGCTCGTACTGCACGACCTGTTCACCTGGGTCGGCGTGCCGTATGCCATCTATCACTCCGTTTCGCGGAGCCGATGGCTGAAGCGGATGCGGCAGCAAGAGCAGCGTGAAGCGATTGCTGCGCGGCAAAGTACTGAGCCTGCAGAGAGTGAAACGGAACGCACGAACGGGGCCGGAAGCCTCTCTCCTCAGGCGTTCGTAGATTATTTGAAGAAGGCGCCGATTTCGCGTTCGGCTTTTATTAAACTGGTGGCCGGATTGCTGATCGTGTTCGGAATCGGGCCCGCATTTTACCGGTGGCTGAAGACATTGGGCGATTCCGGAGGTTCTGCGCTGGAACACATTGCCGCCTCCGATGATAACCGGATGGTTCCCGCGCCCGAAGCGCTTCCCGATTCAAGTCCGCCTGTAGGCGGCGGGGGGCAGGGTCAGTTTCGGATTTATACCGTAACGGATATCCCTGCTTTTACAAGCGATAATTGGCAGTTCGTCATTTCCGGTCTTGTCGAAAAGCCGCAGTCCTGGAATTGGGAGCAGTTTTTGAAGCTTAAGAGGAAGGTGCAGGTTAGCGATTTTCACTGTGTAACCGGCTGGTCGGTTTATAAAATGACATGGGAAGGCATCCTGCTGTCGGACCTGCTTGATATCGCTCAAGTCAAGGCTAGCGGCAAATTCGTCAAGATGTACTCCGGAGATAAGGTGTATACCGACTGCTTGTCGCTGGAACAGGCCCGTATGGACGATGTCATGGTCGCGGTGCTTATGGACGGTCAGCCAATCCCACAGAAGCTGGGCGGTCCTGTCCGGTTGATCGTTCCGAAAATGTATGCCTACAAGTCGGTGAAATGGCTGCAGGCGATCGAATTGATCGACAAGGAGCATATGGGGTATTGGGAAGTTCGAGGGTATGATAACGATGCATGGGTAAACGGAAGCAACGGTTATAAGGCATAATTAAGAAAGAGGAGAGCTTAGCCCTCCTCTGAAGAAGCCCTTGGGACGGCGGATCCCCCGGGCTTGTTTTGTTTTTGAAACCGTGCTCGGATGAAGGCTGCGGCGAAAATTACGGTTGGGATAAAAACCTGGATGAAAATGTAAAAGAAAACATAACTGGTGGATAGCATGACGGCTAAGGTATGAAGGTTCGGCGCGATCCAAAGGCTGAAAGGCAGCAAAGCAAAGGCGAGAGGCAGTACGATCGGGTGATAATCAGGAAGCTTCAGCCATTGGGATACCATGAGAACCAGCACATAATAGACGACGCAAATTTTAATAAACATGGCCAATACCCATATGGCCATAGCCACGGATTCCAGATGCGTTAGAAAATCCGCTAAACTGATATAACGAGCTACAAGCATGATGGGGTAGCTCACTTCGGACGTTAAGTCGCCGAGCAAAAGCAGAGCAACCAGATTGGAAACAACCATCGAGATCATGACGGCTAGCACAGAGAGCATGCCCAAGCGGAAGCTGTCTTTGCGATTGACTACAAAAGGAAGCAGGAATGACACGTCTACAAACTCGCTAAACCATGTATGAGTTGGGATAGCAGCCATGAGGGACGGTGTTATACCATTTTCAAACATTGGAATCAGGTGGTGCGGATCAAGATCGGGAATGACGAGGAACATGATCAGCAGGATCAGCACGATAACAATGGGTACGAAGATTTGCGCGCAAAAGGCTAACGTCTTCAATCCGCCGTGTATGGCATAGGCACATACGAGAATCATGCTGCCCATCACTATGATGACCGGAGTATGCTGAAGAAAAGCGCCTGTGACAAATTCTCCGTATTCTCTAAGAATGATGCCGTCGTTAATAAAGTAGGCGAATATATAAATCAGGCCGAGCAGTTTTCCTGCGATTTTGCCGATAATGCGCTCGCTGTATTGGATCAAGCTTTCATTCGGGTACAGCCGGTTTAACCAATATAAGATGTACACGAGATACACACCTACCGGCGCTGCCCATATAGGAGCTATCCATGCATCCTTGCCGGAATATTCCGCATCGATTCTAGGGATGACAAGAATTGCGGTTGCAATGATTGTCGGGTACATCATGACGGCCATCTGGAATGCGGTAATCTTGCCTTTCTCCATCATGCTGCCGGTTACCTCCATCCATGGTACTTTTAACAGCTTGTCCTTTAAGTAAATCCCTTAAACCGGCGGAGGAACGTTCCTAAAAATAATGTGGCTTTGCGGGTCGTTTTCTTTTATAGTAGTAAGAAATTATTAGCAGTCGGTTCAAGGAGAGCCCGATCAAGCATAAGGAAGGTTGATTCTAATGCAATTGCTGTCGCTTAACCTAGGGAAGCCCGCCGTCGTCCAATATAACGGGAAGCCGGTAGAGACGGGAATTTATAAGAGACCGGTTGAAGGTGCCATAACTTTGTCCTCCGTCCAATTGGAGGGGGATGGTCAAGCCGATAAGGTGAATCACGGAGGCGAGGATAAGGCGGTCTGCGTTTACTGTGTGGAGCATTACCCTTACTGGCGGAAGGAGCTGAATGCGGAGCTGCCGTATGGAGCGTTCGGCGAAAATTTCACGGTAGCCGGCATGGTGGAAACGGATGTGCATATCGGGGATATATTCGAAACCGGCGGCGCCCTTGTGCAGATCAGCCTGCCGAGAAGGCCCTGCTTCAAGCTAGGGGTAAGGCATAACCGGCCGGATATGCCGCTTTTATTCCAAAACACCGGATATACAGGATATTATTTACGCGTGTTGAAAGAGGGAGCGGTCACCGGCGGCACGCCGATCCGGCTCGTGGACCGGCATCCGAAGGCTATATCGGTGGCGGAAGTGAACCGGCTCAAATATCATGATAAAGACGACCTCGAAGCGATTAAGGCGCTGCTGGAGGTTAAAGAGCTGGCGGAGGGCTGGCGCGAATCGTTCCGCAAGAGACTGGACGGGAGCGGGGAATAAAGGTGGAGATGGTGAACGGTATCGTTAAACCGATGACCGGCGTCGTGCTGGCGGGAGGACAAAACCGCCGTATGGGAGGCAGAATGAAGGCTCTGTTACCGATGGACGGGCGTTTGTTCATCGAACGTCAGCTGGAAGAGCTCGCCAAAGTATGCGGCGACATATGGATTGCGGTGAGTGAACACGCGCCATTCGAGCGCTGGCTTACGCAGGAGCAGCCGGGGCTGCCAAGCGGAGTGCCCGTTAGGGCGGTTCGCGACATGCATCCGGGCAGCGGTCCGCTGGCGGGCCTGCAGGCGGCAATGGCAGCCGCACAAGCCGAGACGCTCTGGGTTGTTGCATGTGACATGCCATTCGTTTCCGCCGATGCGGCAAGGGCGATGGCGCAGCTGCTGCATGCGAGAGAAAGCGCCGATGCGGTAGTACCTGTGATCGGCGGCAAGGTTCATCCGCTGCATGCGGTATACCGCAGACGATGCGGCAAGGTTGTAGATGAGCTTCTGGAGCAGGGACAGTACAGAGTGATGGAGCTGCTGCGCAGGCTGAACTATACGGCGGCAGAGGAGGAATTCTTCTCGAGCCAGGGGATTTCGCCGCGATTTGCCGTTAATGTCAATGGGCCGGACGATTACGAGAAATTGCAGCGACAAACGGATGAGTCAGGTGTGTGAGATTATATCACACAACCTATGCATATTTATTGAATTATGACATAATAAGAGAAAACGGTCTGCGGTTATGGAGGTGATCGGTTGTGTCAGTCATATTAACGGATCGTTTCGGAAGAGTTCACGATTATTTGCGAATTTCGGTTACAGACCGCTGTAATCTGCGCTGCGTGTATTGCATGCCGGAGGAAGGGATGCAGTTCGAGCCGGAAGAGCATATGCTTACCTTCGATGAAATCGTGGACGTCGTCAGGGTGCTTGCCAAGCTCGGATTGCGCAAGCTGAGAATTACCGGCGGCGAGCCGCTGGTCAGAAAGCATATAGAACAGCTGATCGCCCGTTTGTCAGCGATTCCCGGCATTGAAGATATCGCTGTGACGACCAACGGCATCTTCTTCGCCGCCAAAGCGGAGCAGCTTCGTGCCGCGGGCTTGACGCGGATTAATATCAGCCTTGATTCACTGCGGGCGGACCGTTTCTCGCTGATCACCAGAGGCGGAGATATCCGCAAGGTTCTGGATAGCATTGAGGCGGCCTATCGTGTCGGTCTAGATCCCATCAAATTGAACGTAGTGCTGATGAAAGGGATCAATGACGACGAGATCGATGACTTCTTGCAAATGACGATAGACCGCAAGGTGCAGGTCCGATTTATTGAATATATGCCGATCGGTCATGACGATTCCGGATGGAAGTCGAGGTATGTGCCGCTTAGCCTCGTTACGGAACGGTGCGCTGAAAAAGGATGGACGGTCCAGCCATACGGGGAAATTTACGGCAACGGGCCGTCGCAAAACTTCCAGATCGAAGGCGCTCTCGGCACGTTCGGCTTGATCCATCCCGTAAGCGATCATTTCTGCGAAACGTGCAACCGGCTGAGACTGACGTCCGACGGGAACATCAAGCCGTGCTTGTATTGGTCCGACGAGTTCAATGTGCGCCGCTACATCGGCGATGACGAGGCGCTGGCGAATTTGTTCCTGAAGGCGCTCGACGTCAAGCCCGAGAGCCACGAGATGGCCAAGGCGCTGCTTAACGAGCAGCAGAGCCATATTCCAACCCTGCGCAGAATGTCGCAAATAGGAGGCTAGTCGGGAGTGTCCGGATTAAGATTTCACCGCAAGGCACTGCAGGTTGAAGAAGCCCAGCAAGCTGTGCTTTCCTATACACAAGTGCTGGAGACGGAGCATGTGGCTCTGGCCGAGAGCTTCGGCCGGCGGCTCGCTGCCGACATATCCGCCGGCCATCCTGTGCCGCATTTCCGGCGCTCGGGCATGGACGGCTATGCCATTCGGGCGGCTGACAGCCTGGAGGCCTCGCCTGAACGGCCAGTGCCTCTCCAAGTTGTCGAAACGATATATAGCGGAGCGATGCCCGCTAAGGAAGTGGAGCTAGGCCAGGCAGCAAAGATTATGACGGGAGCTGCCGTTCCCGAAGGTGCGGATGCCGTCATAATGCTGGAGATGACGGCGGCGGATGGAGATACCGTCCATATCCGCAAACGGATGACGGCCGGGGACAATATCACGCCGATCGGGCAGGAAGTCGCCGCAGGCGAGCTGCTGCTCCGTTCCGGCACAAGCATCGGGCCAGGCGAAACGGCTCTGCTGGCATCGTTCGGCTACTCGAGTGTGCCTGTGTACCGTAAGCCGAGAGTGGCTATTTTCCCAACCGGATCGGAGCTGCTGGATGTAGACCGTCCTCTCGCACCGGGAAAAATCCGCAACAGCAACAGCTATATGGTTGCATGCCAGGTTCGGGATGCGGGGGGAGAAGCGATCCTTATGCCAGTTCTTCCCGACCAGCCTGATTTGGTGGAGCGGGAGCTGCGAGCCGCGCTGGCTCAGGCGGATTGCATAATAACGTCGGGCGGCGTCTCGGTAGGGGACAAAGATGTGCTCGTCGACGTATTCGAGCGATGGGACGGCACCTTGCTGTTCAATAAAGTGGCCATGCGGCCCGGAAGTCCGACATCGGCCGGCGTATGGAACGGCAAGCTTCTGTTCGCCTTATCCGGCAACCCGGGGGCGTGCTTCGTCGGGTTCGAGCTGTTCGCGGGTCCCTGTCTCCGGGCGATGCAAGGGCACCCTGTACCGCTGCTGCCCGAGACGGTGGCCCGCCTGAGCGCGGACTATGCCAAAGGATCCGCGTACAGCCGGTATGTAAGAGGAACCATGGATTGGACGCAAGGCGAGCTCGCAGTAAGACCCGCCGGGACGGATAAATCCAGCGTGATGGTATCGATCAAGGATACGGATTGCCTGATCCGTATTCCGGCCGGAGGCAGAGGCGCCTCCTCCGGGGATCGGGTTCGTGTTCTTTTGCTCGGCCGGCCAAGCGCCAAATAAATAGGAAAAGCCCCCGAAGAGGCAATGCATTGCCTTTTCGGGGGCTTTTGTCAGCTGCTATTAGTATACGAAGCCACGAAGTACGATAACCAGCAAAATGAACAATACAAGAATAATCGCTGAACTTGTAAAAAGACCGCCAACACCGCTCATTCGACATCCCCCTCTCAGAAGACATACTATACCATATGTCACAGGAATGAATGCTGATTGGATTAAAGCCCGTTTTGCTTTGGAATATCGCCTACTTTTTGTCCACGAGAGAGAAGATCTGGAATTAATCATTCAGTGTGGTAAAAATAAACAGAATTAAGGAATATAGCCTATTAACGAATAGGCAAATTGCCTTCATAATGAGAAAATACCTGTATTTATTCCAATTGGCGGATGCATAACGGTATGGTGATTCAACGCAGCATCAATCGAAAAGCGGCAGTTACTAAGTCCATGAAGGGAGGGCGTGCTGACGAGTTGAATCATTTGCTGTTGAACGTACTTATCATTTGGGCATGCATCTTTTTGTACCAGGTTCTGTGGCTGGACAGGCCGAATCATAACGAGAAGCTGGATAAGCCCATATTCACCGGATTGCTTGTCTTCGGTATGCTGGCCTTGATGTCGTTTCCTATCGGTTATTTTCCCGATTACCCGTTTCAATTAAGCGGCGTGCTGGTGCTTGTTGGCAGTCTTTACGGGGGGATGCGTGTAGGGCTCGTCTTGTCCGTCACGATTGTTCTGGTCCGGATAGCCCAGGGGTTTAGCGATATTGGGGTCATTGCGGGGATTATTTTCTCCTTATGGGTGCTGATCGCCGTCCTTCTCCGGTATTATCCTGCTCTTTCGGTGAAAAACAAGCTGCTTGCAGGGACATTGTTTGCGGCGGGCGACGGAATGATCATTATAGGCTCGGTGTATACGTTTAAGCTGAATCAGCCGATAGGCTGGGATTTCCATTCTTTATCCTATATCGCAGCTTTCGGCCTGCTTCATGCGGCATCCGCTTACATGAGCATTTATTTTATAGAAAAAATGCGGGAGAACGCGGTAATGCAGGCGGAAATTCAGCAGAGGGAAAAAATGCAGATGCTGGGAGAGCTGGCGGCGTCGGTTGCACATGAAATTCGCAATCCCATGACGGTCGTGCGCGGATTTATGCAGCTGATGAACGGACATGACTCTTCATTGAAACGTTTTAACGAATATTCTCCTCTTATCATAGAAGAGCTGGACCGGGCCGAATCGATTTTAAGCGACTACTTGTCATTTGCGAAACCGCAAGAGCACGCCTGGGAACAGCTTGAATTGATTCAGCAGCTTACCCAAGTCGTACATATGGTAGCGCCGTTCGCCAATATGCATCAGGTTGAAATCCGTACGTGCTGGCAAACGTCACTGACGATTTATTTTGACCGTAAAAAGTTAAGACAGCTGATGGTTAACCTGATGAAAAACGCTATCGAAGCTATGCCTGAAGGCGGGAGTCTTGACGTGGAGCTGTACAGAGAGAAGGAACAAGCCGTGATCCGACTGATCGATACGGGAATCGGGATGTCGGAGGAGGAGCTGAAGCGGTTGGGCTCGCTGTTTTATTCGACGAAGACGAAAGGAACGGGCATCGGCATCATGATTTGTTATAAAATAGTAGAAGCGGCGGGCGGTACCCTTCAATTAAACAGCAGGAAAGACAAGGGTACGACAGTGACGATCCGAATGCCGCTATTAGCCGAAAACGTAATGGAGGAAACCCGATGAAACCGTTTGAAATTCACCGCATTCCCAAAGAAGATTTTCACGACAGCTTGTCGCTGTCCGAGTTTGCGTTTCAATATGAGGTTCCGAAGGAAGACAGGGAGAGACGAATTTCGCTTCTCAAGGAAAAAGAGTGCTGGGGCGCTTACGTGGAAGGGAAGCTGGCTGCGCGTCTGAGCATCCATGATATGCATACATGGGTAAACGGCAAGCGGTTTGCCATGGGCGGTATTGCTTCCGTGGCGACATGGCCGGAATACCGCAGAGGCGGCATGGTAGCTTCCTTGATCGGCAACGCTTTGCAGGTGATGCGTGAGCAGGGGCAATACCTCTCGTTTTTGCATCCGTTTCAGTTTGCGTTTTACCGGAAATACGGATGGGAGACGTATACGGAGACGAAGAAGTATGAAATTCAAACTGCATTGCTGCCGAAGCTTCCTGCCCAACCAGGTCGTGTCGTTCGTGTGAACGAGAATATCGAGCTTCTGAATTCGATTTACAGGCAATATGCCGTACGGTATAACGGAGCACTGGATCGAGACGAGGCTTGGTGGACGAACCGGATCTTTGCCAACAAAAAAGGGAGCGCCGCAGTCTATTATGACGAGTCCGGCGCTCCGGCAGGCTATGTCCACTACATAGTGAAAGACCGCATATGCCAAATTCATGAGCTGGTATATTTGCATCAGCAGGCATGGAGAGGGCTGTGGAAGTTTATAGCCGACCACGATTCGATGATCGAGAAGGTCAAAGTAAACGTGCCTGCGGACGACCGGCTGCCTTTTCTGCTCGATAATCCGCGGATCCAGCAGGTGCTTGAGCCGTACTTCATGGCGCGGATCGTCGATGCGGAGCGCTTTATGGAGCTGTACCCTTTTGCGTCGAAAGCGGACGCGGATGCGGCAGGCAAGCTCATCCTCAATATAAGCGACAGCCATGCCGAATGGAACGAAGGCGAATTCGTTCTGGATATCGGAGCGAATGGTAAGGTGACCGTTCATAAGCAGCCGGGAGGCGGCACTGCCGAAGGAATCCCTGCCGTTAGCTGCGGGATCGGCACGCTAAGCGCTATGCTGATGGGCTATCAGCGGCCGGCGTTTCTGCATGAGATCGGCCGGCTGGAAGGCGATAGCGCCGCTGTCAGGCTGCTTGAGACGATCATTCCGGACAACCAGACTTATTTGCCGGACTTTTTCTAATCGATTATTTCAAATACTCCAGCAGCCCATGCTGCTTCAGGAACGACTCCGGATCGCTCGGACAATCGAATACGTAAGGCTTGCCCTCACTGCTGAATACGAGCAGATGGGGGTTTTGTTTTTCCGCAGGATCGATAAATAAATAGATGTCGGTTGCCTGGATGGAAAGCCAGCTGTGATTGACGGGCAACGGAGGGGTGAGCGGAATATGGACGACGATACCGGACTCCGCCTCTACATTGTGCCTGGCCGATAAGCCTTTGACGGATTTCAGCCAAGCGGCCGACTGTTCCCTGAACGAATCGGAATTGGGCAGGGTGGCGACCACCTGCTCCTGCTGCACGTTGAATACCTGGACCGGCGGTTGAGGCTCGGCGGCATCGGATGATAGAGGTGTGAGCCAAAGAACGGCGGACAGCAGCACGATAATGATGAGCTGAGCGTACCGGAGCTTGTAAGGTCGGAAGGTTAGGTTGGGCATAGGAAAATCACTCTCCTGTTCGGATGGTTCCGTTGGTAAGGTTCTATTATTCAGTATGGCTTGCCAACAGATAGTTCATCCCGGTCCGGACAAGAAAAAAGCCTCTGGTACCGTTGGTTTGACTAAGGTCGGTCGTTTGCCCCGACTTAGGTCTAGGTGCAAAAACCGACGCAGGTCCGTTTTGGGAAAAGGGCGAAAACCCTAAAATAAAGACATGAACAAACGACATCACAAAGGAAAGGCGGTGAATACATAATGAGACTGAATCGACACAGCGGTCTGGCGCTTCTGTTAATCTCCTTCGGTGCTATCATTCTGCTGAACAAGTTTGGCTTCCATATGGGACATATCATGGGCTACTTGTTCCCATTGGCAATCGCGGGATTAGGCTGGCTGGGGATTAAAAACGGACGCACCGTCATCGGTTGGATCTTGCTCGTATTCGGAGGGCTGATCTTGCTCGGCAAATTGTCCGGATTTATCGCTATCGCCATAGCTATCGGATTCATTTGCTACGGCATATCGCTTTTGAAAAAGAAATCCGGCGGCGTTTACTAAAATATAGTACCGAAATGAATACGGAGAAAAGGTGGTTAGAGCATGAGTCTTGGCAAACGATTTAGAGACATTACCGTAGCAACGTTTAATGAAATGCTGGAGCAATCGGAAGATCCGGTACGACTGATCGATAAATACTTGAACTCGCAGGCCGAGCAAGTTCGCGAGTCGGAGAGGCTTCTACAGCAGTGCCTCTCGCACGCGGCCTCCTTGAGGCAGGAATACATGAATGCGGCGCAGCTCAAAGAACGCCGCGAGCAGCAAGCGGTCATCGCCCTGAAGGCGGGCGAGGAGCAGGTGGCGCGCATCGCGCTTCAAGAGAAGCTGCAGCAGGAAGAGCGCAGCGCCCAGTACAAGGCGCTCTACGAGCAGAGCAAGCTTGGTATCGTCGAGCTGGAGGAGCAGCTGCAGCAGTTGAAGGCGGACTTCGATGAAGTCGCAGCCAAGCGCAGCTACTACATCGCAAGGATAGAGAGCGTGCGGCTGCAGCAGCGCATGAACGAGCGATTGCGCGGTATGGGCGCCGGATACGGCTCCGGGCAGCCGAGAATGTTCGACCGGCTGGAGGAGCGAGTCTCCGATCTGGAAATGTCGGCACGCACGCTTCGCGAAGTGCGGTCCCAAACCCGCGATGCGCTTTTGTCGGCAAGCCAAACCGTCTCGCAAGCGTTGGATAACGAAATGGCGAAATTAAAAACGAAATTACAGCAGGAGGGCTGGATGCGACAATGACCAGAATATACCGTTCACGCACCGACCGCAAAATAACCGGCCTCTGCGGCGGGTTATCGGATACATTAAGAATCGACTCAAACATCTTGCGATTGATTGTCGTAGTAACCACATTCTTCTCGGGCGGCGTTATTATCCCGTTGTACTTCCTGGCCGCTCTGGTCATTCCGAGCGAGCCGCACACCGGGGGCCCTTACGGCCCGGGCTACGGCTACGGAGGACCGGGAGCCAACCATTGGAACGGCGACGGCGCCCATTCCCAATGGGGCGGCTACGGACGCAAAGGCCACTGCGGCTCCGATAGACACAGCGGACGCGATGCTTATGAAGGACAGCAGGGGTACCAAGGGTATCAAGCTAAGCAGTCCCAAGGTCAAGCGGCTTCCGATCTTGACGCTATGATGAAGGATATCGAGAAAAAAGCCATGTGGAAAGAAATCGAAGAGCTTCGGGCGAAAGTCGCCAATTACGAAAAACAACAACAAAACAACATTAAAGGAGATGTGTAACCATGGGAGTATTTTCCAGAATTAAAGATATGACGAAAGCGTCGCTGCATGAGCTGTTGGACAAGGTGGAAGATCCGATCATTATGCTGAATCAATATCTTCGCGATATGGAGGAAGAGATCGCTCAAGCGGAAGTAACGGTTGCCCGTCAAATCGCGAACGAGCGCAAATTGAAGGAGCGTTGGGATGAAGCAATCCGCCTGACGGCTCAATGGGAAGAGCAGGCGAAGGATGCTCTTCGGAACGGACAGGAAGCAACGGCACGCCAAGCATTGGAGCAAAAGCTATACTATGAAGGCAAAGTAGCCGAGTATTCGGAAATGCATGCCGGCTCCAAGGCGCAAGCGGAGGAATTGGTGCAGCAGCTTCACGAAATGAAGGATGCGTTCTACCAAATGCGCAACAAGCGCAGCGAGCTCGTCTCCCGCGCCCAATTGGCCAAAGCGAAGAAGCAAATGGCTGAAGTGACGGCGAGCAACGTCATCGAAGGCGGCAGCGCAGTGAAAGGCTTCCGCCGCATGGAAGACAAAATCATGTCCATGGAAGTGGAAGCGGAGATCGCCCGCAAGCCTTATGTAAGCGGCCTGTATTCGACAGGTGCAGGAGCGGCGGCAGGCTACCCCCCGGCAGATCCGGCCAAGCAGCAAAAGGTCGACGATCAGCTGCAGCTGCTCAAAGAGAAGCTGAACTCCGAACAATAGTAAGCAGCCGTCCAAGTAGTGAAGGATCCGTTATGCGGTGTGGGTCCTTGAGGATCCGCATCCGCTGCAAATAACAAAATCCTCTTTGAGGCAAAAGTAAATTGTGATATGCTAGGAAAGGCAAAAAGCCATAGGTCATCTATGGCTTTTGTGCCTATAGTTGTCAGACGACCATGAATCGGCATAAGAAGGGAGGGACGGCGCGGATGAACAGAAATTTCCTGAAACGCAACAATAACCGGAATGTGGCGCTCATTTTGATCGGTGTAGGGATTTATCTTCTCATCGATGACCACTTCGGTTTTTTCACCGTGATGGCCCTTCTATTTATTCTTTTCGGCATTAACAAAGTCCGTTCGTCGTCTGTACGCAAAGGATATATTTTTATCGGTATCGGCTTGGTGATTTTGCTGGGAGGCAATCTTTCGCTGCTGATCGCCATTATTCTTATATCATTAGGGTTCTTTTATATACGCTCCAAACAGCTGCAAAAGGATGACAGCTATGTCAGGAAGCAAAGCTTGATCGAAAGCATCCGCTGGGGAAAAGAGCCGTGGGTACTTCGCAGCAGCTCCATATGGAACGTGCTCGGAGAGCTGCAAATCGACCTGACGTACGCTATCTTCGAGCAGCAGGAAACGACCATTGTGCTCCAAGGGGTTATCGCTGACGTAGACATCATCGTCCCGGAAGATATCGGCGTATCGGTTACATCGTCCGTCCTGTTCGGACAAACGGATATCGGGCCGAATAAAGAAGCCGGGATTTTGAATAAAACCGTTTGGCAATCCAAGAACTACGAAACGGCGGATACGCAGGTGAAGCTGCTGATCTCTTACGTCGTAGCAGATATAGATATCAAGATTGTGTAAAGATTGGATAGCAGGAAACCGCCAAGAAAGAACGCAGCGGATTTTTTTAAGAGGCTGGAGGGCTTAAGCGAATGGAAGGGCACGACAAACGGCTGACCAACATGATATGGCGAAGTATGGGCGAGTCCATAGTACTCAGCCTTCTTTTGTTTGGCGTCATCGTGTACTTTCTGCACTATAACGGCTTCGTTGAGGAATTCGCTTCGTGGCAGGAAGGCGTGAAGCTGAGCCTGACGCTGATCGTCATCGTTGCGGTCATCGGCGGTACATATGGGTTGTGGAACAGCAGTAAAACGAAGCGGAGGCTGGAACTGCTGAGGGAAGTCATGATTTCACTGGAAAAAGGAAACTTGAGCCGCAAGGTTCCGCCGCTCGGGGAGGACGAAATCGGTCGGCTCGGAGACCAGCTGAACCAGATTACGAAGAAGTGGGAAGACCAAGTGACGTCGCTTCAAAGACTGTCCAACAACAACGCGCAGCTGGCGCAGAAGGCGAAATATTCCGCCATCGTGGAAGAACGTCAGCGGCTTGCCAGAGAGCTCCATGATGCGGTCAGCCAGCAGCTGTTCGCTATCTCGATGACGGCTACGGCGGTCGGCCGGACGCTGGACAAGGACTTTGATAAAGCGCACTTTGAGAAGGCGAAGCGGCAAATTCATCTGATTGAAGAGATGGCATCCGTCGCCCAATCGGAAATGCGCGCGCTGCTGCTCCACTTGCGGCCGGTCCATCTGGAAGGCAAACGGCTCGCCGAAGGTCTGCTCGAGCTGCTGCAGGAACTGATGGCCAAGGTGCCGATGGAGATGATGTGGGAGCTCGATGAAGAAGTACGGCTGCCGAAGGGGATCGAGGATCATCTGTTCCGGATCGTCCAGGAAGCGATGTCCAATGCACTCAGGCATTCCAAGGCGACGAAGCTGGAGGTACGGCTTACGCAACCTTCGTCCGATGCGATACGTCTTCTTATTAAAGACAACGGCGTCGGCTTCGATATGGATGCCAAGAAGCATGCGTCCTACGGGATAGTAACGATGAGGGAGAGGGTCAACGAGATTGGCGGCTCCCTGAATTTGATAACGGCGCCGGGCAAAGGGACAAGGATCGATATCCGCGTACCTATCCTAGCGGAAGGAGGAAGCTTGAGTGGAGAACGAGACGGCGATTAAGGTTTTACTGGTTGACGATCATGAGATGGTGAGAATCGGCTTGGCGGCAGTGCTCAGCACCGAGGAGGATATCGAAGTTGTCGGTGAAGCGAGCAACGGCGCGGACGGAATTCGTTTGGCCCAGGAGTATAAGCCTGATGTCGTGTTGATGGACTTGGTGATGGAGGGCATGGATGGAATCGAAACGACGCGCAAGCTGCTGCAGCTGTATCCGGAATGCAAGGTCATCGTGCTGACGAGCTTTTTGGACGATGAGAAGATGTACCCGGTCATTGAAGCCGGCGCCTTCAGCTATTTGCTGAAAACGTCGCGAGCTGCAGAGATTGCCCAGGCGATTCGCGCCGCTGTGAAAGGACAATCGATTTTGGAATCGCAGGTCGCTTCGAAAATCATGAACCGTTTCCGTCAGCCGAAGCCATCCGCCCCGGCTCATGAGGAATTGACGGAACGAGAGATGGAAGTATTGAGGCTCATCGCGTCGGGCAAATCGAACCAGGATGTGGCTGACGAGCTGTTCATCGGCATCAAGACCGTGAAATTTCATGTAACGAATATCTTGGCCAAGCTCGGAGTCGAAGACCGTACTCAGGCTGCCATTTACGCTTTCAAGAACGGGCTTGTGGAGTAGTAGCCACCGGCTTCGACGCCGAAATGCCGTCCCAATAAATTCGCCAAACGCAAGAAAGGCGCTGCTCGAATTGGTCTCGGCCATAATAAAACAGCTGAACAAAGCAACCGTCCAACAAGCTTAAGTAGGACGCCAGCAATTCATTGACGGGCTCATCGCGGATGAGTCCTTTTTGTATTCCGCTCGCAAACAGGGCGGACAGCCGGCCGGCAAGAACACGTTCGGTCTCCATGAACTGCTCCCTTAAGTCTTCCTGTAAAAACGCAGGCGGGAACAGCATCGCTCTTTTTAAAAAGGTGATTTTCTCTTCATCCAGCAAATAATTTTCGCACGAATCCCGCAGTATGGTGTAAAGTTTTTCTTCGATAGGTAAATGGCTGATAGAGGAAATGAGCTGATCGATACGGGATGCATGCTCTTGCAGTACATCCTGGAATACGCTAAGGAATAATTCTTCCTTGCTGCGAAAGTGGGCATAGAGAGAAGGGGTTTTGATACCGACATCCTTGGCGATATCCGAGAGAGGGGTACCTTCGTATCCCTTTTTGGCAAAGTGGCGTAGAGCAACCGTCTTAATGGCGGTTGAAGTCATATACGAGGCTCCTTCCGTGATGATAAATTGTTAGTTTGTGTAATATATAATAACATGAAATTATGGTGAATCAATATCGTTTTAATAAAAAACAATGAAAATTGTTTGTATGTGATCTATTTTCACATTCTAGATAAGGCAACTTCATAAGTGGGACCGATTTCAGAAAGGATAGGATGTTTTCCGTATGGCAATAGGGTTGATTTATTCCGTAAAAGCCGTAGAAAGCCCGTGAGGACAAGGATTTGTCTTCACAGGGCTTTTTGTTATATTGGGCTAAAAGGCAGGGAGGGAAGCTTACACGTGTAAGGATATGGGATTACTTCCTCCCCCTGCAAGCATCATTTTCTGTTATATATTGCCTAAACGGTTAATACAATAAGTTCAAACCAGCATGTCTAAGCTTCGTTACGGAACCGGGACAGGATGAAACGATGATGAGAAAGTACTAGGGCTGCATACATAAAATGGCTCACGGATGTGGCATTATAAATTGAAAATGGTGGTCATGAATGAATTAATCCTAATGAGGGGTGTTTACGAAATGAAAAAATGGGTGGCGGTAACGACTAGCCTGGTGCTTGCTTCAGCGATAGCTTTGACAGGCTGCGGAACCAAAAACAATGCCGGAACGAACACCGGAGGAGGGACGGGGACACAGGCGGGAGCCGGAGGCGCTGCATCCAACAAAGGCGAGAAATTCAACATTGGCATGGTTACCGATATCGGCGGCGTCAATGACAAATCGTTCAATCAGAGCGCTTGGGAAGGGCTTCAGCAAATCAAATCGCAAACCGGAGCGAATGTGAAGTATCTGCAAAGTAAAGGCGACGCGGACTTCATACCGAATCTGAATCAATTTGTTAAAGATAATTACAATCTCACATGGGGAATCGGGTTCCTGATGGCCGATGCGGTCAAAACGGTAGCCTCGCAAAATCCGAAGGCGCAGCTGGCGCTAATCGACAACGTTGTGGAGCTTCCCAATGTCGAATCGGTTACATTCGCCGAGCATGAGGGCTCCTATCTGGTCGGCGTTGTAGCGGGACTGACGACCAAATCGAATAAAATCGGTTTCGTAGGCGGACTGGAAATCCCGGTAATCAAGCGTTTTGAAGCAGGGTTCAAGGCCGGCGTGGCGGCAGTGAATCCGAACGCGAAGGTGACGGTCAATTATACCGGCGCATTCGACAAGCCCGATCTCGGTAAAGCCGCTGCGGCGACAATTTTCAATGACGGCGCGGATATTATCTTTCCGTCGGCGGGCGCGACTGGCAACGGGGTATTTAATGAAGCTAAAGACCGTCTGAAAGCCGGTAAGAAGGTGTGGGTTATCGGCGTGGATAAAGACCAATCTCTCGAGTTCGGCGATGACGTTACGCTGACTTCCATGTTGAAGCGAGTCGATCAAGCGGTCATTCGCGTCTCTAACGATGTGATCGACGGCAAGTTTAAAGGCGGTCAAGTCGTTACGCTGGGCTTGAAGGAAGATGCAGTCGGCTTGCCGGAGACATCCAAGAAGAACGTTCCTGCGGACGTGTTGAAGAAAGTAGACGAATATAAGGAAAAAATCAAAAGCGGCGAAATCAAAGTGCCTGAAAAATAAAGCATCCTCATGCAGCTTTCGAATGGCCCGACAAGGCTGGTTACAAACTGGCCTTGTTGTTTCATTTACTAATATTTAAAGGATGGGCAGGAGGTTCCGATGAGTTCAACTACGGTTGTCGAACTGCGCAATATCACGAAGCGGTTTCCTGGGATCGTTGCCAACGACAGCATCAGCCTTCAGCTGCAGAAAGGAGAAATCCATGCGCTGCTGGGGGAGAACGGAGCGGGGAAATCGACACTAATGAACATCCTGTTCGGCCTGTATCAGCCGGATGAGGGAGAAATATGGATCAACGGACGCCAAACCTCGATCGACAATCCCAACAAGGCGATTGATCTAGGCATCGGCATGGTGCATCAGCATTTCAAGCTGGTTCAGCCGTTCTCGGTTATGGAGAATATTATTCTCGGCATCGAGCCTACCCGCGGAATGTCGATAGACTACAAATCCGCAGCCCAGAAAGTTAAAAGCATATCGGAGCAGTACGGCTTGAAAGTGGACCCGTATGCTTTGGTTCAGGACATTTCCGTAGGAATGCAGCAGCGGGTTGAAATATTGAAGACGCTCTACCGGGGAGCCGACATTTTAATATTCGACGAGCCGACCGCCGTGCTCACGCCGCAGGAAATTCAAGAGCTGATGGAGATCATGAAAAGCTTGGTCCAGCAGGGCAAGTCGATTATTTTGATCACCCACAAGCTGAAGGAGATTATGAGTATTGCCGATACCGTAACTATCATTCGACGTGGGCGCGTTATCGACACGGTAAAGGTTAGCGAGACAACTCCCAAAGCATTGGCGGAAAAAATGGTCGGCCGAAGCGTCTCTTTCAAAGTGGACAAGAAACAGGCGGTACCGGGGGACGTCGTGCTGCAGATCGAACGTTTGTCTTCCCAAGGCAACCAAGGGGTTCCCACCCTGCGCGAGCTAAGCCTGAAGGTACGGGCCGGCGAAATACTGGGTATTGCTGGCGTCGACGGCAATGGACAAAGCGAGCTGATTGAGGCTTTGACAGGTCTTCGACAAGTGCAGGGAGGGTCCATTCTGTTCAATGGACGCAATGTTGCCAACGAGCACCCGAGGACGATATCGGAGGCGGGGATCGCGCACATTCCCGAGGACCGTCACAAGCATGGTCTGGTGCTCGATTTTTCGATGAGCGAGAATATGGTGCTCAAATCGTATTTTTATCCGGCCTACAACAAAGGCGGCTTTCTCGATTATGACGCGATAGACAAGCACGCGGAAAAGCTGATCAAGGAATTCGACGTCAGAACTCCAAGCATCTACAGCAAAGCGAGATCTTTGTCGGGAGGCAATCAACAAAAAGCGATTATTTCCAGGGAAATTGACAAAAATCCTGACCTGCTGATCGCAGCTCAGCCAACCCGCGGACTTGATGTAGGAGCGATCGAGTTTGTACATAAAAGGCTGATCGAGCAGAGGGACAAAGGCAAGGCCGTGCTGCTCATTTCATTCGAGCTTGATGAAATCATGAACGTATCGGACCGGATTGCCGTCATTTACGAAGGGCAAATCGTCGGGGAGGTGCTGCCGGAGCGGACGAACGACGAAGAACTTGGATTGATGATGGCGGGAAGCCACAGGACGGATACCAAAGATGCGGAGGGGACTTAAAGCATGGACAAGGTTACCAAAGTATTCGTAAAGGACACGGCGCTGGTACCGCTGGTCGCTATCGTGCTCGGTCTGCTCTTCGGGGCTCTCGTCATGCTGCTTGGCGGCTACAATCCGGTTGCCGCCTACATATCGTTATTAGGCAAAGTGTTCGGCAATCCGTACAACATGGGCGAGACGATCCGGGAAATTACGCCGCTTATTTTGACCGGACTGTCCGTCGCGTTTGCCTTTCGAACCGGCTTGTTCAACATCGGCGCCGAAGGTCAATTCATGATAGGGATGACCGGGGCGACCTGGATCGGGGTCAAGCTGAGCTTGCCCTGGTTTATTCATGCTCCGCTCGCGGTTATTGTCGGAGGGCTGCTCGGAGGGCTATGGGGCGGCATCGCCGGGTATTTGAAGGCCCGCCGCGGTGTCAATGAGGTCATTACGACCATTATGCTGAACTGGATCGCCTTGTTTTTGTCGAATTACATTGTCAACCGGTTTCTGCTTCAGCCCGGACAGCAGCGATCGTACATGATTCAGGATTCCGCGTCGTTATCGATTGGATGGTTATCAGAATTATTCGGCAATTCACGGATGCACTGGGGAACGTTCATTGCTCTCGCCGGTGCGGTTATCTTCTACGTCGTTCTCTGGAAAATGAAGCAGGGCTACGAGCTGCGGGCTGTCGGCCACAATCCGCATGCGGCGCAGTATGCAGGCATGAACGTGAACCGCAACATTATTAAGGCGATGGTGATCGGAGGCATCTTCGCCGGTCTTGCCGGTGTCGTGGAAACGCTCGGTGTATTCCACTACCAGGTCATTGCCGCATCGACACCCGGTTACGGGTTCGATGGTGTCGCCGTAGCGCTGCTTGGCGGCAATCATCCATTGGGCGTCGTGCTGGCTGCCGTCTTGTTCGGGATGCTCACGTACGGATCGGCGGGAATGAGCTTCGGGGCCGACGTACCTCCCGAAATTATTCGCGTCGTTATCGCTTCCGTCATCTTTTTTGTCGCCTCCCACGGCATCGTCCGCTGGGTGCTGAAGCCGCTCATGGCCAAACGCAAAAAAGAGGAGGTGGCCTAGCATGGAAACATTGCGAATACTCGGTGAGCTTGTGAATACAACCTTGGTGTTCTCCACTGCGCTTATTTTTGCCGCGATGGGCGGCATCTTCTCCGAACGGTCCGGGGTCGTCAATATCGGACTGGAGGGGCTAATGGTTTCCGGCGCCTTCGCCTCGGCCGTTGCTACGCATGCGGTGGAGCAGGCGGGTATGGCTGGTGCGGCTCCATGGCTCGGGCTCGTGGCCGCGATACTGTTCGGCATCTTGTTCTCGCTGGTTCACGCTGTAGCAACGGTGACGTTTAACGCCGACCAGGTAGTAAGCGGCGTCGTCATTAATTTTTTGGCGGCCGGCTTTACCGTCTACCTCGTCAAGATCTTGTATGAAGGCTCGGGGCAAACGGAGACATTGAATGCGGTATTTTCCAAAGTGGCCATTCCTGTGCTTTCGTCGATTCCGTTTTTGGGTGAAGCGATTTTTAACGCTTATCCGACGACCTACCTGGCATTGATCCTCGTGGCCTTGACCTACTACATTTTGTTCAAAACCCCGTTCGGCCTCCGTCTCCGCTCGGTCGGGGAGCATCCGGGAGCTGCGGATACGGTAGGCATTAAGGTAAAGCGGATCCGTTATATCGGAGTTCTGTTAAGCGGAGCTCTTGCAGGACTCGGAGGAGCGACGATCACCTTGACGACGACCAGCAGCTTCTCTCACAATACGATTTCGGGGCAAGGCTTTATCGCGCTGGCGGCTATGATTTTCGGCAAATGGCATCCGGTCGGGGCTCTAGGGGCGGCGATATTTTTCGGACTGGCCCAGGCGGTGCGCAACTTCGTTCAGCTGTTCGATTTCGCTAAGAGCGTGCCGGTCGAGTTCCTTTACATGCTGCCGTATGTATTGACTATTCTCGTGCTGGCCGGTGCCGTCGGCCGGGCGAACGCCCCTTCCGCACTGGGCGAGCCGTATGATCCGGGCAAAAGATAAGAGACAGGTCCAATTGCGCTGTTCCTGTAGTTACGGGGACGGCGTTTTTGCGCTGCTTATTGCTTATACCAAGCAGTGTAGTGCTCCCAGGGAGCGGTCTCTAATTATTCCAAAAATGTTTTCAAAAAAAGTGAAAGAAAATCGTCATTCGAATCGTCTATATAAGTAGGAATGAAACTTGCCGAAGTCTTATCTAAAATAAATTGTGCAAAAATAATTCAATCGTCGATCCAATGGTCGCGGAGATGTATATGGAGATGAAGCGGTACGGGAGGGAGAGAAGGAATGGCTGTCCAAATGAAGCTGGCCACGGATCCGGGAGATTGCCGGGTTGTGCCGCAGGAGAAAGCTATGGTGCTGCGGGCATACGAAGCGGTCTGCTACCAGGTTGCCTTTTACATGCTGAGGGAGGAGAAGCAGGCCGCCGAGGCCGCGAAGCATACGCTTGCGGCCTTGTACCATTGCGCCGAATGGTTCGGGCTGCCGGACAGCTGCCGTTTGGCAAAGGCGAAGCGGGAAGCGATGAGGCATTCCCTTGAATATCGCAAGCGAGCGCTGAGCCAGGCCTTATAAATAGTAGTTGAGCAGGAAGCCGGTGAACGGAACGGGGAAATAAGTATGGATCCGGTTGTTCTGCCACTGCTGGTGGCGGTATTTCGAGAAAGCCTGCAGCGGAAGCTCGCCTTTGTTCAGCAGCTGATCCGGAGAAAGGGTCAGCATGCGCTCCGCCGCCTTGTTAACCGCCGAGGCCATATGAAGGATCACCGGCTCGAGGGCAAGAGGCTCGGACGAAACGGCGGGCGACTCCTCCTCCGCATCCTCGAGCTGAAGCAGTCCGGCTGCATCGGGCCGGATGCCGAGCGGCTCTAGCGCTGAGTAAGGAAGCTCGCCGAGGGCCTCTTTGGCTGCTTGATCGTTAATCGTCCCGTAGCTGTTGTCGGATGCAAGATAGAGCTGGTTGTACCCTGCAACCAGCTCTTTAAGCTGCCGCCGGATCGGATCAGGCGATGAAGGCTCTGCCGGATCTTGCAGCGGGACGGCTGCGGTGAAGTCGTATTCCTTGAGCAGCGATTCGCTGATATCCTTGAGCTGCCTGGCCGTATCCATGATTTCCGAGAGCCGCTGCGCGGCAAAACGGGCCAGCGGGTCAAAGGCATTGCTTTTGAACGGGACGGCAGGCGCAGCCGAAGAATAAGCGCGGAACGGACGGCTCTTCCGCTTCCAGGATTCATTTTCCGAATGCCATAAAATATGTGTACGATATGTACGGGTTACTTGAGCGACATGAGCAAGCAAATGCCGACACCTCCGGCCCTCACGGTAGTTTGCATTCATTATACAATGAGATTGAATTGTCGTAAATTGGTTCTTGACTTTTCGTTCCGGAGTCCTGTATGATATTTTATTAACTTTGATTAAAAGGGGCATTTTGTCATGGATTGGGTACAAACGGCCGTTATCGTGATTGTCGTCATCGTGAGCGTGCTCTTTTTAGCTTTTGTCGGTAAAAAATATTTGAAATAATAGCATTGTTCGCGTTCGCTTCATACGATAAAGTAACTCTTTATCCGGGAGGCGACGTGAATTGATCCGCAAACGTATTCCGCGTCAGGACGATAAGGTCATTTTGCAGCTGGTAGACATGCTGCTGGTTCCTTATGCCAGATTGACCCAGCCTGACTTGCGTATCGATATGTCTACGATCAAGCAAAGGCTGAAACCTTGCAGCACGTACGTGTCCGTTCATGCAGGCCGTGCCCCGCAAGGCTTTATTGCATTGAGAAAAGTGCAGGACGTTATGTATATCGATATGCTGGCGGTTCATCCGCAGTCACAGGGGCGGGGAGTCGGCTCGAGACTGATGGAGCATGCCGAGCGTGCCGCCGTTTTGGCGGGCTTTAAGGAATTGCGGCTATGGGTCGACGATACGAATACGCAGGCGCAGCGCTTTTATGCTTCCAAGCAGTATACGACGCTGCATCACAATAACGTCATCCGCTGTTATTTGATGTCCAAAGAAGTGAAGCTGGATTGATCCACAGAGATCGGGCACGGCCCGGCAGGGCTGCTGCGGTGAAGTGTCTAAACGCATCGTTATCGGACGCCGGAAGAACCGGTGGAGCTGCAGGGGCCACCGGCCTTCGGGAACGATCGGCTACGTAAGAGAAAACATCAGCGCTACCGAGGATACGTCCAGTGCGAGCCCTCTTCCGTTCGGCCCGAATCCGGGCTCGAATTCCGGTTGCGTGTACGTTTTCACAGAAGCCCTTGATTTGGTTTTGTTTTTCCCGGAACGGGTCGAAGATTTTCTCGAGTTTAATCCGAACGTGATGGAAGGCTGCTCTTCTTCACCGTTCAGCATGATTTTATTTTTGTCCATTCTGCTCAACGTAGCTACCAGCTCACTGCCGTCCCTCAATACAACGAGGACCGGTTTTCCGTAATGCTCCCGGCACGATTGTTCATTAATGGGAGTAATATGTTTCATCGTTTGCACCTCCATAATTGTTATCTACACTCCAGTCTATGCGTTCCTGGTAAGGGCGACTGGTCAAAAGCCCATCGAGCGAAAGCCCATTTTGTGTATAAAGCCCGGACGCCCGGGGCAACCTGTTACGAGTTTGCAGGAAAATATTGAATCCTTCAGCGGATTTCGTTATGCTAAAGGGGTTCGTACTTTATGGAAAAAAAGCGTGAAAAAATACATATGAAAGAATGATGAACATGACCAATACTGTATTTTTCCTTTTTGGGGCAACCGGAGATTTGGCACGCCGCAAGCTGTTTCCTGCGATTTACAGCTTGTACCGCGAGCGCAAGCTGGGCGATCGCTTCGCTGTAGTGGGATTGGCGCGGCGTCAGAAGACGAATGAACAGTTCCGCGAGGACGTGCTGGATTCCATCAAAGAATTCGCGCGGTATAACGTAACGAAGGACGAGCAGTGGGCATCGTTTGCGGAGCATTTCGAGTATATGCCGCTCGATATTCACAACCCGGAATCGTTCAAGGAGCTGCGCACTGTAGCGGAGCGGCTGGACAACAAGTTCGACGTCGGCGGCAACCGTCTGTTTTACTTGGCTTTGGCGCCGGAGCTGTTCGGCAGCGTCTCGCACAATTTGCAGGCCGGAGGTCTGTTGGAAACGTCGGGCTGGGCTCGCCTTGTCATCGAGAAGCCGTTCGGCTACGACCTGCCGTCGGCTGAGAAGCTGAATGCGGAAATCCGCCAGGTGTTTGAGGAAAAAGACATTTACCGCATCGATCATTATTTAGGCAAGGAAATGGTTCAGAACATTAGCGTCGTCCGGTTCGCGAACGCCTTCTTCGAGCCGCTGTGGAACAATAAATATATTTCCAATATTCAAATTACGCTGTCCGAAACCGTCGGAGTGGAAGAGCGCGGCGGATATTACGATCATTCCGGCGCTCTGCGCGATATGGGGCAAAACCATATGCTGCAAATGCTCGCCATGATGGCTATGGAGCCGCCTAGCCGATTGTCTCCGGAAGATATCCGGGACGAGAAGGTGAAGGTGTTCCGCTCGCTGCGCGGCTTCCAAACGGCAAGCGAAGTGCGTGCCAATACGGTTCGCGGGCAATATGCCGCCGGCAACCTGAAAGGGAAGCAAGTGCCGGGCTACCGCGAGGAAGAATCCGTTAATCCGGAATCGACAACGGAGACGTATTTTGCCGCGCGGGTGTTTGTCGACAATTTCCGCTGGGCCGGAGTGCCGTTCTATATCCGTACAGGCAAGCGGCTGCCGGTAAAAACGACGGAAGTCGTCGTCGAGTTCAAAAACGTGCCGAATAACGTTTATTTGGCGAAAAAGCATAAGCTGGAGCCGAATCTGCTTGTATTCCGCGTCAATCCGATGGAGGGCATTTACTTCAAAATGAACGCGAAGCAGCCCGGATCGGAAGGGACGATCGTGCCGGTGGCCATGGATTTCTGCCAAAGCTGCCAGGTCGGCTTGAATACGCCGGAAGCTTACGAGCGGCTGCTGCATGATGCGGCGCGCGGGGATTCGACGTACTTCACCCGTTGGGACGAAGTGGCTCTCGCTTGGCAATTTGTAGACAAGATCGCAGCCGCATGGGGCGAGCGCACGGATAATCTGCATCTGTACCCTGCCGGAACATGGGGACCGGATCAGGCGCAGCAGCTGTTGTCCGAGGACGGGTTCAAGTGGTGGCCGGTTAACGGGCAGGATGAGGGCGAGGTAGCCTGGGAGTTTATCCAGCGCTAAGCTTAAGGCAAAGCCGCCGTGTAAAGGTTCTTATAACCGATGGGCTTGTACTTGTAACGGGTACGGGCCCATTTCTTTTTTGCCATCGGAAAAATGTGCACGCAGACACATAAATAGCTATAATAAAGAGGCGAGTCTTGCAGGTTGAGTTTATAATAGCTTAAAGAGAGAGATAGTACGTGGCACCATAGATAAGTAGGGGGTTCATAACAACATGACGCGTCGAATTTTCATACGTTGGATGGTCGTTCTGTTCGCGCTTATTGCGGCTGCTTTAACCGGGCTGTTCAAGCTGCTGCAGCGCTCTATCGATTCCCAGCAGACCGGCGGGGGCGGCGGGCTAGGCGATCTGCTGCCGGGCAAGCCGGAGCCTGCACCCAAGCCGTCGTCTACGGACGGGAACGGTCCGGTATTTTCCTTTATGATATTAAGCGATCTTCATATCTCGGTGTACGATCCCAATACGATTAAGCATATGAAGGAAGCGCTGGAGGATATCAAGCAGTTCGAAGCCCCGATCGATACGGTGATTATTACCGGGGATTTGACCGATTTCGGAGGCGAGGACGGCTACAAGGAGCTGCAAAAGCTGCTGTCCGGCTACAAGCTGCCTCCGCTGTATGCGAATATGGGCAACCACGATTACTATGATATTTGGGTTGATAAGAAGGGTGCCTTCAACAAGGATACGGCGCCAAACGGCAAGACGGACTGGCAGGCGCGCGAACGGTTTCAAAAGTTTTTTAAGCAGGATAAAGTATATAGTGCGGCGTCGATTAACGGGTATCCGGTCATTCTGCTGTCGCAGGAAGCCTATGTGCAGGAGAAGCCCGAAGTGGGAGAAGGGGCATGGTACTCCGATGAACAGCTCGCATGGTTCGAGCAGCAGCTGGCTAAGCACAAGGACGGCAAGCCGATATTCGTCATGACGCACCAGCCGCTGCCGGCCATCGGCTCCGACGGAGGCACGCATCAGCTGATCAGAGCGAAGAAATTCCGCGATATGTTGAAGCCGTATCCGAATGTGTTCGTTTTCTGCGGCCACCGGCATCAGGACTTTCAGAACGGTGCGGAGCACTATGTGAAGGAAACGTTTCATTATTTCCACAACTCCTCGGTGGGGCGCGTGCTGAACCGGAATTTTCAAAATGCGGGCCAAGACAAGTCACAAGGCTTGTATGTTCAGGTATATAAGGACAGAGTGCACGTAAGAGGCCGTGAATTCAGCAACCGTACGTGGCTGAAGGAAGCGGACTGGAGCTTGAAGCTAACTTAATGACAAGGAAGGATTTGCAAAGCAGATGAGTATGGATACGAAGCAAAAAATGATAGAAGAAGTTCATAAACGGCGTACGTTCGCCATCATTTCTCACCCGGATGCGGGGAAAACGACGTTAACGGAGAAGCTGCTCCTGTTCGGGGGCGCCATTCGTCTCGCCGGTACAGTCAAAGGACGCAAAGCGAGCAAGCATGCGACCTCCGACTGGATGGAAATCGAGAAGCAAAGAGGGATTTCGGTTACCTCCAGCGTGATGCAGTTCGATTATGAAGGACATCGCGTCAACATTCTCGATACGCCGGGTCACCAGGATTTCTCCGAGGATACGTACCGCACCTTGACCGCGGCGGACAGCGCCGTGATGCTGATCGACTCCGCCAAAGGGGTCGAAGCGCAGACGAAAAAGCTGTTCCAGGTATGCCGCATGCGCGGAATTCCGATCTTTACGTTCATTAACAAGATGGACCGGGAAGGGCAAAATCCGTTCGACCTGCTGGAAGAGCTGGAGCAGGTGCTCGGCATCCGCTCGTACCCGATGAATTGGCCTATCGGCTCGGGCAAGCAGTTCCGCGGCGTCTACGACCGCAAGCTGACGCAGGTGGAGCTGTTCCAGGGCGACGATCATAAGGAGATCCAAGTCCGCAAGGTGAGCGGATACGACGATCCTATCGTGAAGGAAATCGCCGGAGACTATTTCTACGACCAGCTCGTTTCGGATTTGGAGCTGCTTGATGTCGCAGGCGACGAGTTCGACCTGGAAAAAGTCAAAAGCGGTGAGCTGACTCCGGTATTTTTCGGCAGCGCAATCAATAACTTCGGCGTGCAGACGTTCCTTGAGAACTTCCTGCAGCTTGCCCCGACACCGACGCCGCGCGGCAGCAGCGCAGGTGCTATCGATCCGATGAGCGAGAAGTTTACCGGCTACATCTTCAAGATTCAAGCGAACATGAACCCGGCGCACCGCGACCGGATTGCGTTCCTCCGCATTTGCTCGGGCAAATTCGAGCGGGGCATGTCGGTGAAGCACGTGCGCGCCGGCAAAGATATTAAGCTCGCCCAGCCGCAGCAGTTTCTGGCGCAAGACCGCGATATCGTCGAAGAGGCGTATCCGGGCGATATTATCGGTCTGTTTGATCCGGGCATTTTCCGCCTGGGCGATTCGCTCAGCCAAGCGGGGAATATCGAATTTAACGAGCTTCCGACGTTCTCGCCGGAGCTGTTCTCCAAGGTTACGGTGAAAAATGCGCTGAAGCATAAGCAATTTCAGAAGGGTGTCGACCAGCTGACGGAGGAAGGCACGATTCAGGTGTTCCGGACGATCGGGTTCGACGATCTGATCCTGGGCGTTGTCGGCCAGCTCCAGTTCGAAGTGTTCGAATACCGGATGAAAGGGGAGTACGGGGTCGATGTCCAGCTGCAGCGGACGAACTTCCAGTTCGCCCGGTGGATTGTCGATGAAAATATCGATCCGGGCAAGTTCCGTATCAACTCCCAGCTAGTCAAGGATAAGAACGATAACTATGTCGCTTTGTTCGAAAGCGAATATGCCATGCGTTCGGCGATGGAGAAAAATCCGAACGCGAAGTTTCTGGAGAATGCTCCGTAACGGTTACCTTTTCGTCTCTTATATCAAAATGATCACATAAGGAGTGAGATGTCATCGAACACTTGGTGCCTACTCTGCTGATCGCCCTTCTCATTGGGCTGATGATGTACCGGAGGACCAAAAGGACGATCGGAGCACAAAAGCTCGTACGCTCCAGACTTTGGTTCCGTACGATCGTCTTTGGTATTATCGGCTGTATGTTTCTGTATGCAAGCTTCCTTCATCCGGTGAATTTCATCGCTGATTTCGTTGGTCTTGCTTGCGGCCTGGTTCTTGCGTTTTATGCGGTGAAGCATACGGAATTTGAGAAGAGGACCGACGGATGGTATTACCGTACGTCCCTATGGGTCAACATAGCCGTTATGGCCCTGTTCATCGGCCGGATTGCGTATAAGCTGCTCTACCATGGCGCGATGAATGCGCCTGCGCCTGCGCCGGTGAATCCAATGGAAATGTACGGCAGCGATCCGCTGACGATCGGTATTTTCTTCGTGCTGGTTGCCTACTATATCCGCTTTTTCACCTTTTTGCTGTTCAAACACAAGGAACTGAACCGTACCGATTCTTCGGCGTTGTCTTGAATCGCCATGTAAGTGACACGACTTGAAGCGAAGCGATGCTTCGTTCAAGACGCCGTTACCTTTCTCCCCATCTTATCGATGGGGTTTTTTGTGTTTGTACCGGGCGCGGGCTGGCGGCACTTTTCGAGCAAAAACCCTAACCACCCGAGCCTCCGCTGCATACAATATGATGTTTGGATTTCCGGGAATGGTTCGTGAGGAGCAGTTGCGTAAATGGGATTATTGCAACGGTGCGCGCAAGCCCTGGTGCTGCGGCTGGCCGGAATTCATGAGAGAGGCGACAAGAGGTAAAGTTGCGGGAACCTAAATGCGACCTGATCCAAATAGATAATCGCGTCCCGATCTTATAACGATCAAGTGGAGTGCTGCAGCTGCAGCTAAAGGAAAAGAAAGGTGGATCCCATGGTTAAAGTCAAGCACAGCCGTTATGTTGCCAGTAAATGGAAAAAGACGAGCGTTTTGCTGGCAAATCCAAAGCTCCGTACATTCATTCCCGATACGGAGAAAATGACGCGTTCATCCTTGTGGAACATGCTGAACCGGTATCAAATGGTGTATATCAAGCCGGACTTCGGTACCTTCGGCAATGGCGTCATGCGGGTGGAGCTGGTCAAGGAGAACTCCAGAACGGCATACCGATACCAGAGCGGAGTGGAGATCAGACAATTCTCGTCTTATGACGACATGTATGATTCGATTTTGGAAAAAACAAAGAACCGGTTGTACCTTGTACAAATGGGCATTCATCTGACCAAATATAAGAACAAGAACTTCGATATCCGCGTGCACGTACAGCAATCGCCTAGTCATGTATGGGAAACAACGGGGGTAATAGGGCGTGTAGGCGACCCGAAAAAGGTCGTTACCAATGTTCATAACGGCGGGACCATCAAATCCATAGAACAGCTGCTCGGCGCTTATTTGCCCAAGGATAAGCAGCGGATTTTCATTCGCGGACTGGAGAACCTCGGCCTGCTGATCGCCAAGGAGCTGCACGAGAAATTTGTCGGCATTAAGGAGATCGGACTGGATGTGGCGCTGGACAAAAAGCTGAATCCTTGGCTGCTTGAGGTCAATACGAATCCGGACCCTTACATTTTCAGAAAATTAAAGGACAAAACGATGTACAAAAAAGTATACCGTTACGCCAAAGCTTACGGAAGAGTGTAGGCGGAAGGGTTCAAAGCGGAAAAAGAACATAACGCGACTCCGGCTTACATTGGAGGGCGTTATGTTCTTTTATTTCAAGACGCTGCTTCCTCGGCACGTGACGGTTCTTTGGGAAGGGTGATCAGGAAGGTGGAGCCCAGGCCGGGCACGCTCTGCACTTCAATCGTTCCTTGATGCGCCTCTACGAGCTGCTTGACAATGGACAAGCCGAGTCCGGTCTCGCTGTTGCTCTTGGCGCGGGAAGCGTCCGCTTTGTAGAAACGCTCCCATATGAGCTCCATTTCCTCCGGAGTCATTCCGCGACCTGTATCCGTTACTTCGATGATCGTCTTCTCTTCGCTCTCCAATCCGATAATCCGGATGGAGCCGTATTCGGTAAATTGAATGCTGTTCTTAATCAGGTTAATCATTATTTGCGTTAACCGGTCGTAATCGCCGTAGACCATATGCTCCGGCTCGCATTCGATTACAAGCTGCAGACGCTTGGCTTCGATTAGCACATCGAGCGATTCGTTTACTATCTCCAGCAGGTCGCGCAGAGGAGTGCTAGTTTTATTCAGCGTTATCATTCCGTTCTCGATCTTCTCCATGTCGAGCAGCTCGTTAATGAGACGAATGAGCCGGAACGTTTCCTTCTCGATTATGCCGTAATATTTGTGCGTATCCTCGGGCTCGGATACCAGCTCGTTCTTCAAAGCTTCAATAATCCCGCGGATCGAGGTCAGAGGAGTGCGGAGCTCGTGTGTCACATCCATAATGAACTGGCGCCGCCGCGTTTCGTACTGCTCCAGCTTCTGGGAGGTCGCCTCCAGCTGGACAGCCATGGCGTTGAAATCAATCGACAGATCGCCAAGCTCATCGGTACGGTTGACGGGAAGCCGCGTCGAGTAATGTCCGGCGGCGATTTGCCGGGTCGCTGAACGGAGCGGCCGAATGCTTTTGCTCAAATTGCGGGAGATGAGCCAGCTTACGAGCACAGCGAGAAACAGCACGACGGCAATCATGTAGAGCAGCGAGCGGTTGAACGATTTCATCATCTCCTCATAGCCGTCCAGAGGGGAGAACACGAACAAGTACATATCGCCCTTTTGGCTTTTGGGCCGGACCGGCTTGCTAACTACGATAAGAGGGTCGTCCGTATTCGTATTGACCGTGAAGCTTTCGTTGTCCTTGACCGAAAATATTTTGGCGCGCAGGCCGTCGACAAACGGCTTGGAACGAAGGGCTCCCGTCATCTTCGGATCGCGGTATAAGATTTCGCCTTTTTTATCGAAAACAAGGAACGAAATTTGCCTCTCGCTCAACAAATTCCGGTATGCCTGAAGCTGGGGAGCGGGGTCTTCCTCTTCGCGGAGCAGCAGCTTTGCGATCACTTTGGATGCATTGGTTAGCTCGACCGTCCGGTTATTGTCCGCTTGCTGCTTGTTATAGTAGGAGAAGCCCAGGCTCAGCAGTCCCAACGAAAGCAGAGATACGATTAGATGACTTATAAAATGCCGCTGGAACAAGGTGAACCGGTATGGTATTTTCTTCATTCTTACTCCTCCAGCTTGTAGCCTACGCCCCATACGGTTGCGATGAGCATATGGTCCGGTGTGGAGACCTTGTTGCGCAGACGCTTGATATGCACGTCCACCGTACGCTCTTCGCCGATATAATCGTAGCCCCAAATGCTCTCGAGCAGCTGCTCGCGGGTAAACACCTTTCTCGGATAACGAACGAACAGGCAAAAAAGCTCGAATTCCTTCGGCGTCAGGTTCGTAATTTCATGATTATGGATTATGACGGACCGTGATTCGAGGTAAACGGTTATATGCTTATGGCGCAGCTGCGTCGTTCCGGATTCCTCTTCCGTTCGGGATGGAGGGAGCTGTCCGCTCGTCACGCCGATATGATATCGTCTCCATACCGCCTTGATGCGGGCGATGAGCTCCATCGGGCTGAACGGCTTCGTCACGTAATCGTCGGCGCCGAGCTCGAGACCGAGAATCCGGTCCTGCTCCTGATCCCGTGCGGTGAGCAGAATGACCGGCGTCGGGCTGCTTTTCCTTAAGTCCCGGCACAATAGAACGCCGTCCTTGCCCGGCAGCATCCAATCGAGAATGACGAAGTCCCAGCTCTCCTTATCGATAAGCCGTTGCGCCGCAAGGCCATCATGAACAAAGGTCGCATCGTATTGCTCCTTCTGAAAAAAAATGCGCAGCATTTCACAAACGGAAGGATCGTCTTCGGCAACAAGCAGCTTCACAGAAATAACACTCCTCGAATGTGTACTTTGGATAAAATGGATCGGATACTTTCAGCATAGTCACTTCGTTCCGGAATAGCAAGATGTGCAGGATACCCCCATTGGTCGGCAAATTAGGCAATTGACATCTGCATTGTGACATGAGAAAATGAACGCGTGTACATTAAATGGAAATAAAAAGAAGGGGGGAGCCCGTATCGTAACTCGAAAGGAAGTTGCTGAGCTTGCGCAAGTATCCGAGGCGACCGTTTCCCGAGTCTTCAACGGCATTGGACCGATGAAGGAGGAGACGAAGCAGCGGGTGCTGGAAGCAGCCAAGACACTTAACTATCATCCCAACGCGATTGCTCAGAACTTCGCAAGACGCCGCAGTGGAAATCTGGGCGTAGTTCTTCCCTATGTGCCTAAGGTGCATGTATTTTCAACATACTTTTTCTCCGAAATTTTGAGCGGTATCGGCTCGAAGGTGCGGGAGAAAGGCTATGACCTGCTGTTGATGCTTCGGTCTCCCGAAGAGGAAAGCGATTACATTGATATTTTTCGTTCGCAAAAAGTAGACGCCTGCATTATTCTCGGCTCCGGCGATACTCCTGAGGAACGGGCGCGGCTGAAAGGGCTGCAGGATGCCGGGCATCCGTTCTGCCTCGTGAATCAGCATTATCCGGGCGAGAGCTTTAACGAGGTGGATGCGGATCATACCTCGGGTAGCTACAAGGCTGTCAAGCATTTGCTGGAGCAGGGCTTCCGCCGCATCGCCTTCTTGAACGGCTCGCCGCAGTTCTCAAGCAGCCGCGACCGAAGAGAAGGCTACCGGCGCGCGTTGAGCGAAGCGGGGATCGATCCTGATCAGTACCATCACTGGTACTATGAGGGGAACTACAGCCGTACCAGCGGCTATAGGGCCGCCGAGGCCTTGTACGAGCATCGGCACGAGATCGATGCCGTCTTCTCCGCCAATGACCGGATGGCTACCGGTCTAATGCAGGGCTTGAGGGAGCGGGGCTGGGAGGCAGGCCGGGATTACGCGCTCATCGGCTGCGACAATTCCGATGCCGCCCGGGTTACCGACCCGCCGCTCACCAGCGTCGGCGCGCCGTTCTACGAGATGGGCAGCCTTGCCGCCGAGCGGCTGCTCGCGCAATTGAACGGCGATAAGGAAAGCTTCCGGCTGAAGCTGGACACGGAGCTCGTCCTTCGGCAGTCCAGCCGGAAGCGGCCATGATCTGAGCATTATCCTAACCTGTACAAATGGGAGGACTTTTACGATGAAACAGATCCGTATCGGGATGGTCGGCTATAAATTTATGGGCAAAGCCCACAGTCATGCTTACCGTGATTTGCATATGTTTTTTCCGCGCGTGCCGAAGCCGTCGATGAAGCTTATTTGCGGGCGCGACGAAGCGGGAGTGTCACAGGCCGCCGAGCAGTTCGGCTGGGAAGGCTATGTCACCGACTGGCGCGAGCTGCTCCAACGCGACGATATCGATGTCGTCGACATCAACGCGCCGAGCGACGCGCACAAGGAAATCGCGATTGCCGCAGCGCAAGCCGGCAAGCATCTGTTCTGCGAGAAGCCGCTCGCGCTGACGCTCGAAGATTCGCGCGAGATGCTGCGCGCGGCGGAAGAAGCCGGCGTGAAGCATATGGTCGGCTTCAACTACCGGTTTGCTCCGGCTGTGCAGCTGGCCAAGAAGCTGATCGAAGAAGGAAGGCTCGGCCAAATTTATCATTTCCGGGCCTGGTTTTTGCAGGATTGGATCGTCGATCCGGATTTTCCGCTCGTATGGAGGCTTCAGAAGGAAGTAGCCGGTTCCGGCTCGCATGGCGACCTGGGCGCCCATCTGATCGACCTGGCGCATTACCTGGTCGGCGAGATGACCGAAGTGATCGGGATGAGCGAGACGTTCGTGAAGGAGCGGCCGCTGCCTACAACCATGACCGGCTTGAGTGCCAAAGGAAGCAAAGACGCTCCGCGCGGAGCGGTTACCGTGGACGACGCGACCTTGTTCATGAGCCGGTTCGCCTGCGGCGCGCTCGGCAGCTTCGAGGCGACGCGGTTCGCTCCGGGTCATCGCTGCACGAATTCTTTTGAAATCAACGGCAGCAAAGGCAGCGTCAAATTCGACTTCGAACGGATGAACGAGCTGCAGGTGTATTTTACCGGCGATGCGGAGGATGTGCAGGGCTTCCGCAGGGTGCTCGCAACCGATGCGGCGCACGCCTATATGGATGCATGGTGGCCGGCGGGGCATACGATCGGCTACGAGCACACCTTCGTGCATGAAGTAGTGGAGCTGATGCAGGCGCTGGAGGAGGACCGGCAGCCGGTTCCGAACTTCGTCGACGGGGTCAAATGCCAGGAAGTGCTGGAAGCGGTCGACCGTTCGATTGCCGAACGCCGCTGGGTCAAAATCGAGGAAATGTAAAAGGAGCGTGCAGCCGTGAAAAAAGCGTTGATTGTTCAAGGTGGCTGGCAAGGGCATGAACCGAAGGAAGTGGCCGCCTTATTCCGCGGCATTCTTGAGGAAGAGGGCTTTGAAGTGGAAGTGTCCGATACGCTGGAGGCGTTCGCCGACGGGGAGAAGCTGCGGGCACTCGATTTGATAGTTCCGGTCTGGACGATGGGAGAAATAACGAAGGAGCTCGTGAAGAATGTATCCGAAGCGGTGCAAAGCGGCGTCGGATTGGCGGGCTGTCACGGCGGGATGTGCGACTCATTCCGCAACAACGTCGATTGGCAGTTTATGACGGGCGGACAATGGGTCGCCCATCCGGGCAACGACGGAGTCGAGTATGCAGTCAACATCAAGCACAGCTCCAGTCCGCTGGTGGAAGGCATTGAAGATTTCACCGTAAAAAGCGAGCAGTATTACTTACATATCGATCCGGCTGTGGAAGTGCTCGCTACAACGCGCTTTCCGGTCGTAAGCGGGCCGCATTCGCTCAATAAGGCCGTCGATATGCCCGTGGTATGGACGAAGCGGTGGGGCGTCGGAAGAGTGTACTACTGCTCACTAGGGCATCATGCCGATATCGTTGACATGCCGCAGGTGAAGGAGCTGATGCGCCGCGGCTTCCTGTGGACGGCCGAAGGCAAGAAGGCGGACGCCGGCGGCTCGTCCGCGGAGAATAAGTATACGGGAATGGGCGACAGCCAGTAAGAGAGCTTAAACCAGTAGGCTCAGCTTAAGAATAAGCCAAGATCTAATGATGATCAGGGAGGAATCGTTTGTCATGGAGAAGGTAAGAGTAGGGATTATCGGCTGCGGCAAAATAAGCGGCATTTATTTTAAAAATTGCAAGTCGTTCCAAGCTCTCGAGGTTGCAGCCTGCGCGGACTTGAATCTGGCCCGCGCCGAAGCAAGCGCCGAGGAGCATGGCATTCCAAAAGCCTGCTCGGTGCAAGAGCTGCTGGCCGACCCGGATATCGATCTGGTGATCAATCTGACGATTCCTGCCGCACATGCCGAGGTGTGCATCCAGGCGCTGGAAGCCGGGAAGCATGTCTACGTCGAGAAGCCGCTGGCAGTGACACGCGAGGAAGGACAGCGCATTTTAGCCACGGCTCAGAGCAAGGAGCTGCTGGTAGGAAGCGCGCCGGATACGTTCCTCGGAGGCGGCATTCAAACCTGCATCAAGCTGATTCAGGACGGATGGATCGGAACGCCTGTAGCCGCTTCCGCTTTTATGATCGGACGGGGACATGAGCATTGGCATCCGGATCCGGAGTTTTATTATGCACCGGGCGGCGGGCCGATGTTCGATATGGGGCCGTATTATTTGACGGCGCTTGTCGCCATGCTCGGGCCGATTCAGCGGGTAACCGGCTCGGCGAAGGCAAGCTATTCCGAACGGACGATCACAAGCCAGCCGAAATTCGGACAGAAGATCAAGGTCGAGACGCCTACCCATGTGGCGGGAGTCATCGATTTTCACAGCGGCGCCATCGGAACGATCATCACGAGCTTCGATGCTTTCGGCGGGGCTCAAGTGCCACGCATTGAAATTTACGGCAGCGAAGGGACGCTTAGCGTACCGGATCCGAATACGTTCGGAGGACCGGTTCTGGTTCGCAGGCTGGATGCCAAGGAGTTCAGTGAAATTCCTCTTATGTTCGGCTATGCGGACAACAGCAGAGGTTTGGGCGTACTGGACATGGCCTATGCCATCCGCAACAAGCGAATCAACCGGGCGAACGGTGAGCTGGCTTACCACGTGCTGGAAGCGATGCACGGGTTCCATGACGCATCCCGCGAAGGCAAGCACTACGTGATGCACAGCAGCTGCGAAAAACCGAAGCCGATGCCGTCGGGTCTCGTAAAAGGCGTTCTGGACTAATTTGAATATAATAATTTTAAACGGTATTAAAAAGCCGCGAAAGCTTGGAAGATCTTGCGCCTATGTATCGGCGAGTCCCCATGCATCGCGGCTTTTTCTATGACAAATGATCCTTCAATGTGGAAACGAGTTGTGATTGCGTATCCTGGTTGCTGTGCTGCCAGATGATTTCGAACAGAACGCCCAACCCGGGAAGCACCTGCTCCTGTCCTCCGATGGAATCCTCGATTACCCCGAATAGCTCCTCATTGCTTTTGTCTGTCACGCGTTGAATGATGGCCTGTCTCAGGTTTAAGTTCATGGAAGTTGTTTCGCCCTTTCCTCACATGGTCTACCCGATTACTATGCACCAAAAGCACCGGGTTCATGCCTTCGTTTGATTCGGGCATTTTATGGTATAATAATCTCGCACGCAATTCTTCATGAACAAATGATCGCCGATCTCCGGCATCACTACGATTAACACTTGGGAGATGGTTCCATGAAAAGGCAATTCGCCGTTATCGGAATGGGACGCTTTGGTTCAAGCGTAGCGAAGACGTTATCCGACTTCGGTTATGAGGTTTTGGCAATCGACAGCAGCGAGCAGCGCACTCAGGAAATTTCCAATATCGTCACGCATGTCGTCCAAGCGGATTCTACGGACGAGGAAGCGCTGCGTGCCTTGGGGCTGCGGAATTTTGACGTCGTTATCGTCGCCATTGGACAGGATATTCAGTCCAGCATCCTGACGACGATTATTTTAAAGGAAATCGGCGTACCGAAGGTCGTCGTCAAAGCGCAAAATGAGCTTCACGGGAAAGTCGTCAAAAAAATCGGAGCCGACAAAGTCATCTTCCCCGAGCGGGATATGGGGCAGCGCGTGGCGCATCATTTGATTTCATCCAACATTATTGACTATATCGAGTTATCCGACGATTACAGCATTATCGAAGTGCAGGCTGCAAAAGGATTGGCAGGCAAAAATCTGCGGCAGCTGGACATCCGCGCCAAATACGGCTGCAATGTCATGGCCATCAAAACGGGCACTCAGATGAATATCGCTCCCAATGCGGAGGATTTGATCAAGGAGAACGATGTGCTTGTTATCGTCGGGAAAAACGAAGATTTGAAGCATTTTGAAAAAACATTTGCGGAGTAGGCTGTAGTATGAGATTGCTGGATTCAACGATTACGTCCGTTCACAATGCCCGCGTGAAGGCATGGGCTCAATTGCTGGACAAAAAAGGCCGCGACAAGCAAGGCCTGTTTATTATTGAAGGGGTGCACCTCATAGAGGAGGCGCTGGCGTCGGGGCAAGCGATCGAAACGCTTGTCGTGGCGGAGGAGCGGCAGAGCGAGCTGCCTGCCGGCCTGCTGGAGCAGGCAGTCGCGGCAGGCGTGGAGTGCATCGCCGTAACGGAGCAGGTGCTCGCCAAGTGCACCGACACGTTGGCGCCGCAGGCTGCGTTCGCCGTCCTGCCGAAGCTGGCGTGGACGCCGGACGACCTGGCGGGCGACGCAACGGCGCCGAGCCTGGTTGTTGTCATCGACGGCATCCAGGACCCGGGCAATCTCGGGACGATTATCCGCAGCGCGGATGCCGTAGGAGCTACAGGTGTCCTGCTCGGCAAGGGCACCGTCGATTTGTACAACCCCAAGACCGTCCGCTCCACGATGGGGTCGCTGTTTCATCTTCCGATCGCGCTGGGGGATCTGCGCGAGGAGCTCCCGCTGGCGGCGGGTCAAGGCGCCGCGATCGTGACGACCAGCTTGCAGGGCAAGGCAAGCTGCTACGATTACGACTTCCGCGGCCACGTCTGGTTCGTTGTCGGCAACGAAGGGCAGGGGGTCTCGGCGGAAGTGTCCGCTCTGGCTACGGAGCATATCCTGATCCCGATGCAGGGCCGGGCCGAGTCGCTGAATGCGGCGATGGCCGCAACCGTTGTGCTGTTCGAAGCGATGCGGCAGCGGCGGGCTGTTAAGTAATAAATACATATTTGTTTTGTCAGTTATAAGTGAGAAAACCAAATGGCAGCAAAGCCCTTATCATACAAGGATTTGCTGCCATTTGGATTATAATGGTAAGGGTATTTGAACGCGACTGCACGGGCGCCGGATGGAATGAGCTCCGGTCATAGGTAGATCCGAATGAGACGTTTGCCGCGGCGGCAAGGTGCTTCCAAGACGGCATGGCGATTGGTAAGCGAACGACAGCCGTTCCGGGAGCAGGTTCCGGCATCTGCATTGACCCGCATTACGGGCCGTGATACGATCGAAGGAATAGATTGTCCTTCCCGATGATCACAATTCACATAGGACGTGATGTTTATGGACGTAAAATATGCGGTCCCTGCTCTGGACAGGGCACATGCGGTGCTCGGTCTGCTTAGCGAGGAGCCTTATCAATGGAAGCTGTCGGACTTGTCTAGGGAGCTCGGCATCAGCAAAAGCACGCTGTACTCGTTACTGCAGACGATGGAACGGCTGCAGTGGATTAACCGCGACTCGAACGAGACGTATGCGATCGGCAAATCGGTCGGCGATTTCGGAAGCGCCTACTTTCGTCAATTCGATCTGATCGAGGAATTCAGACGGCTCGCCAAGCCGGTGATGCGCAGGCTGCAGGAGTCGATCCAGCTGGCCCGGCTCGACGGAAGCGATGTGCTGTATTTGGCTAAAGTAGAGGCGCCGTCGCCCGTACAGATGGTGTCCGGGCCGGGTGTCCGGGTGCCCGCGCATTCCACCGGACTCGGCAAATCGCTTATGTCGGACATGAGCGCCGAGCAGGTGCGCCTGCTGCTGCCCGAAGAGCAGCTTCCCAAACGTACGGCGCACACGATAGACAATAGAGAGCAATTTATCCGTGAGCTGGAGCAGGTTCACCTTGACGGCTATGCGCTTGATGAGCAGGAAGGGGTTATGGGCTTCTGCTGCGTTTCCGCTCCGATTCGCCGGCGCAACGAAATTGTTGCGGCGGTCAGCTGCTCGCTGCCGCTTTACAACTGGGAAACAGGGAAAGAGGAGGCGCTTCGGGAAATACGCAGCCTCGCTGCGGAGCTATCGTCGCGATGAATAAGTAACATCAGAATGCATGATACACGAATGAACCGGTCGCCCCCGATGGCAGGCCGGTTTTTTTGTTGTTAAAAGTTTCAGAAAGTTTAAGCTTCGTTGATTGTTCGATCTTCTAGATAAAGTGAAAGTATTGACAACGGTAACCGGGTATGGGAAGATAAAAACAAGTGTTATTATGAACATTGTTCAAAATAATGAACAATAAAGTTGGACTTTTTTCAATCTAAACCTACTATGAAGGAGATGCTCTATGGAAACTTATATCCAAGTAGGCAGTCTGCAAGTAGCCAATGCTTTGTATCAATTCATTCAAGCGGAAGCGCTTCCGGGAAGCGGGCTGAATGCCGACCTGTTCTGGCAGCAGTTCGAAGAGCTGCTCGCAGATTTGGCGCCGATCAATAAACGTCTGATCAAGAAGCGAGACGAGCTGCAGGACGCGATTCACGAATGGCACAAACGGAACCGGGAGTCGTTCGATTTTGCCGCATATAAATCGTTTCTCCACGAAATCGCCTATCTGGAACCGGCGCCAACGGATTGCATGGTGACCACGGAACAGGTCGACGATGAGATCGCGCTTCAGGCGGGACCGCAGCTGGTTGTCCCCGTTAACAATGCCAGATATGCGCTCAATGCGGCGAACGCCCGTTGGGGCAGTTTGTACGATGCGCTGTACGGTACGGATGTAATCGGCGAGGAGGACGGCGCCGAACGGACGCAAGGGTACAATCCGGTTCGCGGCCGGCAGGTCATTGCTTATGGCAGAGCGTTCCTCGATCAGGCTGTTCCGCTGGCAGGAGCTTCCCACCAGGACGCTTCTGCTTATGCGATTGTCGACGGGCAATTAGCGGTTGCTTTGAGCGGTGGTCATACCGCCGGTTTGCAGGATGCCTCCAAGCTGGTCGGCTATCGGGGCAGCGAGAGCGAGCCTACGGCTATTTTGCTGACTAACAACGGCCTGCACATCGAAATTCAAATCGACCGTCATCACGCCATTGGCTGCACCGATGCCGCCGGTGTGAAAGATATCGTGCTGGAAGCGGCCGTTACGACGATTATGGATTGCGAGGATTCCGTGGCGGCTGTAGATGCGGAGGATAAAGTCGAAGTATACCGCAACTGGCTTGGCTTGATGAAGGGAACATTGACCGCGACCTTTAAGAAGGGGGACGGCGTTATGACCCGGTCTCTGCAAGCGGACCGCAGCTACACCTCGATTGCCGGACAACCGCTCGAGCTGCGCGGCCGCTCGCTTTTATTCGTACGCAACGTCGGCCATTTGATGACCATTGACGCGATTGTGGATCGAGACGGCCGCGAAATTCCGGAAGGCATCCTCGACGCCGTCGTGACAAGCCTGATCGCCAAGCACGATTTGCTAAGAAACGGCACCCTTGCGAACTCCACGAAAGGCTCCATCTATATCGTGAAGCCGAAGATGCACGGATCGGAGGAAGCGGCATTCGCCAATACGTTGTTCAACCGGGTGGAAGATATGCTCGGGCTGACGCGCAACACGATCAAAATCGGCGTGATGGACGAGGAGCGGCGGACTTCTCTCAATCTGCAGGCATGTATCGCCCAGGTGAAGGAAAGAATCGTCTTTATTAATACAGGCTTTCTGGACCGTACCGGGGATGAAATGCATACCTCACTGGAAGCCGGGCCGATGATTCGGAAAAACGAGATGAAGGCAGCGGCATGGCTCCAAGGGTACGAGCGCTCGAACGTAGCGACCGGCTTGGCGTGCGGCCTGCAGGGCCGGGCTCAAATCGGCAAAGGGATGTGGGCAATGCCGGACTTGATGAAGGAGATGCTGAAGCAGAAGATCGGCCAGCTGGAAGCGGGCTGTACGACCGCATGGGTGCCTTCGCCCACGGCCGCCGTGCTGCATGCGATGCATTACCATCAAGTCGATGTGAGAGAAGTGCAGAACAGGCTGAAGCTTACGAAGGCGGACTATACCGATCAAATATTGGACATTCCGGTAAGTGCGGACCGGGCATGGACGTCGGAGCATATTCAGCAGGAGCTCGATAACAACGCACAGGGCATACTCGGCTATGTCGTCCGCTGGGTAGAGCAAGGAATCGGCTGCTCCAAAGTGCCGGACATCAACAACGTCGGACTAATGGAGGACCGCGCTACGCTGCGGATTTCGAGCCAACATATGGCGAACTGGCTTCTCCATGGCATCTGTACGGAGCAGCAGGTCGTTGCTACGATGAAGCGGATGGCTCAAGTGGTCGATGAGCAAAATGCAGGCGACGCCGCCTACCGCCGGATGTCGGACGATTATGAGGCTTCCGCAGCGTTCCAGGCTGCACTTGCGCTGGTGCTTCAAGGCTACGAGCAACCGAACGGCTATACGGAGCCGATTTTGCACAAGTATCGCAGGGAGTTCAAGGCAAAGCAAGCATCGCTGCGGGTGTAGCTCGAACGGCCGTCTATACGCCAATGCATGTGGCTTTCAGCCGAGGCGGTCAGCTGCCTCACCTACACGGTCAGCCGAGATGATCCGACTGGCCTTTTCATCCTTGTGCAGAGGTCCCGCGCAGACGAGCGGGCTGCGCTTGTGAGCTCGCATCATATAAGAACGAGGAAGAGCCTGCCGCCCGGCAGGCTCTTCTGCGTATGAAAGGCGCTTTAATCGGCTAAGACATGGCAACGGCGGATTTATCGGGGCGAAACTCTTTCGGAATCCGGGTCGCTATTCCCGTATCGATGGCGGCTTGCACGACGGCATCGCGTACGCTTCGCACCACCTGGTCGTTAAAGATGCTCGGAATGATGTATGACTCGTTCAGCTCGTCCTCACTCACGATCAAGGCGATCGCCCGAGCGGCTGCCAGCTTCATCTCCTCGTTGATGCGGGAAGCCCGGCAGTCGAGTGCGCCGCGGAAAATGCCGGGGAAGCAGAGCACATTGTTGATTTGATTCGGGTAGTCGCTTCTGCCGGTGGCGAGCACTCGGATATAAGGCTCTGCGAGCTCGGGATCGATCTCGGGCTCTGGATTCGCCATGGCGAATACGATCGGGTCGCGCGCCATGCTTTGTACATCCGTGACCTTCAATACATTCGGGCCGGATACGCCGATGAACACATCGGCTCCTTGAATCACATCGCTTAACGACCCTTGCGCCTTTTCGGGATTCGTCACTTTGGCGATTCGATCCAGAGTGGGATGATCGTAGCTGACACCGGGAACGAGCGCGCCGGGGCGGTCGACGGCAATCAGCCGTTTGACCCCGGCGGCGAGCAGCATTTCGATGCAGGCCGCGCCGGCAGCGCCGACTCCGCAGACGACGACGCGGATGTCGGTAATTGCTTTGCCGACAAGCTTCAGCGCATTGAGCAGGCCGGCTAATATGACGACAGCCGTGCCGTGTTGATCGTCATGAAATACCGGGATGGATAGTTCCTCCTGAAGACGGCGTTCAATCTCAAAGCAGCGCGGGGAGCTGATGTCCTCCAGATTGATTCCACCGAAGGTCGGCGCGATCGCCTTGACGATTCGGACGATTTCGTCGGTATCCTTGGACTGCAAGCATATCGGAAACGCGTCGATATCGGCGAACTGCTTGAACAGCATCGCCTTGCCCTCCATGACGGGCAAAGCGGCTTCGGGACCGATGTCGCCCAAGCCGAGCACAGCCGTGCCGTCGGTCACGACGGCTACGGTATTGCGCTTGATCGTCAGCGAGAACGCTTTGCTCGGATCTTCATGAATAGCCCTGCTTATTCTGGCTACTCCCGGCGTATAAACTCTGGATAAGTCGTCGCGGTTTTTGATCGGCGTCTTCGGCGTCATCTGGATTTTGCCACCCAGATGCGCAAGGAAGGTGCTGTCCGACATGTGAACGATTTTTACCCCAGGCAGCGCTTCGATGGATTCCATTAACCGGTCGTGAATGTCTATGTTCATCTGTACGGTAATATCCCGTACGGTGACATCTTTGCCTGCCCGAATGACATCGACTGCGATAATGTCTCCGCCGGAGGCATTAATCGCAGTCGCCAGCTCCCCGAACGACAGCTTCGCTTTCTCAATTTCCATGCGAAAAATAACGCTTGTATGGATAGCCATCAGAATCACTCCGTTTCCGAAATTTGCGATGCTTGAACCGGATTGCTTAACCGTCCGATGCCTTCAATGATGCAATCGACACGGTCGCCTTGCTGGATGTTGACGGCTCCAGGCGGCGTCCCGGTTAACAGAACATCGCCCGGGGACAATGTCATGAAGCGGCTTATATAGGCGATCAGCTGATCGATCGGCGTAATCATCCGTTCGATCGCGCAGTTTTGCTTGAGAACGCCGTTGACCTCCGATTGAATCCGGGCGTTTCGGTAATCGAATTCGGTTTCGATAACCGGTCCGAGCGGGCAGAACGTATCGAAGGATTTGCCGATCGTCCAATGTCCGTCCGAATGATAGTAGCTTGAAGCACTTACATCGTTGGATACGGTAAAACCGAAAATGACGCTGGCGGCGTCTTCCGCCGAAATGTTCCGGACTGTTCGCCCGATGACGACGGCGAGCTCAGACTCATACTTGACCGAGCCCGGAACAGGGGGCAGCACAATCGGTTCTCCAGGCCCGATCACGCTCGTTTGCGGTTTGAAGAAGAGCACCGGCAGCTCGGGGACAGGCGGCTTCTCCGCATGGTCGGCAGCGAAATTTTTCCCTACGCCGATAATATGCCTCGGCAGCAGAGGCGCCAGCAGGCGGGCATCCTGGAGAGCATATTGCCGGCCGGTGTAATCGAAGCGACCGAACAAGTCTCCCGTGAATTCGCGAATGACGGCATGTTCGACCGTACCGCTGCGCACCGCAGTGTCACCGGGAATCGTGAAGCGAATGAATTTCATAACAATCACCTCTTTGTTCATAATGACGAACGATGTTTATTATATAGTACAAATTATAGTGTCCTACACATTCGGTTTGGTGTCAATGGGTTTCAGCGAGATGTTTATTCAATGCCGATGATCGTTAGCGGCGGACGTTATTTGCTGCGGTATCTCTAAGGAGTATGACATGCAGCGCTCAGGATTATCGGGGCGGGAGAGGCGCGTTTTTTCGCTTCTGAAGCCAGGCTGCGCACGCTTGTCGAACTATCTCTATTAGGATTGTAGCCTTTTACCCCGATGTGAGAAATAATGAAGCCATCCCGAAGAGGAAATGCAAACAAGAAACGGGGAAATGAGGTGCCTCTTGATATGAAAAAAAAATACGCCATATGCGGGGTCAGCAACCGGAGCATGAAGATGTTCATCGGCCCGATGTTGAAAACGTTCTCCAATCAGACGGAGATTGTCGGCCTGCTCGACATCGATCCGAGACGGTTCGAGGTATGCAAGGAGAAATTCCCGCAGCTGAACGACGTTAAGGAGTACGGTCCCGATCAGTTTGACCTGTTGGTGAAGCAGACGCAGCCTGATGTCATCATTGTAACGGGGCGCGACGATACGCATGTGACTTACATTTTGCAAGCGTTGGAGCATGGGCTGGACGTTATCACGGAGAAGCCGATGGCGACGACCGGCGCGGACTGCCGCCGAATTCTCGACGCCGAACAGCGGAGCAAAGGCAAGGTCACGGTCGCGTTCAACTACCGGTATGCCCCGATTCACAGCCGGATCAAAGAGCTGGTGCTGGAGGGAAAAGTCGGCCGGGTCACATCCGTTGACTTGAACTGGTACATCGATACGTACCACGGGGCCAGCTATTTCAAACGGTGGAACCGCAATCGCGAGCATTCCGGAGGGCTTTCCATTCATAAGAGCTCACATCACTTCGACCTGGTGAATTGGTGGATCGGCCAGCAGCCGGTGCAAGTATTCGCCTTCGGGGCGCTAAATTATTATGGTCCGGAAGGACCGCTGAACCCTAAGAAGGAAGACGGCCGTCACTGCGAGACGTGTACGGTCAAGCCGGATTGCAGCTACTTTATGCGCTGGTCGACGCGAAGCAGGGAAGTGACGGTGAAGGACGATCATCTCGGTGCCGTCAGCTCCGGGCTCGCTGTTGCCCCTTACAGCGAATACCGCCCGGATGCGTGTATTTACGATTCCGCCATTAATATTGAAGATACGTATTCCGTCAACGTGAAATACGACGGCGGGGCGCTTTTGTCGTACTCGGTCAACTTCTCGCTTCCTTATGAAGGCTACCGGCTTGCGATTAACGGGACCAAAGGTCGCATCGAAACGACGGAGTTCCACTCGGCCAGCCGTGTACCTTTCCCGGTTCCGGTTCAGACGATCGACTACTTCCCGCTGTTCGGCTCGAAAGAAACGATCCATGTCGTTCACCGCGAAGGAGGACACGGCGGAGGCGACCCGGTGCTGCTGGAAGACATTTTTTTGGGGCCAGATCCTGGCAGGGCGTACCCGATCTTATCCGGCTCGCAGGACGGCGCCTATTCCATCGGCACCGGTGAAGCTGTATGGCGGTCGGTGAAGGAAAACCGCCCGATTCGTATCGATGAGGTGCTAAGGGCGGATACGGCAGCAACAACAGCCACATGAAGGGAGGGATGACGATTGAGAACGCAAACGGCTCCAGCCGTGAAAGTCAGCTTCGGCAGTAAGCTCGGCATGCTGACGAAACGAATATGGAAGAGCCCGCATTTATACGTCATGGTCGCTCCGGGGCTGCTCTATTTCCTGTTGTTCAAATATTTGCCGATGTGGGGCGTGCTGATCGCCTTCAAGGATTACTTACCGTACCGCGGCTTCTGGAGCAGTCCTTGGGTAGGATTCAAACATTTCGACCGTTTTTTCCATGATCCCGTATTTTGGCTGCTGCTCAAAAATACGTTCATACTCGCCGTCTATAACATCGTGTTCTTCTTCCCGGTTCCGATCATTATTGCGCTGATGCTCAATGAGCTTCGAGTGGAATGGTTTAAACGGTCGATTCAGACAGCCGTCTATATTCCGCACTTTGTTTCGTGGGTCGTTGTAGTCGGGATGGTGTATACGTTTTTCTCTTCCGAAGGCGGCATCTTTACGAGCATGCTTGCGCAGGCAGGGATGCCGGTGCCGAACTTCCTGATGTCGAACGATTGGTTCCGGCCGATGATCGTATTGGAAGTGATCTGGAAGGAGTCCGGCTGGGGGACCATTATTTTCCTTGCGGCACTGGCGGGCGTAGACCCAACCTTATACGAAGCGGCCAAAATGGACGGCGCCAGCAGGTTCCGCCAGCTTTGGCACATTACGCTTCCCGCCATTCGCAGTACGATCGTCATTCTGTTCATTTTGCGTCTCGGCAACTTCCTGGATACGGGTTTCGAGCAAATCTTCCTGATGTTGAACTCGACGAACCGTCAGGTGGGAGAGGTGTTCGATACGTACGTATATGTGAATGGGGTGCAGCAGGGGCAGTTCAGCTTCAGTACGGCGGTCGGTCTGTTCAAGTCGCTGGTCGGACTTTGTCTGGTGTATGCAGCCAACAAGGTTGCGAAGAAGCTTGGGGAAGAAGGCGTCTATTAACAAGTAAAGGAGGCGATAGCGATGGTACGACCGTCTCTAGGCTCGCGTTTGTTCGATACGATTAATATTATGCTGCTTCTCGCGTTCGCTATATTTACAATCGTGCCGTTTCTGTTCGTACTGTCCGGGTCTTTCACGGCCTCGGAAGAGCTGCTTCAGCGCGGAGTCGTCCTGTTTCCGACGAAGTTTTCGCTGGACGGCTACCGGTATATTTTTTCCACCAATACGATTCTGTGGAGCTTGGGCGTGACCGTGTTCATTACGTTGATTGGCACGCTGATCAATCTGATTTTCACGACATTGATGGCTTATCCGCTCGCCAGAAAAGAGTTTGTCGGACGCCGCCCGATCATGATGCTCGTCCTGTTTACAATGCTGTTCAGCGGGGGCATGATTCCGACGTTTCTCGTCGTCAAGTCGCTTGGCTTGCTTAACAGCTACAGCTCGCTGCTTATTCCCGGAGCGATCAGCGCATTTAACTTAATTATATTGCGCAACTTCTTCCAGCAGCTGCCGGACGGACTAGAGGAATCGGCCAAAATCGACGGCTGCAACGATTACCAAATTTTAATCCGAATCGTGCTTCCTTTATCTTTGCCCGCTATGGCGACATTCTCTCTATTTTATGCGGTTGGCCATTGGAACACGTTCTTTAACGCGGTTCTGTATATTAACGACAGCACGAAGTGGCCGATTCAAGTGTGGCTGCGGCAAATCGTCATTTTGTCGCAGGGAGGGGTCGGCGACTCCCAGCAGATGGGCAGCGATTTTGTCGCTCCGCCGGGAGAAGTGATCAAGATGGCCGTTATCGTCGTATCGACGGTGCCGATCCTGCTCGTGTATCCGTTCCTGCAAAAGCATTTCGCCAAAGGCGTGCTCCTCGGTTCGGTGAAAGGATAAAGAGGCTTTGTCCTCCGCTTTCCTCTTATGCCGGGCTTGCCAATACCAATTCATTCCCGGGAGGCTCTTATGAAAATTACAAACATTACGTGCTACAAAAAAGAAATGGGCTTGTTCTATGTGAAGGTGGATACCGACGAAGGCGTATACGGCTTCGGAGAATCCAGTCCGATGCGTCCGGACGTGCTGTTGCAAATTATGAACACCGTGATCAAGCCGCAGGTGATCGGTATGGACCCGTTCCAGCTGGAGCGGATTGAAGAAGCGGTTCTGCGCAGAAACTATAAAATATCGGGGCAGCTGCTTGCCTCCGCGTTCAGCGGTCTCGAAATCGCGCTGTGGGACTTGAAGGGACGCTATTTAAACCAGCCGGTTTACAATTTGCTGGGCGGGTTGTACCGCGAAAGCATTCCGCTGTATGCTTCAAGTATGAGCCGCGATTTAACGCATGAGGAAGAGGCTGACAAAATTCGCGATGCTATCGAACGGCTCAAAGTGAAAGCGGTAAAAATCAAAGTCGGACCGCGCTACGGTACAGGCTTGCCGGTCGATTTGAAGGACGACGAGATGAAGGTTAGAGCGGCCCGCGAGGCGATCGGCCCCGACGTGAAGCTGATGATTGACGGCAACAGCTCGTATACGTACATTCAAGCGGTGCAGCTGTTCGAGCGGATCAAGCAGTACGACATTCATCATTTCGAGGAGCCTTGCCCGTATTATGACATCGATACGTATATTAAGCTGGCTGGCACGCTTCCGGTGCCGATCCACGTCGGCGAGCAGGATTGGAACCTGTATACGTTCCGGGATTTTATAAGCAAGGGCGCTTGTCATCTGTACGCGGCCGATCCGGTCAAGTGCGGCGGCTTGTCCAGCGCGAAGCGGGCGGCGGCGTTGTGCAGGGCGTTCGGCATTCATTACGTCCCGCATAACACAACGAAGGGCGTCGGCTTCGCGGCTGCGATTCATCTGGCGGCAAGCTCGCCGGAGTGCAGCAGCTATTATGAATATAACATTGAGAAAAACAGTACACGCGAACGCTATTTGAAGCAGCCGTTCGAGGTAAGGGACGGTTATGTGCACGTTTCGCATAAGCCGGGGCTTGGCATTGAGCTTGACGAGGAGCTCATGGAAGCGACGCTGGATATTGTCCGTTAGAGGCTGATTCGCAGTTCATTGACGTTCATAATAAACAGATAATCATGGGGAGGTTGTACAGAATGCAAACGAAACGTGTACTTAAAGCGGGTGCGGGGGCTGTCGTGGCGCTTTCGCTGGTCGTGGCTTCCGCCTGCAGCAGCGGGGATGCCGGCAAGCAGAATAATACGGCGGCGCCGTCCGGACCGGTAGAAATTACGATGATGAACCAATATTTGACGGCGGAGCCGCCGAAGATGGACAGCGAGCCGATGAAGCTGCTGCAGCAATATACAAACACGAATTTGAAGGTGACTTGGGTGCCGAGCGCAAGCTACAGCGAGAAGGTTACGGCTTCCATTGCCGTTGCGAGCGATTTGCCGCAGCTGCTGCTCGTAAAGGACGACCGTAACCCGGCGATCATTGATGCCGCCCGCGCCGGCTTGTTCTGGGAGCTTGGGCCGTATTTGAAGGATTATCCGAATTTGAAAAGCTTGGACGCTACGCGCTTAAACAATATCTCGGTCGACGGCAAAGTGTACGGCGTATTCCGGTGGCGGGCGATGGGACGCAACGGCATCATTATCCGTAAGGACTGGCTCGACAACCTGGGGCTTCAGGAACCGAAAACGATCGACGAGCTGCTGAATGTGATCAAGGCGTTCACGTACAACGATCCGGATAAAAACGGCAAGAACGATACGTTCGGCATCTCGTTCGACTCCAACAGCGCGCAAATTTTTCACTTCTTGTCCGTGTTGGGGGCGCCGAACACTTGGGATTATAAGGACGGCAAAATGACGCCGGACTTTATGACGAAGCCGTACATCGACACGATGAAGATGCTCCAGCAAATGTTCAAGGACAAACTGTTCAACAGCGATTTCCCGGTAGTCAAGGATCGGACGGTGCTCGTCAACCAAGGGAAGGTCGGCGTATATATCGGCGCGCTTGACGATTTGAATGCAAGGTTTACTGATCTGTACAAAGCGAATCCGACGGCCAAGCTTGATACGGTTGCCAGCATCAGCGGTCCGACAGGCATCAAGATACAAGGCGGAACCGGATATAACAGCGTGTTCATGATTCCGAAGACAAGCGTGAAAACCGAAGCTGAGCTGAAGCAGGTGCTGTCGTTTATCGATAAGCTTGGCGACGAGAAGGTTCAGAACCTGATAACGTGGGGAATCGAAGGCAAGCACTACAAGCTGGAGAACGGCCAGGCGGTGCGGATCGATGAGCAAAAGTATACGGATGAAGTGTACAATACGCTGTTTCAAATGATGACGTTTGACGGCAGCAAGGCGCTCCCTGGCAAGCTCGATCCGAGCGTGGAGAAATATACGAAGCTCATTCAAGATAACGAGAAGTACGCCGTGCCGAATCCGGCGCAGCCGCTTCTGTCCAAAACGTATATGGAGAAGGGCAAACAGCTGGATCAGATCATTACCGATGCGAGAACCAAATTTATATTGGGAGAGCTGGACGAGGCCGGGTTCAATCAGGCGGTGGCCAACTGGCAGAAGCAGGGCGGCGACCAGGTCATGAACGAATATAAGACCGAATACGAAAAAACGCAAAAGAAGTAAAGGCTGCAAAAAGCTCCAAGACACCGTCCGGACAATTCCGGGCGGTGTTTAAACTTTCAAAACGTCATACCGGGCGGTTCTCCTGAATTGTATCGCTAATGATTATTTGATTTTATTCGTCCGGATGCGATAATCTAGTACAGATATCGAACCTCCATGAAGGAATGAGCATATGTGTTGAAGCTGAAGCTATCTCGTTATCAAGTTAAGCTGTTTACGTTATGCTTGCTGCTTGGCGCCATTCCTGTTGTGACGCTGGGCGTGTTCTCGTTTATGAAATCGTCTGCGCTGATCGAGAGCAAGGTGCTGAAGGGGAACGACCAGCTGCTTTTGCAAACGCAAACACAACTGGAAAACACGCTGAAGATTATAGACTTTTCGATTTTCCAGCTCAGTATTTCCCAGCAGGTGACGGATGTCCTCCGAGCTCCGATCGAGGCCAGAAATTATTCGTTAGTCGATAATTTGCTCGAGTCGATGCTGCGCATTCAAATTTACGAGCTGGGCATTCGTGATATGGAGCTGATCCATATGGATCAGCGTTGGATTATTAACAACAAGGGCTACACTAAGCTGGAGGAGCCGGTCAAACCCGTTTATTCGGCTTTGTTCGCCCAGTCGGATAAACCGATCAAGTGGGTGACTTTGCCGCCGAAAGATACAGAGAGCAATACGGCGCGCCCGGTCATTTATTTGGTCAAACGGTTCCCGAATTATGCCTCGCCCGCCGTCGCCATGCTGGTTACGCAAATGTCGACGCAGGAGCTATTTCGAACGCTCCCGAAGAGCGGCGAGCTCGGCTCCATCATGATATTGGACGACAAAGGAGCCGTTCTGGAGACGAATATGACGTTAGATGCCGAGAACACGGTGCGGGGGCTGCCTGTTATGGAAGACATACGGCATACTTCCCAGTCGAGCGGCTACTTAACGGGTCAGATCGGACAGGAGGAATTCGGGTTTACGTTCCGCAAGTCTCCTTATAACGGCTGGACGTACTTGTCCATCGTATCTCTTGACAGTATGAAAAGCGAATCCAAATCGATCGGATGGGCAACCTTCTGGGCTGGTATCGTGATCATCGTGCTGGTCATCTTGCTGTCTCTGAGCGGGACTAACAACTTGTACAGGCCGCTTAGATCTTTATACCAGAAGACGGCAAGTACGGAGGAAGCAACGGCAGGACAAGAGGACGGGCAGGATGAGTTTCAGGTTATCGAGCGGCGAATGAATCTCATGTCGCAGAGCTATCTGGACATAAGCAGCCACGTTCAGCAGCTCCGGCTCGAGCTGAAGCCGTACACGATGCTTAAGCTGGTTAAGGGCGAGCTGCCAGCGAAGCAGATTCCCGAGCAGCTGCAGCTGCCAGATCGGCAGAGGCATCCTGAATGGCTCGCGGTAGCGGCCATTCAGATCGGCTCGCTCGCAGGCACACGGTTCGGGGAAGGCGATCGGGAGCTGCTGTTATATGCTATAGGCAACATCGTAGAGGATACGATTCCGTCCGATCAGCGCTTGCATCCGATCGTCATGGATCAGTCGCAAATAACGGTGATCAGCGGTCGCAGCGATTCGATCGACGACTTCAAGCAATCGTTGTCCAGCCTGATCGAGCAGGTTCAAGAAAACGTGCTGACGTATCTCGGCATTCCGATCAGCGCGGGAATTAGCCGGCCGTATACGTCGTATGAAGAAACGCCCAAAGCGTATGCGGAAGGGCTGAACGCCCTGAAATACCGGATTACGAAGGAATCGGAATCGATTCTGTTTATCGAGGCCGAGGAGCCGGAAACTCAAATGGTGCTGTTTCCCGAGCACCTGGTGAAGCAGCTGGTCGAAGCGGTGAAATTTGCGGACGAGAAGCGCGCTCATCAGCTGCTGCGGGAGTTTCTGCAAATTTTGTCCAATCGCGAGCTAAGCCACAATCAGATGCAAAATTGGCTCATGAAGCTGCTGCTCGATTTATTCTACATCCCGGATCAGCCGAATGCGACATTCTCGCCTCTCGACAAGAAGAGCGCGCTGCCTTTGTATGAGCAGCTGAAGCGGCTGAATACGGTAGAGGAGATTGAGCAATGGTTCAAGGAGCAAATCATCCTGCCCATTATCGAGACGGAAGAGGACAACAAGGAAGCGCCGTTTCAAAAAATATCGAACGAAGTGATACGTATCATTCAGACGGAATACGACCGAGCTCTGACGTTGGAGGAGTGCGCGTCGCGGCTGAATTACCATTCCAGCTATCTACGGCGTGCGCTTAAGAAAAGCTTAAACGTTAATTTTACGGAATACTTGCTTGCTTATCGGATGGACATCGCCAAGAAATGGCTGACAGAGACGGAAATGAAGGTGGCGGATATTGCACAACGGCTGCAGTATAACAACCCGCAAAACTTTATCCGCTATTTCAAGAAGGCTACCGGCATGACGCCGGGACAATACAGAGGAAAGTGGCTCAGCGAGCAAAGCGGGGAGGAGCATGCGTAGCATGCGCTCTCCGCTTTGCTTTTGTTATGGGCCGCCTAAGCCATCAGCTGCCGTACGAGCCAGTCGAAGGAAGCTCGTCCGGACACCTCGTGCTTGCCGGGATGAATATCTTGTTCGAGGCGGCTATCGCAGCCCAGCACGCCGTATACGGTCCGGAGCCGCTTGATCGCCTTCATTGCGCCGGCTACGGGAAAGCCGGCATCCTCCAGTCCCGTTTCAATAAACAGCGGGCGAGGGGCGATCAGCCCGAACAAGTCCGGCATATCCGCATAGCTCAGCAGCTCCGGTATGTAATTATCGGAGCAATGAGGTTTGGCCAACAGACTGTCGCGATACGTGTTCGTGTACCCGCTGATGACCGCCGCGCGGATTCGTTCGTCCACAGCCGCCGTCAGCCCCATGACAAGACCGCCGCCGGAGAAGCCCATACAGCCGATTCGGTCTGCAGCGGCTTCCGGCCGCTCTTGCAAGTAATCTACGCAGCACATCATTTCGTGCACCCGATAGCCGGCCAATGTTCGGCCAATCATCAGCAGGTTTGTCGCCAGTCGAAAGCAGGACGTCTCCTTCGCTTCTTTGCCGGCGTCGTTCGCCGTCCGCCGGCTGCCGAGACCGAGCATCTCGGGGACGACGACGATACACCCGCGCCGCACCAGTTCAATCGGGTAGTCTTTGTAAATACCCGGTTCGCCGCTGCGGGTGCTTCCATCGGGGAGCAAGCCGACGAGCTCCTTGCTTCCGTAGCCGTGTCCGGGGCAGGCAATGACGGCCGCTGCGGGAGCCTTAAGCTTCTTCGGCTTCAGCACGTAGCAAGGCATCGTCAGGTGAGGGGCGGTTTCCAATTGAATGAGCTCGCGCACATAGTCGCCGCAATCCGTCTTTTCGAGCAGGACGGGGCTTAACGATGCCCGGCTCCGATCGGGCAAGGCGAGCTTTTGAACAAGAACTTCCTTTAGAGAGGCTCTCCATTCGCTCCACTGCTCTTGGTCGACGGCGCTGAAGCTGTACTTCGGCGGTTCACTGAATACCAATTGCTCAAGAAAGGCGTCGGGGTTCCACATCCGGTTCATTCTCCCTGTTCGATATAATGGCCGAGAGGATTGCACGCGGCTCGGCATCCTCTTTCATTGTACCGGCATCCCTCCGTACATGAAATAATCATTACAGGGACATTGCAAATCCCCTGCCGGCCTGACGATTGCCGCTTGGACAGCCTCTCGATAATCCTGAGATGACAGCGTAATAATCATGATAGAGAGGAGGGATCCGTCGGAAGCGGGAAGGGGGATGAGCAATTCGTAGCGGTCGACCACAAGCGCTACTCCGGCAACAGCCGGATACAAAATAGTAACCCAACTAATCAACCCGGAAAATGCACTTATAAAATAGCAGCTTAGTGAAAAGGAGGCTCTCATCAAGAAGCTTCCTTTTCATCATTTAGACAGACTTATGCTAACTAGGCAATGAGCAGAAGCGTTATCAGCTTGTAACGTTTTTTTCAACCTTAATGAATGTGGTGTCGATGCATTGAGCATATTATTACTTGACTATAGGAACTTCTTATACTATAGTAACCCTATCGGATTTAGACTTAACTGACTCGTCAGTTAATAGAAGGGGGCTTATGAAACTGTCATCACAATTGTACGAAGAACAGGCTCGCGAGCAGATTTTGATGGATACGGCTTTAGAGCTGTTTGCACGCAAGGGGTATCACAATACGAAGATTTCGGACGTGGTCAAAGCAGCGGGCGTGTCGCAGGGAACGTTTTATTGGTATTTTGAAGGCAAAGAGCAGATGGCGGTCCGATTGATCGAGAACGGCAGAGAGAAGCTGACCCAAGTCATTGAACAAGGCTATCGTAAGCATGCAGGCTCCGTGGACGATATGATCAGCTCTTCTGCAAGATTGTTGACGGATTTGTTCGAATTCGCCGACAGCAACCGGAATTTGATGGCATTTTTACTTATCAAAGGCCAAGGCGCAGACCCGTTAGTCCGGGAAGCGGTGTCGGAGACATGGATTGCCTTCGAGGAAGCGTTCAAGAGCAATGTAAACCGCGCCATCGAGCTGAAGATGCTCCCGCAGTTCACAGACGTATCGCTTCGAGTCAATATACTCGTTTCCTTAATAACAGGCGTTCTTACCAAGTGGTTGTTCGGACCTATGCACGATGTGGATTATACCTCCGCGTACTCGCCCTCGGAAATTGCCGAGGAAACGGCGCGATTCGAATTCCGGGGATTGTTAGGTTAACAAATACAATAACATATAGGGGTGTCAGAAGATGTCATTCAAGGTGAAACCAATACTTAAAGCTGTATCGCTGCTTACTATCGTCGGTCTGGTTTTAGCGGGTTGCGGAAAATCAGCCGGGCAGCCAGGGGCCAATCCTGCAGGAGACAATAAAAACACGCAAGCCGCATCTCCGGCTTCAGCGAACCTGCTTGAGCAAATCAAGAAAAACGGCAAAATCAAAGTCGGTTTGATGGGTACTTACGCTCCATACAACTTTTTGAATGACAAGAAGGAAGTGGACGGCTACGATGCCGACATTGCCAAGAATGTCGCTAAGAAGCTTGGTGTAGAGGCCGAATTCATTACCGGCGAATTTTCCGGGCTGATCGAAGGGCTGCAAAAGGAAAAGTACGACGTTCTGATAAGCCAGGTAACCATTACCGATGACCGCAAGAAAACAATGGATTTCTCCATTCCTTACATCAAGAACTCGATAAATGTCGTAGTAAAGAACGATAATACGGCCATTAAATCTGTTGACGATTTCAAAGGCAAAAAGATCGGGATCGGCCTAGGTACGAACGATGAGAAATATTTGCGTGAAGTCGCTATGCCGAAGGTCGGCAATTTTGAAATCGCCACGTACAACGATGTCATTACTTCCTTGACGGACCTGAACGTCGGAAGAATTGACGCGACTATCAACAATATGTTTGCCCTGAAGCCTCTGATCGAGAAAAACAAATTAAATATTAAAGCGGTCGGTGAGCCGATCAAGGAAGATTTCGCAGGGGTAGCTACCCGCAAAAACAATCCGGAATTGGTGGAGGCCGTCAACAAAGCCTTGAACGAAATGAAAACCGACGGAACGCTCAAGCAAATTCACCAGAAATGGTTTGGGGTCGATCCGAGCTTTTAAGCAATAATGCCTTAGGAGGCAGCATGAATGGAACTCGTTTTAGATAACATAGGCTATCTGCTCAAAGGCGCCTATTATACTTTGCTCATCACAGCCGTCTCGATGTTCTTCGGATTTTTTATCGCTCTGATCGTTGCTATCGCCCGTTTGAAAGGAAACGGGCTGATTCGCAATTTGGCGCGAGGATATGTTTCTATCATCCGGGGTACACCGATCATCGTACAAATTTTCATTATTTATTACGGACTGCCGGATTACGGTATTACGCTGGGACCGCTAACAGCGGCCTATATTTCACTAAGCATCAATATCGGAGCCTATCTGTCCGAGACATTCCGGGGTGCAATTCTGTCTGTGCCTAAAGGACAGACGGAAGCGGCTTTATCCTTGGGCTTGTCCCCTTGGCAAACGATGCGTAAGATTATTCTTCCGCAGGCGGCGCGAGTGGCGATTCCGCCCATGGGCAATACTTTTATAGGCATGCTGAAAGAGACATCGCTTGTTTCCATCGTGACGGTGACCGAGCTGCTGCGCTCAGCCCAGCTGCTTATTGCGCAATATTATGTCGCCATGCCTTTTTACATTGCGATTGCTCTCATGTACTGGCTGATGAGCATGTTCTTCTCCAACATTCTTGACCGCATCGAGAAAAAATTATCAAAGGCTTATTAAGGGTGTGTCAGTATGATAGAAATAAACCATCTTAGTAAACAATTCGATGCATTGACGGTGCTGCAGGATATTCATCTTCAAATTCGTCCGCAAGAAATTGTGGTCCTTCTGGGTCCCAGCGGTTCGGGGAAAAGCACGCTGCTTCGATGCCTGAACGGTCTTGAAGAGCCTACTTCAGGATCGATTCGCGTAGGCGATGTCCTGTGGGATGGCACAATGAAGCCTCAGGCGAAGAAGCAAGCCATTCGGGATATTCGCAGTTTAACCGGGATGGTGTTTCAGTCCTTTAATTTATTTCCGCATATGACCGTGCTGGAGAATGTAATTACCGCTCCCGTGACTGTGAAAAATATGCCCAAGGATCAGGCAATCGAGCTCGCCGAATCCTTATTGAGCAAAGTCGGCCTTGCGGAGAAGAAGCATGAGTATCCTTCCCGCCTCTCCGGCGGCCAGCAGCAAAGGGTTGCGATTGCCCGTTCGCTGGCGATGCAGCCGCAGATCATGCTGTTCGACGAGCCGACCTCCGCGCTCGATCCGGAATTGACCGGCGAGGTCCTGGCGGTAATGAAGCAGCTCGCTATCGAGGGCATGACGATGATAGTGGTTACGCACGAAATGAAATTTGCCCAAGAGGTGGCGAATCGGGTTATCTTTATGAGCGAAGGAGTCATCCAGGAGGAAGGAGCTCCGGATGAGTTTTTCGCCAAGCCGCAAACCGAGCGGGCTCGTAAATTTTTACGGCAGATGGCTCATGAGTCAGATTAACAAACGGAGATGGGACAGCCCAATCCGAAGGAGTTGAGATTGTGGTCCATATCGATCCGGATCATTTAACAAACATTGCAGAGCGAGCCCGATTGATTATGGAGAACGAACAGATCGACGCTCTGGTTGCTTCAAGCTGTGAAAACTTTTACTACCTTTCCGGTCACCAAAGCGCATTTATGTATACTTTGCGCATGAGCGAGGTGGCGCTTGCCGTCCTGTTTCGCGATCCGTCCCGTAAGACGATGCTGATCATGAATGATTTCGAAGCGGCCGGGGTTCCGAACGATTTGTCCCAATGCGAAGTACGAACATACCCTACCTGGGTGGATGTGGATGACCCGTTAGGTTTGATCGGCGAGAAGTTCGAGGGCAAACGGCCGGTTTCTCCCCAAGCCGAGGAAATGTTCGGGGTACTCAATCAAGTTCTTGAAGATTACGGAATTTCCCGCGGAAAAATCGCCGTCGAGCTAAACTCGATGCGATACCCGTCCGTCATGGCGCTGCGGAAGTCCTGTCCGGAAATAGCGGAGCTGGTGGAAGCCGGTCCTCTATTCACCAAGCTGCGCGCGATAAAAACGCCTTGGGAAATCAGTCAGCTGCGTAAGGCTTGCGATTATGCGGAGGCAGGTATCACTACCACGGTGCGTGAAATTGAGGTAGGCAGCTCCGCCGCGGAGATCGTGGAAGCTTTCCGCAAAGCCTTGCTGAAGAATCCGGATGGCTCGACCGCACGGTTTCATATGGTTTCCGTAGGAGCCAATTTTGCTCCGGCGCATGTATTCGATACCCGTCCGAGTGAACGAGGAGACCTCATTAAGTTTGACGTCGGCGTCGATGTGGCCGGATACGGCTCCGATATCGCCCGCACCTTCGTGCTAGGTCCTCCATCGGATATAGTGAAGCGGATCTACAGCGCATTAAGGGCGGGACACGACCGTCTGCTGCAGATGATCGAGCCGGGGATGCCGATGAAGAGAGCCTTTGAGGAGGTCATGATTCTGATTCGCTCCTCGGGCTTGGACAATTACAACCGCGGCCATCTCGGCCACAGCGCGGGTTTGAGCCTCGCCGCCGAAGAGGCGCCTTTCCTCAGTCCGTCCGAGGCCGCCGTATTTCAGCCGGGCATGGTCATTTGCCTGGAGACGCCGTACTACGGCCATGGTTTAGGCTCGATCATGATCGAGGATATGGTGCTGGTCACCGAGAATGGCTGCGAGAGGCTTAACCGGCTAACAACGGATCTAGTTTCGCTATAAAATCGCTGCGTTCTACCGCGGCTTCAATCTAGGGTAAAACAAACCTCTATCGGCGTCGATCCTCTGTCGGGATGGACTTCGATGGAGGTTTTTTTGGGACGTTTCCACGAAGATAATTTAATACAAATTGAAGGATATTTTAACTATATCCATCTTTGTTCACTCAAGATACAATGTGCTTATGATACTGAAGGGAGGTGGCTGCATGGTTATAGTTCAGCCTTTTGGACATGATCCGTAGGCAATCCGAATACTATTTTTCTCATTGTTGAAAACGCTTACTTTTCTTAGTTTGAGGTTAACGGATATGCAGTCAGCAGCACAGCCAATCCTCCAGCCGATGGAGATCCAAACAAAGAGGGATCGATGATGTTGACTTTCAAAGCATGGTTAAACAGCACAAGCTCCCGGCGCAAATCGTTTGCCTACCAAGCCTTCGTCGTTGCGCTAGGGCTTATGCTTGCCTTTCTTGCGTTTCTTCCGGGCAATCCCGTCAAAGCGGCCGGACCGATGGTGATGGACAGCTACGCAGGCCCCGTCACTCAGAACGAAATCAATTCGTTTAAAGCTTACGTGAACGACCTTCAGCCTGTCGTTTGGCCTAATACGACCCGAATGCAGACCGAATACGCCCAAGGCAAAAGCGGCGAAGCGATCAAAGCGATGGGACTCGTGTACGAATTGTCCGGCGATACGCAGATTTTGGACCGGATGATCTACTTCTGCGACGTGCTCTTATCGCAACGTAATGACCTGCTCGCCGCTCCTTACGGACAACGCACGGTGTGGACCAATACGATTGCTCCCGTATGGCCCGGCAACGAGACAGGCGTTGCGAGCGCGGATTCAGCCAACGGCGATCCGGTCGGACATCTTGCCGCTTGCGCCAAGTATATTTTGAAAACGCCTACAATCTGGAACACAACGGTTCCGATTGGCGATACGTTCGGCTACGGCGCTACGTACAAGCAGCGTGCGGATAAATTTTTAGCGGAAGCCGATTATGTTGCCAATAATTTCATCTTGTCGGACCTGCTTGACTTGTCCAATGGCAACAAGCAATATTTTTCGGCAGCATCTCCTTATATGACCGGCGGCGCGCTGCCTTGGAATCAGCAAATGATGATTAATTACGGCTTCCAAAATCTTGCCGAAGCCTATCAGCTTGTCGGCGGCAACTCGGCGAAGGTTGCCCAATACGACGGCATTGTGCAGACGAGCATGAACTGGTTTTTCAACGATAGCACGGTGAAGCAGACGTTAACGGGCCCTACCGGCAGAACGATTTACGACTGGGGCTACAACCCGGGGTTAATTACAGGTGAAGACAGCAGCCATGGAAGCCTGGATGCAGCCGGCTTTTACCGCGCTTATTTAAGCGGCCGTTACGGAATTACACCGGCGATGCTGCAGCCTATTGCCAACGCGTTCGTCGATGTGATGATCAAGGGACCGAATTATTTCGCGGGAAGGATTAACGGGACGGACGGCTCCGGCAACAGCGGTTCGACCTCTTACGCGAGAGCGGGATTCATTTTCATGTCGTCTTTGCGTCCGGATATGTATTATACGGTGGCCAACGCGAATGTGCCGAATTTCCAGACTACCGGCACCGACTCCTTCTCCAGAATGCTATGGGCCAAAAATTACCGGTACGTCAACGGCATTACCGACGTGCAGCAGCCGACGGCTCCGAGCAATTTGACAGCCCTGCCGGCGACGCCTACGCAAATTAATTTGAGCTGGACTGCATCTACGGATAATACAGGAGTATTCCTATATGACATTTACCGCGGAACGGTTCGGATCGCTTCTACCTCGGCCACTTCGTACAGCGATACAGGGCTGACTACTTCGACTTCCTACAGCTATACCATCAAAGCAAGAGACGCGGCGGGGAACATATCGCCTGTCAGCAATACGGCTGCGGCCACGACTCAGCCGACAGGCCCGACGACGAACCTGGCGTTGAACCGTACTTACAGCGCATCGTCCACCTGGAGCTTAACGTATAGTGCCGACAAAGCGTTTGACGGCAGCATGGGAACAAGATGGTCCGCTGCGAGCGGCTCGACGTCGAATCAATGGGTGACCATCGATTTTGGCGCTACTATTCCGTTCGATCGTGCCGTGATCAAGGAAGCAACATTTCAACGCGTTACCTCCTACAAGCTCCAATCGTCCAATGACGGCACTACGTTTACCGATATTGCCGGTACGGCAGGGACGACTATCGGTGCCAGCAAAACGATTGACTTCGCCGAAACGAACGCCCGTTACTTGAGAGTGCTCATCCCTACGGCAAGCGCCGTTCCGACGATTGATGAAATCGAAGCGTACCGTATTTACGGCAACCTTGCTTTAAACAAAGCTTATAATTCTTCCACTTCATGGAGCACGACTTATGCCGCGGACAAAGCGTTTGACGGCAGCACCTCTACCCGCTGGTCTTCAGCGCAGAACAGCTTCAACGATCAATGGCTTCAGGTTGATTTGGGCGCAGGCTCCGAGTTCAGCCGGGTTGTCATTAAAGAGACGTCTTTTCAGAGAGTAACGTCTTACAAGCTGCAGTCGTCCAATGACGGCACCACGTTCACGGATATCCCGGGCACAGCCGGTACGACGATCGGCACGAGCAAAACCATAACATTCCCTGCCGTGACATCCCAATATGTACGTCTGTACATCGGCACGGCCACCAACGAGCCGTCCATTAATGAAATGGAAGTGTACTACCAATAAGCAGAAAAAAAGGTTCGGGGGCATAAGCCTCCGAACCTTGCTTGTTGTGTTATAACCGGATCGTTACTCCGTCTTAAACTTCGACGCCGCCTCGGCAAGCTCCTTGGTCAAGGAGTCTATCGTCTCGACCATGCCGGCGAGCTGTTGCACCATGGCGGATTGCTCCTGCATCGTGGCGGTCACTTCCTCTACGGAGGCGGATACCTCCTCGCCGGTCGCGGACAAGCTTTGCGCGGACTCGAGCACCTCGTCCTTTTCCATCGCCATTCCGGATACATCGCCGGCCATGCCGGCAATCTGGTCTTTGATCTCGGAAATGTTCCGGAATATGGTCCGGAAAGCCTCGCTTGTCCGCTCCACATACTGATCCTGCAATGCGGCCAGCTTGCGGATTTCATCTACGCTGGCATTATTTTGACTGACGAACGAGAGGTTCTGCTGGATAATGCCGTGAATTTCGTTAGACTGCTTGGAGCTTTGCTCCGCCAGCTTGCGGATCTCGGTTGCAACGACAGCGAAGCCGCGGCCATGCTCGCCTGCTCTCGCCGCTTCGATCGAAGCGTTCAATGCCAGCAAATTCGTCTGATTGGCAATGTCCGCGATAGTACCTGTAATATTGCTGATTTGATTCGAGCTGTGCTGCAGATTGTGGGTAATCTCCGAAATCGTCTGGACTTCCTGTTCGTTGCTATTTTTGATTTGAATCAGTTGATTGACGACGTCCTCGCTCGAGTGGAATACCTCGGCAATGTGCTCCGCCCGTTCCCGAATCGACTCCGCTTTCTCGGTAAGAAAGCCGAATTGTTCGCCGAAGCTGTAGAACTTCTCAACAATCTGTCCGGTATCGTGAGCTTGCGATTCCATGGCATTCGCGATTTCCGTGCTCGTAGTCGTAGTCTCGGCAATGGAGACGGCGGTTTGCTTGGCAGAATGGTCCAGCTCGTCAGTGCTCTGATTCAACACATGAATCGAGTTGTTCATATTGGTAATCAGCATCTTTTGCTGATGGATCATCGTATGGAAGCTGTCGGCCAGCTGCTTCATTTCGCTTGAATACTTACCGGTTGCCCTTACTGTCAAATCCCCTTGAGCCAGCTGTTTGAACGCTTGAGTCAATCTGACGATCGGGCTCGTGATATATCGGGAAAGGAGCAGTCCGATTACCATGGCCGAGATCAGGGCAATGACGGTAATCAGGATAACCCGGTTCATCATGCTGTACATCGGCTGATTGATGTCCTCGTACGTGTCTGACACTACGACGACCCAGTCGGATGACGGAATTTTCGTATAACGGATATAGGAGTCGCCTGCTTCTATATCGCCTTGGATGATATCGTCTGTTGCTTTTTGCGCCAAGAATGCCTTCAAGCCATCCGCTTCCACTTGTTTACCGATTTGACTTGGATCTAACGAATGATACAAGGTAATGCCGGACCGGCTCATAATGGTTACGTAACCATGTTCATTAATTCGGATGCCTTCCAATTTGGACGTGAAAAATTGACTGTTAACCGTCGCGATGTAGACGCCTAGCACCTTACCGGATTTATCGAAAATAGGCTGGGCGAAGGGTACGACCAGTTTGCTGCTGCTGCGTGACACGACTGCATCGCTAATAAAACGCTTTCCTTTAACGGCTTCTTGAAAATACTCCCTGTCGGCCATACTCGCTTTGATCACGTTCTCGTCCGTACTGGCGACGACGACTCCCTTGGAATCCAACACGGCAAACAATTCGGTGTCGGGCGCCCCCTTGAGGCTCGCTGCCAACGTTTCGTTCGCTTTAACCCAAATCGCATTATCCCTAGAGAAAAAGGCGTTATCATTGCTCTGCATCGCCTCGCGGGTTGTCAGCAGGTCACTGAATGTGGTGTGAGCCGATGCGAGATAGACCGATTGCTCCTGCAATTGCACGGCTGTCCACAAGCCTTCGCCGATCCGGTCGCCGCTTGATGCCATGTTGTCTTTGGCCTCGCTCATGATAAGTCGGCTTCCGAAATTGTACACCGACATGCTCGTGCCGAGCAGCGCTGCGACTACCAGCAGACTAATAAAAAGAGGAAGCTTTACTTTCAGCGATACGTTGCTCATTCGATGGATCCAATTCCTGTTGTTAGTCATGCTGTTCTCTCTCCCAAGATGGTTTATAGTTCTAACGGATTATATCGGCATCCAGGACATGTACTTTGAGAGGAGGGACTGAGGTAATACTTTGAAAAACTTGGATTAAAATGGTGTTTATGGAGTGGGGAGCTTGAGGGGCGGGTCTGCAAGCCCATTTCATCAAACCTTCATCTATTCTTCATGTTGGAGGAAAAGGGAAGTGTTACAATGATTTATATTAAGTCTAAATATAAATTAAGGATGTTGAGGAGGGAATCGGTATGAACGTAACGTTACAATATGCATCCGAGCGGCTCGTAGAGGAGGGAATTCGTATTACAAGGCAGCGTGAGCTGATTTTGCAATATGTATATGGAGAGAAGGCATTGTCGCACCCTTCCGCGGAGCAGCTTTTTGAAACGATATACACCGATCACCCCAAAGTGGTCAGCTTGCCGACCGTGTATAAAAATATCCGCGTGCTCCGGCAGCTCGGACTGCTGAACGAATTGTATATCGGACAGAACGGTATCGCCCGGTACGATAAGCTGCTTCATCCTCATCATCACTTGCATTGCACATGCTGCGGTTCCATTTCCGATGTGGTACCGGCACTTTGGATCCAGCAGGAGGCGCCTGCGGGATTTCAGGTCGACCACGTCTATGTGGAAATATCCGGTACTTGCGAGTCCTGCCGCGCCAAGCAGAGCAGTAATTTGGCCATTGCGATGTAAGAGGTAAGAGGTAAGTTCGTGTTCAAGGCAGCGCAATTGTGCACTTTGCTCATGCACACGATCAGCGGAAAAAATGTCATAAGAACGTGATGCTTCGCACAGCGAAGCGAACGGCGATCCGTTACACTGGACTTAGAAAGCCATTTCTAACTAGGGGTGGAGCGCTGTGATGACTATGAATGTTTTGTTTGCCGGAAAGTTCGAAAAAGAGGATCCGAAACCATGGGACGGTGCTCTGGAGCAGCTGCGCTGCGAGCATCAGCAATTGCGTGAAATCATTCACAATATGGAGCGAAACGCCAGAACGATGCAGCATCAGCGGCAAACGCCGTCCCGCGTGCAACTGATGGCATTGATCAAGGAAACCGAGGAGCTCGTAAGGCAACTGGAACGGCATTCGGAATGGGAAGCGTCGGAATTGTTCCCTATGCTGACCGAGCAGCCCGTCGGAGGGCCGGAGTATGTGACCTCCCTTTGGATGCTGGAGAAGGAGCATCAGCTTGCCGATGTGTTTTTTGCTTCTTTTTACAAGGAGATGCAGGTGATTGAAGATTGCCCGGGCCAGGCGTGCCTGGGTCAGGCGCTGAACCATTTGTACCAGGCATGCCGCGTCGTGCGGGACCATCTGGAGTCGGAGGAAGAGATGCTGCTGCCTTTGCTTGCGACAGGAGAGGGCTGACATTAGCCGCCGCCAAACCGCTAACTAATGGAAAGCTGTCAACCCGGGATGAGGGATGACAGCTTTTTTACTCTGCAAACCAGCGCTATCTTTGACAGGCGTCGACACAGGTCTTCCCGCGTGGGAACGTTCAAGTCCGTCGATGCAATAAGGTGAATCGAGGATTTTTCTGTGCTAAGGGAAGGTGCAGCTACACGGTAACTACCGGCAGCGTAGCTCCTGTTTCCAGCAGCGTCTTCAAATTGCTCATCACCGCAGGCCATCCGTTATTGTACCCTTCGAACGTATCGTCCTTCTCCACGATATCGCTTGGCAGCAGCTTGTCGTGCTTAAGCGTTAATTTGACCGTCGTCCCCATCGGCTTCAGCTCGAAGGTAACCCGTGTCGGCTGCTCACGAACCGTATTGTCGCCTACATAAGTCCATGTAAAAGAAAGAAGGCGGTGCGGTTCGGCCTTCAGCACGGTTCCATAATCGGTGACCTTCCCGTTACGCGAATAAGTGACTGACGAGCCTTCCTGCCAATCGGATTCAATCTTGCTTCCGAAAAAATATTGCTCTGTAAATTCGGTGCTGGTCAAAGCTTCCCACAGCTTCTCCGGTGTCGTTGCGATGTAGGTCACATAAACAAAAGTCGTATCAGACATGGTGGTCCTCCTCCAATTTGCTCTTCAGCTCGCGCAAGGCCTCGACCCGATGACGGTCGTATTTACCGATCCAACGGTCGTATATCTCTCCAATGGGAGCGGCGTTAAGGTAGTGAAGCTTATTTCTGCCGTGCCACTCGACAATGACCAGGCCGGCTTCCTCCAAAAGGAGAAGGTGCTTGGTCACGGACTGACGGGTCATTTCGAGACGATCGCACAGCTCGCTTAACGTTTGCCCGTTTTTCACAAAAAGCTGATCGAGGAGCTGCCTCCTCGTGGAATCGGCAAGTGCCTTGAAAATGTTGTCCATGTCCCTATTATATGCAACCATTTGGCTGCATGTCAAATTGCCACCGGTCATTTGTTCCCGCCGCAGTCCGTCAGAATAAGCCGCTAAGCCTCAGCAATGGCCGGCTTTCCCTGAAGCGCGAGCCATAGGGCCTCCGGGATTCCTTTGTTTATCATGAGCACGAGCGATGTGCTGATTTGAGCAGCCAATCCGTCGGTATTAGCCAAGCTCATTCCCCAGAAAGGCTCATGCTTCAATACGCGGGAGACGAGCTGGCACGCAGAGGCCGGTGTTCCCTCATAGGCCGACCAGAAGTCGCGGAACGTCGCCACATGGTCCGTCTCCTCTTCAACGATAAACACCTCTGTAGCGCGTCTTGCTGCAAGCCGCTCGTTATCCAGCGCCGTACCTTTGTACAAGAGGATCAGAGCCGCAAGCGAAAAGCACAGAAGCGCGGGAGGATATTGATGGCGTTTGCGGAATTCGAGGAGGGAGGGCAGCACGCTTCTCCTGAATTGAGCCACAGCATGGTTTACTAAGCGGTGAAGCTGACGCTGCAATAAGGGGTTGGCCAGACGTTCCGGAACCAGATCCGCGTAGGCTTTCGTAGCTTCCGATGCTGCGAGCTCGGGATCGAGTGACGGGATGATTTCTTCCGAAAGCACTTTATGAACAAAAGCGGCGAGCAGCGAGTCGTCCATCCCCTGCTTCATCGTCTGTTTGCCGCACAAAAACGCCGTCAATGTGAGGATCGTCTGCATCCCGTCCAAAATACGCACCTTGCGGGTATGGTAAGGCGTCAGTTGATTCGTCCATACGGCATTCAAGCCGGCCTGGGCCAGCGGCAGCTCCGCCGGCAGACGGGGGTTGGCCGTCTCAATGATCCATTGATGAAACGGCTCGGCGGTATTGATCAAATGATCGACATACCCTATACGATGGGTCAGCTCCTTGATCTCGTCCTGCGGATAGCCGGTCACGAGGCGGTCGGCAACGGTATTCACAAATTCGTTATGCCCGATCCACCAGACGAATTCCTGCTCCAAATGCCACTTGCGGGCATAGCGCAGCACGGTTTGCTTCAGTACGTCGCCGTTGCGGTCTATTTGCTCGCAGGGCAGGATGACGAACGTTTTGCTCGCCTTGCCGTGATACGTTTTGAAGCGTTTGTATAAAAAGACCGTCAGCTTGGCCGGAAAGCTGCTCGGCGGAAAATCCGTAAAATGATCGTCTTCTGTAAAGACGATTCCCTCAGGGGAAGTGTCCGAAACGATAAAGCGCAAATCCGGGTTAAGCGCACAATGCAAAAAAGCTTTGTAATCGGAGTAAGGATTAATGGCGCGCCGAATCGATCCGATCAGCTCGGCCTCGTCGACGGTCCTCCCATCGCATATACCGCGATGAAGCAGCGTATACATCCCGTTCTGCTCGTTGATTTCATCAGCGGAGCCTTCCGCAAAGGGCTGCACAACCACCGCTTGGCCCCTAAACAGGCCTTGCTCGTTCATATGGTGGAGCATCCAGTCGACAAATCCGCGCAGAAAAACACCGTCTCCAAATTGCAGCACCCGCTCGGGATGCATGGGGGCAGGCTTCTTTTTGCCTTTCATGACACAAACCTCCATTTCAAAAAATGTATTGGCTCCATCTAATTCCGTTTTCACGCTAAGGAGTGTCTCCCAAGGGTAAGGTTAAGTACCTTTCATCTTAAATGCCATCTGATGGAAGCGAAATGATATTGCTCACAGGTCCGCCTCGAATCTTTCTTTTGGCATGGTGAAAGAGGAATGGTTTTTCGTTCTGTGTATGGATATTGCACCGGGCTGAGAAAGAGTTTTAGAAAAGAATATAGTTTGTGATTAATTTCACGTACAAAAACGTTCCCGTAAGCTATACTTGGTTCAAATAGGGGGCTCCCCCCGGGAAACGGAGGAAAACGATATGAAACCGCAAATGCATCAAAATACGTTCACAACGTTAGGCCACCCGTTATACGAGTTCAATGCAGCGGTCCAGCGGCTTCAAGAGGAGCACGTGCTTCTGGACGAAGCCTTAACGGAGCTGTATGCAATGGCCAAAGCGATCGGGCTTGCCGACGATTCGGTGGATTGGGCTCGGGTGCTGCATGTTTTACGTGACAAGACGATCGTGTTTCAACAAGACTTGGACGCGCACGCAAAATGGGAAGCGGAAACGATGTTTCCGATGGCGGCATGGTACTTCGGAGATGAAGCGAACGTGCTGGAATTATACAGCGAGATGGAGCAGGAGCATGTGATAGCCGATCAATTCATAGCGGCTTTCGTGACGAGGGTAGAACGAATCGTGCTGCCTGTCGCTTCACTGGAAGCCAAGGAGCTGGCATCTTATTTGATGCAGGCATGTGCGGTGCTCAAGCATCATTTTCGTCAAGAGGAGGATATGATCGAGGCATTGGCCGACCGTTCGAACCAATACGGCTTCTAAAATACGGAAGCAGACGTGCTGTGGAGGTTGAAGCAACAGGTATCCGAAAGGAGGCGCGCCATGGGATTCGCCAAGCCGGAGCAGATTGCTCTTCGTACTATTCAAGCCGGGATAAAAAAAGCGTACATGCCGCTAAAAACACAGCTTCCGCTTGGTTTCGCCGCCGGGGCGTTCATCGCGCTCGGCTTTCTTCTTGCCATCAGGGTGAGCGGCTCGCTTCCGCCGGACTGGGGAGGCTTGCGCAGTTTAGCCGGAGCGGCAGTTTTTCCTCTCGGCCTTATACTGTGCCTCATCGCAGGAGGAGAGCTGCTCACGGGCAATATGATGGCGGTGCCCTTCGCCTGCTATGCCCGCAAAGTTAGCTATCGCCGCTGGGCGGCCAACTGGGCGATTATCGGCACCGCTAATATGGCCGGTGCGCTGTTCGTCGCCTACGTGTTCGGTCATTTGGCAGGCATGACGGAGCATGGGCCGTATTTGGCGCAAACCGCTGCGCTTGCTCATGCGAAGCTGGAAGAGCCTTTTCTCGTCGCGTTTATCTCCGCGATAGGGTGCAACTGGCTCGTATCACTCGCCGTGTGGATAAACTACGGCGCCGAGGATGGCGCCGGCCGTATCGCCGGCATCTGGTTCCCGACGATGGCTTTTGTCGCTTTGGGCTTCCAGCACATCGTCGCGAACATGTTCCTGATCCCTGCGGCGATTTTTGCCGGTGAGGCGACATGGGCGCAATTTGCCGCGAATGCGGTTCCCGTCTTTCTCGGCAATGCAGTGGGAGGGAGCTTGTTCGTAGCGGGACTATACCGGCTCGCTTATTCGTCGGTAGAAGAAGCGGGCAAAGCCAAGGAAACGTCAGCAAAAGCCAATGAAGCGATATACAGCAAAGCTGCCGGCAGCAATACCGGCACATAGCGATGGGAATCACCTTCGCGAGGGCACAAGGCAAAAGTCTGGGGAAATAGTCAGAGGGAAGCAGCAGGCGGTCTGTGAAGAACAGACGGGCTTGCTGCTTTTGCTTTTTGAACAGCCAGCGGAGTCACCCTTTGCACAGCGTCGAGGGTGCTGCTCATGTTGTGCCAAACCGGCAATGGTAAAGGCTAACCGGAACACGCTCACCGCCGCTAGCTAAAAGCCCCTTCTCTAATTCAAAGGGGCTTTCCTGCGCGTGCACTATTTTTTGACCAATGCCGTTCGATTGAGCAGCCTGAAGTCCGGTTCGATCCAGGGCTTTCCGAGGGCGGATGCCCGGCGCGTCGATAACAGCAACGTCAGCATGACTCCCCCAAGCAGAATGAAGGCAACCTCGAGCGGAGTTTCAATTCGATAGAACAAGCCAAGCGCGATGCAGCTTTTGATGACGAAGCCTTGCAAGAGAAAAACATAGACGGTTCGTTTGCCCCATTCGGTTATCCGGCCCGCTCTCCATGTGATCAAAGCCAGGAAGCATACGGCTGCGGCGCTTTGCAGCAAATACGTGCCTGCACGAAATACACCCGCATACCATTCCGTATGACCAAGAGCACTGTAGCTAGTATTGCCGTACAACCAGCCCGGGTCGATGCGTACGCCCATCCATAATGCTGTGGTCAATGCAGCCAACGCGATAACGGCAAAGGGACGGATGAGGCGGGACAGCGCCGTCCAATCTTTAAACAAACGAATGGAGTACCCAGCCAGGAAAAACGGGAAAAACACAAACGTTCTTGAGATGCTCATCCAGCCGCCGGCATCCGGCCAATAACCGACGGCGATGCCGAGCAGCACGGCCAACACGATCGGATGGGGCAACCGGACGAACAGAAGCAGCAGCAGCCGCCAGAACAAATGGCTCAATACGAACCACAGCATCGAATAGGGGATGAAAAACGAGTGAACGACTCCCGCAGCCCGGAACAACAAGTAATCGGCCGCACTGTACAAGGTTTGAAATAAAATATATTGATAAAGCAAGGTGCTCATGACCTTCAGGCCTTCCGAATCCAGCTTGAACGGCTTGGAGAAATACCCCATCACCAGAACGAATACAGGAATATGGAACGTGTAAATCGCTTCATATCCCGCATTAGCATACAGATTGCCGCCGATCATCGGCTCCAGCAGGTTGGCGGTCACCACCAGCAGTATAAGCACAAATTTGACATTGAGAAAATAGACATTCAGCTCGTGTTTCCGTTCGGTTGCCATCGTGCGTCCCTCCGCCTGTTTTTGTCGCGGATCCGGCTTGTAAGGCCGTTCCTGCTCTCTACAAAAAAAGCTTACATTCGAAGTCAGATCACTGCAGTGACGCAGGTCACGGTCAAATGCTGAAGTTTCCATTGGATGTTACCGGACAAATGGCTTATAATGAAATCAATTTCCGCAATCGGGCCGAAAGAACGTAAGCTCGGCGCCAATTATTGAACAAGCCGTGAGGAGAGTGCAGCAAGTGACGGTAGCGATCATTTTGGGCATCATAACCCTTATCATCATATTGGGATTGACGTTTTGGATTACGAAAAAAGCTTATTCCCGCAAATGGGACGAAGAGGATTGACCGGTACGGTTAATTCATCGAGGACACTTGCCTGTGACCAGGCAGGTGTTTTTTTATCCCACAATAGAATGGATAAGATTCCGAGTTAACCCGATGTAAGTTCTATATAAGCGATAAAACTTACCCTGCTAGCGAAGCGGGCTTTGTTAAGCAGGACTTTAAGGTTGTTTAGCCTCGAAGTGCTTCGATAGGAGGCTTTCTCATAGGCTGAATCTGGCAAACATCAGCAGGCTGTGATGAATCGCACATACATTTCCTGTATTTGGCATTACTCTAGAGGCAAGCAGCAGCTGACGAAGAGGAGGGCTCAAGGTTGCAGGGTGATATTGCAGGAGGCGGAGCTGCTGGTAAGCAATAAGCAATAAGCAGTGGCCGACTGTGATAAATGTTATATCGAATAGTTTGTGAAAAAAGTAACATAGTAGTATCCGAAGCAAAGCACCTATTCGAATGGAGGCTGGGACAATGGCTGTAAAAGAGAAGCAGAATGCAGCGGGAGAAACTCCGGAAGCGCACGATGAAGTGAATCGGTTGGCGGAGAAGGCGAAGAAGGCGCTGCAAGCGTTCATGCAGTTAAATCAGGAGCAGGTAGACCATATCGTGCAGCAGATGGCGTTGGCCGGTCTGGACCGGCATATGGCTCTTGCGAAGCTGGCTGTGGAAGAGACCGGGCGAGGCGTATACGAGGATAAAATGACGAAAAATTTGTTCGCATCCGAGTACGTATATCACAGCATCAAATACGACAAAACGGTCGGCGTTATCGAAGACAATGTCTATGAAAGCTATCAAAAGGTGGCGGAGCCCGTAGGCATTATCGCCGGGGTCACTCCGGTAACGAATCCTACTTCCACCACGATGTTCAAAGCGTTGATTGCGATGAAAACCCGCAACCCGATTATTTTTGCCTTTCACCCGTCCGCCCAACGCTGCAGCGAAGCGGCGGCAAGAACGGTGATGGAGGCTGCCGTCAAGGCAGGCGCTCCGGAAGGCTGCATTCAATGGATCGAGCATCCTTCTCTAGCAGCGACGAACCAGCTGATGAACCATCCCGACGTAGCTCTTGTTTTGGCGACTGGCGGTGCCTCCATGGTTGCGGCTGCGTACAGTACCGGCAAGCCCGCCTTGGGTGTCGGACCCGGCAACGTTCCCTGCTTTATCGAGAAAACGGCCGATTTGCAGCAAGCCGTCACCGATTTGATTTTGTCCAAAACGTTCGACAACGGCATGATCTGCGCGTCCGAGCAGTCGGTCATAATCGAGGAGCCGGTCTTTGCGCAGGTGAAGCAGCTGATGAGCGAGAAGGGCTGCTATTTCCTGAACAAGGAGGAGACGGAGGCGGTTTCGAAGCTGGTCATTCATCCCGAGAAATGCGCCGTCAACGCCGTCATTGTAGGACAGTCCGCCGTCAAGATCGCCGATATGGCCGGTATCCGGGTTCCTGCCGGAACGAAGGTACTGGTCGCGGAGCTTGCCGGGGTCGGCGACGCTTATCCATTATCCGCCGAGAAGCTGAGTCCGGTGCTTGCCTGCTACAAGGTGAAGAATCCTGCCCAAGGCATCGCTCGGGCAACGGAGGTTGTCGCTTATGGCGGGATGGGGCACTCCTCGGTCATCCATTCCAAGGATGAACGGGTGATTGCGGACTTTGCAGCCGCGTTAAAGACCGGCCGGGTCATCGTCAACGCTCCTTCGACTCATGGAGCCATCGGAGACATTTACAATACGAACCTTCCGTCTCTGACTCTGGGATGCGGCTCTTACGGTCATAATTCTACGACCTCGAACGTGACGGCCGTCCATCTGCTGAACATCAAGCGGGTCGCATACCGGACCGTCAACATGCAGTGGTTTAAAATACCGCCTAAAGTGTATTTCGAAAAAGGCGCTACGCAGTACATTCAAAAAATGCCGGACATTTCCCGCGTCCTTATTGTAACCGACCCGATGATGGTCAAGCTGGGCTATGTAGAGCGGGTGGAGTATTACCTGCGCAAACGGCAGACGCCAGTCTATATCGAAGTGTTCTCCGATGTGGAGCCCGATCCGTCCGTCGAGACGGTGGAACGCGGCACCCGGCTTATGGAAGCTTTTCAGCCGGACTGCATCATTGCTCTTGGCGGAGGCTCTCCGATGGATGCCGCGAAAGCGATGTGGCTGTTCTACGAATACCCGGATACCAGCTTCCAATCGTTGAAGCAAAAGTTTTTGGACATCCGCAAACGGGTGTACAAATACCCGCGTCTTGGACGCAAAGCCAAGTTCGTGGCTATCCCTACAACGTCGGGGACAGGCTCGGAAGTAACCTCTTTCACGGTTATTACCGATAAGCGGGAGGGCAATACGAAATATCCGTTGGCCGATTACGAGCTTACGCCGGATGTAGCGATCATCGACCCGGATTACGTATACAGCCTGCCGCAGACAGCGGTAGCGGATACGGGCATGGACGTGCTGACGCATGCGATAGAAGCCTACGTATCGGTTATGGCCAACGACTACACGGACGGCTTGGCGATCAAAGCGATTCAGCTTGTGTTCCAGTACCTTGAATGGTCGTACTCCACTGGAGACGAGCTGGCCAGGGAAAAAATTCACAATGCCTCGACAATTGCCGGCATGGCGTTCGCAAATGCGTTCCTTGGAATTAACCACAGCCTCGCGCACAAGTGGGGCGGCGAATTCCATACGGCTCACGGACGTACCAATGCAATCCTTATGCCTCACGTCATCCGCTACAACGCGCAAATGCCTACCAAGTTCGCGTCGTTTCCGAAGTACGGCCATTTTATCGCCGATCAGCGCTACGCGGAAATCGCCCGCATCCTCGGCCTGCCGGCTCGGACGACGGAAGAAGGCGTCGAAAGCTTGATCGCCGCGGTGCGCAAGCTGAATCAGTCGCTCGGCATCCCGGCGTCGTTCTCCGAGCTCGGCATCGATCCGCAGCGGTTCGAGGCTCGCGTCGACGAGCTGGCCGACCGGGCCTTCGAGGATCAATGCACGACAGCCAATCCGCGGATGCCGCTCGTGACGGAGCTTGCGGAGCTGTACCGCAAAGCGTTTTACGGAAAGTTCGAATAATGCTTGCTTAAGCTGCAGCTAAGTGCACGCTTCGAGCTGCGCCTCTCATCGCCGCTACCCGCGTTCGGATTCGTGAGCGTTGGAAATCATACGATGCGGTAACGATTCATGGTGCGGCGATGAGGATTTATTTTATAGGTATTCATTGTACTTGGTGCAAGCCGGCTAAGGCCGGATTCAGGTTCTACGACGATTTATTTTGGCGAGGAGGTCATGCGAAATGGCAGTAAAAGAATCGGATTTGGGCAGCAGCATGCAGCGAGAGGACGCATATAGAGGGTTTCAAGGCGGCAAATGGCAGAAGCATATTGACGTCAATGATTTTATCAACCGGAATTTGACTTCGTACAGCGGGAACGAATCGTTCCTTGCGGGTCCGACGGAAGCGACCAACGCATTATGGCAGCAAATCCGCGAGCTTATGAAGCAGGAAACCCGCAATGGCGGCGTGCTTGATGTCGATGTGAACACGGTGTCCACCATCACCTCCCACGCGCCCGGTTATATCGATAAAGAGAAGGAGCAGATTGTCGGCCTGCAGACGGATGCGCCGTTGAAGCGCTCGGTTCAACCGTTCGGCGGGATCCGGATGGTCGCGGATGCGTGCGAGGCGTATGGATTTCAGCTGCCGGATGAAATGGTAAGGCTGTTTACCGAAATTCGAAAAACACACAACCAGGGCGTCTTCGACGCTTACACGACTGAGATGCGCACCGCGCGCAAAGCCGGGATCATTACCGGGCTCCCGGATGCTTACGGCAGGGGGAGAATCATCGGTGATTACCGCCGGGTTCCGCTGTACGGCATTCATCGTTTGATCGAAGCGAAAAAGAACGATTTGCTCCAGCTTGAAGTCGACGCGATGACCGAAGAGGTGATCCGCGCCCGCGAGGAGCTGTCCGAGCAAATAGCCGCTCTGCGGGAGCTCGAGCGGATGGCCGCTTCCTACGGCTATGATATTTCCAGGCCTGCGGCGACGGCCAAGGAAGCGATCCAATGGCTCTATTTTGCCTACTTGGGAGCCATCAAAGAGCAGAACGGGGCGGCGATGAGCTTGGGCCGGGTATCCACCTTCCTCGATATTTACATCGAGCGGGATTTGGCCGAGGGACATCTGACGGAGGAGCAGGCTCAGGAGCTGATGGACCATTTTGTGATGAAGCTGCGCATCGTCAAGTTTCTCCGTACGCCCGACTACAACGAGCTGTTCAGCGGCGACCCGACCTGGGTGACGGAATCCGTCGGAGGGATGGGATTGAACGGAATCCCTCGCGTTACTAGGAGCTCGTTCCGCATATTGCATACGCTGTACAATCTGGGGCCGGCTCCGGAGCCGAATTTGACAGTGCTGTGGTCCACACAGCTTCCGGAAGCTTTTAAAGCGTATTGCGCCAAGGTCTCTATCGAAACAAGCTCGATTCAATACGAGAACGATGATCTTATGAGGCCGCAATTCGGCGATGATTATGGGATCGCCTGCTGCGTATCTGCGATGCGGATCGGCAAGCAAATGCAGTTTTTCGGCGCCCGTGCCAACCTTGCCAAAGCTCTCCTCTATGCCATTAACGGAGGCGTGGACGAGAAGCTCGGCATTCAGGTCGGTCCTGCCATTGCCCCGCTGACCGGGGAACGGCTTACTTACGACGAGGTGATGCCGAAGTACGATTTGATGCTGGACTGGCTGGCCAAGCTGTATATGAATACATTGAACGTAATTCATTATATGCATGATAAATATTGCTACGAGCGGCTTGAGATGGCGCTGCACGATAAGGATATTTTGCGTACGATGGCGTGCGGTATTGCGGGACTGTCCGTAGTTGCCGACAGCTTGAGCGCCTTGAAATATGCTGAAGTCAAGGTTGTCCGCAACGAGCAGGGAATAGCCGTAGATTTCGAGATCGAAGGCGAATATCCGCAGTACGGCAACAACGATGAGCGGGTCGACCGGATCGCCGTGGAGCTGACGGAACGGTTCCTGAACAAGCTGCGCAAGCACAAGCCTTATCGCGATGCTTTGACTACGATGTCCGTGCTGACCATTACCTCCAACGTCGTTTACGGCAAAAAGACGGGCAGCACGCCGGACGGCCGCAAAGCAGGCGAACCGTTCGCACCTGGGGCCAACCCGATGCACGGCCGTGACCGCAAAGGGGCGCTCGCTTCCTTGGCTTCGGTAGCCAAAATTCCTTACGAGAGCTGCCTGGACGGCGTTTCGAACACCTTTTCGATCATTCCGAAGGCGCTCGGCAAAGAGCAGCAGGCACGGGTTCACAATCTGGTATCCCTGCTGGACGGCTACGCCGCCACGGGAGGGCATCATTTGAACGTCAACGTGTTCGACCGCGAGCATTTGCTCGATGCGATGGAGCATCCGGAGAACTACCCTCAGCTGACCATCCGTGTCTCTGGCTATGCGGTCAACTTCGTGAAGCTGACCCGAGAGCAGCAGCTGGACGTCATTAGCCGCACGTTCCATGGAACGGTTTGACGGGAAGGCTGAAGAAGCTCCTGAGAACGGCAGGGAATCTGCCGCAGACATGGGCATGGACATTCTATGGTAACTGGAGCGAGGTCATGTTGATTATGCATTATGCAGCAGCGCTAATGCGGCTGCAGTGGTGATGGTGACGGTGACGGTAGGATGGCAATGCTGGTTGTGAAGCGGAATGTTACTTGCTCTTCGTGAAGCTTCCTGCAAGCAGCAGATGATGCCATCAGCTGTACGTTTCATGGAACAGTTTGGTAGGAAGCCGTCGAGGTTAAGGCAAAAGCAAGGTTCCTGCGGCACGGCAGTGATGGTCGTAGACAGGCAGTTGTAACGCGGCAATGTTGACTGTATAGAAACGGTAATGCGGCTGAACAGTGGTAATGGTAACAGTGCAGTGGCAATGCTGGCTGAGCGTCGAAATGGTAACAAGTCAACTGGGTGTGCAACGGAATGGTAGTGATAGATACTGGCTGTGAAGTACCAAAACCTTATGAACCTGCAGGAGCAGCTGTGTGCAACGGACAATAGAGAAGGAGCGTACCGGTATGAAAGGTAGAATTCACTCCATTGAAACTTTCGGGACCGTGGACGGCCCGGGTATACGCTTCGTGCTTTTCATGCAAGGATGCGCGCTGCAATGCATGTACTGCCATAATCCGGACACTTGGGATCCCTCCAAAGGCCGGGTGGTTGAAGTTCAGGACATTATCGGCGAGATGGAGCCGTATTTGGAATATTACCGCCGCTCGGGCGGCGGCATCACGGTTACGGGAGGGGAGCCGACGCTGCAGGCTCCGTTCCTCGCGGCCTTGTTCAAGGAGATCAAGCGCAGATGGGGCCTCCATACCGCGCTGGATTCCTCCGGCTTTTGCGATACGGAGCATGTACGGGAGCTCATGGACGTGACGGATCTGGTGCTTCTCGATCTGAAGCAGATCGATTGCATCAAGCATGAGGCTTTGACGAGCCAGCCAAATGGGCGAATATTGCACTTCGCCAAGTGGCTGTCGGATATCGGCAAGCCGGTATGGATCCGGCATGTTCTTGTGCCGGGTATCACAGACGGACGCGAGGATCTTGAGGCGCTGGGTGCTTTTATAGGCAGCCTGGGCAATGTGAAGAAGTTTGAGCTGCTGCCTTATCATCGGATGGGCGTCTATAAGTGGCAGGAGCTGAAGCGAGCTTATCCGCTGGACGGCGTGCCGGAGCCGACCGATCGGGAGGTGCAGCGAGCGCTTGCTCTTATAGAAGCGGGGAGGCAAGCGGTTTGTACGTGTGGATGAAATAAGAGCAGCGGGATGTGTTCTGCGCGACATGCTGCTTGCTCAAGTAAATCTAGCAGGTGGCAGGAGAGACTTTAGGCAGCACAAGTGATTTAAAGTAGCAGGAGAAACATGAATCAGCGGAGTAAGATGAGCAGCAAAAGGAATATGAGCCAACAGGAGTAACTTGGTCCGGTAGCAGCAACATGAGCCAGCATGAGTGACTTTGAGCAACAGGAGTAACTTAAGTCGTAGGAGTAACTCGAAGCAGTAGGAGTAACTCGAAGCAGTAGGAGTAACTCGAAGCAGTAGGAGTAGCTCGATGTAGTAGAAGTAACTCAAAGCAGTAGGAGTAACTCGAAGTAGTAGGAGTAACTCGATGCAGTAGAAGTAACTCAAAGCAGTAGAAGTAACTCAAAGCAGTAGGAGTAACTCGAAGCAGTAGGAGTAACTCGAAGCAGTAGAAGTAACTCGAAGCAGTAGGAGTAACTCGAAGCAGTAGGAGTAGCTCGATGTAGTAGAAGTAACTCAAAGCAGTAGGAGTAACTCGAAGTAGTAGGAGT
>NZ_JBHTVD010000018.1:85324-97206 GCF_042793215.1 Paenibacillus sp. NPDC056579
TAGTAGGAGTAACTCGAAGCAGTAGGAGTAACTCGAAGCAGTAGGAGTAACTCGAAGCAGTAGGAGTAACTCGAAGCAGTAGGAGTAACTCGAAGCAGTAGGAGTAACTCGAAGCAGTAGGAGTAACTGAGATAGCATGAGTAGCATGAAGTTGCTGAACTAACTTGAGATCTCAGAAGTATGAGGCTGCGATTCGTGGCAAGGGTTGAGTGAGCAGCTCACCGCCGGATCATTCTCCAAAAACGTCCCACCCACCTACTCGATCGGACACAGGATCCGCTATTTTGCAAAAAACACCCCGATTTTGGCACGGATCGGACAGGGAATCCGCTATTGCACCCAATTTCAAGGAAATTGGTTGATTTATAGGGCAATAACGGATCCTGTGTCCGCATCAATCCATTTTGATGCCATTTTAGAACAAATAGCGGATCCACGGTCCGCTAGGCTTCAGAGCCGCCCAGACTCGTTGGGTCCGCAGACTCGCCGGGCTCGCAGCCTCGCAGACTCGCAATCTTGCAGTCTCGCAGTCTCGTAGACTCGTCGGGCTCGCAGCCTCGCAGACTCGCAGTCTCGTAGACTCGCCGGTCTCGCAGGCTAGCTGGCTCGCGCCATCGCATAGGAAAAGCCGGGGACAACTCCCCCGGCTTTTCCTCATCTCTACAGCCCCGCCATCAGGCACAGGTTGTACCCTACACCGGTCAACCTCTGGCTGGCGGCGTAGAACGGATGAGCATAGCGCGCTTTCGCCGCGTCGCTGTCGGCCGCATGCTCATCCGCCCATATCCGGATCGTGCCGTCCGGATAAAAGCATAGAATTTGCTCGCCCGGCAAATTCATAAACTTCGAGGCCATCGCGACTGTGCCGCCGACATGGCCGAACGAATGACCGAGCCGGTCGAAGACTTCGCCGTCTCCGCCGGGAATGCCTCTGACCAGCTCGTGGTAGCCGTCCCCGTTCATATCGACGGGGACGGTCCGGTAGACGCTGTAGGGCAGAGGCACCGGATGGCCGGTCAACGCGTCGTAAGTGAACTCATCCATATCCTGATGATAGCGCCCGTCCGGCCCGCATGTTTTTTGGCCGATGCGGATCGCCATCACGATATGGCTCTGATCGTCATGCAGACGCGCCGACCACCCCATATCCATGTGGCCCGTGTCCACATCGCCCCATGCACGGTTCCCTTCTGCGTCGAACATCGCGACGCGGGGCTGAACCTGGCCGTCGCTTTCGCGCACCGTCCAGATGCTTATCTCGCCCGATCCCGGGTGGACGATCGGCTGAATCACGTCCGAATGACCGCGATAATGGTCCCGGTCCGCGCAGAACAGCTCCGTGCCACGATCGAGCTCGATGCAGCGCTCGCCCCAGAAGATCTCATCCACACCGTCGCCGTTCACGTCGATGACAGGACACATATGGCTGCCTCGAGCGCCGGGAACATCCCTCGGAATCTCCGCCTTCCACCGCAAGGTCATGTCCGCATTCCAGCCTTGCAGGTACATGCTGCCGTACGTCCCCTGCGCTGTGACAAGCACCGGCCGGCCATTTACGTAACCGCCCGCAATGAAGTTGCGGAACAGCTGCGAGATCGGCTGCTGCTGCTCCTCATACACCCAGGGGTATTGATCGATCGTTTGTCCGGTCTTACCGTCGATCCGCTCCAGCACGCTTTCCCGTACGCTTAACGGATGCTTCTCGTTCAGATTGTGAACGAACCAGATGTCATCCGTACCGTCCTGATCCAGATCAAACGGATAAAACGGCACGAACCAGATGCCCGGGATCACGCCCGGCCCCAAGTCGCGCCTCCAGCGAATTTGCCCGTCGGTGGTGAACAAAGCGAGCTTCAACGTATCCGTAGGGAAGAAAAACATTTCCGTATACGGATCGATGTCGAAATCGGCGCTGTACACGGCGCAAATAGCTTTTTCCCCATCCAGATGGACAGGAAATGCTCTAAGCATCCCTACGGGCGAGCCTAGAGAGAGCTCCAATACTTGCTTCAATTGAACGGTCGATGTCATGCGGGTAAACCTCCTTGAATAAATAGTGGGCTTTAGTTCAGATCCGAATACATACTCGGGCTGTAAGAATCTTCTATGATAAACGCGCCCCGACGAGGAGCAAGCAAACGGCGAGGGCGTTACATCCAAGGACTCGGTTTTGGACGTCATTCTGTTCTCGCTTGTAACCATCCGACGAAGGCGTTAGATCCATGGACTCGGTTTTGGACGTCATTCTGTTCTCGCTTGTAACCATCCGACGAAGGCGTTACATCCATGGACTCGGTTTTGGATGTCATTCTGTTCTTGCTTGTAACCATCCGACAAGGGCGCCACATCCATGGACTCGGTTTTGGACGTCATTCTGTTCTCGCTTGTAACCATCCGGCAAGGGCGTTACATCCTGGGACTCAGGCTTTGACGAGACTCTGTTCATGCTTGCAGTCGTCCGGCAACGACGGGTACGCGGCCATTGTCAACCACCATCCCACGAATTATCAGCCTTTGACTGCACCGATCATCACTCCTTTTATAAAGAAGCGCTGGATGAAAGGATACACCGCAATAATGGGCAGCGAAGCGAGGAAGATGGAGGCTGCCCGCAGCGATAGTGAAGATACTTCCGTTGCGTTCGACACTTCCCCCATGAGCGTCGCCATCTCCAAATGAATGACCATATCGCGCAAAAATAGTTGCAGCACCTGCAGCTTATCGGAATTCGTATAGATGACGGCATCCATGAATGCATTCCAATGGCTGACGGCTATGAACAGTCCGATCGTCATGATCGCAGGCAGCGATAAAGGCAAATAAATTTTGAGAAAAATGCCGATATCGTTGGCCCCGTCCATTTTGGCCGATTCCTCCAGACTATCAGGTACAGCTTCGAAAAAGCTGCGCAGCAAAATGACGTTCCACGTGCTGATAGCGGAAGGAATGACGAGCGCCCATATCGTATCGATGAGCCCGGTGGCCTTCACGATCAGGAATGTAGGCACGATGCCGCCGTTGAACATCATGGTGACAATGATATACAGCATGAACAATTTCCTGCCGGGCAAATAAGCACGAGACAAGGCGTAGGCGACGGTCAGCTGCAGCGTCAGACTGATGCACAGCCCCAGCAGTGTACGCGATACAGTTACGAGGAACGCATGGATGAATTTTTCATTTTCATAGATCATCGCGTAAGCTTTCAGGTTGAAGCCTTTGGGCGTGAGCAGCAATTCGCCTTCTTTAATCAGATTGGCGTCGCTGACCGAGGCGAGAATGACATAGTAGAACGGGAAAAACGTAACGATCGCAAACAGCAGAAGAATCCCGCCGATCCATATATTCGGTTGCTTGAGCATAGCCAATGTCCCCACCCTTTTTACCATAACGACACCTCGCTGAATTTTTTGGCTATCCGGTTCGTGCCCCATATGAGCAGGAAGCCGATGGCGGACTGGAACAAGCCGATCGCCGAAGTGACGCTGAACTGCGCGCCTTGCAGACCGATCCGGTAAATGTACGTGCTGAGCACATCGCCCACATCGTAAACCGAAGGATTATACAAAATATAAATTTGCTCGAAGCCGACATCCAGCAAGTAGCCGACCTTCAAAATGAGCATGAGGACGATCGTATTCCGGATGCCCGGCAGCGTAATGTGTATCAGCTTATCCCAACGGTTCGCCCCGTCGATGGTTGCCGCTTCGTATTGGTCGACATCGATGCTGCTGAGCGCAGCCAAATAAATGATGGCTCCCCACCCAGCCTCCTTCAGAATGGAAGACACGATGACGATCGGGCGGAAATATTCGGACTTGGACAGAAAGAAGATCGGCTCTATCCCGAAAAAGCGCAGCAGGTTGTTGACCAGCCCTTCATTGGGCGACAGCAGCTGGATAATGATGCCCCCGAAGACGACCCAGGACAAGAAGTGGGGGAAATAAACGACGGTCTGAATCGTCCTTTTAAACAGCATCGAATTCATCTCGTTGAGCAGCAGGGCGAGAACAATCGGGACCGGAAAGGCGAACAGCAGCTCGTAAATGTTGATGAGCAGCGTATTTTTCACAATGTTGAGGAAATCGTCGTTGCGGAACAAAAACTGAAAATGCTTCAGCCCCACCCATGGGCTGCCCCAAATACCTTTGGAAAAGTTGTACTCCTTGAACGCGATAATAACGCCGTACATGGGCAAATATTTATACACGAAATACCATAAGACGCCGGGAAACAGCAGGAGGTACAAATATTTGTTTTTGCGGATTTGCATCAGGAAGGAGCCGGTCCGGTAAGCGGATTTCGGCATCGTCAGCTCCCCTTGATGAGCGGATGCTTTCATTTCGGTCATCACCCCTCGTTTGTTTTGCCCTTATTATAGGGGGGCGGCAGGGCAGACGAAATGACGATTGCTTTTGATGATGTACAAATCTTTGGAAGGAGGATGTGTATTTTACAAAATCGCAAAAATGCACATTGGTTAGCTCTTGCAGGGTGATATAATTTGGTCAGGATATTGATAGCGCTTTCGAAACTAAGGGGTAAGGCTTGATCAAAATTGGGATGGTGAGAGGGAATGTGGAGATGGCAGCCCGAAACGTTACGCAGGCTCTTGTTGCTTTGTTTGATTTTGATCATGGCAGGCGCTTTAACGGGATTCGTCTATTTGACCAAGGCACACTATGATGAAGGGAAGCAGTTCACCAATTCGTTCCGGCAAACGCACGAGAAGCTTTCCTCCGTCTTGTTCGTGCTGCAGGACCAGATCCACTCCGTCTATATGCAGATGTCGCTGGACGACCCCTTGTTCGAATGGCTGCAGCAGACGGAATCGGGTGTCCACAATATGTATATGCTGAGGGAGATTCAACAGCAGTTTCTCAAGACGATTAACAGCAACCCGCTCATCGTATCCATCTATCTGTATAACAAGTCCAACGATACGGTGCTGTCTACCAACTATGAATTTACCCGCTTGGAGCAGTTTCCGGACAAAGCCTTGTTCGACGGCAAGCCCGAAGGCAGCGGACGGTGGGTACAGGCAAGACTGGAGAAGGCAAGCTACGGCAACGCCAAGACGATTATTACATTCGTCGGCAATCTGAGAGGTGTCGGCTGGGTGGCGATCAACGTGGACGAACAGAAGCTGTTCGCCGATTTTCCGGAAAGCCATCATATGCTGCTCGTGAGCAGAGACGGTCAGGTCATTACGTACCGCAGCGGGCTGCCGGTGCCGATGGATTCGCAGAAGCTGAACCAAATCATGCAGGAAGGGATGGACGCCGAAGCTCCTCACCCTGTCGATAACGTGCTGGCGATGGTTTCCGATCAGTCTCCGGGCGAGTGGAAGACGATTTCTTATGTCCCGCGCATCGAACTGACGCCGGAATACAGGCATCGCCAGCAAATGATTTTGCTATTGATGTCCGTCATTTTGGCGAGCGGCATCGGTCTGTATGTATTTATGCGCAAGTCGTATTTTCAGAAAATCGTTCAATATGAGAACCGCTACCATCGGAATCTCGAAGATTTGCGAACCCATTTCGTTCTCAACCTGCTGACGGGGAAGCTTAAGGAACAGGATATGGCCGGACCTATACGGGAAATGAACCTGAAGCTCGCATCCTCCAAATATATGGTGGTGGTAATTCAAATCGATGACTACTACCGTTATTTGCTCAATATGGAGAAGGACGAACGGTTTTTTATGGATAAAACGATCTACCACGCCTTTCAATGGATGTTTAAGACCAGATATGCGGCGTATCCTGTCAAAGCGGAGCCGGATAAAATGGCGATACTTATTTCTTTGCCGGAGCATGCGGAGGAAGACTCCTTTATATCCAGCGTGGAAGGAACCGTCCGTTATTTGCAAAAGGAAATACGCGATACGTGCAATTTGACCGTTTGTGCCGGGGTCAGCCAGGTCGTTCCTTCCATCGCAACCGTCCACGACGGCTACTTTCAAGCGCTGCAGGCGATAGAATACAAGGTGATTTACGGCAGAGATGCGGTCATCCATTCGAAGAGCATTCCGCATAAGCAGCAGCAAGACGGGCTGTTCCCTACTTTTGACATCAATGAATTGATTGCCTGCATGAAAGAAGGCGACATGGTGAAATTCGAGGCCAATCTGGACAGCATGATCAAGACGATGACGACGGAAGGCAGGTTTTCCTTGGAGCTGCTCAATGCGGCGCTGTCGAATCTGCTGTTCGGCATCGTCAAGCTCGCGCTTGAATTGCGGCAAGACATATCCGGCATGGTGCAGGAGAACATGTTTATGAAGCTGTACAGCTACGAATTCATTGAGGATAAAAAAACATACATCGTCTACATCGCCAAGACGGTATCCGACCATGTTCACGTTCGAAAAACCGGCCAGAACAAAACGTTCCAAATGATCAAAGAGTATATCGAAGACAATTTCGACAAGGCGATCTCGCTAACCGTTGTATCCGACAGCCTCGGCATTAACCCTTCCTACATCAGTTCCTTAATCAAAAATGAGCTCGGCTACGGCTTCGTAGATTACTTGAACCATCTTCGGATCAAGAAAGCGCTGCTGCTGCTTGAGAACAAGCATAAGCCCATCAAACAAATATCCGAGGAATGCGGCTATGATACGGTCCATTCGTTTATCCGCAATTTCAAAAAAATCCACTTCTTCACCCCATCCGAATACCGCAGCAAATTGCAGCAAAAGTGACGATGTACAAAAAAATGAACACGGCATGGTCCCGGTTTTTTTACACAATCGCGGATAATGTTCATTGCCAGTGCCTTCCTTAGCGCTTAACAATGGAATGGAAAGCGAATCGAACTTAAGGAGGTTGTACGGATGAGTTGGTTCAAAAAGGGGAAAACGGCAGCTCTGGCCATTGTCGCATTGGCTTTGGCTATGGCGGCCGGCTGCAGTGGAGGAAACGGAGCTTCGCCGCCGGAGACGCAGAACGGTGCGGACGGGAAGAAGGAGGAGGGGCCAGTAACCTTTAAAGTACTGTTCGATTATAACGTCGACCCGAAAGGGATGTCGCTTACGGACAATGAATACATCCGTTTTCTAAAAGAAAAGACGGGTGTGGAAATTCAGCTCAATTCGCCGGGATCGGCGGGGTATATCGACAAAATCAATGTTTTGATGGCCTCGGGCAACTATCCGGATGCGTTCGCCGTATCCGACCGCGATTTGATTATGAAGTATGCGAAGGACGGTCTGCTGGCCGACTTGTCGCCTTATATTAATGATACGGCCAACTATCCGAATATAAAAAAAGTGATGCCGGAAAGCTCTTGGCTGCCCGTAACGGAAAACGGCAAAGTGTGGGCGTTCCCGTACAGCCGGCCGGACGGCTTAAGCCAGGTCGTTTATATTAACAAGGAATGGCTGACGAAGCTGAACCTGAAGGAGCCTAAGACGATCGACGAGTTTTACCAGGTAATGAAGGCGTTTGCACAGCAGGACCCTGACGGCAACGGGAAGCAGGATACGTTCGGATTATTGACGGGCAACAACGTCGATCAAGGGGCGCGCGTTTTCAAAGCGGCGTTCAATGCGGAAGCTTACAGCATTCGCGACGGCAAAGTGACGCCTCCGGAAATCACTCCGGAGCACAAAGAGTTTCTGAAATTCATGAATAAGCTCGTCTCCGAGAAAATATTGGATCCGGAGTTTCCGACGGTGACCGGACCGATTTTCCAGCAAAAATTCAAGTCGCTCAAATACGGCGTCATTTCCGGCTTCTGGCATTACCCGTCCGGGCTCGAGCTGCCGAAGGAGGTCATGGACAAATACATCGCCGTCGAGCTGCCGCCTCATAAGGACGGCTCTCCCTCCGTATTCACTTACGCCAGCTTGAACCGGCACTATATTGCCATACCGAAAAACACCAAAAACATCGACCGGCTGATGAAGTTTATGGATTGGGCCGTCTCGCCGGAAGGCATGAAATTTTCGTTCCTGGGCATTCCGAATGTCAATTACAAGGAAACGAACGGCACTATCGAAGCCGCCCAGCAGCTGGCCCCGATTCACTGGTCGTTCTCGCTCGTCCGGACCGGCCAGCTGAACGAGGACATTAAGAAATATATCGGCGTCGTCTATCCGAAGGAAGCCGTCGACAACCTGACTCTTGCCAACAAAATCGGCAAGCCGGACCTGCTAAGATCGGCGCTGCCCTATTATCCTGAGCTCTCGGGCTTCAATTTGACCAAAATCGTCGACGAATACACGACCAAAGCGATATTGGGCAACGCCGACGTCGATAAAACATGGGACGACTACGTTAGCCGCTGGAGATCGGCGGGCGGGGATAAGGCGATTCAATTTTGGACGGATTGGTATAACAAGGAAGGGAAGTCCATAGTGAAGTAAGTGTGAGCATAATCGTTTTTGCAACGAAAATCGATAATTGGAGGTACAGCAGGCTATGGCTATAACCGGATCAGATAAACAGATCAGATTGGAAACCGTACTGGAGCTGCCGCTAGGACAGAAGCTGGGGCAGCTCCGCTGCTGCCCGGTTCAGCTTGGGAGCAGGAATCGGGCTTTTTTGGCCACTTACGGGGCGGATTTCGATGTGGACCCTTCGGTCAATATGTTTTACTATCCTTCCGATACGTTGAAGATGATGCTTTTCACCGATCAAGGCGAAGTGCTGTGGAAAAGAGACCTCGGCCGCGCTGTCGTGCCGGGCATCTGGTTTTGTCCGGTATATCCGTTCGACCTGGACGGGGACGGGATTGATGAGCTGTGGTTCGTGAACAACCTGAATGAAACGCATCCGTTCTGCGTAGGGCAGTACCGGCTGGAGAGAATCGACGCCATAACGGGGCAAACGACGGGACAATGGCCGTGGAACAACGACGGCGGCAAGGAGGAGCCTCTCAGCTGCACGTTCCGCAATTTTATCCTTGGAGGCTACGTGCACGGTGAGCCTGTGCTGATTACGGCCCAAGGGACTTATTGGAGCATGCACTTGCAGGCGTGGAGCCCGGATATGACGGAGCGCTGGCGCATCGATATCGGGAAGGACGATCCCGGCGCGCGCGGCAGCCATATTACGCCGATCCTGGATATTAACGGCGACGGCGTAGATGAGCTGCTGTGGGGGGAACGGTGCATTGAGCTGGATACGGGCAAGGAGCTGTTTTGCGCCGACAGGGATGTGTATCGGGGCCACTCCGATGTCGTCCAGCCGATTCTCGATCGGGCGACCGGGCGCTGGTCGATCTTCACGGTGCGCGAGTCCGACCCGCAGGCGACCCCTCGTGTCGTCATGTTCGACGATCAGGGCCGCCGCTTGTGGGGCGATGTGGATGAAGGCCACATCGATATCGGCTGGGCGGCACGAATACTCGACGACCGGTCGCATGCAACGATGGCCATTCGGATCGGAGCCAAAACGTGCGGTCCGGACGGGCGCTTCCATCAGAACATGGATGAGTTCACTTACGAAGCAGGTTCCGGGCGGGCTTACGCTGTCCCTTTCAGCGTATACCGGACGATCCCCGTCGATATTAACGGGGACGGTTATCACGAGCTGGTCAGGGGCATGCCCGGAGGGGACGGCAGCCTGTTTGACCGGCATGGACGCATGCTTGGCAATGTTGGCGGTACGGTCGCTATGGCTTCGCGCTTCTTAGACTTGCCGGGCGAGCAATTGCTATCGTTTCGCCCGGACGGCACCGTGCAAATGTGGGCGGACCGGAACGCGGAGGATGGCCCGGCAGCGGCAGAGCGGTATGCCCATCCTTACTACCGTTCCTGCCAGCGCGCCTACGGCGTAGGATATAATTTGTATATTATCAGCGGATTGTAGAACGTGTTTGTTTATATGTGTAGGCTGGAGAGCTGAATGCTGCGGCATTCGGCTTTTTATCCTATATAGCATTTGTAATCGGGGCTCCCAGCAAAGTATCTGAGTGACTTTGAAGCCAAAGCTTCACTTTGTGGGGTTATTTAGCATGTTTACAAAACCTTAATTCGTAGCCCGCAGCTTGTAATGGTAACATGAAGCATAAAGCGGCGTGTCCGGAAAAGAGGCTGATGATATGAATTACGAAGCGTACAATGCAGCGTTATCCGATAGCTTTCATAGAGAAATGACAGCGTCTCCGGCGGATTGGTGCGTTTCCGAACGGTTGCATCAGAAGATCACTCCCGATGGGCGGATGAACGATTTTTACGGAGCGACGGCTGTTATCAAGCTTTCCGATGAAGATAAGATCAAATGCACCGATATTCAGGAACGGTTGTTTCAGAGCCATAGCTCCATGCTTGTAAAGCTGATCCCCGAGACGTTTCATCTTACGATTCATGCCTTGGGCAATGTGTCCAATATCAACGGCGATATCGAAACGGTACGCGCCTTGATTTCCAAATACGAAGATGCAGTACAGACGGTATTTCGGGAAATACGCCGACTATATGTTGGCGAACAAATCCGTATGCGCTCGATGGGCGCCAGCACGAGCGGTCAAGATGTTGTCAGCCTCAAATTTGCGCCCGATTCGGAGCGGGATTTTACGATACTGATCGATATGTTCCATCGTTTGGAGGCCGTATTTCCTTTGGGCAGACCGTTCGTCCCCCACGTATCCCTGGCGTATTTCAGACCGCTGGCATTTGATAAGAAAGAAGCGGTCTTGCTGCACAAAACATTGGAGCGGGTACGCAAGCATGCTGAATTTGACATCGTGTTGGATGTTTATTACTTGGTATACCAGTATCATACCCATATGAACGACTTTCGCGATGTGTTTAGCGCAGCGAATGTGGATAGGTAAAAAATGGTAAGCCCATGGATGTACTTAGTCATATGCTAAGTAATCACGCAATATAAGCAGTACGAGCAGTCGGCCGCGAGGCTGCCTGCTTTTTTCTTTTTAAGCTTGATCAAGGGTATATTGGAACAAGAGCGTAATATGCAATCGAATAGATGTACATATTATGTTTGATGTGTGTACAAAGTGGTGAGGTGGTCATGATAATGCATAATTGCGACGTATCCCCAATGAAAGAACAGTTGAAGGTGTATTTGACCGATATAAAGGAAATGGTTCAAAACAGCCTCGATCAAATAAATAACGAAAATCACTGTTTATTAAGCCAATTCGACGATATAAGGGATTCCATCCGAAAAGTACAATCGATAGCCGCGTCGTTTTATTTGCAGTGCTATTTATCTGCGTTTACTTCTAATTACATAGATCTATCGATCACTATTCAGCATTTGTCCGAGCGAAGGCACGGCGCCTTAATTGTTATTCAAAGAAACGATCCGCTCGATCAGATGATCCATTCAGGAATTCCTCTGGAAGCGAATTTGACCTACTCGTTGTTGGAATCGGTGTTTTATCCCGGTAGTCCGCTGCATGACGGCGCCGTGCTGATTCAAGGGGACCGGGTCGTATCGGCGGGGAACGTTCTGCCTGTATCCCATGCGGTGCTGGTAAACAAAAAAATGGGCACCCGCCATCGTGCCGCCATAGGCTTAACAGAGCAAACGGATGCGCTTGTGCTCGTCGTTTCCGAAGAAACGGGAAATGCCTCTTTCGCATTCAAAGGAACGCTCCATCCGTTAAGCGGCGTGGATATGATAGTCGATGAAGATACGAGCGATGCCGAAGCATTCGATACGGATTCATTTGAAGCGAATGAAGAGACTATTCATTAAAAAGGCGGAAGCCATTTTAGGTGACTTGTACGAATGAAAAGTTTTGCTTGCATTCCAAGTGCAGATCATGGTATATTGCAAATCCGGCGTTGCGAGAGCGGCAATGGAAACTAGTAAGCAGGACGGCTTTTCTGAGCATGCGGGACATCCCTTGAATGGAAAAAAAGAAATGCTTGCATGGATAAATGCAATGTGGTATATTAC
>NZ_JBHTVD010000019.1:0-76923 GCF_042793215.1 Paenibacillus sp. NPDC056579
AACCACGCGTACCCATACCGAACACGACCGTTAAGCCTTCCAGCGTCGATGGTACTTGGACCGAAGGGTCCTGGGAGAGTAGAACGTCGCCAAGCGGACATTCCCTGATAGCTCAGTTGGTAGAGCACTCGACTGTTAATCGAGTTGTCACAGGTTCGAGTCCTGTTCGGGGAGCCATAAGCTTCCATAGCTCAGTAGGTAGAGTGCATCCATGGTAAGGATGAGGTCACCGGTTCGATCCCGGTTGGAAGCTCCAGTGCACGGCCCGTTGGTCAAGGGGTTAAGACACCTCCCTTTCACGGAGGTAACAGGGGTTCGAATCCCCTACGGGTCACCATTCTCTCTATACATATGGAGGCTTAGCTCAGCTGGGAGAGCATCTGCCTTACAAGCAGAGGGTCGGCGGTTCGATCCCGTCAGCCTCCACCATGAATATGCCGTTGTAGCTCAATTGGTAGAGCAACTGACTTGTAATCAGTAGGTTGGGGGTTCAAGTCCTCTCGACGGCACCATCTTTACACTCAATGCATATTGGGGATTAGCCAAGCGGTAAGGCAACGGACTTTGACTCCGTCATGCCTAGGTTCGAATCCTAGATCCCCAGCCATGTATGAGCCATTAGCTCAGTTGGTAGAGCACCTGACTTTTAATCAGGGTGTCGTAGGTTCGAGTCCTACATGGCTCACCATGTTTTTCTTAAAGCGCGCGTATGGCGGAATTGGCAGACGCACTAGACTTAGGATCTAGCGGGCGACCGTGGGGGTTCAAGTCCCTCTACGCGCATTGTTTTTGCGGAAGTGGCTCAGCGGTAGAGCATCGCCTTGCCAAGGCGAGGGTCGCGGGTTCGATTCCCGTCTTCCGCTCCATAATTATGTGCCCTTAGCTCAGCCGGATAGAGCGTTTGACTACGAATCAAAAGGTCGGGAGTTCGAATCTCTCAGGGCACGCCATTAATCAAATACAAGCTTATGCTGTAAACTTTTAAAAGTTTGCTTCATATACCATCGGGACGTAGCTCAGCTTGGTAGAGCACCTGGTTTGGGACCAGGGGGTCGCATGTTCAAATCGTGTCGTCCCGACCATTTTTATTTACGCGGGTGTAGTTCAATGGTAGAACTCCAGCCTTCCAAGCTGGTAGCGTGGGTTCGATTCCCATCACCCGCTCCATAATCTTTAACGACGACTTGAGATTGCTCAGGTTTTTTTTATATTAAATTACTTTAATACGTTGATTTGATGAAGTGAAGATGGCAAATTGAAGTTAAGCGAAATTGCTAGCTGTGACAGCTACGGCCATCGGCGGCTTGATCGCCTTTGCCGGACTGCTGATCCCCCACATTACCCGGCTGCTTGGTCGGCTCGGATCATAAGGCGCTCCTTCCGTTCTCGGCCCTTGCCGGGGCATTGCTTATACTGGCTGCCGATACGCTCGGAAGAACGCTGCTCGCTCCTGCCGAAATTCCGGCATCGATAATTATGACGGTGATCGGCGGCCCTTTTTTACTTTAGAAAGAATGATCGCATCTATGGAAATTAGAGATGTCAGCTTTTCCTACGACAAAGCAAACGATCAGCTGAAATCGATAACGGGCAGCATCGACACCGGCAAAATTACAACCATCATTGGACCGAATGGCTGCGGCAAATCGACGCTGCTCGGCGTCATGTCGCAAAACTTTACGCCCCGGAGCGGGCAAATCGTACTGGACGGCAAGCTGCTGAGCGAGTACAAGCCCAAGGAGCTTGCACGAAAGCTGGCTGTCGTTCATCAGCAAAATGAAGCTCCGTCGGATCTGACGGTTGAGAAGCTGACCGGCTTCGGACGGATGCCACACCGGCGTTTATTCGCACAGCCGGATGAAGAGGATGAGCAGGCAGTGGAGTGGGAGTTGTCGTGCACGAATTTGCTGTCCAAGAGGAAATTGACCATTGATCAATTATTGGGCGGAGAGAGGCAAAGAGTGTGGATCGCCATGGCATTGGCGCAAAAAACAAAAATACTGTTTTTGGATGAGCCGAAAGCGTATCTTGACATATACTAACAAATTGAACTATTAGAGTTAATTAAGACTCTTAACGCGACCTACGGGCTGACGATTGTTATGGTCCTCCATTATATTAATCAAGCGATTCGTTATAGCGACCGGCTGATCGTGATGAAGGATGGAGCCATCGAGATGATGGGTGAGCCGAGGAAAGTCATTACAGCCAATGCGGTCAAATCGATCTACGGGGTAGATGTGGTTGTAAAATATGATACCGGATTCTATCTGGTACCGCTAGGCATCTCATGACGAGTAGCGGGAGAAAGTACTTAGGGGAGCTTTAATGGGACTAAGTATAATCGGAATAGCTTATTCCTCTTATCAGCTTGGTTTCAGCTATGCAACAGGCAGCCAGGCTACGGCTGAGGCGCGCCAAATCTATTATTCGAGCTCGGAGGAGCCAGCGGAAGCCAAACCACCGGAAGCCAAACGGGCGGAGGCCCGAGTCCCTGCCATCCCTGCCATGCCTTCAAAGACAACTTCCCGATTAGACAGCTTGAAAAAGATTACTCCGGACGTTGTCGGCTGGCTAAGACTGCATGACACCCCGATTGATTACCCCATCGTTCAAGCGCAAGATAATCTGTATTACTTGAACCGCAATTACAAGCATGAAGAATCGAAGTCCAGAAGCATTTTTATGGACTATCGCAATAGGGCAGAAGAAGAGAATCGGCACACGGTTATCTACGGCCGTAATATGAAAGACGGCTCGATGTTCGGCCAGCTGAAGCGGTACGCGGACCTGGAGTTTTTCCGCACCCACCCTGCATTCACCTTCGATACCTTATATGAGAGTTATGTCGCGGAGGTGTTCTCCGTCTACTACACGACAACCGATGTCGATTATATCCGAACCCAGTTCGATACCGATGCGGAATATGAAGCTTTTGTACAAGACATTCGGGAACGGTCGTTGTATCCTTCGGATGTGTCGCTTTCTGCGGATAGTCTAATTATTACCTTATCTACGTGCGATAGTACAATGGATAAGGAAGCGGGACGTTTGGCGGTACATGCGAAGCTGACTAAGCTCGCGAAGGAGGATGGAGCCGGCAGATCCGAATAATGCTTTATAGAGTATTCGAGATTATTCGACTTTTCCAGCATAGGAAAAAGCTTCTATTTACTAGCCCCCGGGGGGTCTTTTTTCTTTGTTTTTACAAGGGAAAGTAAGAAAGTCTAACATTTCCTTTATAAATTTACTGCATGGTAGCGCGGTATTGTGTTAAAATATTCATTATGACCAAGGTAAGGGATGGAGGAGAACCATGTCGGATTCAGGCAGCTTGATTAACAAAAACACGTCAAACAACCTTTTGCGCAGAGATGTTCGCTTCTTGGGACACATTCTGGGAGAGGTTCTGGTTCATCAAGGCGGTAACGAGCTACTGGCCATAGTAGAGCAAATTAGAGAGATGAGCAAGAACCTGCGCGCCCAGTACAGTCACGAAATGTACGCGGAATTTAAAGAGACGATCAACTCTTTGGCCCCTGATAAGAGACATCAGGTTATTCGTGCATTTGCAATTTATTTTCAATTGATCAATATCGCTGAGCAAAATCACCGTATTCGCCGCAAACGCGATTACGAGCGCTCTGCAGGGGAAAATGTACAGCCGGGCTCCATTGAGGACGTTGTCCGCGATCTGAAGCACCAGGCGATTCCTGCAGCCCAAGTGCAGGATATGATTCAAGGCATTTCGCTCGAGCTCGTAATGACGGCTCATCCTACGGAAGCAAGCCGCCGCGTCGTTCTAGATATTCATCAGCGGATTGCCAACGACATGATGGAGCTGGACAACCCTAGTCTGACGTTCCGCGAGCGCGAACAGCTGCGGACCAATCTGCTTGGCGAAGTCGTTACGCTATGGCAAACGGACGAGCTTAGAGACCGCAAGCCGACCGTTATCGACGAAGTGCAGAACGGCATGTACTATTTTGACGAGACGCTGTTCGATGTACTGCCGGAAGTGTATCAAGAGCTTGAACGCTGTCTGCATAAGTACTATCCTGAGGAATCGTGGCATGTGCCTGTCTATATGAAGTTCGGTTCCTGGATCGGCGGCGACCGCGACGGCAACCCTTCGGTAACATCCGATGTAACCTGGGAGACGCTGACGATGCACCGGGAGCTGGCTCTTCAGAAATATGCGGAGCTGCTGCAAGACTTCATTAAGCATATGAGCTTCAGCAAAAACATCGTTGAAGTAACGCAGGAGCTGTTGGATGCGGTGGAGCATGACCGCAAGCATGTAAAGCTGTCCAATGCCGATGAAGTATGGCGTAATGACAAGGAACCGTATCGGATTAAAGTGTCCTACATGATTGAGAAAATTCAGCAATCCGGCAATTCCCGCGTGAACCCGACCCAGAAATATAACAATCCGGATGAATTCCTGGCGGACCTGAAGATTATCGAGCGCAGCTTGCGTAATCATTATGCCGATTTCATCGCGGACACCTACGTGACGAAGCTAATTCGTCAGGTTGAATTGTTCGGCTTCCATCTGGCATCGCTCGATGTAAGACAGCACAGCAAAGAGCATGAAGCGGCGATGACGGAAATTCTAGCCAAAATGAGCATTTGTCCAGATTATTCGGCTTTGGGTGAAGACGAGAAAATTGAGCTTCTGAGCAGCCTTCTGAATGAACAGCGGCCGATTACTTCGCCTTACATGAACTATTCCGAATCCACGCAGGAATGCTTGAACGTATACCGCGTCGTGAAGAAAGCGCAGCAGGAGTTCGGACGCCAATGTATCTCCAGCTATTTGATTAGTATGACGCAGGGCGCCAGCGATTTGCTCGAGGTGCTTGTGTTCGGCAAAGAAGCAGGCTTATACCGTCATGAGCAGGACGGCTCGGTCGTCTGTACGCTGCAATCCGTGCCGTTGTTCGAGACCATCGACGATTTGCACGCAGCACCGGATATTATGCGCACCTTGTACAAAATTCCTGCTTACCGCAACAGCCTGATCAGCACGAACCATCTGCAGGAAATTATGCTGGGCTATTCCGACAGCAACAAGGACGGCGGCGTAATCACAGCCAACTGGGAGCTTCGCGTAGCGCTTCGCAGCATTACGGAAGCGGCCAAAGAGTTCGGCGTGAAGCTGAAGTTTTTCCATGGCCGCGGGGGCGCTCTCGGCCGCGGCGGTATGCCTCTCAACCGCAGCATTTTGGCGCAGCCGGCGGATACGGTTGGCGGCGGCATCAAAATTACAGAGCAGGGCGAAGTGCTGTCCTCCCGTTATTCGCTAAAAGGGATCGCGTACCGCAGCTTGGAGCAAGCTACTTCGGCTTTGATCACGGCTGCTTTGAACGGACGCAATCCTCAAGCTGAGCAGATCGAACCGCAATGGGAAGAAATCATGAAGGACATTTCGGAGCAGGCGCAGACGAAGTATCAGGATCTGATCTTCCGCGATCCGGATTTCATGACTTTCTTCAAAGAGTCGACTCCATTGCCGGAAGTAGGAGAGCTGAACATCGGCTCCAGACCGTCCAAGCGTAAAGGCAGCGACCGGTTCGAGGACCTGCGCGCTATCCCTTGGGTATTCGCATGGACGCAAAGCCGTTACTTGCTGCCTGCATGGTATGCTTCCGGCAGCGGCCTCTACAGCTACTACCAAGGCAAGCCGGAGAACTTGACCGTGCTTCAAGAGATGTACCAGAACTGGTCGTTCTTCCGTTCCTTGATCGACAACTTACAGATGGCGTTGGCCAAAGCGGATCTGTTGATCGCCAAAGAGTATGGCAACATGATCAAGGACAACGCTATAGCGGAGCGTATTTTCAATTTGATTAAGGACGAGTACGACCGTACGTCGGATTTGATCTTGATGATTACCGGACAACAGGAAATTTTGGACAATGTGCCGGTTATTCAAGAATCGATCCGCCTGCGCAATCCTTACGTCGACCCGCTCAGCTACTTGCAGGTTCAATTGATTTCCGAGCTGAGAGCGCAGCGGGAACTGAACGAGGACGATGCGCTGCTGCTTCGGGAAGTGCTTTTGACCATTAACGGTATTGCTGCGGGACTCCGGAATACGGGCTGATCGTATTCGTATCCCATACGGAAATTGCATAATGTAATCCCCATCGGGCGGCCTGGACTCAGGACGCCTGATTTTTTTGCTATGAAACGAAATCGTTCCTACCCCGTAGGATAAAATAAAAACAATATTGAAGCCAATGTGCAGCTGCATAGTATTCGCTCTGGTTTTTTATGAAAAACTGTACATGAGGTGCGATGGTTTGGTATGATTTTCATATTGGCAGGAATCATTCCCGAAGATACCATGAACGGGGAGCGTCCTGACGAGTCCGGCCACCATAGCCTGAAGCAAGGACCGGAAGTCTGGAGGAGTGTCGTTTGAGTGAAATGGATGTAAGGCTCGCCAAATTGGCCCGAAATGGGGACAGGGCTGCGTTTGCCGAGCTAGTGGAGCTGTACAAGGACAAAATTTATCATCTGGCCAACCGGATGCTGCATAACCGCCATGAGGCGGAGGAGATTGTCCAGGAAACGTTTTTGCGCGTGTATACGAACCTGGAACGGTACGATGAGAACCAGAAGTTTTCCACCTGGATTTATCGGATCGGTACGAATCTTTGTATTGACCGTCTGCGCAAGCGGAAGCCGAATTATTCCCTGGATGCCGAGATGAGCGATGGGGAAGGTACGGATTGGTATGCCATGCTGCCGAGCCAAGAGGATACGCCTGACGATCAGGTTGTGCTAAGCGAGACGCAGTCGGAAATACGCAAATCCATCGATACGCTGCCGGATAAATATAAATCGATAGTCATCTTACGCTATTTGCAGGATTTGTCCCTTCAGGAAATCAGCGATGTTCTCTCGATGCCGGTGACCACAATCAAGACCAGGCTGCACCGCGGCAGGGAATATTTGCGCAAAAAATTAGAGCATATTTTATAAATGTTTTTGAAACAAAATCGAATGTCGTACGTAAAGTAACACACAAGCGTACAAGGACAACGGAAAGGAGTTGCTCTATATGGATTGCAATGAAGCCCTTCCTTTGATGCATGAATATTTGGATGGCGGATTGAAGGGCAAAGAGGCCGTCACATTAAAAGAGCACTTGCTTGCTTGTCCGGCTTGTAGAGAGCGTCTGAAGCAGTTCGAAAAAGTCGAAGCGCTCATTCAAGCGTGGCCTAAGCAGGAAGTGCCCTCAGGGCTGACAGAGCGCATCATGCAGGCTCTACCGCCTGAGAAACGTAAAAATCCTTGGTGGCAATGGATTCGCAGACACCCGGCCGCATCAGTCGCGGCAGTATTTGCGCTCGTGATGATGAGCAGTTTCATGTCACTATGGAATCAGGATACCGAGCTCTTGGTGAAAGGTTCAGATCTTCGGTCGGTCGTAATAGAAGGGGATACGGTTTACGTTCCTCAAGGGAAGACTGTTGCCGGTAATTTGACGGTCGAGAACGGGAAGCTGAAGGTGGACGGAGATATTGAAGGAAATATTGTCGTGATTGACGGATCGGTCGTAATGGCGTCGACGGCGCATATTTCCGGACAAATTACAGAGATCGACGAGGCGTTCGGCTGGCTCTGGTATAAAATGAACGATTGGGCTTCGACCTTATCGCATAAATAAATAGTTCGTATGAACCATTTTTCGAAAATCCTCCCTAATTGACAGTGTGAAAGGGAGGGTTTTTTCTTCATTATGTGGTATGATGGAAAGAAGGGATTATAGATATATAAGCTGGATCCTGTTTGGGGGCAAATGATATGGATTTCATTCGTGCCATCAGTATCAAAGACATTGTCGACATTCTAATCGTTAGCTACGTTATATATAATTTGATCTTGCTGGTCAGGGGCACCCGAGCCATTCAGCTGCTAAAAGGAATTTTCGTAGTCGTGGTTACATGGGCGCTCAGTATTTGGTTCAAGCTCAACACGCTGCAGTGGATGATGAATCAGATGTTCACCTTCGGGGTTCTTGCGGTCATCATCATTTTTCAGCCGGAACTGCGCAGAGCACTGGAGCAGCTGGGCCGCGGAACTTTGTTTAGCAGAACCACAACGGAGGACGATCAAGAGTTAAGTCGGCGGGTCGGCGAAGTACTTAAGGCAGTTAATTATTTAGCACGTCGAAAGATTGGGGCATTAATCGTTTTTGAACGGGAGACCGGCTTGAAGGATTACATAGAGTCAGGGATTTCGATTGAAGCGCACATCAGCTCCGAGCTGTTGATCAATATTTTTATACCGAATACGCCTCTGCATGACGGGGCAGTCCTATTAAGCAAAAATCAGCTTATGGCCGCGGGATGTTACCTGCCTCTGTCCGAGAATCCTTTTATAAGCAAGGAATTGGGTACACGGCACCGCGCGGCGATAGGAATGAGCGAAGTGTCCGATGCGATCTGCGTCATTGTCTCGGAGGAAACAGGACAAGTCTCTCTTGCTATGAACGGGCATATCGTCCGCGATATTAAGGAGGAATCGCTTCTCTCCAAGCTGTTCGAGGAGCTCAAGTCGAAGACGAAGACTAAGGAAAAAAGCTCCATTTGGAAATGGAGGCTGCGATGATGGACCAATGGCTGCGCAACACGAATGTAGTGAAGGTGGTCGCTCTCGTCATCGGGATTTTATTGTGGGCAGTTGTCCATATGGATGACAGCACGGTCCCCGGCACGGGAGGAACGGGAGTACGGGAGGAGCAAATCTCCAACGTCTCTGTTACGCCAAAATACGACAATAATCAGTTTTATGTTGAATCCATAGACCCTGCTCAGGTAGTATTAACCATATCAGGGAAAGATTCTATATTGAAGAAAGCCATGAGCACGAGCAACTATTCCGTCGAGCTTGATTTGACGAAGGTTGGCAAGGGAGAGCATATACTGCCGCTGACACCGGTTGGATTTCCCTCCAACGTGACGGTCAAAGTAAGCCCGCCTAATGCGAAGGTTGTAATAGACGAGAAGTCGAACAAGCAAATGCCGGTTACCGTCAATGTCACCGGGATCCCTGCCGTCGGATTGAAGGCGGGGCAGCCGATCGTGAAGCCGAACAAGGTGACCGTCACGGTTCCTAGCGGTAGCATCGAGGAGATAGAGTCGGTAAGAGCGGACGTGAATGTGGAGAAAGCCCAATCTCCGGTATCCAGCAAGGCGCGTCTCGTAGCCTACGACAAAAACGGCAAGGTTATGGAGATGGCGGCCATCAACCCGGCTGTAGTCGAAGTGGAGGTGCCGATCACGAGTCCGTTTACGACGGTACCGCTTCAGCTAAAGCTGGTAGGGGAACCGCCGCGGGGCTTCAGCGTAGCTTCGCTGCAGCAAAATACGGATAAAGTGACGGTGTACGGGTCGCAGGATGTCCTGAACCGCATGGAGTATTACGAGGGGCCGAGCGTCAATCTGGCGGATTTGAAGGAAGAGAAGGAATATACGCTCTCTCTGGATATTCCGCTGCGCAACAAAGCCACTCAGCTGGACCCTGCCAAGGTGGAAGTAAAAATCAATATTGTTGCTTCGGCAACGAAAACGTTGGAGCAAATCCCATTGTCCATTGTAGGGCAAAATGACGGGTTCGACACGAAGGTGGTGCTGCCGGAAAGCGGCAAGCTGAACCTGGTCGTGGAAGGTGCTCCGGCGCTTCTGGATAAAGTGAAGGCGCAGGATGTGCAAGCAATCCTGGACGTCAGCAATTTGCCGCCGGGTCGTCACGAGCTGCCGGTCACGCTGAATTTGCCGACCTTTATTAAGAAAGGTCCGCAGCAAGACTTTAAAGCGACAGTCGAGATCAGCGCCAAGCAGGCGAACGCTAACGCCAATGCGAACACGAATGCTAATGCGAACACGAATGCAAATGCAAACGCTAATGATGCGGCCAAGCAACCATAGCCAACGGGAGAAGAAAGGGAGATTTCGTTCATGGGGAAATATTTTGGAACTGACGGAGTACGTGGAGTCGCGAATCAGGAGCTGACTCCCGAGTTAGCATATAAGATCGGCCGCTGCGGCGGTTATGTATTGGCAGGGCAAGTGGAGAAGCCGAACGTATTGATCGGCCGGGATACCCGGATTTCGGGAACGATGCTGGAAGCCGCGCTTGTAGCGGGACTTTTGTCCATCGGAGCCAACGTCATTCGACTTGGAGTCGTTTCGACGCCGGCGGTTGCCTACTTGACCCGTACGATGAAGGCGGATGCCGGAGTTATGATTTCGGCTTCCCATAACCCGGTAGAAGATAACGGGATCAAATTTTTCGGCGGGGATGGCTATAAGCTGTCCGATGAAACCGAGCTCGAAATCGAGCGTCTGATGGATGCCGAGGTGGACGAGCTTCCTCGTCCTGTCGGAGGCGATCTCGGAACGGCTGAAGACAACGAGCAGGCTAAATATCAATATTTGGACTTTTTGAAATCGACGGTGAAGTCGTCCTTCAAAGGCTTCAAAATCGCACTCGATTGCGCTAACGGTTCCGCATATGAGCTGGCGCCGAAAGTATTCGAAGCATTAGGTGCCGAGGTTATTACGGTAGGAGCGGAGCCTAACGGCCGCAACATCAACGACCATTGCGGGTCTACGCATCCGGAAGCACTGCAGAAGGTAGTGCTGGAGCATAAAGCTTCGATCGGTTTGGCGTTCGACGGCGATGCGGACCGGTTGATTGCTATCGACGAGAAAGGTGAGGAAGTCGACGGCGATTTCATTCTGAGCATTTGCGGACACGCGCTGAACGAAGCGGGCTTGTTGAACAACAGCACGATTGTAACGACGGTAATGAGCAATATCGGCTTTTTCAAAGGGATTGAAGCGGTTGGCTTGAAGGCGGCGAAGACGGCGGTCGGCGATCGTTATGTGATGGAGGAAATGCGCAAGGGCGGCTATAACCTGGGCGGTGAGCAATCCGGACACGTGATTTTCCTGGATTACAACACAACGGGAGACGGCATTCTGACGGCGCTCCAATTGATGGATACGCTCGTTCAATCCGGTAAGAAGCTGAGCGATTTGAAGCAAATTATGCGCAAATATCCGCAAAAGCTGGTTAACGTGCGCGTAGCTGATAAGAGCAAATGGAAAGAGAACGAGGCTATCGGCCAGGCCATTCGCAAGGTTGAAGAAGAGCTCGGAGATAACGGCCGCGTACTGGTAAGACCATCCGGTACGGAATCGCTGATTCGGGTTATGGCGGAAGGTCCGGACAAAGCTCAAGTAGAAGCCTACGTACAGGATATTGCCGGAGTCATCCAGCAGGAGCTTGGCTAATAGATAATAGGCATTGTAGATGCAATCATATCCATATCATAGATTTATTAGTAGAAATTCTCTAATGGGTTTGGAAGCCTGTTAGAGAATTTTTCCTTAAAACTGACGCATGAAAACATCATGAAAATATGTGTTGCACATCGGTACGAAAATGAATATGATGGTTATATGCATTTTGATTCCGAAATGGAAAGGTGGGTAGAGGTTACAACAATCATAGCGCCAGAACTTACGAGGGTTTCTACATAGATTGGGAGTCCGATTCATAGGACTAGACAGGATCTAGCGTTTGGAAAGCCGCTTGTAAGTTGACGAGGTGAAGGTGTTCGAAACATTCGGCGGGGACCTTCCGGTAGACGATCACTACCGTACAAGCCGCGATTGGAAATCATCCGGGCGACTGGATGGACAAAGATCCGGCATGACGAAAAGACGGACGGACGTTGTATCACTCCGCAGGGGAATGGCGTCTCAGTCAATAGCCAGATGCATTCATTTCCTGCTGCTGATACAAAATGTACCAATTGTGTCGGTCTCATTCTAAAAGTGCGTTCGCAGAGGACGCATTTCCTAAAATAGCAGGAGGTTCTATCCCTTATGTGCGGTATTGTTGGATACGTTGGAAAACGTAATTCTCAGAATATATTGATTGAAGGCTTGAAGAAACTGGAGTATCGCGGTTATGATTCCGCAGGTGTTGCTGTATTTACCGAGAACGGGTTGGAAGTGAAAAAATCGAAGGGCAGACTTGCGAACCTGGAGTCGAAGCTGGGAGAAGCGCCGCTGAACGGATATATCGGTATCGGCCATACCCGCTGGGCTACACACGGCAAGCCTTCGGACATTAACTCTCATCCTCATACGGATAACTCGCATAAATTTTCCGTCGTTCATAACGGCATTATTGAAAACTATATTTCTTTGAAAGAAGAATTGATTGCCAAAGGACACGTATTCGTATCGGAGACGGATACGGAAGTCATTTCGCACCTTATTGCAAGCCTGTATCAAGGCGATATTGTTAAAGCGGTACAGCAAGCTGTTACCCGCATGAAAGGCGCTTTTGCACTTGGTGTTTTGACCGAATATGAGCCGGAGAAGCTGGTAGCCGTTCGTTTGTCTAGCCCGTTGATTATCGGCGTAGGCGAAGGCGAGAACTTCATCGGTTCGGACATTCCCGCGATTTTGGACTATACGCGTAATGTGTATATTTTGAATGACGGAGAAATGGCGGTTTTGACGAAAGATGGTGTCGAATTAATGACACTGGAGGGGAATTTTATTTCCCGGGAATTATTCTATGTCGATTGGGACATTATGACGGCGGAAAAAGCCGGATTTGATCACTTTATGATGAAAGAGATCCATGACCAGCCGAAGGCTTATCGCGATACGATGGGATCCCGTCTGGATGCGTCCGGAACCAAAGTCGTTCTGGATGACATCAATATGTCGGCTGAGCAGATCCTCTCGATCCGCAACGTTCATATTATCGCATGCGGTACCGCGTATCATGCAGGTCTGGTTGGAAAAACCGTCATTGAGAAGCTGGCTAGAATCCCTGTGGAAGTCGATGTTGCTTCTGAGTACCGTTACCGTGAACCGATCATCAACAAAGACACTTTGGTTATCGTAGTGAGCCAATCCGGGGAGACGGCCGATACGCTGGCTGCACTTCGCGAGGCCAAGCGTAACGGTGCTGCGGTTCTTGCCATTACTAACGTAGTAGGCAGCTCGGTTGCTCGTGAAGCCGATCATGTTATCGTAACATGGGCCGGTCCGGAGATTGCCGTTGCTTCTACGAAAGCTTATACTTCACAGCTGATCGCATTCTATCTGTTCGGTCTGTATCTGGCTCAAACGCTGGAAACGAAAGAAGCAAGCTTTATCGCGAATGTGATTTCCGAGCTGAAGCTGCTTCCGGAGAAGGTTGAGCAAATTTTGGAGCAATCCGAAAGCATCAAAGAATGGGCTGAGCAAATTTCGACACACAGCAACCTGTTCTTTATCGGTAGAGGTCTTGATTACGCAGTTGCACTGGAAGGCTCCTTGAAGCTGAAGGAAATTTCCTACATTCACTCCGAAGCTTATGCTGCAGGCGAGTTGAAGCACGGTACGCTGGCGTTGATCGAAGATGGCATTCCGGTCATTGCGCTCGGCACGCAAGAAGACCTATTGGAAAAAACGATCAGCAATATCAAGGAAGTTAGTGCCCGCGGCGCTCATGTATTCGGGCTTCAGTCCGAAGGGCAAGCTGAGCTCGGCAAAGCAGTGGACGGCGTATTCACGATCCCTCGCACCTTGCCGCTGCTGACACCGGCCTTGTCCGTGATTCCGCTGCAGCTTCTGTCCTACTACGCCTCCTTGGCGCGCGGCAACGATGTCGATAAACCGCGTAACTTAGCTAAGAGCGTGACGGTAGAGTAAGGTTGTCTGTTTTGTGGGGGATAGTGTCCGGTGATAAAGATGTCTGGAACCAGTGGAAGATGTCTGGAACCAGTTAAAGATCTATGGAACCAGTAAAAGAAGGGAGCCCGAGAGGAATAATTCGGTGCTCCCTTTTAAATTGCGTTTAAGTTGATTTACAGAGAACTTCAAGACCGGTGGTGAAATTGATGAGTGACATTGGCATAGAATCAAATGTATCCGCAAAGAGAATAATTTAAAACTAAATTCAGTTTGCAAAAAGTATAGGCATATCACAAGGAAGCCTGAGTGAAATTGAAATGGGAATTAGTAATCCCTTTGCGGAAACACTTATATCTATAACAAGAATGAAATAATTGAGATAATGCAACTTAAAGAAAGATTAAGATCAATAAAACGAAGCTAATATTAATTAGTGGGTCCCAAGCGAGTGGTTTTTTACATGCTACATACCAAATGAGCAAACCGTTTCACGGAAACTTTCCGTGGAACGGTATTTTTGTATTTGTAGAAAAACAAATGAGCTAAATAAACAAATAAAAATGAGCTCTTTGGCAAAGAAACTCTTTCGTCAAATTAATATTCATAGCTCATGCTGTCCCTGCAAAATAAAGTGATAGACTCGGAAATAGTTGTAGACTATGAAAATAAAGGTATAGACTCAGAAAATAAAGGACTAGACCGACTGCGGCGTTACGCTAACCGGCAGTATAGTTACTCAAACTCCCGCCGTTCATAAGCGGACAAAACATCAGCAGGGACCTTAAGAAAACTAGCAGAATAGTTCAATTAATTCTACAGAATGCCAGGGGGATTGAGTATTTTAAAATCACAAATCAGACGTTACCTGGAAAGAATTGTAAACAAAAAAATGCCTATAGAGAAGAGACGGGAGAGCAGAGATGCACAGAGTGCGTGGTGATGACAGTCTGAAGCAAAACAAACGAAGGAACGCTTGTTTAAGTGTGTTTGTGACGAAGCCAAAAAAAGTGCGGAGCGTGTCTGCCCTTGTTGTATTGTTGGATTCTTGACACGGGGAATATTTGATTCTCTCAAGTCTTCGGCTAAAATCAAAAAACGCGCCTGAACCATGGTGGCTTTGCGCGTTTTGTCGGACGAAATACGGTGTCAGGACGGGATGTTCATAGCGGTCTGAATATTTTTCAGATCGAGCTGAATTTGCTCCGGAATATGGTAGGGATGGTATAGGCCCCGCTGCATCATGTAGTTTGTTATCTTTTCATGGGAGTCTATAGCTTCGTCGAGCTGTTTCATCAAAATTTGCTTGATTTCGGGGGTGGCACATTCGGTTACGGCCATGGCGTAGTTTCTGACTCCGCTCTTGGCGTTCATCAAAAAATCCATTGCGATCACGTCGTCGGTCAGCGTATGAAGCCCTGTCAAGTGTTCTAATAGGGTGTTCATGTTTCTATCTCCTTTTAGGTTAGGGTCACTTTAGACAGCACTCCACCGAGCTCCTGAAGCTGCTGCTGTGATAATTGCACGTCTTGCTGCAAAATTTGCCTGAGCTCCGGGTCGGTTACCAGAGCCTGCATGGTTTTGCATTTGGTCATGCAAACGGTCTTGAACGCAGCCATTTCATGAACCTCCAGCATCTCATGCAAAGCGTAATTGGAATTCATTCGGATTGTCCTCCCCTGTATTTACCCATATTCAGGGCTTTAAGATGACTTTGATGCAATTGTCCGTTTTCGTATCGAACATTTCATAGCCGTGCTTGGCCTCGCTAAGCGGAATGACGTGCGTAACAATATCTCCAGGGTCTACTTTGCCCGACGTTACCAGCTCGTACATATACGGCATGTAGTGAATGACCGGGGCTTGTCCGGAACGGATATTCACGTTGCGCTGCATGATGTCGCCGAGGGGGAATCCGTTATAGCGTCCGCCGTATACCCCAGTGACTTGGATGGTCCCGCCTTTGCGGACAGCCTGAGACGCAATGATAAATGCGCTCATGGTGCCGCCTTGCAGTTTCAAACCGCTGGCTAGAAATTCGAGATCGCTCATCTTGCCGTCCATTCCTACCGCATCAATCACGACATCGGCGCCGCCTTTGGTCATTTCCTTGAGATTGTTGCCGATATTCTTATCCTGTTCGAAGTTTACGATTTCCACATTGTTTGTTCGCTTCGCATGCTGTAAGCGGTAATCGACATAGTCAACGGCGATGACTCGCTTTGCTCCCTTCAGCCAGCAGAATTTCTGGGCCAGAAGTCCGACCGGACCGCAGCCGAGCACGATGACCGTATCTCCATTCTTGACACCGGCGTTATCTACGCTCCAGAATGCCGTCGTCATGGCATCGGCGATCAAGCTTAGCTTTTCGTCCGGTTGCTCGCAGTTTTCAGGAATCTTGAAGTGGGTGAAATTAGCAAACGGAACTCGTAAATACTCGGCTTGCCCGCCAGGGTAACCACCGGTCGTTCCGGAGTAGCCGAAATATGCGCCCATATCCCCGTGTTCGTTTGAATTGTCGCATTGGCTTTCCAGCTGATTCTTACAATAAAAGCATTCCCCGCATGCGATGTTAAAAGGGATGATCACCCGGTCGCCTTTCTTTACCTTGGTCACTCCAGGACCTACTTCTTCTACGATCCCCATCGGTTCATGCCCGATGACATAGTTCTCCTGAAGGTTAGGGATCATCCCGTGAATCAGGTGAAGGTCCGAACCGCAAATGGCGGAACTGGTGACTCTTACGATCATATCGTCCGGTTTCACAATCTTCGGATCCGGCACCTCTTTGACCACGACATTTTTAATCCCTTGATACGTTACCGCCTTCATGCTTTATGTCCTCCAATATGTTCATCTGGGGTCCGATCAAACATCCCTTTACGCGACGTATCATCCGGGAACAAATTCATCTGCCCGATCATCACCGTATTTTTCGCTGAAAGCTGGTCGAGTTGGTACTGTTCGTTCAGCTCGCAAGGATGGAACCATTTTTTGCGAATCATAAGCTCCGTGATTTCTTGGTGCAGTGCAATCCCCTGCATAAGATGATTTCGCAGCAGCGCTCTTACATCGGGAGAAGCCGTTTCCGTCAGGGCGATGGACAAATTTCGCACACCCTCCTTGGCACGAATAAGGAAGTCCATTGCAAATGTCATATCTGCCATCTCCGGCATATTTAACGAATTAATCGGGTCTAAATAATCGGTGTTCATTGGCGCTCCCCTTTAATGAGTGATAGGTGTCGGGCTATTCGGAACAGGCGTTTGGAATGGAGCTCTTGCGTAGATGGCCTGGAGCTCGGCGATCTGTTGCGTGGATAGAATGACGTCCTTCTGCATTAACGCTTTCAGCTCCTGGTCAAAGACCAAGCCTTGCATAAGTTTTGACTTAGCGAGGCAGAGCGTTTTGAAGTTTAACGCTTCATGCAGTTCCATCGATTCGTGCGGCGCTAGCGTTGGCGTATTCATTGAGTAATTATCTCCTTTCTTTCATCAAAGTTAGACTTTCCTACGCATTGGATCCTATACTAAAATGGATTGCCGAAAATCTGGGGTCCGAATATTCCCATGCAGTCGTAAGAATATAAACAAAATCTCAACCGCATACTTATTTCTGTTTAAGTTATTGATCTTTGCTCTAAGGAGGGAGGACTCACCTTGCCCAATGAAAACAAAATTGATCTAGCCACCGAAAATGCAAGAAAACCGGCAGAAGGTACACTTCACTCGAGCGGCAATACGCTAGAGCAGCATGCATCTAACGCGGTTTCTGAGGCGCAAACGGCTTTAAATCAGGCGATAAGCTCAATAAGTGAATCTAATGCGGCAACAAATTCACAAGCTTTGGAGACAGCCCGGCAGCAATTGACCCAAGCAGAGGAATTTTTAGATCAAGCGCAAACTTCAGCAAACGCATTACGTCTGCCGGACCAACAATAAAACGGTAGCTTTGGTAGTGGCAGAGATTCTCCTTCTTTGTCGGATACAAGTGGAATCAAGCTCACTAATGTCGAGGTATGGTCGTCTGTCTATGTAGACGCTGCGTATGATGTTTTCCGAATTTACGCCGATACTCTCCGGCAAATGAACTGCGTTGACGCTTGGAGGAACGTATTTGCCATAGACGCGGAGAGTCACCGTAATTAACCTCTTAATGTTGAAGAGCATATTTTTAAGTGGATAATAGCAGACTACGGAAATTGCCCCCTTTCAATGAGACACTTTTGTACGTCGGCGAACGCGCTTGATTTGGCGGACCAGCGCAGCGAATCATGACAAGCGGAAGGGAGGCCCTTTAAGGCGCCCTCCCTCTTTCTTCTGCTTCCTATTATTACGGATTGGTCGTTAAAATGCCGATGTTTCTTCAGCACTACGCGCGGCGGCAGCAGGAGCGCGGCCAGCGTAGCATAGCCCTACATTTAGGAACGTGTCGTACTGGATGCGTTCTTTTGTTTTGCCGTTTCCACTCGTGTCATGGTTCCGAAGTAGATCACGCAGAACGCTCGAGTCATCAGGAATGTGAGGAAAATCGTAGCCCACGACCAAAACCAGTTCCAACGAACATACCGAATCAGATCGGTATATTGTACGAGCAGCACCTCAACTATCGTCAGTACAGTAGTGAATAACACGTAATAGCCGAATTGAATCCAGCCACTCCGATGGCTCGGATAATACGCGTTAAACACCGCGCATGTCATCGGATAGGCCATATATTCGTAGGTGAAGCTCGTCCGGCTAACGTCGGCAAGCTCCCTTACGGGATAGGCGAGAAGTTTGAGCTCGACCACGGCATGACCGAAAATACACGTAATACACTGTTTGAACAATAAACGACCATCGCCAATCGACGTTTCTGCCGCGGGATGATGAGAATCAATAACAATGAAAGGATCCACACTGAAACGATAATGCCGTATTGCAGCAGCAAACTTATCGCTCGCTCGCTTCCTTCCTGAAAACTTTGCGATCCCTAAAGAACCAACCCGCTAGGCCGTGGACGGATAGGAATATAATCGATAACACGATCGCCATCAAACTCCAGTGAAAATGTACATAATCCACCAAGTCGGTATACACGAACTTTCGGGGTTCCCGTAAAAATATTATATTATCCAGGCACTTGAACCACATTCAGTCATATAAATAGGTAATAGCAGTTCGAACTTGTTGAGGAGGATTTTATGCAAGTGATGTTACCGAGTGAAAAGTATTTCGGTAAGTTTGAGGCGTTTTTTTTATTTTACGGAGCCATGCCTACAGGCGTTACTGTTTCTGAAACTGGGCGCATTTTTATTTGCTTTCCAAGATGGGGAGACGATGTTAAATTTACGGTGGCTGAAATCGTTCGCGGTACATTACAGCCTTATCCTAGTTTAGACGCTAATTTGGTAAGCCAATCGAATATCACAACGTCCTTCATTAGTGTCCAAAGTGTCGTTGCTGATGGAAAGGGAACGCTTTGGGTACTGGATACGGGGGCTCCTAATTTCTCAGAACCCATCAAAGGGGGGGCTAAGTTAGTCGCTGTAGATTTAAATTCAAATACCATAAGAAGTGTATATACATTTACGGAAGATGTTGTCTTGCCAACCACATATCTGAATGATGTCCGATTTGATTTTCGAGTTGGTAAAGCAGGTTATGCTTATATAACGGATTCGTCTTCCCGAGGACCAGGAGCCATTATTGTCGTTGATTTAGAAACGGGCTATGCCTGGAGACGGTTAAACGGAGCAAATTCAACCTCGCCCGATCTCTTTTTCTTACCGAAAGTTGAAGGTAAAATCCTGATGAATCGAAACAAAGACGGATCTACTTCACCGTTTAGATTGGCATCCGATGGTATAGCGATTTCCCCGGACGGCAAGATGTTGTATTTTTGTCCTCTCTCCAGTCGTCATCTGTACTCGATTTCGACGGAAGCCCTAAGAGACCGAACGATACCGGATATGAATTTACAGGATCACGTGAAGTATTGGGGAGAAAAAGGTGCTTCAGATGGAATGATCACCGATGCAAAAGGAAACGTTTATGCTGGAGACTATGAAAACAATAGTATTCGAAAGATATTGCCGAATGGAATAATGGAAACCATTGCACATGATCCGAGGATTTTATGGCCGGATACTTTTTCAATTGGTCCAGATCAATACTTATATTTCATCGTGAACCAATTACATCGGCAGGCAAGATTTCATTATGGAAATGACCTGCGGCAGAAGCCTTATAGTTTACTCCGTATGAAAATAGACGAACCGCCTGCTCCTACCTTTTAGTAAATATTTCGCTTTACAAAGTTGACTCTATTTGCATAGAAAATGTATTTTATGACTTTAGGGTTATTAAGAATTTGGAGGCTGCCGCTCGGCAGCCTGTTCAGCTATCGGGGAACGTTAGTTGAAGCCCCAACCCAAGTAATCGCCAGCATCGATGAGCTCCTTGCGGCAATCCCCCGATACCATCGCCCTCGGCAATGCCAAGCTGGGTAAAAGAGCTGTTTACCCATAATACCGGGCGCTTCCGGAGCAAGAGAGACAACGTTATAATTCTGTACCGCCCCGAACGACCATGCAGCAATCATCCAGATTATGAGCAATGTGATAGAGACCATTAACGAACCAGAGATGATGGATAGCAGTATGAGGGCGAGAACATGAAAGACATTGTGCCGAAAAGCATACGAGTGGTACCGATTCGATCAGCTAGGAACCCACCAAACCTGGAGCCAATCACAGCGCTTATTTCCCGATCACCTATCTTCTTAACCATTATTACATATCCCGAAAAATCAAGTGAATAATTAGCCGGCATTGCTGTTGGCAACACTGATATGGAACGGAGTTGAGGAAGTACCTGATCAAACAAACCGAAGTACGGGGTGTGACTTTAATGAAGCGATGGGCAGTGAAGCTTGAGTGAAAATGCGTTTACTGAGAAATGGATGTGCGAAAGTGACGGCACGAGGCATTATATTCAAGTATTTACCTGCGCTATAGATATTGTTGCACTCTGGCGTTATACCTAAAAACACACAATTTGGCATGCCCGTATCGATAAGCAAGGCTTGACGAAACAGAATGAAATTATTATAGTAGTTATATACCCATAGGGGTATGTGTATGTTCGCGAACACCGAAAGTACTAACTGTCTTGAGGTTATTTTTTTGCTTGAAATAATACCCTATGGGGTATGATGGTACTGGCTTCCGGTACCTGAAGCAATGATTAACCTACCAGAACACTTGCTTCACCGATCGGAGCTTAAGAGAAACAATAGCTACGGCCCTTTTGATCAAATCAAGTCCGTTATCATGTTTACATTACCATTCTATTTTCCAAAGAAAGGATGATCCAAATGAGTGCGGCATTTTACAAAGAACTGCCTCCGCAGGAGGTTCAAGAGCGTATCCTTCGACAAGAGAAAGTGACACTTATTGATGTGCGTGAATCCGATGAATGGGAAACAGGGCATATTCCAGGCGCCAAACATATCCCACTGGGCCAAATAGCCAGAGCGATGAACGAGCTCGATAGAAAGGAAGAAGCGATTATCGTGTGCCGGAGCGGGAATCGAAGCGGCAAAGCTTGCGAGTATTTATCTTCATTCGGCTATAGCGTAGTGAATATGACCGGCGGCATGAGTCAATGGTCTGGCCCGGTCGAGTACGGCAAATAATAGGGTGCACCTAACATAGGAGGTTTATTCTAATGAACACTGTGAATGTGAATCAAGTATTGGAATGTGAAGGTTTGGCTTGCCCGCTGCCAGTAGTTCGAACCAAAAAAGCGATGGATGAAATGAAATCCGGCGAGGTGCTGGAAGTCAGAGCTACCGACAAAGGCTCGGTTGCCGACCTGCAGAGCTGGGCGAAGCGAACAGGGCACCAATACATTGGATTGAAAGAAGAGGACGGCGTGTTTCGACATTTCATTCGTAAAGCGGACGCTTCGGAAACGAAGAAGGAAGTCATCTATCCACATACGATAACCAACGAAGAAATCCTTACTAAGTTGTCTGCTGGAGAGAAGCTGCACCTTATCGATGTCCGTGAGCCTGCCGAATATGCGTTTGGCCGAATTCCCGGAGCGGTATCGATTCCTGCGGGTGAGATTGGCGACAGAATTCATGAACTCGACCCGAATCAGGAATATTTCGTAGTTTGCCGTACGGGGACCCGCAGTGACATGGTGTGCCAGATGTTGAATGAACAGGGCTTCCAGCAAGTAAAAAATGTTGTGCCTGGAATGAGCGGCTGGACCGGCGAAATGGAGAAAGAGTAACGATAGGTCGAGGAATCTAGAATATCGGATTTCAATGCACTCATCTTCATCGATAGCCGCGTTTAAGCACATAAACATACTAACAGAAGGAGGTCTACATTGACATGGAATCGGCTCAAATTATAACGGCAAAAGAAATCGCTCGAAAGATTCTCCAGAAAGAAAAGCTGTTCATCCTCGATGTCCGAAACGAAGCGGATTACAACAATTGGAGAATCGAAGGGGAAAGCGTAGAGATCACCAATGTTCCTTATTTCGAATTATTGGACGGAGTCGACCCGGCGCTCGACCGGATTCCAAGCGGGCAAAGCGTTGTCGTGGTGTGCGCCAAGGAAGGCTCATCCCAATTCGTTGCAGAACAACTCGTCGCGACGGGAAGGAGCGATATCTTTTATTTGCAAGGCGGGATGAAAGCTTGGAGCGAGCATCTTGAGCCGGTGAAGGTAGCCGACCTCTCGGGAGACGGGGAGCTGTACCAGTTCGTTCGCTTGGGGAAAGGCTGCCTATCCTACATGGTCCTCTCAGGCGGGGAAGCTGCAATTATCGACGCAAGCCGCATGACGGAGCAGTATGAAGACTTCATGAAGGAAAAAGGAGTCACGCTTGTTCACACTATCGATACGCATCTTCATGCCGATCATATCTCGGGCGGAAGAACGCTCGCAGAGAAGCATGGAGCCCTATACCATTTGCCGCCAAAAGACGCAGCGGAAGTGACCTTTGATTATGAGAAGCTGGAGGAAGGCAAGGACATTCACGTCGGAAAACAAGCGATCAAGGTCCAGCCAATCTACTCGCCTGGGCATACGATTGGTTCCACCTCCTTCATTATCGACGATACTTACCTGCTGTCCGGCGATATTCTTTTTGTCGAATCGATCGGTCGTCCGGATCTGGCGGGTATGGCGGAAGACTGGGTAGGTGACCTGCGGGAAACGTTGTATACGCGGTTCGCCGAGTTATCGGAGGCTTTGCTTGTGCTCCCTGCCCATTTCGGCAATAGTTCCGAGCTTGGAGAAGGCGGACTGGTGGCTGCTCGTCTAGGGAAGCTGTATCAGCATAATCCGGGGCTCAATCTTCATGACGAGGTAGAATTCCGCAAAACGGTTACCGAAAACCTGCCTCCGCAGCCCAATGCGTATCAGGAAATTCGTCAAACGAATATGGGAAAAATCAATCCGAATGAAGGGGAACAGCGCGAAATGGAAATCGGTCCGAATCGGTGCGCCGTTCACGATAAATAAGGAGGAACTACGATGAATAGCGATAAACTGCTGGATGCCAAAGGATTAGCCTGCCCGATGCCGATTGTAAAAACGAAAAAATTGATGGACCAATTGCAATCGGGTCAAGTGCTGGAAATCCATGCGACGGATAAAGGCTCCCAAAGCGATCTTGCGGCATGGACCAAAAGCCAGGGTCACGAGCTGCTGAACCATACGGCAGAAGACGGTGTATTCAAGTTTTGGATTAAAAAGGCGTAGCGATCGGTAGGGAACAACGATGTTCGGTGCTGTGGTTTCCTTCTTTTTAAGGGGGCATTCTAACGATTTTATATACCTATACATGTATAGGTAATTTGGGAAAGGCGGGCTGATTTCATGGCTGAGAAAGAGAAAACAACGATAGTGCTTTTTAGCGGGGATATGGATAAAGCCATTGCGGCTTTTATTATTGCCAACGGCGCAGCTGCTTATGATCATGAGGTGACGATCTTTTTTACATTCTGGGGATTAAACGCTCTACGTAAAGATGAACCCATAACTGTCAAAAAAGGCTGGCTAGAAACGATGTTCGCCAAAATGATGCCGCGCGGTGCGAACAAGATGGGGTTGTCCAAAATGAACTTCGGCGGCATGGGGCCTCAGATGATCAAGCATGTGATGAAGAAGCACAATGCTTTGTCGCTGCCGCAATTAATCGAGCTGGCTCAGGAGCAAGGAGTCAAATTGGTCGCCTGCACGATGACGATGGATCTTCTTGGCTTGCAGAAGGAAGAACTGCTGGATGGGATTGAATATGCAGGAGTTGCAGCGTATTTGGGAGATGCCACCGAAGCTAAGGTCAATTTGTTTATATAAAGCAGGTTGTTTTCACCGTTTGGATAAGCAATAATATACCTATACCGGTATCATGGATGGGGGTTATAGGATGCAATACGATGATGATGTAAAAAGAAGACTGAAGCGGGTAGAGGGACAAATTCGCGGCGTGCTGAAAATGATGGAGGAAGAACAGCCCTGTAAGGACGTTGTCAGCCAGCTGTCCGCTGTCCGAAGCGCCGCAGATAAAGCTATAGCCTATATCGTCGCCGTCAATTTGGAGCAGTGCATTAAGGAGGAAATGGAAGCGGGAAGAGACAGCAGCAAAATCGTTCAGCAAGCCGTAGAGCTGTTGGTGAAAAGCCGTTGATGTTATAAAAGCATACTGCAGATGAGCCTCCCTTTTTTGTGGAGGCTCAATTATTTAGAAATCATTAGCTTCGTCAGCTAATGATTTTTTTGTTTATTCATAGAAGCGCAATTAATTTAATATTGTCGAAAAAAGGAAAATTTCCAATGTTTGTGGAATAAGACTAACGGACTAGTCCGTAGTGGCTGACTGGAACTTCAAACGCAGACAGAGAAAAGAGGGAATTAGAGAAATGAAAAGATGGACATGGCTTACCTTGATCCTCGGGATAGCAGTAGGGTTATCGCTCCCGGCAGGCAATGGATACGCCGAAGAGAAGCTTATCGAAGACCCGGTATTGGAAGCAGCTATTAAGCAGGAACTGAAGCTTACGCAAGACGCAGAGCTTACCCAGGAGCACTTGCTTCAATTGACATCCTTGTATCCGAAGGGGGAGGGGAAGATCCGGAGTCTGAAAGGGCTGGAATATGCGCAGCATCTTACAGGGCTATACTTGCCTAACCAGGAAATAAAGGATATTGCTCCTCTTGAGAAGTTAACAAGTATTGCTAGGCTTGGTTTAAACAGTAATCAGATCGAAAATATTTGTCCCATCGCAAATATGTACGAGTTAAAGCAGTTGGTGATCTCAGGAAATAACATCCAATCCATCGACTGCTTATCGCAAAATTACAATCTCACGGATTTATTAATAGGTAAAAACAAAGTTCAAGATATAACGGCGCTGGCACACCTGCCTTTAAAATGGGTTGGCCTCGAAAATAATCAGATTACGGATATTCAGCCGTTGGAGGACCATGCTACCTTAGAGACAGTTTACCTTAACAACAATAACATTCAGGATATTCGCCCCCTTACGTCAATCAAGAATCTAAAAACGGTAGTTCTTAAAGATAATCCTCTGAAGGATGCAGGAAAGCCGATTATTGATCAATTGACGGCACGAGGAGTTACTATAAACGAAATGCAGTCAGGTACAAAAGCACCGAAAGATATAACGGTAAAAGTTGATGGCCAACGTGTAGTGTTCAATGAGAATCCAACAATTGTAGAAGGAAGCACGATGGTGCAGTTTCACCCACTGTTCGAAGCGCTTGGAGTACAGATTGAGTGGGACGAATCCAAACAAGAGATTACAGGCAAGAAGCAGGGGCTGCAAATCGATCTTAAGATGAACAATCCCACGGCAACGGTTAACGGTGTGAAACAAATGCTGCCGGTAGCCCCTATGATCATTAACGGTAATGCGTTCGTCCCCGTCCGGTTTATTAGCGAAGCGTTACATTATGATGTCGTGTGGGATGCAGTTACCAAAACGATAAATATGTATACTGAATGGCAAGAGTTTGCAAGTGATGATCGCACTTGGTCATTTAAGGCAAGTCATAAGTGGAAAGATCTTTCTCGTTCCCAACCTCCTGGATATTATGTTGATGTTTATGCCGTATTCAATAAAGCTGAATTCATTTTTTTCGAGGATAAGTACTCGCCAGCCCAGAATTTAAACGAATACGTTGAAGCAATCAATAAGTATGATGCTTATGAAGGTATCACTCTTATATCAGATCCCAAGACATTTTCTATTAATGGGCTGGATGCAATAGAAGTATTTTTCACTACAAAGTCACTTAATAATCAGGCTAAAGTTCATATGATCATTATCCAAGGCAAGCACAGATTCTACAGACTCGGAATTGGATCACTAGAAAAAGATTTCGATGATTACTCCAACGAGCTCATGGAGATAGCAAAAACATTCCGGGAACTTCCGACACCCCAAGAAAAAGTAGCGGAGAAGTTCAAAGGAATGAGCGCGGAGCAGCGGATTCGCGAGACCTTTGCCTTTTATAAGCAAATGGGCTTTTTCCAATCGGTGGATGCAGGCGCTGCGGAGAAGACCTTCCTCGATAACTATGCCAAAGAATTTGCAGTGGACGAGGAATATGACCCGTACCGGGACCATACATACTATCAAGTGTTCGCCGACCTGTTCATCCTGGAGCACGACAAAAGCCGGGTTTGGATGGAGGATACGGAGGCGGATGTCGGCAAAGGCAATAATGTCTACGTCCGAGTGCTGAAGGATTGGGCGAAAATATCGCGGGGAGCCTTCCAGCCAACCAACATTGAGGAGACATGGAATAGCCAAAACGGACCGGTCAAGGTTACATTTACGTTAAACGGGGAAGAGGTTACTCTCTATCCCCAAAACTTGAACGACTTTATCGATGTCGGGATTGTCAAGAAGATTAATGCCAAGATTGCCGGCAGCGGGTATCAATTTGCGGTAGTTGTAATGGATCAATCTGCGTTTGTAACGGTACTTAACGAGCAAGAGCTGGCTAAAATACGCAATGAGCGTTTCTGGCCGCTAGTGGAGTTATAGGAATTTTAATCATGATAAGGTCGAGCTGAAGCGGGACGATGGTCCTGCTGTTGGCTCGGCTTTTTTTCATTTTCCGACATCATCCGCAAACTTCGAACAATCACTATGGTTTTTAAACGATTCCCCGATTGTGAATCCGGACCCGGTTCCACATAATAATAGATGTACTTAAGTCCTATACAGATACATACAGGGGGAGGATTTTCGATGAAAAAGAAAGTAATCTCAGCCTCGCTCGTCGTTGCGCTGGGCACCACCGTGGCTCTTACCGGATGCGGCGGCGCAGACGAAAAGGCCCAGGCGGATAGCAAAGCGGCAGCGGAAAAAGTATCGCCGCCCGGCACATTCCCGATCGTGAAAGACAAAGAAACGTTAAAGGTGTATAACGTCGGCGATCCGAACATCGAAGATTTGAACACGAATGAATTTACGAAATGGTACGAGAACAAAACGAACATTCATGTCGACTGGACGGTCGTTCCGACGACGGCCAAGGATGAGAAGCTGCAGGTGACGCTGGCCGGAGGCGATTTGCCGGACGTGTTCATGAACGCGGGCATCAGCTCCAGCCAGCTGGTAGCTCTGGGCTCTCAAGGCGTCTTCCTGCCGTTGAACGATTTGATCGATAAATATGCGCCGAACATCAAACGGGTTATGGAAGAAACGGCTTCGTATTCCAAACCGTATTTTTACGCGCAGGACGGAAACATTTACGGCTTGCCGAATATGGGCGAAGTGGTTCACTCCACGATGCCTCGCAAGCTGTGGATCAACAAAGCGTGGCTGGACAAGCTCGGTCTCCAGGTTCCTACTACAACCGACGAGCTGTACAACGTGCTGAAAGCATTTAAGGCGATGGATCCGAAAATAGTTCCGCTCTCCGGAGCGAACCAGGCGAACAATGAGATCGACGGCGCCCTCATGCAAGCGTTCACTTATTATGAGCGTGGAACTTACGTTGAGGTGAAGGATGGACAAATCCAGTTTTCCGCCAATACGCCGGGCTTTAAAGCCGGACTTGCTTTCATGAGAAAGCTCGTTCAGGAAGGGCTGATGCAGCCGGAAGCGTTCATTCAGGACCGCAAGGCGCTGACCGCTTTGGCGGAAGACCCTGCAGGCTCGCGTCTCGGTGCGGCATCCGCACTGTACTGGGGACAGTTCACGGTAGATAACGGCCCTAGCGGACGGTACAAAGACTACGTGCCTGTACCGGTGCTGAAAGGGCCTAACGGCGAAGCTTACGGCTACGACCGCGGCTATGCGCCGCTTCCGGGATCTTTCGTCATCACGAAGGATGCGAAGAATCCGGTTGCCGCCATCCGCTGGATTGACTGGCTGTACGATGAGCGTACGGGCATTCAAGAGGGCGCATCGTCCAGCTGGGGGATTGAAGGCCAAGGCTGGAAAAGACCTGCTCAAGGCGTTCTCGGCTTGAACGGCAAGCAGGCGCTGGTCGAACCGATCGTGCCGTTCGGAACGAAAACGAACATCCGCTGGGGCCAGACGGCCGCACGCTTTACGGCGCGCGACGTTCAAGAGGGCGGAGTGGTGACTCCGGACAGCAAGCTGGAGTCGCAATTGCTGGACATTACGAACAAGTACTATAAGCCGTTCGCCAAGCCGGACAGCCACGTACCGTTCATGTTCATGTCGGGTGATGATCTGACCAAGTATGGCGACGTGACGAAGAACATTCAGAACACCGTTCAGCAGTTCATGCTGAAATTCATTACTGGCAACCTCGATCTGGACAAGGATTGGGACAAGTATTTGAAAGAGCTGGATAACGCAGGCTTGCAGCAATACATTCAAATTTTGCAAAGCAACTATGAAAAAACGAAAAAGTAATCAGGCTTGAAAGCCCGCAAGACCCGGGTCATTCGGAATTCGACAATTGCGATGCCCGGTTTTTCTTTTTTTGCCACAAACCACCGGAAGGGGATGAGAACTATGATCAAAGTACAGCGTAAGCAAATCCTTGAAAACTGGCAGTTATATGCGCTTGTTGCGATTCCGTTTCTTTACGTCATTATTTTTCACTACGTACCGATGCTCGGCATTCAGATCGCTTTCAAGAATTACAATATCGTCAAAGGCATATGGGGGAGCGAATGGATCGGCTTCGACCATTTTCAGCGTTTCTTTCGCTCGTATGAGTTTATATTGGTGTTGAAAAACACGCTGCTGCTTAATTTATATAATCTGGTGGTCGGCTTTCCCGCGCCAATCGCTTTGGCTCTTTGTCTCAATTACATCCGCAACGAGCATTACAAAAAAGCGGTTCAGCTCGTCACCTACGCGCCGCATTTCATTTCCGTCGTCGTTCTTGTCGGGATCGTCATTCAGATGTTTTCCCCGCTGACGGGCATCCTTTCCCAACTGATTACATGGTTGACCGGCGAAAAAATCAATGTGCTCGGGGATCCGGCCTACTTCAAATCGCTGTACGTCTGGTCCGGCGTCTGGCAGCATATCGGATGGGGCTCGATCATATACTTGGCCGCCTTGTCATCCGTCGATCCTCAGCTGCATGAAGCGGCTATCGTGGACGGAGCATCCAAGCTGCAGCGGGTCCGCCATATCGATATTCCGAGCATAATGCCGACGATTGTCATGCTGCTCATTCTGGAGTTCGGTAAAATCATGACGGTCGGATTCCAAAAGGTGCTCCTGCTGCAAAATCCGATGAACGTCGACGCCTCCGAGGTTATCGACACGTACGTGTACAAAATCGGCTTCATTACCGGGATGCCCAACTATTCTTACGCTACGGCGATCGGGCTGTTCAAATCGCTGATCGGTCTTATTCTGATCATTACGGCCAACAAAATTGCACGCAAAGTGAACGATACGAGTCTTTGGTAGACATCCAATTAACAAGCTGAGGTGAATGACATGAACGAAAACCGACTGATCCGCGACTCCGGGGCCGACAAGCTGTTTACTTGGATGGTCTATGCCGTAACGTTTATTATCTTTTTGCTGGTGCTCTACCCGATACTGTACACGCTCAGCGCTTCCTTCAGCTCCCCGCAAGCTCTCGTTGCCGGTAAAGTATGGCTGTGGCCTGTCGACTTCGGTTTCGAAGGCTACAAAGCGGTACTGCAGTACAAGGACGTATGGGTCGGCTATTCGAACAGTATTTTTTATATGGTCGTCGGTACGCTGATTAACGTCGTCATGACGATTGCAGCGGCGTATCCGCTGTCGCGCAAAGATTTTGCCGGACGCAAATTTATAATGATGACGTTCGCGTTTACAATGATTTTCTCCGGCGGCTTGATTCCAAACTATTTGCTTGTCAAAGAGCTGGGCTTGCTGAACACGCGCTGGGCGCTGCTTATTCCTAATGCGATGAGCGTGTTCAATGTGGTTATGACGATGACGTTTTTCCGCTCCAATATTCCGGACGAGCTGCTCGAATCGGCCAAAATCGACGGCTGCAGCAACTTCCGCTTTCTCGTCAGCATCGTGCTGCCGGTTTCTGGAGCGATTATCGCCGTTATTACGCTGTTTTATGCGGTTGAGCATTGGAACGAGTTTTTCAGCGCATTGCTCTATTTGAACAAAAAGTCGATGTTCCCGCTGCAAATTTATTTGCGCGAAATTTTAACGATGAATACGGCCGATCAATTGACGACGAGCATCGCCGATCAAAATCAGCGTCTGTATTTGAACGAGCTTTTGAAGTATTCGCTCATCATTTTTTCCAGCTTGCCGCTGATGGTGATGTATCCTTTCATTCAAAAGCATTTTGTTCGCGGCGTGATGATCGGCTCGATTAAAGGTTAATCCGAAAATTGGAAGGAAACGACCCTGGTTGCATCAGGCTATCCCTCCGTTATAATAAGAACGAGTCATACAGATTACGGCTGTATTGCGAACTTACTTAGGATGTTAGCTACGGAGGAGAGTGACCTGCATGTTGCGTGTTCTGATAGTCGACGATGAGCTGCATATTCGCTCAGGCATCAGGGCCAAGCTGGAGCAGTGCGGCGACAGCTCGATTGCTGTCTGCGGCGAGGCGTCGGACGGCCAAGAAGCGCTCGACTGGCTCGGCCGGCATTATGCCGACCTTTGCATCACCGACATTCGGATGCCGATCATGGACGGTCTTGAGCTGATCCGCCATATCAATGAACGGTATCCATGGATGAAAAGCGTTATCGTCAGCAGCTATGACGATTTCAATTATGCGAAGACGGCGATGGCTTTGCACGTTTCCGAATATATATTGAAGCCGGTAGAACGGGAGATGCTGCGAGAAGCAGTGAAAGATGCCAGAGGCGGTCTATTCCGGGAACGGCTTGACCGTGCGCATAAAATTGTCGCCGAACGGCTGAACCAGTCTCACGGGCTAATGCAGCATTGGGTCGACGTGATCCAAACCCGGCAGGCGGATAAATATCCGCTGCTTGTTGTCGATACGCTGCTGATGATGGAAAGCTGGATTCAGCACGAGTATTATATGCTCGACTCCTTATCGGCGGCCTGGATCGATATGGTGGCCAAGCAGGCGAAGCTTACCGTTCCGGGCTGTGCAGAGATTATAGACCGGGAGCTTGGCTTCGACCGGGAATGTCTGCTCCATGAGGAGGAGCGCGTCTATTTCCGGCTTGCAGCAGTACACCGCTTGGAAAACAGCGTGCTGAGCCTGTTCGACCGGATGAAGAACGACTTCGGATCGGAAAACGCCAAGCTCGTGTACCAGGTGAAAAACTACATCGAGCAGCATTATCATGAGAAAATCAACGTCGCCGAGCTGGCCGATCAAATCCCGATCAGCCGCTCCTACTTGGCGGTGCGGTTCAAGCAAGGTACGGGAACGACCATTTCGTCGTACTTAACCGACGTTCGCATGAATAAAGCGAAACTGCTCCTGCTCGACCAGCAGACGAAGGTCTATGAGGTGGCGAACCGCGTCGGCTATGAGAACGGGGAGCATTTCGCCAAGCTGTTCAAGGACCATTGGGGGATTACACCGAAGGAATACCGCAGGCTTATGGGCATGACGGTCGAGGTATAGCCGATGCCGAAGCTAAATAAAGGCACGCCGCAGCGTGCCGCAGTTATCGATAGGCTGGGACGATGCGCCGATAGGCTGAGGTCGGCCTTTTCGTTTTGGCGGAAGTCTTTTAAATGGAAGCTGGTTTCCATTTTTGCCCTTATTGTGTTCGCAAATTTGCTGGTGATCGGCTTTTTCGTCAGCAGGGAAGCGGCGTTCAAAATTCAAGAGGACGATATGAAATTCAGCAGCCTGGTGCTGAAGCAGGCCAATTTGAATTTGGAGCGGTACTTGGGAGAGTATGAGCGATTTCTGCTTACACTCGGCTCGAGCGAGCAGCTGCAGTCATGGAGCAGCTTAAGCGTCGACCGGCAAAAGCAGTCGGTCGTCCCTTTTTATGTATTGGAGAGCGATTTCATCAAGCCCTTCGTCAACTCGCACCCGGAGATGATCTCGGTCGTGCTGTTCCATCAGCTGGGCAACCAGGCCTATATCACGACGGAGCTCGGGATCAAGCCCGGATACCGGATGAGCGACGAACCGTGGTTCCAGAGCATTAACCCGATACAGCGGGCAACGTATATTGCCGAGATTACTTCGGACTACGTCGATACGCAGCTGAACGAGGTACGGCTTCCCGTCATCAGCATAATCAAGCGGGTCGGCTTTAACGGCGCTACCTATATTAAACTCGATATCAAGCCGGATTTGATGCAGAGCATATTGAACGAAATGAATATCGGCAAAAACGGCGTCGGCTTCATTACGAACGGCAGCGGGATGATCGTCGCCCATCCGAAGCGGGAGCTGCTGCAGACGCAGATGGACGCAGATATGCAGCGGCGAATCGGCCAAGCCGACAGCGGCTCGTTCATTCATCCGGGTACGAACGAGATTGTCGTATACCGGTCGATCCATGGGACGGATTGGAAGTCCGTTATCGTCATTCCTTATGTTGAAGTGGCGGGAAGCGTATACGAAATTCGCAATATCATCATGGTGACAGCCGCTATTTGTTTGGCTGCTTCGGGCATTTTCATCGTGCTGGTCTCCACCTCGGTGACCCGGCGAATCAGCGTGCTCAAGCAGCGGATCAAGCAGACAGGGCATGGAAATATCGATGCCCCCATAGAGGTCGAGGGCGAGGATGAGATCTCGGCGCTGGCGCAGTCGTACAACGAGATGCTGTCGGATTTGCAGCAGCATATTAAGCGGCTGGCCGAAGCCCGTCTTGCCGAGCAGCAGGCGGTGCTGTTCTCGCTGCAATCCCAGATCGACTCGCACTTTCTGTACAACACATTGGAAATTATAAACTCCATGGCTACGAAAATTCGCCATAACGACATTGAGCAAATAACGATCTCGCTCGCCCACATGTTCCGTTACACGGCCAATTTCCGGCAAACCGACGTGACGCTGGAGCAGGAAGTCCAGCATTTGAAACGGTATTTGCAAATTATTCAGATCCGGTACGGAGACGCCTTCGCATATACGCTGACCATGGACAACGCATGTAAGGAAGTGCACTGCTTGAAGGTCATTTTGCAGCCCATTGCGGAAAATGCCGTTCGTCACGGCTTCGAGATGAAGGCGAAGCGGCTGAAGCTGACGATACGAATCTTGCGTAATGAGTCGGGATGGGTCGAGGTGTACATAGCCGACGACGGCATGGGCTTCGATCCGGACAGGCTGGCGGAGCTGACGCAGCGGATCGGTCAAGCGGAGGAGCAGAATGCCGATTTTACCCGAATCGGACTGCTCAACATTCAACACAGGCTGAACATGCGCTACAACCGGCCGGACGCCAAATTGGCCATCGGCAATAACCCTGGAGGCGGGGCATTCGTCAGGATGACGTTTCCCGCGGAATAGATGAGCGGCGGAAGCACGAAATGAAGCGAGTAACGGATCTGGTGTCCGATGAACTCGCCATTTCGGGCTTTTTTGCACAAATAACGGAACCAGTGTCCGATCCGTATCAGGAACCCTAGCGTCAAGTATGAATCAGGAACAACCGACGGGACAGGTAATGGAGTAACTGAAGCATAACATACCGAATTACTGCCTAACGTCACGCTGTAAGCATGTGTACCTTGTGCACAACAATCCGTATTACTACCCGGGCTATGACTCTCCGAACGGGACGAGCGATCGGACAGGCAATCCGCTATTTCAATGAAATGCAGCCAAATGGGTACCTTATCGGATACAGATGCGCTTATTGAGCGATATTCTCAATAAAATGGCCCGAAATGAAGCGAATAACGGATCTGGTGTCCGATGAACTCGCCATTTCGGTCTTTTTGCACAAATAACGGAACCAGTGTCCGATCCGAATCTGGAGCTCTAACATCAAGCACGATTTAGGAAAAATCGACGGGACACGTAATGGTGTTGCATACTGTACAACTGCCCAAGCTACGCTCATCCAATTGGACAGCTTCGTTCATCGCGCCTACCACCACCATCCCCACAAGCAGCCATGACATGCTTGCTCCTCGGCTATTTGTACAGAATATCTTCCCGCAGCGATGCTACCTTCTGCAATGCAGCAGTAATATCCTCTTCACCGACACCAAAATGCTCCAGCGCAGCGCGCAAATGTCTAACGATGGCATCGAAGTGGACGGGCTGCAGATTCATCCCCGCGTGAACCTTGGACATAGCTCCGCCGGAATACTGGTTGGGACCGCCCAGCGCATAGCTGATAAACTTCGTTTGATGCTTGCGCTGCTTCTCCATATCCGTATGCTCGAAAAAGTGATTTACAGTGTCGTCCGCCAATACCAAATCGTAAAAATAGTCGACGACTTTCCCAATCGTCTCTTCTCCGCCGAATTTCTCATATAACGTGCTCATGTGCATCCCCTTAAATTAAGTTTCATGATGGATTCACCATTTTAACGTTAGGTTACCCGAAAAGGGGAATGTCATGCAATGATTACCTGCCCTGTCCAAAGTAAAATGCAAGAGAATGAGCGATTTAGTAAGCAGAATGAAGTATTTCCGAGAAAAGAGCGATTTTACTTTCTATCATTAAACCATTTCGCCTATTCTGTTCCCATTGTAGTTTTACAGCCTGAGGCAAAAGGCGTATCATTCATTTTTGTGAAATCCATATATACAGTTTCTATTCTAATATCGCTGAGTTTTCAGAAATGAAGAGCGGGGGAACCAAACAGGTCGAAAGCGGGCTGCAAGCGGCTCTCTTTTTCACTTGGGGTGAATCCAGGAATGCTTCTGGTAGGGCAACTCACCATGCCCGAATCCGTCAGCTAACCTCGTAAGCGTATTGGAGAGTAGAGGGTGAAGCTTGTGTTCTAAATGGAACCGCAGGGCTGCATGCACCTGTGGTTTTTGCTGCTTTTCAAGGGATAGAGAGGCATTAAGGGAACTTATAACCGCTGTCATCTGCCGGGATTTTTGTTTCTGCGAATAGGGTAATCTACTTTTATAAATCACTGGTGGTGAATGCAATGTTTACTTCCTTGAAGAGGTTTTTAATTGGGCGGCCATTAAAATCCAACGAGCTAGGTGAACAAAAGCTTAATAAAACGAAGGCGCTGGCCATTCTTTCCTCCGACGCGCTATCTTCCGTTGCTTATGGTCCGGAACAAATTTTGCTGGTGTTAATTACGGTTGGAGCAACGGCCTTCTGGTACTCGCTTCCTATCGGAATAGGAGTATTGATTCTGCTGGCGGCCCTCATTTTATCTTACAGGCAAATCATTTTTGCATATCCGCATGGCGGCGGAGCGTACGTTGTCTCCAAGGAAAATCTGGGCATGTACCCCGGACTTATCGCCGGAGGCTCCTTGCTCGTAGACTACATTCTAACGGTTGCCGTGAGCGTATCGGCGGGAACGGATGCCATTACGTCAGCGTTTCAAAGCCTTCACACCCACAATGTAGCTATTGCCATTACGTTTGTTATCCTGATTACGATCCTGAACCTGAGAGGCGTAACGGAATCGGCGTCCATCTTAGCGTATCCCGTGTACTTATTTGTCTTTGCGTTATTCATTCTTATCTGCGTGGGGATATTCAAAATTGGGACGGGGCAGGTTCCGCCTGAACTGCATGCTCCGATCGGTACACCGGTGGCGGGGATCAGCCTGTTTTTATTGTTAAGAGCATTCGCATCCGGAAGCTCCGCCTTGACGGGAGTCGAAGCCATTTCAAATGCTATTCCGAACTTCAAGACTCCTGCACCTAATAACGCCGCCAAGACATTAATGGCGATGGGGACGTTACTGGCACTATTATTTTCCGGAATTGTGTATATGGCCTATTACTACGGGATTTCGCCGAGAGAAGAAGTAACGGTGGTTTCCCAAATCGCCGAACAGACCTTTGGCCGCGGCTTCATGTATTTCTTCATCCAGGGAACGACGGCCTTGATACTGATTCTTGCTGCTAACACAGGGTATTCCGCATTTCCTTTGCTTGCGGTGAATCTAGCCAAGGATAAATTTATTCCCAGAATGTTTACGGTCCGGGGAGACCGGCTCGGGTATTCCAACGGGATTATTATGCTGGGCTTCTGTTCCATTATCCTGATCGCCGCCTTTAAAGGGCAGACGGAGCACCTCATTCCGCTTTATGCTGTCGGCGTGTTTATTCCTTTTACATTGTCACAGACGGGGATGGTCGTCAAATGGATCCGGGAAAAGCCCAAAGGCTGGATTTCGAAGCTGATCATTAATACAATCGGTGCGGCGATCAGCTTTATCGTGTCCATGATGTTCTTCTTAACCAAGTTCGCGCAAGTGTGGTCTGTTCTAATCTTTCTGCCATTAATCATTTATTTGTTCCATCGCATTAGAAAGCACTACGAGGCCGTCGGCGACCAGCTAAGACTGTCCACCTGCGAGCCGGTTGTTCCTATAGAAGGAAATGTGTTCATTGTCCCTGTAGCCGGCATCACTCATGTCGTAGAAAATTCCTTAAACTACGTCAAATCTCTTTCGCCCGAGCAGATTATTGCGGTGTATGTACCTTTTGAGCGAGAAGATGAAGTTATTTTTGAGGAAAAATGGGAGAAGTGGCAGCCGGATATCCGATTGGTCACGCTGCATTCCCCTTACCGCAGCATCATTAATCCGTTGACCAAATTTATCGATACCGTTCAGCGCAAAGCGAAAGAATCGAATTACCAGGTTACCGTAGTGATCCCCCAGTTTATTCCCAAGAAAGGCTGGCACAACATCCTGCATAACCAATCGAGCCTGTTGATTCGCGCTCATCTGCTGTTTCGGAGAGACGTTATTATTTCGACGGTTCCATATCATTTAAAGAAATAAACAAGACAAGAGCATTCTCTGCGAAAGGGGATGCTTTTTTGCTGCAAGCGGCAGAATTTTCGGAAAGAAATGGATTGTATTGATCTTCTGTATGAATAAGTAAGGTTTGAACAAAATAAGTAACGAAAATGAACTATCCTGATGCATCGTGTCCATGAATTCCCCTTATGAAACCAATATAGAACGGAGGGTGATCTCTTGAGCAAGGAAGATCTTATCTTAGCAGAGCTGGAAGAGGTTATTGATCCGGAGGTTGGTGTAAATGTAGTCGATCTTGGGCTGATTTATGAGGTAAAGGCAGATCAAGAAGGAACCGCGAGCATTAAGATGACGTTAACGATCCCGGAATGTCCTCTGGCCGATGAGATTGTATCCAATGTGAAGCAAGCGGCTTTAAAAGCAGAGGGGATTCATAAGGTAGACGTTGAGCTAGTTTTTGAACCTAAATGGAGTCCGGCGAAGATGAATGATCTAGCCAAGGAACAGATCCGAGCCCGGCATTCCATGGCTTAAGAGAAGAACGAACCGGCCCGCCTTCGTGCGGGCTGTATTTCATACATAAGTTACAAGAGATCTGAGCAGATCATGGCCTGATCAAAAAGCTATCCATTCCTCTCCGCCAGCAGCGCAGTTCGGGTCCCGGGTCCGGGGCTTGAGCTGCATTTTTATTTTTTCCATGAGCGATGTCGCTTGTTTGCACTATGTGCCTGCCGGATGTGTGGTATGCTTTTGTAAGCAAAGGAAATGATGTCCGTAAACGAAATGATTCATGTATCCGCTTTCAATGAAAAAGGTGAGGGACTCCAAGGACTCCTGACCATCCGGCACCAGCAAAAAAAGGGGAGATCGAGCTTGTTGAAAGGAACCATTTCTGCAAGATTCAAGATGATTTACGGGATCGTATTTCTGCTGATCATTTCTACCACGGCCTGGCTATCGTATCTCAGCTCCAAGGGAAGTCTTGAAGGGCAGCTGAAAAATACGAATATCGCGCTGCTTCACCTGGTTCAGCAAAAAATCGAAATGATCCTCCGCGAAATCGACACGAACACGATCAATTTCATTCAGGAGCCGGAGGTCGCCTTCTTCTTGAACGGGAGGTATGCGAATGACGATTTGCGTTTCAACCACTTTAACGTCCTGAATACGAAGTTCAAGGTGTTAATGAATGCGAACGGCAACATTTCCTCCTTCTACTTGTATTCGCTTCAGAACAAGAGCATGCTGACGGACAATACGTTTGCCGATGAAGCCGATTTTTACGATATGGATTGGCTGCCCGCCTTCAATAATATGCAGCGGTACCACCAGTGGCTGGATGTCCGCAAAATTACTACGGTCAGCTCCGGTCTGCAGCTGGATAAGAACGTCATTTCGCTCGTCCGTCAATTCCCCTTGATCAGCAACCCGCAATTCCGCAAAGGCGCCATTATTGTGAACATCGACGAACGCACCGTGGCAAACCTGATGGAGGATGTCGATAAACAGCGGCTCGGGCAGACGATGGTCATTAACGACCGGGGCATGATCATTTCCTCCAAAGACAAGGACCAGCTGTATAAGCCTCTAAGCAGCATCGAATCGGCCCCCGACTTGGACAAACTGCAGGGAAGCGGGTATATCACCAAGGATATCGGGGACGGCAGCTTTACTACCTTCTATGTGTCCTCGCAATATAACGGCTGGAAATACATAAGCATCGTACCGGACCCGGTCATGAACCGTCCGCTGGAAGTGGTGCGCAACATTCTGTTGTCCTTCGCCGCCGGGATGTTTGTAGTCGCCATCATTCTCGTGTATGCAGTCAGCAGCTATACGTTTCGTCCGCTGGAGCGTTTTTTTCAAGCATTCGCCGGGAAAAAGCTCGGTGCCCACGACGATCTGACGTACCTTGAGAAGTTTTTCAAGCAGATGATGTCCGACAATGAATCGCTGCAAAAGCAAATGCACGAAAGCTTGCCTGCGCTGAAATGGCGGCTGATTATGAGCCTGCTCATGGCCGACAGGACGAATTATAACCGGATGAGAAAATATTTCGACATGCTCGGCATTCATTTCAACGATTCGCGCTTCGTCGTGTTGGTCATGGAACTGGACCGCAAGCAGCATATTGCCTCGCCCCGCGACGTATATTTGTTCACCTATGCGATCAGCAACGTTGCCGAGGAGCTGGTAGCGGGCGTGTGCAGGGGAGTGTCGGTAGAAGTGAACGACGGCGTCGTGGCCGTCATTATGAGCTTCGAGGAGGACGACCCGCAGGGGAATCAGCTTCAGGCGCTGCAAATTGCCGATCTCGTGAGAAACTATGTCGCTGAACATTTCAAGCAGACGGTCACCATCGGCGTAGGGAGCCCGCACCTTCAGCTCGAGGGCATCCACGAATCGTACAAGGAAGCGCAGAACGCGCTGAAATACAAGCTGATCATGGGCGACAATACGGTCATTTCCATCGACGATGTCGCAGGCAATCATAACGATAAATTTTACCGGATTTGGGCTATGAGCGATACGATTGTCGGCTTGATCCGCGACACCGATAAATCGAAGCTGGAGCTCCAGCTCGAAAAGCTGTTCGATGAGACGATCAAGAGCAACGTGCCGCCGGAAATGATCAAGCAAATGTGCATCCAGCTCATTATGAAGTCCATCAAGGCGATATCGGACAAAGGCCTCGATATCAAGCAGTTTCTCGATCCGAAGGAAAATATTTATTTCCGCATCGATTCGTGCGCCAATGTGGAGGATATCCGACACTACATCTCTTCTTTTCTTCAGGAGCTGATCATCCGGACGGAGGAGAGGCGGGAGAGCAGGAGCCCGAACGATACAGTCCATCAAATTATTGACTATTTGGAGCGCAACTATATGGACAGCAACCTGTCGCTCAATCTGATCGCGTCCGACTTTAATCTAAGCGTGCCTTATTTGAGCAAGCTGTTCAAGGAAACGATGGAGATGAACTTCATGGACTACCTGATTCAGATCCGGATGGAAAAATCGAAGCAGCTGCTTCTTGACCCGAGGCTCAAGATCAACGCGATAGCCGAGCAGGTAGGCTATAACAACGCGCAAAGCTTTATACGCATATTCAAAAAGTATACGGGCCAAACGCCCGGAGAATACAGGGAAAACCCGGCAGATGAAAAAAGGTGAATACATTAAATCCGGTGCATGGCGCGTAAACCAAGCCGCAATTAAAAAAAGTGAAGAGCGTAAAAAGAGAATATATCCAAAACGTGCAGGCAGCGTATACGATAGCGGTGAAATCGGCTGAAGCGAAAAGAGGGGAGGTGGAGCTATGAATTCGCAAATCGGCGATGCTGCGGGGCAGACCGGGGTGAAGCAATCGGCGCTGGCCCTGCGGACGAAGGCGGCCTGGAAATACATCAAGCGGGATAAGTACTTATATTTGCTGCTGGTCCCGATTTTGGCCTACTATCTGATCTTCAAGTATGCGCCCATGTTCGGGGAAATCATTGCATTCAAAAACTACCGGTTTGCCGACGGCATCTGGGGCAGCAAGTGGGTCGGGCTGAGGCATTTCGAGAGATTGTTTACGAGCCCGGATTTTTTCAACGTATTGAAAAATACATTGCTGCTTAACGTATACAGCATCGTGTTTGCGTTTCCGGTTCCTATTGTGCTGGCGATTTTACTCAATGAGGTACGGATCGAGTGGTACAAGCGGACGATCCAGAATTTGCTCTATATTCCGCATTTCATCTCCTGGGTCGTGCTGGGAGGGATCGTGATTGCGCTCTTGTCGCCATCGACAGGGATTGTGAACACGGTGATCAAGCTGCTCGGCTTGGAACCGATCTACTTCATGGCAAGCAACTTCTGGTGGCCGATCATGTTCATCTTGTCGGGTATCTGGCAGAGCGCCGGCTGGGGGACGATCTTGTATTTGGCGGCGATGGCGGGTATCGATCCCCAGCTGTACGAGGCGGCCAAAATCGACGGAGCCAGCAAGCTTAGGCGCATTTGGCATGTGACGCTTCCGGGCATTCGCAGCACCATCGCGATTTTGCTGATTTTGCGGGTCGGCCAGATGATGGATGTGGGCTTCGAGCATATTTTTATCCTGCAGAACAAAGCGGTGTATGAAGTATCGAACGTTATCAGCACGTACGTGTACAACGTCGGTCTGGTAGGCTCCCAATACAGCTATACGACCGCGCTCGGGCTGTTTCAATCGGTGATCGGACTGATATTGGTCGTTTCAGTCAACAAAATCATCAAAGCACTTGGCGAAAACGGATTATGGTAGGGGGGAGACGAATGAACGGCGGTTCCACATTGTCATCAAGACTGCTGTATGGTTTGCTGTATGTATTTCTGGCGTTTCTCGCCGTACTGACTCTGTTTCCTTTCGTCAACGTGCTGGCTACGTCCATGAGCGGCTCACGGGCAATCAGCTCCGGGGAAGTGTTCCTGTGGCCGAAGGATGTGACGTTCACCTCGTTTCAAAATTTGATCGAGGACGGACAACTGCTCGTAGCGATGAAAAACACGGTTCTCATTACGGTGGTGGGGACGGCGCTAAATATCGTTTCGACGATTATGGCGGCCTATCCGCTCAGCCGCAGACGGCTGAAGGGACGCAGCTTCATCCTGATGATTATCACCTTCACGATGCTGTTCGGGGGCGGCTTGATTCCGAACTACATTTTGATCAAATCGCTCGGCATTATGAACTCGTATTGGGCGTTATGGCTGCCGGGGCTGCTCAGCACTTACAATTTTTTCGTCATGAAAACATTCTTTGAGAATCTGCCTGCGGAGCTGGAGGAATCGGCATCCATCGACGGCGCGAACGATCTGTACATCATTTGGAAAATCATCCTTCCGCTGTCGCTTCCTATCATCGCGGCGCTGACCTTATTCTACGCCGTAGGCTGGTGGAATTCGTATATGAACGTGCTGATGTACATCACAAGCTCGGGCAAGCAGTCGCTAATGGTGAAGCTGCTGCAAATGATCGACACGACGAGCCAGAGTCTGCTGAACGCCAATGCGACGAACGGCGGCGAAGGGGCGACCATGCAAACGCTGCTGTCTCCGGAAGGCGTGCGGGCTGCGGCGATCATCATCTCGGTCACTCCGATCTTGTGTGTGTATCCGTTCCTGCAAAAATATTTCGTCAAAGGCGTATTGATCGGTTCGCTGAAAGGCTGAGGAATACCTAGTACAGGAAATTGAGGAGGCGGAAAAGTTGATGAAAAAACGCAAGCCTATTGCTGTGCTGCTTGGGATTACTTTAACTACGACGATGATGGCGGCCTGCTCCGGCGGTGAAGAAGGCAAGAGCGGCGACACGAAGAGCAATAACGATAACCAAAAGCTGGAGGTCAGCATCTCGATCCTCGACCGGGGACAGGTGGCAAGCGATGAAGGGACCTATGAGAGCAACCGGGTGACGAAGTACATTAATGAAAAGTCGGGTATCAACGTCAAATGGGTGCCTGTCCTGCGGACGCAGTCGACGCAAAAGCTCAATACGCTGATTGCGGCAGGCGAAGCGCCGGACCTGATGTGGGAATTCGGGCGGGATTACATGTCCACCTTGAAGGATCAGGGGGCGATTCAGCCTATCGACGAATACATCGAGAAATACAGCACCTCCTACAAGGCATATTTGCAAGCGCATCCAGAGCTGAAGCCGTACACGATGTTTGACGGCAAGACGTATATGGCTACCAGCGCACGCGGTATCGACGCCATAGCCAACCATGCAATGTGGATTCGGCAGGATTGGCTGGATAAGCTCGGCTTGAAGATGCCTACGACGATGGATGAGATGATAACCGTCATGCGGGCGTTCAAGGAGAAGGATCCGGACGGCAACGGCAAGGCGGACACGCTGGGCGCGGCATTCAACTTCAACTATACGGGCATCATTCAGGCATTATTTGCTGCGCAAGGCGGAATATGGTATTTGGAGAACGGCAAAATCGTCAAAGGCAACTTTACCGACCGGTATGCCGATGTATTGACAACGTTGAAATTGTTTTTTGAAGAAGGGCTCATCGATAAGGAATACATTACGGATAAAAACTTCCAGAAGGAACGGCAGCTGTTCGTTACAGGCAAAGCCGGCATCTATTTCTCGAGCTGGAACATTCCGTCGGAGTATCGCGAGCTGAAGCAAAATGTGCCTGACGCGAAGCTGGTTCCGTTCGAGCCGGTAGCTACGAAATACGGCAAGTTCGGGTTGTTCCAGGAGCCGCCAGCCAACCGGCTGATTGTATTCAATAAAGATATGAAGGATCCTAAGGCGGCCATCAAGCTGTTGGATTGGCTGATCGACAAAAACTGGTTCGACGTACGCTTCGGCCAGGAAGGGGTTCATTATAAGCTCGTCAACGGAGTGCCGCAAGCGATCGATGCGGAGAAAAACAAGAAGGAAATCGGGTATGCGGGGGAATACGCCGTATTGGATCAATACAGTCCGAAGCCGGAGGATTTCGCCATCATGGCGGCATCGGACGCAATATCGCAGGAATACGCCAAGGTTCAGGGCGAATCGCTGAAGGTAGCGATGAAGAATAAGTTCCGCCGCGACATTCCGTTCAACCCGACATTCCCGGAATTAAGCGAAATCACGACTTCGTTCGCCCCGTTGTCGGAGGAAATCGAGACGAAGGTCATTACGGGCGGAGCGCAGTATACGCCGCAATGGGGAGTGGAGCAGCTTCGCAAGGAGTGGAAGCGTCTAGGCGGAGATAACGTCGACAAGCTCGCCCAGGAATGGTACCAAAAAAATGTGAAAACGAACTAACCAGGAGCGGGAGCGTCCTGACCCGTATTTCTCATCCGGAAAGAGGGAGCAGAGACGCTCTTCAACATGCCTGCTTCATGGCATGAATATTTCATGAGATAAAGGAGCGAATCCCGTGACGATCGATCACCGAATCATGCTGATGAAAGAGCTGGAAAGCTGGCACAAGGACTACAATGCCGAGCTGCATATGGTAAGAAGGCCGTTCAGCTCGCCAGGATATCACACGACGCTGAAGGGAGTGACGCATACGCACCCGACGTTGGCTGCCTGCATCTATGCCTTGGCGCTTCTGGATACCGGCGAGGAAGCCTATGCGGAGCGGGCGTCGGACATTTTGCAGAAGGTGATCGGGCTGCAGGATCAAAACCGCGACCATGCGACCTTCGGCATCTGGTCGTGGTTCATGGAGGAGCCGCTCACGATGATGTCGCCGCCGGATTGGAACTGGGCGGATTTTTGCGGCAAGCGGCTTGTGCTGGCAGAGCAAAGGCACGGCGAGCGGCTGTCGCCTGCGCTGCGCGAGCAGATTCGCAACGCGGTCTATTGCGCGTGCGACGCGATCATCAAGCGCAATGTCGGCCCCGGCTATACGAATATAGCCATCATGGGGGCGTTCGTGACGCTGATAGCCGGAGAAGTCTACGGCGAGGAGCGGTATGTAGACTACGGGCTGGAGCGGCTGCGCAAGTTCAGTGACTACACCCGGGAACTGGGGACGTTCCAGGAGTTCAACAGCCCGACGTATACGGTCGTGGCCATCCAAGAGCTGTCGAGCATTCATACGTCGACGCAGCTGCCCGAGGCGAAGCGGCTCAGCGCCGACATGCTGGATGTGGCTTGGCGCATGATTGCGGAGCATTATCATGCGCCGACCGGCCAATGGTCCGGTCCGCACAGCCGCAGCTACAGTACGGTCATGACCGATTCCGTACGGTCGTTCCTGCAGATGGCATGCGGCGACGCTGTAACACTGCAGCCCGAGGACACCATGACGTACAGTCTGGACTGGTACGGCAACGATATTCAATGCCCGCCGGACTACAGGGCGGCATTCCATGATGGGCGAGGCGGCGAATACCGCCAAGTTATCCATCGGGCTGCCGATGGAAGAGCGGTCAATACCGCCACGACGTACAAGGACGAGCGGGTGAGCCTCGGGACGTTCAGCAAGGATGTCATGTGGAACCAGCGCCGCAACCTGCTGGCTTATGTCCCGAACGGAGATAGCTTCAGCTATATCCACTTGCGGTTTTTGCACGATGGATACGATTATTCATCGACTGTGTTCTCCTGCCGGCAGGAGGGGGCGGATGCCCTGTTCGGCATCGGCTTCTGCACGGACGGCGGGGATACGCATATCGGGCTCGACCCGATAGACGGCACACTCGAGGCAGCCGATCTCCGGCTGCGGTTCGAAATCGGCGGCAGGCTGGAAGGAGTGGAGGCTCGCCTCGCTGAGGAGGCGGGAGCGGTTCGCGTCAGCCTGGACGGCGGGGCGCTTGCGATGCAGGCGGAGGTGCTGTTCGCCGCCTTCGACGGCGAGACGCCGCGATGGGAGATCGCAAGAGACGGGGAAAAACTCAACGTCGATTATGTCGTCTACGCCGGAGAGGCGAAGCAGTTTGATTTCCGCAGCCTGCAGGAGGCGCTGCTGGTGCTTGCCTTCCGGCTGGGCGGCGGAGAAGGCGCAGCCTTGGAGGCGTCGGCCGATCGGATCGCCGCCGGAAGCAGTGCGGTCGGGGAAGCAGTGACGGAGGCTTCGTCCGCGGTTGACGGCAGCGGCACCTTGGCGGAGGAGACGGCCGAAGCGGATGGCCCGCAAGTACACGCAGCTTACCGGACCGCCGGCGGCAGCGTGCTGACGTTGACCTTGCCGCTGAAGCCGGCGGCGAAGCAGCAGATGCTGCGATAGAGCGAGTGGAGCAGCGGGAAGGAGAGCGTAAGAGACTATGGCCAAGGGTACGGTAGTGGAGAACGCATTTCACAGCTTCGAGGATCCTTACACCGGCAGAACGGTAACCCGTCTGACGACGCCGGAGCATATTCAGCATCATCCTTACTTTTATTACAAGATGATCACGAATGACAACCGGTATCTGATCTATGCGAGCGACAGGGACGGACAGCGCAATCTGTACAAGATGGATCTGGAGAGCGGGTTGGCTGTCCAGCTGACGGAAGGAACGGGAGTGCACGATTTCAGCTGCTCGCTCACGAGCGATGACCGGTACTTGATCTACTGCCGGGACCGGCAGATCATCCGCATGGACATGGTGACGCTAGCCGAGGAGCCGTTCTATGAATCGCCGACAGGCTGGGTGCCGAATGCGAATCCGGGATTGAGCTCGGACGACCGCTACCTGGTGCTGGTCGAAACGAACGAGCGGGACGTCGTCCCGAGCCGCGGCGATTGGTCGACCTTCGAGCCGCAATGGGCCGCCAAGCCTCACTGTCGGATCGTCTATGTCGATATCGAGCGGAAGTCCAGCCATGTCGTCCATGAGGAGCCGCATTGCTGGCTGGGCCATCCGCAGCTGCGGCCGGGCGACCCTGACACGGTCCTGTTTTGCCATGAAGGTCCGTGGAACCGGATCGATGCAAGACTGTGGCTTGTGCAGTCCGACGGCTCCAATCTGCGCTGCGCGAAGCTGCAGACGCATGAGGAGCTGATCACCCACGAATATTGGCTCGCCGACGGCTCGCGGTTCGCTTTCGTGTACCGCAGCCAGGATGGCGGGCCTCGCGAAAGCATCCGCTTCATGGATCCGGTAACCTTACACGAGGAAGTGTGGATGGAATGCTCGAAATATTGTCATTTTATCTCCAATCATGACAATACCCGGATTGTTGGAGACGGCCAGCTGAAGGAGGAGCATTTCATCTACCTCGTTGATGTGGGGAAGCGCAGCGAAGAGAAGCTCTGCTCGCACGGCACGAGCTGGCGAAGCTACGGCAATACGCAGGATGCCCATCCGCATCCGGCTTTTTCGCCGGACGGCTCCTTCGTCGTCTTCACCTCCGATATGGCGGGCAAGCCGTGCATTTATCGGGTCATGCTTTAGTAGTGGAGTTGCTTTAACAAAAGGAAGCCCGTAAGGCAGAGATGCCTTCGCGGCTTTCTTCTTTTTTTGCCCTGTGCAAGGGAACAGGCCGAATTAGTAATAGGAAAAAGTACCTATATTATCTCGCCCAGGTTATGCCGATATAACTAGAAACTCTGTTCAGCCGAAGTGCAATGATATTTATCACAGGCTTATAACAGCGTTTTCAAATTCCACAACGAGAAGGTTGCTGTTCTTATGATAAATCTTGGATTATCGCGTCGTAAGCAAATCGATTTTATCGGCATCACGGATAACGATTTGCAGTTATTGAGCAAGCATGAGAAGGAGTTCGGGATCATCGTCAACCGGCTTGTGGATGAATTGTATGCGCAGCTGACGGATAACCCGGAGCTTCTTCAAATTATTGAGCGGCACAGTACGCTGGACCGGTTAAAGGAAACGCAGCGGTGGTATTTCATGTCCATGACCTCAGGGGTGATCGACGAAGCCTTTATCGAGAAGCGGCTCTTTATCGGCAAAGTCCATTCACGTATCGGCTTGACTACGAACTGGTATTTGGGAACCTACGTCCTGTATCTCGATCTTGCTGCAGCCCATTTGGCCGCTGTGATCCCGGACAACTGGATGCCGGTCATTCACGCATTGTCCAAAATGTTCAACCTCGATTCTCAGCTTGTGCTGGAAGCCTATGAAGCGGACGAGAAGGCTAAAATAGAAAGGCTCGTGGATAAGCAAAATCAGCTGCTATCCGGTGTGAGCGCAGCGGTACAAGACCTTGTAGCCATGATGGTGCAGCTTAGCGGCAGCAGTGAATCGGTAGCCGATTCGGCGAGCAAAACAGCCGAGTTCCAGGATCAGACGCACCAGAACGTGATGTATTTGGCCAAAGAGGTCGACTCCATTCACCATGTCGGCGCCATTATGAGGGAAGTGGCGGATCAGACGCATCTGCTCGGTTTGAATGCTGCTATTGAAGCGGCAAGAGCCGGCGAGCACGGGCGCGGCTTCGAGGTTGTGGCGAACGAGGTTCGCAAGCTGGCCCAAAATACAAGAGATTCGCTGGAAACGATCGACGATAAGCTGCAAAACATTCATACAACGCTAAAGAAGGTCCAAAAGGATTCGGAGCAGACGTCCGTCTACTCGCGAAATCAGGTGGAAAGCTCCAAGCAGCTGGCTTCGTTCGTCAAAATGATCGAAAATGTTACGATCGAGCTGGAAAACTTGAAATAATCGTAATCGTAAAGCAGGCGCTGTCCGATGTGACGGTGCCTGTTTTTTGTTTACTTGCAGCGCTTAGTGAAAAGGATTGGAGAAAAGCGGCTAGAGGTATGAGAAAGTATAGACGGTTGTGCACTAACGCAGCAAATAGATACGTGTTAACTGGATAGTTAGAAATCCTATAGCACCGCTAATTAGGAGCTTCTCAAGAACTTTAACCACTTTTTCAGCTACATACTCCGCATCTTTAAATCTGGGTGACTCTTCCCCATATGATCTATTCCTGAAAAAAATTAAGGTAAAAATAATTGATGCTAGGGCAGAGAACACATATTTAGCTAGGGCGTGATCAAAGAAGACTAAAAGGAAATGGAACAGGTTAAGCAACGGATTGTTATCGCTCAATATGAACAAGTTTATCACCCGAGTCGGATTGAAATGAATTCATCACAGATAAATTACATTATTTTACAATTATATCACTGAGCTTATTTCTCGGAAAGATCCTCAGGGAATGCGCTTACCTTAAAAAAGCAAACCTCACTCCTTAATTTCCCGCATTGTTGATATAGAGCGTTTACATCATAATAAGGCTATACAACGAATGAGGGGGAAATGAAGTTGGCCAAATGGAGAAAATCCGTAACTGCCGCATTGGCGGGGACCATGGCACTGAGTCTGGCTGCATGTGCAAGCGGAGGGAACAGCGGCACACCTTCCGGAGGGACTGGAGCAGCGGCGGGGGACACCGGCAAGGATAAGAAGCAGGAAGCCATTACGATTACATTCCAAAATATATACCCTGATGCAACGGATCCCAAAAATAAATTGCTTAAAAAAGTAGTAGCCGACTACATGGCGGCTCATCCGAATATCAAGATCGAGCTGGATTCGCTGAATACCGACCAGCAGAAGCTGAAGCTGAAGACGCAAGCCGCGTCCAAGGAAGTTCCGGACATTACGGTCGTCAACCCGTCGGCGCAGATGAAGCCTTTTGTCGATGCAGGGTTATTTGCCCCGCTCAATGACATGGTCGAGCAGAACGGGCTCAAAGGAACGTTCCAAAGCGGGATTTTGGACAACTACAGCTTCAACAATAATTTGTATGCGCTGCCGGACGGCAATAATATCGGCGTCGTCTTTTATAACAAGGAATTGTTCCAGCAGGGCGGCGTAGAAATTCCTAAGACGTTCGAGGACATGATTGAGGTCGTCAAGAAGCTGAAGGCCAAAGGCATCCAGCCGATGGTTATCGGAGAGAAGGATTCCTGGACCGGATCGTTCCTGTTCATGAACATCCTGCTGCGCACGAACGGCGGACCGAACTTCCTGAAGGATGTCGTCGATAAGAAAAAGACGTTCAACGATCCGGCCTTTACCGAGGCCGTCAGCAAATTCCAGGATCTCGTTCAAGCGGGGGCATTCCAGGAAGGCGCAACATCGTTTGACTACAATGCGGGCGAGAACCTGTTCAAGACGGGTAAAGCTGCGATGTACTATATGGGCTCCTGGGCCAGCGGCGGCATCGAGACTTCGTCGGTAGCAAGCAAAGTAGGCGTGTTCAAGTTCCCGACCGTAGGCGGCAAAGGCAATCCGGACGAATTCATGCTCGCGCCGGGCAGCGCCTTCGCGATTTCGGCGAACAGCAAGCATCTGAAAGAAACGAAGGATTTCCTGAACTATTTCATGCTGAACTTCCCGAAAGTAGCGTTCGAGCTGAAGGGTGCCGTAGGATTGGCTCAAAAAGTGGAAGGCGATTTCAAAGCCGCGGGTTACTCCCAGACCGCCGTGGACATTCTGGAGCTGTTCAAAAGCGTGAAGGGCGGAGATCTGGCCTTCGATAACACGATGAATCCAGGAACGGCTCAAGCACACCTGACCAGCATTCAGAATCTGTTCGTTCAGAAGAAGGATCCGAAGGATGTCGCGAAAGAGCATCAAACCGCTTTTGAGGCAAACAATAAATAAGCCCCGGACTGGGGCGGGAGACGGGGGACTGTTGCAGGTCCCCTTTTCTCTCCAATAGAAACCGAACGTGATAGTTCATGAGGTTAATGATTTATGCCTCAAGACAGGATAGTGAAGGAGGCTCCATGAAGTGAATGTGTTGAAGGTTCCCGGCAGAACGATTGCCGTCTTTGTGCTGCCATGTCTGCTGCTCTACGTCAGCCTCGTGTTTATCCCCATCCTGGTGTCCATGTACAGCGGACTGTTGGATTGGAACGGGATCGGTGAATCCAAATTCGTCGGTTTGGACAATTTCGTGCAAATTTTTACGGCAGATCCGGTCTTCTGGCCGGCGGTGCGCCGCACCTTGATGTTCGCCGTCTTTTCGATGGTTGAAATCCCCATAGCTCTGTTCGTCGCCGTTTTATTGAACCGTTATATTAGGAAGCCGAACTTTTTCGTCTCCAGCTATTTCTTGCCCGTTATTCTATCGGTAGTTATTATCGGACAATTGTGGAAAACGATTTATAATCCGGCCTCGCTCGGAGGCATGCTAAATCAAATCTTGATTGCGATGGGGTTATCGGATTGGACCAAATCATGGCTCACCGAGCCGTCTATCGCTATTTATGCGCTGTATATCGTAGCTTTGTGGCAGTACTTGGGCTACCACGTTCTGATTCAATTTACCGGCATTCAGAACATTCCTTCCGAAATTTATGAAGCGGCGAAAATCGACGGGGCGGAGGGCTTCACGGCGGATCGCTACATTACGCTCCCGATGGTTGTTCCGATTTTCAAAATATCGATTGTTTTGGCCTTTATCGGCTCCTTGCAGGCGTTTGACATGATCATGGTAATGACCGGCGGAGGACCCGCACACGCAACGGACGTCATTTCGACCCATATGTACAACATGTCGTTCCTTTCCATGAAATACGGCTACGGAAGCGCGCTCGCCACCATCCTCGTAATTTTGTGTTTGGGAGCTACGCTGATCATTAATGCTTTCTTCCGCCGGCTGGAAGCCAAAGTATCTTAGATTCAGGATAAAGGCGGAGCCGTACTTGTTTGAAATCACTTGTACTTACTAATGATAAGGAAAGGAGATAGGAAGCCGATATGAATTCAGCTATGAATGTCACTGCAGGAACATCGGCCGTGCGCACCGCATCGAAGCGGCTGTCTCCGGTCAAATGGATCGTGATTCTGTTTCTCTCCGTGCTGTTCGTCACTCAGCTGTATCCTTTGATATGGTTGTTGACCTATTCTTTAAAAACGAACGAAGAGATTCTTTCGGGCAGCTTCTTTTCACTTCCCAGTGTACCGCAGTGGAGCAATTACAAGGATGCTTACGAAGCGGGCAATTATCTCCGCTATTTGTTTAACAGCTTTTTTGTAACCTCGGTCACGATGATAGCCGTCATCATATTAAGCGCGATGGCCGCTTATGCGATTTCCCGCTTTCGTTGGCGCTATGGCCAGGCCGTTATGCTCGTCTTTCTGATCGGTATGATGATTCCGCTCCAATCGACGCTGCTGCCGCTGATGATTATTTTCAAGCATTTGGGCATCCTTAATACTCACGGTGCGCTCATCCTGCCTTATATCGCCTTCTCCACACCGATTGCGGTGTTCATTTTGAGCGGCTTTTTGAAGTCGATTCCGCATGAGATAGAGGAGTCGGCGATCATGGACGGAGCCAGCGTCTACCGCACGTTCCGGAGCATCATCCTCCCTGTATCGGTTCCGCCGATTATGACCGTGTGCATTTTGACGTTCATTTCGATCTGGAACGAATACATCTTGGCGGCGACGTTCATTTCGTCGGAAAAGCTGAAGACGCTGCCGTTCGGCGTGTACAGCTTCGTCAGCCAATATTCGGTCAATTACGGGGCTATCGGGGCGTTCCTTGTGATGGGGGCGCTGCCGGTAATCATCATTTACTTCCTGCTGTCGGAAAAAATTACGAAGGGCATGGTCGCCGGTGCCGTGAAAGGATAGGCAGTCGATGCTGGAAAGAGTGCAAGCAAAGCATTCCAGTCGGCTGTTGCTTTTTGAAGCCTACAAACGATGTGACCTTGTCAGCGCGAAAATTGCCCGCTTGATTTCAAAAAAAGTTCCATTGTTGGCGGCGAAGCCAGTGGTTATTCCGTCCCCGTCGGCATCTGGTCTGGCAACCAGGAAGCGGCCAGATTGCTGAGGGAAGGCTCCATTTCTCGGGATAGAAGAGGAAGTAGCGGTTAGTGGTGCTGCAGAATGGCTTTGTCTTACCTGCCGCGCGGTGCCCGGCCGACTCTAGCTTACAAATCCTCTGTGACGTCGGAAATCCATATGATATGATGAGCATACAGAAAGGACGCCGCGAAGTGGAAGGAGGGAAGGAATGGCGCGAGGCTTTCATACAATTCATAACCGTCTGTTCCTGCTCTTCCTCTTCGGCATGCTGAGCCTAGTATTGATCGTAAGCGCTGTCTATTACATTAGGACAACCGAGCAGGTACAGAGCAAAATCAGCGACATCGCCCGCAAAAACGTATCGCAGACCGTCGGTCTGTTCGATCTGCTGCTCAAAGGATACGACAGCATGTCCAAGTCGATCAGCGGCAACTTCGATCTTCTGCGATTGCTGGCCGATACGACGCCGAAGGATTCGGCGGTCAAATATATTAATGAGCGCACCATAACGAACACTTTGGGGGCTATCTATTATTCACGTGAGGACCTGATCGGGATTCACGTGATTTCCTATTCCGGTGCGATTTACAGCTACGGCAATTCCATGAATGTGATCGACCCGGAATACATGGATTCGTCCTGGTTCCAGGAGCTGCGCGACTCCACCGGGGAGATGAGATGGCTCGGGGTGTATCCCCGGTCCGTCATCGATCAGCTGGAGAGCCGGCCTGTTTTTGCATACGGCCGGCAGCTGTACGACTTGTCCGAGCATCGGCCTATCGGGATCGTGCTGATCGAATCCAACCCGCAGCCGATCCTCTCGGCGCTGTCGAATTTGAGCTTGGGTCCGCACAGCGAAGTGTACATCGTTTCGCCCGGCGGCCGCATCATCGCTTCGGCGAACAGCGACGTGGAGGCGGCTCCGACGCAGCCGCCTTCACTTGGCGACGTCCCCCGCCCTTCTTATGAAGGGGACGTGGTGGTGGATCAACGCCCCGGCCGGCTGGCGGTGGCGGCGCGGCCGGAGATGGCCGACTGGACCGTCATCAGCCTTACGCCGGATAAAGATTTGAATGTGGAGCTGAACCAGACGAAGCAATTTTTCCTCATCGTCGTCTCGGTGCTGGTTGTAGTGGCGACGGTGCTGGCGACAGCGGTGTCGCGTTCCATTTCTTCACCGCTAAAGCGGCTGATCCGCGAGATGAAGCAGGTGGAAATCGGCAACTTCCGCGGCCTGCTGCATGTAAAATCGTACGAGGAGATCAACATTCTCGTAGCGTCGTTCAACCAGATGGTGAACCGGATGGACGATTTGATCGAGCGGGTGAAGCTTTCATCCATCAGCGAGAAGAACGCGCAGCTGCAGGCGCTGCAGTCCCAGGTGAATCCGCATTTTTTGTATAACACGCTGGATATGATTTACTGGATGCTCGATGAGAAGGAGAACGACCGGCTTGGAAAAGTGGTTCTCTCCCTCTCTCACATGTTCCGGTACAGCAGCCAGTGGGAAGAGGAGTCCGTCGTCACGCTTCGCGAGGAGAAGGAGCAGATGAAGCATTATTTGACGATCATCGGAGTCCGGCTGGAAGGGCGGCTTACGATGGCTATCGATATCGAGGAGCGGTGGCTCGATTTCCGGCTTCCCAAGATGACGCTGCAGCCCGTCATAGAAAATGCGGTTAAGCACGGTCTGGAGCCGCTGGACCGCCCGGGCTTGCTGCAGGTCCGAACGGCATCGACCGGGAAGGAGCTGCAAATCATCATCGAGGATAACGGCTGCGGGATGGAGCCCGAGGCGCTCGCGCGCTTGACAGCCTCCTTGCGCGAGGAGGCGCGGACGGCTTTGCGGGAGCAGGAGAGCACGGACATGACCCGGGCGGTTCCATTTGCGAAGCCGAAGCCGCGCAGAGGCATTGGCCTCGCCAACGTGCACCGTCGCCTTGCGCTGATGTTCGGCGATGCGTATGGCGTGAAAGTATTGAGCGAAGCCGGGCGGGGAACCACGGTCATCATCACGATGCCGTGTACGGAACATCCCGCGCTGCAAGCGGAAGGAGGCCACACGTAACGATGAATATCCTAATCGTAGACGACGAGTCGATTATAGGCGACGGGGTGAAGCGGACCCTTAACGCCCGTTTCCCGTCGTTCCGGGTGCATTTGGCGACAAGTCCGGAGGAAGCGGTACAAGTGCTTCGAAGTCAATCCATCGACGTGGTGCTGACCGATATTCTCATGCCGGGCATGACGGGATTGGAGCTGATGAGCATATCGCGCAAGCGGCATCCGCATGTGAAGTGGGTCGTCATCTCCGCACACTCCGAATTCGCCTATGCTCAAGAAGCGGTTCGGCTGGGGGCGAGAGACTATCTGCTGAAGCCTATCGGCAAGGAGCTGCTGACGGAGTTGATCCGCACGCTGCACGAGGAGGTTCAGAAGGAGACGCAGAGCACCCAGGAGGCGCAGCTGCTGAAGGCGAACCTGAAATATTTGCGCGAAGCGGTGTTTCAGAGATGGGCGTCCGGTCTTGATATAGGCCGCATCGATTTGAAGCCTTTTATCGAGAGTCATCCCCAATTTCATCTGGTCATGGTGAAGATGGAGAGCGACCGCAAGGTCCACCTTGAGCATTTCATCATCGAGAATGTGTTCTCCGAGCTGATAGAGCAATACGGCCAGGGCTTTGTCGTCAGCTACGACAGCCAGAGCCTTCTCGGGCTTATTACGCTGCGCGAGCCATTAAGCCTGGACTCGTTGACGAATGAGCTAAAAACCCATCTGAAAACGTATCTGAAAGTACCGTTTCAGATTATGACGTCGGGCCTCGTCGACGATTTCCGCACGGTGCCCGAGCAGGTGCAGCGGCTGAGGCAGGCTTCGACGACACAGGTCTACGAGCATTACGCCCGCGGCGGCGATACGGCGATTGAAGTCGCGCTGCAGTATATCCGCACGCATTTTCACGCGGACCTGTCACTGGAGAAGGTAGCCTCCATAGTATTTTTGAACCCGGTCTACTTCAGCCAATTGTTCAAGCAGAAGACGGGGCTCGGATTCAAGGAATATGTGATCCAGCTGCGCATGGAGCAGGCGAAGCAGCTGCTGCACAATCCGCAGCTGAAGCTGGCGGACGTAGCCGAGCGAATCGGCTATCAGGACATGCGGCATTTCACGCAAGTGTTCCGCAAGAAATTTTCCATTACGCCGACGGAGTACCGGGGCAGCATTAAGGTTCAGGAGATGCAGGGCCAATAGTAAGACCAGGTGGTATTCCACCGATCGGACCGTGGTTCCGCTATTGGTCGAAAAATCCCGTGAACGGAGCGATGATCGGACCATAGATCCGTTATTCGCTCTGATTTCGAGGTAGTTGAGGGCAAAAACGTCCAATAACGGATCGTGTGTCCGATCGTGCTTGGTAAATGCGCCTTTTGAGGCGATAACGGATCTCCTGTCCGAACAGGTTAGAGTTCACCTTGAGAAAAACGAGACTGCCCCAAAAAGTCATTGAATGATTGGGCAATAGAATTCATTGGATTTCGAGGTCATCGGATGCAAGATTCTATGCGGCAATAAAGCCTGCCTTTCTCTATGAAGCGAGTTATACCTAAGCCAAGCTTTAAGGTCGATTAATGCCTCGCTTGAGGTTTGCCTAATTATAAGAAAGTTGACTTCTGGCCCAGTGGTTTTGACCTGACTAATGAAACATAGAGGCGGTCCCCCAAGCAGATTGAATCTCCTAGGGGACCGCCTCTTATTGTGTCCTGCACATGCAGTTGGCTTCATGCTGCAGCAAGCTCCGTATCTCTGCACGCTGCTTCACCGTTCACAATCACTGAACCATATCTGTGCTCGTCTGCGCGGAGGCGCGCGGCATCAAGTCGATGAGCGCATGCAGAGCGCTGCTGATGAACGAATCTTTCCGCGTAATGAATTCCGTCCTCATATGCCGGATCGATTCCGGAACCTCGTGCGCACGGACGGCTCCTTCCGCGGCGTGCTTGGCGACGACGGTTCGCGGCAGCAGCGAAATGCCGAGTCCCGCGGATACGCCGCCGACGATCGCCTCGAGCGTTCCGAACTCCATAATGACGGATTGCCGGACGCCTTGCCCCTGCATCCATCTCTCCAGTATATCGCGGTAAGAGCAGCCGATGCTGTACACAAGGACCGGCTTCGTGAATGCCTCCTCCAGATCGGCCACCGGCGGTGCGGTTGCGATCACCAGCTCCTCGTCAAACACAGGGATGGATTGCAGCTCGGGATGATCGCACTGCGTTCCGATGAAGGCTCCGTCGAGCTCATACTGCAGCACTTTATCGATCAAAAATTGCGTATGTCCGGTTGCAAGCGACAGCACGACGCTCGGATGCCGTTCGTAGTAGACGGCCAGCAGCTTCGGCTGCCTTACCGCCGCCGCCGTTTGAGTAGAACCGATCCTGAGCGGTCCGCTCGGCTCCGTAGAGGAAGCAAGAGCCCGACTCGCTTCGTCCAGGAGGCCGACGATTTTATCGGCGTACACGAGCAGCGTCTGACCGCTCGACGAGAGCGTCATGCCGCGGTTATGGCGAAGAAAGAGCATCGTGCCCAGATCCGATTCGAGCTGCTGGATTCGTGCGCTCACATTGGATTGGACATAGCCGAGGCGCGCAGCCGCTTTGGTAATCGAGCCCTCGCGGGCAACCGCTTGGAAGATGCGCAAGTCTGTGCTTTCCATTTGAATTCGCCTCCTTCTCATTTGAAATCCGGAATCCATACTACCCATTTCCTTCGTTGGTATCACAAAATATGATATCGAGTATCATTAGTGTTCATTATACATAAAACCAAAGCTCCGTTACAATAGAGTTCATCACGAAGCTCAGAGCAGCAAAACAGAACTACAGAGCAACAGAACTATAGAACAACAGTAACGGAGGGATTCCTATGAGTAGGTTCCGCTATGTCGCGCTGATCCTCTTTACGACCTGTTTAATGGGCCTTGCCTTTCCGGTCGGCAAAATCGGGATGCACTATGCCCCGCCTTTTCTGCTGATGGGCATCCGCTTTGTGCTGGCAGGCAGCGTGCTCGCTCTCATCGTAGCGGGAAGGCCGAGACCCCGCGGCGCAAAGCAATGGCTGCAGGTCTCTGCCATCGGCTTGCTTCAGTCCGCAGGCGTCATGGGCTGCGCTTATTACAGCATGCATTGGATTACGTCCGGCGAATCGTCCATCCTTACCTGTACGAACCCGCTGCTTGTTATCGTGCTCGGCACGATGTTCGCCGGCGCATCGTACCGGTGGCTGCAGTGGCTGGGAGTAGCCGTCGGTTTTATCGGAGTCGCCTTCACGTTCGGCTTTCACTTGAGCCTGCAGCCCGGTACCTTCATCGCGTTTGCAGGGGCGCTCTGCTTCGCCTCCGCTACCATGCTCGTTAAGCGATGGGGCGCCGCCTTCGATATGACCGTGCTCGCGGCTTATCAGATGCTGGCCGGGGGGATTGCGCTTCTTCTATTAAGCGCATGCACGGAGCAGGCCTATTTTACCGTTACCTTAACGTCGGTCATCGTATTGCTATGGCTTGCGGTCATGTGCTCCATCGTCCAATTTTGCGCATGGTATTATTTGCTGAAGAACGGAGATCCGGCCAAGACAAGCGCCTTTCTGTTTCTCGTACCGGTGTTCGGCGTAGTTTCCAGCTGGCTGCTGCTGGGCGAAGAAGTGAAGTGGTATGTGGGCGTAGGCGGTGTGCTCATCTGTGCCGGCATATTCCTGGTTAACCGGGAACGGAACGGGGTATCCAGACCGATTGGAGCTGCCGCTGTAGTAGAGGATAAAAAAATTAACGGTGTGAATGGATCAGGGTATAAAGGAAAGCAGATTAACACATAAACAATTCATTGGATAAAGGAGCGGACAAAATGGAGAAAAAGCATCCTATAGCACTAGTTACCGGCGGAGGAACCGGAATCGGCAGGGCGACGGCTATCGAGCTGGCCCGGAGAGGGGCTGTCGTTGCGGTGAACTACTCGCGTTCCCAGGTCGAAGCGAAGGAAACGGTACAGTTCATCATCGGGGAAGGCGGGCAGGCAATAGCCATACAGGCTGATGTATCCAAAGACGAGGAAGTACGGAGAATGGTGGCCGAAATAGCGGAGCGGTTCGGCGGGCTTGATTACCTCGTCAACAATGCGAGTATTACCAGGCACATTCCTCTCGACGATTTGGACGCAGCAGTGGAGGAAGTATGGGATGAGCTGTATGCCGTCAATGTGAAAGGCATGTTTTACTGCGCGCGGGCGGCGGCGCCGTGGATGAAGCGGAGCGGCAGGGGAGCCATCGTCAATGTCGGCAGCATCGCCGGACTGACCGGCTCGGGCTCCTCGCTCCCCTATGCGGTATCCAAGGCGGCGGTGCACGGGTTGACGAAATCGCTGGCTCGGGCTTTGGCGCCGGAAATCCGAGTGTGCAGCGTGGCGCCCGGAGCCGTAGCGACGAGGTGGTGGGCCGGCCGGGAAGAGCAAATGAGCCGGCTCAGCGGACATTTGCCGCTGCAGCGTATTTCGACGGCTGAGGATATCGCCGGGCTCATCTGTTCCATCCTAGAACAACCGTCGCTTACGGGACAAATTATAACCGCGGATAGCGGGCAAACGATGTAATGGCCAAAGTCGAGCCAATGTCCAGACGCCTTTACGGGTGAACTGCTGGGAGGAGGCACTCACCCAGGGTTAAGGGTTCATGACAAGAACAGACGTAGCCTGTCCCAGGCTGTCGAGAAACCTGTTTTTACTCCAAAAAGTTTAGGATGGAGGGGGTATCCCCCTTACGATGCCAGTTTTCCTAGGGACAGCTCCTACATGACCGCCTTTTTTTCAAAAAGTTTCAGTTGTAGTGTCTCATATCATCTCAAAGATAGTCCCCGCAGAATTACCTAAATCTAGAGTTTCTCTACAAAAACAGACGTTCCTTTAAGGGGCGTCTGTTTCTTTTTACCTGGTTTTTGGCGAGGAATGTCGAATTTGTTCAGATTTTGTTCAGTGCCTCCTACTATAATAGGTACTTATGAACCTAGGTCATTGGGACTACGAATAGGAGGAAGGACGGATAACGAGATTGAAACGACCAGAGCACTGACAAGCAGGCAAGGGAGAACGGTTATATCGAGAGGAGAGGACAGGCAATGGTAAAAAGGCTTCAAAGAAAAAGTATAATGTCATTGGTATTAATGATGCTCATGATCATTAACCTGGTTACGCCAGCGTTAGCGGGCGTCGGAGCAGCCGTGGGCGCGCAGGGCGGCAGCTATTTCACGGATGACGATAATTGGAATGGCGATGCAACCGGCAGCGGAGTACCCGACAGCTCGAACAAAAATATGGATCTTAAAATCGGTAACACTGGCGATAGCAAGTATCCGATTAATTTTAAAATTACAGGAGTCGATAAGCAGCCGCAAAAAGACGTCTATTTGCTAGTACGGGCGCTGGACGTGGATGAGTACGACGGTACTAATGGTACAGGAGAATGGGATCGGGTTTATTTCTCCGACAATCCCGCGGATATTCAATTAGGCGCTCCCTATACGAACTGGCCCTCCAATTTTACTAACGGGGACTACAGAAAAGAGTTTCCGAATTCTGCGTACGTCGGAGCGCTATCGGGAAACAATGACAAATGGAATACGACAGTATTGAATCTTGATCCGAGCAAAATTACGTCGGCTTCAGACTATTACGTCGGTCTGTCGACACATCACTACTATAAAGCCGGCAGCTTCAACGGCGGCTGGATCGTACAAGTCGATTGGGGCCAGCTGATTATTGATGGCGGCAACCGGGAATCCGGTGAAATTACGAAAGGAAGCATCAAGATCGAGAACGGCAAGCTCAAGCTGGATACGGCATTTATTCCGAAAGTGTCCGGAAACTTCGATATGGAAGTCAGCTTGATTAAGCAGGTTCCGAATGGTGACGGAGGTATTGACGAGCAAAATTTGGATACGGAGACCAAGCGCTTTAACGGCAGTACGGCAGGCGTAGAAAAGCCGTGGGCGGGAATTGAGCTCGGTTCGAATTTGAATCCGGCCGATCCTTATTTTGTAAATATCATATTGTTCGATGACCGTGGCGGCAATGCTGCGGACGAACCGAATCCAGGGAAAGCCCAGCATCTGTTCCGAATTTCCACCTTCGATCCTCTGGCAGGCAGCTTCAACAAGCAGGGGCTTCAATATGAGCCTATTGCTTTTACGCCAAATGAATTCGAAACGAACTATTTCAAGGTAAATGGAGAAGCGAACGGGACTCAGCTGCAAAAAGTGAAGATCGTAACGCTTCCAGATGCAAGCAAAGGGAAGCTGGTTATCGATAACGGGACGGATCCGGTAACGGATGTCGCAGCTGGCTTGGAAATAAATAAAGCGGACCTCGGTACGCTGAAATTTATTCCGGCTTCCGGCGAACCAGGCTTCACCGGTTCCGCTTCCTTCAAGTGGAACGGATATGACAGTAAGCAATACGCTTTTATCGATGCCGATATTACGATTAAAGCCAACGCCGCTCCGACCATCGATCCGATTGTGAAGGATGCGAACAAAGGCGTGTCGGTACCATTTACCCAGGCTGAGTTTGCAAACAGCTATGCCGATACGGAAACGGCTCCTTTAAATAAAGTGAAATTCGTAACGCTGCCGGATCCCGACAAGGGCAAGCTTGTTCTTGTAAACGGCGCGAGTGCAACGGATGTCACCCAAGGTCAAGAAATTCCTGCATCCCAGCTCGGACAATTGCAATTCATTCCGAATGCAGGACAGGCCGGAACGGTTACGTTCGATTGGAACGGCTCCGACGGTACGCAGTATGCTCGAACCGGGAAAACGGTCACGATCCAGATCAATAACCCGCCGGTGATTCAATCGATTAGCAAAACGGGACTGACTGGAGCGGTGATTCCTTTTAGTTCGGCTGATTTCGCCTTGGCGCCTTCCTACACGGATTTGGACGCCGACGTCTTGTCGCAGGTGAAGATTACTTTACCGAACAACTTCGATTCGTTAGGCAAGCTGTGGTACACCTCCGTCTCCGGTGCGGTCTATATTTCCCCGGGTACGACGGCAGCCCTCACCAAGGCGCAGCTGGACAGCTTGAAGTTCCATCCATCGCCGGGTTTGCCGAACGGCGGCACTGTAACGTTTGACTGGACCGCTACGGACGGCAAGCAATACTCCGAGAATCCGGCACGAGTGAATATTGCCTATAACGGTGTTCCGGTTGCCCAGCCTATTTCGGTCAGTGCCGAAGAGGGCAGTCAGGAGATCACTATCGTGCTGAAAGGGGCCGACATGGAGTCGGTAACCGGGTTAGTCTACGGAATCAAGTCCCAGCCGGCGAAAGGGACGTTAGAACCGGCAGCAAGCAATAATCCTTACGGGAATACATGGATTTACAAGCCGAATCCGGGATTTACCGGAGAGGACAGCTTTACCTTTACGGTCACGGACTCTGATGGTCAGAAGAGCCAGCCTGCTACCGTAAATATCAAAGTGAACAAAACATTGGACGGCTGGGCAGGCGGCAAGCCGCAGGGTGATACAAGAGCCGTGAAGATCATTCCGGGATATGTGCTGCCTCTGGCTGCGGTAAGCTCGACGGATGCTGCGGAAGTCATCGCGACCGTGAACGGAACGCAGGTTCCACTGACGCTTGCGAACCCGGCTACTTATGCGGCGGACGGATACAAGAAGTGGGAAACGGCCACATTTATTCTTCCTGAAGGAACGGCCAAGGGAGAATATACCGTAAGCTTTGCGGCTAAAGCGGCGGATCAGACGGTCCTGCCTGCAGAGCCTGCAGCAAAGCTTGGTGATAACAAGTTCCTAGTTCCTGGTCCTGCTATCCTGGATTTGCAAGCCAATCCGGACAAGCTGCTCGGAGACGGCAAATCGACCACGGTATTGACCACATCGCTGAAGGATGACAACGGGGTACCGGTAGCTGGTGTCGAAGTTGTGTTCAGCGCGCCGGAAGGAACGGGCTCGTTCGTAGGCTCGGACCGTGCGATCACGGATAGCCAAGGAAATGCATCGGTTACCTTCAAGTCTCAGAAAATTACGGGTACTGCCGAGCAGAAGATCCCGGTCAAAGCCACCGTACTCGATACGCAGAAGGGCCTGAAGGGACAAGATCAGATCGAGATCACATTCCTGCCGCCGACCATTAGCGGCGTTCTTACCAAAGGCGGCACTCACGAGCCGGTTGCAGGAGCTACGGTCCGAGTCACTTTGGATCTGAACGGCGACGGCAAAATCGAGCAAGGTGTAGACTTCGATCAGACGATTGTTACTCAAGCGGACGGCTCTTACTCGCTTCCTGTTCCTGAAGGAGACCGCGAGTACAACCTGGAGTTTACCCAAATGGTTACCATCGGAGGAGTAGAAACCCCGGTAACGTATAGTCAGAAAGCGCAAGTTGGCAAGGCATCGGGCTCCGGAAACGAAAATTTCGATTCCGAGAAAACCGTAACAGGCATCGTTCTTGTGAAAAAGCCGGATGGTAGCTCCAGTCTGTTTGACGGCAGCATGGTATCGAAAATGAAAGTATACCTGAAGGATCCTGCCGGCAATTATATTTCGCAAAGCGAAGACGGCACTCCAACAGGCTTTGAGCTGCAAGGACAAGGCGTGTTCAACGCGAACGGTTTGACTAAGGATACCGTGTACACCTTGGAAATCCGTTTTGAAGTAGCGCCTGGCCAAGAGCTGATTATCCAACGCGGAACGGTTAAAGTGACGGCCGACGGGGAAATGAACATTTCGCAAGAGCTGGTCGATCCATACGGCCACATTACGGACGCTTATACGAAGCAGCCGATTGAAGGCGCTCAAGTCATGCTGTATTATGCCGATACGCAAAGAAACAAAGACAAAGGCTTGGTGCCTGGAACAGGCGTGGTATTGCCAGTATTGGAAGATTTCCCGCCGCACAACAACAAGAGTCCGGAGCAGCTGAGTGACAAGGCGGGCTTCTACGCTTACATGGTTTATCCTGAAACGGACTATTACCTTGTCGTTACGAAGGCTGGATATGAGCAGCAAACAAGTGAAATCATCAGCGTGGAACGCGAGATCGTAAAACGGGATTTTGCCTTGATTCCGCGCAGATCGTCCGGGCATTCTTCCTCCGGAGGAGCGGTTATTCCGGCTAAGCCTGAAGTAACGCTGGCTCTCTCTGTAGACAAAAACCTGATCAAAGAAGGCGATCAAACCACCATTACGGTCGACTACAAAAACTTGTCCTCCACAACGCTGGACAGCGGCGAGATCAAAGTGACGCTTCCGGAAGGAGCGGAGCTGGTCAGTGCCGATGGAGGCACATTGGATGGAAAAACGATCACATGGAAGGTTGCTAATGTGCAGGGCGGACAAGCAGGAAGCTACAAGGTCGTTGTGAAATGGCCGATGCTGACGGCTGCCAATACGGAATTTGAGATTCCGGGGCAATTCGCTGCCAATGGAAATACCGCTGATCCTGTTCAAGCGGATTCCTCGGTTAAGCTGAACGTATTCTCCGATCGCTTCGGAGCGTTGAAGCATCAACGGTACATTCTCGGCTATCCGGACGGACAATTCAAGCCGGACAACTCGCTTACGCGGGCCGAGCTGGCAGCTATCGTTGCCCGTCTGACGGAGAACGATAAGGTGGATGGGCCGCTTTCTTATTCGGACGTGCAAGAACAGCACTGGGCGGCGAATTACGTGAAGATTGCTACGAAGCACGGTTACTTCGGCGGCTTTGAGGACGGAAGCTTCCGTCCGGAAGCGCAGGTGACAAGAGGCGAGCTGGCTTCGGTTATGGCACGCTTCCTGGAATTGAAATCGGGCGCTGCGGGAGAGGCTCATTTCTCGGATGTGCAAGGCCACTGGGCTGCCGATGCGATTGAGGCTCTCTACCGCGGCAAATTCCTCTCCGGTTATCCGGATGGAACGTTCAAGCCGCAGGATCATATCCGCAGGGTCGAAGCGGTAACTATGATCAACCGGATGCTTTATCGCGGTCCGTTGAAAGGAATGCCTGCGCAATTCCCTGACGTGGCGGAGAGCCACTGGGGCTTCGGCGACGTACAGGAAGCGACCGTCTCGCACGAGTCGAGCCGTAATAACGACGGCAGCGAGACGTACAAGAGCAAGATCGAGGATCATGTGCAATAAAACGGAACGCAATGACTGAACCAACCGGCGGTGCATGGAGCCTATCCATGTGCCGCCGGTTTTCTTTTGTAATAAATCCGCCTGCCGATACCGATACACTAAAGAGAAGCTCTAATACAGGGGGATAGGGACGGATGAGGGCGATACTTGTGGACGATGAACATCTTGCTTTGCTGCAGCTCGGCAAGATGCTGACGAATATACAGGGAGTCGATGTCATCGGCTCCTATATGGATCCTGAGCAAGCGATCGAGGCGGCGGGCGGGCTGCAGCCGGATGTGGCATTCCTGGACATCCACATGCCGGGGATCTCTGGATTGACGGCAGCCGAACGGTTGCAGGAAGCTTGCCCGGATATCGAGATCGTATTCATTACCGCTTACGATGAATATGCGATTCAGGCGTTTGAGCTCAGCGCTATGGATTATGTGCTGAAGCCTTTGCAGAAGGACCGGCTGGCGAGAACGGTACAAAGGCTGCATCAGTATGCAGGCGGCAAGAAGGCGCCGGAAGAAGCGCCTGTACTCATCCGGTGCCTGCAATCGCTGCAAATCGAAGTGCCGGGCGCTGGAACGGAGGCTTCCCGGTGGCGTACCGCCAAAGCGCAGGAGCTGTTTGCTTATTTGCTTCATAATAGAGGGCAAGTGGTGCGCAAGGAGGCTCTGTTTGAGCTGCTGTGGCCGGAGCTGGAGCTGAGGAAAGCCACGACGCTGCTGTATACGACGATCTACCAGGTGCGGCAGGACTTGAAGCGAATGGGCGTGGCGATAGAAATCCGCAGCGTCAGCATGAAAGACGGCTATGTTCTGGACGCAGGAGCAACCCGAATCGATGTCGAGGAGTGGGAGCGGGAAATATCCAGGCTGGAGCCTATATCCGCTGCCAACGCGAATGATCATCTGCGTCTGATGGAAGCCTACACGGGCGATTACCTGGCGGATTGCGGCTATTTATGGGCCGAGAATGAGCGGCAGAGACTTCATATGATGTGGCTGCAGCATGCGCAGCGGCTCGGGGAATATTACGACCGGCATCACAGGCTGAGCGAGGCGGTCAATGTGTACCATCGGCTTCAGCTGAAGAATCCGTATTTGGAAGACAGTTATTTCTCATTGATGAAATTATATGACCGGCTGCAGGAGCAGACTGCCGTCGAAGATCAATACAGACGATTGATCCGGGTGCTGGAAGAAGAGATGGATGCGGCTCCTAACGAAACCATCCAACAATGGTATGACCGATGGAGACCGCTTCATCAGCGGTCGCGCGAATAGGAGCATTTTGATTTACAGCGAGCTTGATGAAAAAGGCCAAGCCCTTCCTGAAAGTGGGGCAGCGGCCTTTTTTTTGTGTAAGCTTCAGGTTACGGAGGCGCTGTAGTTCTAAAGGAGGACATATAGTTATATGTATGAAACAGGAAGAGGAACGCCTCGGTTTGAGCCATACAAAACGCCCTTATTTTGCCGGGAGACGGGACACTGGTTTTGCCAAGGTTTCTTTCGGTTGGATGCGTTTACAAAAATAAAAAAAATAAATTCTTAAACCCGATATACGGCAGGAAAACTGTTGAGATGCGTCGAAAAATATAGTTCAAAAACACATAGAAACGCTTTAGAGAAAAAAAGAGGGGTGCTTGATGGAAAGACGGGTTTGGCAGGGGTTATCTTTTAACTTTTACGAGGTGATTATCCAATAGAGCAAACTGCTTCAGAGCGAGGTCAAATTGTGCTCCATATCCAAATTACATTACCGAAAGAAACCGCTTTACACATTATGAAAATTTGGAGTTGTGTAAACAGTGCACCGACTATATTATATATATAATAAGCTCAAAAACCGTGATTTTATATTCACCATTCCGCTCGTTCTTCTGGCTCTTGACAAGATTGTCGGCCACTGCTTGTGGCTGTACCACTCTGGCAAAGGGTTTCCGAAATCGGACGACAGCCAATGGTATCTTGATTATGCAAACGCTTTGATGACGAATTTTTCCATCGGCTTGCATATGAACGACCTGATGTATCTCGGCTACAATATTCTTCTAACGCTTCTTCTGGCCCTATTTAAAGACCCGGTTGCCATAGTTTTTGTTCAGGCGGTAACCGCAGGCTTGAGCGTCATTCTGGTCTTTAAAATCTCAAGAATGCTATTTAATCGCTTGACGGCCATCATAGCTTCTTATTTCTATTACAGTGCCTACGATATTACATTGTGGACAACGTATATCCTTTCGGACAGCTTTTTTATAAGCCTTCTGCTTCTATGCATTTATTTCCTTCTTAAAGTATTCGAATCCAATAAAAAGCTATACAAAGTGCTTTTCGCCTTAACATCACTATACATGGTTGTATTTCGCCCTACCGGCGTCATCACGATCGCCTTCATTATCATCTATATTCTTATCCGCATGCATCACAAAACGATCTTCGGTTTCATCAAGCGCTACCGCTTTGCCCTGGGCGGCGTCGTGACAACGTTAGCGGCAATAGGAGTATATCTGCTGGTTGTCGGCAAGCTCGATCCTTTAATAACATCTTTACAATTTAATGCCAAAATGGTGTTGTATAATATATACGCCAAAGGATGGATTTACGACAAATCGACACCGTACGATCACTACTACAGGCCTGATTATACGATCAACATCTTTAACAGTCTCATCTTGAGCTTCCTGGTTAATAACTGGGATGACGTGTCCATCCTGTACGCCAAACGAGTGCTTGCTTTTATGGGCCGATGGGTATGGACGACCGATCTTACGAGCCTGCTCGGCGTCGTCAAATTTATTAAGGAATCGATGCCGGTTCTATTATTTTTGGCGGGAACGGCTGCAGCTGTTGTCAACGGAGTGTTTCGAAGAGCTTCCGTCATTTGGCTTATCATTCTTGCCGTTTTCGTATTTTGCATATTGCTGTTTATCGACGCTATGTACCGGTACCGCGCGCCGGCCGTCCCTTTCATCGCCATTGCCGCCGCTTATGGGGCGGATCAAATCATTAAGGGAGGCATCGCTCTCATCCGAAGGTACGGGGCGGACAAAATCATCGAGTTGGCTATTATTACCGCAAAAAAACAAACAGGGAAGCTGAGCCGATATGGAAAAAGGAAAAGTATTGATAGTGATTCCGGCTTTTAATGAAGAGAACAACATAACCAAGGTCATCCGGGATATTCGGGAGAGCGTCCAAGGGACCGAATATGACATTTTGGTCATTAACGACTGCTCTCTGGATAACACGTCGACCAATGCACGGCTGACGGATGGGGTTAAGGTTGTCGATCTGCCGTTCAATCTGGGGATCGGGGGCGCGGTGCAAACCGGCTTCAAGTATGCCAACCGGAACGGATACGATTACATGGTGCAGATCGACGGCGACGGTCAGCACATTCCCCGGGAAGTGGAGAAGCTGCTCGATGCCATGACTCGAAGCGGCTGCGACATGGTCATTGGTTCGCGCTTTCTCGATATCAAGTCGTACCGCACGACATGGTCGCGCAGATTGGGCATCAAAGTGTTCTATGTCCTGTTTCGGATGCTTATCAAGACGAAGGTTACCGACAGTACGTCGGGCTTCCGTATTTATAACCGCAGGAGCATCGAATTGTTGAGCCGGTATTATCCCGACGATTATCCCGAGCCGGATGCCATTATCGTACTGAAAAAATACGGCCTGAGCATTTCCGAGGTCGGCGTCGAAATGAGAGAGCGTGAACACGGGGCGTCTTCGATCACCCCGATCAAGAGCCCGTATTATATGGCTAAGGTTATCCTATCCATCCTCTTCTCCTATACAAGGACAAGGTGGTGATAGAGATGGATGGAGGGTATCATTTGTACAGCTTTCAGATTATGGGCATCGTGTTCAGTCTTATTATTATGGTTTCGGTCTTCCTGATGGTCCGGGCAAGAATGATCAAGGAAAAATATTCGTTAGTCTGGTTCCTTATCGGTCTATTCACGCTCTTGATGTCCCTTTTCACGGATCTTATGGATTCATTTTCCGATTTGATCGGTGTCTATTATGCTCCATCGGCGTTTTTTGCGATTCTCATTGCCTGCGCGTTTTTGCTGCTGCTTAATATGAGCGTCAGCATTTCGGGATTGAAGATGCACAACAAAGCTTTGACACAAGAGCTGGGGTTAACCAAGCTCAAGCTGGAGGAACTCGAAAGGAAATTACAAGAGAACAAATGATACTTAAATACATTATGCTGTTTGGCAGCGTGACCATGACGGTTGCCGCACAAACGCTGCTCAAAATCGGCGGCCGGTCGGTTCAATTTGACAATGGGCTGATGGCGATCCTGATCGGCTACTTGACATCGCCGATCATCGTGCTGGGCTTTGCGTTATACGCGTTAGCTGCTTTTGTATGGATTTACTGCCTGTCCCAGTTTGACCTGAGTTATGTTACGTTCGTGTCCAGTATTCAGTACGTTTTGCTTATTCTTGCTTCCATTCTGATTTTCCACGAGCAAATAAGCATGATGAAGTGGGCCGGCTGCATCATCATCATGATCGGCGTCATTATATGGATGAAAGGATAACGAGCTCATGTTCAGGTGTGTTGCCTATACCGAGTCCCTCAAGAAGGAATGGGACCGACTGGCGTTGTCCCGGGGTACGATCTTTCATACCATCGCTTTCCGGCAAATTTTGATCGATTCATTCGGCTACAAGTGCAGATACCATGCCGTCGTCGATAGCGGCAACCGCATTTGCGCGTTACTTCCTCTGGTAGAGGGCCGCAATCTTGGATTGAAAAAAGCAGGTATGGCGCTTCCGTTCGTGAATTACATGGACGTTTGTGCCACCGACGAAGAAGCTTTTAACTATTCTCTGGAATGTTTGGTTCGAATTAAGGACGAGCATCGTCTTGGATATATTGAGCTGCGGCTGAAAGAGCAGAATCTGGAGAGTCCCGATTGGAGCTTGAACCTTCATAATCATACGTTCGTGCTTCCGCTGGAAGAGGACGAGGAGAAGGTGCTGGCGTTATCCACCTCGAGCAACCGGAATCATGTAAGGAAAGCTTATAAGAATAACTGGTTCGAAGCGTCCTTCGATCCCGGACATTTGGAACGTTTTTATAAAGTATATGTCCGAAGAATGAAACAGCTAGGCTCGCCGTCGCCGGATATCCGTTATTTCAAACGGTTTTTCGAGCTGCTGCCCGACAACAGCCATTTGCTGACCGTAATCGACCGGCAAACTGGGGATGTCGTCGGAGGCATGCTGCTTCTGACCAGTCCGGGGGACGGAACGCTCTTTTATCCGTATGGCGCGAACCTGACCGAATACAACAATAAATACTTGAACAATTTCATGTATTGGGAGGCTGTACGGTTCGGGATTCGCAGCGGATTGAAGCGGCTCGATCTCGGCAGGTCGCAGACCGGCTCGGGAACGTATAAATACAAAGGGCAGTGGGGTGCGAAGCCTGAGCAGCTCAAGTATCTCGTCTACGGCGGAGGAAGCGAAGGGGCGGGTGCTCCCGATAAGGAAAGCTTGAGCTTTTTTATTAATCTGTGGAAAGCTGCTCCCGCATTCATAACGAATGAAGCAGGGAAGCGTCTGATCAAATATTTAATGCCATAAAGCAAGCTTAGCCGGATTCAATTCATTTACTAACGGTGTTCTTGACAGTTACACTATCGGAGGATGCAAACTAATGAGCAATTTGAATTGGAAGCAGTACTTTGACAATAAAGCGGAAACGCACGGAGCGTCGGTCAAATCATCCGACTACTTCAATGAGGAAAGCTTCTTCATGCAGCGAGACCACACCTTGCAGTGGCTGGGAGAATGCAAAGGCAAGGAGGTTTTGGATGCAGGCTGCGGCGTAGGTGCCTTCAGCGAGCCGTTGGTGAAGCAAAACAAGGTGTACGGAGTCGACTTTTCCGAAAAGAGCCTGGAGCATGCCGCTGCCCGCGGACTGATTACACAGACCGATGACCTGACGAACCTGCACTTCGAGGACGGCAAGTTCGACGTGGTGCTGTGCATCGGCGTTATCCAGCTGATCGAGCAGTACATGTCCGTAATCCAGGAGCTGGCGCGTGTGACCAAACCGGGCGGTACGCTGCTGATTCAAACGCTCCACAAAGGGTCAATCCAACGGAAAGTGCTCCGGCTGTTCGAGAAAAGCAAAAAATTCGATCAGATGTATGCGCTGGACGAGCTGAAAAGCGTATTCACCCAGTGCGGGTTTGAAGATATCCAGTTTTTGAAAATGTACCATCCATTCAAATTTGTAACCCGCAGCAGCGGAGATGGAAGCTTGTCCAATATGCTATGCACTTCGTTCGCTATAAAAGGAGTCAAGAAACGTTGACGAATTCAGCAGTTGTGAACAATATGCTCACCTTTGATATCGAGGAATGGTTTCATGCCAACTACGACAATGTAATTCCGGACTATAGCAAGGGTTCCAGCTTCCGGGCGCACATGGATACGCTGCTGCAAATGTGCTCGGATGCGGGCTGCAAAGCGACCTTTTTCGTGCTTGGCTGCATCGGGGAGAATTATCCGGACGTCGTTCAGGCGATTGCCCGGGAAGGTCATGATGTGGCCTCCCATGGATACGGACACGAGCTGGCTTATAAACAGACGTTCGACGAGTTCAAGGCGGATGTTAAGAAGTCGGTAGATATATTGGAGAATTTGACCGGAACGAAGGTGCTCGGCTATCGGGCGCCGTCGTGGTCGATCGTCGAAAGCAACCTTCATTACCTCGAAGCGCTTGAGGAGCTGGGGATGAAGTACGATGCGAGTATTTTCCCGGTGAAGACGTTTCTGTACGGTATTCCTACAGCTCCGACGGAGATTCATAAGCCGAAAGTGAACGGACGCGAGCTTGGAATCTACGAGGTGCCTATGTCGGTAATGAACCTGACCGGCAAAAATATGGGGTACTCCGGCGGCTTCTACTTCCGGTTTTTCCCGGAATTTTTCATCAAGCAGGTTATCCGCTCCGCCAACAAGCAGGGCAAAAGCTCCATCGTCTACTTGCACCCGAGAGAGATCGATGCCAACGAGCATAAGCTGAGCCTGCCGCCGAAGGAGCATTTTATCCACTATTACAACGTTCGCGGTACCCGGTCCAAGCTGAACAATATCATGCGCAGCTTCCGGTTTACTTCGATTACGGAGCATTTGAAGCAGCAGCATCAGTTGAACCTATAAAGAAATCCCGACTCCCGAGAACAGACCAGGGCGCCCAGACGGCAAGCCGGCGTTTGCCTCTCCGGGAGTTATTTTTTGTTCTTGGCGTAAAGCCAATTGTAATATCCAGCATGTTTGATTTCGTCAGTCATAATTTCGAACATCCAGTTGCGAAGCTCGGGTGCGATTTGCAAATAGATTTTTCTGTATTTTTCAAAAGCCTTCAGTTCGCCAAGCAGGGCTGTCTCAATGCCATCCACATAACTTGCGGGGAGCGGCTCGGCCTCTCCTTCCTTTACGACAGGCGCTTGGCCGGTTAAATACGTGTACATGCTTCTGAACATTTGCCGATGCTTTCTTTCATCATCCCGGATGGAGCGGATCACGTCCTTCTGCTGCTCTGTCGGGGCAAGCCGGATTAATGCATCATAAAACATCTCGTCGTTTCGTTCGCCTTCGATAGACTCTTGAATCATTTGGATCACTTGTTCGTTATCGCGATAATGCGCCGGGGAATGAAGCCAAGGAGAGGCATAGGATAAGCCGTACATAGTGGGAACACCGCCATTTTTTCTAATTTCAATACTCGTAACAGGGTATTCACCTATAAGCGTTTGGGTGCGGAAGGCTCTAGGCGACTACAGAGGAGACCGGTACTTCTCCTTATACTCGGTCGGCGATAAGCCCGTCATGTTCCGGAACGCTTTGGAAAAATAATGGATCGACGAAAAGCCGTACTTCTCCGCGATTTCCGTTATCGAAGCGTTGGAGAAGCACAAATCCTCAGCAATGTGGTGAAAGGTTAACCTCTTTAAATAATCGTTAGGCGTGTAGCCGGTATCCGTCTTGAACAGATCGTGAAACCGGCTTTTTCCCAGTCCGAGCTCCTTCGCCCACTCGTACAGCATACGCTCGCTCAGCTCCAACGGGCTGGCTTCAATGCGCTCAAGCAGTTTTTTGATGCGGGGATCATAGAGCACCTCCCGTTTCATGGCAAACGTCAGGAAATGATGCAGGAACGTCTGGAAGGCGCCGTTATACTTCAGGGAATCCCAAGGATTGCGGTTGCCGAGCACTTCAGGCGGCGGGGTGAGCGAGTTGTAGTAGGAAACCCATAACGGGATGTTGTTGATTTTCGTTACCTCTTGAAGCGCCAGGTCAGGTGGCGGGGCCAGCAATTCCTTCCGACATGAATCAGCGCCGTGAAAATAATCCCTCTGATACTTAAAATCCGGCCGGTCTACGTATTTCCAATCGAAATAAGCGCAGCGATGCACCATCGGATCCTGCTCATCCGACCTCCATCGGTGCACAGCGCCCGCTGGAATATATACCAATGATCCCGGGCGCAGCGAGTATTCCTGATCTTTTAAGAGAAGGGTACCCGAGCCCGATTCCACAAGAACGAGGGCATTGGCATAACAAATGCGAAGCGGGCATTGTTCTCCGGAGCCGAACACGTATTTTTGGGCGAAGAGCAGCAGTGGGTTAATGTCCGAATACTGGGTCAAATAGTCGACGCGAAAACGATAGATTGGAATTTTCATCCCTATATCCACTCCTCAATTCCGATTACATTGATATCTGCCATTATTATATTGGAAAAAAGGATAAATCGAAATGGTTTATTGCAAAGACCGCCCGAAATCAGCGGACTATAATGAAAAGGCAATCATTTGACAGCGGAGCACAGGGTCCGTAAGGAGGCAAGAGGGATGAATAACGCGAACAAGCTTATATTAAAATACCCTGCATCATGGTGGAAAAATATGTGGAGAGAAGGGCTCCCGTCCGGTAACGGAGAGATTGGGGCGTCTGTCTATGGCGCGGTGAAAGAAGAAACGGTCATGATCACGAACGAGGATTTGTGGCATTGGGGACACAAGGATACGGTGCCGGATGTGCGTCATACGCTCGCAGAGACACGAAAGCTCATGACGGAGGAAAAGTACCTTGAAGCCAGCTGGAATTTGACCAACTCGCTCAAGGAGAACGGCTACAATACCCGATTGGCTGCAAGGTTCCCAGTTGCCGATTTGAAGCTGATCATGCCTTGCGAGAACGCGTTTAAAGCTTATCGCAGAACTCTAAATATGGAGACCGGAGAAGTATCGGTGACATGGAAGGACGGCGGCGCTGCCTATGAGCGGCAATTGTTCGTTTCCCGGGCCGACCACGCGATTATATATGAAGTGAGATCGGACGGAGCTCCAATTCAAGGCGAATTTCGCCTGGCGTTTCATGCTACGGATAGCCCCCGTCTGGCCGATAAATGCAAGGAACTGGAGGATACGGTCCAGATTCGGTCCGAGGATGACTTTATTTACTATGCCGCACAAAATGATGACGGGACGGACTTCGGCGTCGTATTGAGAGTTATTCCTACTGGTGGGCGACAGACGGTTTCAGGGAATGGAATTCGTGTTGAGCAAGCTTCCAAGGTGCTTGTCATGGCCAAAGTGTTCGTCAAAGGGGAGCGGGAAGCCGCTTGGAGAAGGCTGAAGCAAGAGCTTGCAGAGTTAAATGCGGACTACAATGCATTGTTGGCTGCTCATGTCCGGCTGCACGGCCGGTTGTTTCATACCGTTAATCTTCAGCTGGGTGAAGAACGGGCAGACAACGGCCACAAGACGAATGAAGAGCTGCTGCTGGATGCATATGACGGAGAGGCGCCGACCGAGCTTATCCGCAAAATGTGGGCGTATGGCCGCTATTTGTTCATCTCCGGTACGCGGCCGGAAGGTTATCCGTTCGGTATGTACGGCCTCTGGGGCGGGGATTACCGCCTGACCTGGTGCCACAACATGGCTAACGAGAACGTGCAGATGATGTACTGGCATGCACCTGCAGGAGGACTGGCAGAGCTTATGCCTGCGCTCATTCGTTATTACGACAGCATGATGGACGATTTCAGAGACAATGCGGCGAAGCTATACGGCTGCCGGGGGATTTATATTCCTGCAGGATCTACGCCTGGTATCGGGGTGCCGAACCAGATCGTGCCGGTCATTATGAACTGGACGAGCGCTGCCGGTTGGCTGGCAAGGCATTATTACGAATATTATTTGTACACCGGCGACCGTTCATTCCTGCTTGATAAAGTGCTGCCGTTTATGAAAGAGGTCGCGCTGTTTTACGAGGACTTCCTTGTGGTCGGTGACGATGGGATGTACAACTACTATCCGTCCGTTTCGCCGGAAAATACGCCGCAAAACTTCATGCCAACAGACGGAAGGCCTCTGGCGCATCCTATGCCTACGACCATCAACGCCACTATGGACTTCGCTGTGATGAAGGAGCTGTTGACGCATTTGGTCCAAGGAAGCCGCGAAGCGGGCATGAACGGTGAAGAGATTCCGAAGTGGGAAAGTATGCTTGGCCGCATTCCTTCGTATCAGATCAATGAAGACGGAGCAATAAGGGAATGGATGCATGAAACGTTCGACGACAGGTACGACCATCGGCACTTGTCTCACATTTACCCGATTTTCCCCGGCCAGGAATTTACGAGGGAAGAGCAGCCCGAAGTGTTCGAAGCATTCGAGACGGCGGTCAAGAAGCGCTTGATAGGGGCCCAAAGCGGCTGGTCGCTCGTGCATATGGCGGCCATTTATGCGAGACTGGGCGACGGCAATAAGGCGCTGGAATGTCTGGATATTTTGTCGAGATCCTGCTTGCTGAATAACTTTTTCACGCTGCACAACGACTGGCGCAATATGGGAGTTTGCATGAACATGACGGAGGCCCCGATCCAGATGGATGCCAATATGGGCTGGGTTAATGCCGTGCAAGAAATGCTTCTCTATGTATCGCCTAATATGGTAAAGCTGCTTCCGGCTCTCCCGGACAAGTGGAGCAAAGGGAAGGTATCGGGTCTCGCTATGTGTACGGGCTCCGTATCCATGGACTGGGACCGGAATGAGGGCAGCTTCCATGCAGAGCTCATAGCTCAGCGGACAACGGAGATCGTTATTAAGCTGCCGTCCGAATTCGAATCTTATACATTAAGCGGTGAAGAGGTTAGTATCGCACCTTCCCATTTGGGTGCCAATTGTTACGATGTTCGCATGAAGCCTGGTCAGATCTTGCAAATCAGCGGCAAAACTATGGCCGTGGTTGGATAAAGATTGTATTAAATTCCTATGAAAAGCATTGAAATACCTCTCCTAGATTACTATAATGTACAGGGTAATTATTCAAATTATTCCATATTATTCTAGTGACTAGGAGAGTGTATGATGAAAAAGCTGCTTATATTGACGACGGCTCTAGCTTTGAGCGCCGTTCCGGCCACTGGTTTTGCTCAGGCAAACACTTACGCGGCGGGGAATCCGGTAAACGGTTCCGGACAAATTACTATATTGGAGCTAATGCTGAATCGAAGCGGAACGCTGCCGTCGAACGGGGAAAAGGAATACACCTTTTCTTATGATCCTTCCTATGGAAGTACGATCCGATACTACCTTGAAGATACGAATCACAAAGGAATGTCCATTTATATTTATAACTCCAGCAACAGGCTGGTAGCTTCGGGTCATACCGGCGCGAGCAACAATTGGCAATTTTTGAATACGTTCTCGCCCGCTCAAGTGTACGATGATTTTACTGTTACTATTGTATCGGATAACGGGAATGGCGGGACTGACTACGGATACAATGTGGCGGTGCGGGCTTATTAGAAGAAGGGAAGGGACTGTGAAGACAGTCCCCTTTTTAGTTGAGATTAAGTCCGTTAAAAGTTTTGCTTGCATTCCAAGTGCAGATCATGGTATATTGCAAATCCGGCGTTGCGAGAGCGGCAATGGAGACTAGTAAGCAGGACGGCTTTTCTGAGCATGCGGGACATCCCTTGAATGGAAAAAAAGAAATGCTTGCATGGATAAATGCAATGTGGTATATTACAAATCCGGCGCCGCGATAAGCGACGTTGGAATCGAGAACATCAAGCAGGACGGCTTTTCTGAGCATGCGGGACATCCCTTGAATGGAAAAAAAGAAATGCTTGCATGGACGAATGCAATGTGATATATTACAAAACGCTGCTGCGAAAGCTGCATGCGAGGTTCGAAGGCAAGCAAGATGATTGAAAAAAAAGCTTGCAAAGAATCGACAAGATGTGCTATATTACATTCTTGTCCGCTACTGAAGCGGATGAGGGAAAAAGAAACGATTGTCCTTTGAAAACTGAACAACGAGTGAGTGTTAAAATAGAGAATGCAAATTCTCGCTAGCATTGAATTTTGAGCTTAAGACAAGCTCTGTTA
>NZ_JBHTVD010000020.1:0-76679 GCF_042793215.1 Paenibacillus sp. NPDC056579
ATAACAGAGCTTGTCTTAAGCTCAAAATTCAATGCTAGCGAGAATTTGCATTCTCTATTTAACACTCACTCATTGTTCAGTTTTCAAAGGACAATTCATTCAAAGTTCGGTCACTCATAGTAACTTGAACCTTGTCATTTTGTGTCACCTTGTTTATCGGCGACCTTTATAATATAACACAGTCGCCTACTCGATTGCAAGCTTTTTTTTAAAAATCCATAACAACTACTTGCGTTCGTCAGGAAAGCTTCAAAAGCGACAAGGAGTAATATATCAAAATCGGACACGAAATGCAAATGGAATTTCGCTCCTTTTTTAAACTCCGGCGATCATTAAAATTAAAAGCGCATCTACCCGCGAATACAGCACAGGAAGATACGCTTTTATATATAAACCGATTACTCCCCTTGGCGCTCGCGCATCAGAGGGAACAGCAGCACGTCACGGATCGAAGGCGAGTTAGTCAGCAGCATGACCAGACGGTCGATCCCTATGCCCAAACCGCCTGTAGGAGGCATACCGTACTCCAACGCACGGATGAAGTCGTCATCCATCTCATGCGCTTCATCGTTACCTTGCTCGCGCTCCACCAGCTGCGCCTCGAAGCGTTCACGCTGGTCGATCGGATCGTTAAGCTCGGTAAATGCATTAGCATGCTCGCGGGCAACGATAAACAGCTCGAACCGGTCGGTAAACCGCGGATCCTGCTCGTTCTTTTTGGCCAATGGAGAAATGGCTACCGGATGACCGTATACGAATGTAGGCTGAATCAGCGTCTCCTCGACAAACGTCTCAAAGAACTGGTTGACGATATGTCCGAACGTCATCATCGGCTCTACGTGCACTTTGTGCTCCTTAGCCAATTGATGCGCCTCTTCATCCGTCATTTGCTTGCTGAAGTCAACGCCGACCACTTCTTTGATCGCATCAACCATGGATACGCGTCTCCATTCAGGAGTCAAATCGACTTCATGCCCTTGATAGTTGATTTTGGTCGTTCCGAGCACTTCTTGTGCGATATGCGCGATCATTTCTTCCGTCAGCTTCATAATATCCTTGTAGTCGGCGTACGCCTCGTACAGCTCGATCATGGTGAACTCCGGATTATGACGTGTCGAAATCCCCTCGTTACGATATACGCGGCCGATTTCGTACACTTTTTCCATGCCGCCAACGATCAGACGCTTCAAGTGAAGCTCGATAGCGATACGCATATACAGCTGCATATCGAGAGCATTATGATGCGTGATAAAAGGACGAGCGGCAGCTCCCCCTGCAATCGCATGAAGTGTAGGAGTCTCTACTTCCAAATAGCCGCGGGAATCCAAATATCTGCGCATCGACTGAATAATTTTGGAACGCTGAATAAACGTCTCCTGCACTTCCTGGTTCATGATCAAATCGACGTAGCGCTGACGGTAACGAAGCTCCACATCTTTCAGACCGTGATACTTCTCGGGAAGCGGAAGCAGCGATTTGGACAGCACTTCCACGTTGGTCGCTTTTACCGATAGCTCGCCTGTCTTCGTTTTGAATACAATCCCTTTGATCCCTACAATATCACCGATATCAAGAAGGTCGAACGCTTGGTATTTGGTCGAGCCCACAGCATCCTCGCGCACATAAATTTGAATTTTCCCCGTAATGTCCTGCACGTGCGCAAAGCCCGCTTTACCCATTCCGCGCTTTTGCATAATGCGTCCGGCAATGCTCACTTCGGCGTTAGTTACGTCCAGCTCTTCTTTCGTTTGTCCGTCGTAAGCATCGAAAATCTCTTTCGCATGATGCGTTACGTCATATTTTTGACCGAAAGGATCAATGCCCAAGCCGCGAAGCTCGTCCAACTTGTTGCGTCGGATTTGTAGCAGCTCATTTAATTCTTGTTCAACTGTCATGCTATCCAGCTCCTTGTTAGGTGGTATAAGTTAAAAAAGCTTCCCAAGGAAGCTTTTCTCGACGATTCCGGTTATTGTCGCTCTTGCATAACCATCATTTCTTAATATCGATAATTTCGTATTGAATCACGCCGGCAGGAACGTTAACGTCCACGACAGCGCCTTTATTTTTGCCGAGAATGGCTTTACCAACCGGACTTTCGTTGGAAATTTTATTTTGAAGGGGATCCGATTCCGCGGAGCCTACGATGTTATATTCCACGATATCGCCGAACTCCAGGTCTTTCAGCGTAACAATCGCTCCTACACTGACTGTATCTGTATCCACATCATCATTATTAATGATACGAGCGTTGCGAAGCATCTTCTCCAAAGTTATAATTCTGCCTTCGATAAAAGCTTGTTCGTTCTTCGCATCTTCGTATTCGGAGTTTTCACTAATATCGCCGTAGCCGATCGCTACTTTGATTCTTTCAGCCACCTCGCGGCGCTTGACGGATTTAAGATGTTCCAACTCTTCTTCAAGCTTCTTTAAACCTTCCTGCGTCAGGATGACTTCTTTTTCACTCATTGCAACAATCTCCTGTCATGTGAAAGATTTTCATATTTCGAGCTGATTCTTCGACTATGAATTCACTTATAAATAATATATTAACGATCAAGATCATGATGACTGATCCGTCTTAGTGGGTATAACTATTGACTGATTATATTGCAAGCCCATTCAAATGTCAATCTGAGCCAAATGCCGCACCATTATGCTGCTAGTGAACGGTTGAAGCCGCTTCAGAACCGTCCGCCGGCATCCCGTTATCGTCCAGACTGGCGACGAACTGCTCCAGCACATGAGCCATAGCATCGCGTTTGGTCTGCTCCATAATGACATCCTTGACCCGGGCTGCTCCAGGCAAGCCCTTCAAATACCAGGCCAAATGCTTGCGCATCTCCTTCACGGCCACATGTTCGCCTTTCAATGCAACCAAGCGATCCATATGCAGCAGCGCGATACGGATTTTTTCCTGGCCTGTCGGTTCCGGCGGGAGCTCTCCTTTGGTCAAGTATTGAATCGTACGATACAGCATCCACGGATTTCCGAGTGCCGCACGTCCGATCATGACACCGTCCACCCCGGTTTGGTCGAGCATCCGCTTGGCATCCTCCGGAGAAAAGACATCGCCGTTACCGATGACAGGAATCGACACCGAATCTTTAACTTCCTTAATAATGTCCCAATTTGCGTGACCCGTATACATTTGGACGCGGGTACGACCATGCACCGATACTGCCGATCCTCCGCCGTTTTCGACAGCTTTGGCGTTTTGCACAGCATAAATGTGATCCTCGTCCCAGCCAATGCGCATTTTTACCGTAACCGGCTTGCTGACGGATTTGACGACCGTGGAGATCATTTGTTCGATCTTGGGCGGATCGAGCAGCCAACGGGCCCCCGCATCGCATTTGGTGATCTTCGGTACCGGACACCCCATGTTAATATCGATAATATCGGCATTCGTATGCTTATCGACATGCTTGGCCGCCTCTACCAGAGATTCCGTATCTCCTCCAAAAATTTGCAGACTAAGCGGCTTCTCGCGCTCGTCCACATACAGCATTTCCATCGTTCTGCTATTTCCGTGCAAAATCGCCTTGTCGCTGACCATTTCCGCACAAACGAGGCCGCAGCCGAATTCCTTGGCGATCAAACGAAAAGCCGGATTACACACCCCAGCCATCGGAGCCAAAACCACTTGATTCGGTGCCTCTACGTTTCCTATTTTAAGCATCATTTATTCCTCCTCTCTAAAATGTTTACTTAGCCGCTGGCAGCAGCTCATCCGGGTCGATACCCAGGACGTCGGATATTTTGCGGATTATCTTCGTATCCGGCTTACGCGTCCCCCGCTCGATCGCTCCCAATATGGCAATGGAAACATCCAATTGATCGGCTAGCTCGGTTTGGGTATAGCCTTTTAATTTACGGAAAGCGCGGATGCGCTGAGCTATTGCATTTTTTTCCATAACGTAATGCCTTCCTTTCCTTCCAGCTTCTCTAGTTGTGCTGACAATTCAGCAGCCTGCTGCGGGTGGCGCCCCTGCATCGCCTCGATTAAAGGCACAAGAACAAAGGCCCTTTCCAGCATTCTAGGATGAGGAAGGATAAGCTTGGGGTCGTCCTGCCTCAAATCGTCATACAGCAGCATATCCAGATCCATCGTTCTTGGTCCAAAACGGATCTCCCGCACTCGGCCGAGCCGCTGCTCGATCTGCATCATCACGTCAAACAGAGCCTCTGCGGAAAGGGACGTTTCCACTTCGACGGCCATATTGAGAAAAGGCCCCTGGTCGGTATAGCCTACCGGGTCCGTCTCGTAAATATTCGATTGTGCGGATACTTGTATCGCCTCATGCTCATCCAGTAACCGAATGGCATCAGACAAAAAACGCTCCCGGTCCTCCATATTGGAGCCAAGCGCAATGTATGCAACAAATGAAGGCTGTGAGCCCATGAACTTATGCCCGCTTTCTGTGAATTTCCACCGTCACGCCGTCGAAGAACATCGCCACGGGAGGATGCGGCTTCAACACGCGAACGGTAATTTCATTTATACTAGTATAAGTTTGCAGAAGGCTAGATGCAACCCGCTCTGCCAAAGCCTCGATCAACCGGTACGTTTCTCCCTCGACAATGCTCTTGATCAGCACGTATGCCTCTGCATAGTTAATCGTATCTTCAATGCTATCCGTCGTTCCCGGCTTGTCCAGCGGCAAGTGAAGCTCGACATCGACCTGGTACCGCTGCCCGAGCTTGTTTTCTTCTGGAAACACCCCGTGATAGCCGTAAAATTGCATGCCCTTCATCAAGATTTTATCCATTTTGTCTCCTCCTGTCTTTCCATCTTAAACCGTCGGAAGCTTATGCCCGATGATAGCGTCCGTCATCACGGCGACACGTTTCATAGCGCGAACATCATGAACCCGCATGATTCGACATCCTTGCATAATCCCGACCGCAACCGTAGCCGCAGTCCCTTCGACGACATCGTTAGGCGGAAGCTGCAGCGTGTTCTGGATCATTCTTTTCCGCGACGTTCCGAGCAGAACGGGATAGCCCAGGGCGTAAATTTGATGAAGCTCGTTCATCAGCTGCAAATTTTGCTCGTGCGATTTGGCAAAGCCGATGCCCGGATCGAGAATGATTTGCCGGTCTTCAATTCCCGCTTCGTGCGCAAGCCGTACACTTTCCTGCAAATCCCCGATCACATCGGAAATAAAATCTTTATATACCGCCTCGGTCCGGTTATGCATGATGACGATCGGGCATCCGTATTGCGCTGCGAGTTTGGCCATGGCGGGATCTTTTTTCAAGCCCCAAATGTCGTTCAAAATGTGGGCTCCCGCGTCTAACGCCTGCTTCGCCACCTCGGCTTTATACGTATCTACCGAGATAGGCACATCGATGCCGGCTTCCTTCAGGGCGCGAACGGCCGGAACGACCCTCCGCAGCTCTTCCTCCAAAGTGACTGCCGCAGATCCGGGCCGCGTAGACTCTCCGCCGATATCGATGATTCCGGCACCGTCCGCAATCATTTGCTTGGCATGATGTACCGCAGCCGAAAGATCGACATATCGTCCCCCATCGGAAAATGAATCCGGGGTGACGTTCAATATCCCCATAATGACCGTTTCATTATATACGTCCAGGGAAATTCCTCGGCAGTCCATGCTTTGTTGGTTCTCATTCACCGGTTTCTGCATAAGGGTTCACCTTCTATTCATTATTGTTGTCGATGCTGCTTTGGTAAGCGGTCAAAAGCTGAAGCGTCCAATAGCCCGCCGTCCCCGATGCAACTATATGACGCTGTCCGTTCGTGTCAAACAAGGTCGAAATCGGGACCAGCTCCTGGATGGAATTGGTGATGAAAACTTCATCCGCATTAAGTAAATCCTGCCAAGTATACCGCCCTTCTTCAACAGGAAGCAGCAGCTGCCGAGCCAAGACTACGACATGCGCCCGTGTTATTCCCGATAAAATGCCCGTATCCAACGACGGTGTATACAATCGGTCGTTTTTGACAAAAAACACATTGCTGACAATCCCTTCGGCCAAATAACCGTCCTGTGTCAGCTGTAGACCCTCGGCTCCAGCAGCCCATGCATATTGTGCGAGCTCCCGCTTAGCCAATATACTGTTCATATAATGAAGCGATTTAAATCGGATTTGCCCTTCCGGGGTGTTTCGAGGCAGCGCAAGCAGCTGCAGCGGTTTGCCGGAACGGTACAGCTCCTCATTTCTCGGAGGGAGCCCTTTCACATATACTACGACGCTAGGCTTATCATAGTCGCCTGTAGGAAGACCGAGCGCATCCGCACCGGCCGTCACGGTAAATCGGATGTAGGCGTCCTCCAAGCCGTTCGATTGCAGCAGCTCCTCAACAATAGACTCCCACTCTTGCTTATCGGGTATGTAAGAAATGCCCAGCTCTTTGCAGCTCGCTTCCATCCTCCGCTGATGCTCTTCCATCAGAAACGGCCGTCCCCCATAGGTCCGGAACGTTTCGAACAAACCGATGCCGTAAAGAAAACCGTGATCGTATACCGAGATCACGGCCTCCTCCTCTTTTATAATGCTTCCGTTCACATATACATTCACGACGGCTTCACTGCCGTTTCGTTCAAGAAATTGCGCAAAATAGTCAAGCCATGATCCGTAATAATCGATTCCGGGTGGAACTGAACGCCTTCGATAGGATATTCCTTATGGCGAAGCCCCATGATTTCCCCTTCCGCCGTCTCTGCGCTGATTTCCAGGCAGTCGGGCAGCGTCTCTCTTTTGACGATCAAGGAGTGGTACCGTGTCGCGATAAACGGAGACGGAAGGCCCTTGAACAACGTTTTGCCGTCATGCAAAATCGGTGACGTTTTGCCGTGCATAAGACGTTCCGCCCGAATTACTTCCCCGCCGAACACCTGTCCGATGGACTGGTGTCCCAGACATACGCCGAGAATCGGGATCTTTCCTTTAAAATGCTCGATCAGCTCCAGGCTGATCCCCGCTTCGTTCGGAGTACAAGGCCCCGGGGAAATCAGGATATGGTCCGGCTTCAGTGCCTCAATACCGGCCAGATCGATCTCATCGTTACGGCGCACTTCAACTTGTTCTCCGAGCTCGCCCAAGTATTGCACCAAATTATAGGTGAACGAATCGTAATTATCAATGACCAAGATCACAGCGTTTGCCCCCTTAGGATAGGTTAATGTCGTTCCGTTCGCTATACTGAATCGCCTTCCACATCGCCTTTGCTTTGCCCATTGTTGTCAGTGCTCGTAGGTTATCAGCGTTACCCGACGCCCCCCCTAATTCACATATTTCATAAGTTAGGATTTAGTATACTTGATATTGTCCATGAAAAAAAGCCCCTCAAAATGAAGGGGCTGCCCGCAGAACCATAAGGATTGAATCATTGCATTGGAACGAGCTCCACGGTTAAGCTTGCGGGTGATTAGTCTTCGAATTGATACAAAGGCGTGCTTAAGTATCTTTCGCCGTTACTTGGAATAATGGCAACGACGCGCTTGCCTGCGCCCAGCTCCTTGGCTACTTGCAAAGCTGCGAAAATAGCCGCTCCGGAGGAGATACCTCCCAGAATGCCTTCTTCTCTTGCTACGCGGCGGGACGTTTCGAATGCATCGTCGTTTTCCACCGTAATGACGTTATCGTATACGCTCGTGTTCAAAATATCGGGTACGAAGCCGGCGCCGATGCCTTGAATTTTGTGCGGTCCCGGTTTACCTCCGGACAATACCGGGGATGCGCTTGGCTCAACGGCATAGATCTTAATGTTAGGGAAGTTTTCTTTCAGCACGCTGCCTGCGCCAGTGATCGTACCGCCTGTACCGATACCTGCGATGAAAGCATCCAGCTTGCCGTCGTGCGATTGGATAGCTTCCACGATTTCAGGACCGGTTGTTTCGCGGTGAACCTTCACGTTCGCCTGATTCTTGAACTGCTGCGGCATGAAGTAGGACGGGTTCTCTGCCTGAAGCTCTTCAGCACGCTTGATAGCGCCCTTCATTCCTTCCGCCCCTGGCGTAAGAACAAGCTGTGCACCATAAGCACGGAGCAAGTTGCGGCGCTCCATACTCATCGTCTCCGGCATAACGAGGATCGCTTTATAGCCTTTAGCTGCCGCCACCATTGCCAATCCGATTCCGGTATTGCCGCTTGTAGGCTCGATAATCGTATCGCCCGGCTTCAGCTTGCCTTCTTGCTCGGCTACCTCCACCATGCTGATCGCAATACGGTCCTTGACACTGGCTCCAGGATTTTGGTACTCCAGCTTAACATACACTTCAGCGCTGCCTTCAGGCACGACGCGGTTCAACTTCACCAGCGGAGTTCCACCGATTAATTGCGTTATGTTCTGAACTAATTTAGCCATCCTGACGTCCCCCTAAAAATAATATATTTGGATAATATCCGAGTAAACTGGTAGGTATTATACTTTTATCTTATCAATCGCAGCAGAGGTTGTCAATATGAATTTATGGATAGTGTTCCCAAAATCACCGATTGTAAGATCGTTATTATCACCGAATGGAATCATATGAAAAAAGATAGCCTGACTTTATTACAAAGTCAGACTCACCTTCCATTTATCGCGAAGCTGCTTTAGGAAATCTTTCATAGGCGGAGCTTCCCTCAAAGCGATCTCCTTTTTGACGCGCTCCATCAATTCTTCCTTGCTTTGCTTCGGCTGTTCCTTCCGGTCTCTCAGCTTCACGATATACAACTGACCGTTCCATTCGATAGGCTTACTGACCTCGCCTACCTTCATCTGCTTGACGGCTTTCATAATCGGCTCCGCTATGAACGGATCGTCTTCCTCGACCCAGCCCAAATCTCCGCCGTTATCGCGTGTCGCGTCGTCCAATGACCGTTCCTTTGCAATCTGGGCAAAATCAATCTTCTTGGCAATGTCCGCCGCGACCTTGGCCGTCTGATCTTTGCTGCTTACGATGATTTGCTGAAGTCTGAGCTGGGCGGACGTCATAAACTCCTCCGGATGTGCCTTCATATAAGCATCCGCCTGAGCGTCGGATACAATGATGTCACGGGTGATTAGCTTCTCCTGAAGCAACTTGTCGTAAATATCGGTTTTCAGCGCTTCCGGAGATAAACCCAGCTGTACCTTCATCGATTCAAAGAACTGATTTTCACTGTCATAACCTTGCTGCATGCGCTTAAGTTCTTTCTGGATCTCGCTTTCCTCCACAAAGATGCCTAATGCCTTGCCTTCCAAGCGAATGACTTCATGATCGACCATTTGGTTTAGCAATTCCCGGCCGTGCTTTTGCATCAGCAATTGCTCCAATTCCTTGTTGGTAATGGTCTTGTCTCCGATCTTGGCAATGACTTTTACTGACTCGTTCTGCTTCGTCTGGTCCGGGTTCATGTCGACCTGTCGTCGGTTCAAAACATCGGCAGACAATACGGAGGAAAGGATGACAACGGCTATCAGCAAAACCGCGATAACTCCCCACAATATCTTTAAGTTTCGCATTTCCTAATCCCCTCGTATGGTCACTAAACTCTATCAATCATCGGTTGTTCCTTCCGTTTATATCGACCGGCTACAACTGATTTATTATGGTTTTTAGATCTTCATCCGTAAAAATATAATGCTCGTTGCAAAAATGGCAGACGACTTCCGATTTCCCGTCTTCATCCAGCATCTGCTGCAGCTCTTCCTTACCTAACGAGACCAAGGTTTGCTCCACTCGCTCTCTCGAGCACTTACAGCGGAACTGTACGTCCATTTCCTCCAGTACTTGGACTCCAGGCACGACCTGCTGCAGGATTTGCTCCAGATCCAGCCCTTTCTCGAGCATCGTCGTTACAGGCTCCACTTTGGAAAGATGCTGCTCAATGAGGGAAATTTCGTCGTCCTTCAAGCCTGGAAGCAGCTGAATAATAAAGCCCCCCGCGGAGTTGATCGTGTGGTCAACACCCACTAATACGCCAAGTCCGACCGCAGAAGGAGTTTGCTCGGATGAAGCAAAATAATACGTGAAGTCCTCGCCAAGCTCGCCCGAAATTATAGGAATGCTGCCGCGGTAAGGATCTTTTAATCCCAAATCCTTGATGACATTCAAAAATCCGTCCGTACCGACCGCGCCGGCTACATCCAGCTTGCCAATGGCATTAAGCGGCAGATCGACCTGAGGATTATCGACGTAGCCGCGAACTTCTCCCGCCGCATTAGCATCGACAACGATTTGTCCGATCGGCCCTCCGCCTTTTACGATAATCGTGAGCTTCTCCTCGCCCTTCAGCATCGCGCCCATCATAAGGCCGGCGGAAACCGTTCTTCCGAGCGCCGCTGTTGTTGTCGGGGTCATTTGGTGTCTGCGGCTTATTTCATCCACTATCGCGGTGGAGCAGACGGCAAACGCTCTTACTTTGCCCTCCATCGCAGTAGCTCTAATCATATAATCTCGCATGGTGTAACCCTTTCTGTGGTGTTGTGATAAGTTCTTGGACATTGTGGAACGCCGGTTTCATGCGAGGAATCTCTGTAATGGGGGGTGTCAGCCTCCGGCCGCTTCTTGAAATCGTTTGTTGTGAGTAGACTTTGCGGTAATTTCCCGATGACAATGGCGGACGCTCCCGCTCTTCTTAGAGAATACCTCACCTGCTAAGCAGCCATTGCGAACCTGTACATTATCCAAATCCAAAAACACTATATGCTATGCAGCTATTGATTTCTCTCATAAACCATTTGCAGTCCTTGCAGCGTAAGCAAAGGATTGACCGTCTCGATAGTCCTGGATTCGCTGGCAATAAGCTGCGCCATCTCGCCAGTCGCTATAACTTTGGCGTTCTTGCTGTGCTCTTCGCGGATGCGCCCTACAATGCCGTCGACCTGTCCGGCAAAGCCGTAAATGATGCCCGCCTGCATAGACGCAACCGTATTTCGTCCGACAACGGACTTGGGCTTCACAAGCTCGATGCGAGGAAGCTTGGCAGCGCGTTGATATAGCGCCTCGGTCGAGATTCCGATACCCGGTGCGACCGCTCCCCCGACATACTGACCGGACTCATCGATATAATCGAATGTCGTCGCGGTGCCAAAATCAACGATAATGCACGGAGCGCCATACAGCTCGATAGCGGCGACCGCATTGACGATCCGGTCGGCACCGACCTCGCGCGGATTTTCATACCGGACATTCAGCCCGGTCTTTATTCCGGGTCCGACTACCAGAGGGGATTTCTTTAAATATTTTGAACATAACTGTTCCAGTACAAACATTAACGGGGGAACGACAGAGGAGATGATTACCCCTTCGACCTGATCCAGCTCGATTCCTGCGTGCTGAAACAAGTTATAGATCATCATTCCGTATTCGTCCGTCGTGCTCGAACGGTTGGTACTCAGCCGCCAATGATGCAGCAGTTGCCTCTCTTCATAAAGACCGAGTACGATGTTCGTATTCCCCACATCCACGACGAGGATCACGACGTTACCCCCTTCCGCTCATTCAGGTCAAGACTGATATCGAGCGCTTGCACGGAATAGGTCAGACGGCCGACGGAAATAACGTCTACCCCGGTGGAGGCAATGGCATGAATCGTCTCCAAGGTGACGGAGCCTGATGCTTCTACAAGAATATGCGGAGCCTGGGATTTCATGCGTACAACCGCTTCGCGCATTTGCTCCGGGCTCATATTGTCCAGCATGACGATATCCGGCTGTGCAGCCAAAGCTTGCTCCAGCTGCTCCATGCTCTCGACCTCCACCTCGATTTTCATCGTGTGCGGAATTTGGGCGCGGGCTGCGCGGATGGCTTCGACAATCCCGCCGGCTCCTTTTATATGGTTATCCTTGATCATGACCGCGTCATACAAGCCAAAACGGTGATTATGCCCGCCTCCGACCCGAACCGCATATTTTTCAAGAAGCCTGTGGCCTGGAGTCGTTTTGCGCGTATCGACAAGCCGGACCGGCAAGCCCTGCAGCGCGTCGACGAATTGCCGGGTCCGCGTAGCGATTCCCGACATTCTCTGCATAAGATTCAAGGCAAGACGCTCTCCCAGCAAGATGCTGCGAGTGCTTCCCGTGACTTCCGCCAGCACCGTACCGTAGCTTACAGCTTGTCCCTCTTGAACCTTCGGCTCGAACCTGAGACGCTCGTCCACAAGCGAAAATACCGCTTCGGCAATAGGCAATCCCGCGATGGTACCGTTATCCTTCAAATGGATAATCCCTTTGGACTGCCGATCGGCCGGTATCGTCGTCATGGTCGTCACATCGCCCATGCCGATATCTTCCTCCAGCCAAAGCTTAAGATTTTTTTTCACATTTTCCATTTGCAGCTCATACATCGTCGATATGTCCCTCCGTTATGCCTTGTTCCCGGCTGAAAACCGTATGCTTTCTCCAATTCAGGTCGTCTTTCTGAGGGAAGTCCTCCCGGTAGTGTCCCCCGCGGCTTTCTTCCCTAATTATCGCAGCCTGCATCGTAAGCAATGCACAAGTAAGCATATTGGCAAACTCGTATTCCTCGCGTTTCGATAGACATGTATCAAAGATCGACAGCTGCCGCTTCAGTTCCTCATGGCCCTTTTCCAGGCCGCTCGCCGTTCTTTTCAGCCCTGCATAGCGAAGCATCACTTTTTGCAGCTTCAGCTTTTTCTCCACAATCGGCTGCTTGGCATGCTCGGTTCTTGCCGTACAGTCTCCCGATACTGCAGGGGTATACTGCAGCGGCTCCAGCTGCTGAATCCGCTCGACAATTCGGCGGCCGAAGACGATGGCTTCGGACAGCGAGTTGCTCGCCAGCCGGTTCGCGCCGTGAACGCCGGTTGAAGACACTTCCCCGCAGGCGAACAATCGGCGTACCTCCGTCTCTCCGTACAAGTCGGTATGAACGCCCCCCATCATATAATGAGCGGCAGGCGCTACCGGAATCCAATCCGAGGATAAATCCAGGCCGTAGTTCAGGCAAAATTCATAGATCGTAGGGAAACGGTGCTTCACCGTCTCTTCCGATTCATGAGTGAAGTCGATATAAACGAACGTCGACTTCGTCAGCTCCATCTCGTTCACTATCGCCCGGGCGACAATGTCTCGGGGCGCCAGCTCCAGCAGCGGATCATACCGTTCCATAAAACGTTCGCCATTGATATTGCGAAGAACAGCACCTTCGCCCCGTACCGCTTCCGACACCAAAAATCTCGGCGCGCCGGGATAACATAAAGCCGTAGGATGGAATTGAACGAATTCCATGTCCTTTACAAGCGCTCCCGCGCGGTAGGCAATGGCGACACCGTCTGCAGTTGCTATGTCCGGATTCGTTGTGTAGCGGAACAGTTGTCCCGCACCGCCGGTGCAAAGGATTGTCGCATTGGCCCGGACGAACACTTTGTGGCCGTCGGGCTTTTGCACCAGAGCACCGAAGCATTCGCCGTTCTCGGTAATTAGGTCGATGACGAAATGGTCATCCCAAACCTCGATATTCGGGTCCTGCTTGGTCTTCTCGGACAAGGCGCGAACGATTTCCGCTCCTGTCGCATCGCCATGCGCATGCAGAATGCGGCGTTGACTATGCGCTCCTTCTTTAGTTAGAGCGAACTCTCCGTTCTCCAGGTCGAACTGCGTCCCCATACGAATGAGGTCCTGAACTCCTGCCGGTCCTTCATGCACAAGGACATCGACAGCCGATGGAGAGCACAAGCCTGCTCCCGCCATCAATGTATCTTGAATGTGGTAAGCAGGAGAATCTTCGTCGGAAATGACGGCGGCAATGCCGCCCTGGGCATAGCGGGTATTGCTGTCCAGTAACGATTTCTTTGTGATCATGAGCACTTTATGGCTCTCACTCGCTTTAATAGCGGTAAAAAGACCGGCGATTCCGGCGCCGATCACCATCACGTCCGTATGTACTTGCGGCAGCTCGTTTAAATCAAAATCGACTAAATACCGAGGAATCATCCTATATTTCTCCTTCCAGTTCCCCCGAGGACAGCAAAATGAAAACGCTCGCTTTCAGGGGAACCCCCTCATCTCAAGTATTGGTTATACGTCTTTTCAACCAACAAGAGAGTAGCGCATGCTACTTCACTTGTAACATGCGCTCCAGGGATGCTTTGGCTTGTTCTGCAACATGAGGCGGAACATAGATTTGCGGCTGCATTGTTTCCAGACATTTAGCAACCTTTTTCAAATTGTTCACCTTCATGTTCGGACATACCAAATATTTCGTAGCAAAATGGAAGGTCTTATCAGGACTGTCCAAACGAAGCTGATACCCGGTTCCATCCTCGGTACCAACGATAAACTCTTTACAGTCGGATTCCTTACAGTATTTAATGATGGCGGTCGTACTGCCGACGAAATCACCGAGCTTCACAACCTCAGGACGGCACTCCGGATGAACGACGAACTGAGCGTTCGGATATTGCGCCTTCATTTCCTCTACATCTTTGACGGTCAACATGTCGTGAGTGTTACAGTATCCTTCCCAAATTATAACTTTTTTATCAGTAAATTTGGAAACGTAATCACCCAGGTTTTTGTCAGGCACCCAAATAATTTCATCCGAGTCCACCGAATTGATAACTTTTATCGCATTGGCCGAAGTACAGCAAATATCCGTCTCGGATTTCACTTCCGCGGACGTGTTAATATAGGCAACGACTTTGGCATTAGGGTGCTGCTTCTTCATAGCGCGCAGCCCGTCGACGTTAACCATGTCCGCCATAGGACAGCCTGCACGTTCGTCCGGAATAAGCACCGTCTTGTTCGGAGCCAAAATTTTAGCGCTTTCTCCCATGAAGTGAACTCCGCAAAATACGATCACATCCGCATCCGTAGAAGCTGCTTTCTGTGCCAACAAAAAGGAATCCCCGCGAAAATCGGCTATTTCCTGAATTTCGTCTCTTTGATAATAATGAGCTAAAATAATGGCGTTACGTTCTTTCTTCAGCTGCGCAATGCGTTCCTTCAGTTCCCGCTTTTGCTCTTCCTTGCGCTCCAAGGCTAATGCCTCCATCGTCGCACTACCTACCTTTCCGTACATGCCCCTTTTTGGTGTAAATCGAAGTCGTGAAAATGTTCACATATTGTTTGAAGATTTACATGAAGATTTACAACTAATTTACACAACATCCCCGGTGGTGTCAATGCTCAAATAACTACAAAATAGCCGAAAATCGCTTATGGGCGTAAGCCTGCTACTCGCCTGTATCTCTTGGTTTTAGTTTCTCGCCTAACGCCCATTTTCATCCGATTTTAACAAAAGAAAAACCGGAAGCATAGAAGCTATGCGTTCCGGTTTCAATACGGTTACTCTTTATTTTCTTTATCTTTATCGTCTGCCGAAGGCTTATCGAACTCAAGCTTGTTAGCCTCCGCCGTATGCTGTTGTCCTGTAATATTGACCTTCACGTCAATAATCGAGGAATCATCCAGCTTGCCGGTTTCGATTAACTGCTTGATTTGCTCTTTCTCCAGCGTTTCTTTTTCTATGAGCGTTTCGGCGATCAGGCGAACCTGATCCGAATACTTCTCCAGCGTGTCCTTCGCTTTTTGGTAGCATGCGCGAATGATGGTCTGCATCTCCTGGTCGATCTCGTAAGCAATCGCATCACTATAGTTTTGCTCATGTCCGAAATCGCGGCCAAGGAATACTTGCCCTTGCACGTTACCGAACTGCATCGGTCCGAGCTTGTCGCTCATTCCGTATTCCATAATCATTTTGCGGACGATGGAAGTTGCACGTTGGAAGTCGCTGTAAGCGCCGGTGCCGATTTCACCGATGAACATTTCTTCGGATACACGGCCTGCCAGCAATCCGGTGACTTTATCGAGAAGCTCGTTCTTCGTATTCATCATCCGGTCTTCGCCTTCCTTAGGAAGCATCATGACGTACCCGCCTGCGCGACCCCGAGGAATGATCGTAACCTTATGAACCATATCGGCATTTTCCAAATGGTAGCCGATAATCGTATGTCCCGCTTCGTGGAAAGCAACCATCCGCTTTTCACGCTCGCTAATGACGCGGCCTTTCTTCTGCGTACCTACAATGACGCGGTCGAAAGCTTCATCCAGCTCATCCATGGAAATGTCTTTCCGGTTGCGGCGAGCTGCAATCAATGCCGCTTCGTTCAACAGGTTCTCCAGGTCTGCACCTGTAAATCCTGTCGTATAGCGTGCCAATACGTCCAGCTTAACATCCTTGCTCAGCGGCTTGTTGCGCGCATGCACTTTTAATACCGCTTCGCGGCCCTTCACATCCGGACGGTCTACCGTAATTTGACGGTCAAAGCGTCCCGGACGCAGAAGCGCTGGGTCCAAAATGTCCGGTCTGTTCGTAGCCGCAACGATGATGATTCCTTCGTTGGCTCCGAATCCGTCCATCTCTACGAGGAGCTGGTTGAGCGTCTGCTCGCGCTCGTCATGTCCGCCGCCCAAACCGGCGCCGCGCTGACGACCTACGGCATCAATCTCATCTATAAAAATGATACAAGGTGCGTTCTTCTTGGCGTTCTCGAACAAGTCGCGAACACGGGATGCGCCGACACCGACGAACATTTCTACGAAGTCGGAACCGCTGATACTGAAGAACGGAACGCCTGCTTCACCGGCAACCGCACGTGCAAGCAACGTTTTACCTGTTCCCGGAGGTCCGTTTAGAAGTACGCCTTTAGGGATTCTCGCGCCTACGGCAGCAAACTTGCGCGGGTCCTTCAAAAACTCAACCACCTCGACAAGCTCTTGCTTTTCCTCATCCGCCCCCGCAACATCTTCAAACGTTACGCGCTTTTTCTCTTCATTATAAAGTCTCGCGCGGCTTTTACCGAAGTTCATCACCTTACCGCCGCCACCCTGCGCCTGGTTCAACAGGAAGAAGAACAGGATGAAAATAATCACAAACGGGATAATGGAGGTAAGGAAACTAATCCAAACGTTGTCCCCTTCCATTTTTTCGACAACGATGTTAGGCACTTCGCCTTTCTCGATCATTGTGACGGTTTCTTGGTCATAAGGCGCGCGGGTTTCGAAGTTCTTCTTGTCCGGCGGCTGCGGATTTTTATATTTACCGCGAACCAAGTACGTTTGGCCGTCATATCTCAAATTGACCGATTCAACATTCTTCTCAATTAAGGCCTGTCGGAGCTTATCGTAGCTTATTACGTCTTTCTGGTCGTTCTGCGTACTGATGAAGTGAACGATACCGACAGTGACCAAAAATATGAGCAAATAAAAGCCTGTATTGCGAATAATTCGATTCATCCCCTACCTCCTCTCAAAAACGGCAACTTTGTATATTGTACCACAGCAAGTCTTGGCATAACAAGAAATGCTAATGGGAGTACACCTCTGGCTTAAGGATGCCGACATATGGAAGATTGCGGTATTTTTCCGCATAATCCAGACCGTAGCCAACCACGAACGCATCAGGAATGACAAACCCTTTATAGTCTGCATCCAGATCCACCGTTCTGCGCCCCGGCTTATCGAACAATGCTGCAACCGTAATGGATAGAGCATTGCGCCGCTCCAGCACGTCGATCAAATAGCTCAGCGTCAGCCCGCTGTCAATAATATCTTCGACAATAATGATGTGACGTCCTTCGACCGGTACGTCCAAATCTTTAATGATTTTGACTACACCGGATGATTTGGTCGATTGGCCATAGCTCGAAACCGCCATAAAATCGATTTCCAACGGCACTGTGATCTGTTTAACCAAATCTGCCATAAAAATAAACGCACCCTTCAGTACACAAATGACCAGTGGATTGCGTCCCTCGAAATCGCGGCTTAGTTGTTGGCCCATCTCCTTTACTTTGTCTTGAATCTGCTGCTCGCTGTACAGTGTTTCTTGAATGTCGTTTTGCAAGAGAGAACCTCCTACTTGGAATAAAATAATCTTGTAAAGCTATCTTAACACGGGGAAAGCGAACCTTCCTTCGTGTGAAGTTTCATTTGGAGCCACGCCTTCGTACCCTCATGTACCGGCGCTACCGACGATCTGCGCACACCAGGCAGCCAAACGATGCGACCCAGGGCGTCCGCGATGACCGGAGTAACGGCTCTGCAGCTCGGAGCGATTTTGGCGTCGATGAAAATATCTTTCACTTTTTTCGACCCGTTTAGTCCGAACAGGTTCATTCGATCTCCATCCGCACGGCTTCGTACGGTCAGAGGGAATGCCAGCTCATCGGCATCGAACCAAACGGTGCAGTGTCCTTCCTTGTCAAAAGCTTGTAGGGAAGCGGACAGCGTCCCTTCAAACCAGGCACATTCAAGATGTACACCTGTCTCCGGCACCGTCAATTCGCTCTGATAACGCTGAAGCGAGTAACGGTAGGGACCGGCTGGTACCACATAAGTATGAAGCTTGATCCGGTCATATTCCCTGGTCAATATAAGATTGCTCCCGATATCGATACGAAGGTTTGACGGCTCAGCCTTGACGATTGCATCCCTCAATTGCTCGAGCTTCAGGAAATCCATGGAATCCGATTCAATAGAAAGATAATTTAATATTAGTTTAATCAAACGCCTTTGTAAAGCAACATGTACCCCGGCGAACCAATTTCTTGACCATTCTGCGAAATCGCTTTCCACAGCCACATATTGTTCAAATAAGCTGTGCGTCTGCAAGTCCAGAATCTCATTCTCCGCGCTCATCATAACGGATAAACGGTTCAGCGCCTGCGGCAGCTGCTCATTAAATTGCTGCAAATACGGCAGCACATCCAGCCGGATCCCGTTGCGGGTATATTTCGTCTCCAAATTGCTGCTGTCCGTACAGTAAGCAAGTTGATGAGTATGGCAGTACTCGAGAAGCTCTGATTTATATATACGCAGCAGCGGCCGGACAAGTTCCACATGTTGTTCCATTCTTCGGATAGGAATTCCTGTCAAGCCCGAAGGCCCTGTGCCGCGCAGCAGCCTCATCAGCATCGTCTCCGCCTGGTCGTCCGCATGGTGGGCCAAGGCAATGCGGCTAGCTCCGCAGCTCGCGGCAGCTTGATGGAGAAAGCCGTACCGCAGCTCTCGTGCGGCGACCTGGGAGTTTTTGCCCGTCTCCCTAATATGGCGGGGCACATCCAAATGCGCAATCTCGCTGCGAAGCCCGAGCCGGTTCGCCAGCTCTCTCACGAACTCCGCTTCTTGGGCGGATTCGTCGCCTCTAAACCGGTGGTCCACATGAGCTACCGTCAGGTTCCAGCCCCACCGTCCGGACAGCACAAAAAGGAGATGCAGCAAGGCTACGGAATCAGGTCCTCCCGACACCGCAACGACTATACTGTCCCCTGGACGGAGCAGCTGCTCCGATTCGATCTGGTTCTCCACCCTTGTTACAAGATCCATCGCCTTAAATCCTTTCATCAAGCCGCAGCCCTGCTTACGGCCAGTACAAGTAAACGGTAAGTCCGAACAGCAGCAAGGAAGCTGCGAAGCAAACCTTGAGCCACGCACCGCCGATCATTCGCGACGCTTTCGCCGGCTTCGGATAGCTTTGCTTGCGCCAGTCCGCCAATGCCTGCCTGGACGTGGTGTATTGGCCCAGCAGCATTTTGCGCAATACCGGCTTGGCATGAGTCAGCTTCCGGTTCGACTGCAGCATGTCCAGCAGCATCTCCGCATTTCGGTTTTGCGGCAGCACCTGCTTGATCCCCTGCATGCGCCGTTCGGTATCCGTGCTGCTTATCAGCAGTACGGCTAATGCGAACATGTCGTACGCTTCATCCGCAGAACGGCTGCCCGCTCCCCAATACCCCCGGTCGTATACCTCCGTGAATTGCTTAACCGACTTTCCCTTACCCGTAACGCCGCCAAAGTCGATCAGCTCGACGTCGCCGTAACCCGAGACGAGTATATTTTCCATTTTGATATCGCCGAAAATGTACTGTTCCCGGTGCAGCTCGACCAGCTTGCGGAGCAGGTTGAGCCCGATCAAGTAGATCCAGTCCGTCCCGTTATGCTTCATATAATCGAACATGGACATTCCTTTGATATAGGGCATGACATAAAACGGGAACACTTCACCGTTCCAATGAAAATCATCGACATCAAGCAAAAATTGACGAAACGACGTATTGGATTGGGACAATGCTTTCAGCGCGTTCACCTCGGACTGATGATCGACCGCGTCAAACCCGCTTTTCAATGCATAAAGAAGCTTTCCCCGCTTGACGAGATACACTCTGCCGTTGGCTCCGGCTCCCAGCAGACGTTCAATGCGGTACTCTCGTTTGTTCCAATTGCCGTATATGATCGTTCCGGGAGGCAAGTGCCGATCAAACGACGTAGTCACTCAGCATCCCATCCTCGCCTTTTTGCGTGTGTCCGGGATCCGGCCTTTCATCCGAAGCCTCATGCCGGAACAGTCCGTCGGACTCGCCTGTCATGAAACGGATGACTTTCAGAAGCGCCGGCCCTGTCGGAGTCGTACCCTTCATGTTTAATTTATAAAACAAACGGTTCAGATTTGCAAGGTCACGTGTCCACCCGAGATCCATTTCGACCTCGTCCTGGCCCGATATAGATGCCGGGAAATGAAATACCGCCATTTCGCTGTCGCCCGTTCTTGCTTGAATGCTGAGCTGAAGATCGTAAATAGCTTCCTTGACGGCCTGCAGCTTAGGCTTCATGCTGGCGCTTGCGTCGATCAGGAGCGCTACCTGAAGCGCCGTCGTCTCGGATAGCTCATCCATTACCTGTACCACCTGAGAACGTTTGTCCGGATGCAGGCTGTCGATCTTCGAATCGCCGAAGATGTGCTTCAGCTCCTGGCCCACCACTTGGTGTATCGTTTGGACGACCGTTTTGCGGGTCATCATTTGAACCGTCTGCGACAGCTGCGAGGTATTGACGAGACGGCTCATGCCACCGCCCGCCTCTGCGATTTCATTGATCTCCTCGATTCCGTGTTCTCCGATTTCACTGGAATCGATCAGACCGATAACGTTAACGACGATTCCCTCCGCCTTGGCATGCGCCGCGGCCACTACCGGGCTCACCCCCACGTTCGAGCATCCGTCCGTAATAAGTATAATTTGCTTCATCATATCGTGTTTCCTCCCCTGTAGGCAAAAGTCTATGATGTCTAGTTTTTCCATTTTGCTATATTCCTAAACTTGGGGGAGGAACAGCCCGATCAGCCTCTACAACCTAAGGAAGAGCCGGAGCCGCCGGTTTCGGTCACCCGGTTACGTTAGCTTACCTCCATTCATACTCAGTAAGTGAGAAAAGCGCCTCCCTTCCGCAGAAGAGATGCGCTTGAACTCCCGCCTTCAACTGACCGTCTTCGGACGCTCGATCCGCTGCAAGCCGGGCCAACGGAACGTAGCCCATTCCGGCTGATATTTCTCCACCCGCGCAACCACTACCGTCATATCGTCATAGATGCTGCCGTGATGATAGCGTACGACCTTTTCCAGCAAAATATCGGCAAAATCCTGCGGCACCTCCGTTTCGATTTCGGACAGCACGCGCTTCATCCACATTTCTTTGTTGACGGCATGTCCCGGAGCATCATAGATTCCATCGGTCATCATGATCAGTATGTCTCCCGGCTGCAGCGGCAGGCTGACCAGATCGACATCGATGTCGCGGACGATACCGACCGGCAAATTATTGGCTGAGATCGGGAATACCTCCTTCCCGCGTTTAACGAAGCTCGGTGTCGAGCCGATCTTCAGGAATGTTGTATTCGCGCTGTATAAATCGATCAGCGCGACATCGACGGTCGCATACATTTCGTCCGAGGATCGCAGGTTGAGCACCGAGTTGACCGACTTGATGGCCAGCTTCTCGTCCATTCCCGATTGGAGCAGCTGCTGCAAAATATTGAGCGCCGCGCTGCTCTCCGCCCGGGCACGCTCCCCGTTGCCCATGCCGTCGCTGAGCGCAACGGCGAATTTACCGTTGCCCAATTCCACGGTGCTGAAGCTGTCTCCCGACAGCAGGTCGCCGTTTTTGGCGGCGCCGGCAATCCCGGTCTCGACCTCGTACTCCTTCGCCGAGCCGAAGATTACGGTGCTGTAGCCCTCCTTGCGCTCCAAGGCCTGCTCTTCCTTGACGGCAATATGCTCGCCAACGATCTCCGACAGGAGCGGAGCGATAATTTTACGGCACTCATCAAATCCTTTCGTATATTGATGGATAATTTCGATCTCTACATTCCCTTCGTCGAGACTAATAATATCGATACTGTGAATGGACAGCCCCAGCTCCTCCAGGGCGCTGCGAATTTGCTCCTCCTGCATGAAGAGCTCCTGGCCCTCCCGCTTGATTTCCTTGGCCAGATCCTCCATCACCTGCGAAACGCCAGACAGTTGTTCAGCTACAAGCTGGCGGCTTTCGATGATCTGCTTTTTCCAATGCTGATCGTTCTTGTACAGGCTGTACTGCTGCTTCATCACGGAAAGCACGTGGTCCGGCTTGACGCACTGCTTTTTCCATTGCTGCTGAATGTGCTTGTGCGACATGTTTTCACGAAGCTCCACCTCCGTCATCATATCGGTCATGAACTTGTACGTTTGATAAAACTTGTCGTCCCAGCACTGGTTCCGTTTCCAGCAGTTGGAGCATGACTTCTCCGCCACTGAGTTCATGAAGTGCCCTACTTCCTCCTCCTTTTGCATCGGCTGCACGTCCGCCGTTATTTGCTTGAAGCTGCGGGACAGCTGGCGGAACACTTCGGAAAATTGCTCCACCCGGCTCGCGGTAATATCGCGGACCCGCTTGGCGTAATCATGCTGCGATTTCAGGTTTTCCTGCGTTCCCGGCACATATTTGGCCAGCATTTGAATGACGGCGCCAGGGGTCAGAACGAATAAGAGGACGGCGACCAACGACTCCCAGGTGGAATTCATCACTTCCGCCTGATTCCCGATATATACGGATAAAATGGACGAGCCGAGCAGCATCCCGAGAGCGACGGCCAGCTTGTTGCCTTCCTTCAGCAGCCCCGCAAGCATCCCGGCAAAGGCAAGCAGACTCATCTGATAAATGGCATTGGAGTTGGCCAGACTCAAGATCAAGCCTGTGATAACGCCGACCGAAGCCCCGAGCGGCGCTCCGCCGACCAACGCGAACAATAGGATCAAATATCGCGAGAGCACGTGCTCCAGCGTGACGGGACCTACCATCCAGCCTACGGTGCCCGTCATCACCGAGGCGAGTAAAATGATCAGACATATGACTTCTTCGTGCTTCAAGTTGTAGTTTTTGCGTGTAAGTGTAAATACGGGGATCGCCTGAAGGAATATATGCGTTAAGATCAGAGAGAGCATGGACTCCACACCGACCATCATAAAGGTATACCAGTTCAGCTCTGTACTGACCAGATGAGCGAACAATTGAACAAGGAAGGTAGAGAAGAAGACGATAATCGGCGCATACGATATGTCCGACCTTTCGAACCGCTCGACGCCTTTTTGAATCAGCAGGAATACTATCATCTGCACAGCAATATAGCCGGCATGTGTGGGGGCGGCCGAGAAAATGCTGCCCGCCAGCAGAAAGGCTCCCGTCCAAAACAGCAGCTCCCTGCGCAAGAAATACATGACGGCGAAGTAAGCCACCGCAAACGGCGCCAGTTGATCGAGGATCATCGCTCTTCCTAATAGAAAGGCCATGAACAGGAGAAGGATCGACCACTTTTTGGCCACAACCGACTGAACCAACCGATTTTCCACCACTGCGCTGCTCATCCGATGTTTCCCTGCTTGCATCCAACGACTCCATACTGTACCAACTTGTCCAACGAATAATTTTCTTTGCATATTATCAGAACACCACCCATAGACTATTAGTGTTCTCTAGTATAGAAGGAGTCTAGTATAAAGTTTGTCAGAATGAGTTGGTAGAGCAAAAGTTTTTTCCGACAAAAAAAAGCGCTGCCGGCGAAACGGCCAAAGCCCAGGCGGCACAGGGGCTGGGAAGGTGCTGCACCCATTGTTCTTTTTCCCAATCCAAAACAAGCGTTCGTCTTTCCGCTATCGCACAGATGCACTATTGCCGTTACATAGTGTCGATTCGCTTCGTTCGGGCTAACAATACGACAAAACTACTGATAGCGCGTCAAAAGGGGCGACAGCGTGTGGGGTATTTTTCCACAACTTTCCAATACACTACGCCAAACCATGTAAACCGACGAATACATGTCGCGGTTAAACGAAAAGCACCCTGCCGGAATCGAAATTCCGACAAGGTGCTTTCTTCTTGTTCCTATATAGCGGCGAAGGGAATCGAACCCCCGACCTCACGGGTATGAACCGTACGCTCTAGCCAGCTGAGCTACACCGCCACAACAAGCATGAGTATATAATAGACGGATACCGTTTGTCAAGCATGTCCCCCCATCTTGCCGAAGGGACCTTTTTCCACCGAATCGGCCGTAATGAGCATGATGCAAAAAAGCCGCACAGGCGCGTGCTGCACCCATACGGCTTGCCTTGTATCATTAATCGCGCCGTGCCCCGCGGCCTCCGCGCTTACCTTCGGTGTTCTTCTTCAGGGATGAAATACGTTCTTCGCTATCTTTCAAAAAGCGCGACATCTTGTCTTCGAAGGTCATTTTACCTGCAGGAGGTTTACCCCCACGGCCTCCACGGTCGCCGCCTCGGCCTCCAAATCCGCCACCGCCGCCTCTAGGGCCGCGATCGCCTCCGCCGAAGTTACCGCCACCACCGCCGGAACCGCCACCTGGTCTATCAAAACGAGCGGGCCTCGCTGGTTCAACCGGTTTATCTACCGCTTGCTTGATCGATAATCCGATTTTGCCGTCTTTGTCCACATTAATCACTTTGACGGTTACCATGTCGTTCAGCTTCAGATGATCATTGACATCTTTAACATAGTTGTCTGCTATCTCCGAGATGTGCACAAGGCCGGTACCGCCCTCAGGCAGCTCCACAAACGCCCCAAAGTGAGTAATGCCCGTTACTTTTCCTTCCAGCTTGCTGCCCACTTCAATTGCCATAAAGTAAAATGTTCCTCCCTTAAATAGTTGAGAAAACCTCTGTCGAGGCCTTCGAAGATGAGCGACCGCGCTTAGAGGTAAGTTTAAAATTCAATCAAAGCTTATGTGTTACAAAAACCCTGACAATGCAGATTATAACGTACTGGCTGCGATACGGTCAACAGATTGATTGCGACACTTCGGTTACTTTTGTTCTTTCGGAACAAAAAATAAGGTTTCGCCTTGTTTTATGTAATGCAGCTCTTTGCGAATTTTCTGTTCTACATATTCGGGATCGTTCAAGCGAGTCATCTCGCGCTTCATGTTTTCGTTGATTTGCTGTGTATCTTTATGCTTCTGATCCAGGGCGGCCAATTTCTCGCTGCGCTCGTTCAGTTTGCCGATTTGATTCCACAGTGTAACGCCGGCCCAGCTCATGAAGCACGCAAGAACGATCATGACCAACCGGCGCCTGCGAAAGGTGCCTTTGTTCTTCGGTTTTGTATCATTGCTTACTGCCTGGACTGACCGCATAAACTGTAAAATCTCCTCCTACTCCGATCAAAAGAAGCGACGGAATAATGCCGCGATACTCTGACCTGTTTTGTTCACCCATGCGGGGATGCGGATCCGCTTGACAAGAGGCTTCGTCAGCCATACAAGCAGCCTCCACAAAGGATAGAGTAATTGTAGCATAACTTTATACAGGAAAATAGCTATCGCCATTAAAAAACCTAAAAATATGACGGTAGCCCTATAAAGCCACACCACCGGAGTGACAATAAACAGCTCGATCATTCTTTTTCCGATACGAATTGTAGTCTGTACGACACGAATCATCCAAAGAATGATTTTTATGACGGTTTTGCTGAACAGTAAGAAATAGACCCCCACCCCGATAAGCAAGCCGATAAAAATAAACATCCGTACTTGTCCCAGGTTGCTCATGTAAAGCAGCTTGAACACAAGCACTGTCCCAAGGAGCCAAAAAACGATGTCCAGGAGGTAATAGGCATAACGGGGCGCACGAAGCTGGCCTGCAAGCACCCGATACAGATCGAACAGTCCGCCTAATGATAGTCCCCCCATAAGCATCATGCCCATGGTGACGAATTGAACTTGCAGCGTCACTTAAACAGTTTTCCCAAAAATCCCTTGGGCTTGCCCTGGGAGTTTGTATCGACGTACGCCAGCTCGTTCACCAAACCTTCAATAGCAACCAGCCCCTGCTCCAAATTCAAGTTTTTGATATGCAGGTTTTGGCCTTTAATCATCAGAAAGCCGCATTCGGTTTCCAATAAAAATTCTTCGCTGTCGAAGCTTTCGACATTCATGACGCCGGACACTTCAAGCAGCTTGCGGTTGAGCATTTTGATTTCCTGGCGTTTCACTTTCCCCGGCTCGATGGCCATGATACGATCCCTCCTGGCCGCTTTGCTTGTGAAAGGAGCGGATCGCTCATGCAAAGCCCGGCTGCGGGTCAGCGTAACGGCCTCCGGTCGCTGTTGAAAACGGGTTCCTCTTATTTGAATACGAATAGAATCGTAGGAACTCGTTTTCAAAGGCGACACGTAAACTCTCCGGCCCGTTACACTGCCCTCCGCCTCCATGCATGAGAATACGTCATTTCAAAAGCAAAGCTTGTTTACTTAAAAGTATGGGGGGATGTCCGAAATTAGAACGGCCATCTGAGCCGAACAGAGAGGAAATGTTTGAATCCGAACCGATGAGCCGGCTCTACGCGCAGCGCAGCAAAAAAGAGACTGAAGCTCAGTCTCTTTAGAGTTACCATAATTCGGTTTTGCGCGATTCCTCGCTGAGCAGGGTATACATGTTGGCGGCGTCTTCCTTGCGGGTCGACTCCGATAACTGCTCTACCCGAACGGTTACGATCTTCTGGCCGAACTGAATTTTCAATTCGTCTCCGACCTTCACCGGACTGCTCGGTTTTGCATCCTTCCCGTTAATCCAGACGCGTCCTTGATCGGAAACGTCCTTAGCGACGGTACGCCGCTTGATCAGCCGGGAAACCTTGAGAAATTTATCAAGGCGCATTATTTTACCGCTTCTTTAAGCTTGTTACCTGCTTTGAAAGCCGGTACTACGGATTCAGGAATGTTGATCTCTTTGCCAGTTTGCGGGTTGCGGCCTGTACGTCCGGAACGCTTGCGAGTTTCGAATGTGCCAAAACCGATAAGTTGTACTTTGTCGCCAGTGGACAAAGCTTCAGTTACTTCACCCAAAAAGTTATTCAGAACGGTTTCAACGTCCTTTTTAGTCATGCCGCTTTTCTCAGCGATGTTGTTGATCAAGTCTGTTTTGTTCATGGATACATTTCCTCCTCAAAATAACACTAATGCTATGTATTCTTTGTTTATCAGGAAATTCCTGCTAGCCAATGTCGATTTATAAAACTTTTTTTGCTTCCTGCCACAAAGACTCCATCTCTTGTAAATCAGTTTGGTCAAAAGATTTGCCCTTTAAACGCAGCTGCCGCTCGATATAGCCGAATCTTTCAAAAAATTTGCGATTGGCGTCAGATAAGGCTTCTTCAGGCTCAATCTTCAAAAATCGGGACAAATTGACGACGGAAAAGAGCAAATCTCCGAGCTCTTCCTGCTGCTCTTTCTTCGAAAGAGAGTCTATTGCTTCCTTCAATTCCAGCAGCTCCGATTCGACAACTTTCAACACTTCTTGCATTTCAGGCCAGTCGAATCCGACGGAAGCGGCTTTCTTTTGCAGCTTGTACGCCTTCATGAGGCCGGGAAGCTCGCGCGGAATGCCGGACAATAACGGGAGCTCGTCCGGGTCGATGCCTTTACTGCGCTTCTCCTCTTGCTTGATCTGCTGCCAGTTGCTTAGCGCCTCATCCGCATCGTCGGCTTTCATCTCGCCGAATACGTGCGGGTGGCGACGGATCAGCTTCTCGTTCAATCCTCCAATGACGTCCCAGACGGAGAAGCCGCCCTCCTCCTCCTCGATTTGCGAGTGGAGCATAATTTGCAGCAGCAGATCTCCGAGCTCCTCCGCCATATGGTCCGGATCATCCTCATCGAAGGTCTCGAGCACTTCATACGCTTCTTCAATTAAGTTTTTGCGCAGCGATTGGTGCGTCTGCTCGCGGTCCCACGGACAGCCCTCGGGACTGCGCAATATCGCAACGATTTCGTGCAGTCGCCCGAACGTGCGATTGCGAAGCCGATCCTCATCCGAACGCGGCACCCAGACAAGGGACAGGTTACCGTAGTCCTGCAAATGATCCAGCTCATAGAGAGGAATGCGGTGAATCTTCTCATCGCCGGGAACGCCCAACGAATGGCCGACCACCACCTCCTGATCGTCCGGATACAGCTCCATTAACGTCAGCTTCACGTCCGAGGCCGAGTATGTATCGTATACTTGGCCGATGACGGTATGCAGACGAGGGTTCAACGCATGAACGGATAGCTCGGTCCCGTTGAGCAGCTGGAAGCCATCGATCGGGTCGAAGCCGAGCCGCAAAAAGGCTTGATCGAGAAAGCTTTCTCCGCCCATGATTACAAGCTCGATCCCCTCTTGCGGACAGCGGGCTCTCAGCAGCTGCACGGTCATTTCGGCTACCATCGGATGGCCGGGAACGGCGTATACGAGCTCGGCCTGTTGTTCCCGGGCCAAGCGCAGAAGCTCAACCGCGATCGCTTCGTATACTTGCTCGAAGCGGTCATTGCTTTCGTACAGCGAATCGAACGACTCGAACGAAATGCCGTTGTGACGAAGCATCGCAACCATCGGATGCTGATCCGTGCGCAAGTAAATGCGGCCGGCCTGCTGCAGCTTTTTCCATACGCCCAGAGTCAGCTGATCTTCATCGCCCGAGCCTAGGCCTACTATAGTAATTTGCGGTTGCATCAAACAATCGCCTCCTTTGGTTATTCTATCGCTGCCCGTCATTTGGCGGGCGGTGTGCAAGTACGTGGGCGCAGCTGCGGCGCACTGGCGGGACGCCAGAGTGTACACGGTGACTAGCTTGGCTCACCCGCAAATGCGCGAGAGCGTACACGGTGACTGGCTGCGGCTCACCGGCAATGAGCGAGAGCGTACACGGTGACCAGCCCGGCACATCGGCAATGCGCGAGAGCGTAGGCGGTGACCAGCTCGGCTCACCAGCAATGCGCGAGAGCGTATCGGCGACTAGCTCGGCCCACCAGCAATGCGCGAGAGCGTATCGGCGACTAGCTCGGCCCACCAGCAATGCGCGAGAGCGTATCGGCGACTAGCTCAGCCCACCAGCAATGCGCGAGAGCGTATCGGCGACTAGCTCGGCCCACCAGCAATGCGCGAGAGCGGACGCAGTGACTGACTGTGGCTCACCGGCAATGCGTAAGAGCGTATCGGTGACTAGCTCGGCCCATCAGCGGAACGCGAGCGTGGCTAGGCGCACCAGCCGGACGTAAGTGCGTGGGTGTCGCCTGGCTGCGGCGCACCGGATGCATGCGGGCGGGCGTGGCATCGGCCCGCCGCGAGCACGTGCCGCGCGGCTCGGGCGCTAGCGCATCAGTCGCAGCCGGCGCAGCAGCTTGAGGAGCTTGCCCCCAAGCTGCGGCACTTGCAAGAGCTCGGCTTCGGTCACTACGCCGAGCCGAACCAGCGCCAGCGCGTACACGAGCGCTCCCGCGCCGACGCCAGCGAGCGCCACCGCCGTGGCCACGCCGCGCGGCGGCAGGCCCGGGCCCAGCGCGCCGAGCAGCGCGGGCAGGCCGTGCGTTACGGCCAGCAGGGCCGCGGCCATCAAGCCGATGGCGACCATCGGCTTCACAACCGCCCGGCCCGGCGCCGGCCGGACGCCGCCTACGCGCAGCGCGTGCGCGAGCGCGAGCAAACCCGCGAGCGCGTAGGCGGCCACGGCCGCGGCGGCAGCGCCATCGATGCCCCAGCGGGGCACGAGGGCGATGTTCCCCGCGACTTTGGCCGCCGCCGCGGCGAGCAGGTACAGCGCCGGAGCGGTGATGGCGCCGAAGCCCTGCAGCACGCTCGACGCGATGATGTTGAGCGTGCTGAACAGCGCTGTATAGGCGATGATCGACATCGCCCACGAGCCTTCCGCGCTTTTGAACAGCATGACGTTGATCGGCTCGGCCAACATGGCTAAGCCCACGGACGCGGCAAGGCCAATGAGCCATGCCAGCCTGAGCGACATCACTGTTCGGCTTCGCAGGGCGTCCAAGTCGCCTTTCCACTTCGCTTCGGCGATCGACGGCACGAGCGCCGCCGACATCGAGGAGGCGATCATAGCGACCAGCTGGACCAGCGGCAGCCCGTGATTGTACAGGCCGAACCTCAGCAGCGCCTCCGCCTCGTCCATGCCATGAATCTTGAGCAGCCTCGGCACGGTAAAGGAATCGACCAGCGTCAGGATCGGCATGGCAATGGTCCCTAAACAGATCGGAATCGCGTACGTTAGCAATCGGCGAACGAGGCTCCAGCTGCTTTCCCGCGGCGCGTCTTGGTCCTGCTGCGAGCCGTGGCCCTCCAGTCCGAGCCGCCGCCGTTCTTTGCTCCAAAACAAAAGCATGACCGCCAACCCGGCTATAGCACCGGCTACCGAGCCGAAGGTGGCTCCGGCCGCTATCGTATCCGGGCCATACCCTCTCTGCACAAAAAACAGCAGCAGAATGAACATGACCGCCACGCGTACGCTCTGTTCCACCACTTGGGACACGGCGGTCGGTATCATGTTCTGATACCCCTGGTAGTATCCCCGCAGCGCTGACATTAGCGGCACGAACAGCAGCGCGAACGAGACGCTCCGAATCGCAGGGCTTGTCTGTCGGGCTCCCATCAGCTCCGCAATCCGGTCCGCTCCGAAATAAAGGAGCGCAAAGAACATCAGTCCCGTCACCGCAAGCACGGCGGAAGACACCTTCAGCACGCGGCGCGCTTCCCCATACCGCCCCGCCGCGGCTTGCTCCGAAACGAACTTCGATACGACCAGCGGAAAGCCCGCAGTCGCCAAAAACAATATCAAAATATAAAGCGGATAAACCGCATTATAAATGCCGAATACATTGTCCCCCGCAATATTTTGCAGCGGAATCTTCTGCATCGTCCCTATCAGCTTCGAAACGACAGCTGCAGCCCCGAGCACCGCTGCGCCTTTTAGCAGCGCGGAGCCCGTACTCTTCAACGAACCGGCGTCATCCTTCACATCTTCGTTCATCCCGGCCCTCACCCTATTATCAATCAACAGTTTCATTCCAATTTTACCCAATAATCATTGGCCTGCAATCCCATTCATTATATACTATTGTCTCGCGATGAGAAAACCTTTGCCGTCCCTCGCCGCCTATGGCTTCTTATCCCGCTCCGCTTCTTTTTTGCCTCCACATAAAAACAGCCTCCCAACCGCCGGCACCCTTCAAAGGATACGTGAGTCAGGAAGCTTTTCGAATGTGCATTTAGCGCAGCTATTGCTCCATTTGCTTGGCCAGGAAGCCTGCAGCCGTTTCGGCCATTTTCGTTTCCATTTGGCCCATTTTGACGCTTTCGTCCTTACTGACAAGAATCACCGCTCCAATCGGGTCTCCTCCCGCTACAATCGGTGCAATGACATAGGATGAATAGGTTTCGGTAATATCCTTACAAATTTCATATTGCCCTGCCGAGCTTTCCATGGCCGCTTTGCGGTTCTCCATGCAGGTTTCGACCAATGGACCGATTTGCTTTTCCAAATAATCCTTTTTGGACCCGCCTGCGACCGCAATAACCGTATCCCGGTCGGATATCATCGTAATATGATTTGTGCTCTCATACAAAGATTCGGCATATTCCTTGGCGAAATCGCCCAATTCCCCGATCGGCGAATATTTCTTCAAAATCACTTCTCCGTCGCGATCCACAAAAATCTCCAAAGGATCACCCTCGCGAATCCGTAACGTACGGCGGATCTCTTTCGGGATTACCACTCTTCCTAAATCGTCAATGCGACGAACGATTCCAGTTGCTTTCATATTTCTAGATGCCTCGCTTTCCTTGAAGAGTTAGATTCGACTGGATAGCACGTTGTATACAAATAGAGGGAATTCAATTAGTAACCATAGTATTCTTCGATTCCCAGTTGCTTATACATCTCTTGCTAAGCTTGTTAATTCCTGCGCCAGATGAGCCAGCTATGTATCTGTGACGCCGTTGGTTTCATTATGTCCATATTTGAGAAATAAAAACAGGGTACCCAATCGGGTACCCTGGTAATATATTACTTGCTTGCCGGCGCCGAAGGCGTTGGCGTTGGGGATGCAGACGGAGTTGCCGATGGCTCCGGCGTTGCAGGCGGCTTCTCTTCAGGCTTCGGAAGCTTGTTCGTTTCGATTAATGTCGGCAGCTCTTTTTCGACAAAATCGTAAATGTGCGTTTCCGCCAGCTCCGAACGAAGGTCGCCCTTCACTTCGTCGAACGTCTTGGTTTTGCGCGATTCGACTTTCATCACATGATAGCCGTAAGCCGTTTCCACCGGATCGCTGATCGTGTTCAGCGGAAGCTCGGCTGCCGCTTTCTTGAATTCAGGAACCCATTGGGAAATGTCTACGTTCTCGTATTTCCCGCCGTTGTCCTTGGATCCCGGATCCTCGGAATATTCTTTAGCCAATGCGACAAAATCGCCGCCGTTTTTAAGCTTGTCCTGTACTTCCTTGGCCCGTTTCAACGCATCTTCCTTGGAACGGGTTTCCTTGCCGGTATTCGGATCGGACGTACCGATCAAAATATGGCTTACCGTAGCTACGTCGTATACGTTCTTGTCGGCAGCGACACGCTTGTCGTACTCGGTTTTTACTTGATCGTCCGGCACTTTGCTTTCCATAGCCTCAATGGCTTGCATACTGCGGGAAACAAATTGCTCCAGATCCTTCTCCGTAATATTGCCGTCCTTCAATTGCTTCTCCATGCCGCCTTCCTGCATGCCCATGAACGTTTTGATCTGGTCCATTTGCTGCTTCGTTTTCGTATCCGCAGCAGCTTTGGCCTTATCGTCCGCCCGGGAGGACAGCACCTTGAAGGTAACCAATTGCTTCATCATATCCTGCTGGAATGCAGGATCTTCTTTGTATTGCGCGTATTCTTTATAAAATAACAGGTTCGTGTTTAAAAAGGTGTCAAACTCGCCGCGGGTAATTTTACCCCCGTCTTTATACGTAACGACGACTTCGCCGGCATCCTTCTTGCCTGCGTCGGCAGCTCCCGTCTCGGTCTCCGTCTTCTTGCCGCAGCCAGCGGCCGCGACGATAGTTACAACAGCAAGCAAGGCGATAAGCCCTTTCTTGGCTGTTTTCCAGTTATTTAGCAACATCTTGCAGTTCTCCCTTCGATTTGAGCGCACGCTTATATTGTACCAGAAACCTTTCCAGCAAATCGATGGATTCTTCTGGCTTTAACCCTTTGCCTTTCAGCTGAAAATGAATTTGCGGTCCCGGAATCGGCTTGATCCGGCCGTCAAACTCGCTTGTTACAGCCAATAGCTTCTGTCCATCCAAATTGCCGGTTTGGTCGGCATGAATTTTGATCTCGTAATCCACTCCTTTTTGCGAAATCGTTTCGATAGCATACATCGAACCATATACCTTCAATCTCGCAACAGCCAGCAGATTGAGAACCGCCTCCGGCAAATCGCCGAAACGGTCTACGAGTTCGTCGTGCAGCTCGGCAGCTTCCTCCAGCGTTTTGACTGCAGCCACTTTTTTATAGATTTCGATTTTCTGGACGCTGTCATAAATGTAATCTCCGGGAATATACGCATCGAGCTGAATATCGAGCTGGGTTGTCCAAGGCTTCTGGACCTCGGGCTCTTCCCCAGTGATCTCATGCTTTCTCTTGGCGATCTCTTCCGCCAGCATCTGCGAATACAGGTCGAATCCGACCGACGCGATAAAGCCGTGCTGCTCCGCACCCAATAAATTACCCGCGCCGCGAATCGCCAAATCCCTCATCGCAATTTTAAACCCTGATCCAAGTTCTGTAAACTCTTTTATGGCCTGAAGCCGCTTCTCCGCCACTTCCGTCAGCACTTTGTCCCGCTGGTACGTGAAATAAGCGTACGCGATCCGGTTCGAGCGGCCGACGCGCCCGCGAAGCTGGTACAGCTGGGACAAGCCCATCTTATCGGCGTCATGGACAATCAACGTATTCACGTTAGGAATGTCCACGCCGGTCTCGATAATGCTTGTGCTGACAAGGACGTCGAACTCCCCGTCGAGGAAGTCGAGAATCGTCTTCTCCAGCTCCTGCTCCGACATTTGGCCGTGAGCTACCGTTACTCTCGCATCCGGCACGAGCATGGAAATCTGCTCCGCCATCTGGTTGATCCCCTGCACCCGGTTGTACAGATAATAGACCTGCCCTTCCCGTGCCAGCTCTCGCTCGATAGCCTCTCGAATGAGAGCATTGCTGTGCTCGACGACATACGTCTGCACCGGGAACCGGTTTTCCGGAGGGGTCTCGATTACGGATAAGTCGCGTACACCGAGCATCGACATGTGCAGCGTACGAGGAATCGGCGTCGCCGTCAGCGTCAGTACGTCGACATTCGTTTTGAGCCGCTTGAGCTTCTCCTTGTGAGAGACGCCGAACCGCTGCTCCTCGTCGACGATCAGAAGCCCCAAATCTTTAAACTTAACGTCCGCCGACAGAAGACGGTGCGTTCCGATAACGACATCGACCGTACCCGCTTTGACGCCTTTCATCGTGTCGGACTGCTCCTTCTTCGAGCGGAACCGGCTCAGCACCTGAATGTTGAACGGATAGCCGGAGAACCTTTCGCGGAATGTCTCGTAATGCTGCTGCGCCAAAATCGTCGTCGGCACGAGCACCGCCACTTGTTTGCCGTCGATGGCGGCCTTGAATGCAGCGCGGATCGCAACCTCCGTCTTGCCGTAGCCTACGTCGCCGCACAACAGACGGTCCATCGGACGCGGCTTCTCCATATCCTCTTTGATCTCGCCGATGGCGCGAAGCTGGTCTCCCGTTTCCTCGTAAGGGAACATGCCCTCGAATTCCTGCTGATACGTGCTGTCCGGGTTGAAGCCGTACCCTGTCGTAGACTGCCGCTCCGCATACAGCTTGATCAAATCGTCCGCGATATCCTGTACCGACGAACGAACTTTGCTCTTGACCCGGTTCCAATCGGCTCCGCCCAGCTTGTATACCTTCGGCTCCTTTTCCTCGGACCCGACATATTTCTGGATATGGTCAATCTGATCGATAGGGACAGACAGTTTGTCTCCCCCGGCATACAAAATGTGCAAATAATCTTTATGAATGCCGCCGACTTCCAATGTGCCGATCCCGACAAATTTGCCGATGCCGTGATTGACGTGAACGACATAATCGCCGACCTTGAGCTCCTGATAGCTTTTGATCCGCTCGGCGTTGGCGATTTTCTTCTCGACTTTTCTTGCTTTCCGCTGCTTTTGGGTGAACATTTCCCCTTCGGTAATAACCACCAGGTGAATGTTCGGCAGCTCGAAACCCGTTTGCAAATTCCCGTTCAAAATCGCAGGCTCTTCAATATGGTAGTCCGCGAGAACGCGGCGAACCCGTTCCACCCGCTCTTCTCCGTTAGCCAGCAACAGCACCTTCGCGCCCGATTTTTTCCAGCGCTCCATTTCGGACTTGAGCACGTTCATCTGCCCGTGGAAATTTTGCATGACCCGGCACATAAAATTGACGATATTTTGCGGCTGCGTTTGCGGAACCTGGCGCAAAAACAGCGACATGTACAGCATCGGATACGGCTTGCGCATCAGCAGCGTCTCGTACGGTTTGGATAAGACGAACCCCGGGATCGACTTTCCGTCCTGAAGCGACATGGTCGTCCATTCGGCTTCGTCGCGCTCGAGCTGCTTGGCGGTTTCGAGCAGCCTTGCAGGCTCATCGATCAGCAGAATCGAATCAGCGGGCATATAATCGAGCAGCGTCTGCCGCTCAGGGTACAGCAAGGAGCTGTACTTAAACAAACCGGGAACATACTGCTCCTGGCGCATTTGCTCAATCTCATGCCCGACGCCCTCAAGCAGGCGGTCTTTAGCATTGCGGTCCGTCATTTTTTCCATTTGAGCCTGCAGCAGCTCATAGGCGTGCTGCGCCGCATTTTGTAACCGTTTTCCATCCGCTATAATTTCACGGCACGGCGTAATGATCAGCTCGTTTAATTTATCGATGGAGCGCTGATCCGCAATTTCGAACGTACGTATGGAGTCTACCTCTACATCGAACAGCTCTACGCGGTAAGGATGTGCCGAAGACAGCGGATAAAAGTCGATAATGCCGCCCCGTACGCTCATTTCACCTTTGCTCTCGACGCGTTCTACACGCTCATACCCAAGATGAACCATCTCGGCGATAAACGAATCCAGCTGCAGCGTCTGCCCTACCTGAATCGGAATGCGTGCCTCCGCGATGATGTCCTTGTGAGGCAAAATACGCCGCATTCCCGCATAGGGAACGACGACGACTCCGCGGAACCCGCCGGCAAGACGCGTCAAAGCGTCAATGCGCTGCGCCAGCATTTCGGGACTCGCTACGGCCGACTCGGCCGCCAGCAGCTCTTGAGCCGGAAACAGCAGCACCTTATCGTCCGGTAAGCATTCCACCAGGTCCTCGAAAATTTTTTGTGCGGAAAACATGTTGTGTGTAACTATGAACAACGGCTGGTCCAGCTCCTGATATAGAGCCGCAAGCATGACTTGCCGCGAGGAACCGGACAGACCGGATATTAACTGCTCCCTCATCCCCGACCGGACACCGTTTACGATGCTCTGCAAATCGGGATCTGCGGAGAAAGCCTGGATTAACGCTTGCAAACAACGTACCCCCTCTCACCATCAACGAAACCATTTTCATTGCCTCCTGAAAGGCGGCTTGCCCGGGCTTGGCGTAACCCGACACGTGCGTTTGCCATGCCAAGCCAACGGGTACTAGGAGCAAACGCCATGAGAGGCGACGCTCCTTTTGTATACTACATAGTATGTGTCTCACAAAAGAACATGCCGTCCGAAACCAATTCGCCGCCATGACGTAAGGGAAAACATAGTCCCTTCATGGCCGTACAGGGGTTTGGAAATCGCTTAATCCCGTGCTCGAAAAAGAACCCAGGCTTGACTAGCCCAGGCATCTATCATTCGATCCTTGTTCCTTATTCCGTGGTTACTGCAGCGGACTAGCCACGAGCGAAAGCTCCGGGTTATTCTCCAGCGCTTCCTTGCAGTAATCGCAAACCACATTGACGGTCATATCGCCATTTGGGTTATACGATATTATACTCTGACGCTCCTCGGGGGTCAAGAAATGGAAGCCCAGCAGCTCCTCGCTCACATGCTGCTGCTCCAGTTCTCCAATTAACGTACGGCAGTGCCGGCATACGTACTTGATAGCCATGGCGCATTCCTCCTTTTTCCCTTCATTATGACCCAAAAAGGAGGATTTTAGCCTGCTTTTTTCTTTCACATAGAGATACCGAAGCCACCGTTGTACCGCGCCGGTTATCCGTTGAATTTGGCCATCGTCTTCTCAAAGGAATTGTCGAGTGAAAATTCCATCGCCTCGCAAGTCGCATCCAGCACCTGCGGCATCGATTTGAACTCTTCCTTGGAAAATGTCGACAGCACGTAATCGGCAATGTTGTAGCCCGGTGCCGGGCGGTTAATGCCAATGCGGATCCGGTTGAACGTCTGCGTCCCGAGATGCTGGATGGCCGACTTGATGCCGTTATGGCCTCCTGCGCTGCCCTGGTAACGAAGCCGAATCTGGCCGTAGGCCGTGTCGAGGTCGTCATAAATGACAACCAGATCATCTACCGACGCTTTGTAAAAGTCCAAAAACGCCCGCATCGACTCCCCCGACAAATTCATATAGGTCATCGGCTTCAGCAAATACACTTTCGTTCCGTTGACGTTGCCTTCGCCGAGCAGTCCTTTGCACTTGCTTTGCGTAATTTTGATCCCATGCTTATCCGCAAACCGGTCGAGCGCCATAAATCCGATATTATGGCGGGTCGTTTCGTACTGCTTGCCCGGATTGCCTAAGCCTACAAACCATTTCATGCTGCTGTTCTCCTTCCCTTAGCGGGGTGCTTCCATTTATGTTACAGCCTGCGCGTCAGCCGTTGCAAGCCCGTGTTCCCAACCGGAAGGAGACGACGCGACAAAGCGCGCCGAACAAACGTTCGACGCGCTCCGCAACAACGATGATCCCGCCTGCGTTATACCGTTTCCTGAGCCTGATTCGCAGCCGCTTCGGCCTTGGCCTCCGCCTTTTGCTCCGCTTCTTCGGCCGTATCCGCAGGAAGCTCTTCCTTCTGCGGCATCAATATGGTAACGACCACATCGTTGGCTACGGACTTTTTCAGCTCGATGAAATCCGGTACTTTCAGATCGGTGAGAAGCAGGCTGTTTCCAATCTCCAGCTGGCTGACATCGACTTCGATGGAATCGGGAATTTGCTTCGGCAAGCAGCGAATTTCAATCTCATGATGCTGAATTTGCAAGATGCCTCCCATTCGCACGCCTACCGAATCGCCGACAAAATCCAGCCGAACGGTTGTCGTAACCGGCTCGTCCATGTTGATTTGATGAAAATCGACATGGATGACGTCTCTCAAGATCGGATCGCGTTGTATCTCGTTGATCATTACAGGCTGTTTGCCCATGTCTGGCACGTCCATTTGAATAATGGCATGAGGGTTCGTTCGCAATAGCGCCGATAATTCCCTTTCATCTATAACAATCGGCGTGTTGTTTACCTTGGTGCCGTAAACAACGGCTGGAATTTTCCCTTTCGCCCGAAGCCCCTTCCTTTCGGACTTCGTAGTCGTTTTGCGTACTTCCGCTTTCAATGTTGCTTCCATGATGAAACCTCCTTCAATTTAGGCCCAAGAATAGAAACCATTGCTACCCTATTCTTTACTTTACCCAATTGAGGAGGAATCCAATCACTTTCCTGCCTTCGATGCCTGCTTCTTGGCAGCAAACTTGGAGCGAAGCTTATCCGCATAGCCCGGCTTATTCACCTGACGCTCGCGCGCGATCGCCATATCGCCTTCCTCCACGTCGCGCGTAATCGTCGAGCCCGCCACTACATAGGCGCCTTTGCCGATCTTCACCGGCGCGATCAGGTTCACGTTGCTGCCGATGAACGCATCGTCTTCCACTTCGGTCAGCTGCTTGTTGAAGCCGTCGTAATTGACGGTAATCGCTCCGCAGCCGAAATTGACATTGCGGCCGACGACGGCGTCGCCGATATAGCTCAGATGCGATACCTTCACGTCATCCGCCAGCGTGGCGTTCTTAATCTCCACGAAATCGCCGATCTTCACGTTAGCGCCGAGCTTGGCGCCCGGACGAAGATATGCGTAAGGCCCGATGGAGGTGCCATCGCCCACTTCCGCTTCCGTCAATACGGAATGCTTGACCTGAACGCCGCTGCCGAGCGTGCTGTCCGCGATGTCCGCGTTCGGTCCGATGACGCCGTCTTCCCCGATCACCGTGCTGCCCTTCAGGACGCTTCCGGGATATACAATCGTATCCGCGCCGATAGTTACGTCCGCCTCGATATACGTGTTCGCCGGATCGATCAGCGTCACGCCGTTTACCATATGGCCGCGATTGATGCGGGCACGCATGTGCTGCTCGGCTTCAGCGAGAGCGACGCGGTCGTTTACGCCGAGCGTCTCGATGGCATCCGGCGTACAGTAAGCTTCGACAATGTCGTTCTGATTGACCAGAATGCCGATGACATCGGTCAAATAATATTCCTGCTGCGAATTGTCATTCTTCACCTGGCTAAGCGCTTCGAACAGTTTGCGGTTATCGAAGCAGTACATGCCGGAGTTGATCTCCTTGATCTCGCGCTCCTCCGGCGTGCAGTCCTTCTGCTCCACAATGCGCGCTACACGGCCGTTCTCATCGCGGATAATGCGTCCGAGACCGAACGGGTTATCGAAGATCGCCGTCATCACGGTGGCGGCGGCTCCCTTTTCCTGGTGCACGCGAATCATCTCTTGAACCGCTTCGCTCGTGACGAGCGGTGTGTCTCCGTATAGTAAGACGGTAAGCCCGTCTTCATTCGCCAACAAATCCTTGGCCTGCAGCACTGCATGGCCGGTTCCCAGCTGCTGCTCCTGCATGGCATATTCTACGCGATCTCCCAGGTACGATTTCACCGCTTCGGCTCCATGACCTACAACGACCACCGTTCTCCGGGTTTGCAGCTGCTCCAGCACATGAACGACGTGGCCTACCATCGGCTTTCCGCATACTTTATGAAGTACTTTGTACAGCTTCGATTTCATACGTTTGCCTTGTCCCGCTGCCAGGACAATCCCCATAATGTTCACTTTTAGGTCCACTCCTTTAGTGTCTGTAGTTTCTCTTCGATCTCTCTCATTTGTAATCCGCCCCCTGTCGACTGCAATCAGCAATCAAACCAAAGAGGAGCGCCCAACGAAGGATGCGTCATTTTCTCCAACAGTAAAGCGTTCGAACGAAAGACAAGCTTTAGGCCCATCCCCCTGAAATTGACACCGTCGTTAACCATTCCCTGCACTCAATATATATGAATTCATGCCAAAAGAAAAGAGAGCCTCTCTCGGCCCTCCTCTCAGCTGAATTATGCCCCTTCAACGATTACTTCTTCCTCGGTTGCCGCTCGATCGTATTCAGCCAAAACAGCAGCTTGAATCTTCTCACGAGTGGTGGAAGAGATCGGATGTGCAATATCCCTGAACTCTCCGTCTGGTGTGCGCTTACTTGGCATTGCTACGAACATGCCGTTGTTACCGTCAATCACACGAATGTCGTGAACCACAAATTCGTTGTCGATGGTAATGGAAGCAATGGCTTTCATTCTTCCCTCGGAGTTAACCCGACGGAGTCTAACGTCTGTAATCTGCATTAGTGTTCACCACCTTTTTCCATCTGGGAGACTTGGGATATAAAATTCCACATTTTAGGGCAAAATCCTTCTTTCTTTTAATCAAAAATGTATAATTTTATAAATATTTGATTAATTTATTATTTTTCGACACCGGTCGCCGCGATCAGTTCGATTTCGACAAGCACATCCTTGGGAAGACGGGCTACTTCGACCGTCGAACGGGCCGGTTTATGATCACCAAAGTACGAAGCGTAAATTTCATTCACCTGTGCGAACTGATTCATGTCCTTGATGAATACGGTTGCCTTGATGACGTCACTGAACTTTGCTCCCGCTTCCGACAGCACCGCTTCCAGATTGCGGAACACTTGATGCGTCTGCTCCTCGATGCCTCCGCCGACAACTTGTCCGTCCAATCCAAGAGGGATTTGGCCCGACGTGAACAGCACGTTGCCGAATTGTACGGCCTGGGAATACGGTCCGATAGCTGCTGGTGCCTGACTGGTTGCGATAGTGGTCAATTTCATCGATCATTCACTCTCCGTCTGTAAAGTAATTTCCCGGTTCTACCGTAATTTGCTTCGTCTTCGGATCTACCGCCGACAGCTTCGCCAAAGAGATATAATCGTCTATGAGATGCTCTTCCACCTCTCCGGACTCCACGAAAACGCCTACACCTTTGACCGTAGCGTTAAACTCCTTCAGCAAATCCATCATGCCGTGGACCGTTCCGCCCACCCGCATGAAGTCATCGATGATCAGAACTCTCGACTCTTCCTTCAACGCTCTGCGGGACAAGGACATCGTCTGGATTCGTTTGTTCGAGCCGGACACGTAGTTTATGCTGACCGCCGAGCCTTCGGTTACTTTGTTGTCGCGGCGCACGATAACGACCGGAAGATTCAGGAACGTAGCCGTTGCATAAGCGAGAGGAATCCCTTTCGTCTCCACCGTCATCACGACGTCGATATCTTTTCCCGCAAAAGCGGTCGCGAACATTTTGCCCACTTCATTCAAAATAAAAGGCTGCCCCATGATGTCGGACATATACATATAGCCTCCCGGCAAAATACGCTCAGGCTGCTCCAGCTGACGGCAGATGCTCTCGATAAATTGCAAAGAAGCCGCCTTGGTGACTTTCGGTATAAATTTGACTCCTCCGGCTGCTCCGGCCAGTGTCTGTAATTCGCCCAGCCCTTCTTCCTCGAACACTTCTTTAATGATAGCCAAATCCTCGCTGATCGAAGACTTGGCCGAATTGTATCGGTCTGCGAATGTGGTTAAAGGAATAAGTGTATGGGGGCGAAAAAGCAAGTATTGGGTCATTTCAACCAACCTTGCGCTTCGTTTTAACTTTTTCATGCGGAGAACCCCCTTCATTGATAAAAAAATGCATTGGCTGCGTGTACAAGCAGCTGTCAAGCTAGCTGCACTGCGGTTAGATCCGCAGCCGGTCCGGCAGCCCACACGGCAATCGTGCCATGGGCAGAAAAATCCGAATAATATATAGTGAATATATCATTTTTATCCGTATTTATTCAAGATCATTCATGAAAATTATTCTAACATGAAGCTAACACAAACCGATCATGTCAAAAGCCGAACGGCATATACATCTTTGCAGAAGCCGCGCAATCCGTTGTAAATACGGGGCACTTTCGCTTCCTTGGATACCAGCCCGAATACCGTAGGCCCGCTTCCGGACATCAGTACTCCGTCTGCGCCCAGCCGGATCATACAGTCCTTGAGCTGGCGTACCTCCGGATATAAATCCAGCGTAACCTCCTCCAGCACATTGCCGAGGTTGTCGCAAAGCAGGTCAAACCGTTTTTGCCGGATCGCATCAATCACCCGGGCGGTAGAAGGATGATGCTTGATCGCGTTCGCCCGCAGCTTGCCGTAGATTTCCGATGTGGACACGTTGATGGGAGGCTTGGCCAATACGACCCAACATTGCGGCGGGGATTCGATAGCCTCGAGCTTCTCGCCGCGTCCTGTCGCCACCGCCGTCCCGCCAGTGACGCAAAAGGGCACATCGGAACCAAGCTCCGCACCAAGACGCTGCAGCTCATCCGTAGGGATGTTCAGCTTCCACAGCCTGTTCAACCCGCGCAGCGTCGCCGCAGCATCGCTGCTGCCTCCGGCAAGCCCGGCGGCTACCGGAATTTTTTTATCCAAATGTATGTAAACTCCTTGCTTGACATCGTAGCGGTCTTTGATCAGCTTAGCCGCCTGGAAAGCCAAGTTTTTCTCATCCAAAGGTATGTATCCGGCCTGGCTGGAGATGATGATCGTATCGCGGGGCAGCTCCTGCATTTCAATCCGGTCCGCCAGGTCCACCATGGTCATCACCATTTCGACTTCGTGGTAGCCATCCTCCCGTTTATGCAGAACGTCCAGCGACAAATTGATTTTAGCCGGCGCTTTTTCGAAAACTTTCATAGGACACCTTCTTTACAGCTCTATTCTATCCCTTAATACTATACCAAAAAGGAAACAAAAAAAAGCTAAAGCAGCGCTCTGCGTGCTCTAGCTCCCGAATGGACGTTATCTATACCTCGGCGGCTGCTGCGGAGGTTGTTGCGGAGGCTGCTGCGAAATAGTCTGCTCGGCAATTTGAATCGCTCTCTTTACCATATTGCCCGCATCCTTGGTTCGTATACCTCCCCAGCCCTCACGCTGTACCGTTTCATAAAAACCAAGGTCCTTCGCAAGCTCGTACTTAAACTGCTCAGACATCATGCCCCGACGATTTCTACGCGACATTGGCGGATCCTCCTTTACGGTAGTTACGCGTAGTATGCCCCGGTCGCTTTTTCCCCATGCACACTGCTGCTTAATGCCAATGCTTACGGAAACAAAAAACGGCGCATCCCCAAAGGATGCACCGTCTTGGCAACTCTATTGCTGTATGGTTATACGAACTTGTCCGTCATCATTGCATACCGTTACTTCAACGGACTCTGTCAGTATATCTGCGTAGCTGTATGAGACTCGTTTGAAAGCGTTCTGCTCCTGATCCAGCTTCACGATAAAAACGGAAGGGTAGGTTTCCTCCAATACACCGGATCGTTCGATCGTCTTGCGGCGACCGCCGTTTGCTCTCAACATGATTTTCTGTCCGACATGAGGTTCCAAACTGCGTTTGATATCCAATAGCGAATTTTTTGCCATTGACCACTACCACCTCTTTCCTTGTAAATTATAACCCAATAGAGGTAGTATGTCAAATAAGAACAAATATTATATCAGCGATACAAACCGGTTGTCAACGCCATTTTTCCCCGAAATCCCGAGTTTTTACGATATTCCCCTCCTTTTTCGTTCACCAAATTGTCAAAATTTAAAACAAAAAGCACCCTAGGGTGCTTGAAGCGGTATATTATTTTGAATAATGGGAACTCCTCTGCGAAAGCTGCCGCGCGATTCCACTCCACCCAAGCCTTCCAATCCGCTATGGGTCAAGCCGATCACATCCACTATATTGACGGTATCGCGGATCGGCGTATAAGCGACCTTCACCGCAACGCACAAAGGATCAAGCGCATGAATGAGCACACGGGCCGGAGAGCTGGCATAGTTTGCCCCTGCCTGCATAAGCGCTTCAAAATGAGACTGACAAGCCCCTGCGACTACCGTTAGCGTATCTTTATTTTTTTCGTACTGCCGCGCCACTTTGACCGCACTCACGAAGTGATGGGAATTCTTGTAGCTGCTTAGTTGCCCGATGTCTCCGTTTCTGCGCGTTTTCAATATACCGTCATGCCCCGTGATAACCACGATATCCGGCTTTACTTGGGGCAGCAGCCTATATAACGCCTCGGCCATCCGGGACTCCGAGACATAGAAGCCTTCCGCCGGAACCCTAAGCTCCCCATATAAATTCATGCATTTGCGCAAATACATCGGGTCGCCGTCCAAATGAAGCACCTTCCCGGGCATTTCAAAATAGACCGGTATCTTCTTCTCGCCTAAAGCCCCCGGGGTGTCGCCAAAGCCCGAATAGGTCTCCCCTGCCGATGGATTGGTTCTGGCCCGGCGCATGTTCTCCATCCACTTGGGCTCAATGCCGACCGTATATTGATATGGATCCATCGGCGCGTTGACCAGATCGAAAATCGGAGCATCGGCCAGCAGCCGGTAGTCAACCCCGCGCAATATCGCTTGTTGCTGGATGATATCCTGAATTTTAAATATGATGTCACCACCATAAGACTTACGAGTGACCAGGTCTCCCTGTTTCATGGCCAAATCGCCTCCTCGTGTATCCTATGGCGTCAATAGGCATTTGGTGATTCAGGGAGCCTTTTTTTGCCTCCGGAGCTTGGCCTCGCCGGGTTCCGTCCATCCATTGCCCGTGACAGGCCTCTACGGCCTGCTAGGAGCGTCCGAGAGCCTCAGCCAGCACTTCGCTAAGCTTGGCATATTCCTCCATCGAGAGCGTCTCTCCGCGTCGCGAAGGCTCTATCCCCGCCTCCTGCAATATCGGCTCGAGCCGCCCCTTTGTCTCCTTGGTGAAAAACCGCGACGCCAGGTTATTGTAAATCGTCTTCCTGCGCTGAACGAAGGAGGACTGGATGACGTCGAAGAAGAACGCCTCGTCGCGCACCTCGACGGCCGGTTGTTCCCGCACCTTCAGCTTGATCACAGCGGAATCGACGTTCGGCTGCGGAATGAACACGGTGTGAGGCACGATCGTCACGATCTCCGGCTCGCAATAATACTGCACCGCGATGCTCAGGCTGCCATAATCTTTTCCGCCCGGCTTAGCCGACATCCGCTCGGCCACTTCCTTCTGGATCATAACGACGATATTCTCCAGCGGCAGCTTGTCCTCGAGCAGCTTCATAATAATCGGCGTCGTGATGTAATACGGCAGGTTCGCTACGACACTAACCTTATCCACGCCTGCAAAGTAATCCTGAAACAGCTGTTTCAGATCGACCTTCAGCACGTCTCCATGGACAACGCTTGCGTTGGGATACGCATGGAGCGTCTCCTCCAGCAGCGGCAGCAGCCGCTGATCGATCTCGACGGCGACGACGCGTCCGGCCAGCTTCGCCAGCTGCTGCGTTAAAGCCCCGATGCCCGGGCCGATCTCCAGCGCCCCCTTGGCGGCGTCAAGCCCCGCGGCAGAGACGATCTTATGCAGTATATTCGGGTCAATCAGAAAATTTTGACCCAAGCTTTTCTTCAGCGTGAAGCCGTGCCTCTGGAGAAGCTCTTTTGTCTTTTTGGGGGAGGCAATATCCTCCGTCAATCCTGGTTTTATCGTATCCATCGTTTCCTAGCCCTCTTTTTCCTCAAGTTGCTTCCACGCCTCGGCGAATTCCTCCCGCGAAATGCGGAACATCCGGCAGCGGTTATAAAATTGCTTTCCGTTACAATACCCGATCCCGAGCAGATTCCCCATTACCATCCGTCTCGCGGACGCCTGATTATGAACGATCAGCCCGGCGTTGATAAGGTCTTCCCACGTAATATCGGACTCCTCCGCCTCATAATCGGTGCGCACGTTTGCCAGCGCCTTGCGGATCACGTCCACGGACGCGTTCTCGACGCCGATATCGCCTTTGCTCGTCGCTTCCTCCTGCGTGATGAAAGCGTGCTTGCACCCTTTGACCTGAGCCGTAATGATTTTACGTATCCGCTCTCCCGCATGATCCGGATCGGTTAATATGATCACTCCCCGGCGCTGCTGCGCGAGGCGAATTCTTTTGATGACCTCTTTATTGATCGCCGACCCGCCGGTCTCGATCGTTTCGGCGTCTACCGCCCGTTTAATGGCTGTCGTATCGTCCTTGCCCTCAACGACAATAATTTCCTTTATCATCTTACAACCTTCTTTCTGGAAAGCCAACCACAGAAAAAAGAAGAGGTATCCCTCTTCTCATCCGTTACCCTATATATTATGAGTCTGCCCTAATTGCAGGTCCTTAGTCCGCCGTCGGCTTCTTCGGTCCAATGACATAGACCGTATACCCACGCTTCATGCCAAATTTGTTAGCATAAGAACCGCTGTCGAAATACACATCGATGACGTTGCCTTTCACGGCGCTGCCCGTATCCTCCGCTCTGCGGAAGCCAAGCCCATCGATATAAACCCACCAGCCCAGGGGAACCACTTTGGGATCCACTGCAATTGTTCGACCTTCCGTTACTCTCGTACCCGATGAAGTAATACCGAACTGCGGATGCTCCGCGCTTTTGCCCGTAGAAGCTACACTTGCCGTATATGCAGTCAAGGTCACGTTATTGATGACCTGCTTCACGCCAAAAGACACACCGCCTTTGGTTACTTCTTGAAGATTCGGCGATGACGCCGACAACACGACTACCGGATTTTTCGTCCCGATAGCGACCACTTTATTGACGCTTTCCGTTTGGACCTTCTCACCAACCACTTGCTCGGAGACCAAGACTCCATCTTCATAAACCTTTTCCGTAGTTTTGAGGACTACGCCCTCTTGCCCTTCTTGCACTATCTGTTCTTTGCCCTTTACCAGCTGCGGATCGTTCTTCTTCACTACGCTAAACGCTACTTTTTCCGAAACCTCTTCCATTTCTTTCTTGACCCGGACAATTTGAATCTCACCGCTCGGAGGCAGTTCGGCATCCAGCGACGGATTTACCTTATCCAGCTCCCCAACCGTGACGTTCAAATCTTTGAGAGCATCCCCTACCGTCGTGGCAACGGTATAATGCGTCTTCTGCTCGCCGTCAGCCGTAAGCTGAAGCGGCTTGGCATGCTCGATGGTGATCCGGTCACCGTTCTTCACCTTCGAATCCAGCGCTGCCGAGAGCCTATCGTGCTCTCCAACAGTAATCTTCTGCTCATCCAGTAAACGCTGCAGATCCCATTGCTTCGTATACACAACGGTTTCCTGTCCGTTCACAACTACGGATACCTTCTTGGTAGCCGTACCGTATAACATCATCAAAAACATGAAAGTCAAAGCGAATGAAATGAGTGCTGCTTTCGATATCAAACGCAAGTTTTCATGCTTCCATCGCAATGCGAAGGACATGCTGGATGATCGTCTTACATGGGTTTGCTCGTGTTGAATAGCTCCCACTTGTCGGTCCTCCTTCAAAGCCCCGCCGTCGAGTGTTTCGCATGATTTCATCTGACGCGACTATGGTTTAAGTTTTGCAATCTTTCGTTAATTCAACTAAGGGCTGCAACCTACGGGCCATATCGTTTCTTCCTGCGTGCGGCCAGCACCTCCCCGGTATTCGGTCGTTATGTTGTCGGATTCGTATCACAATGAACGGGAGAACATAAAAAAAGTCATCGGAAAGAGGACTCTTCCCGTGACTTTTCGTTATTTCATCAAAATGAAATAAAGCACACGACAATCGTTACCTCTCTCTTACGCTTACGAGGTTAGCTGACGGATTCGGACTTGAGAGTCGCCCTACTTGGTATCGGATTGTTAGCCGTTCATCCTCACCAAGACTCACCCCAGAAATTGTGACCTTAGTCTTATTGAAATTCGAGACAGGTCAGCTTACGGTTCCCCCGTTTCCCTTACGGAAACTCAGCGATAGTGGAAATCTGGTAATCGTATTAAGTTAATATTGAGTTTACGCTGTCGGATATAAAGTTGTAAAGTATACAAACTCGCCAAAAAAGGTCCGTTTTTGTTCAATTCAAACAAATTTTAGCAGTTTCAAAAAGAAAACCCTTATTTTTCTTGCACTGACTTACTGTTTTAACCAATTTTCTTTAATTATCACGATTTCGACGAAAAAAGGGCTGTCCTGACCCCCGGATTCCTCTACTCCAAACCGAATAATCTAACTGCATTTTTAGTAGTCGCGTGAGCCAGCTCCTCCAAGGTTAACCCTTTGATTTGAGCAGCGGTTTCTGCGACTAATTTCACATACGCAGTTTCATTTCTTTTGCCGCGATGAGGATGCGGAGTCAAATATGGAGCATCGGTTTCGACCAACAGCCGATCGAGAGGAACCTTTTCAAGCACTTCCTTCGGCTGTTTGGCGTTCTTGAAAGTAACCGGCCCGCCGAACGAGATGTAGAAGTTCATATCGAGACACATCTTCGCCGTCTCCCAGCTGCCCGAGAAGCAGTGCATGACGCCGCCGACCTCCGACGCCTTCTCCTCACGGAGAACACGGATAATATCTTGATGCGCGTCACGGTTATGGATAACGATCGGCATGTTCAATTTACGGGCCAGCCGAACCTGCTCGCGAAATACGCGGTCCTGCACGTCTTTGAATGACGTATCCCAGTAGTAATCCAGGCCGATCTCGCCGATAGCGACGACTTTGGGATGGGAGCATAGCTGCTCGATCCACTTCAGGTCCTCCGGCGTCATATCCTTGGCGTCTTGAGGATGCCAGCCCACGGTCGAATAAATGAAATCATATTGCTCTGCCAATGCGATCGAGGTGGGGATCGTTTCCCGGTTAAATCCGACATTGACGATTCGACTGATTCCGTTCTCTTGCGCGCGCCGGATGACCTCGTGTCGATCTTCATCGAATTGCGGTGCGTTTAAATGTGTGTGCGTATCGGTCAGCATATGTAAACAAAGTCTCCTTTATTGAAGTCTGTATGGATGAGGCTGCTGCGCTTTATTCTACGCCAAGCAGCTTCCGGTGCTCCGGCTTAAGGTCAGCCCTGAGCAGCTCCTCCGGGAAATAAAGATGGTATTTCCCCATGTGGATGCCGCTGATTGAACGGACAATTTCCGACTTGCGCGAAATTTCTGTCAGCCCTTCTTTATGGTCCAGCAGCAAAATCGGCAATTTTTCGTCATGCTCGCCCGGACGATACACATCATACGAAAGATCCGAAGGGAAATCAATTTCGAGATAAAACGCAGGATCGATTCCGAGAGCCGTCATCGCATCACGAAGCTGCTCGATCAGCTGTACATCAATCCGCTCCAGCGTGACATATTTGAACAGCCTGCGGTTTAAGAAACGGGAGCACAGGTCGGACAATATCGGATCGGCTTCGCCGGACCATTGCATCAGCACGGTCTGCATGAACGCTTCGTCGAGCAGCAGGTACTCCTCTACGGTCAGCGTACGACGGAACAAGCTTAACAGCGGCTGCAGCATAAACGAGAAGGCGTAGTTTTCTTCATATAACTGTTTCGCTCTTTGAAAAATATTATGCAAAATCACTTCGGCGCTGCGGGTAACCGGGTGGAAGTAGACCTGCCAGTACATTTGGTAACGGGACATCAAGTAGTCCTCCACCGCGTGCATGCCGCTTTCCTTGACGACAATGTGCCCTTGGAACGGACGCATCACCCGCAATATACGCTCGAGGTCGAAGGTGCCGTAATTGACCCCGGTGAAATAAGCATCGCGCAGTAAGTAATCCATCCGATCCGCATCCAGTTGGCTGGACACGAGACTGATGACGATTTCCTGATTGTAGGTTTTGGCGATGACACCGGCCACCTTCTGCGGAAATGACGGGGATACCTGCTTCAGCACGCGGTTCACTTCCGTGTCTCCCAGAACGATCCGGCAAGACCATTCCTCGTGGTTCGTGCCGAACGTTTTTTCGATGGAATGGGAAAACGGTCCGTGCCCGACGTCATGCAGCAGCGCTGCACACAAGCTGAGCAGCCGCTCGTCGCTCGGCCAATCCTCGTAGCCGTTGCGTTCGAACTGCGAGATGATTTTGCGGGTGACTTCGTAGACGCCCAAGGAATGGGAGAACCGGCTGTGCTCGGCTCCATGAAAGGTCAAAAAGCACGTACCCAGCTGCCGGATGCGGCGCAGGCGCTGAAATTCTTTGGTATTAATCAAGTCCCATACGGTCTGATCCTGCACGTAGATGTATTTATGCACAGGGTCTTTGAAAACTTTTTCTTCGCGCAATGGATTCGACATGTCGGTTCCCCCTTAGCCTGGTTGCATTCGACAAAATAAATGAGACGGAAAATCCGTAGATTTGTCGAATATTGTCGTAATCAACTTCCAAATGTGAACATTATATGACTTGAAATTATTTCTTGGACATGCAATATATTCATATTACTACGATTCCCATTTAGTTAAAAGCCTTTGTTTTTTGAGGTTTTTCACTTGTTTAATAAATTAAATTTTGTACAAGAAGGGTTTCATTCCAATTTTTAACGGGTAAAAATCAAAAATGATAGTTGACTATTTTGGGAATGGTTGGTATCATAAACCTTAAGAAGAATGTCGAATCATGACGATTAATTTATTGAGAGGGGACTTATCATATATGATGAAATCTACTGGTATTGTTAGAAAGGTCGACGAGTTGGGACGTGTCGTTATTCCGATCGAGCTTCGCAGAACGCTGGGCATCGGCGAGAAGGACGCTTTGGAAATTTATGTGGACGGCGAGCGCATCATGTTGAAGAAATATGAACCTGCTTGTATTTTCTGTGGAAACGCTGAAAACGTGTCCTACTTCAAAGGAAAAATTGTTTGTCACGAATGTTTATCCGAAATGCCAATACCTGTGACAAAATAAAAAAAATAGGTTATAATAAGGATAGCACTTCTTACTAAGGTAATTCTAACCTTTTTCATATCTCCTCTATTCCCCAATTCATGATTTTTTATGAAATTGGGGATTTTTTTTGGGGTGGGGATGGAGTTTGAACATTACCGGGTTAGGGAGAAGGAATGTACCTCCGGCCGCTGTTTAAGATGGATTCTTATTATTCAGTTTTAAGGTTATAATCCATCTTAAAAGGCGGCTCGTGAACTCTCCGGTTCATTTCCTTACTCCCTTTTTTGCAATGTTCAAACTCCATTTATATAGTAGAGCTAACAAACAAGCCGATCGAGCATAGCTTCGATCGGCCTTTTTCAAAGATATTGTAAAATTTTACTGCCGGTGAAGCAGATTATACAGCTCCCGCTTAGGCATCTGGCGATCGGCGGCGGCCCGCTTGATCGCTTCCTTGCGGTCGACGCCCTGCGTCGTATAATGCTCCACATGCTCCTCCAGGCTGAAGGCTTCCCACCATGCGGCGGAATCCCCGCTCTCGGAAGCCGTGCTGCCCTCTACGACGATGACATACTCGCCTTGCGGCGGCACTTCCTTCAGCAGGTCGAGGCATTCCTGAATCGTACCTCTCGCCGCTTCCTCGTACTTCTTCGTCAGCTCGCGCATGAGACACATTTGCCGCTCCGGGTTCCACACCTCCAGCATCGCCTCGAGCGTCTTGACGATCCGATGCGGAGACTCGTAGAACAGCAGCGTCTCTTTGACCGGCTGCAGCGCTTGCAGCTCCTGCATTAGGGGCTTTTTGTCGCGCGGCAGAAAGCCGGCGAACGTGAAGCGGTCGGTAGGCAGGCCGGACACGATCAGCGCCGACAAGGCCGCATTCGCGCCCGGAATCGGAATGACGTCGATGCCTGCAGCGATTGCCTGCCGGACCAGGTCCGCACCGGGATCGCATATAGCCGGTAATCCCGCGTCGCTTACCAGCGCAATGTCATCGCCGGACTGAAGAATCCGGATGAGCTCCGGACCGCTGGCGTGCTTGTTGTGCTCATGATAGCTGACAAGGCGCGTCGATATGTCGAAGTGCGTCAGCAGCTTGCGCGTTTGCCGTGTATCCTCCGCCGCGATCCATTGCACTTCTTTCAGGATTCGGACCGCGCGAAACGTCATATCCTCCAAATTGCCGATGGGCGTGCCGACCAAATACAGCTTACCGGCCGCCTCTTCGTTTTGCTGATAGCTTTTTTGAATGTTCAAGTGATGGTTCCCCCGTTAGGTAACGGTTGGCTCGATAAGCTGGTCTCGTTTGCCGTAATAAATCTCCATCAGCTCATCGCAATATTCCGTTTTATTTTTGTAAACGATAAGCGGCGGAAGCGTTCGCAGCTCCGGCTTCCCGTCTTTCAGCGCTTCCACCAGCACCATGTTCGCTTCCTCCCCTGCCCGGGGATGCACGAACCGGATTCGCTTCGGCTCCAACTTATATTGACGCATCGTACAAAAGATTTCAACCAGCCGGCTCGGACGATGCACCATAGCCACTCTGCCTCCGCTTCGCACAAGCCGGCTGCTTGTCCTTACTACATCCTCAAGCGTGCAGAACACTTCATGACGGGCCGCAGCCACGTGCTCGTTTACATTTTGCTCGCCGTTAGGAACCGGGAGGTAAGGGGGATTGACCGTCACCACATCGAACGTACCGTTACCGAGCTCGGTGTGAATATTCCGCAAGTCGCCATGCACGATACGAATTTGCTCCTCCATGTCATTGATTCGAACATTGCGGTCCGCCATATCGGCAAGCCGGTCCTGTATCTCCACACCGACGATAGAAGCCTTCGTCCGCGTGCTCAGAAGCAGCGGAATGACTCCATTGCCCGTGCACAGATCCACGACACGCCCCCTGGGCGGTACATAGCTGAATCTTCCCAGCAGTACGGCATCCATCGAGAAGCTGAACACCTCGTCGCTTTGGATAATTTTCAGATCGTTGGTCAGTAAATCATCGATTCTTTCATTAATATGAACGTCTACTTTTCCCATAGATGAACGATTCCTCTTTCTTCAAAAAAAACCGTAGAGAAGCTGGCTCCCTACGGCGGTTTCCTTATTTATTTAAAAACGACAAGCAGAACAGACAATCGCCTTCCGTCCGCAAATGACCGTAATAGACATTACAGATGTGGAAGCCCTCATGGTACAGTCGGGCCAAATTATCGTAGCCTTCCCCTGTAAGCTCCTTGGCCTGTGCGGCGGTGACATGAATTTTGGGCACGACCGCAACCGGCGGCTCGGCATCCTTCTTCAACAGCTTGCGCAGCTGCTGATTCTCAATGCTTAACCGGTTATTTTCTTCCAGCAGCTCGATGATCTGCTTCTTCATCAGTCCGAGCTCCGAGTATAGGGTACCCATTTGTTCTTCCATTTGCTCAATCTGAACAAAAATGTCTCTTTTATCCACACATTCACCTCAAGAAAGCTGGAACCACCGTTAAAACTGCCGCTCCGCCACATCGTCAAAGGATAGCTCCATGACTTTACCGAGCTCATAAATCTGCACTTTTACGGTACGCTCGTTAATATTTAACGATACCACGCGGCCATCTCCTAATGAAGTAATCACATCGTTGCCTACACGCGGTACATCATCCTTGGCACTTTCGTAGTTATCATGCTCATATTTCAAACAGCACATTAACCGGCCGCACAGCCCGGAAATTTTCGTTGGATTCAAAGACAGGTTCTGATCCTTCGCCATCTTGATCGAGACCGGCTCGAAATCGCCCAGGAAGGAGGAACAGCACAGGATCCTTCCGCAAGGACCGATACCGCCCAGCATCTTGGCTTCATCGCGAACCCCGATTTGTCTCAACTCGATTCTCGTCCGGAACACGCCGGCCAAGTCCTTCACCAGCTCGCGGAAGTCGACTCTTCCTTCGGCTGTAAAGTAGAAGATGATCTTGTTGCGATCAAATGTATATTCAACGTCGACCAGCTTCATTTTGAGCTGGTGATCTCTAATTTTGTCCTGACAAATAGCAAAAGCGTTCTTTGCTGCGGATTTATTATCCTCTACCAGCTGTGCATCCGTCTGATCCGCAATCCGGATCACTTTCTTCAACGGCAGGACGACATCGGATTCCTGAACCACGCGTCTGCCGATAACTACTTTTCCGTACTCTATTCCCCGAGCGGTTTCGACAATAACCGAGCACTCTTTATCGACAGGCAAATCAATCGGGTCGAAATAATATATTTTACCGGCCTTCTTAAAACGAACGCCAACTACCGAGTACAAATCTACACCCCCTTCAGCTGCATTAACATTTTCTCCAGCACCAGCTGCGGGTTGGCATGAAAGCGAAGCCTTTTCTGCTGTTCGACCGCCTGCTCCAAGCACCGCACCCAGTGCTTCATATCGTAAGACAAGGCCAGTCCGCCCATCCAATCGGTTTGATCGGCATAAACCAGATCCGTACGATTGCCGAGATGAAGCTGCACCATGTCCTTTAGCCACAAAATGAGCAAATCCATAAACAGAGGTAGCTGATCCGAAAGCTCCGACTTGGCCAGCTTTTGCTGAGCCGTCAGCAGTGCCGTGGGCAAACGGGACATACTCTCCTTTGTTAATTGTATCACTAGATTTCTGATTTCTGCAAACCCATTTCCTTGCATCATCTGCCGAGCCGCATCCGGACCCGCCGCTAACCGCACGGCCGCCTGGATCAGAACGGAAGGCTGCCCCTCCTCCTGCAGCATGGAAACCATCCGGTCCCGGCTCATTGGGGCGAACGGAATCCATTGCGACCTGGAGCGAATCGTCGGCAGCAGGGCTTGTCCGTTATCGGAAATCAATATAGCGACGACCCGCGAAGTAGGCTCCTCCAAAAATTTGAGCAGGCTGTTCGCCGCCTGCACCGTCATTTTATCCGCATCTTCGAGAATGTACATTTTGGGCCCGGAGGCGGAGGCACGGTACGAAAATTGCTTCTGCAGCTCACGGATTTGCTCGATTTTGATAGAGGCGCCGTCGGGACGGATCCAGTGCAGGTCCGGGTGGTTGCCGTGCTCTACTTTACGGCAGTTGAGACACTCGCCGCAGGCGTCGTCAGGCAGCACCTCGCAGTACAGCGCTTGCGCGAAAGCAAGCGCCATCTGTTTGCGTCCCGTGCCCGCCGGCCCGGTAAATATATAAGCATGGGATACTTTGTCCGTGCGCAAACTGTTCTGCAATATACGCTTTACGCGTTCCTGTCCTTGTATCGATTGAAAAGACATCGCCGTCTTCGTAAAATCCTTTCCTATTATATATGGGTTTATTTCATGCCTAACGGCCGCTGATTAAAATGCAAGGTTAATCAGCATGCCGCGGATTTCACCGATCTTGTGAAGCAGATCGATGCGCCCCTGCTCGCTCTCCAGCAACTCGTCGGCCAGAGTAAGCAGCTGCTCGTCGATCTCCTCCAACAGCTTGTACCTCTTGGAACGGCCGCGGCGGTCCCAGCCGCGCGTATCGCGCAGTTGGACCCCACGGCGGGCCGTCTCCTCCAGGTATTGCTTCACCAGCAGCTTATATTGCCGCAGCTCCCTGACCGTCATTGACCGTGACAGCCGGTCTCCCTGCAAGTGAATTTGCTGGAGAATCCGCTGCAGCTGCTCTTGGCTCGCCCTCTCATCCTGCTGATGCATCATATCGGAGAACGATTTTTGCTGCAGGTGTTGGGAGGACGCTGTTTCGCTGCGCTGAATTTCTTTACCGAAAGGGCGCCAGCCCGGATTAATTTTCACGCCGCAACCTGCCCTTCATTAATAATGCTCGAATCGTTCGACCGGAAGGACGAAAACAGCCGCTCCGCCAACCTGAACCTCCACAGGAAACGGAATGTAGGAATCCGTCGTACCTCCCATAGGCGATACCGGAGTGACGATTTGCTCGCGGATTTTGCAGTTGGCCTTGATGACCTGCATTACTTCGTTCACCCGTTCATCCTCAATCCCGATCATGAACGTCGTGTTGCCTGCCCGCAAGAAGCCGCCCGTACTGGCCAGCTTGGTTGCGCGGAACCCTTCTTTAATCAACGCATTCGACAGACGGTTGCTATCTTTATCTTGTACAACGGCTACCACTAATTTCATTGGCGTTGGCCTCCTTTACAATTTACAATCGTTCCGGTTGGAGCTTGCTGCAAATGTTGTAGTGCCTGAAGGTAGTCTGTAGATGATGGTAAAACATATTGCATAACTATTAATTTGACACCGGTCGATTCAATTCCTTCTTAGCTCCATGCAAAGCTGTTTTGGGAACCGTAATAGCATCATTGCCATTCCCAAAGCAGCCTTAATATTCCGGATACACTGCTATTGTATGCCGATAGGGCCTCCCGGGTTCGAACGGCACTATAATATCGCGACATGTACTGCCTCCGCTTATGGCTTTTGCTTGTCCAGATAGCTCTGCAGCTGTTCCTTCACGTCGACGAACACTTCGTCCATACTGCGGTTGGCGTCTATGATGACGATACGGTCCGCAAATCGTTCGGCTAACTGAAGGTACCCTTCGCGGACTTTTTGGTGAAAAGAGAGCGATTCCAGGTCCAGCCGGTTAATTTCCCGGCCCTGGCGGGAGTGGATTCTTCTTAGCCCCTCCTCCGGACGGACATCGAGGTACAGAGTCAAATCGGGAAAAAGCCGATCGATCGCAAATTGATTGATCGTCAATACTTCATCGATCCCGAGCCCCCTGGCATAGCCTTGATAAGCAAGACTGCTGTCGATGAACCGGTCGCAAATGACGACTTGTCCCTGTTCGAGAGCAGGCACAATCTTCTCGACCAAATGCTGTCTTCTTGCCGCCGTATAAAGAAGCGCTTCCGTACGCGCCTCCATCTTCGTATGGTTCGTATCCAAAATGATGGACCGGATTTGCTCGGCGATTTCAATTCCGCCCGGCTCCCGCGATGTAACCACGGAATACCCCGACGACGATAAAAATTCGCTGACAAGCGTAATGACGGACGTCTTCCCTGCCCCTTCCCCGCCTTCGACCGTCAAGAAAATACCTCTGTGCATCTTGATTGCTCCAATCGTATAATAAGTGCCCTGCGGCTCTCGTAATTTATTTATTGCATCCCTTAGAGGGTTACTATGATTATATACTGTTTGCCGTTCAATACCTAGCTTTTCCTCGTCCCCGGTACAAAAAACGCGCACCTCGCTGATATCAACGAAGTGCGCGTTATGCAAAAGCATGCGGCTGCTAAGCTTAAGGACGATCTTTCTTAATAAGCGCCTGCTCCGGCATCAGCCGGTCCAAAGAATATATATTCGCGAGCCGTGACGGCGTGAAGTTGGAGGCGAAGCCGAAGCTCAGCTCGGCTTTTTGCGGATGCTTCCCATCCGGAATCCGAATGGCCATCCCTTCCGGCTCCCGGAACGATAAGGTATTCCCCGCTGTGATCAATTGCTTGTCGACGACATCGCCGGATGTCAAGCTCACGACAGTGATGTACGTGTTGCCTGTAGGAGGCTCGGATCCGCCCGAGCCGTAGGAAGTGCCCTCCAGCAGGTACAAATAGCCGCCGTAGGAAGCGAAGCCTTGAAATGTGCCTACCTTAGGCTGCGGCACGTCGGCAACCGGTTCGTAGTTACGGCTTTTTACCTGCTCCAGATCGTAGACGCCGAAGCGGAAGGCGCCGTCCTTGCGGTAGCGCATTGTCAGCAGCCCGTTGGCCGGATCGATATTGACCGTGGTGCGGTCTGCGCCCTCGATCAAGCGGTGCTTCTCGAGCTCCGGCGAATCTGGAGTCATAATGCTTCCGTTCTCAAACGGGAATCGGGCGATTTGCGTTCCCCAGCCGCTGCTGCCTTCCGTGACGGCGTCCGTCTCCGTCCACAAATATGCGGTTTCGCCTACGGTCTCCACTCCGATCTGAACCCCGTGGCCGAAGCCTTTCAAAAACATGTACCCAAGCTCGTTTCCATCCCAATCGAGCTGCGTTAACGTCAAGTCGCCGTTCTTATCCCGCGCCGATCCGCTGACAGGCGCGCTTTCTCCCGGAAGCTGCTGTCCTCCAGCCATGAGCTGAACGACATAAATATGCCGGTTCACGTTATCGAAAGCAAACGATTGGAGTACGGTACCGTTGTGTAAGGCTTTGTCGCGGATGATTTCCGTCGCCTCCGACGACAGGTCGAACATTTTCGAATGGAGCACTGGCTTTCCCTCACTAACGACGGGCTGCAGAATAGGAAGCAGGCTCAAAATAGTAATGCAGGCCACATGCTTCACTGCACGTTTTCCCGTGAATAAAGTACGGATCAATTGCTTGCTCTTCGTAAACAAACTGTTCATTGGATTCATACCCTCCCGCTTGATCTGGTTTGATCTCTTATGGTCTGGTCTGTTAGCAACGATACTGCACTGACATCCTATTTTCATTCTAAGCAAGGCTTTGGCTTTGCTGCAGCTTGATCCGCTTCAGCTCCTGCATGATTTGACAGCTGCCCCGGCCGCCAAACAAATCGTGCAGCCGATTGTATTGCTCGTACAGCCGGTCATATACCGCCCTATGCTGCGGATCGGGCCGAAAAGTCTCCTCCCTCAGCTTCGCCATACTAGCGCAAGCTTCCATCACGGTGTCATATCCCCCGATATGCTTGCCGGCGGCAACGGCTCCCCAGATGGCGGCACCCAGCGCCGGTGTCTGGGCGGAGGCGGACAGCTTGATTTCGCGTCCGGTCACATCGGCATAGATTTGCATCAGCAGCCGGTTGCGCTGCGGCAGCCCGCCGCAAGCGAACAGCTCCTCTACCGCGAGCCCCGCTTCCTCATAAGTCTCAATAATTTTGCGAGTGCCGTAGGCGGTCGCTTCCAGAAGCGCACGATAAATGTCCTCCGGCTTCGTCTGCAGCGTGAGCCCTACGATCAAGCCGCTCAAGTCCGTATCCGCCAGAACCGAGCGGTTCCCGTTCCACCAATCGAGCGCCAGCAGCCCGTGCTCACCGGGGTTGAGGGAGGATGCGCGGCGCTCCAGAAGCGAGTGCACGTCGATCCCTTTCTCTTGCGCCTCATGAGCGACTTCGGGTGATAACGCTTGGCGGACGAACCAGCCGAACAGGTCTCCTACCGCAGGCTGCCCCGCTTCATAGCCGAACAAGCCCGGGATGATTCCGTCCTCGACGACGCCCGTTACGCCTTCCATATGTACTTCTTTATCGCTAAGCAGCATATGGCAGAGAGACGTGCCCATCGCCATAACCATCTGACCGGCACGCACGGCCCCAGCCCCCGGTACGCCGGCATGCGCGTCGATAATGGCCGCGGCAACCGACGTGCCGGGACAGAGTCCCATCATCGCCGCCGCTTCGTCCGTCAGCTCTCCCGCTCTTGCTCCCAGAGGGAGAATATCCCCTGACAGCTTCGTGTCCGCGAAGCGCTCGAGCCGGGGATCGAGCTCCCGGAGGAAGGATGCCGGCGGGTATCCGTCGGCTTTGTGCCACATCGCCTTGTAGCCGGCACCGCAGCCGCTTCGCGTAAGCCTGCCTGTCATACGGGAGACGATCCAGTCCCCCGCCTCCACAAAATGATGCGCCGCCTCGTACACCTCGGGCGCTTCGTTCAATACTTGCCACGCCTTGGCCAGCATCCATTCCGGGGACGTCTGCCCGCCGTAGCGGTTCAAGAACGGCTCCCGCCTCGCCCGGGCCAGCTCGTTAATTCGCGCCGCTTCCTTGTGCGCGGCATGGTGTTTCCACAGCTTGACATAGGCGTGCGGCTCATCGCGGAACGATTCCAGCGCACAAAGCGGCCTTCCGTCGGCATCTACAGGAAGCATCGTGCACGACGTGAAGTCGACTCCGATGCCGATAACATGTGCCGGATCGACGCTCGCGGCTCGCAGCACTTCCGGGACCGACTGCCGCAGTACCAGCAGGTAATCGTCGGGATGCTGAAGCGCCCAGTCGTGGCCCAACCGTTTGCCGGTGCTGGGCAAGGACTCGTCCATGACGCCATGGGGATAGCGGGTGACATGGCACGCAAGCTCTTCCCCGCTGCAAGTGTCCACTAGCACCGCCCTGCCGGATTCCGTTCCAAAATCGATCCCGATCGTATACCGCCGTTCCATCGTTTGCACGCTCATCCCTTCCGTTCGATCAGCTTACGGATCTGGATGGCCGGCTCGGGATTGTTCACAGTCATCAGCAAGGACCCGCTCCCGATAGCGTAGAACACCTGCTGCTCCGTATCGGGACAGTAGCACCAAGGAAGCACGCCCTGCCTTTCATAATCCTGGACCAGCTGCGGCGTCAACAGCTTCATGCTAATCCCGACAGCCCACATTTTCGATATGGTGCCATCTTCCCCTGGAACATAATTGGACATCAGCTCGCCCGGGAACCCCTGCGTTTTCAATTGATAGGTGTCATGAATATAAGCAAGCACCTCGGCATCGAAGCAGGTGAATATACAGCGCGGGATAAAATCGTATTTCTCCAGGATGGCAATAGACGCGTCCGCAACCTCTTTGGCATCGGGGCTAGGCTTAATCTCGACATTGAGCAGTACGTCCGGATAGGAGGCTAACAGCTCGCACAGCTCCTCGAATGTAGGGATTTTCAACCCTTCATACACTTTGCCGAACCATCCTCCGGCATCGAGCTGCTTCAGCTCGGCACATGTAAGATCGCTTACTTTACCGGTGCCGTTAGTTGTCCGGTCCACAGTTTGGTCATGGATGACCATGACGACTTTATCCTTGGAAAACCGGAGGTCGAACTCCAGCATATCGACCCCTAATTCAATCGCTCTTTGAAAAGAAAGAAGCGTATTTTCCGGATAAGCGGATTTCCAGCCGCGGTGGCCGGCAACAATAATGGACGGATTCGTTTGCAAACGGGTTATCATTTGGTTTCTATCCCTTCTATTTATATATCGCCTTCAGGCCAATTGAAGCGGTTCTTTCAAGTCTGCTTCACACAATGCACTATTTCTTTAAAATACGTTCCGTTTCCTTCTTGAACGTATCCAGCGTGCTGGCGATATCCTTGTTGTCGTACATAATCGCCTGGATGGCCTTGAAGAACTCCTGCATCACTTGCGTCCACGCAACATGCTTATTCGTATCGACTGCGTACTGAAGCTGATCGTATGCGACTTTGCGGTTCGGCTCCTTGGCCCACAAATCCTTCATTTGCTGCGATTCTACCATCTTCTTCGTAAATGGAAGGTAACCGGAATCGAGTATAAACTGCAAGCCGCCCTTAGGATCGGTCATTGCCCAGTTCACAAACTCCCATGCCGCGTCTTTGGCTTGCGAGCCGGACATAATGGAGATATTCGCTCCCCCTGTCGGTGTAGCATACACTTGATCCATCGGCAAGTAAGCCGTAACATACTCGAACTTGGCGCTGTCCTTCAAGCTACCGATAACCCCCGTCGACTGGAACATCATGCCGATTTTGCCGCTGGTGAACATCTGATTGACGATATTGCCCGAGTCTTGCGCCGGAGGATAGTACAAGGCGCCTGTGCCTTGCAGCTCTTTCAGGAACTTGAACGTTTTTTCGCCTTCTCCGTTAGTAAAGCCGATAGATGTGCCGGCGTCATTGAAGAACTTCCCTTTCGCCTGGGAAATCATTGCAATAGGATACCAGGTGTCATAAGGCATACTGAAACCATACCGCTTGTATTCCCCGTTTTCTTTTACGACCAGTGCATTGGCTACCTTTTTCAGGTCCTCCCATGTTTTTGGAATGGCCAGCCCTTTTTCGTCAAGCATCGTCTTGTTGACGTGCAGAATCGGAGTGGAGCGGTTAAACGGCAAGGAAACGAGCTTTTTATTAAATGTAGAATGGCCCATCAGCCCTTGCGGGAAATCGTCGGCGGTCATGTTGGACTTTTTCATATAAGGCGTCATATCCTCCAACACTTCCGAGTCAGCGAACATTTGTACGTAAGCGCGCTCGAGCATCGTGACGTCCGGTCCGGTTTTGGCCGCAACCGCTTGTTGAAGCTTGGTTACCGTCTCGTCATACGAGCCTTGGAATGTGCCTACCACTTCGATTTTGTCGTGCGTTTCGTTGAACCGTTTGATCATCTCATTGATGTAGTCGCCGTTTTTCCCGCCCAGGGAGTGCCAAAATTGCACCGTCGTCTTGCCGCCCGCCGCATTGGAAGGAGGATTCGCCGCGGGCTCCGTCGCTCCTCCCGAACACCCTGCGAGCAGACTGGCCGTCATCGCCGTTGCCATTACTATTGCCGGAAGCTTTTTCCTCATTGTGATTATCTCCTTTAGATTTGGATTGGTTATCGCCGGTCTGTCTCATTACTTGATACCGGAATAAACGAACGCCTTGACGATTTGCTTGGAAGCAAACATATAAACGATAAGGATGGGAACGACCAGAACTACGTTGCCGGCCATAATAATGTGCCAGTTGCTGATTCCTTCGGTCTCTCTCAGCATCGCAATCCCCATGGTAAGAGGGCGAACCGCTGCTGAATCCGTCATGACGAGCGGCCAAAAATAGTCGTTCCAATGGCTGACGAAGCTGAATAGCGCGATCGTGGCCAGGGCCGGCATAGACATTGGGATCATAATGCGCCGCATGATCATAAGCTCGCTTGCGCCGTCTAGACGTGCAGCCTCGACCAGCTCGTGCGGAATCTGCATGAAATATTGGCGCAGAAGGAAAATACCGAAAGCATTCGACATGAACGGAATGATTTGAGGCCATAGTGACTTGATAAGCCCCGCATCCGCGAGCATCAAATAGACCGGGATAAACGTCACCTGCCCCGGAATCATGAACGCCAGCAGTACTGTCCCGAAGAAGAGCGCGCTCCCCTTGAACTTATACTTGGCAAAAGCATACGCCGCCGGGATCATGACCGCCGCTTGCAGGACGATGATGGACAGCGTCACGATCACGGAATTTCGGGCATACGTCACGAACGGACCGGCGCTCATCGCTTTAACAAAGTTGCTCCACTGCGGAACCGCCGGAAGCCATGTTGGCGGAAAGGTCATTGTCTCCTCAAAGGTTTGCAGTGAGGTGGAGATCATCCATAAGAACGGGAAGATGAAGGCCATAAGGACGACCGCTTTCAGCAGTACGCCGACGGTCCAACGGAACGGTCTAAGCCATGAAGCCGACCGGACGCTGTAGGTACGGACGCTTTCTACACTTTTTTCTTGCTGTACTAACACAGGAAGGACACCTCCTTGGTCGCATGAATAGCCGAGTTATTGGTAATGAACTCTCTTTGACAGCACTCGGAAATAAATGAAGGTGAGCACGGCAATAATCGCCATCAATACGACCCCTGTAGCCGAGGCATATCCGATACTGTTCGATCTGAATTCGTAAATGTAGTAAACGAGGGTGGTTGTAGATCCGCTCGGTCCGCCTCCGGTCATGATTTTTACCGTATCGAACACTTTGAACGAACCGATGGTCATAATGATCAGAATAAAGAAGATCTGTGGTGAAATCAGCGGCAGCGTAATCCGGAAAAATACGTCGGCCTTGCCGGCGCTGTCGAGCTCCGCCGCTTCATAAATTTGAGGATTCACTCCGTGCAGCGCCGCAACGATAATCAAGGTGTAATAGCCGATTCCCTGCCACACCGAAACGATAATAACGGACAAGAGCGAGGTGCTGGAGCTTTGGAGCCAAGGCATCGGGGGTAGCCCGACCGCTTTCAGCATGTAATTGAGCATGCCGTGACTCGGCTCCATGAGCCACATCCATACCAGTGCGACGGAGACGATAGAAATAATGTGAGGCGTAAAAATACCCGCTTGAATCACTTCGTTAAAGCGCGATTTTTTCTTGAGCCATACGGCAATGAGGAGAGATAAGGCCAAGGTTAGGAAAACGACACCGACGGTATAAATCACCGTATTGAGCAAAGAATGATAGAAATCGCCACGGGAGAAAATCTCCTTGAAGTTGTCCAGGCCTACGAATTTGCTCTTGGCTTTGTTCAGCAAATTGTATTTGTAGAAGCTTAATTTGAGCAAATACAGCACCGGATAAAGGACGAACAAGATGATGCCGAGCATAGCCGGCGCGATCATGATGTAAGGACGAACCGATTCCCATAGTTTTCGTTTCCTCATGCTGCCTCCTTCTTTCTACGCATTTTCATCAAGCAAGCGTGCATCCATTTTATGATTGCGCTTTCAAAGCTGTCAAGTACCCGGATGCATCTGCCAGCCGATGCCGGTTTATTTACTTGCATCCGTTTCTGTAGTACAATTTTCATGCGACTTTCACTGTGTCACCAGTGAAAGTCGAGATATGTTTTTTTCCAGTCTCTGTGGGCCAAAGCAGATTCCATTGCGCCAGCTAGGTCATCTGCTTGGTTCACCTCTACAAACCGTTCCGGTATCAGGCGGCGTAACGTTTCCTGACAATCCGGTTCCACCATCACCTTCAGCACCTCACGGAAATCTTTGTCCGAGCTTCGGCTGCTGCCATGAATCGTAATCCCTTTTTCCAGCACATCTCGTGTATTGATGGGAACCAGCTCCTCGCTTACCCCCATAGCAATAAGATGCCCGCCGTACTTTAGAATGTCGATTCCCTGGTTCAACGCGCTCTCACTAAAACGTCCACCCGTGCACTCCACTACAATGTCAACCTTGTCACCGGCTGAAAAATCGTAGGTTTGCACCATTTCGGTTGCCGCAAAGGTAAACTCGTCCAGCTTCTCCCTTATCGCTCCGAACACCGTCAGCCGGTCGCTACCGACCCCGAAAGCATGGTGAAGCATCGCTGCGGTCAAATATCCTACGGGTCCGTCTCCGAATACGGCTACTCGTGCCCGGTCCAGCAGATGCGCCACGCCTCTGAGCGCCCGGTACGATACGCTGCACAGCTCCGCCAATACGGCGATCTCGTCGGATACCGAATCCGGAATCGGAATGAGGCACGGCTCCGGCAGTACCAGCCTGCTCTGAGCGATCCCGTCCGTCCCGCTTCCCAGAAACTCGCTATGGGAGCAATAGTTGTCCTCGATCTCGCCCCGGCATGCCGGACAGCATTGCTCCGGCTGCACATTTTGCAATAGGTAGCCGGGCACATACGGAACGATGACCACCCTTTGTCCTTGCTCGATGCCCGCTGCACGACTTTCCACCACAACGCCTATTCCCTCGTGAAGCAGCGCCATCGGCAGCTTTCTGGCCAAGACCTCCGGCTTGCGATTCCCGCCAAAATAGCGAAGATCGGCGTGACATATGCTTGCCAGCGTCGGCTCGACGACCGCGAATCCCTCCCTCACGTTCCGTTCGACCCTGACTTCCTGAACGGTATGGGGCTGTGTCAATCGTAAAGTTCTTGAGTTCACTGTTGCTGCTGCCACTAACCGTAACACCTCCATCTACCTGAATCCTGTTTATAATTATGAATTTCCGGCCGAATGGGACGGCCTGGAAAGGTTCACCTGAGTATGGAATGGGCCTATACCGTAAGCACTTGAATCCCCGCATCCCGAAACGGCTTAATATCGAACTCCGACACCTCTTTGCCTGTAATCAAAGTGTGGATGGAGCTGTTCGGAGTCACGGTGTGCAATGAAATTTTGCCGAGCTTCGTGCCGTCCGCCACGACGATAACCTCCTGCGCCGCAGCGATCATCCCTTGCTTGGCCAATACCAGCTGAGCCTCCGGGTGCATGAGCCCGTGCTTCGGATGGATGGCCGGCGTACCGAGAAACGCTTTGGACACGTGAAGCGAACGAAGCACATGGTCGGTAAACATGCCGTTCAGCATGTAACTGGACGGGTACAGCTCGCCTCCCGTTACCGTAACGGTCACGCCCGGAGCATCCTTGAGCTCGGCTGCCACGTTGATATCGTTCGTTACGACGGTAAGATGGGAATGATGAATCAAGTTCTTGGCAATATGAAGCGTAGTCGTGCCGGAATCAATGATGATATGGTCTCCGTCTTCCACCAGGCTCGCGGCCATTTTACCGATGCGCATCTTCTGCTCAAGCTGGACATTCGACCTTTCATGGAAGGGAGGCTCGTTATTCGTTAAACGCTCTACAATGACGCCGCCCCGTGTCCGTTTGAGCAATCCCTCCTGCTCGACTTCCGCAAGATCCCTGCGGATCGTTGCTTCGTGAACGCCGAATTCCTTGGCCAAAACGCTGACCGAAACGGCTTGATAGTGCCTGACATACTCGACGATTCTCCATTTTCTCTCCGCTGCCAGCAATACGCTCCCCCCAGTTTACAAACAAACAACTTCGCGCATTTATTGTTCATTAGTGCTCGTTTTTGCACTTTTAGATTACATCGCGGTCATCCTTTTTGTCAATACTGTGATTTTAATTATTTTTTTGCCGCTGAAAAAGAGAAGTAGAGACGTCGGAAACCGTCTTACCTTTACAAAATCTTTGAAAAATCTTAATCATATGTTCGTACGTATTCGAAATTGCTCATTCATGCTTGATTCGAACAATCGATGAGAGCGAATTTTCGCGCAGAAGCATAAAAAGCGCGCCCCCTAGACCGTCCTGGAGCACGCACTCGCTTTATGACAAAAGCCCGCTCGCAGCTTCATCGAAGCGGCAAGCGGGCTTATCTTTGATCAGCTAGAGCCAGGCGCTATTTTTGTGCCTTGGCTTTGAAGCTTTCATTCATTTCTTTAATATGGCTTTGGTATCCTGCGTCTTCTTTCATTGTTTTAACGAACTGATCCCAATCGTTCATGCCGGCTTTCCCGATAATCACATTGATCATCATATCGTTGATCTTTTTGTTCCAATCTGCGCCTTTTTCCTTAAACGCGGCCGATTTGGTCAATCCGTATTCCGGATTCGGCTCGGATTGGCTGCCAATCGTATCGATCAGCTTCTTGTTGTATTCCAGCACATCGGTCGGCATACCGGAAGTAGCGGCACGCAAATATTTGTTATAATAGCCTGTCACCCATTGGCCCGTAGAATCGCCGGAGTAGCCTTTCTTCTTGCCTTCCTCCGTCTGGGTCACCGTTCCGTCGGAGCCAATCGTGTAATCGACATCCTTGATGCCGTACGTTCCCATGTTGTATCCTTCTTCGGTAGCGGTATAATCGTAGATTTCCAAAATGCGCTTCAGCTTTTCTTCGCTGACTTTTTTGCTGATCAGGAATTGGCCGTAATAGCCGATGGCCTGCTCATAATGCGGTTTGCCGTCAGACGCTTTCGGCAGCTCGTAGGCTACGAGATCGGCATTCGGATTCGCTTTTTTCAAATCGACATTGAATTTATACGCATCCACTACGTTGTTGATAGCGGCGCCGGCTTTCCCCTGCACGACCATATCCCGCACCTGCTGGCTCTTCATTACCGGCAAATCCGGCACGATGCCGCCCGCCTGATACGTTTTGTTCCAGAATTGCAGCGCTTCTCTCGCCTGCGGGGTCATCCAGTTCGGCGTGATGCCGTTCGCATCCTTTTGCCAGCCGACACCCGCTCCGAACATACTGATCAAATAGTTTGCCGGTCCCGGAGAACCGAACAGCGCTAAACCGAACGTATCGGCTTTTCCGTTGCCGTCGGGATCCTTTTGCGCGAAGGCGGACAATACGGTGTACAGCTCGTCCATCGTTTTCGGAGGCTGCAGCCCTAGCTTATCGAGCCAGTCCTTGCGCAAAATGAGCGCCTGAGCTCCGTCCAGCGGACGTACCCTTGGCAGCGAATACAGCTTGCCTTTGATCGAAGCGTTGTCGAACACGTTTTGCGGATATTTCGATAAATTCGGGTAATTTTTAATAAAAGGCGTCAATTCCCAGAAAGCGCCCTTGTCGATAGCGTTCAGGAAGCTCGGTGTCGTTCCGAAATCTTCTACGAACGTAACGTCGGGAATGTCGTTGGAGGCAAGCAGCACGTTCAATTTCTCGGTAATGTTGTTCGCCGGAATGTAGTTGATTTTCAGGTTGGCGTTGAACTTCTCGCCGATTTTTTTCAGCCCTTCCAGCTCGCCTGTAGGAGTCGCGCCGAAAGCAATGGTTGTAATGGAAATATCCATCGGCTTGCCGGCCGCGCCGCTATCCTTCGACGACGCTTCGGAGCCCGACTTGCCGCCGCATGCGGTCAGAGATGCGATTAACGCAACCGAAACGGCACCTGCCATCATTTTATTCATTTTGCTCATTCTTAAAGACCTCCCTTAATGTATGGTTTCTATAGACAGCTGCGGTTATCCTTTCTTTAGCCTTTAACCGAGCCGACCATCATCCCTTTGACGAAATACTTTTGCAAGAACGGATACACGATAACGATAGGCAAGGAGGAGACGACAACCGCAGCCATTTTGATAACGTCCGGCGGTACGGTTTGCTCGCTCTGAATCATAGCGGCAATGCTCGGATCGGCAACCTGAGTGGAAGCCTGGATGAGCAGCATTTGCAGAATCACCTGCATCGGCCGGAGCGTATCGTCGTTAATGTAGAGCACCGCGTTGAAGTACGTATTCCAATACCCTACGGCGAAGAACAGCCCGAATGCAGCAAGCGCAGGCAGCGAGAGCGGCAGCATGATACGGAAATAGACACCGATGTCCGAGCAGCCGTCGATTTTGGACGCTTCCTCCAGCTCTGAAGGCATCTCCTGATAAAAGTTTTTCATCAGGAATACATACCAAGCTCCCGTCAGTACGGGCAAAATAAGCGACCAGAGCGTGTTCGTCAAGCCGAGCGAATCGACCAGCATGTAGTTCGGGATCATTCCCGGCTGGAACAGCATCGTCAGCAAGATCGCTACGAGAAAAAACTGCTTCCCTTTCAGCCGCTGGCGCGAAAGCACATAGGATAGCGAGCTGGTTACCACCAGGCTTAGGATCGTTCCCCCGATGGCCAGCACTGCGCTAATTCCCATAGAGCGTAAAAAGGTGTTAGTCGACAAAATGTACCGGTACGAGTCGAGACTCCATTTTTCCGGAAACAGCACGACCGATTTGGTAACATATTCATTCGCATCCGTGAAGGATACGATAATAACGTACAAGAAAGGCAGGATCGTCACTAACGAAACAACGGTCAGAATCGCATAGTTGAAAATTTCAAACAGACGGCTGGATGCGGTAGGTTTCATCAGTACAGCCCCTCCTCTCCGAACCTTTTGGCCAAACGGTTGCCTCCGACGACAAGAATAAGACCGACAACGGATTTAAACACGCCGACAACGGTTGCGTAGCCGAATCGCCCGTTCAATATACCCACGCGGTATACATAAGTATCGAATACATCGGCAACGTGAGAAACCGGGGCGCTGGCCATCAAATAAATTTGCTCGAAGCCGACCTCCATCACTTGTCCAAGGCGCAGGATGAACAGCACGATGATCGTACTGCGGATTCCCGGCAGCGTAACGTTCAGCATCTGCTTCCAGCGGTTGGCTCCGTCAATTTGAGCCGCTTCGTACAGCTCCTGATTAATGCCGGTCAGCGCCGCGAGGAAGATGATCGTTCCCCAGCCCGCTTCTTTCCATATACTTTGCGCTGTCAGCATGAGCCAGAAGGAGCTCGGATCCGTCAGGAACGGAATCGACTTGCCTCCCGATTCGGTAATGAGCTGATTTACTACGCCTGTCCCTTGACTGAACAGCAGGTAGCATATCCCGACTATGACGACCCATGACAAGAAATGCGGCAAATAGACGACAGTCTGCACGAAACGCTTGAACAGCATCCCGCGAACCTCATTCAACAGTAATGCCAGCACGATTGGCATAGGGAAGAAAAAGATAATGTTCATGAAGCTGATGCCCATCGTATTCCGGAACAGCATCCAGAAATCCGGATTGGAGAAAAACTCTTGAAAATATTTGAACCCGACCCAATCGCTAGCCCAGAACCCGCTCCAGGGCGAATAATCTTTGAATGCCAAAGCCAATCCCCAGATAGGAAAATATTTAAATATGAGGAAAAACAACAGTCCAGGCGCAGCCAGTACGTACAACCACTTATCCCGTTTTATGGCGACGGCCCACTCCTGCAGCACCCCGCGCTCCTTCCGCTTCATCCCTTCGGTTCGCAAAGAAGACGGCTGCTTGCCCGTTCCGCGGATCGCCTCAGCTCCGGTTTGTTCCATGCGGTTCACCTCCCAAGTTAGTTGTCCTAAGCTGCCGCGACATTGATTCCATTATTGTAAAGCCTTTCACCAACATGTCCGTTGGGTTACCTTGGTCAATCGAATCGTTTCAGCCGGACCGAATGATTGTATAGTACAGCGACCATGACCATGGGCTCAAGGTCCAATTCTTATGCCGCGGCAGCGTCAAAAAAAGAGGGTGCCCCTCACCCCCGCGACGCTCCGGATACCGCATGGAGCCTGGGTTTTTCACCTCGATCCCCACTTTTTAAGCTGACCTGCCCATTAAAAAATGAGCCCTGCCGAAAGCGGTACAGCAACGCAAAAAAGCCGCAGGCTCCTGTGGTAGAAGGAGGAGACTGCGGCTCGATGCTTATTCTATTCTTTTGGCGCTAGGCTTGCCCCTGGTCCGATTCACGAAATTGACCGGGTGTGAGACCGGTATGCTTTTTGAATACACGGATAAAATTTTTCGGCTGATATCCTACCTTCTCGGCTACCTCGGACACGGATAAATTCGTCGAGAGCAGCCAGGTTTTGGCCTTTTCGATTCGGTAGGCCGTTACATATTCGATGAACGACACGTTCATTACCCGTTTGAACAGCTTGCTGAAATAAGGCGGGCTGAGCCCGCATTTTTCCGCCACTTGGTCGAGCGACAGATCGAGATGGTGATGCTCTTCGATATACGATACGGCTGCATCGAGCGTTCTGGCGTACTCCTGGTTTTGCCGCTGCAGTACATTGTGTGCGATCGGACGCACCAGCCGCTCAAGGAACCAATCGTTCAGCTCGCCGATCGAGCGGCATCTTCCGATTTGCCGGTACGGATCGACTTCATCCGCATGCCCTCCGAGATCGTCCGGCTTCAGATTCAGCGAGAAGGCTACCCGCATCGTCGCGGTGAACAGCTGATAGTATGCCGTCCGGATCCCCTCCGTCTCCCGGAGAGTGTCCCTGGCATATACAGCGAACAGCTCCAGATGCCGCTCCGCTTCCGCAGCGTCGCCGACTCGCAGCGCCTGTTCCAGACCCGCCTCGATCTCGAACGGATACGGGTACGGCTTAGGCTCCTGCGCATCCAGATCGGTGCTGCGGATGACTTGTCCCGTTCCCGCCCAAAACCGGGAACGAATCGCCATCGCCGCCTGTCCGAACCGCATCGGAAGCTCGTTCGGCTGCCCGGGCCCTTCCCCGATTCCTGCCGTTACGGGCAGCATCAAGTAATTGGACAGCTCCGATAGAACCTGTCCCGCGAAATCACGAACGCCTGCGAACCAATCGGCCGGATCGGAAGCGTCCTCCCACAGCCATATGGCGACCTTGTCGTTCAGCAGGTTGACCGTCATGCCGTTAACGCCGCTTTGCAGCAGCAGATCCTGCGCAATATTTTTGATCGTAAACACAATCAGCTCCTTATCGCTTTCCCCGAACCGGCTGCCGCTATTCGGCGACTGATCATATGCCAATATGAACACGGCATGCGAGTGACGGTAGGGCACCTCATACCGTTGAAAAATAGCCTCCAGCTGCTCCGTCGTATAATGAGCAAAATGCCCCTGAATAAATTGCAGCGCAAACGCCTCGCGGATAGCCGGAAGCTGCTCGCGCAATTCCGTTTGCAAGCCGCTCGTCTTTTGGTTCAGCTCGGCCCAGCGGCTCTGCACGTAGCCGATTTCATCCGTGTGCAGCTCTCCCTGGCGGTTGCCGCGCACAAGGGAGACCAGATGCTCGATCGGCCGGTAGATGCGCCTCGTTCCCCAAGCCGTCGCCGTGCCGCCCAGCAGCAAAAAGAGAATAATGATGCCTGCCGTTATGACCGCAATTCCCCGCGATTTGGCATTCAGCGCCTGGAGAGGCACCATATCGAGATATGTCCATCCGTTAAAGGAGGAGACATAGGACGTAACCAGGTAATCCTTGTTATTCCAACGGAAGGAGAACGGACTTCCTTTCGCCGCTTGTTCCTTAACCCGCTCGAATAACCCTTCAGGAGCCTTTTGTCCCGCAGAGGAGACGACCCACTCTCCTTTATCATCCAATATAAACGATTGTTCCCCTTCGTAGACCGAGTACTTCGTCATATTTTCCTGCAGGAAGGTTGGAGCTAACTGAACGAACAGAAGCCCGATCGGCTCCGGCGATTGGAACGGCACCTGACAGATCAAGGTTACCCCCCTTTGCCCACCCTCCGGCTCCGGCATGAACAGAAACGGCTCATGAACCCAGCTCATCGCTTCGGGTGAAGCCATCAGCTGCTGAAGCTGCCTACGTTCCTCTTCTCCGCTTAGCTTGCGTCCCCCTCCATCCGGAGAAATCAAGTAATCGTCCTCCGGAATATACATGAGGATGTGCCCTACCTCGGCATTGCTAATCTGCAAGGACGATAAATTTTTAAATAAACTGGAGTAAAATCCGGAATAGTTCGTCCATTTCAATTCCGTCAAATTCGAACTGAAAAACGACCCGAGCAGCATCTGCAATGCATTGCTTCGGACCCTTTGAAGCGTTGTATCTATGGAATAAGAGGCGTGCATCAGGACTCGGGCATTCGCCTGGTCTACCTCCTTGCGGATCGCCGAGGCTGAGAAATAATAACTGGACACCCCTACGGCTATAACGGGGATAATAGATGCTAACAGCGATACGACAAGCATTCGCCGCAGCATCGTCTTTCGGAATGCTTCGAATGGATTCCGGATGCGAAAATAACCGTATTTCATGCTGTGACCCCCTCGTGGCTATCTTCACGTCTTTTTAGTTTATCGATGGACCGGCCGCGTTACAATACATTGAGCGGACCACGGATCTATAATGAGATAAGCAGCGCAGTTATTGTGTTTAGGTATGCATTGCGCAACGATGCTATGTGTAGTGTATGCGGGCGCCTGTCCGGACATCCGGGCATTCTAGTCCAGCCTTTGTCCATGTCGGCTACCTGACTCTTTGCGCTTTATGCTGTAATCGTTTGCGTACATGCCCATTTTTTATCATAGCGACTGAGTATTAGCTTGCTCAAGGAACAATTTTTATGATCCTCTTATCGTAAAAAGTGGGCATGACCCTGGCACGCTCAACGCAAAAAACGCATGCCCGGCCATGCCGCCGGAGCCTGCGTTTCTTCCTTCACTGCTTCTAAGAAATCAGCACGGACAGCATCGGCTGCTCGCCGTCTATCAATCCGTGGATACGGGCACCCATCCGCACCAGCTGCTGCAAATATCGGACAACATCGGAGGTTATCACTTCTCCGGGACTCAGCACTGGAATGCCGGGCGGATACGGAACGACCATCTCGGCCGACAAAAGGCCCACCGTATCGCTCAGCGGGACTTGAGCCGTCCCCTTTTTCCTGTAGACCGATTCGTCGAAGGACACTGGCTCGGATAATCCGGTCATGGCCGAATAAGATGGCAGCGTCACGCTTACTGTCCCTTTCGCCTCGACATCGTGCCTCAGCTCCGCTATCTGCTCCAGTGCGCGAGCGAGCTTTTCCGCATCCTCTTCGGTCGATGCCATGCTGAAAACCAGCAGCACCGCTTGGGGATCGGCCAGCTCTACATAGCAGCCGCGTTCCTCCAGCGCATCCTTCAGCTCGAAACCGCTCATGAAGTCCGCCGCATCTTTAATGGCGATTTTGAAAGGATCCCGTCCTACTTCAATATCGCGGCTAGGGAGCAAAAACGTGAACCGGGTCTGATCTCTCATCCGCTCCATGAATTGATCGACAATGCGGATTCCGCGCTCCAGCATGTCCATCCCTTGCGTATCCAGCTGCCTGCGGCTGAGATCCAGACTTGCCATCAATGGGTAGGACGGGCTTGAGCTTTGCAGCATCGTTAAGTACCGCTTCAGCTCCTTGCGGTCTATCCGCTCTCCCTGGACATGAAGCATAGCCCCCATCGTCATCGAGGTAAGCAGCTTATGGGTGGATTGAACCACCACATCAGCCCCGCAGGATAACGCCGACTTCGGAAGCGCCGGATGGAATCCGAAATGGCCGCCGTGAGCCTCGTCCACCAGCAGCGGCTTGCCGTAATCGTGCAGCAGCTGCGCAATGCCTTCAAGCGGAGTCGCCATACCGTAGTAGCTTGGTCTGGTAATAAGCAGCCCCTGCGCTTCTGGATATTTTTGCAGCGCCGCCTTTACGTCTTCCTGCCGAACCCCTAACGTTAACCCCGTCACAGGGTCGATCTCCGGATTCAGGAATACGGCCCGTGCTCCAGCCAGCATCAGTCCATGAATAACGGACTTGTGCGCATCCCGCTGCACAAGCAGCAGATCGCCGCGGCGGCAGACGCTCATAATCATCGCCAAATTGCCTACCGTGCTCCCGTTTATAAGAAAAAACGTCTCCTCGGCCCCGAAGCATGCCGCAGCCAGCTGCTGCGCTTCCAATATGGCTTCCTCCGGGTGATGCAAATCGTCCAATCCCGAGATCTCCGTCAAATCGAGCTGCATGATCGATTCATAGTATGGCCGTGCGGCCTCATCCAGGCCTTGTCCCGATTTATGGCCGGGAACGTGCAAGCTCACATGACGGCCTTGAGCATGCTCTACCAATCGCTCGAATAAAGGAGCGCTGAATTTATCCATGGTGTAAATCTCCCCGTTAGCTTTTCAATCATTTTATCTCCTCTATTGTAACAAAACAAAAAGGCTCCGACCAACGGGTAATCCCCATCAGCGAGCCTTCATTTCTTTGTAAACAGGATTATGCATTCTTTTTGTAAAAGATTTGCCTCATTTGGTGGATAAAAAAAGGATATTTGGCATCCATAACGTCAGTTTGGATCATTTCATGTTCGCATTCTTCACAGATGAATTCGGATATAATCATAATGCCATTTTCCTTCGTTTGTCCGCAGATGATGCAGTTATGGGCTACAACAGGCTGTTGTTGTACGGCGTCTCCCATACGTCTCACCTCTATTCTTCTTTTCTACCAGTATGTCCGCTTTCTCTTAAAGTAAACGTTGTTGATATATTTTTATGAAAATGGCATGTACTTGGTTCCGAAAAGCTTATATTTCTTACCGCTTTTGCCGATAAAGAAATTGCAATTCAAATCTATGAAAATGGACGAGTGAGGTTCAACGTGATACGAAAGGAATTATCAAAAGAATCGACAATTTACCATTATAAGCTGCTGCAGAGAATTCATTATAACTCGCGCTATTTTATTGCATACTGGTGCTTGCCGGGTATCTTATTTTTGTGGGATTTGATTCGTCTGCAGCCTCTCCCTATGCTGATTGGGGTATTGCTGATCCCAGTACTCCATACCGTGCTGATTTATTTATATTTTACCTTAAAAGAAAAGCGGCCGCTGCACCAATGGAAATTTCAATTTACGCTTCCTTGGTTTGGATATGCTCCTACCAATTATATCGCATTGTACCGGATCCAAGGTATGAATATCCATTTACTTTGGGTTACAGCTGTCATATGCGGCTGCTTTTATCCGTGGATCCCGCTTACGGCAATCCTTCATCTGATGTTCATTCATGTGTGGATTATGCTTCCGCGTTTTATCATCCAGTTCTTCATGCGGCAGCATCAGGAGAATGGCTACTTGAAGTTAAACGATCAGGATGCCTCGTGCTATGAACAATAAAGAAAGCAAGCAGAGTTAGAACCGAGTGCTTAGGATTGATTTCTTCGGGATCGGGTGAAAAAGCGATACACCAAATAAATGATCACACCCCAAAACAGAAGCCCGATAATGGATAACGGCGATCCGGCGCCTGGACCGAAGCCCATAAAGCCAAAAGGATTGAACAAGCTTCCCAGCAGAGCGCCGGCCGCGAAACCGCCAAAAATGCCTCCCCAGCCTCCACGTGTCGTATTCGGCACGTTCGGTGTCGTCCGCGGGTTGGTAGTTACGTTAGCTGGAGCTCTGCCAGGTGTCGTTGTCCCCCCTCGGGTCGCCCCAGGGCTTCGTCCACCGGAAAATGTTCCTCGACCCGAACGATACGCTTGTCCGGTGATCTCCCCTTGCTCGGTTGTGCCGGTCCCCTGCCATTGTTGGTTCATCTCCGGCTTGTACAAGCCGTCGGCAGCTGCAACCCAGCTTATTGGAGCCGTCAAAAAAAGCAATAACACAACGGAAATGATAACAGATCTTTTCATTCGGACTCCCTCCATTATAACAGATGAATGCCCCACCCTTTTTCCACGCTTATTATCGTTTACCCGTGTGCTTTCTATTCGGTCCGCCGATCAGCCATAATCAAGAAAAACAAAAAAGAGCCTTTCTGGAATTTATCCAGAAAAGCTCTTTGCCGTTGCTTGGCGACGTTCTACTCTCCCAGGACCCTTCGGTCCAAGTACCA
>NZ_JBHTVD010000021.1:0-66801 GCF_042793215.1 Paenibacillus sp. NPDC056579
GGGGTTCGGGGGTTCGGGGGTTCGGGGGTTCGGGGGTTCGGGGGTTCGGGGGTTCGGGGGTTACGGGGTTATGGGTTTGGGGTTTGGGGTTTGGGGTTTGGGGTTTGGGGTTTGGGGTTTGGGGTTTGGGGTTTGGAGTTACGGCGTTACAGGGTTACGGGGTTACGGGGTTACGGGGTTACGGGGTTACGGGGTTACGGGGTTACGGGGTTACGGGGTTTCCGGGGTTTCCGGGGTTTCCGGGGTTTCCGGGGTTTCCGGGGTTTCCGGACTTTCCGGATGCTTTCCGGGCTTTCCGGGCTTTCCGTGCTTTCCGTGCTTTCCGGGCTTTCCGGGCTTTCCGGGCTTTCCGGGCCTTCCGGGCTTCCGGGCTTACCTCCCAAGCCGTTCCACGCTTGCCCCCTTTCCCACTTTCGGGCTCCGGACTTTCCAGTTGCAGGAGGTGCCCGGCTTTCCAGGCTTACCTCCCAGGCAGTTTCACGCTTGCCCATTTCCCAGTTTCGGGCTTCCGGACTTTCAGTTGCCGGAGGTACCAGCCTTACCGGGCTTACCGAGCTTACCTCCCGGCCGTCCCACGCTTCCCCCTCCCGTATATTCAGGCCTCCAAGTTTGCCAGACTTGCCGCTCTTTCCGGGTTTACCACGCTTGCTCCACTTCTAGTCCACTGGTGCTTACCATTATCACGTTTAGCAGGTTTCCCCTTCCCTGAGCACCCTCACCTTATCCTAGTATCGCAAACGAACAGCCATCCCCCCATTCGCATCTTCCACAAACAGCAAAAAGCCGGCCATCCGGCCGGCTTCCAATACATCTTAATTCCACGCTACGTCCTGCTCCACGAGCAGCTTCTTAAGCGCCTCAACCGCCGTCACGAACAGCTCCGGCCCGCTGTAGCCCTGGAACGTCTCCGCCGCCGACAAGTGCGGCTCCAAGGACATGAAGCCCGCATAGCCGCGCTGCTTCAGCTCCCGGACAAGCTCGCGAAGCTCTCCATCCCCTTCGCCCGCAGGGACGACTTTTCCGCTGCCCATCATCGCATCCTTGATATGGATGTAATCAACGTAAGGGGCAAGCAGCGGATACGCTTCCGTCATCGGCCGAACGCCGCATTGGACGAAGTTGGCCGGGTCGAACGCGCCGCGCAGATGCGGAGAATCGCATGCTTGCAAAATATCAAGGCACCGCTCGCCGACATCGCCGTATATGTCCTTCTCGTTCTCATGCAGCAACTGGGCGCCTTCCTGCTCGGCAATCCGGGTCAGCTGCTTCATCCGGTCCAGTACGACCTCACGGTAGTCGCCGGCGTCGTGTCCTTCAGGGATGAAGAACGAAAAGATGCGAATATAAGGAGCTTCAAAAGCTCGAGACAATTCGATGGCGCGCCGGAAGCGGATCAAGTGCGGCTCGAAATCGTCGGTCACCGAGATTTTGCCAATCGGCGACCCGATGGAGGAGATCCGAAATCCCCGCTCATCGAGCCGTTTTTTGATCTGCGCGACCTCCTCGTCCGACAAATCCAGCACATTTTTCCCCCATACTCCGCGAAGCTCTATATGCGAGATGCCGACGGAAGCCATGACGTCCAGCTGAAGCTCCAAATCGGGTGAGATTTCATCGGCAAAGCCGGTCAGTGTAATCATATCGATTGCTCCTGTCTTCTCTTATTGATAGTCTTTCGCTTTTTTAACCAGCTCGTCGAAAGCGGCTTCCGGCGTCGTTTTGCCGAACATCACCTTTTCTCCGATGTCCTTGTAATCTTTCGCCGTGAAATTGCTCCAGCCCTTCGCCCCTGGATTGAACGGCTGCGCATCAGGCGACACGTTCTTGATAAGCTCGATTTGCAGTTTATCGCTCGGAGTCAGTTTAGGCGTCATATAATCGAGAATTTTTTTGGAGACGGGAACACCTCTCGTTGTACCTAGAATGTCGGCCGCTTCCTGATCGTTGACGAACCAGTCGATGAATTTCTTGGATTCTTCAACATATTTGGAATCTGCGCTCACCGACCAGAACATGGAAGGCTTCAGCCAGCCGCTGGATTGCACGCCTTTCGGCTGCGTAACGAGCGTATACGTACCCGGCTTCACGCCGTCGTAGCCCGGGAATAGAGCGGCGAAGCTGCGTTTCATCAGAACCGTATCGTTGTTCATCAAATCCAGCTTGGCATCGGACTCTTTGTCCGTGCTTGCTACGTCCGGCGGAGGTACGACGCCTTCTTTTCTCAGGTCCGAATACATTTTCACATAGTTGAGCCATGTTTCTTTATCGAAATTGAACTTGCCGTCAACCGTAATCGGGTACCCTTTGCCCTGACTGATCTGGTATGCCGAATATACGGTGTAATCCGATGTGGAGTCCATCAGCGCGTACTTGTCTTTGCCGAGCTTCGCTTTCGCGTCTCTGCCGAATTGGAAATACTGATCCCATGTCCAGCCGTTGGCGGGAGGAGTGACGCCGAGCTTATCGACCGCATTTTTGTTGAATACCATGCCGGTGGCGTTATTGCCTAATGGAATCGCATACAATTTATCTTTGTATTTGCCGGAGTCGAGCAGCGATTTGTCGATATCCGTAGTAGCGACGCCTTTGGACAAGTCCGCGAGCTGGTTGCGTCCCGCATATTCGAACAGCCATGCAGGGTCCATCTGGATGATGTCGGGAGCATTCTTCGCGGCAGCCTGCGTAGCTAGCTTATCCGCATACCCGTCGAAACCGCTGAATTCCGGCTCGAACGTGACGTTAGGGTGTTTCTTGGTGTAGGCGTCCAGCGCTTTCAGCGTGGCGTCGTGCCGGGCCTGCGAGCCCCACCAGACGATTCTCAGCTTCACCGGCTTGTCTCCGCCGCCCGCCGCCGGGCTGGCTTCGCCGCCGCTCTGTTTTGTTCCCGAACCGCATGCCGCCATGCTCACTGCCGTTAAGGCAGCCAAGGACAGCAGCCCCCATGTACGTATCTGCTTATTCATATGAACTAACCCCTTCCTGTATTCAGTGCGTGCCCTGATAAATTCATTATAGTAAGGACGGGGATTCAGAAAAATGAGAGTAATGAACACATTTCTATCACTATTCATCACAACGTTTTTTTGCCGATCTCGCTCGGATTCATCCCGTAATACTTTTTGAAGAGTGAACTGAAATAAGGCACGTTCTTGTACCCTACCTTTTCTGATATTTCATAAATCATGGATTTTCCTTCCAGCAGCAAGGCTTTGGCCTTCTCCATACGCACGCGGATCACGTAGTTGGTGAACGTTTCGCCCGTCGCTTTCTTGAATATCTGATTCAAATAATTGCGGGACAAGTACAGCTGCTTGGACAAATCCTCCAGATTGATTTCCTCGGAGTAGCGGCTATGGGCATAATCGATCATGAAATCGACGGCGTCCTTATGCCGGGAATTCTCGTTCCAGCCGCGGCTCGAGCCGATCACGCGGATTTTGTCCTGCAGCCACTGTTTGAAATCGTCGATCGTAGCGATCTTGCCGATCTCCTGCGCTACCGGACTATCCGGGAACAGCTCGTCGAGCACGATACCGGCCGTGTGCAGCGCGTAGGCAAAAATCGTCCACAGCTCCGAGCATAAATACTGCAAATAAGCCGGAGTAATGGCCGGCATCTCGCGCAGCTGCTGCACATAGCCGTCGATGATGGAGCGCGTCGCCTCTTCCCTGGAGTAGACGATAGCTTCCGCCAGCTCCTGATAAAACTTAACCGGGCGTATGGCAATTTCCTCTCCTGCCGCCAATGTAGCGGAGTCGCCCTGGTTCGTAATCGTCTGCCGCAGCAAATCGAGGAAGGCTTCCTCCGTCGAGTTGGAAATTTGCTTCCAGTCCGTTTTGATACTGCCGATGCCAATCCGAATTTCAAGCTGGAGATATTTTCGGATGAAATGGACGATGCTGTCCCCTATCGCTTGCAGCTTGTGCACTGCTTCCTCCAGTGACAGCCCTTGCGTCATATGGAATACAATCGCCGCATGGTGGCTGTGCAGCTCGACCAGCTCCGATTCCGGCCACTGCTCGGCCAGCAGCTCGCGAATAATGTTCGCTTGCGCAAAACGGAACAAATTCCAATCCGTCAGCGTCACGTTCGAGATGCGGACCGTATTCGTCAGCTCGATCCCCATAACCGCGTGGCTTCGCTGCTGCCAGTAAGCTTTGCCGGACAGCTTCAGGCTTTCGTCCGCCACCGCTTTGTCGAACGTGCCTGTTACGACGGATTTCAGCCACTCCTTCTGCACGAAGGGCTCGTACATCATCAGCCGCCGCCTGACCTCTTCCTGCTCCAGCTTCTGCAGCTCCTTCGCTTCCAGCTCCTTGATGACGCGCTCCAGCACCGTGCGCAGCTCCTCCAGCGTCACCGGCTTGGACAAATAATCACTCACCTGCAGACGAAGCGCCTGACGGGCATATTGAAAATCCGAATAGCCGCTCAGAATGACGATTTCCCCGGAATACCGCTCCTCCCTAAGCTGCTCGATCATCTCCAGGCCGTTCATGACCGGCATATAGATGTCGGTGATGACGATATCCGGATTCGTCTCCTTAATGACAGCCAAGCCTTCCTTGCCGTCCATTGCTTCGCCTACCCATTGGGCTTCCAGCTGCTCCCACGGGATGGACCGCTTCATCCCCTCCAGCACTTGAAAATCATCGTCAATAATTAGGACTCTCCACATCGAACCTCTCCTCCGCCTCCTGTTTATTATGAATCTCCGGCAACCGGATGACCGCGACCGTTCCTTGCGACTGCTCCAATTCTTCCCTATTATAAAGCTCCACACCGTAAGGCGCCCCGAAGTAGGCGGCTATCCGTTCCTTGACGTTTCTAAAGCCGTAGCCACCGGTCTTCCGCGGCTTCCGCTTATCCCAATCCGGGTCTATGCCCTTGCCGTTGTCGATTATACGGAATTCGATCTCCCGATCATGACCTTGCATTTCGATGACGATCTCCCCGCTCCGTCTCCCATGGAACCCATGAATGACCGCATTTTCGACGAATGGCTGCAGCGTCAGCCTGGGGATATACAGATCGAGCAATGCCTCGTCGGTCTTGATGGTATAGGATAAACGGTCGCCCCAGCGAATTTGCTGAATTTGCAAATAGCTTTCCACATGGCTGATTTCGTCCCGTATCGGGATCACCGTCTCGCCGTTCGAGAGGCCGATCCGGAACATTTTGCCCATGAGCGACACCATCTTGCTAATTTTCTCCTGTCCGGATTCAATGGCCATCCAGTTCAGCTGATCGAGCGTATTGTATAAAAAATGCGGATTGATCATCGCCTGCAGCGCCTGTATTTCCGCTTCACGCTGCCGCTTGTGCTGTTCCTTCAAAGAAAGTAGCAGCTCGTCGATCCGCTCCATTTGCCTGCGGTAGCCATGGAACAGCGTGCCGAATTCATTGGTGTAATCCGTCGGCAGCATACCCGCCGGCCTGCTGGCAGGCAGCCTCCCCATAATCGAGACCAGCTGCCGGATCGGCTTCGTAAACTGCCGTGACAAAAATAAAGTAAAGAAGGATGCGATAAAGATCGCCGACAAGCCGATGGTCACCAAAATAAACGCCAGCTTCACGCTGCCGCGGACAATCGAATTCCACGGAGTTGCTTCGATGAGTACCCAGTCGGACCGCGTTTTGTTCCAGACCAGGAGCGAATCCTCGCGTCCCGCCGCCGCAGGAAGTCGAATGCTTCCCGAGCTGTCCGGCATGCTCCGGATCCGGTTCAATTCCTCGCCGCTTAGCTTGACTCCGCCAATTGAGGATATCGTCTTGCCTCCTGCATCCAGCAGCAGCCGGCTTCTGCCGTCGGTTCCACCCCGTATTAAGCTCTCAATCGCGGAGGCCTTCACATTAAGCACCAGCATGCCGTAATATTTGCCGGAATTGTTATATACCTTTCGCGCAAAGCCGATGAATTTCTGCGGGCCTGTATTCGTAGCCAGCGTATGCTCGGCAATCCAGGTAAAATCGTTATTCTGGATTTCCGGGAACCAGCTTTCGCCTGTGACCTGCCGAATATCCCTGAATTGTACAGGCGCCTGGGAATCGGTCAAATCGGGATTTTCCATATACAAATAAATCGAGTGCACCATGGTCGTGCTGTACGTAATATTGGCGAGCATATTGAGCAAATCCTTTTTCCTCCGCAGCCGTTCGAAGGAGTCCTTCTCCAGCGGATCGAAGCCTACCGTATCGATATTCCGCGATGCCGCAAGCGACATCTGCTCAATCGACCTCAGCTGAATATCCAGCTGCTTGTTCAATTCGTTCAGCAAATCCTGCTGATAATAGGATGTATTGTTCACCAGCTCCCGGGACGTAATATGATAGCTGATCCACGTAAATACCAGCAGCAGCACGGCAATACACGCGGCAAAGCTGCCAAAGAACAGCCGGTCGATACGCGTACGCTTAAACAGATTCGGCATCGTTGTCCATTCCCCCTCGCCATCCCCCGTAAATCGGTTACAAAACAGCAAAAGCAGGAAAAAAGCTGCCTGATACGTACGCAGCTTTTTCCAACTTCTTCATATCGTTAACCCCGCATTCGGGCTTATGTTCAGCCTTATTCTACCCTTTCACCGCACCGGAAGCAATGCCGTCCACAAAATGGCGCTGCGCCATGAAAAAGATAATAAGAGAAGGAATTACCGAGACGAGCGACATCGCCAGCAGCTGCCCCCAAGGCAGTGCGGATTGGCTGTCGACGAACAGCTTCAATGCCAGTCCTACCGTATACTTATCGATGGAGTTGATGTACAGCAGGTGACCGAAGAAGTCGTCCCAATTCCACAGGAAACAATAGATCATGACCGTCACAAGCGCAGGCTTCGTCAGAGGGAGCACAATTCTCCAGTAGATGCCAAACCAGCTGCAGCCGTCCATTTTGGCCGATTCATCGAGCTCCTTCGGGATGGCTCTAATAAACTGTACCAGCAGGAAGATGAAGAACGGTCCTCCGACGCCCCCGGCGAGCAGGTGAGGCACATAAAACGGCAAGTACGAATTGACCCAGCCCCAAGCATTAAACATGATGTATTGAGGAACGAGAGTCACCTGCGTCGGCAGCATCAGCGTAACCATTAGAATGGAAAACCAGAAGTTTCTTAACGGAAAATCCAGTCTGGCAAAGCCGAACGCAACCAGGCTGCACGACAGCACCGAAGTAATAATGACGCCCAAGATCAGCTCGAACGTATTGATATAAAAATGCGTGAACGTATACTTGGGGATCGCCGTCCAGCCGTCGGTGAAATTGCTCCACAGCCACGTCGTCGGGAACAGAGAAGGCGAGCTCATCTCATCGTTCGATTTGAATGCCGCTCCAACCCACCATAATATAGGATAGATCATAACCAGGCTGAACAGAGTCATCAGCACGTGGGTGCGAATCGATCGCTTCGTAGTTGTATTCATCTTTTCCGGCTCCCTTCCGTCTCATAGAACACCCAGTATTTAGAGGAGGCAAAAATCAGCGCGGTAGCTATACCGATAATGACCAGCAAAATCCATGCCAGCGCGGAAGCGTAGCCCATGTCATAGCGCGCAAACGCCCGATCGTATAAGTACAGAGCATACATATAAGTGGAATTTACCGGACCGCCTTTGGTTATGATAAAAGCTTGCGTGAACATCTGGAACGATCCGATCGTCTGCAGCACCAGATTGAAGAGCAGAACCGGGGAAAGCATCGGCAATGTAATTTGGAAAAACTGCCTTACCTTCGATGCGCCGTCCACCGAGGACGCCTCATACAGCTCGGTTGGCACTTGCTTCAGTCCCGCCAGGAAAATGACCATCGAGGAGCCGAACTGCCAGGCGACAAGCAAAATCAAGGTGCCGAGAGCCGTTCCCGGACTGCTGATCCAGCTGATGCCCTGAATGCCGAATACATTTAACAGCTTATTGATAAACCCGTCGATGCCGAAAATATTTTTCCACAGCACCGCTACGGCAATACTGCTGCCGATCAAGGACGGCAAATAAATGAGCGTTCTATAGATCGAGATGCCTTTGATCTTCTTGTTCAGCAGCATGGCCACCATCAAGGCGCTGAACAGCTTCAGCGGCACCGACAGAACGACGAAAAGCAGCGTTACCTTCAGCGACTGGCGGAACGTATCGTCATCCTGGAAAATGCGCTCATAGTTTCGCAAGCCGATCCACTCGGGGGTATCGAGCAGCGTAAACTTCGTAAAGGAGTAGTACATGGACTGAAACATTGGCCATAATGTGAGCAGAAATAAGCCCAGCAGCCACGGAGATATGAACAGATATCCAGCAAGCGGAGATTCCCATCGGCCTTTGAGGGAAAAGGAAAAGGTCCGTTTGCGGGCGGCTTTTTTCGCAGAAAGCGTTGTCGATTGTGTACTCATGGTAGCCCACCTTTTCTTAAAGAGTTTCCTTGTTCTTACTCAAAGTATAAAAGAAGGGGCAATTCTCTAAAATGAGGGGAATGAACACTTCTTTTTCACAATCGAACAAGAAACGATTCACCAAAAGTGAAGACAACCATAGAGTCGCTTCTAAGAAAATCAGCTTTTGCATCATGTCCCGGACAACAAAAAAGGCTACCGGCCTATAGCCGGTAACCTGCTGCGTACAACCAATTGCACTGCTTTGCGTAGGAGTGTATATGTATCGTCCTACTACAGACGTCTTTTTCCTACAATAAACTTCTTGTTCCCCTTTTTCTTCACTACGGGCACATGCTTGTAGCTTCGGACCATCGCGCCTTTGCACAACGGGCAGGCCGGTTTCGCCTCCGTTACGAATTCGCTGCGGATCCACGCTTTGCAGCTCGTTTCCTTGCATTTCCAAATCTCGACCTGCTGCAGCTCTTGCTCCTGAGCGGGCTGCTCGGTCAGTTCCCGTGCTTGTTCATCTGAAGTCGTCGTTTGCATTTTGAACCTGTTCTCCCTGTATCGTTCATTTTATAGACTCTTTATTATTATACAGAAGAGCGAGTTTATCAACCCCTGAATGCAAATTTTAACCGCGAACTTTTTGTGTCTGCAATCCGATCCACAACGACTTGTTGCGGTACTCCTCCTCTTGCCCCAATTCTCTCCCGAACCAGGACGGCGCTTCGAAGGATTGCGCAGCCGCTTCATCGTCAAATTCCACTTCTACAACCGTCAGCTCGATCTGTTTGTACTCGTCGATTTCGTAGATGAAGCCGTCCTGCTCTACCTTCGTGCGGATCTTTTCCAGAGGAACGAGCCCGGTATTGCCCAACAGCTGGCGGTAAATGCGTTCGGATATGGCGTACTCGATCTCCTCTCTTATCATTCCATGACCCGCCTTGAACGTATGCGTGAAGGAGGAATTTCCCTCGTTATCGACTAGCTCGCGCACACGGATCTCCTGATCCTCGGAAAAAGCCAAATAGGTCTGATAAATCCGTTTTTGCGATAGAAGCTTGATCTCATTGCTCTCTATCAGCGTCTCCGGATACCCGGGCAGCAAAAATTTTCTCTCGATCTCTTTTCCCATCGTCTCATTAACTCCTCTCGCGTCCTTTCGCGACCCTTCAGGCCGGACAACCTCTATCCGGTATTATAATAACACAACTAGTGTGCTCATCGTCCAACAAACCGGTTCAAGCGCAATCTGACTCTGTCCTCACCCATGACCTGCATGACGTCGTACAAATCCGGTGTAAAGGCGCTATGTGTCAAAGCCGCTCTCAATACCATGGCCACATCCCCTACATGCCCTTGGTAGCTGTCGGGGCTTTTCTTGAAACTCTTCATGTCTTTGGCGAAGCCTACCTGTTCTGCCGTATGCTTCATCTTCTCGAACCAGCTGTCCCTGTCGTCTTTGTAATCCCAGGTTTCCATATAAAGCTCCACGATCCGTTTGGCACGAGGCAATCCGGCATTAGGCGGCAGGATCGTCTCCGCGCGGGCTCCGCCGCTCTCGAACAAGCCGTCGAAGAAATAGCCGGACACCGGTCGCACGTCCGACCACCGGGACAAATCTTTTCTCGGCTTGGCGCCGCCCCGTCCGATATTGAATACTCGCTTCGCATAATCAGGGTCATCCGATAAGTGCCGGTACAGCTTATCGTCGTACTCCTTCGCCCAATCGAGACATTGCGCGTAGACGCCGTCCGCCGTCATGCGGCTAATCACGTCCTTGCTGATGTCCGTGAGCTTATGCATATCGAACAACGGCCCGCCGGCGCTCATTCGGCTCGTTTCGAGGAGGAAATGCTGGTAAGGCTCGTCGGGATGAGCGCTTCTCCACTCTTCATAATTCGAATTCGCCAGCGTCATGAAATATTCGGAAATCGTGTCACCGGGGAAGCCTTGCTGCTGATAATACAAAACGGCTGCATCCGGATCCTTTCTTTTGCTGAACTTGCGCTTCGAGGCTCCGTCCATTTTCATGATCGGCGCAAGATGCCCGTATGCCGGCGCAGGCAGCCCGAGCACTTCGAACAGCTGCACATGAACCGGCAGCGAGGACAACCATTCGTCCCCCCTTATGACGTGCGTCGTTCCCATCAAATAATCATCTACCGCATGGGCAAAATGATACGTGGGTATGCCGTCCGATTTCATGAGGACGATATCCTGGACGTTCTCCGGCATCGATAGCTCTCCTTTGATCAGATCCGTAATCCGGATTTTCCGATCCGCGGAGCCGGGCGACTTCAAACGAATGACATACGGCTTTCCAGCGTCCAGCTGCTCTTGAACCTTCTCGGGAGCAGCGTGGCGGTACACCGCCCAGTCTCCGTAATAGCCGGTAGGCTCATTTCGCCTCCCTTGAGCCTCCCGGATCGCGTTAAGCTCCTCTGCGTCGCAAAAGCAGGGGTATGCTAGCCCCTCTGCCACCAGCCGCTTAAGAAATACATGATAGATAGAAGCTCTTGCGCTCTGTTTGTACGGACCATACCGTCCGCTCTCCCCATCCGAGTGGGTTATCCCTTCGTCCCGCCGGATGCCGAAATAGTCCAGAGCGGAAATAATGCCGTCGATACTCCCTTTCACCTCGCGCTTGCGGTCCGTATCTTCGATTCGGAGGAAAAAGACGCCGCCGCTTTGGTGGGCAAGCCGCTCGGAAATAAAGGTTGCATACAGTCCTCCAATGGTGAGAAAGCCGGTAGGACTCGGAGCGAACCGGGTTACTTTCGCCGCCGCTGCAAGCTCTCTTCTTGGGTATTGCGCAATGACGTCCTGCGGCAGCAGCGTCACATTAGGGAATAACCGGTCCGCCAGCTGTTGATCATACGTCATAACTTCCACTTCCTTTCATCATTTTTTCGGCCACGGAACCATTCCCGCGCTGCGATGCAATACAAAAAAGCCTTCCGTCCTATCCAAGGACGAAAGGCCAGTGCTTCCGCGGTACCACCTGCTTTGGTTTTGCAACCCACTCACAGCGCCTATTGCATTACAAAAAAGCGCTCTTCTATAACGGGAAGACCCGCCGGACTTACTCCCTCTTTCAGTCCGATGCTCCGAGGCTTCTGTTCGCCAGGATCGAATACCCAATTTCCACCGTCATGGGCTCTCTGTCATTCGGCCGCCTGCCTACTGTTCCTCTTCATCGCCGTTTGTACGATATAAAAATTATCAACACGATATCATATCGGGTCGTTCAAGTCAATACGCATCCGCTGCTGCCTGACCATAAGATGACAAAGCGGCTCTTTGTGGTATTCTATACATAGCCGCTGATTACGATGCTAGAGGGAGAGACTGCGCCATGAAAATTTATATTGTCATATCGCTGCAAGAGGAACAAATGGATAACGTATACGTCACCACCGACGAGGAGAAAGCATTATCGCTCAAGACGGACGATTTCGAGGATTGCGATGCTTTATTTGTGGAAGTATGGGAGGACGGTTCGAAAATCGACGACTACAGGCTGCAATAGCCGGGTCGTTTTTTTTATTGCGCGGATTAGACGACTCCGAAGTGGGCATAGTAAGGTCGCCAGTTTATTTCCGACAAAGCTCATATGATTAATATTAATTAATGCGATCAGGAAGCAGGGTGCCTTATGGAAAACGATAAAAAGTGGGATCTGATCTCCATCGCCTCCATCCCGCTAATCATGACTCTCGGTAACTCGATGCTCATTCCCGTCCTTCCCGCCATTCGCAGCAAGCTTGGGGTATCGTCCCTTCAAGTCAGCCTGCTGATCACCGTCTACTCCGCCGTGGCGATCGTGCTTATCCCGCTCGCAGGCTACTTGTCCGACCGATGGAGCCGCAAGACGGTCATCATTCCAAGCCTTCTTATTACAGGGATCGGGGGCTTAATCTCCGGGCTTGCCGCGTGGAAAATGACGGATTCGTACACGGTCATCCTGCTCGGCCGCGCCCTTCAAGGCATCGGGGCCGCCGGCGCGTTCCCCATTGTACTGCCGCTGGTCGGGGATTTGTTCAAGCAGGAAAGCGATGTGAGCAGCGGTCTCGGTGTTGTGGAAACGGCCAATACGTTCGGTAAAGTGCTCAGTCCCATCCTCGGCTCGGCGCTGGCTTTCATCGTCTGGTATTTGCCGTTTTTGGCTATCCCGGTTTTTTGCGCGGTCTCGATGCTGCTCGTCCTGTTCCTGGTGAAAACACCGCCGAAGGAGGGGGACGCGCCGCCTGCATCCTTCAGCAGCTTTCTAGCTGGCGTCCGCAGCATATTCAAACAGAAGGGCCGCTGGCTATACGCCATTTTCGCCGTCGGAGGTCTGTGCATGCTTGTTATCTTCGGAACCTTGTTTTACTTATCCGATGCGCTGGAGGAACAATTTCATATCGACGGAATCCTAAAAGGCTGCGTGCTCGCCATTCCGCTCGCCGTATTGTGCGTCAGCTCATTTGCCACGGGCAAAGCAATAGGCAAAAACAAGAAGCGGATGAAATGGATTACGTTCGCCGGCATTACGCTGCTGGCCTCCAGTATTCTGCTCTGCGGCATGGTTCATTCGTTGTATTTGGTGATTGCGCTGATGGCCTTCGCCGGGATGGGCATCGGGGCCGCCTTGCCCTGTCTCGATGCGATGATTACGGAGGGGATTGAGAAGCAGCAGCGGGGCACGATCACATCCATTTACAGCTCCATGCGGTTTATCGGCGTTGCCGCTGGTCCTCCGCTTGCTTCGGTTTTGATGAAAATGTCTGTATCCGTCATGTTCTATGTCATATCGGCTCTTTGCATGGCCGCCGCCATCGCAGCTTTGTTCGCCATCCGGCCGAAGAACGCCGAAGCCGCCGGCCTGACAGGCCTGCGAGGAAATATGGAGCCGCGGACCTAAGCTACTGCGCATCGTGAAAAATGATGCCAAGACTGTACCGCCGCCCTGAGGCAATCGTGCTGACGCCATGTCGCAGCGTCGTCCGGTAATAGCCGCGGGAACCTTGCACCGGGCGATTCCGCGTAGGGAAGATCAATGCTTCGCCCTGCGCCAGCGTGATGACATGGCCCCGCGACTGCATCCGCGGCCGCTGCTCGACGAGCAGCAGCTCGCCTCCCGTGAAATCGGTCATACTCCGGTTTAACACGAAGACGACCTGAAACGGGAAATACGACTCCCCGTACAAATCCTGGTGCAAGCAGTTAAATCCGCCGGCCTCGTACTTCAGCAGGAGCGGCGTCGGCTTGCTCTGCCCCTTGGCATGACATTGCTGCAAAAAGTCGGCGAGCCGCTCCGGATACGCCGGCTCCTCCCCGGACATGCCGAGCCAACGATTCGCCGCCTCGGCAAGCCGGGGATATAAGCCGTCGCGCAGCTGATCGACCGGCGCTGGCAGCGGGGCGGCAAAGTACTGGTACTCGCCTTTGCCGAAGCTGTGCCGTTCCATGACGATCCGGCTGCGGAACAAGGCCGGATCGTCGTACATTTGCATCAGCCGGCCGCACTCCTCCGGCGACAACAAGGCGGGAATCGTTGCGAAGCCCGATTCGTCCAAGGAGCGGTGGATCGCCGGCCAATTGAGTGCCGTGATCCGATCCTCTATCGCGAGCTGCTCCAACGGGATCATAATTGAATCCCCTCCAATCGCAGCAGCTCGGCCTTGACCTCCATCCCGCCGCGATAGCCGGTCAATGCCCCGTTCTTGCCGATGACCCTATGGCAAGGCACAACCATCAGCGCCGGATTCGCGCCAATCGCAGCCCCGACGGCACGCACCGCGTTCCCCTTGCCTATCGATTCCGCGATATCGGAATACGAGCAGGTCGCTCCACGCGGAATATCTAGCAGCGCGGTCCAGACCGACCGCTGGAACGGGGTGCCGTGCAAATCGAGCGGCAGCTCGAAATGCTTGCTGGCCCCCTGCAAATACTGCGTCAGCTCGTCGCTGTAGCGCTGCATTCGGTCATCGTCCCGGACTAATGTGCAGCCCGGATAATGCTTTTGCAGCCAATCGGCCATCATGCTGAACGGTCCGAACGGCGAGTTGACATAACAAAGCCCCTTTTCCGTTGCCGCTATATGCATCGTCCATGACCCGTTTTGAAACGGTGCCCAATAGATCGTATTACCGCTTTCCATATCCATCCCTCCGTTCTTGCGGCTTTGTCGCCGCTGCCATTCTGTAATCGGTCGGTGACAGTCCCGTCTTCTTCTGAAACACCGTAGCGAAATGCCCCGCATTCGGAATCCCTACGCTGGCAGCAATATCCGTCACGGCCTGATCGGTTTGTGCGAGCCGCTCCTTGGCCGCCTCCAGCCGGATTCGCTGCACATACTCGGCAGGGGTCATTCCCCGGACCCGCTTGAACGTGCGTTGAAGATGGTACGGGCTCGCGTGCAGCGAATCCGCGAGTACCTGAAGCGTCAGCTGCTCGGGGTAATGCCGCTCGATAAACTCGGAAATCTGAGCTACCCACTCCTGATCCGGCATCCGTTGACCGTCCGGCCTGCATCGTTTGCAAGGGCGGAATTTTTCGGCTAACGCTTGGTCGGCCGTTTGGAATATTTTCACATGCTCCTTGTTCGGATTTTTGGACTTGCAGGAAGGCCTGCAAAAGATCCCCGTCGTCATGACGCCGTAAAAAAAGGATCCGTCATAGGAGCTGTCGTTATGGATGATCGCATTCCATATCTCATCGTTCATTGCCTCTCACCTCCAAGCACAGTATACCCGTATTTGCAGCCGCAGCGTAAGGTGTTTAGAATAGGATAGCAAGATTACAAAAGCCGTCGGGATGAAACTATGTTACAACAAATAATAGATACAAACGATTGCTTCGAAATACGTCAATCACGGTAACGGTAATTTTCAACACCGTATTGCCGCTGCATGAAAAGGAGACCTTATGAGCGCAAACAGCCATCTTATCCCCCCTGACCGATGGGAAGATCATGAATCGAGCTTGACACTGTATCCGCCTTCGGGATTCAGTATTGAGCATACGCTCGGCTATTTGACCCGATCGTCTAACGAGTGCATGTTCCATGTTGAACACGGTTCCATTTACAAGCTGATCCAAGCCGGACAGAGTCTGGCTCTGGTCCAAGTATCCGGCGGTCCGGACGAAACGATCCGGATCCGTTTCATGGACGAAGCCGCAGCTCTGCAGCCCGGGGAGCGAGCAGCCGTAGCGGACTATGTGTGGGAATGGCTCGATCTCGGCGTCGATCTGGAGCCGTTCTATAAGCTGTCCGAGCAGGACCCGCTGTTGTCCGTCGTCGTTCCGCAGTTCCGAGGACTGCATATTGTCGGCATTCCCGATCTCTTCGAAGCGCTGAGCTGGGGCATCATCGGCCAGCAGATCAATCTCGCGTTCGCCTATACGCTGAAAAGACGATTCGTCGAAGCCTTCGGCCAATCGGTTGTCTGGAACGGCCGTGCCTATTGGCTGTTCCCGGAGCCTGAATCAATAGCTCGTCTATCCGTCAGCGATTTGACTCCGCTGCAATTCACCGGCAAAAAAGCCGAGTACATCATCGGCGTCGCAGAGAAAATATCCGAAGGCTCTTTGTCCAAGCAGCAGCTGCTCGACATCGGCGAGCCGAAGGCAATCGAGAAGGAGCTCGTGAGCATCCGCGGCATAGGACCGTGGACGGCGAATTACGTTCTGATGCGCTGCCTGAGAGCTCCGTCCGCTTTTCCCATCGCCGATGTAGGCTTGCATAACGCCGTGAAGCATGTATTGGGCCTGGAGACGAAGCCGTCCATCGAGCAGCTGAAGCAGTTTTCCGCCCCATGGGGAGAGTGGAAGGCTTACGCCACCTTTTATTTATGGAGAACGCTCTATTGACATAGATGGCGTCATCTGCCCGCCCGGCGGTTGACTATGAGCTTTCCGCCGGGGGCTGCTGCGGCATACTGCGGTACGGATTGTCGCGGATCATCCGTATGAGATTCGCTGCGGGTGCTTGCAGCGGCTCGTTTTTGCGCGTGCAGATAGCGATAGTATTGGTCATGCGGATGCCTTCGACATATACCCGGCACAGCACTCCCCGCTCTACATCGTCTCGCACGACAAGGGAGGACACGAAGTTCGCTCCGTATCCCGCTTTCACCGCCGTAATCGCTTCGTGCAGTCCGTTGAACTGCAGAGGAATGACAGGCGCCGCCGTGTTATAGATCCGGCACAAGGATAACAGCCGCTCCCTCGTGGAGCTGCCTACCTCTCTCATGACGAAGGGCTCCTTCATCATTTCGGCCAATGATACATGCCGCTCCGCATAGCGGTGGCCTGGCGCCACCACGAACCACAGCTCGTCTTGAAACAGCTCTTCGGTCTCAATCGTGTCCGGGTATTCCTCGGCAATACCTCCATAGATGGCTATATCGACGTCCGCTTGCAGCAGCTGCTTCATCGCATCGCTGGAATTGGTCGTTGTAATAATCATCTCCACCTTCTCATACTGCTGCTTGAACTTGGCGATCCAGGCCGGGATGAGGAAATGTGCCGGCAAGTATGTCGCAGCCAAACGAATGCTGCCGTTCAAGCCGTTGCGGTAGTCCTCCGCGAACTGCTCGATTCTTTGTTCTACGGCAAATAGCCTATCGGCTAGTATCGCAATTTCTTCTCCCGCATCCGTTAGCGCGATTCCTCTTCCTTGCGGCTTAAGCAGAGGAAGCATCAGTTCCTTTTCAAACTTCTTGATTTGAGCGGTAATTGCCGGCTGGCTGATATTCAACAGCTCCGACGCTCGCGTTACGCTTCCGGTCGAGGCAATCACATGGAATAACCGCAGAGCATGCAGGTTCACTTTTACCCCTTCTCCTTCGCAAAGTCATATACAAAATATATAAATATGAATTTATTATATATTATATTTATCATTTTGACTCCTTTATACTGAACCTGTAAGCACAAAACAAAGAAGGAGCTGGAACGGATGCATCCAACTACGTGGGAAAAGGTCGATCGTTATATCGAGGAGCGTCTCATACCGTATGACCCTGTATTGGAAAAAGCGCTGGCAGCCAATCAACAAGCAAGCTTGCCGCCCTATGACGTAACGCCGGGCCAAGGGAAGCTGCTGCATTTGTTTGCCCGAATGATGGGAGCCCGGCGGATTTTGGAGATCGGTACGTTAGGCGGATACAGTACCATCTGGTTGGCGAGAGCACTGCCGCAGGACGGCGTGTTGATCACGCTGGAGCTGGAGGAGCTGCATGCACGGGTAGCACGGGCTAACATCGCTTCGGCACAGCTGGAGGACAAAGTGGACGTTCGGATCGGCAGCGCGCTGGATCAGCTGGCCATGCTGGAGGCGGAGGGCGTCGAACCGTTCGACCTCATCTTTATCGATGCCGACAAGCCTAACAATCCGGGTTACCTGCAATGGGCACTCAAATTGTCCCGCCCCGGGACAGTTATTATCGGCGATAACGTCATCCGTGAAGGAGAGGTCACCAATAAGCTTACCCAGGACGCACGCGTTCAAGGCGTACAGAGGTTTTTCGAGCTCATGTCGGAGGAATCCCGAATCGAAGCTACGGCTATCCAAACCGTTGGGAGCAAAGGCTACGACGGCTTCTCCCTCGGCATCGTTACCGGTTAACTGAATTCTCGCTGTCCCGCGCCGGCCCTTGGAGCCGGCTTTTTCTTGTGCATAGTTTCCTATGGGAATGGAAAAATAAAACAGATGGCATGAACCCCACACAGCCGGGAGGGAGCTTTATGATCTACATTTATCATGATTTCGGAGGTACTCACACATGACCATAGGAGGAATGTTTTCAGAGGCTTTAAAAATCGACTTCATCAGAGTTCCTCTACTTGTATTGGGAGCTAAACAGACGTATCAAAATATCATAAACCTTGTCGATCATACAAGGAATGCAGCGCGAAACGCCTCTTCACCGCTGACATCGCTTCAAAACAAAGAGTAACGTCTTCTATATTTTGATGCCTCATCGGCTTATACTTGCCTCCGCTATCAATCAGCTCTTTGCCCCTCCATCATTACCGGGCCGTTGTCGCCTTCGGCTGCGCTTCCATCCATTATGATGCCGCTTCCTTTCGCGGCTTTTTTGTCGTTATCGCTTTAGGCGTCATTTCAACGTCGACCCCGCTCTCAAGCCAGTTACCTCAACGTAAGTGAGACACCTCAGAGTAACTAAATGAACTCTTTTTCAGCTCTTACCAAAAACCGCTATTATTTCTATAATAATTTATGGGTTGTGAAAAACCGCAACAACATACTATGGGAGGCGTTATACCAATGCAATATCGGAAACTGGGCAACAGCGGTCTAAAAGTCAGCGAAATCAGCTTGGGCAGCTGGCTCACATATGGCGGTTACGTAGATGACAATAATGCCGTCCGTTCTATCGAGCAAGCTTACGAATTGGGAGTCAACTTTTTCGATACCGCCAACATGTACGAGCGGGGCGAAGCGGAGAAGGTTATGGGCCAAGCGCTGTCCCAATATCCGCGGGAATCCTATGTGCTGGCAACGAAAGTATTCAATAAAATGGGCGAAGGACCGAACGACCGCGGCTTGTCGCGCAAACATATTATGGAGCAGTGCGATGCGAGCCTGAAGCGCCTTGGCGCCGATTACATCGACATTTACTACTGCCACCGTTATGACAAAGAAACTCCGCTTGAAGAGACGCTTCGCGCTCTGGACGATCTCGTAACCCAAGGCAAAGTGCTCTATATCGGCGTAAGCGAGTGGAGTCCGGCTCAAATCGTGGAAGCGTATGCCATTGCGGACAAGCTGCTGCTGGACAAAATCATCGTCAACCAGCCGGTGTACAACATGTTCAACCGCTACATCGAGAAGGAAATCATCCCTATCGGCAAGGAAAAAGGCTACGGCCAAGTCGTATTCTCGCCGTTGGCACAAGGCTTGCTGACCGGCAAATACCGTCTCGGCCAGCCGGTACCAGCCGACAGCCGCGCCGCCAGCAAAAACTGGGGCGAGAAGCAGCTGAACGAAACGAATCTGACCAAGGTTGAGGGCATTTCCAGAATCGCCGACGAGCTTGGCATCAAAGTATCCCAGCTCGCGATCGCATGGATTCTCCGCCAAGACAACGTAGCCAGCGCTCTTGTAGGCGCAAGCCGTCCGGAGCAGGTCGTTGAGAACTGTGCAGCCAGCGGCATCAAGCTGTCCGACGATGTGCTGAATGCCATCGAGGAGATTTTGAAGGGCTAATCTCACTTCACCAACATAAAAAGGCTGTCCCTCGCCGGTTTACCGGCATAAGACAGGCTCCTCTCACAGCAGCAGGCATTCCTATTCGCCTGCCTGCCGCGCAGGGAGCCTGTCGCCAAGGGACAGCCTCTTCTTCGTTATGGTTACAGCTGCTCCAGCAGCACTTGATATTTCTGTATGTCTCCCGCGCCCATGAACACCAGCACGCTGTTTTCATAGCCGGATAAGTCGGCGACATTGCATTCCGAAATGAGCTGGGCGTTCGGAATTTGCGCCTTCAGCTGCTCGATCGAAACGCTGCCGAACACTTCTCTGGCCGAGCCGAAGATCGGGCATAAGAATACGTCGTCAGCCGCGCGCAGCGATACAGCGAAATCATCCATCAGCTTCTCCACGCGGCTGAACGTATGAGGCTGAAACACGCCTACGACGCGCTTCTCGGGGTATTTGCTCCGTACCGCTTCCAGCGTCGCCGTAATCTCGGACGGATGATGGGCGTAATCGTCGATCAGCACGTTGCCCTTCCACTGCTTCTCCGTAAACCGCCGCTTCACGCCGGCAAACGTCGCGATACTCTCGCGAATGCGTTCCAGGTCCAGATCCAGCAGCAGCGCCGTTCCGATAACGGCCAATGCGTTCAGGACGTTATGTCTGCCGAAGGTCGGAATGACGAACCGCCCCAGCTTCGAATCACGCCAATGCACTTCGAAGGCAACTCCACCTTCAGCGACTTCCGGTTCCGACGCTCTCAGATCATTATGCTCCATGAACCCGTACTTGAGCAGCTTTTTGCTAGTTTGCAGCTGTCTTACTTGCGGGTCGTCACCACAAACAATCAGCTGCCTTCCGACTTGCGAAGCCATTTCCTCAAAAGCGGAACGCACGTCCTGAATATCGGCAAAATAATCGGGATGATCGAAATCTATATTTGTGATCACGGCAATTTCCGGCCGGTATGCAAGGAAATGCCGCTTGTACTCACAGCTCTCGAAGATGAACAGCTCGGCACCGGCGCTTCCTTTTCCCGTACCGTCGCCAATCAGGCTGCTGACCTGTTTTACGGCTCCCAGCGTATGAGCCATCATGCCGGTTGTCGTCGTTTTGCCGTGTGAGCCTGTAATAGCAATACTCGTATACTCGCGCATCCACTGGCCCAGAAAATGATGATACCGCTCGATGGCATACCCCGCCTGCCTACAGCGAGCCACCGCCGGGTGATCGTCGGTAAACGCATTCGATACGATAACCGTCAAATCCGGCAGGACAAGCGGCCCCTCCCCAAAAGGATATATAGAAATATGGCGCGCATCAAGCGCGGTCTGCGTGAACAAATGAGTCTCGATGTCCTCGCCCTGGACGTTATGCCCAAGATCATGCAGCATTTGTGCCAACGCACTCATCCCGCTGCCTTTAATCCCGATAAAATGATAGTTCGCCATTGCTAACCCCCGCAGCTATATAGTCACATGCCTACAGTATATGTAAAAGATTTCAAAGTGCTTTTCACAGCCCATATTTTTTTACAATGGACTTATTGTACGAGATTCTTAATAACGAAGCAACCTTTAAACCCTGATAAATCACTGTCTTGTCTATCATTCTAGCCCCTCAGCCGACTCCTTATACGACTAGGGATTTCCCCAAATAAGTATACGTCATATTTTCTGCCATCAAATCCAGTAAAAAAGAACATTCATCGCTGCACGACATGATTACACCATTATTTCTAACACCAAAATGAATCTTGATGTTTTTTTTGCAAACCTCTTCCACAATGATAACTTTTATGTTATATTAACTAACATAAAACAAAGCTCATCCTCGCTGATTTCGAAAGTTACCATCTTTCAACAGCAGGTTATGTAATGTTAAATAACATAATACTTGTTTTCTAGGGTTCCGCGGAATGGATGTCCGGCCTGGTCCGAGAGAAAACGCACGGCCGACGCTGTGTTCACGGAGGGATAAAAGCCCGGGAGATGATCGTAACGATACTCTCCTGGGCTTTTTTTGTTGTTCATAACACGGGCACAGCCTGTGATGTACTTTAACAAGCCTAAGGAAAGGGTGTACCCTCATGAAAGAAGAAGCAACCCTGCGCAAGTCGCTAACCCTATTTCAAGTCGTATTTCTTGGTCTCGCATGGATGACCCCGATGATTTACTTCTCGGTTTACGGCATTGCCTACGAGAACTCGCATGGCATGATGACCCAGGCTTATTTGCTTGCCTTCATCGCCATCTTTTTCACCGCATTCAGCTACGGCGTCATGTCCAAGAAATACCCCACCTCCGGCTCCGCTTACGCTTATGCCAAACGGGCCATCCACCCTTACCTCGGCTTTTTGGTAGGCTGGGCGCTCCTGCTGGATTACTTGTTCTCGCCGATCATTGCCTGCCTGACCTTCGGCATTTACCTCCATGCGCAGTTCCCTTCCGTTCCCGCATATATATGGATCATCGCTTTGAATCTTCTGCTCGCTGTCGTTAACATTATCGGAATCAATTTCTCTGCTAACCTCAGCAAGCTGTTCGTTTTAATTCAAATCGGATTTATCGCCATATTCTGCACCGTTCTCGTCAACAAGCTGATGTCCTCGGGTCAACCGGTTCAACCGTTATTTTCCGGCGATGTGCCTATATCCGTTATTTTGGCCGGCGCTTCGATTATTTGCTTCTCCTTTCTCGGCTTCGATTCCATAACAACGATGTCCGAAGAAACCATCCGTTCGGAAAAAACGATCCCGCGAGCCATTATGATCATCATTTTCACAGCGATCGTACTGTACACCGGTCCATCCGTATTGACGCAATTGGCTTTTCCGGCCATGACCTTCGATAACGTAGACACTGCGGGATTCGAGCTTGTAAAAATGGTCGGAGGAGCCGGGCTGAGCTCCTTGTTCATCACGGTGCTGATCATGGCAATCTTCACGCAGGGTTTGTCATCCGTCGTCAGCGTATCGCGATTGTTATATGTCATGGGCCGTGACTCGATCTTGCCCAAACGGTGTTTCGGCTTCGTTCACCCGAAATTCAACACGCCTACGAACAATATTATTATTGTTAGTGTCATCTCCTTGTTAGCTTTGGTCATCGATCTGGAGATGGCGGTGAAGTTCGTCAGCTTCGGAGCCTTGTCCGCTTTCATTTGCGTCAACTTGTCCGTCATCGCACAATGCTACTGGAAAGACAAGCAGCGCTCGTTCACGCAAACGATTAAATATTTGATCTGTCCGCTCATCGGTGCCTGCTTCATCAGCTGGCTGCTGTCGCTGCTGGACAAAGACGCGCTGATTATGGGCCTTGTCTGGCTGCTGCTCGGCATATCTTACCACTTGTACCGCACCAAATGGTCTACTGCCGGCCGTACCGGCGAAGCCCCGGATTTGAAGCAGCCTACCTCTGTTTAAAAAGAAAAATGGCCTCCCTGCTAATGGGAGGCCTCTTTTTTAATTATACACCTCGATCTCGTTGATCGTAGGCTCATCGCTGGCGGAGCTAATGTAGAGCCTCAAATACCTTGAATTGACGCTGGAGAAGCTGATCGTTTTGCTCGCCCCGATCGTCGTACCCGATGTACCTGCAATATCGGTGTATGTCGTACCGTCATTCGACGATTGAAGCTTGTAGGAAGTTACCCTTTGATAAGAAGATTCTTTAATCACCACTTGCTTGTAAGTAGTGGCAGCGCCAAAGTCGACGCTGATCCATTGGTTCGTCAGCGAACCGCTGGAAGCGGACCAGCGCGTTGACGTGCTGGCGTCAAACGCTTTGGCCGCCGTATACGAAGTGCTCCAGGTCGTGGATGCGGCATATGTTTTATTCAGCGCGAGATTGGTGCCGGGATTGGGGGTGGGGGTGGCGTCCTCCAGCTTGCCGTTCCCGGCCCAGGCTGCAAGCTTCGGCCAGATCGATCCCGTCAGCTGCTCCGGCAGCGTCACATTCCCGACGGCAGCAGCTCCCAGCCGGTCCTGAAGCTGCTGATAATACAAGCTGCGTGGCTCTACCCGGACGCCGAAGGAATCGTAGCCTCCTGCACCGCTCTTGCCCCCGGAGGCGGAACCTATGCTCCAGTTTTTCGCCCCGATCGGACTGTCTACAATCATTTGATTGGCCCCTTCGCTGTTCCAGAATATCGTCTGCGCACCCGCCCAGCCATGTCCTGTACCTGAGGCTCCCCGGTTGCGTACATTGAGCTCCAGCGTCTTGATGTTGTCGAATAACAGGCCTGTAGCATAACGATGATGCGGACCGGCGTCGTCATGCGAATTGACGGACAAACTGTCCACGAAAACATTCGGTCCGGGCACTCTCGATCCCGTCACGAAATCATGTCTGCCCTCGGAAGTATACAGCCTCTGGAACAAGTTAAAGGTAGCGCCATTCTCGATGTTGAACGAGTACCGGCGTCCGCCCGTCACTTGCGATTTGCCGTCCAGATAGGCGCTGTCCTGTACGGTAATATTGCGTGACATTTTGCTTAAATTGACGGCGGAGTAGCCGAAATACCGCGCTGTAACGCCGGACACCCATCCGTTTTCCACCAGCACGAACTTGATCGCATTCCAGCCGTGATTTTCATCGGTATTGCTCGCGTATGCGGACTCGATTCGGAGATTTTCGACTCCGACTTTTTGAATGCGGTCTGGCACCGTATATTTGAAGATTGCGCCTCCGCCGTATTTCGTCTCCATAGCCTGCACGATCGGAGCATCGATAGTAATCGTATTCCCGCTTTTGGCGGTAATTGTTCTCTCGTAATCGACTGCATAGTCATCCGCCGTCCATCCGTATTGGGCCATATTGAGATCGGTAATCCAGGTGTCGTTCGGCGTTCGCTCGACCATGATGCGGTCTCCCACATTGAAACCGGATGCCGAAGCTACATTGAAGCTTTTTGCTCCGGTAGGTACATACGCTGTCGATATGGACTGGCGCGTCCCGGCCGTCTCGACCCAGTTCGGCTTGCCCGCAGGGTCCGGCCCTACCTGGATGAAGTCGTTCTGGTATGTGGCCATATCTTTAATTATGGTCCCGTCGGTCCCTTGGCCCGCCCCTCGAAGCACAACGCCGCCTACAGGGATGTGCAGCTCTCCGTTCACCTCATACGTGCCTGCATTCAAGTACACGGCACCGCGAACCCCATTCGCATCCGGCGTCAATCCGGAAACGTAATCGATGGCATTTTGGATGGTCAGCCTGTCGTCCCCGGCTACCGGACTTACCGTCTGCTTCACCGGGACGTTCGGCAGTGCGACACCGCCTCCCATATATCCCGCATTGGAGAAATCGGGAATCGTATTGACCGAATTGGTTTGCCCCTGATTGGCATAGGTGTTGTACACGAGCTGCCCGCTTGATAAATACACAAGCGAGCTGGAAGCAGCCGATGCCGCCCCTCCCCAGCCGACAGCTGCCAAACTTACGGCTAGAGCGGATAATACGTATCGCCCGGCCCATTTTGTTACTTTCATAACTTTCCTCCTCGTATAGTTTGTTTTGGAAACGCAAGCCATAATGAAAGGCTGAAGCGTTTACATTTTTCTTAAGTGGCGATGAATCACTCCTCACATCCTGTATTTCACTCTGATATAAGAAAATACGAGCCTCCTCTTGGAGAAGGCCCGTATTTATTGTATACAATGTTTTCCAGATTAGAACTTATTTTCTAGCATTAAAGCGATCGTAGGCGGCTTGATAAATTTTTTGCGCCTCGTCAATGCCCATGCTTTTAAGACGCTTCTGGAATTCGTCGATTTTGCTTACAGGGTCGGCCCCCATCAAAATACGCAATACCGTCTCCTGCTTGTACGTGTTAATATCGCTCATAATCGAACCGAGCTTGGAGCTTTCCTCACTTGTCAAGCTTAACGACGTCGGCGTGTTCAACGAGGTATCCGCTCCGGCGAACAGCTTGATCGATTCTTTTTGCTCCGGGAAAGGCATCGAAATTTGACTCCACGCATCGTATTCCATGACCTTTGTATGTCCGAAGACCGAGGTTGCATAGCGATACAGCGCTTGCTGAGGCGATTTGCCGTCCGGGCTTTTCATAATCTCGTCGGTGAATGCTTTCTTACCGTCTTTGACGGTGTAGCTCTTGCCTTCGATACCCCAGTTCAACAACGCCTGGCCTTCCTCGGAGTACATGTAGTCGATCAACCGGACGATTTCCTTCGGATATTTGGACGTCTTGGTGATGACGCCTGCGTAACCAACCTTCTGAACGGTGTTGGAAGCGTAGTTGTACGACTTGCCTCCAGGTCCGATAGGCGGCTTCACTCCGATAAGCGAATAGTTCGGATTTTTCGTTCTGACAACAGTCGTCGTGTTCCCGATAATCGATCCCAGCGAGCCGTACGTCGTACCGACCTGCTCGTTTTGCAGCTTCGTCGTCAAGCCTTTGGCATCCGTAGAAGCAAACTCCGAGTCGATCAGGCCTTCTTTATACCAGCTTGCCATCGTAGTCAAGTAGTCCTTGTATTGCGGCTGCATCGGTCCGTAGAGCAGCTTTCCGCTGGCCGGGTCTTTATAGAAGCCGTCCAAAATGCCCCAAGCCGCCGTAAATTCGGACATTCCGCTTCCTACACCGCCCAATGCCGTTCCGCTTGGCGCTTTGGCGATGCTGTACGGAATTTCGTCCTGCTTGCCGTTGCCGTTCGGATCCTTCTCCTTGAACGCCTTCAATACGGTATGCCATTCGTCAATCGTTGCAGGCGGCTTCAGAGCGAGCTTATCCAGCCAGTCCTTGCGGATAATCAAGCCGTTGTAGCTTGTTCTCATCGGGTCCGGATCGAGCTGGAAAAAGGCCGGATACGTGCCGTCATCCAGTGTCGCGAACTTTTTCACATCCGGATATTTATCCAACGCTTTCTTGTAGTTGACGGCATACTTGTCCATGTAATCGTTCAGCTTGAGAGCGACACCGTCATTGATAAGGCCCGTCAAACCGCGTGGCACACTGGCCCAATCCCAGAAAATAACGTCCGGATAGTCGCCGGAAGCCAGCATGACGTTGATTGCATCCGGAGTGTTCGGCGGGTGTACGAATTCGATTTTGATCCCGGTCCGCTTCTCCAGCTCTTTAAACGCTTCCATTTCGCTCATGCTTTTCAGCTCGGTTTCAACGAAATTCTTTTGGTACCACTTGATCGTAATCGGCGTTTTCGCAATAGGAAGCGCAAGCGATTCGACTTCGCCCGAATTGGACGCAGCCGCATCCTTCGCATCTTCCTTGCTGCCTCCACAGCCTGCCAACACGCCGCCCAGCAGGACAAAGGCCATCATCGCTTGAACGGTTTTCATGTTCTTCTTCATAGCAAACAGTTCCCCCTGAATTCGTATAATGTATTACAGCCAGCGCCCGTTATGGACGTCAGCGCTAACCCTTGATTGCTCCAATCATGACGCCTTTGGCAAAATAACGCTGCAAAAACGGATACACAATAAGCACCGGAATGGTAGCTACCATGATGGTCGAGTATTTGATGACCTCGCTCATATCCTGGCCTTTCTTGTCAATGCCGAGCGTAACCATCATATCTTCCGTGTTGTTGTTGATCAGAATGTTGCGCAGCACCAGCTGCAGCGGATACAGCTCCGCTTTGTTCAAATAAATCGATGCGTTGAACCATGCGTTCCAATGCCCTACTCCGTAATACAGGATCATGACGGATATAACCGGCATCGACAACGGAATAATAATACGGAACAAAATGACCCAGTCGCCCGCTCCGTCCAGCCTGGCCGACTCCTCCAGACTTTCGGGAATCGATTGAAAATACGTCCGCATAATGATTAGGTTCATCGTGCTGATAAGCCCCGGAAGAACAAGCGCTCCAATCGAATTCAGCAGCCCCATCCCTTTGATCATCAAATAGGTTGGAATCAAGCCGCCACTGAAAAACATCGTAAAGACGATGAACATCATAACGTAATTGCGCAGCAGCACGCCTTTGCGGGATAACGCATATGCCATCAAAGCCGTAACGAGCACGTTCAGCGCCGTTCCGACGGTCACATAGATCAAGGTGTTTTTATAACCCGATACGATCAGCGGATTGCTGAGCACGAGCTTATACGCTTCCCACTGAATCCCTATCGGATGAAAAAGCAGTCCGCTGTGCGAAGCAAGCTCGGACGGTGTGCTTACCGACGCGAAGGCGACGTGTAAAAATGGGTAAAGAGTCACAGCCGTAAGAGTGCATAAGAACAAGACGTTGATACAATCAAAAAACATTTCACCGGCACTTTTTTTCTTCACCGTTCCGTCCTCCTTACCACAAGCTGGAATCGGAGAATTTGCGGCTTATTTTGTTGGCCCCGATCAGCAGGATGAAATTGATTAGCGAGTTGAACAAGCCGATGGCGGCACTGTAGCTGTAATTCGCATCCACCAGACCTTTGCGGTACACGAAGGAGGAGATGACGTCCGCCGTTTCGTAGGTGGAAGGGTTATACAGCAAAATGATTTTTTCGAACCCTACGTCCATCATATGCCCGATTCTTAAGATAAGCAGAATAATGATCGTCGGCATGATGCCCGGTATCGTTACGTTAAGCATTTGGCGCCAGCGACCCGCACCGTCGATTTTGGCGGCGTCGTACAGCTCTTGGTCGATACCCGACAATGCTGCCAGATAAATGATTGAGCCCCAGCCGATCTCCTGCCAAATCCCCGAGCTGACGAAGATCGTACGGAACAAATCCGAATTCATAAGCAGATTGTCTCTGCTGCCTCCGAACCAAACGATAATATCGTTGATCAAGCCGTTCTTGGACGTGAAGTCGACAAGCAAGCCGCAAATAACCATAATAGAGACGAAATGCGGCAGGTAGGTCAACGTTTGCACCGTTCTCTTGAACCACTGCTTGCGGAGCTCGTTCAACAGCAGAGCGAGAATGATCGGTGCGGGAAATCCGAACAATAAGGAGTAAAAGTTCAGCAGCAGCGTGTTCTTAATAATACGTACGAAGTAGTAGCTGCGAAAAAATTCCTGAAAATGCTTGAACCCCACCCATTCGCTTCCCCAAATGCCTGCAACCGGAGTAAAGTGCTTGAATGCAATCGTCGCTCCGTACATCGGCACGTAGTGAAAAATAATGTAATACAGCAACCCCGGCAGCATCATGAGGTAAATGTACTTGTTCCTAATGATGTCTCGAGTCAAAATCTGAATGCCTTTAGGCATCGCCCGCTCCCGGTTCAACGTTCCCCCGTTCGCACTTTGGCGGGTAGCATCCATACCTTGGTTCCCCCATTCCTGATGTTGGTTTCTCGAGATTGATCATAGTCAACAGGCGGGGGTCCGGTAAAGAACCATTCCTTACGAGCCGTTGATTTTCCTTACGGAAATTCGTTATATAAATTTCATTATCATTTCTTAAGGTGCGTCACTGCGGGCTTTCCCGGTATTCTCCCGGTGTGCAGCCGACATACTTTTTGAAATTGCGGATCAAGACGACGTTGTTGGAATAGCCTACTTTCGAGGCAATTTCCTGAAGGGAGAGAGACTCCTCGAGCAATATTTTTTTGGCCGCCTCGATCCTTAGCTTGTTCACATAGTTCAGGAAATTTTCCCCCACCTGCTCTTTGAAAAAGCCGGACAAGTAGGTCGGGCTCAAATTAAATACCCCGGACACCTTCGTTAAGCTCAGATCTGGGTCGGCAAAGTGCTCGGCGATAAATGCCGTAATCCGGTCCTCGAGCTGATAGCTGTGCTTTTTCTTGCCCTCGTGAATGTGCTCGCAAATGCGCTCGTAAATCCACAGCAGCGTGCTCTGCATCTCCTGTATCGTCCGGCTGGAAATAAGCTTGGAGTACGGCTCCGGCCCGTCGGCAAAAATGACCTCATAATCCATGGCCGAGCTGTTCAGCACTTTGATCGCCGTACCCATCATATCGAAATACAGACAGCGCGCCATCTCGATCGGCAATTGACCGGTTACGAAGTTCATTTCATAGACGTCGTTCATAATTTCACGTACTTTTTTGATGTCCCCGTGCTTGATACTGCTGAGCAGAAGCTCCTCCGTCTGAATCGGGTACACATACGTTTGCGGCTTGGACAACGACTGGACCTCATCGTAGCCGATTACGCTGCTGTACCCCTTCACCATTTGGTATTCCATTGCCTGGTACGCCTCCTGGTATGACAGATGGATGCCCTCCAGCTTCTCGTGAATGCCTCCGATGCTGACGGTGATCGTATTATGGAACTTGACGCCGATAAATTCCAACGCTTTGGTGGACAGCTCATGCAGCAGCTCGGTCATTCTGAACGAAGACTCCTCCACATTCAGCAGCAATCCAACACGATCGATATCGATGTCCACGGCATATGACAGCCCCGCTTCCTGACCCAGATGCTCCAACACATTACTTATGACAAATTTCGACAAATTTCGCTCTTTCAATTTGCTCTCATCATACTGATCCACATGAACCAGAATAACGGCAAAATAAGGGTTCGGCAGCTCGACCCCGATATCGTGCATCGCCTGCTCCTCCACCGTGATGCTGCCTTTCATCAGTCTCAAGAACATATTGGAACGGAGCACGGGCATCTGCCGCTGCATCGCTTGCACGAATTGCTCCTTCTCTTTAATGGCCGTATCCGCCACCCATTCGATAAGCTTCAATTCATTGGACTCGGCGATGGGCGCCGCTTTCCATTTGGTCTGGAACACATCGGCGAGCTTTTTGATAGGCTTGTATTTCCCTCTTGCCAAAATAACAGCCAGCACAATTCCTGCTGTAATCAATCCGATCGTAACCAGGATGACGAGATCCGTGATCCGTTTCAAATCCTGCTTGATGTTCTCGACGGAGGTTACCGACACATACTGGCGCTCGCGGTAAGGCGATGGAAGACTGGAGACGTAATATTGCTTATCCGCCACCTTTACAAACGAGCTTTTATGCTCATCCAATGGATTGGCAGGTACGCTTGCAAGCAGCTCCTGGTCTCCCAATTCGAACACCTTCTTCCCCTTCCGGTCCAGGACATACAAATTGCCGAATGAGGACGGGCCGTCGGACAGCAGACCTTCCAGCTTCGTGACGTCGACAGTGACGACTATGGTTGCGACAGCTTGCTTGATGGAGCCTTGGAATACGGATTGCATCAACGACACGACTTTCCGCGGCTCCGAAGCGTCGTTTTGCGACAGCTGAGCCGTACGGTATTCAAGATTCTGGATTTGATTGATCGTATATTTCCAATCGTCGAACGTCCAGTCCGAATAACGGTATACATACTTAGGAAAATCCTCGACCGTCGATTTGGCGCTTTCGGTGACCACCGATCCGGATTTTGGATAATAAATGTAAATACCATGAATAAAGCTGTTCGTCTTCTTGTACCGGTCGATCGTATTGATCAGCTTGCTCAAATTGTACTTGTCCAGTGCGTCCATATTTTCGGTGACGTTGACAAAGCGTTGAACCTCCGTATCGTAGGACAGGTTCATCGTTACCTCTTCTATGCTTTGCAGCCGATCGTCCAGCACACGCTGAGCCTGCTTCAGCATGGACCGGTTATACATTTCCGTTTCTTTGTGAATCAGCTGCGAATATTGCATATAGCTGAACGTCTCGATAGACAGCGGAATGATCAGCATGAGCAAGTAAGAAAACAAAATACCGGAGTAGACGGTACGGCGTTTCAGCCATCGGTTCATCCTCTCCAACCTCTTCCACCACCTCTTGAAAAGTCTTATAGACCAACACCCTGCCGAGGCAGGAGTTGGTCTATTAGCTTCTCTTACTTATACAACTATGATCTGATAAACGGCTCCCTGTTCGGTTGGGAATTCGATCTCGTCCGACACCCCGCTGGCAGTGGCGACAAGCCTGTCACCCTGTCTAATCTCAACGGGAGAAGCTGCCGCCAGCTTGCACACGCCTCCGTTGAGCGATACGATTTCCGCACGCTGAAGCCGCGACTCGCTCCATTGCAGCGATACTTCGAAGCCTCCACGTGCGCGCAATCCCTTCACGCGGCCTTCCGACCAAGACGACGGCAACGCCGGAAGCAGCCTCACATTGCCTTCATGCGATTGCAGCAGCATCTCGGCAATACCTGCGGTAGCCCCAAGGTTACCATCAATTTGGAAAATAAGCGGCGGATGCAAATCGAGCATATTGTCCGCGGTGCTGCTCTGCAGCAGCTTCGTAATCATCTCGTCCGCTCTGTCGCCCTCCAAGAAACGCGCCCACAGGCTGACAATCCAAGCGGTGCTCCAGCCTGTACCGCCTCCGCCATATTCGAGACGCCGCTCCAGAGCGACTCTCGCCGCTTCGGCCCAGCGTTCGTCGCGCAGCAGCTGGTCGTCCGGGAATACGCCGAACAGATGAGATAGATGCCTATGTCCTGGATCGAATTCCTCGTAATCCTCATCCCACTCCTGCAGCTGTCCGTACTTGCCGACCTTCGGATCCGGGAGCAGCGTTAGGGCTTCCGCCCACTCGCTGCGAAGCTCTTCGTCGATCTGCAGAATACCCGCAGCTTCGATACAACGCTCGAACAGCCCTCGTGCGATCTGAATATCCATTGCAGGGTCCATGCACAAGCGTCCGACCTGGCCGTTCGGCAGCTTGAATATGTTCTCCGGCGAAACGGTCGGTCCGATGTGCAGCTTCCCGTCTTCTCCCTTGAACAAGAAATCGAGAATAAACAGCGCCGCTTCCTTCATAAGCGGATAGCCGCGCTCAGACAGGAACGAACGGTCCAGGCTGAAGGTGTAGTGGTCCCATAAATGGAAGCACAGCCATGCTGCGCCCATTTGCCACAATCCTGCTCTCGCAAAGTCGGTCGGCGCCGTATCGCCCCATAAATCCGTGTTATGGTGGCACATGAAGCCGCGAGCACCGTACATCGACTTGGCCGACTCCTGCCCGTTAGGCAGCATGCGCTCCAAGTGATCGAACAGCGGAAAATGCAGCTCGGACAGGTTACAAATTTCCGCAGGCCAGTAGTTCATCTGGATGTTGATATTAATCGTATATTTGGAATCCCAAGGCGGGACATAGCTGTCGTTCCATATGCCCTGCAAGTTCGCCGGAATCGTCCCCGGACGGCTGCTGCTGATCAGCAGGTACCGGCCGTAATGGAAATACAGAGTAACGAGTCCCAAATCCTGCTCGCCGTTTTTGACGCGGGCTAGCCGCTCGTTCGTTGGCAGCTCATGAAGATTCCCGCTGTAATCATAGGCGAGCTCCAGCTCCATCCGGTCGAACCACTGCCGGTATTCGGCGATATGCCGTTCTTTTAGCTGCGTATAAGGAATGCGTGCGGCTTGCTCCAGCTCTTCTTGGCACCGTTCGCGGTACTGCTCATACCGGAAATCCGTCGACACTGTCAATACTAAGGTGACGGCATCGGCCTCTTCGATATAGATGTGATCTCCCAGCGTTCTGCTGCTCCCGCCCTCCAGAACCGCGTGCAGCCGGGCATGGAATTTCGTCCCCCATGCGCCGCATTGGCCGTCAAGGTTTACCGTATCGGCGGAAACCGCTTCGGTCACGGAGTCAAACTTGCGGAACAAATTGGCCCCGAATCTCAATGCATTCGGCTTATCCGCCGTGATTCTCACTATGAGCGCCTGATCCGGGGTGCTGGAGAACACTTCGCGGGTAAACACCGTATCTCCGATCCGGTAGCTTACTTTCACGATGCCTGTCTGCAAATCGAGCTCGCGGCGGTAGTCGGAAACCTCGCTTTCCCTCTGCCCCGGGAAAAATAAATTCAATTCTCCGAGCGTCTGATAAGGCGGCTGCCGCCGGGCGACGCCCATGATACCCATATCGGCCATATCATGCGCCTCTTCGACCTTGCCTTCCGCCAGAAGCTTACGCAGCACATCTATCGTCTGCAGCGAATCCGGATTGTTGCGGTTTATCGGTCCCCGGGTCCACACCGTATCCTCATTCAGCTGTATGACCTCGCGGTTAATTTCGCCATGCACCATTGCGCCGATTCGCCCGTTGCCAACAGGCAGCGCCTGAAGCCATTTCTTTGCCGGCTTGCGATAAAACAGCCTTGTGTCTTGCTTCCCGTGAATTGACGACACCATGAGTTCCCCCTTTTTGCCCGAAAAGAGCTTCGTTTACATTCATTCCTTTACTACTTTAGTGCAGCAATTGCTTGCTAAGGCTATTGTAAAGTGACTGTAACCGAACAGCCATGTACAATCCTCACATCTATGTATACAAAATTCACTTTTTTTCGACAAACCTCTCTTTTCCTATGTTGAACAATATGGGGACTAGCATCCACAAATTCCCATTGACAAATTATCAGACTTTTCTTACAATGAGTACACTACTTTGATAGTTCAATTATTTAATAACTCAATTATTTGGAGATGATCATCATGGAACATGTAAAAAACGTCGCTAAAGGCCTGCTTTGGGGCTTGCTCGGATTCGCGGCACTCCCTTTCCTTCTTATTCAAACCATCGTTGAACTATTCGGATAATTAATAGATGCTGCCCTGAAAAAGATGATCCTCGGATCGTCTTTTTCATTTTTTTTGCGTGCACTTGAATAAAAAAGCCGGAATACGCTATAATATGAAAAAATAAATACAACCAACTATGCCGATGATGAGAATCCAACTCGGAGGCGTTTTCGTCAAGGGGATTGATCCGTTCGTCTCGAATTCCCCCTAAGTTATCCGGCACCGCCCGTTACCGCGGAACCAAAGAGGATCGAGCAGATGTATGATTTGCTCGGTCAAGTTGGGTGGCACCGCGAGCTGAGCGCTCCTCGTCCCATACGGATGAGGGCGCTCTTTGTATTTTTCTAAGAAAAGGAGTGCGGATGCATGCTGGACATGAAGTGGATTCGAGACCATGAGGCTGCCTTACAGACGGTTGCCGATCAGAAAGGGATGGAGGTCTCCATTGCGGAGCTGGTGAAGCAGGATGAGCACAAAAGGCGCCTGCTGCAGGAAGTCGAACAGCTCCGGCAGGAACGAAATCAACGCTCGCAGGAGATCAATCGATTATTGCGTGCTGAGAAACAGGCGGAAGCCGAGGAAGAGAAGGAAAAGGTCCGTCACTTGGGCGGGCGACTAGCGGAGCTGGAGACACGGCTTGGCGATGCAGAGCAGGCATGCCATGCCCTCCTGCTTCGGGTGCCGAACATCGTATCGCCGGATACCCCCGTCGGCCGATCGGACGAAGATAACGTAGAGCTGCGAAAAGCAGGCGTACCGGTGAAGCCGGATTTCGGGCTCCGCGATCACGTCGCATTGGGTGAGCTGCATGATATGATCGACATTCCCCGGGGAGTCAAAACGGCAGGCAGCCGTCATTATTATTTGAAGGGCGCCGGGGTTCTGCTCCATCGCGCCGTGCAGCAGCTCGCGCTGGACCTTCTGCTGCGCAGAGGCTATGTGCCTTTGGAGGTTCCTACTATGGTCAGGACCGAGGCCATGACGAATACCGGCTTCTTCCCGCTCGGCCAGGATCAGACGTACCGGATCGGCGGCGAGGACCGGTGGCTGGTCGGGACGTCGGAGGTACCGCTTATTTCGTATTACAGCAACGAGATTATCGATGTGACGGAGCCGGTCAAGCTCGCCGCCGTATCCTCGTGCTTTCGCAGCGAGGTAGGATCGGCAGGCAAGGATGTGCACGGCCTATACCGCGTGCATCAATTCGCCAAGGTCGAGCAGGTCATCCTCTGCGAGGCAAGCTTGGAGCGGTCGGAGCAGCTGCTTCAGGAGATTACCGCCAACGCGGAGGAGCTGCTGCAGCTGCTGGAGCTCCCTTACCGCGTCATGGCCGTCTGCACCGGCGATATGTCGCAAAAAACCTACAAGCAGTACGACATCGAAACCTGGATGCCGAGCCGCGGCAGCTACGGCGAGACGCATTCGTCGTCCAACGTGCTGGACTTTCAGGCGCGCCGCTCGGGCATCCGCTACCGCGATGCCGAAGGCAAGCTGCGCTATTGCTACACGCTGAACAACACGGCAGTAGCGTCGCCTCGCATCTTGATTCCGCTGCTAGAGAATCATCAGGAGGAAGACGGCGCCATCCGGATTCCTGCCGCTTTGAGGCCGTATATGAACGGCCTGGAACGGCTGTTGCCGAGCGCGGAGCAGCCGGTCGATAAGCAGCTGCTGTAGAGCGTGAGAGCCTCGCGAGGGCGAAGCAAGCTGTCAGCTCACGTGCGGGCGGGATGCGCGGGGCTGGGGCTCTACTGTAACGCGCTTTTTCCGCGTTACAGACACAACCAGCCGCGTTACGCTGCGCCGTAACGCGGTTTTTCCGGCTTGCAGCGCGCTCTTGAGGCGCGCGGCCAGCCGCGGCACTCCTGTAACGCGCTTTTTCCGCGTTACAGACACACCCAGCCGCGTTACGCTGCCCCGTAACGCGGTTTTTCCGGCTTACCGTGCGCTCTCGGGGCGCGCGAGGGGCCGGGGCACTCCTGTAACGCGCTTTTTCCGCGTTACAGACACACCCAGCCGCGTTACGCTGCCCCGTAACGCGGTTTTTCCGGCTTACAGCGTACGGGCTGTCACCGTGCTCCGTTTTTCCGATACGAAGCGCAATTTCCCTCGTAAAAATTCGATGTGCCCAAACCGCGTCTCTCGCGATTTACACCCAACTTGCTGCATATCGTCTCGGAAGATACGTTAAACGCTCGATTACCTCGTCCAGCTCCCGTTTCATGCTTCCCTCCGAGAAACCATCCTAAAGTGGCCAGACTCGAGACAATGCTGTTGAAATCAGTGCACAAAAGCTTAGAAAACGGAGCAATATAAAACAAAACTACATTGTTGCCATTTTCCCCAGGGCTGCTAATTCATCCTTCACTTTCTTTACTGTTTCCTAAACCTTATCGTGTAAACCAATCATTATCCGTCAATTCGTTGATTCCGGCATGAATCGCACTATTTTTCAAACAAGGTAATAGAATTAAAATACTACCTTGACAGTCATAGTAATTTGTTGTATCATGCAGATGTGGGGGTGATGAAATGAGTGAGAACAAGATCACATCCGACCTGTTGCGCGGCCATACGGATACGATGATTTTACGGCTCTTGTCCGAAGCTGATCGCTATGGCTACGAGATCGTCAAGCTGATTGCCGAGCGGTCGGGCGGCGAATATGAATTAAAGGAAGCAACGATGTATTCCAGTGTCAAGAGGCTTGAAGTCGACGGAGATATCGAGTGGTATTGGGGCGATGAATCACAGGGAGGACGGCGCAAGTATTTTAGGATTACCGCAAAGGGCAAGGATACATACGCCCGCAACAAAAGCAATTGGGAGTATGCAAAGCGTGTGTTAGAAAATTTACTATAAGGAGATTTGATAGGATGAATCAGAAATTGACGGATTATCTGAACAGCGTGTTTACGCCATACGATGGGGTAAAAAGCGTCACCGAATTAAAGGCCGACCTGCTCTCCGATTTGCAGGAGCGATACCGCGAACTCAGAGCGGATGGCAAGGACGATGAAACAGCGTTTCAGATGACTATTGAGGGTATCGGCGACATCGAGCAGACGATCCTGGAGGTCGCCAACCTCTCCCGTTCGCTGGAACGGCAAGTACTGACCAACTTTAGCTCAAGCAATTTGGTGAAAAGCGACTTTGCAGGCGTTACGGCCCATAAAGGACAGTTTATAGGCAGCGCACTGCATGGTTCCGACTTTTCGGGCGCAGATTTGACCGGCAGCTCATTTAAGAGCAGCGACGTACGCGAAGCCAATTTTGACGGCGCGAATCTGACGGACTGCAGCCTATCGGCCCTTGACCTCAGGAATGCGAGCTTCAATAAGACGATCCTTGTACGAACCAATTTCAGCAAGTCAGGCCTTGATGGAGCCAAATTCACAGGAGTAAGACTGACCGACGTCACACTATCGATGACCGATCTTAGAAAAACGATTTTTGAAGGTTGTTCATTTGATGGTGTTGACTTCAAGTACTCCGATCTGGGCGGAATGTGTTTTGACGGACAGACGTTTATCGGCGTTACGTTTGACAAAGCGGCATTAAACGGAGTTTCGTTCAGGGGGGCTACTCTTAAAAATGTTTCTTTCCAGTCCGGGTTTACCTTTTCTAAGAAGTACTACCGTATGATCAAAACCATCTGCTTTGACGGCGCAACGATGGATAAACTGACCTTCGCTCTGCTCAAAGGCATGGAAGCCGATTTGTCAAAAGTGACAGTCATTTAAGGGAGGGAATCCAATGCAAACCGTGCAAGCCAATTCCATTCAAGTAAAAGGTCTGCAAAAATCCTACAAGCAGCTTCAAGTGCTGAAGGGCGTAGATTTCGAGGTGGAAAAGGGCAGTATTTTCGCCCTCCTCGGCTCCAACGGCGCAGGCAAGACAACGGTTGTCAAAATCCTCACCACGCTGCTCAAACAAGACAGCGGAACCGCTGTCATAAACGGATTCGATGTTGCGTCAAAACCCGAGAGCGTGCGGCAGGCGATCAGTCTGACCGGGCAATTCGCCGCCGTGGACGAAATTTTGACCGGACGGGAAAATCTTATCATGATTGCGAAGCTGCGTTACCTCAAGGATCCGCGTAAGGTGGCGGACGACGTGTTAAAACGGTTCGGCCTCACAGACGCTGCCGACCGCAGGGTGTCCACTTATTCGGGCGGTATGCGCCGCAGGCTGGACATCGCCTTGAGCCTTGTAGGAAATCCGCAGATTATTTTCCTTGACGAACCAACCACAGGGCTTGACCCCGAAGCGCGCATCGAGGTTTGGAAGATTGTCAAGGAGCTGGCCGACGGCGGTACGACCATATTTTTAACCACGCAGTATTTAGAGGAGGCTGAGCAGCTTGCCGACCGAATTGCCATCCTGCATGAGGGCAGGATTATCGCCAGCGGCACGCTCTCGGAGTTAAAAAAGCTGTTCCCCTCCGCCAAGGTAGAGTATGTTGAAAAGCAGCCGTCTTTGGAGGAAATATTCCTCGCCATCGTCGGCAAAAAGGAGGAAAAGTAAATGGAGACGGCAAAGAATCACTTTTTCAGCGATATGGGCGTTATGGTTGGACGCTCCATGCGACATATTTCCCGCAGCATGGATACCATCATCACGGTCACCATCATGCCGATCGCTTTTATGCTGCTGTTCGTCTATGTGTTCGGCGGCGCAATTCAAACCGGAACGGATAACTATGTGAATTACCTGCTGCCCGGTATACTACTGATTGCTATTGCTAGCGGTGTCGCCTACACGGCCTTCCGCCTGTTTACCGATGTGCAGCGTGGCATATTCGAGCGGTTTCACACTATGCCGATTTCCCGTTCCACCCTACTGTGGGGGCATGTCCTAACCTCGCTGGTATCCAACGCTTTATCCCTTGTCGTCATCCTTCTCGTAGCATTGATTATGGGCTTTCGTTCGTCGGCGGGTATTCTGTCATGGCTTGCAGTAGCCGGTATACTCGCGCTGTTTACACTGGCATTAACCTGGATAGCGGCGATTGCCGGGTTATCCGCAAAATCAGTGGATGGCGCAAGCGCCTTTTCCTACCCGATTATCTTCCTGCCGTTTATCAGCTCGGCGTTTGTGCCGACAGAGTCTATGCCGACTGCTGTTCGCGTCTTTGCCGAAAACCAGCCGGTGACCTCGATCGTGGAAGCCATCCGTGCATTATTGTCAGGTCATCAGGTGGGTAATGATATATGGATTGCGCTTGCGTGGTGCATCGGAATTACGCTCGTAGCTTATATCTTTGCGATGAGGGCGTATAAAAAGCGGGGGTAAAATAGTTAAAGAAGGAATCTAGTCCAATGATCAATATAAAACTTAGATATTATGTAAAAAGAAAACGCCAAGCCGGGGGACATCATCATAGGCTTGGCGTATATTTTTGTTATTTTAAGCTTTTGACCCCAATTAAGCTGTGTCCTGCCGCCGCCTTCAACCAACAGCTCAGCTCGGTCCCCACGGCCCAAGGCCAAGAGGAGCCCATATTATTCACTTACTCGTTCAGAGCGGCCCTCAATGCCGCAAGATTGTTTTTCATTATGCCGATGTAGTCCAGTTTGTCGGCTTTGTCTTTGTCAGTCAGCCCCTCGATCGGGTTCAGCACCGCCGTCTTGGCGCCGACTTCCTTGGCTACCGTCTCCGCCACTTTCGGTGCGACCAGCGTCTCAAAGAAAATCGTCTTCACCTGTTTCTCCTTAGCGAATTGGACGATTTCTCCCATTTCCCCCGGAGACGGCTCCTGCTCGGGTGACAAGCCTGCGATCGGAACTTGCGTCAAGCCATACCTTTTGGCCAAATATCCGAATGCCGCGTGCTGCGTAACGAATTCCTTGCGTTTGGCGCCGCTTAAGCCTTCCTTGAAGGCCCCGTCAAGCTCCTGCAGCTTAGCGATATAAGCATCCGCATTTTTCTTATAAGCCTCCTGATTCGCAGGATCGGCTTTTTCCAGCGCGGCTTGAATGGCCTTCACTTGCTTTTGCGCCAGGACCGGGTCTAACCAGACATGCGGATCCATTCCTTTTTCCTCTGCATGGTCATGATCTTTAGCGTCTTTCTCCTCTTTCCCGTCATGATCATGATCGTGTGCATGATCGTGGTCGTGCCCGTCTTCCCCTGTTCCCTCCATGAGCTCCAGATCTTTGGAAGCCTCCACAATGATCGTTTTATCCTGCTTAACGCTGTCCAGCGCTTTATCCACCCAGCTCTCCATACCGGCTCCGTTATATACGAACACCCCGGATTCCTGAATTCGCTTCATGTCTTGAGCGGTCGGCTCCCAATCGTGAGGCTCCACTCCACCCGGCACCAGGTTCACTACATCGGCCTTGTCCCCGGCTACATTGCGGGAAAACTCATACAATGGATAAAAGCTCGTCACCACCTTAAGCTTGCTTGCAGACGCCGTTGCGGGAGCGGCTGGTGCGGCGGCATCCCCGGACGTCGGCTTCGAATCCGTGCAGCCGGCCAGCACCAAGACTGAAGTCATCAGCACCGCCAGCGATGTTTGTAATAGTGTTCTCATTTGTATGACCCTCCATAAAAGTTCGTTTAATTAAACCGGCTTCCTTGCCGTGTCCATTGCGTTGAACGGACTTCCTTGTCGTTCCGCGTCAGCCGCTTATTAAGCAGCTTCCCTATGTAGACCCAGCATCTTTTCATTAGCAAGCCTACGATCAAAAACAAAAGCAATATCAGGGCAATCGTACCTCCAGGCGGCGTACTAAGCCGGTACGATGCGGTTAGACCAGTAAAAACACCGGTCAGCCCAATGCCCATCGAAAGCCATATCGCGGCTGTAAACCCGCGCGCCACCCGAATCGCAAGAGAGGCAGGCAAAATGACGAGCGAAGACACCAGAAGCACTCCGACGATAGGCATCGCTACGGCAACAGCCATTCCCGTTACGATGCTGAAGGAAAACGTCAGCAGCTTGACCCGCAGACCGCTGGTCTCCGCTGTCTCTTCGTCAAAGGTCAGCATGTACAAGGAACGCCGCAAGAAAAAGAAATACAATCCGCCTGCTGCGGCAACCGCCGACATCAATAGCAATTCCGTATTGCTGACGGCAACGATGGAGCCGAACAGGTAGGCGCTCATGCTTTTGGAAAGTCCCTGGTTCATATTCATGATGACCACAGCCGATGCCAGCCCGCCTATCATGATGATGGCGATGGATATTTCGCTGAACGAGCGGAACGACCTGCGGACGTATTCCACGGCGCATGCGCCTACGATCGCGGTGAGGAACGCAGTCCATACCGGATTCACATGAAGCAGAGACCCGATGGCAACCCCTGCCAAGGACACATGGGATAACGTATCCGCCATCAAAGCCTGCCTCCGCAGCATCAGGTACACACCTATTACCGATGCGAGCAGCGAGACTACGCCCCCGGCCAAAAATGCCCGCTGCATGAATTCGTAGTGCAGCATTTCCAATCGCCCCCCTCCTTTCGTTTCAGCTCGATTACGCGATCGATCTTCGGCAGCACCTCTTCCAAGTTGTGGGTGACTATGACTACCGTACGCTTGTGCTTTTTCACCTGCTCATCCATCAGCTCGTAGAACGCCAGCCTGCTTTCTTTATCCATCCCCGTCGTCGGCTCGTCTAGCACCAGCAAATCCGGCTCCTGCACCAACGCTCTCGCAATACAGATCCGCTGCTTCTGACCGCCGGACAGCTCGCCGATCCGGGAATCCCGGAAGCTCCACATGCCCACCTGCTTCAGCACCTGTTCCACTACCTGACGATCTTCGACGTTCCAGCGGGAATACCATCGTTTGCGAACAAATCGTCCAAAGCGGACAAACTCCATCACCTTACTCGGAAATCCGCTGTTAAATGCGGCCATCTGCTGCGGGACGTAGCCTACCCTCGTCTTCGTTCCGTCCCCTTGCTTTGCCGTCCCCGGATACATCACCTCGCCGCTCCACGGCTTCAGCAGGCCAAGCATCAGCTTGAGCAGCGTTGTTTTGGCAGCCCCGTTCGGTCCGACTATCGCAACAAATTCCCCTTGAGCTATCGATAGATGTACATCCTCGAGGCAGGGAAAATCCGTATAGCCGAATACGACGTTGCTCATTGCAGCTAATTCCATTGGGGCGTGCCCCTCCTTCCCGCACATGAGAATGATGGTTTGACTGTACCACAACATTAAATGTAATTATTACTATTAAAACCGACATGGACTATCATATAGGATAGTCGCCCGTTTGTAAATAGTATTTTTTACGATTATCACTTTGCATAAGAATACCTTTTCGTCATAAAAGGTTTCATTTCGATATATTTATTAAGAAACACCACCTCGGAAAGAAGGCGCGGCATGGACAAAACAAACCTGCTGCTGTACGGCTTGGCCGGGATTGCCGCCGTTCTGTGCGGAGCTTGGCTCGTGCAGCAGCATCAACCGATTCCCGATTATAAGCCGGTATCCGTATTTACGGAGGAGCCTTATACCTTTGAAGTCAAAATGAATACCGACCACGCCGTCGTGCTCAAGCCTAACGGCTTCACGGTAGAGATTCGCCAGGCGGATCAACGGCCTGTCAGCGGCGCGGCCATCGACATCACGTTGTCGATGCCGGATATGTTTTGCGGGACGAGTACGGTCAAGGCATCGGAAGTCGCGCCGGGAATTTATCACGGGGACGGCATCCCGCTGATGGCGGGAGCATCTACGGCCGATGTCAAAGTATCGTTGAACGGCCATACTTATTCGATGCAGCACCCATTCTGGGCGGCGCGCTGATGAATTGGCGCATGGGCGCAATCACGCGGGGTCGTTGCTAAGATCATTTTACCGAACCTGTCCCTACAAATTGAACGTGGATCTGAAGGTCAAATTCCGTCTTAGGATAGAGCTCCAGCCACTTTTGCCATTCGTCGTCAGAGACATGTCCCATAGCCCGGTACCTCAGCCCGAAGCCAATCGGATCCAGGCCGTGATCACGCAATCGCCTTAACAACCCAAGAAAACGCTCTTCCGCCTGCTTTGCGGCGACACGCTCAAGCCGGCTCCAATCCTGGGAATGCAGCCTCCTGCTCGATTCCTCCGCAACCCCCGTTATGTGAAAGGTCATCCGGATTTTGGGATTTACCTGCTCATTGAGCAGCTTGTATTTCATGCCGAATCGATTTATTGACATAGCAAAATCATCTTTACCGCTCTTAGTGTAAAGCTCGAAATTTTTATTTTTTTTCAACAGCTCGTTCAAAACCCGCGTTTCCTGCTCGCTTAGTTCGAGCTTTATCCTATGTTTGTCCATTACGGCTGCGCGCAGGATAGCAAACGACTCGCCAGACACCTGGATGATGGGCATATAAGGATCCTTGCCTCTTTCGGTAATGCGGCGCTGAAAGTCGGAGAGCCTTTCGGTCATAATATAAGAAGACTCGGTCCCCTCCCCGTTAAAGGACATAATCAAAGCGTTGGCCGGCAGCCTTTCAGACGGCGGCTTGGTGGACAGAATCTTTTCCGCGCTCGGCTCTCCGATAGCTACGTATCCGATCATTTGAGTATCCCGCCGGCGTACGAACCAATCCAGAGGCTTCTGAATGTCGTCATAAGCCAGACTTTTGCCGAACAAATAAATTTTCGTGTGACCGAAATCGAGCTCCTTGTCGACTTTGGATTTCAGCAATCGAACCGCTTCCGTGATCGTTGACGCGTCCTGGCTTATTAATTGAGAACGATTCGACTGCCCCGGCTCAACCTTAGCCGATGGAATTCCCAGCTTTAGAGTAACCCGGTAAGGCTTGGTATCGTCATTCGTTTTATCAATTCCAATCCCCAATACAAAGTAACGCTTGTCGATATCTTTAAACCCGCATCCCGACACTGACAGCATTACCGCAGTAAGAACAATAGAAATCCAGGCGCGCAACTAGGCTCCTCCCTTCCTCTTCCCAAGCCAGTAGACCATTATGACCAGCATGCATTCGCTCGGATATCGTATGATGAACCACCACTTGGCTACTTCGAGGAACTGCTTCTCGTTAAAATACTGCACCGTCAACAAGACAAGAATCGACATCACGATAAAGGGAAGCCAATTTCCTATCCATTTTTGGCGAATCTGCAAATCTTGAGCGGCACTTTTCATCAGCTCGCCCCCCACATGCCATGTCACGCAAACAAATAACAGGGATACGGACAAATAGAGCACGAGAAAAATGTAAATGACACGTTCAATAAAGCCGAATTCCAAACGCAGTGAATCCGCCGTACTGACCCATAGATGAACATACGATTCCACCCCTATGGTGCCATGCAGTCCGATTGGAATAAGAAAGCTGGACAGCATAACCAGCAGGCCGGTGACCGGTATAGCCCACGTATGCTTGAGCACCAATCCGGAGAACTCTCTGTTAAAGACGACCCAGTTGACATAGCCTGTGAACACGTAGGTTGCCGTTGAAACGATCGGAAAACTTGGCATTTGAGTGGAATAATGTGTCATAACCCTTACAGCATCCCAATCTAGCTCAGGGGACGTTACCGCCTTAAACAGGAGCAATATGATAAAAGGAACATTCAGCACCAGAATGATTTCCGCCACGTATAGGATGGAACGTGATTTGCCGGATGCCAGCCAGCAGCAGACCGTGAGGAAAAAACCGATCAACACAAAAAGATTGAATTCCGGATTGACAAACCGTTGAATGATTCTTGAATAAGCGATGACGATAATACCGCCTGCGGTAAACCACATGAAGCCGAGAAAGAAGACATACGGAATGCGAAACCACCTTGGAAAAAAAAGACGGAATATATCCGGAAGATCCTTGCCGGGAAACCGTCCCATTCCCTTACTGAATAAGTAAATGCAAATACACCCTGAAATTACGCTGAAGCCAATACCTAGCAACGCGCCGTTAAACCTCTGCTCTACCAATATGGTAGGAATGAAAAAGATCGTATTCGTCAGCATGCTCATGATCAGCAAATAATAAAAGTAGCGTTTCATGGGCGCGTCACTTGGAGCGTATCGGCCGCCCCTGAGCTGCTTCGCCGATGAACAGCTTCAAATAAGGCTCCCCGAAGCTTCTCATATTGGCCATATGGCCGATGAGGCAGAACAACCCGACCGCTGTGCCTACGATCCCAAAGAAGGAAGCGAATATAATAAACACATACTTCAAAATGCGCACGGAATAACTCATGACATTGATCGGGATGACAAAGTTGGAGATAGCGACCGCCGATGTGATAATAATCATAATGCTGCTGACAAGGCCTGCTTGCTGTGCCGCCTGGCCAAGAATCAAACCGCCGACCGTGGTGGCCGTCGAACCTATATATTTCGGCAGTCTTAAGCTGGCCTCCGTCAAAGCTTCGGTAAGGAACATCATGATGAGCACCTCGACATAGGAAGGATAAGGCACTGCCGCACGGCTGCCCGCAATGGACAATGTTAGCTGGACCCGCGTAATGTCCGGGTTGAACGAAACTATGGATATATAAATGGCCGGCAGCGTAATCGTGAGGAACAATGCCAAATAACGCAGAAGAACAAGAGCTCTTGCAACCCAGAAGCTCTGGTACAAGTCATCCATGGCCGACATGAAGTCATAAAAAACGGCCGGGGCAATAAGCGTGAACGGAGTGCCGTCGACCATGATCACTACTTTACCCTTGGCCAGATTCAATACGATTCGATCCGGCCTTTCCGTTACCAGCATCCGGGGGAACAAAGAAAGCCGGCGATTATTCATTCCGATCTCCAGCTGGGTTACCGACTGAAATATATCAAATTGGACGCGGGAGAGTCTCGATTGGACCTCTTCCAATAATTCCGGCTTTACCCGTGATTGATCGTACAGCATCAAAACTCGCGTCTTTGTAAGAGTGCCCAGTACGTAAGGCTCCGCCCGCAATTCTACGTTCGGATAACGGGAGCGGATAATTCCCAGGTTCGCATCGATGGATTCCGACAACGATTTTTGCGGTCCCAGCAAGGTTTGCTCGACCTTCATGTCCTCCGGCTGGTCGGATCTTATCTTCTTCGCCGGAATCGTGAACAAGGCATTGTCTAGGCGGACTATAATGGTCCCGTCCAATAAGTGATGATCGAGTGAAGCAGGCTCCTTTGCACTCATCATACTCCCTAAGGAGAGCAATTTCGTCTGAAGCTCTTCTTGGTTCTGGCTGCTGATAATCGCAGGAAGTACAAGGCTGTCCAACTGCTTCGCGTCAATCATCGAGACAAGATAAAAATACTGAACAAGAAATCCGCGGTCGGACATCGTCTTCCATACGAAATCATCGGACTTGCTCATAAACGGAAAGATCCGGTCCAGCCATAGCTCGCTCACCACATAGCACCTCGTTGCTTACACATTTGACTGTTATTATTAGCCAATAGATGAAAAAATATTATGCAGCGGCCTTGGCACGCTACCTGTCGTCCCTTGGACCGATATGAGTCGCAGAGAAAACAAACCAAGGACACCTCCCGACGTGAGGTGTCCTTGGTTTTGCTCCTGCGCCCGGTCCCGCGAACCGGGCTACCAAAGCCACGGATGGATGCTCGGAATCCATCCGTTGGCGGCCATGCCGCGCAGTATCGACACCACGCCGATCCATACGGCAATGTAGTGGCCTGCGCGTTGGATTTTGCTGCGCAGCGACTTCTTCAGCGCGCCCGCAAAGAGGCCTGCGGCTATCAGCGCCGGGAACGTCGCCAGCCCGAACGCCGCCATGAGCAGCGCCCCGCTCCAGGCATGGCTGCTCGCAGCGGCGTTCTGCATCGCGTACGTCAAGCCGCAGGGGATAAAGCCGAGCAGGATGCCGCTTGCGTAGATCGCAGCGGCATCCTTGCGGGAGCGGAGCCGGGACGCGAGCCGGCTCACCGGCGCGAAGCGCAGCGGCCCCCAGCGGGCCAAAGGCAGCGCGGCCTTGCGAAACGCCCAGAGCAAGATAAGCGCGCCGCCCGCCATGCTGGCAATGGCTTGAATCCCCGCCAGCTTCCCCGCCACATTGACAAAGGAGCCCAAGGCTCCCATGACCGCTCCGAGTCCGATATAGGTCGTCCATCGCCCCAGATTGTACGCCAGGACGGCGCGGAATGCTCCCGTATCCGCGTTCAAGGCGAAGCCGCCCGCCGTTCCGCCGCACATGGCGATACAATGGGGCGCACCCATGAGGCCCGTCAAGGCGGCCAAAATGATTCCGTCTGCAGTCAGGATGGGCTTCACCTCCTGTGCAAGCTATGCTGCCTTATATGTATGATGCAGCCGGCGAACGAAGAACCATTGCGTTGCGCTCCTGCCGGGCCGGGGAACATCCCCCTTCACCGGAAGCACGAAGCGAGCAGCTTCCGGATTCAAGCTTTTTGCAGCCTGAGCGCATTGCAAATGACGGTGACCGAGCTGAACGCCATAGCCGTACAGGCGACCCAAGGCGCCAAATAGCCGCTTACCGCGAAGGGAATCGCCAAGGCGTTATACATCAGCGAGAACAGCAGGTTTTGCCGGATAATCTGCATCGTGCGGCGGCTGATGCCGATAGCGCGAACCATGCCGTTCAGGTCGCCTCTAAGCAGGACGACATCGGCGGCCGCTTTGGCGATGTCCGTTCCTTTGGCTATCGCCGCCCCGACATTCGCCGCCGCCAGCGCGGGCGCGTCGTTGATGCCGTCTCCGATCATCGCCACATGCTTGCCTTGGCTCTTCAATTCTTGAACAAGCGCCGCTTTGTGCTCCGGCAGCATCTCGGCATAGACGTGCCGAATGCCCGCCTGCTTCGCGATCGAGCGCGCTGTTTGATGATGGTCGCCTGTGACCATCATCACCTCCGCTCCCATCGCCTTGAACTGCTGGATCGCCTTGCGCGACGCCGGCTTGATCCGGTCGCTCAGCGCGATGGCTCCCGCCCATTCGCCGTCAATGGCGGCATAAATGACGTTGCAGCCCTCCTGCTCCCATCGCTCGATGCGGCCCGATGGAGGAATCGGCGCTACGCCCTGCTCCTGAAGCCATTTGCGCGTTCCGGCGAGAACGGCTGAGCCTTCCACTACGGCGATGATACCGCGCCCCGCCGACGATTCGAAGCGCTCGCTGGCCGGGAGCTCCAGCGCCCCCGAGCCTTCGGACAAGGCAGCCTCGACAATCGCCTTAGCCAGCGGATGCTCGGAATGCTGCTCCGCTGCGGCAACGGTGCGGAGCAGAGACGCGCGGTCTCTTCTTCCCGCTGCCATTACATCGAACAGATGCGGCTTGCCTATCGTGATCGTGCCGGTTTTATCCAGCAGTATTACATCCGTACGCGGAAGCTCCTCCAAATGCTTGCCTTCCTTGAACAAGATGCCAAGCTGAGCCGCCCTCCCCGACCCGACCAGAATCGAAGTCGGCGTAGCCAACCCCAGAGCGCACGGGCATGCGATGAGCAGCACCGCTATCGCTTTTTCCAAAGCCCCTCCGGTTACGCCCGGCTCCACCACGAAGTACCATGCCGCAAACGTCGCCGCAGCGATAGCTATGATGATCGGCACAAAGATGCCGGATATGTTGTCCGCCATCCGCTGAATCGGCGCCTTCGAGCTTTGCGCCTCCTCCATCAGCCGGATCATTTTGGCAAGCGTCGTCTGGTGTCCGACCTCTGTCGCTTTGACCTTCAGCACCCCGTTCTGGTTCCATGTACCGCTAATCACCCGGTCTCCTGGCCGTTTATCGACCGGCAGGCCTTCACCGCTGATCATCGACTCGTTAACGGATGCATACCCCTCGGTAACGACGCCGTCCACAGCGATCTTCTCTCCGGGCCTCACAACGAGCAGTTCTCCGCTCGCCACCTCTTCGAACGGGACCCGCAGCTCACGGCTGCCCCTAATGACTTGCGCCATCTCCGGCCGGAGCTCATGAAGCTGCCGGAGGCTGTGCAGCGTCCGCCGCTTGGACAGCGCCTCCAGCCATTTCCCGAACCAGACGATCGTCATAATCATGACGCTTGCATCGAAATACAAAGGCGTATGATGAGCCCCGCCTGCCGCATGGCCCGCAGTTGAGCTTGGATGAAACATTAAATAATGGCTGTAGAAATACGCAGCCGAGGTTCCCATAACGATCAGCACGTCCATGTTGGCGCCGCCGTTTTTTACCGCATGGAAAGCACGGATGTAGAAGGGCAGCCCGATGATGAATTGAACCGGAGTCGCCAAAGCCAGCTGAAACCACGGGTTCACCAGCAGCTCGGGCACAGGGATAGAGGCTGACCATGCGTGGTGATCCGCCATCGCCCACAGGAACGGGACCATGAACAGGAAGGAAAGGAGCAGCACGGCCCCCGTTCTGCTGATTTCAAACGGATCGGCACCGCTCTTACCCGCCATGCCGGGATTATGCTCCTCCGCCGTATAGCCCAGCTGCCGCACCTTATCTTCGATGCTGCGGAGGGTGATCCGGGCGGGAACGATTTGCAGCGTAGCCCGGTGCAGGGCAAGGTTGACGTCAATCTGCTCGACGCCGTCCAGCTTGCCGATCACTTTCTCTATGCGAGCGGCGCATGCCGCACATGTCATTCCCGTGATGTTCATTACGACCTGCCGGACCGCCGTAGGCGCTGTACCGTTCATCGTCTTCACTCCATCTTCATTAAGATTGCCCGCTGTCTTTCCGTACCAATATATGGACTGGCTCAAGCAATCATGCTAACCGACGGCGAGTAATTTTCTGCTTAGAAAGCTTCCATTCAAATAAGCTCCCATCTAGTAAAAAGGAACTAGTTTATGTTAATATAAGGAAATGATTAAGGAGGTAAACTAAATAATGCCTAACAATCGTACTATCTCGTTTCAAACGAAGATTAGTTTACTTTTCGGACGAGTAATCTATTTGCTCGGTTGGATCTTTCTTTTTATCGGTCTCTTGTTATCCATACTGATTACCCCCAAGATAGATATGTCCATTATCCATTTTAGAGGTGAATCTATTGAAGTCTCAGGTCAAGTAACCTCTGTTCTTCCTACTAATGCATCCATCAATAGAGCCAAAATCTATGCAGTAAATCACCAATTTACTATACAAACAGGAGAAACAATCAGCGGAACCTCCTATGCTGCCGATACGATTTTCAGAGCGGGTGACAACGTCAGCATCCATTACCCTGCGGGCAAACCTGAATATTCAAGAATTATAGGAGCACGCGGTAACATGTTTCCGCTGGACCTCATCTTTGTTTATCTATTTCCAATAGCAGGTGCTCTATTTACATATTTCTGTTTGCGTCAGTACATCCGATCCGTCCCTCTTCTTACAAAAGGAGTACTGGCAAAGGGTACGTTGATATCCAAAGAAGAAACCATCTTGAGCGAAAATAAGAAGCCGGTATATAAGCTAACGTTTCAATATAAAGACATGGACGGTAACATCCATCAGGCCTCTGTACATACGAGTCTACCCGAGATGCTCGAGGATGATCATGAAGAGGCGCTTGTATATGATTCGAACCGGCCCGGTAACAGTCTTATGATCGACAGCATTGCAGGCGAAACAACCATAGATGATCATATCGTACATACTAAGCCCAGGCTTCATGTCATTATCTACACTTGGATTGTGTCACTGCTTATACTAATTACGATAGTAGTCGGGCTAGTGACGTTGTCTTTGTAATGCTAGATCCCTTGATTCCAACACAAAAAAGCGGCATCCCGGGGATTCAAATCCCTCCAAGGACGCCGCGTTTTTTTATTGGATCAATATAAGGTACCCTATTTAGCTGCTATACTTCCTCTTCCGAACCGCGAGCGAGAAGCAGGCTGCACGTAATCAGCATGAACGCAGTCAAAGCAAGCAGCGGAATCGTAACGAAGCCGAACCAGTCAATGTAATCCACATTGCAGGGTACCCCGACCGTGCACGGCAGCAGCTTGGCAAGCCCGGGGATCTTTTGCTCGGCATAATGATACAGCGAGATCAAACCGCCGATACAGCTCAAAGGCAGCAGGTAAGGAATGAGCCTGCGGTCGTTTTTATAGCAAGCCATGCCGAGCAAAATGACGAGCGGATACATGAAAATGCGTTGGAGCCAGCACAGCTTGCAAGGCTCGTAGCGCAGCACTTCACTGAAGAAGAGGCTGCCGCCTACGGCGACAAGCGAGACCACCCAGGCCAAATAGAGGCCATACCGTTTGCCAATGGAGCGCATCGCTATTACTCACCCTTTTGCGCCTGCTCGATAGCGGCTTTCAGTTTATTGTAATCGAACGCCTCATCGAATTTTTTGCCGTTAATGAACAAGGTCGGCGTACCGGTCACCCGGTTCCTGCTTGCGAACGAGTTATGCGCGTCTACTTCGTTTTGATACGTTTTGTTCTCGATATCCTGCTTCAGCTTGTCATAATCGATCGGCAGCTTCTCGTTGCGCGCAAGGTCCGTCAAAAACGCGGAAGTCGCCCATGGTGTCCTCTCGTCTCCCTGGTTTTTGTAGATCGCATCGTAAAATTTCCAATAAGCCTCGTTGTTTTGATGGAAAATCGATTGACCGGCCAGTGCGGCCGTGTTGGAATCAGGCCCTATAATCGTATAATTCATAAAATGAAAGGAAGCGATGCCCGTATCGACGAAATCTTTTTTCAGCTTCGGCTCGATTTGTTGGCTGAACACTTGGCATGAAGGGCATTTATAATCGCCCAGCTCGACAATTTTGACCGGAGCATCAGGCTTGCCCAATACCGGCATCGATTCATACGGCATTTCCACGGGCGCCGCCTTCGGCATGGCTATAATGGCAATAGCGATCAGCGCTACGACGCAAGCTGCCGTAATCCACATGATCATTCTCATTCTGGCCTTCTCTTTTAGCTTCTCCTGCTTGCGCAGCTCCTTGTACACCGATTTCTTCGCAGTTGGCTTCAATTCCATCTCTTCCTTCTATCAAAAGTTCGTCTTAGGCTCCGTCATTAAGCGAAGTATTCCCTATACGCTGCCATTTATTGCACTTAAACGCTTTGCTTCGCATTCCGTCCGCGGACGAAATAACGGCCCAGAGCAAGCTTCTGTTCCCCGCTGAGCGCTTGATGAACGGACATAGCAAGCAGCGCCACTTCCAGCTCATACCCGCCGGCGAACCCTGCAGACAGCTTGGCCATCGTAATGGCTCCTACCATTATACCAGCAAAAGCGACGGAAAAAATACGAGTTCCTATCCCCAGCAGCACGCAAATGCCGCCGACAAGCTCAATGACGCCTACCCCGTAGGCCAGCATTCCCGGAATGCCGATTTTGTTGAAAAAGCCCGCCGCATTGGCGATGCCACCCTGAAATTTCATGTAGCCGTGAACAAAGAAAGTAAAGCCCAGCACCACTCTGGCAATCAATGTTCCAAGCTCGGCCCTGTTATTCATCATCATTTCCTCCTTCATAGTGAATATATTTTCAAACTACACATTGTAGTGTAATTCCCCAAAAAAATGGAAGCCTGCTGCCATTCCGGCGAACTCGCCCGGGAACAGACTTCTTAGTTCATCACGAGTACAAACATCGTGCAAAGGGCAAACAGCACCTGTACCGAGATCATCGCCGGTGTAAACGGCCACTTCAGCGGAAGCTCCGTCTGCGGATCCAGCAGCTGCCGGATACGGAAGTTGATGGAGGTGTCCGAGAACGAAACATGCGAGAACGGCATTTGTACGGGCGAATTCCCTTTAAGCAGCTTCAGCAGCGCGCTTCCCAGATGGACTGAATCTCCGGTCTTGCTAATCGCGTAGTTGTCGGCGAGCACTTCTCTAACGATCTTATAATTTTGATGAAACGATTTTAAAATCGGAATATACCACATGACCGATGCGCAAAGCGACATCAGGAATGTTTTTAACGGATCATAATGATTGCGGTGGTACGTTTCGTGATGAATGACGGCTTCCAGCTCCCGCCGGTCCAGCATATCGACCAATCCGGTCGACAATACGATTTGCGGCTTGATAAGCCCCATGGCAAAGGCCATCGGCTTGGAGCATTGAACGACAGCGATGGAATATTGCCCGCCGCTGTACCGCTGATTCAAATCGTGAGTGAGCGAATCGCTCCGCCAGGACATCAGCTTCCGGTAAAATCTTCTGGACAAATACAGCTGTCTCGCGGCGATCCATATCGATAAAGCAAACGTGGAAAATACGATGGCGTTCAAAATGTACCCGACCCACAGCATGCCGAGCGAACGGATCATCGTGTGGCACAATTGAATAACGTTATATCGGATCTGCCATCCGGCCAACGCATGCATGATATACATTCCCATCTGGGCGAACATTACCCCGGCAATGAGCATACATGATATAAAAATCAACTTGGATCGATTTTCCCACATGTATTACGTTTCCTTTTTCCATTGTTTTATTTTTTGCTCTAGCTTTTCCATTAAATCCGGATCGGCCGTCTCCAGAGCGTCCAGCATATGATTGACCACAACCGGCCCGAACTCCTCGATTAACTCGTGTGTCAGCTCTTTGGACTGGGTGTCGATGAATTGTTCCTTGGACAAAACGGGACGGTATACGAACGATCTGCCTTCCAAGCGCTTTTGCAATACGCCCTTATCTACCAGCCGGTTCATGACAGTCATCACCGTGTTGAAATTCACGGCCTTCTCCTGCCCCTGCTCGAGCTTCTGCTGAACGTCCTTGATCGTTATCTCGGCGCTGACCCACAGAATCTCCATAATCTTCGCTTCCAAGGCTCCGAAAAAACGGTTCAAGCCGCTCTCATTCGTCTTAAAATGATGAATTTTCAATATCCACACCTCTCACTACAAATTGTAGTGCCCCCATTTTCAAATGTCAAGTTCCTCCCATTATAAGGGAAACGGCGGCATTTTTTAAGACTTCTTATGTATATACGCCATGCTCGAAAGTATGATATACTTTTCTCGTTTCAGGTTTTGCTAGTTTAATAGAAGGAATACGGGTTGGAGACGACGAGATTACCCTGATCCTGCACATTTTCCCTTCATCTTTATCGAAGGAGACAATTTGTTAGGGGGTGAACTTTCGTCTTTTTGTGCTGCAATTGATCGGCAATCAGCTATTGATAAATCTGTAAACCCAGCTTGATAAAGGAGAATTCAACCATGAATATAAAGCGTTTACAACATGCCGCGAGAATCGGATTGGCCTGCTCCTTATTCGCTGCTCCCCTTAGCGGTTTCACCGGATTTCCTGAAGCCCGGGCCGCTGCGGACTCCACACCCGTCTCGCCCTTGCTTATTACGGAAATGGTTCAAGACACCAGCAACGCAACGAACGCGGCGGGCGGCTCCGTAGACGGATATGAATACATCGAGCTTTACAACAACAGCAGCGCCCCGATACCCTTGAACGGCTATAAAATCATTTACAATACGACCTCCACCTGGAACCTGGACAAAGAGATGACGATTCAGCCTAGAGATACGATGGTGCTGTGGGTGCAATCTCCCGGGCTTTCCGGTAGTGTAGAAGCGTTTAACGCCCATTACGGCTCCAGCTTGAGACCCGATCAATTTTACCCGATCTCAGGCCAAGGCTTATCCAACAGCGGCTCGCGCACCCTTGTTCTTGTCGGCGGCGACGGCTACAAATTCAGCAGCGCCTCCTACAGCGACGGAACCGGAGCGGCCGATGACGTGGTGCTCAACAAGAGTGTCGTCTACAGCTATCCGCTGGACAGCACGATCGTCATGCGCAAAACCGCCAACCAGCAGACGCCGACTCCGGGCCTGCTTGTGGAGGGGCAAGCTCCTGAAACGGCAGCACCCGCGCCGTTAAACGGCTTGTTCGTCACGCCGGGAGACCGTTCGGCGCAGCTTAGTTGGACAGCCAGCACCGATCCCGATGTGATCGGCTATCATGTCCTCGTCAACGGCATCCTTGACAGTACTCTTACTACGGAGCCTGTCTACCAGGTGACTGGGCTTACGAATTTTACCGAATACAGGTTCGCCGTTGTCGCAGTCAACGAAACGTCGCAAATGTCGGTGCCTTCCGCTACGGTCAAGAGCACGCCGCAGCCCGCCGTCATTGATCCGATTCCGCCTGCGGCTCCTGCCGGCTTGACGGTTGCTCCTACCGGAGTGGCCTCGGTGAAGCTGAGCTGGGCGCCGAATGCGGAGCCGGACATGGCTTCCTATAAAATTTACCGGAACGGCACACTCGTCGGAACGGTGTCATCGAGCACGTACTGGGCGGAGATCACATCGTTATCCGGCGGCTTCGAGTACAAGCTGCAGGTAGCCGCCGTCGATTCATCGGCCAACGAATCGGACAAGTCGCTCCCGGCGCTGATCACTCTGCCGCACCAGCCTTTGACACAGGAAGAGACCGGCGCGCCGATTGTCGGCGACACGTCGCTCTATCAACGGTTTCTCGATGTCAGCCAGCCGGGCCCTATCGTGCCTGGATTGCTGCAAGGCCTTGTACCGCAAGGCATGCATGTGATCAAGGACAAGAATTGGGCTATTCTGTCCAGCTACCGCGACGACCGCAGAGCCAGTACGCTGACCATTGTCGATCTGCAGAGCGGAGCGCATGTCAAGACGATCCATCTGTATAAAAACGGCCAGCCGTTCACCGGTCACGCAGGCGGCGTCGCAGTCAGCAAGAAGTCGGTATGGATCGCCTACGGCAAAGAAATGCTGCGCTTGAATCTCGACGACGTCATCCAATGTCCCGACAATGCCAATTTATCGATTGTCGACAGCTTCAAGACGAATACCCGCGCTTCCTTCGCTTCGTACTCCAATGGAACGCTCTGGGTCGGAGACTATTACAGCTCGCCTAACTATTTGACGACGCCGATTCAGAAAATGACCGCCCGCGACAACAAGGTATACAATGCCTGGATCGTCGGCTATAAGCTGGACGAAGCAACCGATCTTTTACCGGCTGACAGCAAGTACACATCCGACGGCATGGTGATTCCGAACACGATATTCTCCGTGACGGATCGGATTCAAGGCGTGTCGGTTACGGATGACGAGGTGATGCTCAGCCAGACGAACGGCAATCCGAAGAGCAACATTTTGAAATACAAGGTCAGCGTGCAGGAAACGCCTCATTCGAGCGTAATGATTGAAAATACGAGTGTTCCGGTATGGTTTCTTGACGGCCTCAATATGGTAGATTCACTCGATATGCCGCCATCCGCCGAAGGTAATTTCGTCACGGACGACGGCAAGCTGTACATCATGTACGAATCGGGAGCGAACATTTATCAACCCGGCATCAATTATCCGCTCGACCGGCTGCAGATCGTCGATCTGAAAGCGTGGGAGCAGTACGACCATATTGCGATCCAAGGTCCGTCGGCTCCTCTGATGGAGCAAGAGACCGGCACGCTGCAGGTGCAGCATTTCCTTGGCGAGCGCGGTACGTTCGACGTGACGCAGGCTTCCGGGCTGGTCAGCAGCGATCCTTCCGTAGCCTCAGTTACCGCTGACGGGCAAATTACAGCGCATCGTTCGGGAGAAACGATTATTACCGCCACCTATAACGGCCGGACCGCTTCCTTTACGGTCCGCGTCGTCAAGGAAAGCATCGCGACGCTCAGCAGCCTTTCCCTGAATAACGATCCGGTAGCCGGATTTGATCCTCAGAGAACGGCCTACACGAAGGACGTTGCCAACTCTGTCCAAACGATCCGTCTGCAGACGACTTTGGGCAGCCTGAAGTCCAAGCTTGACGGCATCACCGTAAGCAGCGGCGGCAGCGTCACGAATGTGACGTATACGGTGAGCGGCGCCGTCTATGAGACCGGGGCAATCAACCTTGCCGTAGGAGCGAACGTTATTGCTATCAAAGTGCTCGCGGCGGACGGTCAAACGACCGGTACGTATACGGTAACGGTGAACCGTCATGCGATTCCCGCCTCTCCTTCCGATCTCCAAGCCGACAAAGGGCACAAGGAAGCGACTTTGACATGGAAGGCCAATACGGAAAGCGACGTATTGGGCTATTATGTTTACAAAGACGGCATCCGCTTGACGGCGCAGCCGATCAACCGCACCTCGTACAAAGTAACGGGATTGCCCAACGGCAAGAAGCATAACTTCAGCGTCACAGCGGTGAATACGTTCCATGAGGAATCCGCGCCGACGACGATTGAGGTCAAGCTGAAGCCAAACTAAGCTTAAGCTGCTCCTTAGCGGTTTGAACGAATTACAAACGGCTCTATTCGCAAAACTGCGAGCAGGGCCGTTTTTCATGGGTACGTCCCTACACCGGAAGATGTTCCTTCAAAATCTCCAGCCCTCTTCGTAATTCCTCCATAGAATTGGTCGACGAGAGCGCTACTCTTAAATATTGTCTCTGTGTGCTAGCCCCGCTTATAAACCGGTCGGAGTGATAAACCCGAATTCCCTTGCTTAGAAAATAACTCTCCATGTTTGTTGTAGTAACACGATCCGATAAAGGAAGCCATCTATAAAAGCTTAACGGATGGCCTGCATATTGAGGCTGCGGGAACAGCTCTGAGAATAAATGGTTGGCCGACCGCGCCAGCTGCTTTTTTTCCGCAACGATTTCATCTGCTTTGCCCGACTGTATAAGCTCGGTGACGATCTCGGCATCCAACGAAGAAGTCTTGACATTGATGTTAAATATCGCCTTCAGAATCTTCTCTTTAAACGCATCGCCGAATACCATATACGCGACCCGGAGGCCGGAACAGATGGACTTGGAGGTGCCGCAAATATAGACCGTTTGTTCGGGAAGCAGCTGGTACATGGGCTGGCCATAATCAGGTAAAGCGCCGGCAGACAAAAAGGCGTGAATATCATCTTCAAGCACTATCAAATGATGCTTTTGGATCACTGCAGCCAATTCTTTTTTGCGGCTTTCCGGAATCATTATCGTAGTGGGATTAGAACAGGAAGGCATCAAGAAGACGCCGTGAATTTCCACCTGCTGGCACTGATGCTCCAGCTCGTTCGGCAGCATTCCATGCTCGTCGCCCGGAATCGGAACTAGCTTAACACGATACAGCTTCGAAATTTCAATGAAATTCGCGAACGTATACATATCCACGGCAATCCGGTTTCCAGGCTCAAATAGAGCAAGCAGCGCAACCGCCAATGCGTTCTGCGCTCCGGATACAATAGCCGTATTTTCCGTATCCGCATGGATGCCAAATTCCTTCATCCAATGGAGCGCCGCGATTTTTTGATGCGGAATTCCGGTAGGGTCGTTGTAGTTAAGAAGCTGCTCCAGGTAGCTCTTCTCCATCACTTTCTTCGCAGCCTCAGCGACAACGGCATTGCTCTGCTCGAAGGATGCGACAAAGCCAAGATCAATAACTTCATTGGACAGTTTATCTTTGGAAATGGTAATGGAGCGCGCTGCATTAGGGGATACGAACGTTCCGCTTCCTGTAACGGCGTAGATTAAACCTTTCAGCTCACATTGCTTATAAGCGCGTGTAATTGTCGTAAAATTGACGTCCAGAAAATCGGCCAATTCCCTTTGCGGGGGAAGCTTCGTGCCGGGAGCCAAAAATCCGTTTGTAATGTCCCGCTCCAGTAACAGGGCCAGCGATAGATAGAGCGGTCGCTTCAAACCTTCTCTGTCAGGTTTCCACGACATAGGGTAATCGGTGAAGGAATTGATCGGCATGCTGCACCTCGCAAAATTGTAATCCATACAATTATATCGTTGATTGTATGGATTTGCACTGCTAAAATGACATGGAAAAGTATTCTGGCTGAGGAGATAGAAGCAAATCATGATTAGCAAAAAAGAACTTCAACTGGCGTTTCGTGCGGCCTTGCCCTCTACGCTGCCCATATTCGCAGGCTTTTTATTCCTAGGCGTCGCTTACGGCATCTTTATGAACGTGTCGGGGTTCGGTGCGGGGTATGCATTCCTTATGAGCCTGCTTATTTTCGCCGGTTCGATGGAATTTGTCGCCGTCAATCTGCTGCTTGGCGCCTTTAATCCGCTGGGGGCGCTGTTCCTCACCCTGATGGTAAACGCACGTCATCTTTTTTACGGGATATCCATGCTCGAAAAGTATAGCGGGACCGGGTTAAAAAAGATCTACTTGATTTTTGGCCTATGCGACGAGTCCTTCTCCATTAATTACACGGCAAATATACCCCAAGGGATAAATAAAGGCTGGTATATGTTCTTCGTTACGCTGCTGAATCACAGCTATTGGGTGATTGGGGCATCGATTGGCGGGCTTTTTGGATCGCTGGTCAAAATCAATATGGACGGGCTTGAGTTTGTAATGACGGCTCTATTTGTGGTCATTTTTATTGAACAATGGACGAAAGAGACGGTGCATTACAGCGCGTTATTAGGTCTCGGAATATCCATTTTATGCCTTTCTATTTTTCACAGCGGCAGCTTCGTTCTCCCTTCCATGATTATCATTCTGTTCGTGCTTATTTTGATGAGGAAGCAATTCGAGAAGAAAGCTAGGGAAAGCACATGTCAATGACTTTATTGGAACAAATCGTCACGATCGGAATGGTTGTCGTGGGAACGATGATGACCCGGTTTATCCCTTTTCTTATATTTCCATCAGGCCGGCCCACTCCAAGCTATGTGAAGTATCTCGGCAGAGTGCTGCCCTCGGCGGCTATCGGGCTGCTGGTGATTTATAGCATCAGAGATGTCAATCTTTTGGCGGGCAACCACGGAATCCCCGAGCTGATAGCCATTGCAGTCGTTGCAATTCTTCACCTATGGAAAAAGAATATGCTTTTATCCATTGCATGCGGCACTCTCGTCTACATGCTTTTGATTCAATTGGTATTTTAAAAATAAATTGCAAGAGAGTATCCCTCGGCTTATTCATAGCTTCAGAGACACTCTCTTTTCTTTTGTGATATTAGAAGGAAACCGTTCACCGGTTCATAACGATTGTCAAATCCTCGGTCTGGCAGTATGCTGTACCTAAAGCTGACGGGACCGCAGGTGCATTGCTTTGGATACACGACAGCGCCCACCCGTAGCTACTACACCCTTTGGAGGATCGGTTATGCAGGAATTCGGCCACGAATTTGCCGACGTATGGCTCAAGCTTCCTTCCCCCCTGCTGCAAAAGGGAGGCATGCGGATTGTCCGCGCCGGGCGCAATATCGCCAAGCCCCATTATCATGTAGGTCCAAAAATTATCGAATGCCACAGCCTCCATTTTATTATGGAGGGTGAGCTGCTCTTTGAGTACAATGGACAGCGTAAGCATTTGAAGGCGGGCGATCTGTTCTGCCTGTTTCCTTACCTCCCTTACAGCTATCGCATCCATGATTCCGGGAAGCCGCTGCGTTTAATGTGGCTGGCCTTGGAAGGCAGCCAGGTTCCGGAGGCAGTCCGCAGCCTTCATTTGAGCGAAGCCGAGCCGTTTCTGGAGAACAGGCTCGACTTTCGCGTGAAAGCTGCGCTTCATACCCTTATCAGCCTGCAGGAGCAGCGTCATTCCAGCGATTACATCGAGTCGAGCGAGCTGTACCGGCTGTTCGACGGGCTATCCCGGGCTCAGGCACCATCGGCTTCCACTGTCGATCATGACCATGACATCCAGCGCGATTGGCTGGACGACAGCATCGACTATTTGCGTCTGCACTATATGGAGCCTATCAAAATAGAAGAGCTGGCCCGGCTGGCCGGCGTCAACCGCACCTATTATTCCACCCGGTTTACGCAAAAGACCGGAGCTTCGCCCATGCAGTATTTGCAAAAACTGAGAATGGACAAGGGCGCCCAGCTGCTACTAGACACCTCGTTGTCCATAACGGAAATCGCGCTCAGCCTGGGCTATCCCGATCTGTACTCGTTTACCCGCGCGTTCAAAAACTACCACGGCTCCTCTCCCAGCAGCTTCAGAGATGAGCTATAGGGCTGCGAGTTCGCACGTTCGCTCGCTAATACGTCTTGCTTATGCGTTGGCGATGCGGGGCATCGGCATCGGCTCTTTGCCGAGCTCCGCCCAAGCATAGCGCAGCAGCAGCTCGGTCTTCAGCTGCGCATGCTGGGGATCGTCCCACAGGTTTCGCAGCTCCTGCGGGTCGTCAGCCAAATCAAACAGCTCGCCGTACGTTTGATTATAATAGACGGTCAATTTGTACCGTTCATTGACATAGGTTTTTTGGTGGATCGTCGTCGGCTCGTGATGGAATTCGCACAGCACATGATCGCGGGCGGAGCTTTGCGTACCAAGCCATACGGAGCTTTGATCCACCCCGGTCATCGATCTCGGAACCGGAATACCCGCCAAGCTTAAGAATGTCGGTGCCAGGTCGACCAGCGATTGCATGGCTGCTGACGTTCGGCCCGCAGGCACTTGGCCCGGATAGCGGACGAGGAACGGAAGCTTGATCAAATCCTCGTAATGAAAGCCCCCCTTGAAGTGCAATCCGTGATGTCCGAATAAATGGCCGTGGTCCGTTGTAAACACAACGATCGTGTTGTCGGCCAGACCCAGCGCTTCCAGCTTGTCGAGAATGCTGCCGATGTAATGGTCCATCATCGAGATCATTCCATAGTAGGTCGCCATATTGCGCCGCTGCTCCTGGACACTGTAGCGCTGATGAGTATGGTAGCCGTGAATGCCGAAGCCCGACTCCTTCCACGGCGTGAAGTCCGCTTCCAGCTCCTGGGTCAGCTTGAAATGAGGCGGATTGTTGTCATGTTCTCCGGGCACCGCCTGAGGGAGATCCAGCTTATCGGGATCGTACATGGACGCCCACGGCTCGGGCACCAAATAATCCGGATGCGGATCGAAGAAGCTTGCCCACAGGAAGAACGGTTCCTCCTGCTGCTTATACTGCTCCATTAACGTGTTCGTTCTTTCGGCAATCCACGTATTGTAATGGTATTCCTCGGGAATCGGCCACGTGTGCATGATCTCCTTGTCCATCGTGCCGGTCGGCGGCAAAAAGTAGCTGCGCCAATCCGCACAGCCCTTCTCCTCCATCCACAAAGCGTAATGCTGTCCTACATGAGCTTCGTTCGTATGGTTACGCGCAAGCTCCACGTGGCCGAAGCCATAGAACGGCCCGTTGAACCGGTTCCAGTAGTCCAGATCCTGCAGGATCGGATACGATTCCAGCGACGGATACTCGTCCGTCCCCTTCAACGGCTGAAAATGCGCTTTACCGATCAAAGCCGTACGGTATCCGTGCTCCATCAAATCTTCCCCGATCGTATGGCGGTCCTCCAGCAGCTTCGTTCCGAGCGACCAGGCTCCGTGCTGGCTTGGATACATCCCCGTAACGATAGAGGATCTAGTCGGCGTGCAGGTAGGATTCGGGCAGTAGGCCCGCGTGAAGGTAGTGCCTTCGCGGACAAGACGATCCAGATTCGGCGTGCTGATCTGCTCTTGAAACGCTCCTATCGTATTCCAGTGCTGCTGATCGCTTGTAATAAGCAGGATGTTAGGTTTTCTTTGCAATGTACTCTACCTCTTTCCCGGCTGTTTTCTCCATCATACATCGGGAATCCGGCGTGACCAATGGCAATTCGTCGGATGGTCGTGTTGTCATTTTGTCTGGTACTTGTTCACCCGAGCCTCGATTTACATGTTAGGAAACGAGGAAAGCAAAAATAGAAACTCGCGCGCTTCCAATTTGAAATGGAATGCAGGTCTCCGGGGTAACGGCATGTTTATGAAAGATTGCCGAGGATCCTTTACATCAGCGACAGTTTCTTCTGCTTGATGCCGGTCGAAAGCAGACTTGCTTTGCTGATGCTGTCCCGATACGAGAACGCGCTGCCGCCCGCGGCGTCATACCCGCTAGTAACCCCTACCGCAGCGGAGATGGTAAACGATCCGAAGCACATCGGAAGGGAAAGCTGATTGACGAGCGTATTCAGCTCGGTTTGCGCCCTTCTCGTAATCATAACGAATTCGTCTCCACCATAACGGCACACATAGTCCTGCTCTTGTGCGGCGTTCTTCAGCACGCTGGCAAAATGGATGAGCAGATCGTCGCCGATCGCATGGCCGTATTTTTTATTGACCATACCGAAATCGTTAAGATCGATGAACAGCAGCGAAAAGCGGATCCCTTCGCTCACCAAATAATCGTAAATATATTCTATGTACTTGGAGCGATACATGCCGGTTAGCTGATCGATGTAATGGCCGATCGTCGTATTCAGGGTCTCGCGGGTCACTATGCCCTTCATCGCATCCCCGTCCTTGACGATAAGCCGCTCGACCTTATGCCGCTCCATAATATGCAGGGCGTTGCCGATAAAGGTAGATTTTGATATTCCGATAGGGTCATGCGTCATCGCATCGGCGACGATACGGTTAGGGTGGGCCGAACGAACGTCCTTCGACGTAATGATTCCCGTCACCTTCCCTTCGTCCACGACGACAAGCGAGCCGATTCCCAGCTCATTCATCCTGTCGGCCGCATACCGGACGCTTTTGCCTGAAGAGATACAGCATACTTGCTCGGACATCAGCTCCTCTACCTTCATTGCAGCTCTACCTCCCTTTGGATGGATATCGCGATTTTCAGCTCCGCCCTTAGCACCATCGTTTCATTGATGAGCCGATCGGCTTCTTCCAATATAATATCGAGCAGAAGGTGCTTGTCGAGCATTTCCAGTATCGAATTCCGGATCAAGACCCCCTCCACCTTCGGATGGTCGATCTTGAGAATCGAGAACTGCTCGGGAGATAGAGCTTCGGCCATCCGCCTTACCGCTTCTGGCCCTATGGGCGCTCTCTTGCCTATGATCAGCAAATCCTGCATGGGAGGCACTTCGAATTCTGTCATTTTCATCGACAGGCTCGCTCTGCGAGAGTAGTTCAATTTATTACTCATCATAAACTTCCTTTACGTAATGGTATGAACGAACATGAGATTTTCCAAAGGCTGAGGCTTGGCGAACAAATACCCCTGACCGTAGATCACGCCCATCTGCTCCAATATTTGAAACTGCTGCTCGTTCTCGATTCCTTCTACAATAAGCTTGGACATGCTTCCGCGGCAGTAATCGGCCAGCATCTTGATGAGCCTTTGCTTACCCTTGGAGCTTTCGAGACCGTTTGTAAAATATTTCGACAGCTTGATATAATCCGGTTCAAAATCTACCAGCTGCTTCAGCGAGATGGCCCCTTCCCCGACATCGTCGAAGGCGATCAGTATCGCTTTTTTGTGCAAATGATTCAAGACTCCTCTGTCCAGCAGCTCCTTCCAACGGTCGAACTCCTCGATAGCTTCGTTAATTTCGAACACAATATCAAGCCCCGTATTGGACCGCCGAACGATCAGCTCATCCAAAAAAGAATAAAAGTCCTCATGAAGCAAAGTCGAAGGATATATGTTAACGAATAGCTGGCTCTTGCTGACGGAAGACATCACCTCATTGCATTGAACGACCGCCCTCAATACCGATTGCGTATCCAAATCGAATAACGAATCTTCCTGGCGCGCCATCTCGAACAATTGCTCCGGATTCCCTGTCTCGCTGCGAATGAGTGCCTCATATCCCAGTATTCTCCTATTTTGCAAGCAAACAATAGGTTGATATACATGAGAGAAAGTACATCTCGATTTAGTATGCGGCATTGTCAATATTCCTTTCTTCCTGATTAAAAAGGCCCATTTCCGCTGCTATCAATTGTATAATTTTTCAAGCATCCTCTTAATTTTATATGAAATCTCCTTTCAAATCCACTAATCTCTTACATTAATCGACAGAATCTATCTTTAATGCGATATTTTTCGACTCGAAAAAGACAAATCTCTCTATTTTCAATAGTTCTTACTGCCTATAATTATTAGAGGGAAGCCGTGCCCTGCTTGACTTGCTGCTTTGGAGCAAGGCTTAGGGGGGAGGTGTTTTGAGCGGGAGGGGAATGTTGGTGGATTAATCGTTGCATGAAATGAAGAAGGTTGAGGATTTAGCGCATAGCCCCGTAACCACTAACGCTTTTATTGAGCTAATGCAAGCGGGAACCGAATAGCCGAAATATGCCGCTATGTAACTCATCCGTCAGCTCAACAGTCATATGACTGAAAGAGAAAACAATGGACTTAAGATCCATCGGAAGTGTTAGAGAATATACAATTCTCATCGTCATACAGTATCCAATCGGCGAGTTGGCAGCATTGCTCCATTTCAGATCCTTGACGTGAGATAGATTTACCTTATAGGCTCTAAAGTTTACCTGCAACTCTGCTGGTAACTTCGCTACTGTTACTCTTCAAGCGACCATTTCTTCCGCGCTGAACTTCCGACCTGTACGCCCCCATGTAATTTTAAGAGTATATTCCTAACATGGTGCAACAAGGTTGGACAACGCGAATCTTCTCGATATACTCGTCGGCAAGAGAGCTATAACCTTTCTTCCCATTAATAAGGTTCAGTCATTGCCGCATAATCCGTTTTTCGGTATACTGGATATAAAATAAAACGGTTGTGAAGAACATGCCGCTTTGATACGTTCCATCTTTCGCAAAAAGGATGGATTGTATCAAGCGGCTTTTTTCATGCAGAGAAAGGATGTAGATCTCTATACTTCGATTTGAGGAAAAATACGAGGATTGGTTGGCGGCCCAAATTGCCGGGGAAACCAATCATAGAAGACGCGAATTGCTGGAGAATGGACTTGGCCATGGAACCGTCGAATTTCTGCGTTTCGTCTGGTATCCAATCGTTGGCAATTTTGATCACCTGTTTCCGGAGTGGGAGGTGCGCGATTTTAACAACGGATACCGGTACATAGATTTAGCTTATATGCCTGGCGGGGTCAAAGGCGGGATCGAAATTCAAGGATACGGGCCTCACGCCCGTGATTTGGATGTAAGGCGGTTTAAAGATTTGTGCCAGCGTCATTGCTTGCTAACGCTTGACGGATGGAGCTTTTTGCCTATCGCTTATTTATCGATTAAAGACGAGCCCAAGCAATGCCAGCAGCTCATCTTGTCCTTCATCGGCTCGTTTATATCTTCGGCCGCCCCATCCGGATTATCCTGGATTGAAGCGGAGACGATGCGCTATGCACGGCGTGTGCTTCGCCCGTTTACGCCTTTGGAGCTTGCCGAGCATCTTAGAATCAGCGACCGGCATGTTAGACGGATCCTGCACCATTTGGTGGACATGGAGCTGATAGAGGTTGCGGGCGGAACCATGCGTGCCAGATCGTATAGGCTCAAACTGTAGGCGGATGGACAGACTGATGTTTCAGTTTGTTGCTGAATGGCTGAGAGTTGTTTCCCTAAGCATAAATGTAGCAAACGGTAATAACGTGTTTAACTTTGATTCGAAAGGAGTTTTTGCTTACAAGCATCGAAATGGTGGAAAGTGCCATAGGACACTCTTGTGCTTAGTGATTGTACTCGACTCGTACATTCGCTGATGTGGCAAGTAATCTAATCCTACACTCTTTGCGGATAGGAGTTCCGCTATTTGCACAAAAATAGGGGTTTTGGAAGTGCGATCGGACACACGTTCCGTTATTGGGCAAGTTTCCCATGCAAAATCGCGAATTTAAGCTGAATAGCGGATCTGTTGTCCGATCACCCTTCAATTTGGCGCATTTTTACTCAAATAGCGGAACCACGGTCCGATAGGACAGGTATCCCTCAAATCTTCAACCCTATCGGACAGGAGTTCCGCTATTTGCTCAAAAATAGGAGTTTTGGAAGTGTGATCGGACACACGTTCCGTTATTGGGTCGTTTTCCCACCCAATATCACATATTTCGGTTAGGCCCCCTAATTCCGGAAAGTTCTTGAGATAACTCACGCCTATCGTAGAATAGCTGTTCTTTCCAGCATTTTACGAGGATTTTCGT
>NZ_JBHTVD010000022.1:0-59939 GCF_042793215.1 Paenibacillus sp. NPDC056579
TCCGCCGCTATCCCCGAAGGGACCGCTCGACTTGCATGTATTAGGCACGCCGCCAGCGTTCGTCCTGAGCCAGGATCAAACTCTCCATTAAAGTGCCGCCGAAGCGACCGTATAACAGAGCTTGTCTTAAGCTCAAAATTCAATGCTAGCGAGAATTTTCATTCTCTATTTAACACTCACTCGTTGTTCAGTTTTCAAAGGACAATGCCACTGAAATCCGCAGTTTTACTGGTGATTTCAAGCTTTTCAATTCGTGCCACCTTGTTTAGCAGCGACTCTTATAATATATCACAGCCACCCATACAATTGCAAGCACTTTTTTAAAATCTTTTTCGTTGCTTTCAGCTTTTCCCCACCTAAAGTTCGAAGCTCAAAAGCGACGTTTACTAAAATAACACACATTATAATTCGAAGTCAAGCATTGGATTGAGAAAAGTTTAATGATACATCCGATTGCGTGCATACCTTGAGATTTCCTTCGGGGAAGCAAGCCGGGCGTACATCCGAAATATCACTTTATATCTCGATTCTATAGCCGCTTTAATATCGGCATCGATCCGCTTGTCGTTCAGATCAAACAGCATCTCGTCCAGCTCTTTTTTCAACACATAATCGAGTTCTCTGCATTCTCTTTCGTTAAATAAAAACCCGAGCATTACTTACTACCCCTCTCAGCAACGTTAGATGACCACCATATTTCGCGAAGACGCAAAAAGAGCATGTATTCAAAAAGCTTGGATTCGTTCATCAAGATGTTCGCGCTTTTCAATACACACTCTGTCAGTTAAGCATGATCACGCTTTACTGTTATGCACATATTTGGATATTTTTATGCGAAATGGTTATGGCTTAATTAGCCAATACGTCACTGTGCTCTCTATAAGAGCAGCTACTGTCAAGGTAATGATAATAATCACGAACACGGGAATAAGCGCCTTGGCGAAGCTTCGGAACTCTTCTTTATATACCGACGAGCGTGTTGGATTGACTAGTCCCCATAACGATTTCATAACAAGAACGCCCATTCTCAGACCGAATGCACAGGCAAATACGACAGCCGGTATTTCCAGTATCCCGTGAGGCAAAATACCTTTTATTACGAAAAGAACGGATTGCTGTTGAGCCGACACCGCTATGACGTAACCAAGAATCAAACCGTTCGCAATTAAAAAGAATAAAGGAATGACGCCAAAAAAGGCCCCAACCCCAATTACCAGCAACGATTTGGATATATTATTCCAAAAAATGAGCCAGAACAAAGACCACTGCGGATTCTCCGTCTTCGTGATCGACTGGGCCCATTGCTCCATCCCTTTCAGCTGCATCTCGATAAATGCCTGAAACTGCTCCGAATACCCCGCTCCAAGCACCATACTCACGGTAAAAACCAAGGCGGAAGCAATAAAATAATGCTTCATCCGCTTAAACTGCAGCATCAAATTGTTCATAGGTATCTCCCTTCCTCTGCACCAAAAGAGAACAAATGTTCTGTGTCTACTTAGTACGAGCCGTTAGCATATCTTTCTTGTCCACGCATACAATTTTATCAAAAGGAATTAAACAAGCCCTGATCCGGTTCATAGCGGGCATCCAAAAGGAGGTTCTGTTTTTGTGAATTATTTTTACGTGTTGAACGGAAAAAAATTAAAGCAGGCTTTTATTATTGCCATCGCCGTCGTTTTTGCCATCGGCATTATTTACTCCGAACGCGAGAATATTTCCGTATTTAGCCAAAATGAGCCCGCGGCCATCTACAGCGTACAGACCGACAAAAAGGTAATCGCCCTCACCTTTGACATCAGCTGGGGTGACGTTCGCACCGAGCCTATTCTCAAAATTTTGGAGGACAAGGGGGTCAAGAAGGCAACCTTCTTCTTATCTTCTCCATGGGCCAAGGATCATCCCGAGGTTGTCAGCCGCATCGTAAAGGGAGGGTGGGAAATCGGCAGCCACGGACATAAGCATGTGAACTACAGCAGCTTGAACACCGATGAGGAAATCCGCACGCAGATCAAGACGGCGCATCAAATTTTGAGTGAAGTGACCGGTCAAACTCCTACCCTCCTCCGACTGCCGAACGGAGATTTCGACAAAAGAGTATTGCGTATTGCCGACGAGTTGAACTATTCGGTAATTCAATGGGATACGGATTCCCAAGACTGGCTAAACAAAGGTGTAGATACGATTATTAACCGTGTAGTGACCAAAGCTCATCCTGGCGATATCGTCCTCTTACACGCTAGCGATTCGAGCAAACAAACGCACGAGGCCCTTCCGGTCATTATTGATCAGCTGAGAGCCAAAGGATACGAATTTGTTACGGTTGGAGAAATGCTGAAGCAAACACAGGTTGAGAATAAAGCGCAGGTTGAAGACCAGACCATGAAATCCATCAAATAGGATATGAATAAACAGGAAGAGCCGTTATAGCGGCTCTTTGTCTGTTTTCAGTACTTTGGATAAAATTAAAATTTGCCATGCATTGCTCGCAATCAAAGGAACCATCATAAAAATAGTGGATGCCGCGGTATTCAGACGAATGGCCGGGATGGCTTCTACAGCCGTTACAACGGTCATGAAGAACAAGGTCGGAATAAAGCCGTTGCGGTTGGTGAGCTTCACTTTCCAAGCCGATATCGCCAAGCCAGCTAGCAGCATAAATAAGGGTAAGAGAGAATAGGACAGCCAGCTATCTCCAGGATTATGACGCAGGATAACAAGGTCTATAATAGCTACGATTACCAATATAATTTGCACTGTATCCCAAACCCATTTTTTTCTTATGATCCCCATCATAATGAATCGGACAATCAAATACGCAAAAAAACCCATTTGGCTTAATACACTGATCGTTGCTCCACCAAGAAGCATTGTCAAAATATTGTAGCCGATCGCGTTGCCCCCCAGAAAACTGAACTGCTGATCGTTAGCTTGTAAAATAACTCCTGTGATCAATGCGCTGACGGCACCGATCAGCAAAGTTGTCCAAAATAAATAGAACCACTTTCTTAACGTCACATTGTCGACCCCCAAAACTTCATCTCTTCAAAAGTTAATTGTACCAACGTTCACAAAAAAAAGCCAATAAACCGGCGGAGTGAAAGTTCGTATCGCAGCAAATACTAAGGCCATATTCTTGTTAGGAAAGGAGCTCTAAGCAATGATGAAGCGATGGTGGCAATATGTTTCCCTCCTTCTTGTTCTTATGATTCTGGCTTCCTGCGGCTCGGATAAGCAAGCTTCGCAATCACATGGCGGCAGTTATAAAGATACAAAGACGATGGTGCTGGATATTTTGAAGACGGAAGACGGCAGGAAAGCCATTCAGACGGCCATTGAAAGGACAAATACGCTCGCTCAATCCGAAGGCCAAATGAAGCTCTTGGCGGCGGGAGACGGTCAGCAAATTCAATTGGCGGTAAAGGATGTTTTGACGGATACGTCGAACAACAAGTTTTTGCAAAATGTCATAACCGACCCCAAATTTGCAGGACAATTTGCCAAAGCGATTCAAAAAGATACGAAGCAGCTGCAAAAAGAGCTGATGAAAGACCCGGAGTACCAAAAAACGCTGATGGATGCAATGAAAAATCCGGATTTTGAAAAAATGCTGATGGATACGATGAAAGGCCCTCAGTATCGTTCGCAAATGAAGACCGTCATGCAGGAATCGCTGCAAAGTCCTTTATTTCGCCTTGAACTGATGAATTTGATGAAAAAAGTGCTCGAAGAGGAATCCATGCCGAAAGAACAGGGCCAAGGAAAACAAGCCGGCGGCGGTGGTGGCGGAGGCGGGCAAGAACAGAAGAAGCAGGACCAATCGGATCAAAAAGAGAAAAGTCAGCAGTAATAGTAGAACGAAGACAAAAAGGAGCTGCCCTGAACTGTTGGTTAACAGCTTAGGCAGCTCCTTGCGCTTACTCCACTTTATTGATCACTTTGCGTGCTAGATCCACATAAAGCTTACCTGTTTCGGAATCCTGTTTGTACACCGACGGAGAATAGTCAGGTTCAGCAACATGATTATCCGGAGCGCCAAGAGGCACTTGTATCAGCAGATCGGTATGCAGCTCTTCCGCAAGCTTGGCTCCCCCGCCCCTGCCGAACACATAATCCTTTTCTCCGCATTTGCCGCACTGATAGTAGGACATATTCTCAACGATACCGATGATTTCGTGATTGGTGTGCTTAGCCATAGCTCCAGCCCTGGCGGCAACGAAAGCCGCTGTAGCATGAGGCGTAGTGACGATAATTTCCTTGCTTTGCGGAATCATCTGATGAACATCCAGGGCAACGTCTCCCGTACCAGGCGGCAAATCAAGCAATACGTACTCGACATCGCCCCAGTTGACTTCCTGGAAGAAGTTGCGCAGCATTTTGCCGAGCATTGGGCCGCGCCAAATTACCGGAGTGTTCTCTTCGACGAAGAAGCCCATCGAAATCACCTTTACGCCGAAACGCTCGATCGGTACGATACGATTGCCTACAAGCTCCGGTTTGTCTTCGATTCCCATCATATCCGGTACGCTGAAGCCATAAATATCGGCATCGATAAGGCCGACTTTTTTGCCAAGCCTTGCAAGTGCGACAGCCAGGTTTACGGTTACGGTGGACTTGCCTACACCACCCTTGCCGCTCGCAATGGCAATAAAGTGTACGCCGGCCTCAGGAGCCAGTATATCGCGTACAGCGGCCGTTTCGGTGTTGGCTTGTACCGTATGCTCCTGCAGCTTGCGCGCCGTTTCATTGCGGTCATACTCGGTCATGGGACGAAACCGCAAATGAACCTCGTCCGCACCGGCGTTCCGGAAGGCAACGGAAATTTGCTCCTGCAGCTGCTCCTTATAAGTCTCATCTTCATTAGATAACAAGACGGTTGCCGAAACGCGTCCTTCTTTAATAACAACATCCCGGATCAACTGAAGCTCAGTCAGTCCGAGCTGGAATTCCGGATCATGGAGATGCTGTACTGTATTTAATAGTTGTTCTTTAGTAAGCAACGAATTCACCTCAGCCGATGATAAGTATGGTACTTCCCTTATTATATCATAATTTTGTTAGTAACCCACTTTTTCACCTGCGTAGTATCTTAAGATGCCCTGGTAGATGGAGGCGGCGACTTTTTTCTGGTAGGACGGATTTTTCAGCAAATTCGCTTCGGCCGGATTGGAGAGGAATCCAACTTCGACCAGAGAGCTAGGGACTTTAACCGTTTTGAGCAAATAGTTGCCCTCCAGCGGTTTGGCGACCCGATCCGTATTTTTCAGATTTTGCTTGATTTCATCTTGAATTAATGCCGCTAACATTCCGCTATCCTTATGATTCGGGTAATAAAATGTTTGCGCACCGGACCATTTGGAGGAAGGAATGCTATTTAAATGAACGCTGACAAATAAATCGGCATTTTGCTTGGATATAAATTGCGCCCGGTTTATTAAGTCCTCCGTCTTCCTCTTGCTGTACCCTTTGGTCGACGGCTCGGCCAAATCCTGGTCGCTTTCTCTGGTCATAACGACAATCGCCCCGGCTTCCTGCAAATAGTCTCTCAGATGCATCGTAATCGCCAGGTTAATGTCCTTCTCAATAAGTCCATCCTTGTTCTCCGCCCCTCCATCCGGACCGCCGTGACCCGCATCCAGCGCGATCGTCTTGCCTGACAGCGGCATCGTCCAGTACGTCCACGTCTTGGTTGCGGGCAGCTCATACGTAAATAGAAACAGCATGAGAACAACAAGCATAGCGGACATGACTAACTTCAAGCTGCTGTGCATCGTGAGCCAGACTACGACCCTTTTCCTCCTTTTAAACATGAAAAATCCACCTCACATCCCATAGACTCTGTAACATCTTATGGGACAGGGTGGACAAATATGCTACGAATTCGTAGGCTCGAACTGTTCTCTCATACCTTCGATCAGCACTTCCGCAACCTCAGGACGGGTAAATTGCGGAGGAGGGCATTGGCCGCCTCGCAGCAGCGCGCGAACCTTCGTTCCCGACAAATGGAGATGCTCCGCCTTGTCGTGCGGGCACGTTTTGCTGGATGCCATATTGCCGCATTTGGTGCAAAAGAAGCTGTGCTCGAAAAATAACGGGGTAATCCCCAGCTCTTCGCTGGTAAAGTTACTGAAAATTTCTTGTGCTTCATACGTTCCGTAATAGTCGCCGACACCAGCATGGTCGCGGCCGACGATGAAGTGGGTGCAGCCGTAATTTTTACGTACCATAGCATGGAAAATGGCTTCTCGAGGCCCTGCATAGCGCATAGCGGCCGGGAATACGCCAAGGAACGTGCGATTCCTCGGATAGTAGTTCTCAAGCAATACAAGGTAGCTGCGCATCCGAACGTCGGCGGAGATATCGTCGGATTTGGTTTCCCCCACGAGTGGGTTCAAAAACAACGCATCGACAATCTCCATTGCACTCTTCTGGATATACTCATGTGCGCGGTGAACAGGGTTCCTCGTCTGAAATCCTACGACGCTTTTCCAGCCTTTCTCAACGAACAACCGCCTAGTTTCCGACGGATCGAAGTAATATTGCTGGAACTTCTCCGGCTTCGAACGGTTCAATACTTGAATCGGTCCGCCCACATAAACAGAAGGGCGTGAGAACAGCTTCTGCACGCCTGGATGGGCTTCGTCATCGGTTTTAAATACTTTGAGAGCCTCATGCCTTTGGTCAGCGGTATAGACGCTTTGAACATCCAAAATGCCGTAAACAACGCCGTCCTGCTCGCCGATCAGCGCAGCTTGCTCACCAAGCTTGAGGCCCTCCGCTACGCTTTCCTCTACAGCCAAAGTCACCGGTATGCTCCATACCGTTCCGTCCGCCAAGCGCATCCGCTCGACAACCGATTCATAATCTTCCTTACCAAGAAATCCGGTCAATGGAGAAAACGCTCCTACGCCAATCAGATCAAGATCAGATATCGTCCAGGAATTAACCTTTAAAGGAACCAAACCTTTTGCCAGCTCCAACAAACGTTCTCTCTCTGCACCATCAACAACTCGATTGATTAAGACACCACCGTGTGGTTGAATCGTTTCTGCCATTGCTGCATTACCTCCTCAATATTATTTGTGGAGACCGCATTCCGTCTTCTCGAAGCCGGACCAGCGTCCAGCACGAGGATCTTCTCCTACTGCTACCTGACGTGTACAATGCTCGCAACCGATACTTGGGTAATTTCGATCGTGCAATGGGTTATATATAATATTATTCGTGCGGATATAATTCCAGACATCTTCCGAGGTCCAGGAAGCCAAAGGATTGAATTTTACCAAACCGAACTTTGTGTCATACTCGACTTTTCTAGCATTCGCCCGTGTAGGAGCTTGATCGCGGCGAATTCCCGTAATCCAGGCAGCGTAATTTTTGAGGATATCGGTCAGCGGGTCTACTTTACGGATATTGCAGCATTGCGTAGGATTGCCTTTCCACAGCTCATCACCATACTGCTCCGCTTGCTCGCTTAATGTCAATTTAGGGAGCACTTGAACGAATTCAACACCGTAGTGCTGCTGTAATCTATCCCGAGTTTCATAGGTCTCTTTAAAGTGTACGTTCGTATCTAAGTAAAATATGTCGGTTTTGGGGCTTACCTTCTGGAGCATATCGACCAATACGACGTCCTCTGCCCCGAAACTACAGGCTAAAGTAATGTTCGGAAACTTCTCAACCGCCCAGGCAATCAGAGCTTCCGGACTTTGTTTTTCAAACTGCTCCGCTGCTTCCTGTATGAGCTTCTCTTTTTCAAATAAATTCATTACTGTTCCTCCCATCTTATAATCCCGAGTATATTACTATGTTTTGTTGTATATATAATTATATCTCAACCCTACTTTTTGTCAATTTAAAATTTTCTTGGGCCATTCTTTATAGTATGAGGTGCCCAGAACTTGGTGAAATAAAAAACAAAAAAACCTTTCCACCGTAATAGTGAAAAGGTCTTTGTATATTTCGTATAAAGAAAATTAACGCTTGGAAAACTGAGGCGCACGACGAGCGGCTTTCAAGCCGTATTTCTTACGCTCTTTCATACGAGGGTCACGAGTCAAGAATCCGGCTTTTTTCAAAGAACCGCGGAATTCTGGATCTGCCTTCAACAATGCGCGGGAGATACCGTGACGGATTGCTCCTGCTTGTCCGGAAATACCACCGCCGTTAGCGATAACCAATACATCGTATTTGCCCAATGTTTCGGTCAGGTTCAGCGGTTGTTTCACGATCAATTTCAATGTTTCAAGACCAAAGTACTCATCCAAGTTACGTTTATTGATAATGATTCGGCCTTCGCCTGGTACGAGACGTACACGTGCTACCGAATGCTTACGACGACCTGTTCCATAATATTGAACTTGTGCCACAAAACAGTCCTCCCTTTATCTTAACCGCGAAGTTCCCAAACTTCAGGTTGTTGTGCTTGATGCGGATGCTCAGAACCAGCATATACTTTCAGTTTCGTCTTCATGCTGTCGCCAAGACGATTTTTTGGAAGCATGCCGTGAATTGCGAATTCAAGCACACGCTCCGGTTTTGTGTTCAACAAATCTTGAGCGGAAGTTACTTTCAAACCGCCGGAGTACAAAGAGTGACGATAGTACATTTTGTTTTGCAATTTCTTACCGGTCAATCTGATTTTCTCTGCATTAATGACGATTACAAAATCACCAGTATCCACGTGAGGCGTGAATTGAGGCTTGTGCTTGCCGCGGATGATGCTAGCAGCTTCGCTTGCAAGACGACCCAGAGTTTTGTCTGTCGCGTCAATAATGTACCATTTGCGCTCTACTTCATTAGGCTTAGCCATATATGTGGTACGCATGAATAGTTCCTCCTAAACATTGTTCGCTTCGGTGCTTACGCTTTGATGAAATGACACAGTCATGTGATGATTGTGAAGACAAAAGGTCATTCCATCACCAAATCTATCTGTATCAAACGTTTAATTTGTCATGTTGGGTAAATCAGCAGCCTTCTCTTGACCCGGGGCCGTGGGTTAGCCGATCAAGAAACGCCAAGTGATATTTTACTATAAATCTGACAGGAAATCAAGTCTTGATTGATTATTCATCGTACAAAACTTCCCACATCATCAGTCCGTGTGGCACAGCCGTAGGCCCTGCTTTAGCACGGCTCTGAGCAGCCAGGATGTCCCGCATCGATTCACTCGTACGTTTCCCTTCTCCCACCTGGATCAAGGTGCCTGCAACGATTCTCACCATGTTGTATAAAAACCCGTTACCGGTCAAATAAATATGAATAGCAAACGATTGCAGCACCGGATCCACCGGCTCGCACTCCAGCCTGGCTTCATATATCGTTCTGACGTGCGATAACTTCGTGGATCGGACCGAGCAGAAGGACGTAAAGTCATGCGTCCCCTCAAGCCACTGCAGCCCCTCACGCATCGCTTCCGTGTTTAAGGACGTAGGATGGAAAAACTCCATATGCCGCTTAAACAGGTCGGGATGGCGTCCACAACGGATCGTATAGCGGTACGTTTTCCGAACAGCCGATCTTGTCGAGTGAAACGCAAGATCCACTTCCCTCGCACCGCTCACGACGATATCCTCTGGCAGCCTTGTATTCAGCGCCATGCACCAACGGTTTACCGGAATTTGCGATTCCGTATAAAAGTTGATCACTTGGCCGCGGGCATGTACTCCCGCATCCGTCCGGCCCGACGATGTAAGCTTCACCCGTTCCCCCGTCAGGGAGAACACGGCTTGCTCCAATACATCCTGAACCGTGTTCTTGCTAGGCTGCGTTTGAAATCCGTTGTAAGCTGTCCCGTCATAACTGACGGTCATGCATATATTTCTCACGGCCGTCCTCCATTATCCGTTCGAGCTTAGGCTACAAAAAAAAGGGTTTCATCAGAATCATGAGATCCCGTCCACCCTTTCCCACCCTTTTATGCACGATCTACTAATTCTAAATATACCATTGGCGCTGCATCGCCGCGGCGAGGACCCAGCTTCAAGATTCTGGTGTATCCGCCTTGACGCTCAGCATAGCGTGGAGCCAATTCAGCAAATAGCTTTTGGATCGCATCTTGATTCTCGTTAACTGCTTCACGACGTACAAAGGAAGCAACTTGACGGCGAGCATGAAGATCTCCGCGTTTTGCCAACGTGATTAGTTTTTCTGCAATAGAGCGCAATTCTTTAGCTTTCGCTTCCGTAGTTTGGATGCGCTCGTGTATGAACAAGTCAGTTACCAGGTCACGGAACAATGCTTTACGTGCGCTGGAATCACGACCTAACTTTTGGTATGCCATTTATGTGCAACCTCCTTCTGCTTAATGATTACCTGACGCTTAGTCTTCCATTCTGAGGCCAAGTCCAAGCTCTTCGAGCTTCTCTTGAACTTCTTCCAAGGATTTGCGTCCAAGATTACGAACCTTCATCATGTCTTCTTCCGTTTTCGTAATCAATTCTTGTACCGTATTAATACCCGCACGCTTCAGGCAGTTGTAAGAACGAACAGAAAGATCGAGTTCTTCGATCGTCATTTCCAACACTTTCTCTTTCTTGTCCTCTTCTTTTTCTACCATGATCTCGGCATCCTTAGCTTCATCGGTCAAGCCGACAAATAGCATCAGATGCTCAGTCAAGATTTTAGCGCCCAAGCTAACGGCTTCTTCAGGTCGAATACTTCCATCGGTCCAGACTTCGAGGGTTAGTTTGTCGTAGTTGGTAACTTGGCCGACGCGAGTGTTTTCTACGCTGTAGTTGACGCGGGTAATCGGAGTGTAGATCGAATCAATAGGGATGACGCCGATTGGCTGATCTTCCTTCTTGTTCTTGTCCGCTTGAACATATCCGCGTCCCCGATTCGCATGAATGCGCATATGAAGACGTGCATCGGAGGATAGTGTAGCGATATGCAGATCCGGGTTAAGAATCTCCACATCACTGTCACCACGAATATCGCCGGCAACGACTGGTCCTTCACCTTCAGCATCAATTTCCAACACTTTCTCTTCGTCGGAATGAATCTTTAACGATAGCCCTTTGAGGTTAAGGATAATCTCCGTAACATCTTCCATGACACCTGGAACGGTGGAGAACTCATGCAGCACTCCGTCAATTTGGACAGAGGTTACTGCTGCCCCCGGTAGCGAGGACAGCAAGATTCTGCGAAGCGAATTCCCCAGTGTCGTTCCATAGCCTCTCTCAAGAGGCTCTACAACAAACTTGCCGTAAGTGCCATCCTCACTCAATGATACGGTTTCTATTTTCGGCTTTTCGATTTCGATCATTTATAACCCTCCTTCAAAACGTCGTTTCCCTCTGGATAACTTAAGACGCATAGAACGTGCAGTATGCCTATCCAAACAGTATTCACAACTTTTGGATATTTATACCACTCTTTTGCAATCCTGAATTAGACACGACGACGTTTTGGAGGACGGCAACCGTTATGTGGAATTGGAGTCACGTCTTTAATCAGGTTAACTTCCAAACCAGCTGCTTGAAGTGAACGAATTGCTGCTTCACGACCAGCGCCAGGACCTTTAACCATAACTTCAACGGCTTTCATGCCATGTTCCATAGCTGCTTTGGCAGCAGATTCTGCAGCCATTTGCGCAGCAAACGGTGTGCTTTTACGGGAACCTTTGAAGCCCAGGTTACCGGCACTTGCCCAGGAAATTGCGTTCCCGTGGGGATCCGTAATAGTTACAATCGTATTGTTAAACGTAGAGCGGATATGAGCCACTCCGGAGTCGATATTTTTCCGATCACGGCGTTTCGTACGAACAACTTTTTTAGGTTTAGCCATTTATTTGTTAACCTCCTTTACTATTTCTTCTTGTTAGCTACAGTACGACGAGGACCTTTACGCGTACGAGCGTTAGTTTTAGTACGTTGACCACGAACAGGCAAGCCGCGACGATGACGAACACCACGGTAGCATCCGATTTCGATCAAACGTTTGATGTTCAGTGCGATTTCACGACGAAGGTCGCCTTCCACCTTAACGGTTTTGTCGATCGCGTCACGAAGTTTGCTTACTTCATCTTCAGTCAAGTCACGAACGCGAGTCGAAGGGCTAACACCAGTGTTGGCCAAAATTGTCTCCGAAGTCGTTCTGCCGATACCGAAAATGTATGTCAAAGCGATCACTACGCGTTTGTCACGCGGCAAGTCTACACCAGCAATACGTGCCATTTATAGGAGCACCTCCTTAACCTTGTTTTTGTTTATGCTTAGGGTTTTCGCAAATTACCATTACATTACCTTTGCGGCGAATGACTTTGCATTTTTCGCAAATAGGTTTGACCGATGGTCTTACCTTCATTGTTATTACCTCCTGAGAGTTTTTCGCGAGAAAAACTTGCTTCGAAAGCATGACTGAGCTTACGCTAGCAAACCAAACTACAACTGACATCTATTTAAAACGATAGGTTATACGGCCTCTGGTCAAGTCATAAGGGGAAAGTTCCACTGTCACTTTATCTCCAGGCAGGATCCGGATAAAATGCATTCTGATTTTACCGGAAACATGAGCAAGAATTTTATGACCGTTCTCGAGTTCCACCTTAAACATTGCATTAGGAAGAGGTTCAATCACTGTACCTTCAACTTCAATTACATCTTCTTTGGCCACAGTCATTCTCCTTTCTCTTGCGCTTCTGATTTCATTGGTTCCACATACTTATTCAGTGCAAAACGTAATTTCCCGTTCGTCACGCGACCGCTTTCCTTCAAGCTGTCCACTACTTCGCTGCTGATCGCTTGCAATAACTCGAGATGATTCAAGTTTTTCTTTTTAGGTTGATCGAACTTCCGTTTGTCGCCGTCGGCAATCCAGACGAATCGTTGGTCTTCGACGTTGATTATTACGGCGTACTTCCCGGAGTCCTTTCCGCGAACGATCCTAACAATTTGTCCGAGCTGTGGAATGTTAGCCGAATCCAATCTATCACCTACGTCCGAGACTGCGTCAATATTTCGTAACCGTCTGGAGTGATAGCGATGGTATGCTCAAAATGCGCGCACAGTGTGCCATCCACTGTAACAACCGTCCAATTGTCTTCGAGGGTCTTAACATACCGTTCACCGACGTTGACCATTGGCTCAATTGCTAATACCATTCCCGGCTTCAGGCGAGGACCTCGACCTGGGATGCCGTAATTCGGAATTTGAGGTTCTTCATGAAGCTCTGTCCCTACACCATGCCCTACATACTCTCGAACAATGGAAAAACCTTCATCCTCGACGCATTTTTGAATCGCGTGGGAGATAGTGTACAATCGCGCATCCGGTTTGGCTTCCGCAAGACCCGCATATAGAGAACGTTCCGTCACTTCCAGCAGCTTGCGCGCTGTGTCCGAGATATTCCCTACGCCATACGTCCAAGCGGAGTCACCATGGTATCCTTTATAGTTTGCACCGATATCGATACTGATGATGTCGCCATCTTTTAGCTTACGCCCACTGGGTATGCCGTGTACCAATTCATCATTGACTGAAGCACAGATGCTGCCAGAAAAACCGTTATAGCCTTTAAAAGATGGGGTTGCGCCCTGACTGCGAATATATTCTTCTGCGATTTGATCCAGCTCTTTAGTTGTAATATCGGGCTGAACGGATTTCTGCAACAAGCGATGCGTATCGGCTACAATGCGGCCGGCTTCTCTCATTAACTCCAATTCAGCTGCAGACTTACAAATGATCATTCCGCTTGCCCTCGCAATAGTGAACTGATTTGTGTAGTAACCGCACTTATTTCTTGCTCACCGTTAACCTCACGCAAATTTCCTTTGTTACGGTAATACGACAAAAGAGGTGCTGTCTTGTTCGTGTATTCGTCAAGACGGGTACCGACTTTTTCTTCGGTATCGTCCGATCTTTGATACAATTCGCCGGAACATTTATCACACACATTTTCACGTGCAGGAGGGTTAAACAAGATGTGGTACGTAGCTCCACAAGACTTACAGATTCTTCGACCAGTCAAACGAGCCAAAAGCAGATTGCGATCTACTTTCAAATTGATTACATGGTCTATGCTTCTTCCCAAGGATGCCATTATGTCGTCCAGCGCTTCCGCTTGAGAGATCGTTCTTGGAAATCCGTCAAGCAAAAAGCCTTTCTCACAATCCGGCTGCTGCAAGCGCTCCTTGACGATACCGATAGTGATTTCGTCAGGTACGAGCAAGCCCTGGTCCACATATTTTTTTGCTTCCAAGCCAAGTGCCGTTTCCTGTTTCATAGCCAAACGGAATGCATCACCGGTTGAAATATGCGGGATTTGAAACTCATTAACGATTCCTTCCGCCTGCGTACCTTTACCTGCACCAGGAGGTCCCATAAAGATCACGTTCATAATGACTTCCTCCCCATCGCATCAAATGATGCTAACAGCACAATAGGTGCCGATAGCCAATAAATAACTACCAGAACCTATTTGCTATTTATTAATGAAGCCTTTGTAGTGACGCTTGATCAATTGGCTTTCGATCTGCTTCATCGTCTCCAAACCTACACCGATAACGATCAGCAAGGAAGTACCGCCGATGCTTACCGAGCTAGGCAAGCCTGCTAAGCTTCCAAGGAGCATAGGCAGGATGGAGATCGCGGATAAGAACAAAGCGCCCGACAAGGTAATGCGAGTCATCACTCTTGTCAAGTAAACGGAAGTGGTTTTACCTGGGCGGATACCCGGGATATAGCCTCCGTTTTTCTTCATTTGATCCGCCATTTGCTCAGGGTTAATCTGAACAAACGTGTAGAAGAACGTAAACCCAATAATCAGCAGAACATACAAAACCATCCCTATTGGATGAGTATAGTTCAGGTTCGTAATAATCCAGTCCGCTACCGGATTACCTCTCCAGAAGCTCGCAAGCGTAGGAGGGAATACAAGAAGCGAAAGTGCAAAGATAACTGGAATTACGCCTGCTGCATTAACCTTCAAAGGGATATGCGTCGATTGTCCACCATACATCTTGCGGCCGACTACCCGTTTCGCATACTGAACCGGAATTTTACGAACGCCCTGCTGCACGAAGATAACCCCGGCAATCAAAGCGATAACGACGATTGCGATAATGACCATCTTGATGACGTTCAAGAACAATGCGTCGCCTGCATCCGTAAACTCGGACTTCACGATTTGCGAAATTCCCGTAGGGATAGCAGCCACGATCCCCGCAAAGATGATCATGGAAATACCATTGCCAATTCCATTCTCAGTGATTTGTTCCCCTAACCACATCAAAAATGCGGTTCCCGCGGTAAGAACAATAGCAATCAATATATACGTTGTGACTGTTGGATTTACAACCAAGCCGGCATAGATCCGGTTAAAACCGATAGCTAAGCCAAACGCCTGGATAAGACCCAACACGATTGTTCCGTAACGGGTAATTTGAGCAAGCTTCTTTCTTCCGACTTCGCCTTCTTTAGCCCATTGTGCAAACCTTGGGATTACATCCATCGACAACAGCTGAACTATGATCGAGGACGTAATGTAAGGCATGATTCCCATCGCAAAGATGGAGAACTGGAACAAAGCGCCGCCGGAGAAGGTGTTCAGCAAGCCAAACACATCACTAGAATTAGCCCGATCCTGCATTTTCAAAATGTCCGTGTTAATGTTAGGTACCGGTATAAAAGCACCAATTCGGTAGACGATCAATACCAGCAAGGTAAATATAATCCTACGTCTTAAATCGTCCACTTTAAAAATATTGGAAATGGTACGAAACATTAAATCACCTCGGTTTTACCGCCGGCAGCCTGAATTTTCTCTACCGCAGATTGAGAGAACTTATTAGCTTTTACGTTAAGCTGTACCGTAATCTCGCCATTACCCAAGATTTTGATTCCGTCTCTTGCACTTTTCACAACACCGGACTCAAGCAGCAATTCTGGAGTAACTTCAGTTCCAGCAGCAAACTTGTTAAGCTCGGTCAGATTCACAATCGCGAATTCCTTACGGAAACGGTTAGTGAAACCACGCTTAGGCAAGCGACGATATAGAGGATTTTGACCTCCTTCAAAACCTGGACGAACACCACCGCCGGAACGAGCGTTTTGCCCTTTATGACCGCGAGTAGCTGTTTTACCCATTCCGCTTCCGATACCGCGGCCTACACGTTTACGAGCCTTACGGGATCCTTCAGCAGATGCAAGTTCATGCAACTTCATCGTTTGCACCTCCTCTAATACATTTTGTTGTGCGCTATTATGCTTCGATTTCTTTAACTTCGATCAAATGACTTACTTGGTTGACCATGCCGCGGATAGCCGCATTGTCGTTATGTGTAACCGATTGATGCAGCTTGCGGAGTCCAAGGGAAGTAACTGTACGACGTTGTACTTCCGGACGACCGATCAGGCTGCGTTTGAGGGTGATTTGCAATTGCTTAGCCATTGGTTTCCCTCCTAACCTAACAGTTCTTCAACGGTTTTGCCACGCAGTTTTGCAACTTCTTCAGCACGCTTCAGACGCTGCAATCCTTCCAATGTAGCATTAACCATGTTGATGGAGTTAGAAGAACCTAGGGATTTTGTCAAGATGTCGCCTACACCTGCAAGTTCCAGCACGGCGCGAACAGGTCCGCCTGCGATAACTCCGGTACCTTTGGAAGCTGGCTTCAGAAGAACGCTGCCTGCTCCGAATTTACCGATTACCAAGTGAGGGATTGTAGTTCCAACGATAGGTACATGAATCAGGTTTTTCTTGGCATCTTCGATACCTTTGCGAATCGCATCAGGTACTTCACCAGCTTTACCGATTCCTGCGCCTACCCAGCCTTTGCCGTCGCCTACAACGACCAATGCGCTGAAGCTGAAGCGACGTCCGCCTTTTACTACTTTAGCTACGCGATTAATGTTAACAACTTTTTCAGTTAACTCTAAAGTATTGGGATCAATACGCAAGTGACTTTACCTCCTTATTAAATGGTTTTATTAGAATTCAAGACCAGCTTCACGAGCTGCATCAGCCAAAGCTTGCACACGACCATGGTACAGGTATCCGCCGCGGTCAAATACTACTTGCTCAACACCGTTATTTTTAGCGCGCTCTGCAATCAATGCTCCGACCTTGCGAGCTGCTTCAACGTTACCGCCGTTACCGATGCTGTCTTTCAACTCTTTATCTTGAGTCGAAGCGGAAGCGATCGTTACACCTTTCACATCGTCGATCAATTGAGCGTACATGTGTTTGGAGGAACGGAAGATATTCAAGCGTGGACGCTCAGTCGTACCTTGAATTTTCTTACGAACACGAAGGTGTCTTTTCAAACGGGCTTTATTTTTATCGCCTTTAGTAATCATTCTTGGTTCACTCCTTTCAGCTTGAATGAGAGGTTACCGCATTACGCGATCTTATTTCTTCTTACCAGCTTTACCTTCTTTGCGAAGGATGCGCTCGCCTTCATACTTAATACCTTTACCTTTATAAGGCTCTGGTTCACGTACGGAACGAACTTTCGCTGCTGTAGCTCCGACCAACTCTTTATCGATACCTTTAACGATGATCTTAGTGTTCGAAGGAACTTCGAATTCGATGCCGTTCTCAGGCTCGATTTCTACCGGATGAGAGTAACCTACGTTCAAAACCAGCTTGTTACCAGTTTTGTTGGCACGGTAACCTACACCAACCAGCTCAAGGGATTTTACGAAGCCTTCCGTTACGCCATTAACCATGTTGGCAACAACACTTCTTGTCGTACCGTGAAGGGAACGATGTAATTTATTATCAGAAGGACGCTCGACAGAAATTTCACTTTCTGTAACAACTACCTTCATATCTCTGTGTAATTCGCGGCTCAACGTTCCTTTAGGACCTTTTACCGTAATCAGGGTATTGTCCAAAGTTACATTAACTCCACCTGGAATTGTAATTGGTTTGCGACCAATACGGGACATGGTTTGCACCTCCGTTCATTTGAATTCTGTATTACCACACGAAGCAGATAACTTCTCCGCCTGCTTTGGATTGACGAGCTTCTTTGTCGGTCATAACGCCTTTGGATGTGGAAATGATTGCAATTCCCAATCCACCCAGAACGCGAGGAACCTCTTGGCTTTGAGTGTAAACGCGCAAGCCAGGTTTGCTGATTCTTTTCAATCCGGAGATAACGCGCTCGTTGTTAGGGCCGTATTTCAAGAAAAGACGGATAATCCCTTGCTTGTTATCCTCGATATATTCAGCGTCACGGATAAAGCCTTCCTTCTTCAAGATCTCAGCGATTTCTCTCTTGATCGTCGAAGCAGGGATTTCAACTGTTTCATGACGCACTACGTTTGCATTGCGAATACGAGTAAGCATATCTGCAATTGGATCTGACATCACCATATTGTGAACCTCCTTCCCGAAACTAGGGTAATTACCAGCTTGCCTTTTTAACGCCAGGGATCTGGCCTTTGTATGCTAATTCACGGAAACAAATTCTGCAAATTTTGAATTTCCGTAGAACGGAATGCGGACGACCACAGCGTTCGCAGCGTGTATACGCCTGTACCTTAAACTTAGGAGGGCGCTGCTGCTTAACTTTCATCGAAGTTTTTGCCACTTACTTTTACACCTCCGCTTTGTACCGTTTCGATTACTTCGTAAACGGCATTCCTAATTGGGTTAATAATTCACGGGACTCTTCGTCAGTATTAGCTGTCGTTACGATAACGATATCCATACCCCGAACTTTGTCCACTTTATCGTACTCGACTTCAGGGAAAATCAATTGTTCTTTAAGACCCAACGTGTAGTTACCGCGTCCGTCGAATGCTTTGTTGGAAACACCACGGAAGTCACGAACCCGAGGAAGTGCCACATTGAACAATTTGTCCAAGAAATGATACATACGCTCGCCGCGCAATGTTACTTTCACACCGATTGGCATATTTTCACGCAGTTTGAAACCTGCGATCGATTTTTTTGCTTTAGTTACTACTGGCTTTTGACCAGCGATCAGCTGAAGATCTTGAACTGCAACGTCAAGCACTTTGGAATTGGAAACCGCCTCACCAACACCCATGTTGATAACGACTTTCTCAATTTTAGGAACTTGCATAACAGTGGAGTAGCTGAACTTTTGCATCAACGAAGGTGTAACTTCGTTCAGAAAACGATCTTTTAATCTTGCTGTCATGTTTCATGTACCTCCTTTCCTAACTTATACGATTAATCGATGACTTCACCGGATTTTTTAGCAATACGCACTTTTTTGCCGTTGTCCAATACTTTGTAACCTACACGCGTAGGTTGGCCGCTCTTAGGATCAACCAGCATCACGTTAGAAACGTGAATTGGTGCTTCTTGAGTGATGATACCGCCTTGTGGATTAGCTTGCGATGGTTTCGTGTGCTTCTTGATCAAGTTCACACCTTCAACCAAAACGCGGTTCTCACGAGGGTATGCTGCGATTACGCGACCTTTTTTACCTTTGTCTTTACCAGTAATCACGAACACGGTATCGTCTTTTTTCACGTTCAACTTGTTATTGTAAGACTCTAACTTCTTACCTTTGTTTGGCATCGAAATTCCACCTCCTAAGAGTTTTCGTTAGAAAACCCACATCGTAAGCACTGCTTTATTTAACCGAACACGGTTACTGATTAGATAACTTCCGGTGCAAGAGATACGATTTTCATGAAATCTCTGTCACGAAGCTCACGAGCAACTGGTCCAAAGATACGAGTTCCGCGAGGACTCTTGTCATCTTTTACGATAACAGCTGCATTTTCGTCAAAGCTGATGTAAGAACCGTCTTTACGACGAGCACCGCTCTTTGTACGAACGATAACTGCTTTAACTACATCACCTTTTTTGACAACGCCACCTGGTGTTGCTTCTTTCACGGAGCAGATGATCAAATCACCGATATGTCCCACACGACGACCTGTACCACCCAACACACGGATACACATAAGCTGTTTTGCACCAGAGTTGTCAGCCACATTTAAGCGAGATAGAGGTTGAATCATTGTTTAAACCCTCCTTCCGGAATTGATGCATTGTGCATATCTTAAACGATAACCGCTTTTTCTACTACTTCAACCAGTCTCCAACGCTTGTCTTTGGAGATCGGACGAGTTTCCATGACTCTTACAACGTCACCGATTTGAGCTTCATTGTTTTCATCATGAGCTTTGAATTTCTTCGTATATTTAATTCTCTTGTGGTAAAGGTTATGCTTTTTGTAAGTCTCAACAGCAACAACGATGGTTTTGTCCATTTTGTTGCTCACGACTTTACCAACTTGAGTTTTACGTTCGTTACGTTCACTCATGGGAGATCCTCCTCTCTCGTTCATTAACTAATGATACCCAGTTCTCTTTCACGCAAAACAGTCTTTGCACGAGCAATCTCTTTGCGGACTTCTCGAATCTGAACTGGGTTATCCAGTTGACCGGTAGCCAGTTGAAAACGGAGGTTAAAGAGTTGTTCCTTAAATCCGGCAACCTTTTGTTCAATCTCAGCAGTGGTTAAGTTGCGAAATTCACTAGCTTTCATTTGCTTCACCACCTACATCTTCTCTTTTAACAAACTTCGTTTTGATCGGCAGCTTGTGAGAAGCAAGACGCATTGCTTCGCGAGCAATCTCTTCACTTACGCCGGCAAGTTCAAACATGATTTTACCTGGCTTAACAACAGCAACCCATTTTTCTACGTTACCTTTACCGCTACCCATCCGGACTTCAAGAGGTTTTTGCGTAATTGGCTTCGCAGGGAAAATTTTGATCCAAACTTTACCGCCCCGTTTGATATAACGAGTCATTGCAATACGGGCAGCTTCGATTTGACGGTTAGTCACCCAAGCAGGCTCCATAGCTTGCAAACCATATTCGCCGAAATGTACTTCAGTACCGCCTTTAGCACGTCCGCGCATGTTACCGCGATGCTCTTTACGGTGTTTTACACGTTTAGGAACTAACATGATTAGTTGCCTCCTTCCGTTACAGCCTTTTTCTTAGCCGTTGGAAGAACTTCGCCACGATAGATCCATACTTTTACGCCGATACGACCGTAAGTGGTGTGAGCTTCTGCTGTACCATAGTCGATATCCGCACGCAACGTATGAAGAGGTACTGTACCCTCGCTGTATCCTTCCGTTCTGGCGATTTCCGCTCCACCCAAACGACCGCTTACTGATGTCTTGATCCCTTTAGCTCCGGCTCTCATCGATCTTTGGATCGCTTGTTTCATCGCACGACGGAAAGAAACGCGACGCTCCAATTGTTGAGCGATACTTTCAGCAACAAGGATTGCATCCAGTTCAGGGTTTTTGATTTCAGAGATGTTGATGTGAATCTTTTTGCCGTTAGTCAGTTTGGAAATATAGTTACGAATAACTTCCACTTCCGAACCACCCTTACCGATAACCATACCAGGCTTCGCCGTATGAATAGTAACATTAACACGGTTAGCAGCACGCTCAATATCAATATGGGAAACAGCCGATTCCTTCAGCTTTTCTTTCAGGTATTCGCGGATTTTCACGTCCTCAAGCAGCAAATCGCCGAAATCTTTACCAGCGTACCACTTGGATTCCCAATCGCGGATAATACCAATTCTAAGTCCTACCGGGTTTACTTTCTGACCCACACGTTATCCCTCCTTATTTTTCAGATACCACTAATGTAATGTGGCTGGTACGTTTATTAATACGGCTCGCACGTCCCATTGCGCGAGGACGGAATCTTTTCATTGTTGGACCTTGGTTAACATAAGCCTGAGAGATCACCAAGCTGTTAGGATCCATGGAGTAGTTGTGCTCAGCATTTGCGATAGCCGAGTTCAGAACCTTCTCCACAATCGGGGATGCCGCTTTTGGAGTGTGACGCAAAATTGCGATCGCTTCTCCAACTTGCTTGCCGCGGATCAAGTCTACCACCAATTGCGCCTTACGAGGAGCAATGCGGACGAATCTTGCAATAGATTTAGCTTCTTGCATGGAAGTACCTCCTCTCATCTACAACTCATATTGCGAAACGCTCAATTAGCGTTTACCTGTTTTCTTGTCATCATCGTGACCTTTGTAAGTACGAGTTGGCGCAAACTCACCCAGTTTGTGTCCAACCATATCCTCAGTAACATAAACCGGCACGTGCTTTCTACCATCGTACACCGCAAATGTGAATCCGATAAATTGCGGGAAAATAGTGGAGCGGCGAGACCAAGTTTTGATTACTTGTTTCTTCGTAGTGTCACCTTGCGCTTCGACTTTCTTAAGAAGATAGCCGTCAACGAAAGGGCCTTTTTTCAAACTGCGACCCATGTTTCGTTCCTCCCTTCATTAATCGTAACGAGAATGAAATTACTTCGTACGACGACGAACGATATATTTATCAGAAGCTTTGCCTTTTTTACGAGTTTTATAACCAAGAGTCGGTTTACCCCATGGAGACATCGGGGATTTACGTCCGATTGGAGCGCGGCCTTCACCACCACCGTGAGGGTGATCGTTAGGGTTCATTACAACCCCGCGCACTTCTGGTCTTTGACCCAACCAGCGGGAACGTCCGGCTTTACCGATTTTAACCAGCTCGTAGTCTTCGTTACCTACGGATCCGATCGTAGCGCGGCAAACTTTGAGGACTTTTCTTACTTCGCCGGAAGAAAGACGAATGGTTACATACTCATCTTCTTTACCGAGCAATTGAGCTTCTGTACCGGCAGCGCGTACCAATTGTCCGCCTTTACCTGGTTTCAACTCAATGTTGTGGATCACAGTACCTACAGGAATATTTTCAAGAGGCAGTGCATTACCGATCTTGATATCCGCGCCAACGCCGGACACGATTTGATCGTCCACTTTCAAGCCTTTAGGAGCGATGATGTAACGCTTCTCACCATCAGCATAGTGAATCAAAGCGATGTTAGCCGAACGGTTCGGGTCATACTCGATAGTAGCAACGCGTCCAGGTATTCCATCTTTGTTCCGTTTGAAATCGATAATCCGGTATTTACGCTTATGTCCACCACCGTGGTGACGAACCGTAATTTTACCTTGGTTATTGCGACCTGCTTTTTTGCTCAGAGGAGCCAGCAAGGACTTCTCCGGTGTAGATGTCGTGATTTCTTCAAATGTAGAAACCGACATAGCACGTCTTGCAGGTGAAGTTGGTTTATATTTTTTGATTGGCACTTGGATTCCCTCCTTACTTTAAAAGAATTAATTACGCGTTCTCGAAGAATTCGAGTTCTTTGCTGTCTGCGCTCAAGGAAACAATCGCTTTTTTCCACTCGGATGTATATCCGGAATGACGACCGTAACGCTTAGGCTTAGCAGGCATTCTCAATGTGTTAACATTCGTTACTTTCACTTTGAAAATAGACTCAATGGCCTGCTTGATTTCCGTCTTGTTCGCACGGAGTTCCACTTCGAAGACATATTTCTTCTCGGCCATCATATCACTCGTACGCTCAGTGATCACAGGGCGCTTAATAATGTCGCGAGGGTTCTTCATTACGCAAACACCTCCTCTACCTTCTGTACCGCGTCCTTAGTAATGATCAGCTTGTCATAAACCATAACATCAAGCACGTTAATTCCTTCAGCAACTACAAACTTAACGCCAGGAATGTTGCGTGCGGACAATGCTACGTTTTCTTCGTAACCAGCCGTTACTACCAAAGCTTTGCGGTCCACTTTCAGGTTGCTAAGAATCGCTGCAAAATCTTTTGTCTTCGGTTGAGCCAATTGCAATTGATCCAACACGATGATTTCATTTCCAATTACCTTGGAAGATAATGCAGATTTAATCGCAAGACGACGAACTTTTTTAGGCAGCTTGTAGGAATAGCTCCGAGGAGTCGGTCCGAATACTACGCCGCCACCTTTCCATTGAGGAGCACGAATACTACCTTGACGTGCACGGCCTGTACCTTTTTGTTTCCAAGGTTTACGACCACCGCCGCGAACTTCGGAACGCCCCTTTACCTTATGAGTACCAAAACGCAGAGAAGCGCGCTGCATCAGAACAGCCTCGTTCAACACGTGAACGTGAGGTTCAATTCCGAATACGGAATCCGACAATTCAACTTCTCCCACTTGGGAACCACTAACGTTGTATAATGCTACTTTTGGCATCTGTAATCCTCCTTTCTTGCTTTACTTATTTCTTAACCGTAGATTTCACGCTAACGTAGCTGTTTTTAGCACCTGGGATGGAGCCTTTAACCAAGATTACATTGCGATCTGTATCCACTTTAATGACTTCAAGGTTTTGCAATGTTACGGTTTCGCTACCCATATGTCCTGGCAGGTTTTTACCTTTAGGAACACGGTTAGCTTGGATCGAACCCATGGAACCTGGACCGCGGTGATAACGGGAACCGTGAGCCATTGGACCTGTGGATTGGTTATGTCTTTTGATAACACCTTGGAACCCTTTACCTTTGGAAGTACCTGTTACGTCAACGAATTCGCCTGCTGTGAACAAGTCAGCTTTAATCTCTTGGCCAACTTCATACTCAGTCATTCCGCGAAACTCTTTTACGTAGCGCTTAGGTGTTGCGCCTGCTTTCTTCGCATGGCCCAACTCAGGTTTGTTAGCATTCTTTTCTTTCTTATCTTCAAAGCCGATTTGGATGGACTCGTAACCGTCGTTCTCCACGTCCTTCTTTTGAAGTACAGTACAAGGACCAGCTTGGATAACTGTTACTGGAATAACCAAACCTTCTGGAGTAAATACTTGAGTCATCCCAAGCTTTTTCCCTAAGATACCTTTCATCGTTGACACCTCGTTTCTTCTTATACGTTCATTTATTTATACACATGTGAATTACAGTTTGATTTCGATGTCCACACCGGACGGCAGATCCAAACGCATCAAAGCATCTACTGTTTGCGGCGTTGGGTTAACAATATCGATCAAGCGCTTATGTGTGCGCATTTCGAATTGTTCGCGAGAGTCTTTGTATTTGTGAACCGCACGAAGAATCGTAATGATTTGTTTCTCCGTAGGCAGCGGAATCGGACCAGATACACCTGCACCGGAACGTTTCGCAGTTTCTACAATTTTCTCAGCGGATTGATCCAGAATTCTGTGATCATAAGCCTTCAAACGAATACGAATTTTTTGCTTTGCCATAGTATTCCCTCCTTCTATCGCCCAATTTAGTATCGGACATACTCAGTGAAAATCTCCTGACGCCGCCCCTATGGCAAAGGGGCCGGGTGTGTCAGCAACCTCTCACGTCATCGCAACGTCACAGACCAACGTTCACTATTATATAAAAACCAGAAACAAAAAGCAAGTAAATCTTTATGCATTTGTCTAAAAAAATAAATCCCCTCATCTTATAGAAGATGAAGGGATTATTGGAATCAACAATTACTTGCTGATTGTAGCAACCGCGCCCGCACCAACAGTACGTCCGCCTTCACGAATCGCGAAACGAGTACCTTCTTCGATAGCGATTGGAGCGATCAGTTCAACTGTAACTGTGATGTTGTCGCCAGGCATAACCATTTCAGTACCTTCTGGAAGGTTGATGATACCTGTAACGTCAGTTGTACGGAAGTAGAACTGTGGACGGTAGCCTGTGAAAAAAGGCTTATGACGGCCACCCTCTTCTTTAGTCAAAACGTAGATTTGAGCAGAGAAGTTAGTGTGAGGCTTAACGGAACCCGTTTTAGCCAATACTTGTCCACGCTCGATATCTTTACGGTCTACACCGCGAAGCAATGCGCCGATGTTGTCGCCCGCTTGAGCGGAATCCAACAATTTGCGGAACATCTCAACGCCTGTAACTACGCATTTGCGAGTTTCTTCAGCCAAACCAACGATTTCAACCTCGTCTTGTACTTTAACAGTACCACGCTCTACACGACCGGTAGCAACTGTACCACGACCAGTGATGGAGAATACGTCCTCGACAGGCATCAAGAAAGGCTTGTCAGTGTCGCGCTCTGGAGTTGGGATGTAAGTATCGATTTGCTCGAACAGCTCAACGATTTTGTCAGCCCATGCTCCGTCTGGATTTTGAAGAGCTTCACGAGCAGCACCACGAACGATTGGAGTATCGTCGCCTGGGAACTCGTATTCGTTCAGAAGGTCGCGAACTTCCATTTCAACCAGCTCAAGAAGTTCTTCGTCTTCTACCATGTCGCATTTGTTCAAGAATACTACGATGTAAGGAACGCCTACTTGACGGGACAACAGGATGTGCTCGCGAGTTTGTGGCATTGGGCCGTCAGCTGCGGATACAACCAGGATTGCGCCGTCCATTTGAGCAGCACCAGTGATCATGTTTTTAACATAGTCAGCGTGGCCTGGGCAGTCTACGTGTGCGTAGTGACGGTTAGGAGTTTCATATTCAACGTGTGCAGTGGAGATAGTGATACCGCGCTCACGCTCTTCTGGAGCTTTGTCGATTTGGTCGAAAGCTACCGCTGCGCCACCGTATCTTTTGGACAATACAGTTGTGATAGCAGCAGTCAAAGTTGTTTTACCGTGGTCAACGTGACCGATGGTACCGATGTTAACATGGGGTTTATTACGTTCGAATTTAGCTTTTGCCATGGTTAGATTGCCTCCTTAAATAGACATTTATTATTAGGCGCCTTTGTTCTTTGCAACGATTTCTTCTGCAATGGACTTAGGCACTTCTTCATAGTGGGAAATTTCCATAGAGTAAACACCGCGACCTTGAGTACGGGAACGCAAAGTAGTGGAGTATCCGAACATCTCGGAAAGAGGTACTTTGGCACGGATGATTTGTGCTCCGTGACGAGCATCCATTCCTTCGATGCGTCCGCGGCGGGAGTTCAGGTCGCCCATTACGTCGCCCATGTACTCTTCCGGTACGGTTACTTCTACTTTCATGATCGGCTCAAGCAATGCCGGACGGCATTTCTCAGCAGCGGCTTTCAGAGCCATGGAACCGGCAATTTTAAACGCCATCTCACTGGAGTCAACATCATGGTAGGAACCGTCAACGACAGTTGCCTTAATGTCAACAAGAGGGAAGCCAGCGTATACGCCGTTCTTCATGGATTCTTCAATACCTGCTTGGATCGGAGCGATATATTCTCTAGGAATAGATCCACCCACGATTTTGCTCTCGAACTGGAATCCAGTACCAGCTTCAAGCGGTTCGAACTCAACCCAACAATGTCCGTATTGACCACGGCCACCGGATTGGCGAACGAATTTACCTTCAACTTTAGCCGCTTGACGGAACGTTTCACGGTAAGCAACCTGTGGTTTACCCACGTTGGTTTCTACCTTGAACTCGCGAAGCATACGGTCAACCAAAATCTCCAGGTGAAGCTCACCCATACCGGCGATAATCGTTTGACCTGTTTCTTCGTCCGTATGTGCACGGAAAGTAGGGTCTTCTTCGGAAAGCTTTTGCAAAGCGATACCCATTTTGTCTTGGTCAGCCTTAGTTTTCGGCTCAACCGCAAGCTGGATAACCGGCTCAGGGAAGTTCATGGACTCCAGGATAACCGGATTTTTCTCGTCACAAAGCGTGTCGCCTGTCGTAGTATCCTTCAGACCGACGGCAGCTGCAATGTCACCAGAGTATACAATACTGATTTCTTGACGGCTGTTAGCATGCATTTGCAGAATCCGACCGATTCTTTCACGCTTGCCTTTTGTGGAGTTGATAACGTAAGATCCGGAGTTCAAGATACCGGAGTATACGCGGAAGAACGTCAATTTACCAACAAACGGATCCGTCATGATCTTGAACGCAAGAGCAGCGAACGGTTGATCGTCAGCAGATTTACGAACGACTTCCGTACCGTCATCCAAAGTCCCTTTAATGTCAGGAACATCGATAGGAGCCGGCAAATAATCCACAACCGCGTCAATCATCAATTGAACGCCTTTGTTGCGGTACGAGGAACCACAAACAACAGGGAAGATTTTCACTTGGCAAACACCACGGCGCAGCGCTGCTTTGAGCTCTTCAACCGTAATTTCTTCGCCCTCGAGGTATTTCATTGTAAGCTCTTCATCGAGCTCAGCAACTTTTTCCACGAGTTCAAGACGAAGCTCTTCCACTTTGTCTTTGTATTCAGCAGGAATTTCGGTTTGCTCGATGTCTTTGCCCAAATCATCTTTATACATGTAGGCAACTTGTTCGACCAAATCGATAATTCCGATGAAATCACTTTCAGCACCGATTGGCAATTGGATAGCAACTGCATTTGCGCCAAGTCTTTCGCGCATTTGATCAATTACTCCCAAGTAATCCGCACCGATGATGTCCATTTTGTTTACGTATGCAATACGAGGAACTCCGTAACGGTCAGCTTGACGCCAAACTGTCTCGGATTGAGGCTCAACGCCTTCCTTCGCACTAAACACACCAACTGCTCCATCCAACACGCGCAGGGAACGTTCAACTTCAACGGTGAAGTCGACGTGACCCGGGGTATCGATAATATTGATGCGGTGACCTTTCCAAGCAGCTGTAGTAGCGGCGGAAGTAATCGTAATCCCGCGCTCCTGCTCTTGCTCCATCCAGTCCATAGTCGCTGCACCTTCGTGCACCTCACCGATTTTGTGAGTACGGCCTGTATAGAACAAGATACGCTCGGTAGTCGTCGTTTTACCCGCATCAATATGCGCCATAATCCCGATATTACGCGTATCTTTCAAGGAGAACTCTCTAGCCATTAGGTTGTCTCCTTCCTATTATCAGGAATGTAATTTTACCAACGATAGTGTGCGAACGCTTTGTTGGCTTCAGCCATTTTGTGCGTATCTTCACGTTTCTTAACGGAAGCACCTGTGTTGTTGCTGGCATCGATAATTTCTTGAGCCAATCTTTCTTCCATCGTTTTCTCACCGCGAAGGCGAGAATAGTTTACCAACCAACGAAGACCCAAAGTCGTACGACGCTCTGGTCTAACTTCGATAGGTACTTGATAGTTGGCACCACCAACACGACGGGCTTTAACTTCAAGAACAGGCATGATGTTTTTAATGGCTGCTTCAAACACTTCCATCGGCTCTTTACCTGTACGTTCTTGAATCAGATTGAAAGCATTATAGAGAATTGTCTGAGCGACACCTCTTTTGCCATCGATCATAATACGGTTGATCAAACGAGTTACCAGCTTGCTATTATAAATAGGATCTGGCAATACGTCTCTGCGAGTAACTGGACCTTTACGAGGCATAGTTATCCCCCTTTCTCAAAAAGTTCATTCTATTTTAGATCAAATTACTTTTTCACTTTCGGACGTTTCGTACCGTACTTCGAACGAGCTTGCATACGGTTGTTAACACCGGATGTATCCAAAGCGCCGCGAACGATATGGTAACGTACCCCTGGAAGGTCTTTTACCCGTCCACCACGAATCAATACAACGCTGTGCTCTTGCAGGTTATGTCCGATACCCGGAATGTAAGCAGTAACCTCTACACGGTTAGTCAAACGTACACGGGCATATTTACGAAGGGCGGAGTTCGGTTTCTTCGGTGTCATTGTACCTACACGAGTACATACACCGCGCTTTTGAGGAGCGCTCAGGTCTGTAGCTTCTCTTTTCAGAGCGTTAAAACCTTTTTGAAGAGCCGGGGATTTCGATTTATCCACCTTCGCTTGACGTCCTTTACGAACGAGTTGGTTAATTGTTGGCATGTCGCCACCTCCTTCCAAAATGGTTGACTTTAATTTTTAAGCCCACAGATCCAGGCGAATCGTAAATGAACAAATGAAAAGTTTTTGCCATCATCACATCGCTGTTTTGTTGACAAAAACATGCTTACATCATTCATCTACTACAGCTGCCATCGCAGCTCCAACTTCAATACCACACGCCTTACCTAGCAACTTCATGGAATCAACGTATGTTACTTTAACCCCCATTTTCTTGCAGAGGTTAACCATTTTTATCGTTATTCGCGGATCTGCATCGTTAGCAACAAAAACTTCGCTGGCTTTACCCAACTCTACCATTCTTGTCGCTTGCTTCGTACCTATGCTAATGTTTGCTGCCTGTTTCACTTTTTCATAAGACATGAAAGCATCCTCCAAAGGAAAATGGCACACTTCGATATATTAGCATCCGGATTCCACCGTGTCAAGAAAATTGCTTGTCTTCACAAAAAGAAAATATTTGTCATCTCTCTTCGTGAAGACAAGCGTTTAACAGCCTTCCTTGCGGCGGTTTATTCTACCGATACAGGCTCCATCTCTAACGACTGATCCTCATCGGCTTCCAGCTCATTCGGGTTGGTAATGCGGATATTGCGGTATCTGGACATTCCCGTACCTGCAGGAATCAGCTTACCGATGATGACATTTTCCTTCAAGCCGAGCAGCTGGTCGACTTTGCCCTTGATAGCGGCATCGGTCAATACGCGAGTTGTCTCTTGGAAGGATGCCGCGGACAAGAACGAATCCGTCTCGAGCGATGCTTTCGTAATACCGAGGAGCACCGGTCTGGCAACGGCCGGCTCTTCGCCTGCGAACAACGCCACCTTGTTAGCTTCTTCATATTCATGCATGTCAACGAACGATCCAGGAAGCAGCGTGGTATCTCCAGCGTCAACGATACGGATTTTACGAAGCATTTGGCGAACCATAACTTCGATATGCTTATCGTTGATTTCAACGCCCTGGTTACGATAAACGCGCTGTACTTCTTGAAGAATGTAGTTTTGTACCCCGCGGATACCTTTAATACGCAGCATTTCTTTAGGATCGATGGAGCCTTCCGTCAATTCGTCGCCGGCTTCGACTTGCTGGTTCACCGACACACGAATACGGGATCCGTAAGGAACGGCGTATACTTTGGATTCCGCTTCGCCCAACACTTCAATCTCGCGGCGGTCTTTAGCTTCACGAATATCTTTGACGGTACCGTCGATTTCCGTGATAATCGCTTGACCTTTCGGATTTCTGGCTTCAAACAGCTCCTGGATACGCGGCAAACCTTGGGTAATATCGTCTCCCGCAACGCCCCCGGTATGGAACGTACGCATCGTCAGCTGTGTTCCCGGTTCCCCGATGGACTGAGCCGCGATAATACCTACAGCTTCACCGATTTCCACGTGCTGGCCTGTGGCCAGGTTACGTCCGTAGCATTTTTTGCACACGCCATGTCTGGAGCGGCAGCTGAGTACGGAACGAATTTGCAGTTTTTCAATACCGGCAGCAATGATTTGGTCGGCAATGTTCGCTTCGATAAGCTCATTACGTCCAACAATGGTTTCACCGGTTTTCGGATCACGGATCGTTTCAAAAGCATAGCGTCCTTCAATACGATCGTACAGATCCTCGATAACCTCTTTACCGTCTTGAATTCGGCTCACAATGAAGCCTTTATCCGTACCGCAGTCCTCGTCGCGAACGATAACGTCTTGCGCAACGTCTACGAGACGTCGAGTCAAGTAACCGGAGTCCGCCGTACGAAGCGCCGTATCCGCAAGACCTTTACGAGCACCGTGAGTGGAGATAAAGTACTCCAATACGGTAAGACCTTCACGGAAGTTCGATTTGATCGGCAATTCGTAGATACGACCCGTCGGTGTCGCCATCAGACCGCGCATACCGCCAAGCTGTGTAATCTGCGATTTGTTACCCCGTGCTTTGGACTCCACCATCATGTTAATGGAGTTGTACTTATCCAGCGATTTCATCAAAATGTCCGTGATTTCATCCTTCGTTTTACTCCAGATGGAAATAACGCGGTCATAACGTTCGTCGTCGGTAATCAAGCCTCGGCGGTATTGATTTGTAATGACGTTAACCTTTTCTTCGGACTCTCTCAGCAATGCATCCTTCTCAGGCGGTACCGTAACGTCCGAAACGGCGATGGTAATACCGGCTTTCGTAGAATACGTGAAGCCAAGCTCCTTGATGCGGTCCAAAATAACCGACGTCAAGGTAGTATGATATTTGCGGAAGCACTCCGCAATGATAGTTCCCAAATACTCTTTGCCTACCGCTTTGCACTCAGGCAAATCTTCCATCACTTTGCGGAGATCGGCGCCTTTTTCAAATACAAAGTAATTGTCGGAAGCTCCGTTCAGCAAGTTCGCCTTAGTTGGCTCGTTGATGAAAGGGAAATCGGCAGGATAAATTTCGTTGAAAATAACCTTACCGATCGTCGTGATCAGCATGGCTTCCTGCTGTTCAGGCGTGAAGCTTGTTTTGTTAAGGACCTTCGCCGGAATGGCGATCCGTGCATGCAAGGAAGCGGCTCCGCGTTGGTACAAGGAAACGGCTTCGGCCACGGAACGAACGATCGACAAAGCGCCTTTGGCGAATTTGTTATCGGTAGTCAAATAGAAACTGCCGAGAACCATATCCTGGGAAGGCGTTACGACCGGCTTGCCGTCTTTCGGGTTCAGGATGTTGCCGGATGCAAGCATAAGGACGCGGGCTTCCGCCTGAGCCTCGGAGGACAACGGTACGTGCACGGCCATTTGGTCACCGTCAAAGTCTGCGTTGTACGCCGTACATACGAGCGGATGCAGCTTGATGGCGCGGCCTTCAACCAAAATCGGTTCGAACGCCTGGATACCCAAACGGTGAAGCGTAGGAGCACGGTTCAGCAGTACCGGATGTTCCTTGATAACTTCCTCCAGCACATCCCATACTTCAGGGCTTACGCGTTCTACTTTACGCTTGGCGCTCTTGATGTTATGAGCCAAACCTTTATTTACAAGCTCTTTCATAACGAAAGGCTTAAACAATTCCAAAGCCATTTCTTTCGGAAGACCGCATTGATACATTTTGAGGCTCGGTCCTACAACGATAACCGAACGTCCGGAGTAGTCAACGCGCTTACCGAGCAGGTTTTGACGGAAACGGCCTTGTTTACCCTTCAGCATATGGCTCAAGGATTTCAGAGGACGGTTACCAGGACCTGTTACCGGACGGCCGCGGCGGCCGTTATCGATCAAGGCGTCAACCGCTTCCTGCAGCATCCGCTTCTCGTTCTGAACGATAATATCCGGCGCTCCAAGATCAAGCAAACGTTTCAGACGGTTGTTCCGGTTAATAACACGGCGGTACAAATCGTTCAAGTCGGACGTAGCAAAACGGCCGCCATCCAATTGAACCATCGGACGAAGCTCCGGAGGAATAACCGGAAGCACGTCAAGAACCATCCACTCCGGCATATTTTTCGAGTTCCGGAATGCTTCCATTACTTCAAGACGCTTAATGGCACGATTACGGCGCTGACCTTGAGCTGTCTTAAGCTCTTCTTTCAACGTTTCCACTTCTTTGTCGATATCGATGTCTTGAAGCAGCTTTTTGACTGCTTCGGCACCCATACCGGCTTGGAATGCGTAGCCGTACTTCTCGCGGTAGCTGCGGTATTCTTTCTCGGACAGCAGCTGTTTTTTCTCCAGAGGTGTATCTCCTGGATCCGTAACAACATAGGATGCAAAATAGATGATCTCTTCGAGGGAACGAGGAGACATATCGAGAGCCAAGCCCATACGGCTCGGAATCCCTTTGAAATACCAAATATGCGATACAGGAGCAGCAAGCTCGATGTGACCCATGCGCTCACGACGGACTTTTTGACGTGTAACTTCGACGCCGCAGCGGTCGCAAACTACGCCTTTATAACGAACGCGCTTGTATTTACCGCAATGACATTCCCAGTCTTTTGTCGGTCCAAAAATCTTTTCACAAAACAAGCCTTCTTTTTCCGGCTTTAATGTTCTGTAGTTGATGGTTTCCGGCTTCTTTACTTCCCCGCGGGACCAAGAACGGATCTTCTCCGGAGAGGCTAAGCCAATTTTCATAAATTCGAAGTTGTTAACGTCCATCAAGGAGCAACCCTCCTTAAAGTTTTGTGGAACAAAACTGCATCGTACGCATAAAGCCTCTTACGAGGCTATAGAATGAACAAACCGGGAATCAGGCGATGCGCCTAAGGAGGAAGCAGCTTCCACCTCTTCATGCACCACCCGACTTCTAACGGTCTTACGAATTGCGTTATTCTACACCTAACTCCGTGCCTTCGAGATTGAGATTCAGCTTGTCGCTTGTAACCTCATCTTCGTCGTCCATTTCCTTCATTTCGATCTCTTGCTCGTCTCCGGACAAGATCTTCACGTCCATGCCCAAGCTTTGAAGCTCTTTAATCAATACTTTAAAGGATTCAGGAACGCCTGGCTCAGGAACGTTCTCCCCTTTGACAATCGACTCGTAAGTCTTAACGCGGCCAACCACGTCATCGGACTTCACGGTCAAGATCTCTTGCAGCGTATAGGCTGCTCCATATGCCTCGAGAGCCCATACCTCCATCTCCCCGAAACGCTGCCCGCCGAACTGAGCTTTACCGCCCAGAGGCTGCTGTGTAACGAGAGAGTATGGACCCGTGGAACGGGCATGGATTTTATCATCAACCATGTGCGCCAGTTTGATCATGTACATGACACCTACGGTAACTTCACGTTCAAACGGCTCGCCTGTACGGCCGTCATACAGCATCGTTTTACCGCTGCGGTTCATACCGGCTTCTTCCATCGTATCAAATACGTCGTACTCGCGTGCGCCGTCAAATACCGGCGTTGCGGTATGGATACCGAGCAGGTTCGCCGCCATACCCAAATGCACTTCAAATGCCTGACCGATGTTCATCCGGGAAGGAACACCCAGCGGGTTCAGTACAACCTGTACCGGCGTACCGTCCGGCAGGAACGGCATGTCCTCTTCAGGCAGGATTCTCGCGATAACCCCTTTGTTACCGTGACGGCCGGCCATTTTATCGCCTTCGGAAATTTTCCGTTTTTGCGCGATATAGACACGAACCAGTTGATTTACCCCAGGAGGAAGCTCATCGCCGTTCTCACGGGTAAATACTTTGACATCTACAACAATACCATCGGTACCATGCGGTACGCGGAGGGAAGTGTCGCGAACTTCGCGGGCTTTCTCACCGAAAATCGCGTGCAGCAAGCGCTCTTCCGCTGTAAGCTCCGTAACCCCTTTAGGCGTTACTTTACCTACGAGAATATCGCCGGCACCAATTTCCGCACCGACACGAATAATACCGCGCTCGTCCAGATTCTTCAGCGCATCTTCGCCCACGTTCGGAATATCGCGCGTAATTTCCTCAGGACCCAGCTTCGTATCACGTGCTTCGGACTCGTATTCCTCGATATGAATGGATGTGTATACATCCTCTTTAACCAGCTTCTCACTTAGAAGAATAGCATCCTCGTAGTTGTAGCCCTCCCAAGTCATGAACGCTACGACAACGTTACGTCCTAGTGCCAATTCTCCCATTTCCGTGGAAGGACCGTCAGCCAAAATATCGCCGACACGCACTTTTTCGCCTTTATGGCAAATTGGACGCTGGTTAATGCACGTTCCTTGGTTGGAACGCATAAACTTATGCAGCTTGTGCTTCACCAAATCTCCGTTAACCAGCTTGCCGTCAACTACAGCTTGGCGGCGGACCCAAATCTCATTGGCCGATACGCGCTCTACCACACCGTCTACTTTGGATACGATACATACGCCGGAGTCTTTCGCAGCCTTATGCTCCATCCCCGTACCTACGACAGGCGCTTTAGGAATAAGCAATGGAACGGCTTGCCGCTGCATGTTCGAACCCATCAAGGCGCGGTTGGAGTCGTCATTTTCCAGGAACGGAATCAACGCAGTCGCAACGGACACAACCTGTTTTGGCGATACGTCCATATAGTCAACGCGATCTTTCGGAAGCGTCAAAATATCGTCTTTGTAACGAACGATTACGGAATCGTTGGCAAAAAGGCCTTCCTCCGTCAAATCGGCATTCGCCTGCGCAACGACGTAGTTATCTTCCTCGTCCGCTGTCAAATATGCGATTTGCTCTGTAACGATCCCCGTCTTAGGATCAACCCAACGGTAAGGAGCTTCAATGAAGCCATACTCGTTGATTCTCGCAAAAGTAGAGAGAGAGTTGATCAAACCGATGTTCGGACCCTCTGGAGTCTCGATAGGACACATACGGCCATAGTGAGAGTGATGCACGTCGCGGACTTCAAAGCCTGCGCGCTCTCTCGTCAAACCGCCCGGTCCCAAGGCAGACAAACGACGTTTATGCGTCAGTTCGGCCAAAGGATTCGTCTGGTCCATAAACTGAGACAGCTGGGAGCTTCCGAAGAACTCTTTAATCGATGCGATAACAGGTCTAATATTGATCAGAGCCTGCGGAGTGATAACATTGGCGTCCTGAATGGACATCCGCTCGCGCACTACGCGCTCCATACGGGACAACCCGATACGGAACTGGTTCTGCAGCAGCTCGCCTACAGAGCGCAAGCGTCTGTTGCCAAGATGGTCAATATCATCCGTGCTGCCAATACCGTGCAGAAGATTAATAAAGTAGTTGATAGATGAAATGATATCTGCAGGCGTGATGTTTTTCACGGATTTATCGATTTTACCGTTCGCGATGACTTTTACGATTTTACCGTCTTCGATAGGAGAGTACACGTTAATGCATTGGAAAGGGATATGCTCCATCTCCGTTACACCGTTAACAGCCGTATACTCCTTGAAGCCTACGCCGTCTTCCAAATGCGGAATGATTTCGTCGAGCAAGCGGCGATCCAGCAGTTGGCCGGCTTCCGCAATAATCTCTCCGGTACTCGTATCCACCAATGTTTCAGCCAAACGCTGGTTGAAGAGGCGGTTTTTGATATGAAGCTTTTTGTTGATTTTGTAACGTCCCACGTTAGCCAAGTCATAACGCTTTGGATCGAAGAATCGAGCGACCAGCAAGCTTCTTGCATTATCCAGCGTAGGCGGCTCGCCTGGACGCAAGCGTTCGTAGATCTCGATCAACGCTTTATCCGTCGAATCCGTGTTGTCTTTATCCAGTGTATTGCGGATGTACTCATCGTCACCCAGCAGATCCAAAATCTCTGCATCCGTACCGAAGCCCAACGCTCTCAACAATACGGTAACAGGGATTTTCCGTGTGCGGTCAATCCGGACATAAATGATGTCCTTTGCATCCGTCTCTAACTCAAGCCAAGCGCCGCGGTTAGGAATAACGGTTGCCGTATATGTTTTCTTGCCGTTTTTGTCCACTTTCGTGCTAAAATAGACGCTAGGAGATCGAACCAGCTGACTGACGATAACCCGTTCGGCACCATTGATAATAAAAGTCCCCGTTTCCGTCATCAGAGGGAAATCTCCCATAAATACTTCCTGCTCTTTGACCTCGCCGGTTTCCTTATTGATCAAGCGCACTTTCACACGAAGTGGAGCTGCGTAAGTAACGTCGCGTTCTTTGGATTCATCGACGGAGTACTTAGGTTCACCTAAGCTGTAATCGATAAACTCCAACACCAAGTTCCCCGTGAAATCTTGAATCGGGGAAATATCCTGAAACATTTCACGCAATCCTTCTTCCAAAAACCACTCATATGATTTTTGTTGGATCTCAATCAGGTTCGGAACCTCCAGAACCTCATGAATCCGAGCGTATGACCTGCGTTTGCGTCGACCTAATTGAACAAGATGACCCGCCAACTTTGATTCACCCCTCATGTCTACTCAATAGAACAAAATAAAAGCCTCTCCTGAAGCCTTCTCGAGTAAATACTGTTGAAGTGATACTTCTTTTGGAAGCTTCTAAATGCATCAACTTTCATGTTACCATAATTTTCTTCATACCTTGTAGGTTTTACCTAAAATTTAAACATTATACGTCGAATGCCTAAACTTTATTCATCCTGGTACGAAAAAAATGTCTTGACATTTTAGTAAACTAAAGACATAGTTACCTACCCTAATGCTGACATTTTATAATAATATCACATACGAAATGTCAAGTCAACAAAATTGTATTTCAATCCACTTATTTCACGGCTTTAATGATACGGTAGCCTTTATCCTTGCCGATCTCGCTCACTTTGGAGTATAAACTCTCCAGCTTGGCGAATGCAGTCGGCGCGCCCTGCTTCTTCTGAATGACGATCCACAGTGAGCCTCCCGGGTTCAACACCTCATTGGCTTGTTCAAATATGCGATGCACCGTTTCTTTGCCTGCCCGGATCGGCGGATTCGTCAGTACAACATCAAACTTCCGCTCCATTACTTCGGACAGCATGTCGCTTTGCAAGATTTCAACGTTCGTTATGCCGTTTCTCTCCGCATTTTGTCGAGACAGCTCAATCGCTCTCTCATTGATATCCACCATGGTCACTTTCCCTTGCGGGATCACGCTAGCCGCCGCAAGTCCGATAGGTCCGTAACCGCAGCCGACATCCAAAACACTAGCGCCTTCGGGCAGCTCCATCGCGGCAATCAAAGCCTTCGATCCGTAATCCACCCCCTTTTTGGAAAAGACCCCCGCATCCGTTACAAAGGTAAATTTACGGCCTACCAGCGTCTCTTCGACCCTATGTACGTCATGCGCCGCGGTCGGATTTTTAGAATAATAATGCTCGCTTATTGCAATCACCTCCAGGAATGTTTTTTCGCGGTGACTATCTGCTATTGGCCTATTACCTCAACTTCGGCTTCACTAGCAGATAAAGAAGACCCCTTGAAGGTAAGATCTCCAAGGGGTCTGTTGACAACTTTAATTATTTCACTTCTACAGATGCGCCAGCTTCTTCAAGCTTAGCTTTAACTGCTTCTGCGTCTTCTTTGCCCACTTTTTCTTTGATTGGCTTAGGTGCGCCGTCAACCAGATCTTTAGCTTCTTTCAAGCCAAGGCCAGTGATTTCACGAACAACTTTGATAACGTTGATTTTGGAAGCGCCAGCGTTAGTCAGAATTACGTCGAATTCTGTTTGCTCAGCAACTTCAGCAGCGCCGCCGCCGCCAGCTACTACTGCTACAGGAGCTGCTGCAGTAACGCCGAATTCTTCTTCGATTGCTTTAACAAGATCGTTCAATTCCAAAACTGTCATGCCTTTGATGGCTTCCAAGATTTGCTCTTTACTCATGGTATATATACCTCCAGTTATTTGTGTTTTTGGGTAATCAACTACAAAGCTTATTAAGCTTCTTGTGCGCCGTCTTTTTCTGCCACAGCTTTAACCGCAAGGGCGAAGTTGCGAACAGGAGCTTGGAGCACGCTGAGCAACATGGACAGCAAACCTTCTCTGGAAGGAAGCTCTGCCAGTGCTTTGATTTGGTCGAAATCAACTACTTTACCTTCAACCACACCTGCTTTTACGCTAAGATGTTCGTTTTTCTTTGCAAAAGCCGTCAAGATTTTTGCAGGAGCTACGACATCGTCTTTGCTGAATGCGATAGCCGTTGGACCAGTTAAGTACTCATCCAGTGCACTAAGTTCAGCATTCGCAGTTGCACGTCTTGCCAAAGTGTTTTTCAATACTTGGAACTCAACGCCCGCTTCGCGCAGTTGTTTACGCAGCTCAGTTACTTGAGCAACGTTCAATCCACGGTAGTCTGCGACGATTGTACAAGAGCTTTCTTTCAGCTTTTCTGCTACTTCTGCAACTTGCTGAGATTTTTGCTCGAGAATTTTCGCGTTTGCCATTTTTGCACCTCCTAAGTGCTTCCGTAAGGAAGCATTCTTCGTAAGCATTAGCTTGTTTTCGCTAGAAAACATATCGTGATTCACTTATCTCGTAAACAATCCGTTAGCATTCCGTTACACGTTCTATCGGAAGTGCCGCGGAGGCATCCGCTAAAAGCAAAAATGCCTCCGCAGACACTGCGAAGGCATGATGATTCGTTATCTTTGCAACCAAAGAATCCGATCTTATATCATAACACCTCGGCAGGAAATTAAGCTCGAAAGCACCTGCTGTCTACGGTAAGTCATATTCGTTTGTCAACTTAGATAGGTTAGCATGTGTGACCGCAAAAGTCAACAGCCAAACTTGACCTTATCTGAAGGTTTGAGCGTTTACGCGCGCGCCAGGACCCATGGTCGAGGAAACAGCGATGTTTTTCAGGTATACACCTTTAGCAGCCGCAGGCTTCGCTCTGTTCAAAGCATCGATCAATGCGCGGAAGTTGTCAGCCAGCTTCTCAGCATCAAAGGAAACTTTACCGATAGGAGCATGGATTTGACCAGCCTTATCCAAGCGGTATTCGATTTTACCAGCCTTGATCTCTTGAACCGCCTTCGCTACATCAAATGTAACGGTACCGGCTTTAGGGTTAGGCATCAAACCTTTACCACCCAAGATACGGCCCAGCTTACCCACTTCACTCATCATGTCCGGAGTAGCTACGCACACATCAAAGTCGAACCAGCCTTGCTGGATCTTGTTGATCATGTCTTGATCGCCTACGAAGTCAGCGCCAGCAGCTTCCGCTTCTTTAGCTTTCTCCCCTTTAGCAAATACAAGAACACGCTTAGTTTTACCAGTTCCGTGCGGCAATACAACAACGCCACGAACAGCCTGGTCTTGCTTTCTTGGGTCTACGCCCAAACGAACTGCTACTTCAACGGTTTCGTCGAATTTTGCAGTCGCTGCTTTTTTCACAAGCTCGATAGCTTCCAACGGCTCGTAAACCGCTTCAGTATCGATCAGCTTTGCAGCTTCCAAATACTTTTTACCGTGTTTTGGCACTTTGTTTTCCTCCTATGTGGTATTAGCGGAATATCCTCCCACTGGTAGTGCAACCGTTGCTTAGGCGAAGCCAAGTCGGTCGTCACTGGTAGTGCAACTGTTACTTTATGCAAAGCAAAAGTCAGTTGTCACTTCGGTTGTGCAACCGTTACATCACGCGAAGCGATGCCAGTTGTTACGTCAGCCCCTTGCGGAGCAAATTAAATTAGTCCTCGATAACTACGCCCATGGAGCGAGCAGTACCTTCGATCATGCGCATTGCAGCCTCAACGGATGCAGCGTTCAAATCAGGCATTTTTTGCTCGGCAATTTCACGAACCGTTGCACGTTTAACAGTAGCAACTTTCTTTTTGTTAGGTTCGCCGGAACCTTTTTCGATTTTTGCAGCAACACGCAGCAATACAGCAGCCGGTGGAGTTTTGCAAATAAACGTGAAGGAGCGGTCCTCGAATACTGTGATTTCAACAGGAATAATCAAACCTGCTTGATCAGCTGTACGAGCGTTGAACTCTTTACAAAAAGCCATGATGTTAACACCTGCTTGACCGAGAGCCGGACCGATTGGTGGAGCCGGATTCGCTTTACCAGCAGGAACTTGCAGTTTAACAATCTTAATAACCTTTTTCGCCATTGTGTGACACCCCCTTGTACGTAGTGTGGCGGTACCTCGCTATTACAGCTTCTCCACCTGATGGAAATCCAATTCTACAGGCGTTTCACGACCGAACATGTTCACATGAACCTTCAGCTTCGCCTTATCGACAAGAATTTCTTCTACGGATCCGACAAAGTTAGCGAACGGCCCAACTTTCACACGAACGGTTTCCTTCAGATCGAAGTCGATCTTCGGCTTCGGCTCCTCGATACCCATGTGCTTGAGAATGGCATCCACTTCCTCAGGAAGCAGTGCAGTCGGTTTCGAGCCGGACCCCGTCGAACCTACAAACCCGGTTACGCCAGGCGTATTGCGCACAACATACCACGAATCATCGGTCTGGATCATTTCGACCAGAACGTAGCCCGGATACACTTTACGCATTACCGTCTTTTTCTTGCCGTCCTTGTTCACAAGTTCTTCTTCCATCGGCACGAGAACACGAAAGATTTTGTCCTTCATATCCATCGATTCAACGCGTTTTTCCAAGTTTGCCTTAACTTTGTTCTCATACCCGGAATAGGTATGTACTACGTACCATCTTTTTTCCATTTCCATATTAGCCACCTATGCTCCCGCTTTATTTAAAAACAAGGCGAAGCAGCTCAGAAATACCCAAATCAAGGACGTAGAAGTAAACTGTCGTAAAGGCAACCGTAAAGAGAACAACTAGCGTGTAGCTGATCAATTCTTTACGACTTGGCCACTTCACTTTTTTCAATTCGGACCAGCTGTCCGCAAAAAAAGAAAACGTGTTGCCGAATCCCTGCTTCATTCTAGCCAAAAAGGACACAACTACACCTCCAAAAACTACCTAGTTTCGCGATGAGCGGTATGTTCATTGCAAAACTTGCAAAACTTCTTCAACTCCATGCGGTCTGGATGGTTGCGCTTATTTTTATTGGACGTATAGTTTCTTTGCTTGCAGTTCGTGCACGCTAATGTGATAATAACCCGCATGATGTACACCTCCTACGGACCAGCCTCAAATTTTTACCTTAAACCTTAAAGGTTCAGCAAAAAAAACGCCTTACAGTTTTAAGGCTACCTATGTACTTTAGCACAGCCCGATATGGGTGTCAAGGGAAACCTAGCACTACCATAACCGCTCATCGGCTTTTGCGTATAAGTGCTAGTATTAACATGGCAAAGTCAAGGTAAACCTCAAATATCCGATAATTTATACAAAAAAAAATAAAGCACCCCTCTATATGAGCCTGGGTGCACGTACTATGCGTCTCGAACTTCCAAATATCGTTCCAGCTTTCGTTTCACACGCTGCAAAGCGTTGTCAATCGACTTGACATGACGGTCCAAGTCCACCGCAATCTCCTGATAGGAACGGCCGTCTAAATAAAGCATCAGCACTCTTCGTTCCAGGTCGCTCAAGATCTCTCCCATCTTGTCTTCCAAACCGCTGAATTCCTCTTGATTAATGATCAGCTCTTCCGGATCCGTAACACGGGAACCGCAGATGACATCAAGGAGCGTACGGTCTGAATCTTCATCATAAATGGGCTTGTCCAAAGAAACGTACGAATTAAGAGGAATATGCTTCTGGCGCGTGGCGGTCTTAATGGCCGTAATGATTTGACGAGTGATGCAAAGCTCTGCAAAAGCCTTAAAGGACGCGAGTTTGTCTCCACGAAAGTCCCGGATCGATTTATATAAACCTATCATACCTTCTTGTACGATATCTTCTCTGTCTGCTCCTATTAGAAAATAAGAGCGCGCTTTGGCGCGAACGAAGTTCTTGTACTTGTTAATCAAGTACTCCAATGCGTCGCTGTCACCTTCGCGAACCGCATCGACAATGTCTTCATCTGCCTTGAGGTCATATTCGTACATTCTCAGTTCTTTGAGGTCGACACTCACCGACAATCCCTCCGGCCTAGCAAGACTACGATTTTTATTACCCTTGAAAGATAGGATAAGTATACATTATGTAATCTGTTATCGTCAACCAAATTCCAGATAGGAAAATGCCGCTAACCCTGAATTCTACTGGCCTCTCCGCCATTTTTCGAACAGATCCCGCATCTCGCCGGTCAGTTTGCTGTCGAACGTATTGCGCTTGCCGGTGGGCTCATCCTCAATTTTATGCCGGATATCCCGCTTCGACTGCTTCATCTTGATCAAGAGCTCGCTCGCGGGCACGCGAAAGGCCCCTTTACCAAAAATCACATGCTGCTCCGTCATGTCGGACGTGGCTACGTAAATTTGCCGGCGTCGGCCGATATTTTCGGTTACCAGCCGCTCGATCAGCTCATCTGCGGTTTCTTTTTCCTTCGTATAATACACGCGCAGCTTGCTTTGCGTATACTTTCCTCCAAGGCCAGGAACATAGTAGGCGTCGAAAACGAGGAGCACCTTGGTCCCCGAGAACGACTGGTACTCCGCAAGCTGCTCGATCAACCGGTCCCGCGCATCCTCCAGGCTGATATCCTTAAGCTTTTGCAGCTCGGGCCAAGCACCGATAATGTTGTATCCGTCGACAATCAGGATTTCCTGGATCATTGGCTAGCTCTTTATTTCGCGGACAAACGCTGGCGGACGACTTCATACATAAAGACGGACGCCGCCACCGACGCGTTCAAAGAATTGATGTGCCCGAACATCGGAAGCTTCAGCAGAAAGTCGCATTTTTCTTTTATGAGGCGGCCCATTCCCTTATTCTCGTTCCCTATAACGAGCGCGAGGGGCATATTCAGGTTCGTTTGGTACAGCGGCTGCGGCGCAGCCACATCGGTTCCGGCGACCCAAACGCCCTGCTCCTTCAGCTGCTCGATCGTTTGCGCCAAATTCGTAACGCGGGCGACACGGACATATTCTACGGCGCCTGCCGATGTTTTGGATACGGTAGCGGTGAGGCCGACCGAACGCCGCTTCGGAATAATGACACCGTGTACCCCCGTACAATCCGCCGTCCGGAGAATGGAGCCCAGATTATGCGGATCCTCGATCTCATCCAAAATGAGGATGAACGGCTCCTCGTTGCGGCTCCGGGCATATTCAAGAATGTCGTCTACTTCCACATAATCGTAAGCGGCTACTTGGGCAACGACACCTTGATGCTGCACATTCTCGACCATTTGGTCCAGCTTGCGCTTATCCGCGGTTTGAACGATAACCCCTAGCTGCTTCGCTTCGGCGATTATGGGCTGGGTCAGCTGCTTTTGCGCATTTTCCGCAATCCAAATTTTGTTGATGGTTCGTCCCGAACGTAAAGCCTCAAGCACTGAATGCTTGCCGGCGATAAAATCTTCCATTGCATGTCTCTCCTTATCAAGGCAATCCAAAGGTTGCGCTTGGCTTCCTGGTTTCGGCTTCCGCCGGTGCTCAAGCTTCGTTTTGTTCAATGGATACCATGAGCAAATATTGAAGCCGCTCGAATTGCTTCGTGTAATATAAATAGCCGATCAGACTCTCGAACGCCGTACTATGACGGTATTCCAATACGTCTGCGTTTTTGGCCGTTGTTCCCGATTTGGCGTTGCGTCCCCGTTTCACGATGTCAGTCTCTTCTTCGGTAAGAAGCGGCATCCACACTTGCAGCGATTTGGCCTGGGCTTTGGCCGATACGTACTTCGTCGACAACCGGTGAAGATGATTGGGCCGGTGATTGGCCTGAGAAATGACGTACTGCCTGATAAACACCTCGTATACCGCATCGCCGATATAAGCAAGCACAATCGGATTCAGCTGCTTCGGGTCTTTGGCCGGCGGGAAACAGAACAGGTCCGAGTCCAAGGAAAACGGTTCCTTCATCATTTCCTCCGCCAGCGGATACCTTGCGCCGTGTCCTCCAGCAAAATGCCGCGTTCCGTCAGCAAGTCGCGGATCTCGTCGGCACGGGCCCATTGCTTCGCCTTGCGCGCTTCTGTCCGTTCGATGATCAGCTGCTCGATCTCCTCATCCAGAAGCTCTTCCTCCGCTTTGGTCAGTATGCCCAATATGCGATCCATCGTTTCAAAGCTCTCCAGCAAGAAGGACAGTGTTCCGCGAGTGACCTGCTCCTGCTGCACATAAGGGTTGGCGATATTAACCAGCTCGAATACGGCAGTTACCGCATCCGGCGTATTGAAGTCATCTTCCATCTTGCTCTCGAACAGGTGTTTTACCGCTTCAACCGCTTGGGTGATCTCTGCTGAAGCTTCTCCCTCCGGAGCGTTAGCAAGACGGTGCTTGATGTTGGCAATACAGTTCTCAATCCGGGTCAAGCCGTTCTTCGCTTGTTCGATCGTCTCGTCGCTGAAGTTCAGCGGATTGCGGTAGTGAGCCGACAGCATAAAGTAACGGATGACTTGCGGGCTGATCGTTTTCAACAGCTGGTTTACGTTGACGCCGTTGCCAAGCGATTTGGACATTTTCTCGTTGTTGATATTGATGTAGCCGTTATGCATCCAGTAGTTGGCCATCGGATGGCCGGTCAAACATTCGGACTGAGCGATCTCACACTCGTGGTGCGGAAACTGCAGGTCCTGGCCGCCCCCGTGAATATCGATCGTCTCGCCCAAATATTTGCGCACCATGGCGGAGCATTCAATATGCCAGCCCGGTCTTCCTTCCCCCCATGGACTAGACCAGGAAATTTCGCCCGGCTTGGCGCCCTTCCACAATACGAAATCCTGCGGATTCTCTTTGCGGTCGTCCACCTCTACACGGATGCCGAACTGGAGCTCCTCCAGGTTTTGCTGGGAGAGCTTTCCGTATTCCGCAAACTTTGTTGTACGGAAATAGACGTCTCCGCCGTTTTCGTAAGCGTAGCCCTTCTCTACCAAGCCTTCGATAAAGGCGATGATCTCATCGATATTTTCCGTAACGCGAGGATTCAGCGTCGCTTTATGAACGCCCAAGCCTTCCGTATCCTCGTAAAACTTCTGAATGAACGTATCGGCCACTTCCGGCACTGTCGTTCCCATTTGCGCCGCTTTTTTGATCAGCTTATCATCGACATCCGTGAAGTTGACGACGTAATTGACCTCATAGCCTGCATGCTCCAGGTAGCGCCGTACCACATCAAAAAAGATCACCGGCCGCGCATTGCCGATATGAATATAATCGTATACGGTCGGACCGCAAACGTACATTTTCACTTTGCCCGGCTCAATGGTCTTGAATTCTTCCTTTGTGCGGGTCAGCGTATTATAAATTTTTAGCGCCATGCTCGTGAACGCCTCCGTTCTTAGACTGTAAATCTTGAACCGTTTGCTTCAGTTCATCAATTTGCTGCTGCATTTGCCGAAACATATCAATGACTGGATCCGGCAGGTTATTGTGATCCAGCTTGCCTATACGAACACCATCACGCTTCACGATCATGCCCGGGATCCCCACTACCGTGCTGTTCGGCGGAACTTCCTTCAGCACCACCGCATTCGAACCGATCCGTGAGTTGTCGCCTACCGTAAAGGAGCCAAGCACTTTGGCGCCGGAGGAAATAACGACATTGTTCCCTATGGTAGGATGCCGCTTGCCCTTCTCTTTCCCGGTACCGCCTAATGTTACTCCTTGATACAGTACGACATCGTTGCCGATTTCACAAGTTTCCCCGATAATAACCCCCATGCCGTGGTCGATAAAAAAACGTCTGCCGATGACGGCTCCGGGATGAATTTCAATTCCGGTCATAAAACGGCTGAATTGGGAAACCATCCTTGCGGACGTGAACCATCCTCTCCTATAAAGCCAGTGCCCCACCCGGTGCGCCCATAGGGCGTGCAGTCCGGAATAAGTAAAGGCTACTTCAAACCAGCTTCGGGCTGCGGGGTCGTTTTCGAAAATCGTCTCGATGTCTTCTTTCATGTACTTAAACAAGATGAATCACCTGCTTTCTCCCCATCATCAATTTCCCACAAATGAAGCAAATATAAAAAACGCCCCTACAGCCATAACGGCTGCAGAGGCGTGAAAGTGCGCGGTTCCACTCTGCTTTGGACCCAGTTCTCGTCCATCTCGTCGTTCGTAACGTGAACGTGTTCGGTACGACTACCCTGCTTCCGTTCCGAAACGGACAACAGCTCGTCGATACGGCTCCCAGGTGCATTTCCAATCAACGGGAATGGACAACTTCCAGCCCAGGCCCTCGCGAGCCCGGTTGCCCTCTCTGTAAATCCCAGCTTAATCGTACTCTCCTGTTCAACGCCTCGTGTTATTAATGTTACTTAGTATAACGAAAAACCTTACGGTTTACAATAACTTCTTCAGCCGTGAGACGACCTTTTCCTTGCCCAGCAAGTACAGGCTCATATTCAGATCGGGACCGTGCATTTGCCCTGTCAGGGCAACTCGGATCGGCATAAAGAGCTGCTTGCCTTTATAGCCCGTATCCTTCTGAACGGCCTTCAGCATAGCTGGGATCGACTCTACGGCGAACGACTCCGCCTGCTCCACCTGCTGCAGAAAAGCTCCCAGCACCGCAGGAACGAACTCCTCGGAGAGTACCGCTTTCGCTTCGTCGTCTTCACACGAAACCTCGTCCTGGAAGAACAGCTCGGACAGCGGAACGATTTCCGCCGCATAATTCATCCGGTCCTGATTTAAGCCGACCAGACGGCTTACCCATTCCTGCTGCTCCGCCGTAAGTTCAGCGGAAATGCGGCCTGCTTTTTGCAGGTGAGGCACTGCCAGCTCTACAACACGGGACAAGTCCGCTTTTTTCAAATATTGGTTATTCATCCAGTTGAGCTTGTCCATATCGAACACGGCCGGACTCTTCGACAACCGGTCAAGATCGAATTGGGCGATGAGCTCTTCCTTCGTGAATATTTCTTCCTCGCCTTTAGGCGACCAGCCTAGCAGCGTAATGAAATTCAGAACCGCTTCCGGCAAATAGCCAAGCTCCCGGTACTGCTCGATAAACTGAATGATCGATTCGTCGCGCTTGCTCATCTTTTTGCGGTCCTGGTTCAAAATCAGCGCCAAATGGGCAAATTCAGGAACAGCCAGTCCCAACGCTTCATACATCAAGATCTGTCTCGGCGTATTGGACAAATGCTCTTCTCCGCGAATAACAAGCGTAATATTCATCAGATGATCATCGAGAATCACGGCAAAGTTGTAGGTCGGAATCCCGTCAGGGCGCACGATAATGAAATCACCGATACCGTTCGATTCGAACTCTACGTGCTCGCGAATGCGGTCCTCGAATGCGATAATCTTGTCGGCCGGAACGCGGAAGCGAATCGACGGCTTGCGTCCCTCCGCTTCAAACTGTGCAATCTGCGCCGGTGTCAAATGACGGCATCTGCCGGAATATCGCGGCATTTCGCCTTTGGCTTCCTGCTCTGCCCGCTCCTGCTCCAGGTCGGCCTCCGAGCAATAGCAATGGTATGCATGACCATCACGAAGCATTTGCTCCACGAAAGGGCGATACAAATCCAAACGCTCGGTTTGACGGTAAGGGCCGAACGGACCGCCGACATCGACGCTCTCGTCCCAATCCAGGCCAAGCCATTTCAAACCGTCCAGCTGGCTGCCGATTCCGGATTCCATATGACGCGTTTGGTCCGTATCCTCGAACCGGATAATGAATTGACCGTTATTTTTGCGAGCTATCAAATAATTGAATAATGCCGTACGGGCGCCGCCGATATGCAAATGGCCGGTCGGGCTTGGCGCGTATCTTACGCGAAATGGTGTCATAGCTGCCGCTCCTCTCTTGTTTCAAAAAACCGCCAAATTGAATTTATGATAGCACATCTTGAATCAAACAAACAACCGATTGCGCAGCGATTCCTTCGCCCCGTCCGGTAAAGCCGAGCTGCTCGGTCGTCGTAGCCTTCACGTTAACTTGCGACAGGTCCGCTTCCAAAGCTTCCGCTATGCGCTGAACCATTGCCGGGATGTAAGGAGCCATCTTCGGCTTCTGGGCAATGATCGTCGAATCGATATTGCCGAGCTTATATCCCGCTTCCTTAGCCAGCTTCCATACATCGAGCAGCAGCTTGTAGCTGTCGGCGTCTTTAAATTCCGCGGACGTATCCGGAAAATGCTTGCCAATATCGCCAAGCCCGAGCGCCCCCAATATGGCGTCGCTAATCGCATGCAGCAGCACATCGGCGTCCGAATGGCCGAGAAGCCCTTTCTCATACGGAATGTCTACCCCGCCGATAATGCACTTTCTTCCTTCCACCAGCTGGTGTACGTCGAATCCTTGTCCCACTCGAATCATCGTTTGTCCTCTCCCCTGACATTCTGTAGTATCCATTGCGCCCAAGGCAAATCTTCCGGTGTCGTTATTTTGATATTGTAGTAATCCGCCTCGACGACCTGGACAGGCGTGCCGATCCTCTCGACCAGCATGGCGTCGTCGGTCCCGAGGAATGCGTCCTTCTCCGCCTGCTGGTAAGCGTTCAGCAGCAAAGAAAGACGAAAAGCTTGTGGGGTTTGAATCGCCCACAAGCTGCGCCGGTCCGGGGTCGATTGGATCGTCCCACTCGGATCGACTACCTTGATCGTATCTTTGACCGGCACGGCAAGCACGGCGGCCTCAGTCTCCATCGCCTTGCGCCAGCATGCGATAACATGCTCCTCCGCGGCAAAAGGCCGGACGCCGTCATGCACCATCACCCATTCGACGCTGCCTTCCAGCTGCTGAAGCCCTTTGTATACGGAGTCTTGACGCTCCTTGCCGCCGGCGACGATATGCCGCACCTTCGTAAGGCGGTATTGCTCCACATAGCCGCGGCAGCGCTCCACGTCCTCTGTTCCGGTTACGAGAACGATGGTGTCGACCTCCGCAATCCGCTCGAACAATGCCAATGTATGTACAAGAATCGGTTTGCCGTTCAAGTGCAAATATTGTTTGCTTTCTTTCGTGCCCATACGCGAGCCTTTGCCCGCGGCTACAATCACTACTCCCAGCTGATTCATGCCTTCACCTACTACCTGCTTCTATGCCGCCGGAAATGATCCTTCCCGTTTAGCACGCACTCCCACTATCATATACGTTTTAGAGAGCTTTTTCCAATAGTTTCGGTTTAGCAAAAATCATTCGTCCGGCCGACGTTTGCAGCACGCTGGTAACCAGCACATCGAGCGTGGTCCCTATGAAGTCGCGTCCGCCTTCCACTACAATCATCGTGCCGTCATCCAGATAAGCGACGCCTTGTCCGTGCTCTTTGCCGTCCTTGATCACCTGGACCAAGATTTCTTCCCCCGGCAGTACTACCGGCTTCACCGCATTGGCCAAATCGTTGATATTCAGCACCGAAACGCCCTGCAGCTCGCACACTTTATTCAAATTGAAATCGTTCGTAATGACTTTGCCCTGCAGCACTTTGGCCAGCTTGACCAGCTTGCTGTCCACTTCGGAAATCTCTTCGAAATCTCCTTCATAGATCAGCACCTTGACTTCCAGCTCTTTTTGAATTTTATTAAGGATGTCCAGCCCGCGGCGCCCTCTGTTGCGCTTGAGCAAGTCGGAGGAATCCGCGATATGCTGCAGCTCCTCTAATACAAATTCAGGAATGACCAGCGTGCCTTCGATAAATCCGGTTTTGCAAATGTCCGCAATACGGCCGTCGATAATGACGCTCGTGTCCAGTATTTTATGCTCCTCGAAGCCTTTGCCCTCACCTTGGTTGCGGTCCTTGGCCGAACGCCCCTTGGCCAGCAGCACGATGAGCTCTTCTTTTTTGGCATAGCCAAGCCGGAACCCTACAACACCCAGCATCATTGTAAAAATGACGTGCAATACCGGGGAATACAATCCCGCTTGCTCGAAAGGCGTAAGTAGAATAACCGCAAGCACCAATCCTACAGCCATGCCGACCGTTCCTGCGATTAAATCCGTAATGGGAATGGAAGACACCTTTTCTTCGCTTTGCTGCATTTTTTGCAATCCATAATTCACAGCCCATGAGCTGATTAAATAAAAGAGCACGACTCCCGCCAGCATCATCCAGTATGCTTCGCCCCGCACCTGCTCCACGCCGAATACCGTTTCTATGATTTTGAAAAATGGTTGTCCGACGGTATCACTCCATTCATAGCCTAACACGCCTCCGATAACTGCAAATAAACATTGGAACCATCTTTTCATCATAGAATCACCTCCAACCTTTTCAATTTAAAATTTCACTCGTTACAATTATGAACCAAAAGTTTCCTGCCTAATCGTCGTTGCGAAAGAAAAATAAAAAAAGCATTTACTTTCCCGTTCAGGAAAATAAATGCTTTTCATTTCCGCTTTTGACGAATCATGGATGGTTTACTGAGCCGTCAGCCTTTACATGGACCTCGTCTCGGAATTCACTTCGTCCATGGATTTGTTCTTTCTTCTTCGTTTCGGAAAAAGGCGTTCAACGTTTTTTTTTAAGCCGTACAGCGCGTAAAGAAGCAACGGTACGAAAATCATTTTGGAGAGCATGCTCGGATACTGATAAGCCAGCAGCACAGCGATGATGACGACAATCGGCGCAATCCAGATCGCTTTTTTCGGGATTCCTACTTTTTTGAAGTTAGGATATTTGACCGTGCTGACCATCAAGTACGACAAGAGCAAAGTGCTCAAAACCAATACGAATGTATTTAATTCGTTATGAAACAGCGCCAGCGTACAAAGCACGCCTCCGGCAGCAGGAATCGGCAAACCGATGAAATATCCTGGAACGCCTGCCACTACATTAAACCGTGCCAAGCGGAGAGCTCCGCAAATCGGGAAAATGGCTGTGATGATCCAGGCTGCCGCAGCATTCATCTCCGTAAACGCAACCACGTACATAATGAACGCAGGAGCGACACCAAACGAAATGACATCGGACAGAGAATCCAGCTCTTTGCCGAACTCGCTCTGGGCATTCAGCGCTCTTGCCACACGGCCGTCCAGACCGTCGCACAGCATGGCTATAATTACCATGATTGCCGCCCATTCCGCTTCCTTGTTAAAGGCAAGAATGATCGAAATAAATCCCAGAAACAAGTTGCCTATTGTAAAAAGGTTGGGAATTGATTTAGTTAGCATTGTTATTGTCCACCTCTGGTTTCCTGTACCCTAATACACATGTTCGTCATATTAGACTACCCTCTGATTGTATGCAAGTTAGATATGTCTGTCAATGAGTACTTGATCTTGAATTCGTTTTAATCCTTCTTTGATGGTACGGGCGCGCACTTCTCCAATTCCGTCCACTTCATCAAGCTCGTCAATCGTAGCCATCATTAAATGCGGCAGCTGCTGGAACCGCTCTACCAGATTGTGAATGATGACCGACGGAAGCCGCGGGATTTTGTTCAGTACCCGGTATCCTCTAGGCGAGACCGTTTCCTCGGCGCTGATGCTGGAGTGAGGATAGCCCAATATTCTCGCTATGTGAGAATGATCGAGCATTTCATCCGTCGCAAGGCGTCTCAAGCTTTGGTTAATTTCTTTAATTTTGTCTTCTTGATATTCTCTTACGTAGTCTTTGACTAAAAGTTGCGCCTCATGCTCGGTAGCTCCAACCAATTCTTCCAGCTGCATGCTGATAAGACGCCCTTCCGTTCCGAGCTCATTGATATACCGTTTAATCTCCGCTTTGATCCGAAGCACCATCTCGATCCGCTGAACGACGTTCGTTACATCGTGCAGCGTGACCAGCTCCTCGAATTCGGAAGCGCCGAGGTTCGTTAAGGCTTGATCGAGCACCGATTTATATTTTTCCAAAGTTTGGATCGCCTGATTCGCTTTGGTTAAAATCACTCCGATATCCTTCAAGGCATAGCGCAAATTGCCTTGATACAGCGTGATGACGTTTCTGCGTTGGGAGATGGACACGACGAGCTTGGAAGTTTGCTTGGCAACCCGCTCCGCCGTCCGGTGGCGAATTCCCGTCTCGGACGAGGAGATGGACGAATTGGGGATTAGCTGCGTATTCGCATACAAAATCCGCTTCAGATCCTCGCTCAAAATAATGGCTCCGTCCATTTTCGCCAGCTCGTACAAATAGTTCGGCGAGAAGTCGCAATTGATAGAAAAGCCGCCGTCCACAAGCTCCATCACTTCGGGGCTGTAGCCTACCACGATCAGCGCTCCGGTTTTGGCCCGCAGCACGTTCTCGAGTCCGTCGCGAAAGGCCGTGCCTGGCGCAACCATTTGCAGCAGCTGGCTCATCACGTCCCTTTTTATTTCTTCCTTGCTCATGTTGTCCCTCCTAAGGGTTTTCCGATGGAAAACCTACTTCGTAAGCTTTAACTGGGTTTTCCGTAGGAAAACCTACTTCTTCGTCAGCACTGCTTCGGCTTTCCGGCAGAAAGTCTCGTCGCCTGGCATGATCTATTACCCCGCTTTTATCCTAAGGCAGCCTTCAATGCTTCAGCCACCGTATTTACGCCAATAACCTCGATACCGCTCGGAGGGGTCCAGCCCTTCAAGCTCTTCTCCGGCAAAATGACTCTCCGGAAGCCCAGCTTCTCCGCTTCCTTCACCCGCTGATCTACGCGGGATACGCCCCGCACCTCGCCTGTCAGGCCTACTTCCCCAAACACAACATCGTAAGGCTGTGTAGGCTGCTCTCTTAAGCTGGAGGCAATGCTCACCGCAATCGCCAGGTCAACGGCAGGCTCATCGAGCTTGACGCCGCCAGCTACGTTGACATACGCATCCTGATTTTGCAAAAACATGCCGATTCGTTTCTCCAGCACCGCTATAATTAACGAAAGCCTGTTATGGTCTATACCTGTCGCCATTCGTCGTGGCGAAGGGAAATTAGTGGAGGACACAAGCGCTTGCAGCTCGACAAGCACCGGCCGTGTCCCTTCCATGCTGGCCACTACCGTCGATCCTGAGACGCCTAATGGACGCTCCGACAAGAACAACTCGGAAGGATTGTTCACTTCCACCAAGCCGTTCTCCTGCATTTCGAAAATACCGATTTCGTTCGTTGAACCGAAGCGGTTTTTGACTGCTCGCAGCAGCCGGTATGAGTGATGCCGCTCTCCTTCGAAATAAAGGACGCAGTCCACCATATGCTCCAGCAATCTTGGGCCTGCAATAGCCCCTTCTTTAGTAACATGGCCAACGAGTACCGTCGCAATACCTTTAATCTTGGCGACCCGCATAAAATGGCCGGTACATTCCCGGACCTGCGCTACGCTGCCCGGAGCCGATTGAACGCCCGGGTGATACACCGTCTGGATCGAATCGATGACAACAAAATCCGGCTGCACCTCTTCGATCGCCGCTTCAATCAATTCCAGGTTCGTTTCGCACAATACGAACAATTGTTCCGACGAGGCATTCAGACGATCTGCACGCAGCTTCGTTTGCCGCACGGATTCCTCGCCCGATACGTACAATACCTTTTGTCCGGACAGGGTCAGATCGTGTGATGTCTGGAGAAGCAGCGTCGATTTGCCGATGCCGGGGTCTCCCCCGACCAGCAGCAGTGAGCCTGGGACTACGCCACCGCCGAGCACCCGGTTCAGTTCTTTGTTTCGCGTTACGATACGCTGCTCTTCACTGCTTTTTATATGTATGATAGAAACAGGCTTTTCTTTCGTCTTCAATAAAGAAGAACTAATACCTTGTGTTTTCGTGATGGTTTCTACTTCTTCTACAAATGTGTTCCAGGATTGGCATCCCGGGCATTTGCCAAGCCATTTGGGCGACTCGTAGCCGCACTCCTGGCAGCAGAATTTCGTCTTTTGCTTTGCCATTATTATTCTCCCTGCTGTTATTCCATCCGTTGCCTAATGTCTTATCAAAGTTTACCATTTTGTGGAGGTTATGAAAACCCTTCTATTGTATAAAAAAGTCTCGTAAAAGCAAAGTTTTTACGAGCGGCTTGTCCTCCGGCTTGGACATACTGAAGCCCGCCGGTGCGGTATAGCTTCACAGGACGCCGCCGTAATATATATGATGCCAAAGACAAAAAAAGAACATCCTGCCCCTTCGAAAGAAGGGTACAGGATGTTTAACGTTACAAATCATGAAGATGTTGCAACACCTTGATTGCGTTCTACGGTCAGCTCTCCGTCTTTTTCGTCGATGGTCAACGAATCGCCTTTGGTGATTTGGCCGCGAAGCAGCTCTTCGGACAACCGGTCCTCGATATGCTTCTGGATTGCTCTGCGCAGCGGTCTCGCTCCGTAAGTCGGATCGAAGCCCTCTTTGGCGAGGAAAGCTTTCGCCTTGTCGGTAAGAACAAAGTCCACTTCCTGCTCTTTCAGACGCTTGCGGAGATCGTCGGCCATCAGCGTCACGATTTGTGCGATGTGCTGCTCTTCCAGAGAGTGGAACACGATGATTTCATCAATCCGGTTCAGGAACTCCGGACGGAAGCTCTTTTTCAGCTCGCCCATCACTTTATCTTTCATATTGTTGTAATCTTTGCCCGCATCATGCGCTGCAGTGAAGCCGAGCGAAGAATTTTTCTTGATCGTATCGGCACCGACGTTCGAGGTCATGATGATCAGCGTATTGCGGAAGTCTACCGTACGTCCTTTGGAGTCGGTCAAACGGCCGTCCTCCAGCACCTGGAGCAAAATATTGAACACTTCAGGATGTGCTTTCTCGATCTCATCCAGCAGGACGACCGAGTAAGGCTTGCGGCGTACTTTCTCCGTCAGCTGGCCGCCTTCTTCGTAGCCGACATATCCTGGAGGCGCTCCGACGAGACGGGATGTCGAATGCTTCTCCATATACTCGGACATATCGATCCGAATGACTGCATTTTCGTCGCCGAACAGCGATTCCGCAAGCGCGCGTGCCAATTCAGTTTTACCTACGCCGGTAGGTCCTAGGAAGATGAAGGAGCCCATCGGGCGCTTCGGATCTTTCAGTCCGGCTCTTGCGCGGCGGATGGCGCGGCTCACTGCTTTGACCGCTTCCTCTTGGCCGATGACGCGATCGTGCAGGATCGACTCCATTTTCAGCAGACGCTCGGTTTCTTCCTCCGCCAGCTTCACAACCGGAATGCCGGTCCAGCTAGCCACGACTTGAGCGATGTCGTCCGGAGTCACTTCGGAATCGGTACGGCCTTGCTTCTCTTTCCATTCGTTCTTCGTGGAATCCAGCTCTTCACGCAGCTTTTGCTCGGTGTCGCGCAAGGAAGCCGCCTTCTCGAACTCCTGGCTTTGCACTGCCGCATCCTTCTCCTTGCGGATATCCTCCAGCTTGCTCTCGAGCTTCTTCAAATCCGGCGGTACCGTATAGGAGCGAAGCCTTACTTTGGAGCTGGCCTCGTCGATCAGGTCGATCGCTTTGTCCGGCAGGAACCGGTCCGTAATATAACGGTCGGACAGTTTTACCGCATGCTCGATGGCTTCATCGGTAATTTTCACTCTGTGGTGCGCTTCATAGCGGTCGCGCAATCCGTGCAAAATTTGGATCGCTTCCTCCGGAGAAGGCTGATCCACCGTAATCGGTTGGAAGCGTCTCTCCAGCGCCGCGTCTTTCTCGATATATTTGCGGTACTCATCCAATGTGGTGGCACCGATGCACTGCAGCTCGCCTCTCGCCAATGCCGGCTTCAGGATGTTGGAGGCGTCGATAGCGCCTTCCGCTCCGCCTGCGCCGATCAGCGTATGCAGCTCGTCGATGAACAAGATGATGTTGCCTGCTTGGCGAATTTCGTCCATTATTTTTTTCAAACGATCCTCGAATTCACCGCGGTACTTCGTGCCGGCTACGACAGAGCCCATATCGAGCGTCATCACCCGCTTGTCGCGCAGTGTTTCCGGAATTTCGTTGTTAATGATTTTTTGCGCAAGTCCTTCCGCAATAGCGGTTTTACCGACACCAGGCTCCCCGATCAATACCGGGTTGTTCTTGGTTCTGCGGCTTAACACTTGGATAACGCGTTCGATTTCCTTGCTGCGCCCGATGACAGGGTCGAGGTTGCCGTCTTTGGCAAACGCCGTCAAATCGCGTGCCAAGCCGTCCAGCGTAGGTGTATTTGCATTTGTGGTGTTACCATGGTTCGTAGACACCACTTCGCTGCTGCCGAGCAATTGCAATACTTGCTGACGCGCTTTATTCAAGCTCACTCCCAAATTGTTCAGAACACGAGCCGCTACGCCTTCGCCTTCACGGATCAGCCCGAGCAAAATATGCTCCGTACCTACGTAAGTATGGCCAAGCTTGCGAGCTTCGTCCATGGACAGCTCAATCACTTTTTTCGCGCGGGGCGTGTAAGCGATATTCGTAGGCTGCTCTTGACCTCTGCCGATCAAGGCTTCCACTTCGTCCTGAATTTTCTCAAGACCCAAGCCCAGAGCGATTAACGCCTTGGCTGCAATCCCTTCGCCCTCACGAATCAGCCCCAGCAAAATATGCTCGGTGCCAATATTATTATGACCTAAACGAACGGCCTCTTCTTGTGCCAAAGACAGTACTTTTTGCGCACGTTCTGTAAATCTGCCAAACATCATGTGTAACACCTCCATAAAAGAATAAAAGTTGGAAACAACAATGAATTTCTTACCGGAGTTGCCGTAAGGTTCTAGCCTTGAGAAAACTTCTCTCTTATTAACTGAGCCCTACGTATGTCTCTTTCTTCAGCCGAAAGCTTTTCTCCTGCATATTGCTGTAAAAAACCCGGCTGGGTCATCACCATTAATTCATTCATGACCTGTGTAGGGACATTTTTGATGATTCCTATATCAATGCCAAGACGAACATCGGATAGCCGCTGTGCCGCTTCCTTGGAGTCCATAATGGCTGCATAAGACATGATCCCGTATGAACGGCTGATTCGATCCAGCAGCTTTGCTTTGTTCTCTAATTGAAGCTTCTCCCGCGCAGCCCGCTCATGCTCGATGATTTGCCGGACGACGCCGTACAGGTTATCGATAATCTCCTGCTCGGATTGTCCCAGCGTAATCTGATTCGATATTTGGAACAGGTTGCCGAGCGCTTCGCTCCCTTCGCCATACAATCCGCGAACGGCCAGACCGACCTGCGTAATCGCCGACAAAATCCGGTTAATTTGCTGAGTCAGCACCAACGCCGGAAGATGAATCATTACCGAAGCACGAATGCCGGTACCGACATTGGTCGGGCAGCTGGTCAAAAAGCCTCTTTTTTCATCAAAGGCATAGTCCATTTGTACCTCGAAAATATCGTCGATTTGGCTGGCCAAATCCCACGCTTCCTTAATCTGAAAACCGGGGCACAAGCATTGTATTCGCAAATGGTCCTCTTCATTCACCATGATGCTGATGGACTCATTTTCGCTTAAAATAACCGCCCCGTTCCTCGATTCATTAGCGAGAGCCGGGCTAATCAAATGCTTCTCTACAAGCACTCTTTTCTGCAGCTCGTTAAGATCGCTAAGCGGAATCAGAGAAAAACGGCTTATCGTATGGAGATCCTCATTATTCAGGACCCCCGATACTAGATCCAGCACTTCCTCTGATTGCTGGTTTGTGGAGAGCATAGGGAACGGATGTGATTGCAGGTTTCTTGCAATACGGATTCGGCTGCTGATGACGATATCCGAATCGGGTCCATCGCCCTTCATCCATTCACTCAGCGCCTGCTCAGTAAAACGGTTAGTTGTCATAGCAATTCCTCCTTGCCCAAAAGGAACTCAACCCTCGGTTACCTTCTTCTCCAGGTCCCTAATGATATCCCGGAGGTGGGCGGCCTCTTCGAACTCTTCTTTATCAATCCGAAGCAACAGCTCTTTCTTCAAATTCTCAATTTCCCTTTTATGTTTAATTAACCCGCCGGAGCGTTTGGGAACCTTGCCTGTGTGAATCGTGTTGCCATGAACCCGCTTGAACAGGGGATCCAGCTTATCGTCAAAATATTTATAGCACGAGCTGCAGCCAAACCGGCCTACTTTGCTGAACTGCGTATACGTTAAACCGCATTGCTCGCAGCGGCTCGGCGGCGCTTTGGCAGCCAGCGGGTTGTGCGAGGAAGGCTCGAAATCCAGCAGCCCCGACAAAAGATTGTGAATAGAGAAGCCGTTCGGCGTGCCCGGGATCAGTTCTCCCTTTTCTCTGGCACACGATTCACAAATGTGAAACTCCGTCTTCTCACCGTTTAAAATCTTTGTAAAATGCAGCGTGGCCTGCTTCTTGCCACATTCCTGACAAAGCATGAGTACCCCTCCTTATTTACTCAACAAGGATATCAGCATGGCTTTCATAATTTTGGCTCTAATCTCATCACGCAGAGGCAGCTTCAAAACCAGCACTTCCCGCGAGATCGCCGCCCTCATGATCGCCGCTTCTCTCGGAGTGATGATGCCGTTCTCCTGAAGCTGATACAGCAACCCTTCGGATGCGCTTTGATCTATATGCGAGCTGATCGTTTTAAAAATATGGTCGTGAACCGAGCCGTGAGTGTTCAGCTCAATGCGCTGAATCCGGATATATCCTCCGCCTCCGCGCTTGCTTTCTACGATGTAGCCTTTCTCCAAAGTAAATCGCGTGCTGATAACGTAGTTAATTTGGGAGGGGACGCATTCGAATTGATCCGCAAGCTCGTTACGTTGAATTTCCACAATGCCGTCGTTGCTTTGCTGTATCATTTGCTTTAAGTATTGTTCGATGACTTCGGAGACATTACGCATCAATTCAACCTCCTTCCCAGAAGTAAATTGACTTTGACTTTCTTTGACTTTAGTATCATTATAACAGTTTTCAGAAAATTTGCAACTATGGTAAACACTCAATTTATTGTTGACACTTCAACTTTTTTTATGCTCAGGTTGCGGCTTAAACAATACAGCCCTCTGTTATGATTATAACCACCTTAGAATAAAGAAAAACAAAAAAGAGCCTTCCTGGAGGTTATCCAGAAAAGCTCTTTGCCGTTGCTTGGCGACGTTCTACTCTCCCAGGACCCTTCGGTCCAAGTACCATCGACGCTGGAAGGCTTAACGGTC
>NZ_JBHTVD010000023.1:0-29209 GCF_042793215.1 Paenibacillus sp. NPDC056579
ATATAATATATTAAAATGATGATAGAAAGGAGTAGTAGTTTGATAAATGAGCACCTAATTAATGAACTGGACTTTGTATTAACTCATCCCTCATGTGATGTCACAAATCTCGAGTCTTTTTATAACACTTGCTTATTCTTATATGAAACTGTTCCACTTATTGTCATAGTTAACCATATGCATAAGAAAAAGCCACAGCTTTTATATGAGTGGGCAACCAAAAATAAAACAGTCAATCATGTTCTTGCTGATATGGGAGTTAAATCTGAAGAACTTGGTAAGGAACAACAAAACGGCATTGAGATTAAAACTGATATTCAAACATTAAAAAAAAGGGCAAACGGATATTACATATTTGTATGGGATACGGACATAGAAGAGGAAAAGATTAACTCCTGCTTTAAGAGCAAAACGCTAGTTGTGAAATGCAACTCAATTGGTGATATGGAGCTTATCGGGTTTGTAAAAACTGAAAGTAAAAAACAATATAATCTTTACTTGAAAATGAAGGAGGAAAAAAAATGAATGAAATTTTGAAAGCAAACCCCATGCAAGAATACAAAACCTCACTCCGTAGGAAATTAATCCATCAGGGAGTTGTTATTGGTGTTGAAACACATGAGCCATTGGGAAAAAGAATGCAATGTGCAATTGTTGAATTAAATAATGGATTAAAAGGAATGATTCATGAGGATCAATTTGATCGTCATAAGTTCCGATCTCTTGTTGGATTTATTGATCATAAGATTGATTTTATGGTACTTGACGTTGCAAAACAGGGCTTAGACCCTAAAAGTGTAAAAGTGTTTGATGAAGAGAAGGGAATTGTCTTACTTTCCCGTGTTCAAGCTCTTGAGGAACTTCAAGAGGAATTTTGGGAAACTGCGGATGTAGATCATATTTGTACAGGAACAGTCTCAGGATTTGAAAATGAACGTCTTTATATTATGGTAAAAGGCGTTGCTTGTGTCCTTCCAATTCAGGACTATGAATATGATTGGACCGAGTCGGGTCGTAATCTTATTCCGCTAGGAACGGAACTGACTGTGAAAATAAAGTCCATTGATCGAGAAAAAAGACATGTTCGTGTAACACGTAAAGAATTGATGGAGGACCCGTGGTTAAGGGTCAGAGAGAATTTCAGGGTTGGCGATTCGTATCGGGGGATAATCACAGATGTTGTTGAGAACGTCGGAATATTTGTTAAGCTTGCTCCTGGTGTTGAATCGTTAGCTTGGTTTCCAGAGCGAGTGCCGAGTCATGGTAAGTTAATAGGGAAGCCGGTAGCTGTGCGAATTCGTAATGTTGCACCAGAAGGTAGGCGAATAAGAAGCAAAATCGTGAACTTCCCACATGAAATATTATAGGGGGAAGCAATATGGAAGTTTCACCGATTATTAAGTCACAATATACCGGTATTAAAGAGCGGCCGCTGCTGGATGATCCACATGCATATATTCAGAACTTGGATCCATTAACGAAACATGACTACTCGTATATTTTAAAAAAAATTGAGCAAGGTTGGATAACCGAGAGAGACCTGGAAATTTTGAAGTTTATTTTTGTTCATCGGTGGTTAACATTATCTCAAATTTCAAGAATATTTTTTCCGGATGTCGAAAGAGAGGCAACAGCGAGGAACCGTGTAAAAAAACTGATTAAACATGGTTTGGTTAGGAGAATACAGTGGACCAGCTATTTTAATCCTCAAGAAAACAGGCCGAGTTGTTATGAACTCGGCTCTAGTGGAGCAGATATTTTGAAGTACAAATTTGGTTTCTTTTTAGGTTCACGAGATCCTAGAGCCAAAAAAGAGACCACAATGCTTTACAGGATGAGGTATATAGCGACAAATGAATTTTACATAAAACTACAACAAGGTCTTGAACTAATTCATTTCGAGTTCCATCCTTCATTATCTCTAGAGGATGAAAAGCAGGTTCCAACAGCAAGGTATATTTTAAAAACCCCCAAAGGTAAGGATTTAAACTTTTACTTCATATGTCACCGCGATGATGATAACTGGCTAAAAACGGTCCGATATCAGGCTGCCTTTTACAAACAATATTTCAAGTTAGAAGAACCAGGATCTGTACTGGTTATGATGCTCTCTACCTTTCAGAAAGCTGAGATAGTACATAAAATTTTGGAACAAGAAGGTATGGCGAACCACGCATGGTTTGTCACGGATGAAGATTTGTACAATAACCAGATGCACATATCACAGAGTTTTTTTATTTTCCATGAAGGTAGAAGGGTGTATTACGACTTACGATAAACATTTTGAAAACAGGTGGCACGATGAATCGAATTTTGTTAGTAACGCCGGATCGTGATGAAAGCGAATGGTTATCGGATGAGTTGAGTTCCTTCGGAAAGGTTACAAGGACAATTGACTCCTTAAATTTTTTTATTCCGATCTGGAATTCAGTTGAAGTGAACATTGTAATTTTTATGGAGAGTGCTATTCAAGGGGATGAAGCTTTTTTAAGCACAATAAAAAAAGTGAAATCCGAAGGCCCTGAGGCCCAAATCATGTTTATCCATCATAGAGACGAAGATGCGCTGATTTACGATTTGCAAAACGAAAAAGTCATTTGCCTACACTATAAAGATTTGGGACCAGGGGTTGTAGAAGACCTTTTTTGGCAAAGGCAGGATATTGATACCGAAGCATCAGATTCTACTGATATTGTCACTGAATTTCATGATCAGGAAGCCATGATATCAGCAGCTGTACCAAAAGAGAATGAAGTTGAAAAGATAAAGGGATCCAACGAACCCGATGACCATATCGACAATAGTCAGAGGTCTAAAGGAAAGGAAAGTCATGCTTATTCTCATCGGTTGAAATTAGAAGAAATTATCGGTAAGTATGTTAAGACTGAAAACCAATCCGAAATGATGGATGCAGTCGAACAAATAATTAAGGAAGAAACCAGAAAACCAAAAATCATCAAAAAAATCGAAAAGGTAACTGAAGTAGTTGAAGTTGAACGCTACAAGGTTTTTCCAAACAAGTTTATAGTTGTCGGGAGCTTGTATCCATCTGCAGGCTCTACATTTACAAGTATTGCTTTAACCAGAGTACTGAATTTCTTGGGAGTAATGAGTGCACTCGTAGAGTCACCGATTAATACACCGGAACTTTATCATCTACTGGATGGTAGTAGAACGGCACCGTCAGAATACCAATTTGTTACTGATCAGATAATTAGGGATGGAAGGGTTCTTAAAAGAGAGTACGAATGGACGGCCGGTAATACCACTTGGTACCCATCAAATCCTTCAATGTCAAAACATACTGATTGGAAATATGAACACACTTATAAGTTAGTTTCCAGCATCAAAAATCCAATTGTAATCTATGATGTATCGCATCATTGGGGCCACCAAAGCGTTGAAGAAATATGTTGTGATGCGGATGATATTATTTTTGTAGTTGATCCTTTCCCATCTAAGTTTGGTCGCCCTGATACTGCAAGAAATACCGCAATCTTAAAACAATTGAAAGATACTGGGAAGTCAATTTATCTCATTGGCAATCGCAATATTCCAACACGAAATAAACATAAAAAGGAATGGATTGATTCCTTATCATCCTTACCAGAAGGAATACCGATGTGTTTTCTTCCGAACATACCGTTTCAAGAGGTAATTGAGGCAATATGGGAAGGAAGGTTGGTTCAAGATCACCCTGAATATTTATCCCAGTTAGTAGCCGCGTGTTATCCAATGTTAAAAAAGATGGTACCTGCCTCATATCCTTTACAACATCTTAAGAATAAGAAGCAAGGTTTATTTTCAAGGTTATTTAGGACCGGTGATTAAGGTTGTTAAAAAGAATATTAATTATTGATCCAAACCAACAGGAGCGTCGATTGCTGGCCACTCAATTGGAACGAGATCACTATTCAACTACAGTATGCAGCACTATTTTTGAAGCAAAAAATATGTTGCTTGAAGAAGCATTTGATCTTGTAATTTTGAATTCCGAAGTTGAGAGTAATGAGAGAGAATTATTCCGCTTTATTTCTGAACAACATAATTTAAACTGGTTACCAGTAATAGCCCTAGTCGAAGCCTATCCACCTAATGGAAAAGTACAGCTGCTTGAATGGGGAGCAGTAGATGCTGTCATTAAACCTATCCATTATGATGAATTACGCTTACGTGTTGAAAAGCAATTGAGACAAAGTAGTAATTTCGAAGAAGTCGCTTTTCATGATGCACTGACAAAAGTGTTTAATCGGCGATATTTCGAGCACCAGATTCAACTGCAAGTACAGCGATCTATGCGTCAGAGCACACCTATTTCACTTTGTTTTATTGATGCCGATCGCTTTAAATCTATAAATGATACATTTGGTCACAAAATAGGTGATCTTGTGCTGATTGGTTTAGCCAAATTAATTCAAGACCATCTACGACCGCAAGATATTCTATCTAGGGTCGGTGGGGAAGAGTTTGTAATCATTTTGCCTAATCTTGATGCTATTAATGCTTACAGTTTAGTCCAATCGATCTTACATAGTGCACATAAACAACCCGTAGCCGAGCATGACGGGCAGCAAAGGTTTATAACATTTTCAGCCGGTGTTTGTGAATGGAATGAGAGTCTTACTATTGATCAATGGGTACATCTAGCAGATAACGCTGCTTATGAGGCAAAAAAACAGGGAAGAGATCGCGTAGTACTCACATCTTCGGAAGACTTACTAATAAAAACCGACGAACATAATATAATCCAGGTACTTGTGATTGATGATAAGGAAAGTAAGGTGGGAGATTATTTCACTTCATATCGTGCCACAATAGAGGTTTCAGTTGTGAACACTTTAGATGGCGTGCAAGCTGCACTTAATCATTCAGTATATTCGTTATGTTTTGTTAATTTGGATCACAACGAATTCGATGCGATGGAGTGGTTAAAAAAAGAAAGGAGTAATCATAAGTTAGTGAAATTTATCGCGGCTAAGAACAGAGATGATACGTTCATAGCTGTACAGTGTCTAGCACACGAAATTGATCATTTAATGAAGTATCCTTGTTCTGAGTTCGATATCAAAGTAGCTATGAATCACATTTCTTATTAACGGAGAGGCCCCTAATGAAGATAACAAAAGGGAAAAATAATAGATTTTCGAAGATCACAACATTCTTGTTACCGATCACTGGCTTCTTATTAATGGCTGCACTCGCGGGCACAGTTGTTTTTTGGGAATTTACAGGAAGAGAAATGGTACTGTATCAAGAAGTTATAGTGCCAAAGGAAGATTTAAAGCGAGGAACTGAAATAACTAGTGAGAAGCTAACCACATTGAAGGTCGAGAAGGGGAAGACAATCGAAGGCGCAATAGTGAATATGAACGATATTATAGGATTAGAAGCTAAGCAAACAATTCCTGCCCGTTCACAATTATCAGCAATCTTTTTTGAACGAGGAGATTTGTTAACCGACGAAAACCACTTCAATTTCAAAATTCCTAATGATTGGATTGTCTCAGCTCCGAATACCTTGCGCCGAAAGGATAAAGTCATAGTTTATGAAGTATCTGCAGATGCACTCTCTAAGTCTGTTGAGAACAAAAAAATTCAAATAGACGCGACAAGAACTGTATCAAATGATGGTAATAAGGAAGACAGTAATATTACCATTGGGCTGAAGCCGGACATTACCCCACCAGCGAGTGTAGATGCTAAAAAACTGCTTCAAACAACAGTGACATTTGTAAGAGATTCCGCCAACCGTGAGGTCATTACTACAGGAAGCCATGATAGATTGGATGCTAGCGCTGCACTCAAAGATGTTGAGGCGAATCTAACAATTGAAGATGTGAACACTCTTGAAAATGCAATCAAGCGTGGAAGTAAATTAATGATTGGATACTCCGAGGGATTGGATGGTGTACAAAATGAAGTTAAGTCTAATAGGTAATGATATCGATCTACAACTAGCTCTTCAGGAAACAGGGCATTTCGAAGAATGTGACGTTTATGACGTTCTGGAGGAAGGAATAGAGTATGATGTTCTGGTCATAAGCAGCAAAGTGATTGACCCCAATCATTTATCTTCGTATTTCAATGAAAGAAGTATGGAAAAGAAGAAGATCAAACCGTTATTTTACATCCTTCACGAGGTTGAAAATGAAACGATCTTCAATAACATCAGCTCAATTTGTAAAACCAGAAAAATTTCGTTGATACCACCATTATCTACTCCAAAACAGGTGGCTGAGAAAATAATTAAAGAGTTATTTCCGGAACTTGGTTATAAGAACCGTAATGTTATAACCTTTTTTGGAGCAGATAATAAAATAGGAACAACAATGATTGGGCTATGTGCTGCACAAAAATTTGCTTCTCAATCCAGAGCAAAAGTCATGTACATCTCTTTAGGCGATACTCCGGTAATGAATTTTATAAAAGGAAAAGATCACGAAAGTATTGGATTGGATGAACTAAAAGTCAAGTTATTTAATCGAATGCTATCACCCGACGAATTATTGGATGCCTGCATTAAGGTAGGGCCACTTCATATTTTACAGGGTCCTAAATATATCCCTGATTTGCGCCATTATCATCCTGATCATCTTGAAATACTTCTCGACTTAGCGACAAAGATCGTCGATCTGGTAATTATTGATGCGGGGAGCAATATTGAACGAGGCATGACCATCGGTGCTTTAAGATCGACTAAATTTAGATACTTAATTACGACGCAGCAAGAGATTCCAAGAAAGCAGTTTGATCGAGTGGAATCCCAAATACTTAGAAATTTGGACATTAAAGTACAAGATTTTCTTATTGTTATCAATAAGTATATTGAAGAGGTTTCAATGTATAACGATAGTAAGCTCGCGGATATTTACAAAATGACACTGGCTACAGCCATTCCAAATTTGGAGTACATGGGGTGGCAGGCGGAATTTGAGAACCAATCATTACTACATTACAACAACCAGGCTTTCGTAAACAAAATTGATGATTTGTGCAAGATTATTGCCAGTCAAACGAACCTTGATTACAGCTCGAATACACCTGTGAAAAAACCGCTAATTGGGAATTTAATAGCTGGGATTATGGGGGTCTAAAATGGCAGTCGCGGCACTTGAACTTCACTATAAAGAGTTTGCTCTTGATACCTTTTTGGAAGGCATTTTGAAAGAAACAGATGTGCAGCAGGTAGTATCGGAATCTAATGTAAACAAAATGGAGCGATTTTTTGAACTATGTCGTGCTGTTCAAATCCACTTCAATCAGGAATGGAAGGAGACAGAGGGACATAAGGTGGAGGAATCCGACAAACTTTTGTTATATCAAAAAAAAGCGATTATTGGCTATACCCAAGAAGTTAATTATTTTAAAGGCAAAATCAGTGATTTTCTTAAAAGAAACAACTTAATGCATGAGTGGAAGCCACACTGGTATTCTGATCTGGTTACGGCTATTTTTCAAGAAAATTGGGGTTTCTGTGGTGTTGATGAATGGAAAAATAACCCTGAAAGTTCATCTTGCAAGATCATCGGTGAAAGAATCTACTTTCTTATCGATGGTAAGCAAGTACTACAAGAACAAACCATAAGTAAAGACCGACTACAACAATTAATCACAGCCCTTTTACTACCAACTCCAGAAAAACGTATGGAAGACAACCATGAAGAAGTCTATATGTTAGACGGAACAAGGATAAAAATCTTTGCAGATGGTCTTGCTAAGGAAACCTCGATTGTGTTTAGAAAGTATGTTGTCAAGCAATTCACTTTCGAAGCCCAGGCTAAGAGGAAAACGATCCCCAATGAAATGACCACAATGTTAAAGGCCATGGTGGATATTGGATTTAACGTAAATTTCATTGGGGCAGTTCGTTCTGGAAAAACTACTTTTCTAACAACCTGGCAATCGTATGAAGACGATTCATTAGAAGGAATTCAGATTGAAACCGATCCGGAGATTCCATTGCATGTTATTATGCCGAAAGCTCCCATCATACAACTAGTTGCTGATGGAGATGAGCTAAAATCCATCATGAAAGAAATTATGAGAGCTGATGGAGACTATTTAATCATGGCAGAAGCCCGTGATGGCGTCGCTTTAAAAATTGGGGTGCAATCTGCGAATAAGGGAACAAGAAGAGTTAAAAGTACATTTCATTCATCCTCTGCAGCTGACTTTTGTTATGATGCGGCAACTGAAATAGTCCAGGAATTTGGTGGAGATGTTTGGGCTTATACGGTAAAAGTAGCGAAGTCGTATCATTACTTATTTGAGTTTACTCAATTAAAGAAAAAAGACCAAAAAAGGCTTAAGGGGATTCATGAGATTCGTTTTAATCCGAGTACATTGCAAATTACGACCCATCAGATTTGTAAGTATGATCCTCTAAGAGATAACTGGACGTTCAAGTATGATATTGGCGAAGATAAAATTGAAATTGGACAATTCGAGAACGTTGAAGCTCTAGAACGGTTTCAGAGGGAGCTAAGAAAATTATCCGATTCATTCCCAATGGAAGGTGAGCATGTAACAGAGATGCCTTACTTCAAATTTTTAAACAGGGGGTGATTCCTTGATTCAAACTACGGAAGAGGTACTGCGGTATTTGGTTTATCTATTGATTCTTATTTCTGGATGGTTTGTGGTATCGCCGCTAATTAAACCTTCTTATTTAGTAGCAATAAAATATAAGAGATATAGGAACCTAAATAAGTCATTGGAGTACCGTGAGGCGAGTTATAGCTCGAACCCTGTATTGCGCCATATAAGCAATTTACTTTCGGTAACCATCAATAAGAGAGGCCAGTACTCTCTTTCATCTTTCTTTATCATTTCACTCTTAATTTCATTTGTTACTGCAATGTTGCTTATAAGTTTACATCAGCCGTGGACAAATGTGTTAATGGTTGCTATTCTGCTTGGACTTAGCCCATACGTAGTTCTTCGTGTCCGGTTGCACACCATTAGGGTTGACGGTAGTTATGAGGCTGAAGGTTTGACAACAGAACTTTCTAATCAGTATCGAATGAATGGACTGAACATGATTGAAGCGATAGACCAAAGTATTCCCAATTTAAAAGATTTTCCTCACTCCAGGAGAGCGTTACTGCGTCTAAGCATGGCTGTCAAGGAGATGAAAAATCTTGAGGAATTGGATCATATCATACAAGAATTTGTGTTCGCACTAGATACAGAATGGTCAACTTTACTTGGGAACAATTTTTACATGTCAATTGGTTACCGTGATGATGTTTCTCCTGCGTTACAGGATTTGATTGAGGAGCTAAAAGAAGCTAGAAGGGTTCGAGAAGCGGATAAGCGGGAGAATGCGGAATCATTCTTCATGGTAAAATATGCTGCTCCTTGCGTTTATATTGCGTCGGTACTCTCCTTTCTTTTTATCTTTAATTTCACTCTAGCTAAATACTGGGAATATCAGTTTAGAAATCCAAATGGATTTCAAAGTTTCACAAACTTTTTTGTACTCTTTGTTATTAGTGTTGTTATCTACTATTTAATGCGTAAACCTAAGAATGATTTTTAGTGGGGGCTATTTATGGCGTACTACCAAATTATCTACTATGCTGTACTTCTTCTAATTACTCTTTCAGGATTCTATGTCTTTCATAAGAACAGAGAGGCATTAGAACAAACTGTAATTCAAATGAAAAAGAATCGGTTTGTTCAAATTCAGGATCTCATTAGAAACAGCGTAGATAACATAAAAATTAATAGTCTTTTTAAGCAGTCTGGAGTTAGCATTTCTGCCTACCAGTATCAACTTATCAGATATACGATCATGTGTGTGTGGCTAGTGCTCATTCTGATTTCAATTTTGAAAGGGGGGATTAAAAATCACATTTTCTTATGGATCGCTTTGTTCTTGGTTAGTTCTCCCCGAACACATTTTTTAAGCTGGAGAACCCCGTTTAAGGTTTGTCTAGATGTCCTAATCGATGGATATCGAGCAAAGCAAAATAAAGAAATTTATAGGGCGATCCTTCAATTAAAAAATATGGCCATAACAAAGCATAAAAAACCTTTAGGCGCTGTTTTCATTCTCGAGCAGCTAAGAAAATTTACTAAAACGACACGCCCTATATTTAATCAAATGCTTTCTTTGTGGACATTAGGGAGGATCGATGAAGCCTGCGAGTACTTTAAGCAAGCTATCCCGACGGATGAATCAGCGAAAATTGCTTCACTTTTTAATAAACTGGATTCCATTCATCCTAATGAACTACAGGGCCAATTAGCACTATTCCAAGATATGATTAAGGATAGTCGAAAGACGGAAAAAATGCGATTCAATCAGCGACGTTCTTATATACTAACAGCGGTCATTTCGCTGACGTTGGTTCTTGGGTTGTTGAATTTTACAATTGTCGTATATTTTATTGATTTCTTAAAAACAACAAAAACTTTCTAACAATGGAGGAATTATACCATGGGTAAATTTATCATCGCTTTGGCATTCATTATTATTGCTGGTTTTATGACAGGCAAGTACTTGGTTGGTGGCACTGGAGATACTGTTAAATCGGAAAGTACACGGATTGGTGATAGTTCTATCACTGAGATGAAGAAGATTGAGATTAATTAATTTAACAATTTAAGAGTGGGGTTGTCCCCACTCCTTCAAGGAGGTTTGATTATGGGGAAAATAATTGTTGCGTTTGCCATTATCCCATTTTTATTATTCTTCATGCTTCAATATGTCGTTGATACGACAAACCACTATAAAATGACGAGAGTTAACGATATAGTGCATAAAAGCGCGCAAACAGCAAGGACCACTGGGTACTTTACACCCCAAATAATAAGCCAGCTAAAAAGAGAACTGGCAGCTGCACTTTACATACCCGAAAGCAGCGTTATTGTAACAGCAACGACTACACCAAAATACCGCCTTGATGAATTCGATCAAAGAGAAATGATTCAGTATGAAGTAAAGGTGCCTTTTGATCAAGTCATTGCCGCTCCAAGTTTGTTTGGTATTTCTGATACAGACAATAGGTTGAATTACGTTAAAAAAGGCGAAGTCGCAAGTGAGGTTCTTATGCCATGAAGGTCTTCATTCTGAGCATCGTCCTTGTACTACTTGCAACAATAATGATGGTAAATAGCCAGGATCATAACACAGCTCAGCGATATTTATATGACTTAAAATTTGTTGCTGAAGAAGCAGCAGCGGCAGCGGCTCAATACTATGTTAAAAATCAATATGCACAAGGTAGGTATCAATTTGACCAGGATAAAGGGATCGTAGCCGCTGAATATGTAATTAAGAAAAATCTTAAATTAGATGATCAATTTGTACCTCTAAGCAATAGTTATTGGCAAGAGAAAATCACATATTCGATTGAGTTTTTTGACGATTTAAATACAACATATCCTTACCTTTATCAGCACACAAGTGGTGATTTTACATTGGCAATAGGCGACCCAACAGTGGTTGTAACGATAAATGCAGGTAAAGCAAGATACCGAGTTTTAACAGCCCCATCATTATATCGAACAGCAGCTCACACATTCAAAGAAAGGTAAAAGGAGGTCACTGCTTCGGTTTAATGGAATTTTGTGCAGTTATGGATGCAACAGGAATTAAAAAACGAAATAGGATGGAGGAAGAAATGGTAGTTAAAAGCCGATGGGAAGATTTTTATCAATACCCTGCGAAAACACCTCCTCCTCTTCTCTAAGGTAGGGTATAATCGCATTCATCTTAACGAACACATGTGCTATAATATGGAAAATACCATTTTGAAGAAAGGAGGTTGTGTCCGCGTGATACAGCATAAAGCATATCAGTATCGCATCTATCCCACTTTGGAACAACAACAACTCATCCATCAGATGTTTGGCTGTTGTCGATTCGTCTTTAATCATTTTCGTCAAAAATGGAATCAAACCTTTGCGGATACAGGTAGAGGATTGTCCTACAACACGTGTGCGACACAACTTCCTACCCTGAAAAAAGCATTCACGTGGCTGAAAGAGGTAGACAGCATTGCGTTACAATCCGCTGTTCGGCATCTTGCGGACAGCTTTGACCGTTTTTTCCAAAAAAAGAACAACGCTCCACGGTTCAAAAGCAGGAAACATCCGGTTCAGAGCTATACCACCAAGTTTACGAACGGGAATATTGCTGTTGATGGGAATGCGGTGAAGTTGCCAAAGCTCGGTAAGGTTCGTTTTGCAAATTCCCGAACCTGTGAAGGGCGGATTTTATCGGCAACCATTCGCCGAAATGCAGCCGGCAAATATTTTGTCTCCATCCTTTGTGAAGTGGACATTCCGTTAATGCCACCTAATGAAAAGTCCATAGGCATAGACCTTGGCATCAAAGATTTTGCCATTGGTTCTGATGGCATGCATGTGGCGAACCCGAAATGGTTCCGCAAATATGAAAAGAAATTAGCTTTCTGGCAACGGCGCTTGTCTCGCCGCACAAAGGGCGGTTCAAACTGGCGTAAAGCCAAGCACAAAATTGCTCGTATTCATGAAAAAATCGCCTACTGTCGCAAAAACTTTCTACATAAATTATCGACGAAGCTGATTCGTGAGAACCAAACGATCAGCATAGAAGATTTGGCCGTAGCGAATATGCTCGAGAACCATAAGCTGGCTAAGTCCATAGCAGATGCATCTTGGAGTGAGTTTGAACGTCAGCTAACCTATAAAAGCAAGTGGTATGGTCGAACACTGAGATACACTGACCGTTTTTCGCCAACCAGTCAAACGTGTCATGTATGCGGCACCCTTCATCGGGATGTGAAAAACGTAGCCGTGCGCCAATGGGAATGTCCCACCTGCCATACGGTACATGATCGTGATGAGAATGCCGCTATCAATATCGAGCGTATGGCGAAATAGCCACCGCGTAAAAAAACTGCGGGAACCGCAGACATCGCTTGGTCAACTTCACGTTTTAGACGTGATTATCCAAGAATTCTCCACCTCAATAGGTGGCGGGAGTGTTCAAGGTTTATAGATGTAGTTTTTAAATTAAGAGAACTCTAGTAATAATTGTTTAATTTTACAAATCGTTTTGAGAATTAATGGATATACACTATAATATTAGTATATTAATTAATATATTAGTATTGCAGGGGGGACATAACGTATGAAGAAAAGAAATATTAGGGGAACCTTGGCGGGAGTAGCATTTTTAGGAATGTTATTTGTAGCCACCAACTCCACTAGTGAAGCTGCATCTGCAAATTTGAGTGATATTAACGGCCATTGGGGAAAAGATCAAGTTGAATTTGCTATTCAACAGGGATTTGTTGACGGTTATCCGGATGGCACCTTTAAGCCGGATCAGAATGTAAGCCGTGTGGAGTTTATGAAGCTCGTTGTCGATGCCTTGAAATTCAAAAAGAATCCGCAGACCAACGAATGGTATCAACCTTACCTGGATGCGGGAATCGCTAATGGGCTGCATGTAGCTGAAGAGTTTCCTTCCGATAAATTAAACGATCCGATTTCTCGGGAAGAAATGGCACGCATTGCTGTTCGCGCTACCGGCCAATCGAACTACGATGCAAAGAAATGGATGTATTTGGCTACATCAAAAGGAATTATTAATGGTATGGACGATGCCGGTACACTCGGCCCGGATCAGCCGACGACCCGCGCTCAAGCGGTAACGGTCATTCGCCGCATTATGAAAATTCGAGAAGGGGCCAGCCTGCCAACGGATAAATACGCTATTTCGTCTGCGGAAATATATTGGCATAAGACAAACGTGTTATCAATGCTGCCAAGGTATTTTTCAAAAATAAAGCAAAACTGGTCTTTTCGCGATGATCTTCTGACCAGCTCTGCATGGGACGGTAATGTGGCTTGTTCAATAGATCAATACGTTGTGGTTGACATGGATGATCCTAACGATCCTAATAGGTCACTTGTTCCCGACGATCTTCAAGTATTCGATCCTGATGGATTTATTAAAGAGATTACAGGCAGTAATTATATTTTAGTATCTCAACAAACCACTCATATTAAGAGCTTTCCTAAAAATACGCTTTATATTTCCGGTTGCTATACAGGAATAATGGATCGCCTCTTTGATGATACAGGTAATCTTAAAGCCGCTGGTTCAGTTTATCAAACAGCCCCTCTAGGTGCATACATTATAGATCAGAATGGAAGAAAGCAATTTAGAGATCCTAATGATTTTAAAGTAAGTGAAGGGGATCAAATAAATAAAACAACCTATACCTATCAAATACTGCCTAAAGGAAAATTGATATCAACGAATGTTTTCCCAGACGTTTTCAGAATCGGGTTTTATGGAATCGATGCTAATAGCCCAGTAACAGTTTACGAGGGGTTTATTAATAAGGAATATTCTGAATAAGGTGAACTATGAGGATACAAACACTTTGGCTTAGAACATTGCTACTCATGATAATATTTACATTTTTCTATAGTATCAAAGCGGAAGCTTTCAAGGTGGGTGATCTTGAATACCCAAGTTCCAGCATTGTTACACCTTATAAGGATAAAGCCACAGAAGAAGAAGTAGAAGGATACTTAACAAATTATTACAAATATGACTACCCACCAATTACAGTTACACCTAAGACACCTGGAAATATAATCAAGAGCGTTAAACTTCTACGAAAAACAGGAGGCACCGAGTACAGCAAGCTTACAAATATAGGCGGTGATCAGTGGAAGATAAATACCATTATCGGCAGTAAAAAAACGGCTATTAAGGAAGCTACGCCTTATAGTGGATATTTCGAGTGGTTCCGTGACCCAAACAAATATGTTTGGATGTATGATATCCCAGGGCAAGAACGTGTACACTATCGAACAAAACAAATAGCAGAATATCCAATATCAGGTATGATGAGAGTTCCCGACCCATTCGTTACAAGTGGACCGGAAGATGCGGAAAGTCATATTTCTGAGATACATCATGATACTTCTCTTGGGATATCATTTCTCGACTTAGAGGAGGATAATCGTGTTTCTATACCAGTAGAAAAAGCATCCAACGTTCATGTAAATGATAATGAGATACGATATGAAACTTCGCACATAAATGATAGTAAGGTAATTCCGCATCTTATACGTAAAGATGACATAGTTAATGCCGAAGCAGATTATGTAGATGTTGCAAACAATTCTTTTAAATTCCACGTAAAGGCTCACTTTAATAATGATCGAGGCCAAGTAATTTCCGATACTCCTACTGGCGGATTAGTAACACGGTGGTATGATGGATGGAAATTTGTCTTTCGTGGTGAAGTATACTTTGTTCCTGAGCTGTACATAGAGGCCGAAGAAGGCCCGCCACCCGATCAACCCGATCTTACCGTCGAATCGATTGTCATGAACGGCTGCCCCGAAGTCGGAACAGAAGCATTGTTCACTTACACCATATGGAATAAAGATGCAGCTACGACAAAGGACTTCAAAGTACAGATTCGTGTTGATGGCACGGAAATAGCGACGCATACCTTCACCGGGGGCTTAGGGGCAAACACAAAGAAAACCGGCACGGTACGGTATACGTTCCCTGCAGCTGGAGAGAAGACATTTTCGGTATTCGTAGATAGTAATAACGATATTTTGGAATCCGACGAACCTAGCTCTTCGAATAATGTGCTCCTGCAGACGTTCAAGCCTTGTGATCCGGACGAACCCCCTCCAAAGCCGCCCGACTTGAAAATTACAGGTGACTTTACGTTCTCAAGACCATCCATCTATTTCGGAGAAAACAACAATGTTTTCCCTGTTGGTATCACCGTCACAGGCGGGAATGGTTGCACGTACGTATCCCACAACTTTACTTTTTCACAGGGAAGCAAATTCTTTGCTCCACGAGATAATTTAAGTCCGAAAGACAAATCGTATCTCTATCAATACGACTCCGGCTTTAAAGAGTACGGTGGCGGCATTAAAACGGGAACCGTCTCGGTCAAAATGAAGATCAACACGTCATGCGGCATTACCGAAGAGGTTGGACCGAAGACATTCGAAATCGTCACCGATCCGTCCCATCACCCGCCATACCTTGAAATCGCATGGTACATAAACGGCGTTGAAATTAGTGATTCTGTTCCCGAAGGTACGGTTGTTGAATTAAGGGTTAAAAAAGAAACCGATGCGGATAATGACTTGGATACACGCGAATGGTTCTTTGATGAAAGTACCAGCTGGGTTAGCGGCCTACCAGCAAAGTACGGATGGAGTAAGCCGTATGATGAAAAAGGATACTACTATATCACGGCCAGCACGCAAGGCTTCCACAAGGTATGCGCCCAAAGCGAAGACCTTCGAGGGAACGTGTCGAATAAGACTTGCGCATTCCTGGATGTTATCGGTCCGAACCCGATCCCTGTCATTAGTGGGGCAACGTCAGTTAAAGTGAATCGTCCGTTAACCCCGACACTGGATTCACTGAAAAGTTACTCTCCTGTCCCAGGAAGAACGATTAATCACGCCCGAGACGAATGGAGCAGCTCGGCTGTATGGAGCGATGGGACCACTTCCTCATGGGGAGGATATAGCAACTCATTCACCAAAGAAGGTAAAGTGACCGTTTCACTTCACGTATTTGATAGTATTGGACTAAAATCGGTTGCCCCGGATACGCACGTTATTACCGTATTACCGGATGACCCACCCGTAATTGAATTTGAATACTTAAGCGTTATGACACGCTCCGCACAGACATTCCGAAACGCTTCCTACAGTCCAGACGGCGACGGCATTGAAACGTACCGCGTGACCGTAGGTTACGAATGGAGCAATAACGGCGTATTTAATATTTATGAGTCGGAGATTTCAACCAACAATAGCGGATTTACATTTCATCCGACTCGCGTAGGAAAATATCATTTCAGAGTGTATGCAAAGGAGCCGCAAGTTTACGGAAAAGACGCGTATAAGGATTACGTTGTCGAGGTCATTAACGACAATCCGGAAGTCACCTTCACTGTAACAGGTGAAGCCACAGAGCCTAATCCGATCAACGTCGCAGGACTCAATCCAAATGATTTAATGTGGTGGACCAATACTAGCCTAGATAAATGGTCAATGACCAATTCATGGGTTGTTGGGCCTGACGGATCGTTAGTCAGCGGCAAACGAATACCCGGCACAACAAGCTTTTTCTCCGTTCCTATCGGTGATGCCAATATCAAACTACAGGGCAAGCAGCTGCAATTAGGAGGAACGAATATCCCCCTGGATCGTACCGGCTTTACTCCAATTGGAAATGAGGCATTTATCGGTTTAAACAGCAGTAACTACATGTATGTAGTGAGCCCGAACTTTGCACCGAAAAGTCTCGGTGAGAAAGTTTATACTGCGAATATGTACGTTAACTATGCTACGGATGAATTGATGGTACTAAACATTCAGACCGGCACAAGCAGCATATACATCGAGAAATGGACGAAATACCGCTTATCTGATTTGCGAAACGGTAACGTTGTTGTAGCGTCCAGTGGCACAAGAGAAGTCAGATATTTCTCAGGTGGGCAGTATTACACCGAGACCGGACAAGTAGGAACATGGTCGGATGGAACAAGACCAGGGAATTATTCAAGAGTTCGCTTCCGCGACGATTACAAAGAGGTCAATTTAACGACACGAACGGTAAAATCGTACTATCCATGGGATTTGATCAATCCGTATAAAACGGAGTCGTATAATACGATCCCATCTTTTAAAGGACTGCGATTCTCCAATCAGACAACATTGACATGGTATCCAAATGAGTATCCCGATGCTATTCTTGCACCAACAAGTGATGGCAGAAATTATAGTAATGTCTCAATGGACGCAAAAGGGAACTATTACATGTATGTAAGAGAGAGCTGGGATAGTTTCATTGTAAAAATCGACGGATTTACAGGAATACCGATCAGCACAAGCAAGATCAACCATGATTTTTTTGGTCAAGACACAAGACTTACAAGTATTTCGGAAGATGGAAATATTGCAGAGCTTTACTCGGCTCAAACATACTACTTCGATTTGAGAACGGGAAATCAAACCGGGGCAGCACCAAAGTTTATGTCCAATTTCAATTCGAATAGTTATCAAAATGGCTATGGCTTTAAAACGATTGATGAGCCTACAACCTATTGGGATGACGATTGTGGTTGTTGGTTGCCTACGACCACAAGGGTTGACCGGCTGCATGAACTAAGCAATAATCAGCGTGTTTGGGATAATACCGTCGGTGTCGGTACGATTGTTTCTGAAAACCAATATATCGAGGGTGGATATCTATACAGATACAACCCGAGTGAAAATCAGCCAGCAGCATCTAATGAGCCGTTCACGTTCGGCCAGCTCATCAATACGTCTTCACAGCAGATTACAAACGGGACGATCCTTTGGAGCATGAAGACGCGTTTGGATCAGGTAAACATGACGGCAGGGATGGGTTTTAGAATCCAGAACTATCTAAACATGTACAGACTGGAATCGAACAAATCAAAGCTAAATTTGGTGAAAATCGTGAATGGCCGCAAGATAGTTATTTCTTCGGTCAACCGAACCGCAGCAGCAGACACATGGGTTCCATACCGGATCAAGATTAATGGTTCGAATATGAAAGTCTATGAGAATAACAGTTTGATCATGGACGAATGGGATGATACCTTTACGTGGGGAACGATGGGGCCATTCTCTACAGCCGACAGCAGCCAATTTAAAGGCATGTCCTTCCAATGGAGCAATTCGGACAGCAGCTATTCAACGCCGGGAACGGCCATCGTCGATACGAATGTGAAATACGATCCGACGTATAACGACCAACCGGAGAACGATCCACGCTTAGATATTCGAACGCAATGGAGCTATCAGCACGTCGATACGACGAAGTTTTTGGACTATGGGGATGGAAAAACCGGCTTGTCTTCGCTTCACGGCCGAACCATTACATCACCATCGCTCACATTCGATAAAGTCGGAGTGTACAAGATCGATTACCGCGTTCCGGACGATCCGCACCAAGATCACCGTATCGCCAACGGCGACTTGATGTTTGAAGGGTATTCCAAATATTCAGACTGGTATACGCAATACTTGATCGTTCATCGTAGACCGATATCGCTATTCAACATTTGGCAGGACGGAAACCGAATGGTATTATGGTCAGATTCTTCCTACGATCCGGACCACTGCTACAACTCCGGAAACTGCCAAAATCAATCGGACTACCCAACAAGTCACGGCATATATAAGAAAAAGTTTTATTACATCACGCCAAGCGGCAACCGCGTAGACGGCAAATTGATCCGGCCAACCGAGTCCGGAACGTATGTTGTAGCTATGGCCGTGGCCGACGAATACAATGCTTGGTCGGACTGGTACGAAGTAACGATCGATATTTGTAACGGATGCCAAGCAGCACCGAACAACCCGCCAGGCGTTTATCTAACGTTCCCGAGCGGAACGCAGGATAACCCGAGTCCGGTTAGCTTAAGGCCAACAATTTACTGGAATCAATGGGATCCCGATCCGGGGACCGTATACGAAACGTTTGATTTGAACATTAAAGAGGAATGGGGCGCTTGCGTCGAATGTGTAACGAATAAATTCATGGGAACGACGGCAGGCAACTGGGCATGGACCATGGACGTTCAGCTTACCCAAGGACGGAAATATAGCGCTCAAGTACGGATCAATGATGGAGAAACATGGTCGGCATGGAGTAATGTCGGTTGGATGGTGACGAATAGTCCTCCAGCTGCTTATATGAGCTATCCTTGGGGATCGCAAGACAATCCAACAATAGTGAATACGAGACGACCAACGTTAACCTGGACGCAAAGTGATCCTGATGCTGGTGCATGGCTCGATTACTACCAAATCCTGATTATTAATGAGGCCAACAACTATACCATCTACGACAGCGGCAAAGTGTGGCAGCATACGCAGTCGAATAGCGGCAACTTAGTCGTTCCAGTGGATCTCCCGACAGGGCAGAAAATGCGCGTCAAAGTCAAAGTATGGGACCAATTCGGAGCAGAATCCAACTGGTCGCCCGATGTTTGGATGATGATTAACAGGCCACCAATTGCACAATTTACCTGGAAGGTAAATCCTCCAAGTACTCTGTTAGAGGGGCCGGCTTGGGAAGGGGATCATATTCAAATAATAAACCAATCTTCTGATCCTGATAATGATCCTATTTCCTCTGCATGGAGTATTAAGGATCCTTCTGGAAATGTGAGTACCTATACAACAGATCCATACCTGACGTTTGTTCAACCCGGGAACTATGAAGTTACGCTAACAGTAACAGATCAGCAGGGAGCAAGTGATACTTTAACTCGCATAATACCGGTTAGCACAATGGTTCTTTTAGGGTTTGTCAATCATACCGACGAATGGAATAAAAATCGGATCCAGTATAATCAGTCAAAAACGAATACGGACGACAAACCACGTGGGTATGAAGTTTTCTTTCCTGGAGAAATATTTCTATTGAAGGCAGACACAACTGGGAATGTCATAAAAACGGAATCACAAATATTAGGAACATCTTTCCATACCAATATGACAAAAATAAGTGGTGCGGACTTTAATGGAGTCTGGACCGGCAGTATCTGGGATGAATCGATGATAAATTGGGATAATCAAACGATAACCTTCCGATTTACATCAACGACACCGACTGGGTACAAGAAAACCACGGATGTCCAGATCATCATTGATGATGATGAGTACTGGAGGCAAAAAAGAAGTAGATAGGAACTCAACAAGCAGGAGGGGCAGGAATTGACTCTGCCCCTCCTTATTTTAAAATGAAGGGTGATGAACATACATGAAGAAAATTATAGGCTGCTGCTTGTTACTTTTACAGCTTCTTATAACAATAGGTTCGCCTGTTACGCTCGCTGAACAAAAACAGATTAAGGTTATAGTAAATGGCCAAGAACTTACTGCAGAGCAATCTCCATTTATATATGAAGGTACTACTCTTGTCCCATTACGAAGTATTTTCGAAGAAATGGATATCTCCCTGTCTTGGGAAGAAAAGACACGTAAAATCATCGGTACAACGAAAAATACGAAAATAGAACTGCAGGTTGGAAATAAAACGGCAACAATAAATGGCCAACGAATAGCAATAGAGGTTCCCCCAATGATAGTTGATGGCACGACGATGGTCCCGCTCCGTTTTATAAGTGAAGCTACCGCTAAAAATATATCTTGGGATCAGATAGACGGCGTTGTCCAGATAACATCAGGAATTGAGTTTCATACAGAAACAAGCTATTTTGCTAGAGATAGCTTCGATCCACTCAATCTATCAAAACAGTATGGAGTTCCCGCTCCGGTTATTTACGAAGAAAATGGATATACGTACGTACTATGGAGTAGAGATGACTCCAATGGGGGGACCAGTTACAAATACACAGAGTTTTTTGTTTCAATAGCCAAAAATGAGGAGTGGCTTGTAAAAGGTAAATCAATCTTAAAGGTAAATAAAGCGACACACAACATGAAAATAATATTGAACAATTCAATATTGATCCGTGATTATGAAGGAATCCAGAGAGTAAAGATAAATGAACATGGAGATGTTATCCTTGATGAAACTATCGTAGAAAATCAGCGCCCTGGCACATTGCTCCAACGATTAGATCAGGAAATATTGTTGCCCGTTCAATCAGAGTCAGGTCCCCGCTTCATTTTTGGTGACAAGAATAGTCTTAGGATGTACAAGCTTGAAAATCCAAAGGAATTCGAAGGTATCTTAGACAATCATCGGATATTGACGACATCGCCTAATAAGTATTCACTTTTCACGTACAATCAGAAGACTCATAATCTAATGCTTATTGAAGGGATTTCGATTAAACAACTGAATGTAGCAAATGGGGAAGTGATCTTCGATGAAAATGGCCAGGATAAAGTAATAAAGCCGGCTAAACAGTCACTTTCGCCTCCATCTTATTATGATGGCCGTATTTATTATGTGTATCAGGATAGTGATAAAAGATTGAAGATAACTAGCATTGATTTGGATATGAATGTAAGCACAACACCTACAAACTATGTACCAACGGAACGGAAGAGAATCATTTTAACACAAATCGGGGACGAATTTCGTTTATGGAATACGGCGGAGTTTGATCGCAGACCGTCACTACAGCAAGTTACCCTTATGAAAAATAAAGGACAGTAAATAAGAAAGAACCGATCGTTTCATTTGTGGAAGGTTTATAGCTGCATCCGAAAAATACGGTATTGATAATATGTTTATGGAAAGTGAATGATTCTTGTAACTAGCATTATTAGGCGATCCATCTTCTGCATATTTTTAAGGTCTTCTATTTCTGCTTCTAGCTCCACATAAAGATAGAGGTGATGCTAGCATTTCAGCTTCGTTGAACAATGAGAGCTCTAATTGATCCGGGTGCGTCTGCTCACTGGAAGAACCAAAACGCTTATTCTGCGCTAAGCGGAACTGCTCTTCGTACCATTTGAGCTTAGCCGAAAGTTCGATGATTTGTTGTGTAGAGATTCAATGGTTGGTGTATCTGCATGTTTTTCCATACTTTACTGATTGGATAATAAACACCTAATACCTATAAGGTTCTATGACGAAATGATTACAAATCTGTGTCTAAATGACGGAAATGGCATTGACCTTAGGACTGAGTGAAAGACCATCCAGCAGCCAGCTAAGCTCCCTACTGGAGATAGCTATTACATCTTCCTTGCCTGTAGGCCACTGAAATCTCCCTCTTTCAAGACGCGATAGTAAAGCCAAAAACCATTATGGTCCCAGTAAAGAATTTTGAGTTTGTTGCATGCTCGGTTACAGAATACGAATAAGCCGGAAGTGAAAGGATCCAGGCCGAAGCTTTCCTGGACGATGGCAGCAAGACCGTCAATCGACTTCCGCAGATCGGTAGAACCACAGGCAAGAAACACACGCTGATTGCTTGAAAAAGTCAGCATGATGAAGAAAGCACGCGAATCACTTCACTCAAAAGCTTCGCGTCAAAGCCGGAATGAAGTTCTATATTGGCTTTACCGATATGAAGAATAAGAGGTGGAACAGAAGAAACGCTGCCCGGTGGATCAACAGCAGCAAGAGGTACAAATTGTACGGGAGAAGTCTTTGGGTCTGAGTAGTCTGGGATGAACCACGTTTTATTTTGTAAAGCCAATATTTCAATTGTTCGACAGAGCATTGATTTGCGTTGCACCAAGCTTTCATTGTGAGGCCACTTGCCCGATAAGTTGCGATGCGTACTTGCCAATCTTATCTGCGTTGTTCTTTAGCATTCATGAGCTATCCTCCATACTCAGGTTAAACTCATGATCTCATAGCGAGCGTAGTAGTTGAAGGTGGGAAGAGTTTGACGCTTACATTGAATTTGGTTCGTTCGCAAAGATATGGCTCCATGACAATGATTTTGCCGCCAGGCTTAAAGATTCGGTTAAATTCAAGCAAATATTGCTTGATTTGATCGTCGCTAATATGATGGAGTACTGCCACAATGATAATATAGTCAATTGAGTTATTTTTCACTGGAATTTGTCGTTCGTCAAAAATCATAAAGCGATGGTTCGGGTAAAGATGCCTAGCGAGACTCAATACGCTTGATATCCGGTTCGATACCCAGGTAGAAATTCGGTTCGCATAACGAGCAATTTGCCCCAGTGCCAGAACCGAAATCGAGCACGATTTTCTGATCGAAACGAAAATGGTCCAGCAAGTGATCGTGAATATATTTTTTGGTAAGCCATCGTGGACGGATTACCCAATGATACATTCGCGGTGATAAGGGCATATTTGTTTTCCACCTTTTCTTCAAGTCAACAACAAATAGTAATTTCTCTCGAAGCATCGAGAAATATGCATGGATAAAAACAGCAAAAACAGAGAAGTCTAGTTGAAGCTGTTGACATTAGCGTTGAGACGAGGAGAGTATAGATGAAATACAGACGATGGACCATGATACTGCTTTGTTTCGGTTTAATACGGAACTTACTCCTTTCCCCGGCCAACGCGGAACCTTCCGAAGACGACAATCTGTTGGCCAGAATCAAGGAAGAAGCTGCCAAAAGGTACGTGTCAGCCATAAATGCCCGGGTTGATCGCGTATGGCGCGCCATTCCCGGGTACACACGCTAACAAACATTTCCGAGAAAGGAATAATTTAATCAGCATATATGCAATTTATGAAATATGAAAAGATACGGATCATATGGGGGGAGGACGGGGATGTTGCGGTTTCGGTTTAAGAAGAAAAAAAGAAATGAAGCAATCCAAAATCCGAATAAATCCTTGAGCCAACACCCTCTTTTCCAACATCTTGATGGTATTAGCGGCAATCTGCAACAAAATCTGCAGGTTCTGCAATCGATATACACGGATTGTCCGGATGTCGTTTTCCGGTCTTTTGTTATTAGCGGCATGCATGAGGCGGCGCTCGTTTATTTCGAGGGTTTAGCCAATGCTGAAGAAATTAACGATAACGTGCTGACCCCGTTAATGGCGGAAAACCCGGCGGAAATCCGCGAAATGAAGGGGTTGGTGGAACAGCGGCTGTCGGTGTCCAAGGTGCAGTACGTACAGACGTTTCCCGAATGTATCGAACATATTTCCACGGGGAATACGCTGCTTCTGATCGATCGTTTCGATCAGGGGATTATTTTATCCTTAACGAAATTCGATAAGCGCAACATACAGGAACCGACGGCGGAATCTGTTGTCCGCGGCCCGCGGGAAGGTTTTACGGAAACGCTGCAGGTCAATATTTCCATGCTCAGGCGCATCATCCGCTCTCCTTTGATGAAATTTCATTCCGTAAAAATCGGCCGCTATACACAAACCGAAGTGTACATTGCTTACATCGCCGGGTTGGCGGAAGAGACATTGATAGACGAAGTGAAAAACCGTTTGCGGCGCATCGATATCGACGGGGTGCTGGAAAGTGGATATATAGAAGAGTTTATTGAGGACGCGACGTTTTCCCCCTTTCCGCAACTCATTTCAACGGAACGTCCGGATGTGGCTGCTTCAAGCTTGTTGGAAGGCAGGGTTGCGATTCTAACGGAAGGTTCACCTTTTGCCTTAATCGCTCCAGTGACCTTGTTTTCCCTGATGCAAGCGTCGGAGGACTACTATGAACGTTTTCTATTGGGAACCGTCGTCCGCTGGCTGCGCTATTTTTTGCTTGCGATCTCTCTTCTGCTTCCTTCTGTTTATGTAGCTTTATTAGCTTATCATCAGGAAATGATACCGACTACATTGCTTATCAGCATTGCGGCTTCAAGGGAACAGATTCCGTTTCCCGCTTTGGTTGAGGCGATCTTGATGGAGATTGCTTTTGAAGCGTTGCGCGAAGCCGGGATCAGGTTGCCTAAACAGGTCGGATCAGCCGTAAGCATTGTGGGCGCGCTGATTATAGGCGATGCCGCTGTTTCAGCCGGATTGGTGTCCCCGCCCATGGTCATGGTAGTGGCTTTCACAGGAATCGCTTCCTTTACGACTGCCCGTTATAACGCGGCTGGCGCTTTTCGTATACTCCGTTTTCCGCTAATTATTCTGGCTGGGACACTGGGACTATTGGGGGTGATGTGGGGTGTGCTCCTCATTGTCATTCATTTATGCACGCTCCGTTCATTTGGCGTTCCGTACATGAGCCCAATCGCTCCGGGTATGCGGAAGGAATGGAAAGATGTTATTATCCGCGCTCCGATATGGGCGTTGAATCAAAGACCGAAATTAAGCGGTGAAAATAACCCGATCAGGCAATCGCCCGGGGCTAAACCCGAACCTTCCCAAAGAGGGGAGTAACGAATTGCTATGAAACGACCGGAATGGCGCAGGAGATTAAGGGTTGCCGGAATTGCCGTTGTCCCCGTATTGGTACTTTTAACCGGCTGTTGGGATCGAACGGAATTGAATGATCAGGCTATTATTGTTGGGTTCGGTCTGGATAAACCGGAAGACAAGGAGGGGATTGAACTTTCCGTTCAATTGATTGCACCGAGGCAAGTGGGAGGACAGGGAATGGGCAAAGGGAGTCAGCAAGGCGGAGGAGGAAAGTCGACACTAGCCCGTATCGCCAGAGGAATGACGATATCCGATGCAATGAGCAAGATGCAGGAAAGTCTTTCGCGCAAATTGTTTTGGGGCCACAGTGAAGTAATGGTAATCGGGGAGGAACTGGCCAAGGAGAAGAGATTTAGTGATTATCTGGATTTTATGGCCCGGTATCCGAAAACGCGTTTAAACTCGAATATCTTTATCAAAAAAGGGAAAGCATCTGATTTGATGCAGGCGGTTCCAGCGTGGGAATTGTACAGCGCGGAAGTGGTCAGGGAACTGGCGAAAGTTCGAACCGGACTAGAGGTTAGCATCAAAGATGTGTTGGAGGGGCTCAGCGGCGACAGTAAAGCAGCGGCGATTCCCTGGATTGAAGAGAATCCTTGGTTAGATAACGGCCAAAAGGGGCAAATAGGTCTCCGGATGAACGGAGCGGCAATCATAAAAAACGGGCGGATGGTAAAATATGTTGACGATAAACTGACACGGGGCATTCTTTGGCTGCGCAATGAGATTCAGCATCCCACCATTACCATCACGCCAGAAGAAGCCGAAGGGTTCGTCTCCATGCTGCAGCTGCAAGCCAAAACGGAACTGATCCCGGAAATCAAGGGTGACCATTGGAAAATGACGGTAAAGATTGAGACGGAAGACGATATTTTGGAAAATTCGACTAATTTGCAATTGGGGAATGTCCAGTTCAAAAAGCTATTGGAGGAAGAAACAGCTAAGGATATTAAAAATCGTATCGAAATGACACTAAACAAAATTCAAAAAGAGGCGAAAGCGGATGTCATCGGATTTGACGAAGCCTTCCATCGCAAGTACCCAAAAATATGGGAGAAGTCGAAGGAGAGATGGAATGAAATTTTTCCTCGGGTTGAGGTAGAGATTGACGTGAAGGCGAAGATCCGAAGACCGGGATTATCCACCGCTCCGCAGGGAAAACCGAAAGAGGAGATAAAAGAAAAGTAAGCGGATAGTGATCGTTACCGTTATCGAAGAAAGGGTAGTTGGAGGTGTAGGTAAGGATGGAGCAAGGCCGGATTTCATCGTTTCAAATGGCGCTTCTAATGTATCCGTTAGTTGTGGCTACTGCGGATGTCACTGCTCCTGCCCTCACGTTTAAATATGCCCAACGTGATTTGTGGCTTTCGCCGGTTTGGGCTTCTATAGCGGGGGTCATTACGTTATGGCTTGCTGTACGGCTGGAGAGATTTTATCCCGGGAAAACCATAATACAGTATCTCGTCAGCATTCTCGGCACCGGATTGGGAAAAGCCGTCGGTCTCCTGTTTCTGTTTTACTATCTGCATCAGAACGGAAACATTATCAGGATATTCCAGGAATTGGTTGTATCTAATTTTCTTACTTTCACGCCGATGTTTGTTGTTATTGGCGGGATGATCATTATCTGCGGCTGCGCCGTCCGCGGAGGACTTGAGGTCATCGCACGGACGGCGCAAGTTTTCATACCGATCGTTTTCCTATTTTCGATACTTGTTTTTGTGCTGCTTATTCCGGAATTGAGTGTCAAGAAGCTGTTTCCGATCCTGGAAAGAGGACTCGGACCTTCGCTTAAGGGAGCGATCGTTCCCTGGTCCTGGTTCACCCACTTCTTTTTGCTTCCGTATATAATTCCTTATCTGCGAGATCGTGAAAAAGGGCAAAAATGGGGGATGATATCCATTTTTGCTATCGTGTCCATGCTCGTCATTTTCAACACTTATACTTTGATGCTGTTCGGAAGCATAACGGGTAAATTTACTTATCCCGTCATGCAGGCCGCCCGCTTAATCAGCATTGCGGATTTCCTGGAGCATGTGGAATCTGTAGTGGTGGTGATATGGGTTGCCGGAGCTTATTTGAAAATTGCGATTTATTATTATGTCTTAGTATTGGGAACAGCGCAATGGTTAAACCTTGGCAACTATAAGCCGATCGTTTTTCCTCTTGGAATGCTGTTGTTAGTGTTTACATTGTGGGTGGCGCCGTCCTTGCAGGATCTTAGTACCTTTGTCGATAAAGCCGCGCCGTTTTACGATTCTTTAGTGCAAATTTTGATCCCCTTGCTGCTTCTCTTGATCGTGCTCATCCGCAATAAAATGTCTTCCAAGAAAGAAAATGCGCATTGAGCTATTGGGTTGAGCTGAAGAATATTGAGGAGTTGAAAAAAGAAATGGCATTTATTAAATTGTTAGGAATCGCTATATTATTGGCGTTAATCGCCATGTACGAATGGCCCAAAATCGAACCTAATCAGAAAAAGGAAAAAGCGGCATTTGTCATCCTTTCCTTATTTGCCGGGGGGATGTTAGCTATGGTATTGTTCTTTCCAGAAATTCCGGGGCCAAACAAATGGATGGTGACGATTTTTAAGCCGCTGGGCGATCTGTTGGAAGAATAAGACGTGGAAAGGGTAATTGGAGGTGGAGATAAGGATGGAGCAAGGCCGGATTTCATCGTTTCAAATGGCGCTTCTAATGTATCCGTTAGTTGTGGCTACTGCGGATCTCACTGTTCCTGCCATCACGTTTAAATATGCCCAGCGTGATTTGTGGCTTTCGCCGGTTTGGGCTTCTATAGCGGGCGTCATTACGGTATGGCTTGCTGTACGGCTGGAGAGATTTTATCCCGAAGAAACCTTAATGCAGTATCTCAACCGCATTCTCGGCACCGGATTGGGAAAAGCCGTCGGTTTACTGTTTCTGTTTAATTATCTGCATATCAACGGAAACATCATCAGGTTATTTCAAGAATTGGTGGTATCCAATTTCCTTAACTTCACGCCGATGTTTGTTGTCATTAGCGGGATGATCTTTGTCTGCGGCTGCGCCGTCCGCGGAGGACTTGAGGTCATCGCACGGACGGCGCAAGTCTTAATGCCAATCGTTTTACTATTTTCGATACTTGTTTTTGTGATGCTCATTCCGGAATTGAGTGTCAAGAAGCTGTTTCCGATCCTGGAAAAAGGGCTCGGACCTTCTTTTAAGGGAGCGATTGTTCCCTTGTCCTGGTTTACCAATTTATTTTTGCTTCCGTATATTCTTCCTTATCTTCAAGATCGTGAAAAAGGGCAAAAATGGGGGATGATATCCATTTTTGCTATCGTGTCCATGCTCGTCATTTTCAACACTTATACTTTGATGCTGTTCG
>NZ_JBHTVD010000023.1:29309-35898 GCF_042793215.1 Paenibacillus sp. NPDC056579
GAAACATAACGGGCAATTTTACTTATCCCGTTATGCAGGCCGCCCGCTTAGTCAGCATTGCGGATTTCCTGGAGCATGTTGAATCTGTAGTGGTGGTGATTTGGGTTGCCGGAGCGTATTTGAAAATTGCAATTTATTATTATGTCTTAGTGTTGGGAACAGCGCAATGGTTAAACCTTAGCAACTATAAGCCGATCGTTTTTCCTCTAGGAGTGCTGTTGTTAGTGTTTACCTTGTGGGCATCGCCGTCCTTGCAGGATCATAGCAACTTTGTCAGTAAAGCCGCGCCGTTTTACTCTTCTTTAGTGCAAATTTTGATCCCCTTGCTGCTGCTCTTGATCGTGTACATCCGCAATAAAATGTCTTCCAGGAAAGAAAATGCGCAATGAGCTATTAGGTTGAGCGAAAAATAAATACACCGCCCGGATTCTTCAGAATTTAATTTTGCTGAAACAATGAAGCTGCAGGCAACGTCAATTATAGTATCCGATAACAAGGAGGAAACGACGTGAGTCGAAGCTTGCAAGTATGGTCAACCGTTATGATAGCGGCGATTTTCTTATTGGCCGGTTGTTTCGATCGAATCCATAACTCGAACGAAGTTACGCCGACTGCTCCGTCGCCACCCGCTCCTGTAATCCCGAAGGACTCGGAGGGAAAGCCGGCCATAACGGAACCGTCGCCGTCGCCATCCGCCGCGGCTAAGCCTGTTCATATCGTCCTGGAGGATGAGCCGCGTTTGCCATCGCAAGCGACTGCTCTTGTATCCAAAACTCCGAAGAAGTGGGTACTTTCGTTCGGCGAATCGATGAACCGAGCTTCCGTGGAGGAAGTGATGAAACGCAATCTTGTACCCGCCGGCAGTCAAGATCTTTCGGTCGATATCACGTTCCAATGGGAGAACGATCGAATGCTGAAAGTAACGACGACCCCCAAACCCGCGGAATCCTCCGAAAATCCGAATGCAAGGCTGGTCTATAGCCTTTCGGTCAATGGCGCTCAAACCGCTGCCGGAAATAAGCTGGAGAAAGCCGATGAATTCCGTGCCGTAATAAGCGACGTTGAGCAAATTTACCGGTACTCCCTCGATGGGAAAATAAAGGAAAAGCTAAGCTCCTTTGATAAGCCATATATGCTCCGCAGCGTTATGGACCCCGGATACATTGCAGCAGTTCAATTCGCTCAATACTGCGAATGCGATGCGCCGAGCTCCAAGCTGTACGATTTGTTCAGCCTGAAGGATCGGACCTTCGTATCGTATCCGGTCGAACTATATGATAGCTACACCGGTGAAGGCAATTTTGATGTGGACAGCAGGGGATTTTTTTACTCGAATCCGAAGGGGCTGCCCATCCCGCAAAGCGCCTCGGTTAATAACATTACAATCGACGGCATGATATTCGGCACAGGAATAAGCAAGGACAGACGCCATGTGTTTATCGCCAAAGGCACCAAGGATCAGAAAACCGACTTTGATCTCGCAATAATTAATTTGGATAACGGCAAGCAGGACGTATTCGAGAAAGCGATGAAAGGATATCCGCCTGCGAATCAGGTGAGCTCACGCGACACACCGATCGTATTTAGAGATGACGGCAAGCTGGTCATATTTACAATGGAAAATCGAGAGCCGTGGGGCTATGTCAATTACGCCTTCGATTGGGGGAGCCGCACCGTCACGCCGTGGAAATCGCCTACCGGCGTAGATGACTGGAGCGGAGCGAACATGTCGAGTGATGGCGTTTATCAGCTGAATGGGGACGGCCATATTTATAAAAACGGGGTCAAACAAAACGGGCCAAAACCGATTATGCACGGGATTTGGGTCAATGGTACCCATAGTATGATCCTGTTCGAGAATAAAGGCAATAACACGAAAGAGCTTTTGCTCTATGATGCGGACAGTGGGAAAATGGCTTTAACGAATATCTCACTTAGACACGATCAATATGTGATCGGGTCCAGCGAAGACGGCAAATGGCTCTATGTCACCGATAAACAATAACAGTACGCTCAGCGTGATTTAAGGGGTAACAAGGACTATAACATTCCTGTTAACAAGGAAATGATCAGTCTTTGCTACCCTTAATTCTTCTTGTCTTAAGCGATATCTTTAATTCTATAAGCCTTAATAGCAAGCGTGAGCGCTTTACTTCCTCTCAGTCGTATTAATAAAGGGGAGGTGACACATTTGAATCTAATCTTCCGGGACAATTTTTTTAATAGCGGTATTACGGAGATTTTGAATGAACAGGAAGAAAAAGCCGGCCATATCGATTTAAAAAGTGCATTCGGCTCTTCAATCGATGTGTATGGGCCTAATGCCCAGCTGCTATGCAGAGGAAGTTTCCCGTTCTTCTCAAGCAAATGGGTGGTTGCCGATGCCGATGGGAATCCGTTAGGCGTATTGAGAATCAGATTTGCATTCTTTACCAAGAAGTTCACGTATGAAACGGAAGGGCGAGGCAGCTTTGAGATTGTATCCCCGGCGTTTTCGAAGGAATATGAGATATCCGATGAATCCGGAGTCGTTGCACGATTTGAACAAGTGAACGGGCTGTTTTCTTCAGGTGCTTTTCATTCAACAATGAATGCGAAGATTTGGATACTTACGAGCTTATTGCGGTGATCATGGGAATGCACGCGATTCAGAAAGCCAATAACGGTGCCTGATGAAGTTCGTGATCTGGAAGGTGTCCCAATAAAACTCTTAATCAAACGAGGAACGTTATGTAAATAGGGATCGCCGGCTGTTGAACAGTCGGACGATCCCTTATTTTGATAAGCTAAAGAAAGAGGGGATACGAATCTGATAATTTTGAACATATTGGATACGATTTCCTTTGCTATAATAATAACCAAGACGAAATAGACAGCAGGTGAAAAGGATGAGTTACGTAGAGTCCGTGTATCGAAACCGAACTGGTCGTACAGCCGCGTCACGAATTCCGTGGCCTCAGGAAAGTTGCTCGAGACCGACAACGCATGGCGGTCGGGGGCGCCAGCTGGTCTGCTCGAAATGAAGAGGCGGGGAGCTTGGATGTGGGTGAAGGCCTTCGCCACCTTCGAGGTAGGAAGTTGCTTCTGGCGGAGCTCATGAACTGTCATCTCACCAGAGTCGATCATGGGGAAATGGCCATCGCGCCAAGGCATGTAGTTGTTCGTGTCGAGCACGATCTTGCCCGCGAGCTGCTCCACAGGCATGTCGTTGACCAGCTTGAGGGGGACGGCCACGACGACGAAGTCACCAGCCTCGTCAGCGCCGGCCGCAGTCGCGGCGCGCGCTGACGGGCCGAGCTCGTCAATGAGGTCCTTCAACGTCTCGGGTCCTCGTGAATTGGCAATGACGACCTCATACCCGTTCGCGATCGCCGCACGCGCGATCTGGCTGCCGACCTTGCCCGCGCCAATGATGCCGACTACTGTCATGGGTACATACCTTTCACGCCTAAAAATTCCAATGATTTCTGCATGAAAAGAACCTCCTCTAATGATTTCTGTATGAAATGAACCGCTTTGTACGTCGCTGGACGTTATCGCCCCGGGGATTGGCGAAATAACATAACGACCGTTACGTTAAATTATATTATACAATTTGGCGCGCACTGTCAAAGGTGATCTGACTGATGGGGCGTAACCGCGAATTCGATGGGTGTCGAACGACCCGCGCTCTACTCGGCGTTTGGCAACAAGGAAGCGTTGTTCCGCCGAGTTCTGGCGCGCTATTACGAGCACTTCCTGGATTTCATCCCGGCGGCGCTCCATGGTATGGCTGTTCAAGCCAAGGCCGGCTTCAGTCGCGACATGCTAGAGGCTGTTGCTGAGCAAGCGCTCTCCACCTGGCCTACCGGCAGTTCCACACTTTCCGGAAAGTCATCTTAATCCTTAGTTCAGAAGAATATGAAACAACAAACCGGCAGCAGATCAGAGATCCGCTGCCGGTTTGTTGTTGAAGTAAAGGGCAGTTTAGTACCAATATGTGGAATTATTGATTGAGTGGCAAAAGAGATTTGTTTTGATTGAGGGCAAGGGTGAGTTCAATAAGCATTCATCATTTTGAAGTACTAATACATCGGTTTATGAACAAGGAGTTTGGAATTGAAGAACTACGGAGCAGGCTATATACCACGCTCATACCGGACAGGATTTATATAGAATTTTCAAATGAAATTAGTGAGTTAATTGATGAATTAGAACTTATTTTTTATACTCAGTTAGAGTCTGACCATTTCCATTTAGCAAGCAAATTACTAGAAACCTTTATTGATTCATTAAAGAAATACGATTGAACTAACGGGGGAACATTAGTTAAATAACGGCAGTGGATCGGGGGAATCACCTGCCGCTTTTCTCGAAGTAAAGGGCAGAATAGTTCAATTCCTTCGACGAAACATCTGACCAATAATTTTTAGGGAGATGGTGTATTGTTAGGAACATGGGGGCTATATCCTTGGTTCATAGAAGATGGGGAAGAACTTATTGAACCGAATACGTCAAATTACACTTGGCTCAAGAAAAACGATAGTGCGTGGTTTTCTAAGAACCAACCATCTATCGAGATAAAACCGGATAAGATAATAAAAATTAGTATAGAGAATAGAAGAAAAAAATATCTTGAGTTACTTAATGAGTATCCTAATTTATCTAGAGAGGATCTTCAACGATTAGATAAGAGTAATTATTCCTGGCTACGTAATCATGATAGCGATTGGTTTGAGCAACACTCACCTCCTTTGAAGAAAAAAGGAATGAGTCATCCAAGAGCTGGAGTTGAAGAGAGAAGAAGCTCATTTTTAAGTATATATCAGAATAATATGGGAGTATCATCTAAGGAGCTTAGAAGATTATGTGGAAGTAACTATACATGGACGCCAAGAAGTAGCCATTCCGCTGCGGCAGGCGATATAATGGAATAAGAGTGCCTGCAGTGGTTGCCGGTTAGACCGCTGCGGGCAGAGCGGATGAAGGAGTGGAACGGATGAGTACGGCGAACGGAATACCGGGGCCTCCCCGGTTCGGTATTGCAGTCCATGCACTGGCTTGGCTGGCGCAGAGTGGAGGCGTGCTGTCCAGCGCGGCGATTGCATGCCAAGTCAATTCGCATGCGACGTTCCTGCGCCGTGTCTTGGTCAGTCTGGTGCAGGCTGGCCTGGTCGAGGTGAAGGAAGGACGTGACGGCGGTTACTGGCTGCGCAAGCAGAGCGAAGATATTACGTTAGCTGACGTATATATAGCGGTGAAGAACGATTGCGGCGGGTTGGAGCAGCTTGAGGATGAAGAAGGCGGCTGCGGCGCAGCTGTTCAGCAGCTGAACCGGGCGCTGGAGTCGATCATGAACGAAGCGGAGCGGAACACGATTGAATATCTCCGGCAGTTCACGATGGACGATGTGATGCGGAAGATTGATTTTACAGCACAACCAACGCCATAATTACGAAAAAATATCAGCTTGCCAAAAGTAAGTGCTATCCTCTATAATGTGCTTGAAGCGATTGCAGTCACGAAAGAGACTGCTTTTATTTTTAAGAAATACTGTGCCTAGCATAAGCTCAGTAATCAGCAGCTATCATTTTTAGGGGGATTAACGAATGCAAATCGAAGTATGGTCGGATTTTGCCTGCCCGTTCTGCTATATCGGCAAACGCCGTCTAGAGGAGGCAGTCGCTCAGTTCGAGAACCGCGATCATATCGACATCCAATACCGGAGCTTCGAGTTGGACCCGAATGCGAAGAAGGATTATCCGCATGACGTTCACGAGATGGTGTCTTCGAAGCAAGGCATAACGCGCGACAAAGCGATCGAGATGAACCGCAGCCTCGGCCGTTCGGCGGCGGAAGCCGGACTTGATTTTCAATACGACAAAATCAAGCTGACGAATATGTTCGATGCGCACAGACTGTCTCATTTCGGCGCGCAGCACGGCAAGCGGAACGAGCTGACAGAGCTGCTGCTCAAAGGTTTTTTTACCGACGGAAAGCATCTGGGTGACCGGGAGACGCTGCTCGACATTGCGGCGGAAGCGGGTCTTGACCGGGACGAGGCAGCGGAGGCGCTGGCGAGCGGACGGTTCGCAGACAACGTACGCGACGAGGAGAAAGAGGCAAGCCAGCTCGGCGTACGCGGTGTACCTTTCTACGTCATTAACCGCAAGTACGCAGTGTCCGGCGCTCAGCCGACGGAAGTGTTCCTTAGCGCGCTGGAGCAAGCATGGCAAGACGAGAAACCGGTTAAGCTCGTCGACGTCAGCAGCGAAGCGGCGGGCGTATGCACCGACGAATCTTGCGACATTCCATCGGATAAGTAATACAAGGGGAGAGGACAGGGAGCGCATAGCTTATGCGCGCCTTGAACTCTCCTTTTTTATGCGGATGGACATAACACATACTTCTTGGGCATACGGGACAACGTACTCGTAAGAATGCTTGAGGAGGTGTCACGAAAGCAGATGAGCAGAAGAAATCGAAACCGGCTGCTCGTGCCGGAGACGAGACAAGGGTAAGCGTCACTTAACCTCGAGCTAGATAATTCCTATCCCATTACACGACAAGTAATTGGAAGCGAAGATGACCATGGCAAATAAGGCTCGAG
>NZ_JBHTVD010000024.1:0-26027 GCF_042793215.1 Paenibacillus sp. NPDC056579
GCACGCCGCCAGCGTTCGTCCTGAGCCAGGATCAAACTCTCCATTAAAGTGTCGCCGAAGCGACCGTATAACAGAGCTTGTCTTAAGCTCAAAATGATAAAACAATTACTGGCATTTCAAACATCATTTGTTCAGTTTTCAAAGAGCTTTCGTTGCATCACTTTTTTGTCGTGACAAGAAGTTATCTTATCATATTCGACAATCTTTTGCAACTTTTTATTATTTCCATTTTGTTGCTGTCGTCCCTCGAACCTCTCAGCCCTCAGCGGCGACAAAAAGTAATGTACCACAAATCAGCTATGGAATGCAACTATTTTTTTAAAAAACTTATAGCATCCCATTTTGGCGTTCAATTCGTCCTATTAACCGCCTTGCCGCAAGACTCATATTACCTTTGAAATGCTACAGGATCAAGCACTAGGTCAGTTCAGAATCGTCACTATAAGCGGTCCATTACAGGGTGCGCCTTCTCAAGTCAAATTATACAATTCCTGAATCGATTTGCTGATAATAATTTCACCTTCCCTACTGGTATTAAAAAGGGAGGCTCGCCAAGAGCCCCCCTTCCTAATGTTACTGTTATCCGTTCAAAAGCTGAAGCAGCTCCTGCTCATCGGTAATAACTCGTATGCCCAGCTCCTGCGCTTTGGTCAGCTTGCTTCCGGCGCTTTCTCCGGCGATGACGATATCGGTCTTTTTCGATACGCTGCCGGTAATTTTGGCGCCCATTGCCTCCAGCTTCTTGCCCGCTTCATCCCGGCTCATTGAAGATAAGGTGCCGGTAAGCACAACGGTCTTGCCGAAAAACGGATTATCAGTATTCGCCACAACCGGTGCTTCCTCGCTTACCGGGTTCACTCCGGATTGAAGCAGACGCTCGATGCTGCGCTGCATGACCGGGTCGCGGAAGAAGCTCACGATGCTGTCGGCCACAATGCCGCCGATATCCTGCAGCGTAACGAGCTCCTCGGCCGTAGCCTGCATGATTTTATCCAAGCTGCGGTAATGATCCGCGAGCACCCTCGTGGTCGTTTTCCCGGTGTTGGGAATGCCCAGCGCAAATAAGAACGACGCGAGATCGCATTGTTTGCTTTTCTCAAAGGCCGCGAGCAGCTTGTTCGCCTTCTTCTCTCCGAACCGCTCCAGCTTAATCAAGTCGTCGAAAGTCAGATCATACAGATCGGCCGGGTCACGCACGTCAAGCTCCTGGTACAGCTGCTCGGCGGTCATGATGCTGAACGTCTCGATATCCATAGCATCTCGGGAAGCGAAATGCGTAATACGCCCAATCAGCTGCGGACGGCACTCCAATCGGTTCAAACAGAACAAATGCGCGCCCTTCAGTTCCAAAGTAGAGCCGCAAGACGGGCAATGCTCCGGATAAACGATCTCCTGTCCGTCCTGCTCCTCTGTCGCTTTGCCGAGAATTTCGGGAATGACGTCGTTGGAACGGCGAATGAGAACTTGACTGCCCAGCGCGTACTTCAGGTTTTTGCGCTCGATATCTCCGATATTGTTCAGCGTACAGTTTTGAACCGTTACTCCGGCAATGTCGACAGGCTCCACCTTCGCTACAGGCGTGATTTTGCCCGTACGGCCCACTTCCCACGAAACCGACAGCAGGGTAGTGACCGCTTCCTCCGCCTCGAATTTGAAGGCAACGGCCCAGCGCGGGAATTTATCCGTATAGCCGAGCACCTCGCGCGTACGCATGTCCGTAATTTTTACAACGAGTCCGTCGATCAGAAAATCAAACGTATTGCGCATGGAAGCAACGTTGTCCAGCTCCTCCGCCACCGCTTCGATCGAATCGAAGAAACGAACAAACGGGCTCACCTTAAATCGGTTGTCGCTCAAAAACGATACCATCTCCTGATGATCCTGGAAGGTAAGACCATCGGTATAGCCGATATTATAAAAATAAGCGTTCAGCTTGCGTTCTGCCGTCACTTTGGGGTTCAGGTTACGCAAAGCCCCGGCTGCCGCATTACGGGCGTTTTTAAGCGGCTCTGCGGCCGTCTTGTTGTATTCGTCCAGCACGGACAGGTTCATAATGCCTTCGCCCTGCACTTCAATAACGCCTTCGGTATATGGAATGGTAAGAGGAATCGATTTGATGGTCTTCACCTGCGCAAGAATGCCTTCACCCACAACGCCGTTACCGCGAGTCGCCGCCTGCACTAGCCTTCCGCCCTCGTAGGTCAGATTCAATGTCAGACCGTCGAATTTCAATTCCATGACGAAAGAAAGCGGCGGCAGAGGGGTATCTGGATTTTTGCTGTTGTAGTCGTTCACCAGCTTCAAAGCACGGGTATGCCATGCGGCCAAATCCTCTTGATTCTGCGCTTTATCCAAGCTCCACAGCCGTGATCTGTGCTTATGCTCATCGAAGCCCTTCAGCAGCTGATCGCCTACCCGTTGGGTCGGGGAGTCGGGCAAAGTCACCCCGGTCTCCCGCTCCATCGACACAAGACGGTCATACAGCTTGTCATAGTCCGCATCGCTTAAACTCGGCTGATCCAGCGTGTAATACAAATAATTATGATGGTTAATTTCTTCGATGAGGGCTTTCATGGCCTGCAGAGCATCCGTCATTTAGGAAAACCGTCCTCTCCAAATTAGAAATATCCAAAACAATCCGCCGCACCGGAAGCAGCAAGCTGATGCTTATCAGCCTTCCTTGGTGATCGGTGCAAATTTCGCCAGCAGCCGCTTCACGCCGACAGGCGCCGGGAAAGCGATCTGCAGCTCCGTATCGTCGCCGGATCCCTTGATGGCGACGACGACGCCGGTGCCCCACTTGCCATGGGCGACTTTATCGCCCATCTTGTAGTCGGTCACCGGCTTGGCGCCACCGGCGCCTGCTGCTGCAGCCGCGGGACGCGCAGCGCCCGCCGTGGCGGCTCCGCCCGCGCTCGGGCGGAAGCTCGCTGCCGCGGCCGGCCGGGCCGAGCTGCCGAAGCCGCCGCCCGCGGAGGAGCCGAAGCTGCCGCCGGTGCTGCCGTAGCGGCCTTCGCGGCTGCCCCAGGAGCTGCCGCCCGACCGTCCGCCGATGGTACCGCCAGGCGACGCAACCTCCAGCAGCTCCTCCGGAATCTCCGTCAGGAACCGCGACGGAGCGTTCATATTCGTACGCCCGAACAGCGTACGCATTCTCGCACAAGTGAGGAACAGTTCCTGTTCCGCGCGCGTAATGCCCACATAAGCGAGGCGGCGTTCCTCCTCAAGCTCTTCATTGTCGTTGTTCGCCCGGCTGTGCGGGAAGACGCCTTCCTCCATCCCGATGATGAAGACAACCGGGAACTCCAGCCCCTTGGCGCTGTGCATCGTCATCAGCACGACGGAATTGTTGGCGTCGGCCGCCGCTTCCGCTTTGTCGTTCATCGAATCGATATCCGCGATAAGAGCCAAATCGGTCAGGAACGAGACGAGCGACTTGTCTTCGTTGCGCTTTTCAAAGTCCATCGTAACGGACAGGAACTCGTCGATGTTCTCCAACCGGGCGGTCGCTTCAATCGTCTTTTCGCGCTGGAGCTCGACGCGGTATTCCGTCATCTCGAGCATTTTTTCCGTCAGCTCGGTTACGGACAAATAGTCGACCATCCGGTACAGGTTGTTGATCATCTCGCGGAAATCCGCCAAGGCATGCTTCGCTTTGGTCCCGATTTCGAGCGCTTCGACCTCCTCCAGCATGGCGAACATCGAAATACCGCGCCGTCCGGCCGCATCAGCCAACCGGTCGATCGTCGTATCGCCGATACCGCGTTTGGGCACATTGACGATTCTTGCGAAGCTGATATCGTCGTCGGGATTCGAAATAAGCCGCAAATAACCGAGAATGTCCTTGATCTCTTTACGGTCATAGAACTTGATGCCGCCGACGATCTGGTAAGGAATATCCGATTTGATCAAAATTTCCTCTATGACCCGCGACTGGGCGTTCGTACGGTACAAAATCGCATGATGATCGTAGCGTTTGCCGCTTTTTACATTTTTATTGATTTCGTTCGTAATAAAGTACCCTTCCTCATGCTCGGAATCGGCTTGATACAAACGAATTTTGCTGCCATCGCCCTTATCGGTCCACAAATTTTTGGCCTTGCGTCCCGTATTGTTGCCGATTACCTTGTTCGCCGCATTCAATATATTGGAGGTGGAGCGGTAGTTTTGCTCAAGCAATATGGTCGTCGCGTTAGGGTAATCCTTCTCAAAGTTCAAAATATTGCTGATATCCGCGCCGCGCCAGCGGTAAATCGACTGGTCGCTGTCCCCTACGACGCAAATGCGCTTGTGCTTGTCCGCCAGCATCAGGCAGAGCATATATTGGGCGCGGTTCGTATCCTGATACTCGTCGACGTGGATATATTGGAATTTGTTCTGGTAAAACTCCAGCACTTCCGGCACTTCTTTAAACAGCTGAATCGTCGTCATGATCAAATCGTCGAAGTCGAGCGAGTTGTTGCTTTTCAGCTTTTTCTGATACAGCTTGTACACTCTAGCGACAATGCCGTCGAAGTAATCGCCGATCAGGCTCTCGAGCATTTCCGGTGACTTGAGTTCGTTCTTCGCCGTACTGATGGCCGCTTGAACGGCCTTAGGCTCGAACTTTTTCGAATCGATGTTCAGTTCCTTCATACAATTCTTCACAACGGACAGCTGATCTCCCGAATCCAATATGGTGAAACTCGAAGAAAAGCCCATGCGGGAAATATCTTTGCGCAGAATGCGGACGCACATGGAGTGGAAGGTGGATACCCAAATGTCCTGTCCTCCGGCTCCTACGAGATGGCCTACGCGCTCCTGCATTTCCCGAGCCGCTTTGTTCGTAAAGGTTATCGCCAAAATGCTCCACGGAGCCGCTTTTCTGGTAGCGATCAAATAAGCGATCCGGTGCGTAAGCACACGGGTCTTGCCGCTCCCCGCTCCGGCCATAATCAGCAGCGGACCGTCTACGGTTTCGACCGCTTTCTTTTGCTGAGGGTTCAAAGTATTTATAGATGAAAAAATATCAATCATTCGGATCCATTTCCTTTCATTGCTTATTGACGGCGGAAGCTTTCGCCTCTCTCACCGCCTGAACGGTAGCCAGCGCTTGCTCCGGCTGCTCGTACACGGCATTGCCGACAACGACGGTATGTGCCGCCAGCGCCGCATCATATGCTTTCTCCGGGCTGTCGATGCCGCCTCCATAGAACAATCGGGCATCCTTCAGCAGCTCTTTGATTCTCGCCGTCAACTGCATATCGCCGAACGTACCGCTGTATTCCATATAAAAAATCGGGCAGTGCAGCAGCCGGTCGGCCAAACGGGCATACGCCTCCACATCCCTCGTATCCAAAGCCGTATTCGCCGAGGTGACACGCGCCGCAGTGGACTGCTCATTCAAAATAACGTAGCCTTCGGTCACAACCTGGCTCCAATCCATGATGGCGCCGTACTCGCGCAAAGCCTGCTGGTGATGCCCGATAATCCATTGCGGATCGCCAGCATTCAATACCATAGGGATGAAGAAGAAGTCGAATCCGGGAACTATCGCCTCCTGATCGGAAATCTCCAGTGCGCAAGGCACCTCGAATCTCCGGATGCGGGACAATAGGTCGACCGTGTTGTCGAACGTTACGCCCGATGATCCTCCTACAATAATAGCGTCCGTCCCCGAAAGACATACCCGCTCCAGCAGCTCGTCGGAAATATCCCGGTCCGGGTCCAGCTTGAATATATGGTTCCATTGCTTAAAATCCCAATGCAACGTATTGCCTCCGTTCCTTGTTTGACAGTTTGGGGCTCCCAAACCTGCTTATATAACCGTCTCTACAGACAAGTCTATGCTACCGTTCAAATCGTGTCAAATCCGTTTCCAGCCAGTTTTCCCCAGCTTTTTGCCGATACGAAAAGAAAACGCCTGAGAACACGTGTTCCCAGGCGTTTTGATTATAATTTTTTCATTTGTCTCATATAAGCATGGCGTGTCAGCAAGAAATAAAACAGCTGCATCACCGCATAAATGACCATGATCATCGCCCCGTATTTCCATACGCTGACGTTCATCAGGTTGCTTAAAGCTTTATAGGCAAAGCCGGCGTGAATGCTGCCTACGATAACCGGGATGAAGAAGATAAGCCCGATCTGAGCGTTCGTGACGGTCCGTATTTCCTTCATCGACACTCCGATTCGCGTCAGCGCCTTATACTGGGCCTGATCATCCTGCAGCTCGGTAAACAGCTTGAAGTACAGCATACTGCCGGAAGCCATGAAAAAGAGGAAGCTGATGAAGACGCCGATAAACATCGTGAACGAGCTGAACTGCTTGATCTCCTGAAAAGCATCCGCTCGGGCTATAACCTGCTTCTGCTGATCTTGGGTTAAGCCCGCCTTCAGCTGCTGGACAGCTTCTCGAGATTGCTCCCAATGTGCCAGTTCATACCCGGCGTAATACGCCTTGTCCTCTTCCCGCGCTTTGGATAAAATCGTTCCGAACTGTTCATCGTTCATAAGAACGACTTGATTCAGATCATAATCCAAACTGAGAAAGGATCCGTTCAGCTGACCGTCCATTTGCAAAGAAAGAGGAGCTCCAGACGCTGTCGCCGACAGCACGTCCCCTTTGGCGAAATACTGGACATTCCCGCCTGTATACGGATAAATAAAGACCGCATGATCGCGGGCGATTTGCAGAGGGGCCGCGCCCTGCTCCTTCTTCGCCGTCTTATTGTAGCTGCTTGCAGGAAGGATGAGCACATCTGTCTTTCTAGTGCGATTAGGCAGCTTGAGTTCGATAGCAGTGACTACCCCGACGTCCGAGATGCTCTCCGTCACCTGCATCCCGTTTTGTGAGAGAGTGCCTTTTACCTGCTCTGGCTTCATAGCCTCCGGTACGGCAGCTCCCCGGCTCGTAAAGCCGATCGCTTGAGGGTAGGAGTCCACCAGCTGCGCTCTCGCGCCTTGATAAAACATATAGACGGAACCGGAGGCCGACAAAATGACGGCGCTTAAAACGGAAACGACAAACAAAATTCTGGCGTTATCCTTCATCTTGAACACAAGCTGTGAAATGGTGATCAGCCGCGTGCTCCGGTAATACAAGTGCGGCATCCGCTGCAGTCTTTTTAATATAGCCACACTGGCTTGGGTGAACAAGAAGTACGTGCCCAGCACCACGATCAAAATAACCGGTATCATCACGAGCACAATATTGCTTGGCGACGAAGTATAGGCTGTATAATAGCCGCCTCCGAGACAAACAACCGCTAGAGCGACGAGCCATCCGGAAGCAACCGGCATGGCTTTGGGCTTCTTGGAAGCTTTCAGCAGCTCAATAACCTGGTTTCGCCCCATCCCCACTAGCGTAATAAGAGTGATTGCCAAAAACAGAAGCATGAAGCCCACCGCCGTATAGAGCAGCGCTTGAGGGACGATCAGGAAGCGAATCGGGTTATCGACCTGCATCAGCTGGGCCAGCGCCATGAAAAACAGCTTCGAGAACAGCGTACCCAAGGCGCAGCCGGCGACGATGGATAGCAGGGCAATCGCGGTATTTTCGTAAAGCACCAGCTTGTTGATCTGCGTACGGGTCATGCCGAACAAGGTCAACAGGCCGATTTCCTTTTTACGTGTCTTAAGAAAAGCGAAGCTGGCATACAGCACGAAAAAGAACGAAAAGATGGCGATCAATATTTCGCAGGCGACCATGCCCTGCCACACTTTGTCGGCGCCTTGAATTTTGCCGCTCACGACATCCGGATGGAAAATGAAGGACGCATAAATGTAAAAGATCATAACGGAAAACGTGCTGCTCAGAAAAAAAGCGATGTACCGATGCCAATTGCCCTGGATATTCTTAAGCGCGAGCTGTCGGAAAGTCATCGAAATCCCCTCCCAGATAGCTTAACGCGTCGAGAATTTGCTGGAAGAACGCAGGCCGGTTGGAGCCGCGGCGAATTTCGTTGAACAGGCGTCCGTCCTTAATAAAGACGATCCGCTTGCAATAGCTTGCGGCGAACGGGTCGTGCGTCACCATCAATATCGTAGCGCCCCGCTCCTCATTCATCTCCTTCAACGACTCCATGACGTCCTTGGCCGCCTTCGAATCCAGATTCCCGGTCAGCTCATCGGCAAGCAGCAGTGCCGGCTTATGAATCATGGCTCGGGCAATCGCGGCACGCTGCTGCTGGCCCCCGGACACCTCGTACGTTCTCTTGTCCAGCAGGTGGGTAATGTTCAGCATGTCCGCCACCTCCCGAACTCTCCGCTCGATCTCACTCACCTTCACATTTTCCAGCACGAGCGGCAGGATAATATTCTCTTTCAGGCTGAGCGTCTCGAGCAGGTTGAAGTCCTGAAAAATAAACCCGAGCTGCCTGCGCCGAAACAGCGCCAGCTCCTTGTTGTTCAGCTTGCTGGGATTCGTCCCGTTAATCTCTATGTGGCCCGATGTGGGTTGATCTATCGTTGCGAGCAGATTGAGAAGCGTCGTCTTGCCGCTGCCCGATGGGCCCATGACGCCGACGAACTCCCCCTCCTGAATTTCGAGTTGAACCTGATCGAGAGCCTTATAGACGGCGTTTCCGCTCTTGCTTCCGTAGGTTTTGCATAAACTGTCCGTTTTCAACACTGCCATGTTCCATTGCCTCCCTAACCTTTCATTAGAAGCCCGGCTCGTTCAGCCCCTTGCCTTCGCTGTCCGTGACCGGCTTATGCCCTTAAGTATAGAAGAGGACGGGATAAGCTGCTATCGATTCACCTTACAGAAACAGGCGGCAATCTTACAATATTGTCACCTTCTGAGCACATCATGAAGCACCGAGGCGGGAGGAAAATGAATCGTCACGGTCGTTCCGACGCCGGGAGCCGACTGAATGTCAATCCGGTGTCCGAGCTTGCGGCACAGCTCCCTGACGAGATACAGCCCCATTCCCGTCGATTCTCCCGTCGTTCTCCCATTCTCCCCCGTGAAAAAAGGATCGAATACCCGCGGCAAATCGTGCCCGGGAATGCCGATGCCCGTATCCCGAAAGACAGCCCGGACACCGTCTCCCTTGTGCAGGAGGGTTATTTCGAGCTGCTTGCCCGCCTCTCCGCTTGTATTCTTCGCATATTTGATGGCATTCGAAACAATTTGCCGGAAAATGACCGCAATCCATTTCTCATCCGTTTCCGCGTAACGGGCCTCTTGGTCTACCGCCAGCTTGGGGAACACCCCTTTGCGGATGCAAGCTCTTTTATGCTCATTAATGACGCCGCGGACCACCTGCTCCAGATTGACCTTGTGTATATGAACATCCAGCTCGAACTTCTCCAGCCGGGCCGTTTGCAGCATCATATCCAGTCCGTGGGCGAGCCTGTCGTTTTCTTCCTGAATGCTTTGCAGCGTTTCCCGGGTATCCGTCTCCTCATCCGCTTGCTGAGTCAGTAAATCGATGACGGATACGGGCGTTTTCATTTGATGAACCCATTGGCGGATAAACACATCATGCTGCTCCTGCTGCTTGCGGTAATGCGTCAGCCGGTTCTCGACACCGCTGTGCAGCTGCCGGACAAGCTTCGCCATGAATTCCTGCTCCCTCGTCACTCCTTCCGGAAAGCTGTTGATCCGGTCCAGCGGCTCGGGATGCGACTCAATAGCCAGCAGCTTCTTATAGTAGGCTCGCTGACGGACATAATCGATCAAAAGATACGTAGCTACACCGGCCACACATAGCACGCCGATATAAAGCAGATTGTCCAGCTGAATGGATAAGCCCTGCGGCAGCATTGCCAGCTGTACGACGGCAACGACAAGCAGGATGTTGAATAAATAGATAGCGATATAGCCGATTCGATCGGCAATAAAATCGATCAGCTTCATACCGAAGCCCTCCAGATCGTGTTCATCCGGTAGCCTTGCCCGCGAATCGTCTCTATCGCCTTATGGATGCCGAGCTCCTCCAGCTTTTTGCGGACTCTCGTCACATTGACGGTCAACGTATTGTCGTCGACGAAATCGATATCGTCCCATAGAGCCTCGAGCAGCTTCTCTCTAGTGACGATACGATCGGCATGCTTGGCCAGACAATCGATAAGCACGTATTCGTTGCGCGATAAATCTACCTTCTTGCCGTCCCACTCCATCGTGTTTTTGGCCGCGTCGAGGACCAGTCCCTCTACATCGAGACGGTCCCTCTGCATCGTCCCGGCTCCTGCATATTCGCCGTAAGCACGGCGAAGCGCACTCTTCACTTTGGCGATCACGATGTCCAGATGGAACGGCTTCGTAATGTAGTCGTCGCCCCCATGCTCTATCGCCATAACCTGATCCATCTCGCCGACGCGGGCCGACAAGAAGATGATCGGAGCATTCGACACCGTCCGGATTTGCCTGCACCAGTAGAATCCATCGTAATGAGGGAGATTAATGTCCAGCAGCACCAAATCCGGCTGTTGTTCAAGAAATATCCGCTTAATATCCCGAAAGTCCGTCGTCCGGACGGCCTGATAACCGTACTTCTCCATATATCCATGCAAAATGGCGGCAATTTTATCGTCATCCTCTACGATAAGAATCCGGTACAATGAGATCACCTCGCAGATGTGTCAGTTCTTTCCGTAGTACTCATTATACCGTTACCCTAGGCTGTTTGCAGCCAAACTCGATGGGTGCGACTATTTCTACATCTATATAGAAGCAATGGTTTTGCCAAGTGCGGATCGATTGGTGCTTATTCGGGAAATACGGGAAATTTCCTCGCTTGCTATAAGACAAAGATATACACTATACACAAAAGCCCCTACAGGTATGCTGCAGGGGCAAAAAAGGTGGTGCATTTTGAACAACGCCTTTTACACGTTCTTAGAAGTTGTATTTCCCGGTAACGCTGTTCTGCGGCCGGTCTTGTGCCGAGGTGACCGACGAGGAGGAAGCGTTGTTATCGTCCGAAGCGGTCCAATCGAAGCTGTTGCCGCCGCGGGTAGCGGAAGCGTCGCTTCCGTCGCTGTCATCGGTCCAGTTGTAGCTGTTGCCGCCACGGCTGGACTCTGCGGATGCAGAAGCGCTGTATGCCCCGAGGCTGGAGCCGAATCGGCCCGCCGCGCTGCTCGACTGCTGCGACTTGGCGCTGTTGTAGTCCGAGATGTCCGCGGAGGAACGAATCGTCGAAGCGGACGAAGTATATTCATTCGACAAGGCTTGCGACGTCGGATTTTGGTTGTAGCTGAATCCGGCCTCTCCGCTCGGAGAAGTGTACCCGTAGCTTGCTTGCTGGCTTTGTCCTTGAGCCGGCTGGCTGCTTTGGGAGCTGATATTCGCGGAGCTTAAGCTGCTGTAGCCTTGTTGATCGCTCTGGCTTGTGCTTTGGCCGTAGCCTGCCGTTCCATAGCCTTGGGAGGCAAAGCCCGCAGAGCCGTAGCTTTGACCGTAGCCCTGACCCGAGGAGGCTTGTTGGCCTTGAGAAGAAGCCGTGGATCCAACGATGGCGCCTCCTGAATGGGATGGTGCGCCATAGCCGCCTTGCTGCTCATACGACGCGTACAGCGGCTGTTGCTGCTGCTGGAACGAAGTCTGGTATCCTTGCTGCATCGGCTGCTGATACATAGCGGCACTGGTTGCATAGCTGCTTTGGATCGACTGCTGAACCATAGACTGAAGCTGCTCTGCTTTTTGACCTTGCTTCTGCAGCTCCTGATGAATTTCTTGCTGTTCGGCCATTTTGACGGAGCCGTAGCCATTCAGCTGCGACAATACTGTAAACAGCTCGGCTTGCTCTTGCATCATGCGCTGCGCCAAGCTTTGGAACGTTTGCCGGATCGCCGGATGCGTTGCTTCCAATGCAGCCGTCGTATATTCGCGCGCGATACGCTTTTGCTCGGACAATACCAGATTGCCCCAGTCCTGCTCTTGAAGCGGCATATGCTGCGAAGCATTGAAGCTTCGTTGTTGCTGTTGTTGTTGTTGATACATCTCTTTTACACCTCCTGGAATCTTAATGAGTCGTATACGTATGCTGCTGAAGCGTCCGAAGCAGCTGATCGGAGTGCTGCAGGCAATCTTGGGCAATTTGAGACAGCTTCTGTTTCAGCTGGGGAGACTGACAATCCGACAATCCGTGGATCGCGAGCTTAGCCAGCAGCTCCTCATTTTTCAAGCTATCGGTTATGTACGCCAATTCTTTGGAGCTGACCGTGTTCATTCCTTGCTGCTGTTGCTGCGCCTGTTGATTAAACATCGATATGTCCTCCTTTCGTCTTTGACAAAGGTAGAATGCCCCAAGAGTTGGAAAACTATGTGCACTTTTTTCTCATTATTGGAAAAATTGTTCATCGATTGCAGCGGGCTGCAGCGGCAACCGACAAATAAAAAAGCTCAGGATACCCGGAATCGGATATCTTGAGCTTTGTTCTACAGATTGCTCTATTGCTTAGGCTGTGTCTGATCGGACTGCCCTGCCGCTGGTGTCGGAGTCGGCTCAGGAGCTTGTGGCTGCTCCTTGAACTTATCGGCAAGCTCCTGCATGGACGCCGCCGGAACGGCATACGCCCAGGCTCCGTTTTGCTGCACAAGCCAGACGTTGTCCTGCTCCACCTTGCCTGTATACGTCACCGTCGTCTCTTTATTTGAAGAGTCGGCTGTCTTCACTTCGATGCGCAGCTCGGGAGAATCCATCTTCACTTCAGCTGCCGTCTTCGCCAGCTGCTCGGTGGAAATGAATTGCACCTTATCGAGATAGGAACCGGCATCCGAGCCTTTAATATCCTGTCCGTTCAGCTTCCAATTCGCCTCATACGACTTCTTGTCCGTGTCTGTCTTGGTAAGCGTAAATTTCTCACCCTTCCACTCGACGTTGATAGCGCGCACTTGGTCGTATTCCAGCCGGATCGGGCTCTTCTCCATCAAATCGAGCGGCGTGACCGCAAGAGATTTGACCTGGGAATCGCTCATCTTGAACACTTCCGGCGAGCCGCTGTACATGGCATAGACGAAGCCTTCAATGAGCATCGGATTGCCGATGATCAGCGTCTGCACCGTACCGTCCTTCAGCTTGACGGTAAACTGCTGCTGCGGCTTATCCAGCCCGAATTTGGCCAAATCTTTGCCTTCCGCGTCGATAGTCGCGTCCTTCGTCAATTGATTGAACGAATTCACCCAACCGTTCGAGCTGTATTCATTCAAAGGAAGCGGAGACGGCTTGGTCATCGACCATTTGCCGTCCTTTTGCTGCATTTCCAGATCCGTTTCAGCCGTCTTAACCGTGAAGCTGACGACGTCATCCTTGTTCACCTTGGCCAAGGACGCCGCCGGCTCCTTTTTCTCCTTGAAAAAGTCTTGGCTGGACGCGTACCAAAAACCTCCGATACAAATGATAACCAGAATCAGGGTTGGTATGAGCCGCTTCATCCTCTTCTCCTCCTCCACCAGATCGTACCGCCGACGATCAGGAAGAGTAACGGGAATAACAACACCGTACCATAGAAAATCGATTGAGCCTGACCGCCTGTAACCATTGCACGCTGCATTTGATTTTCACGAGGTCGAATCGTCACTTGATCTTTTTGCTCCTGCAGCCAGCCTACGCTGTTCAGAGCGAAGTCGCGGTTGCCCTGCAGCCCGATCACATCGTCCCGCAAGAATGTAGAGCCGCCGAGCACAACGGCTTTCGGCTTCTTGTCTTTCGTCTCGACCACATAGCCGAGATTCAGAGGGCCTTTAATGTCCGAATCTTCCTTGGTCGTGCCGCCTTTGGCCAATTGCTCGAGATTCGTCTCACCGTAGGCTTGATCCGTCGTTTTCAGAATCATCGTCGACGGGTAATCAGCTACAGGCTGTGCGTCGAGCGCAATAGCCAGCGTCATGGACATGAGCAGGTTGGAATTCTGCAGCTTGCTCGTAATATCATGGAAGCCGTACTCTGGAATAATCGTCAACGGGCTGACCAAGCGGCTGTTTTTCGGATCGATTGCAATCGCCTTATTCTCTTTAATGCCATAGAGGCCGAGCAGGGCGTCGATATTTTTCCATTTAGCCATTTGTTCGCTATAATTCAGTGCAACGTACAGCTTTCCTTTGCCGTTCAAATATTCCTTCATCAACGTCATTTCCGCGTCGCTTAGGTCGGATTGCGCCCCGATAATGAACAACGCTTGAGCGTCATCCGGGATTTTGCCTTCGCGCAGCAGGTTCAGCTCACCGACTTCGTAATTTTGCTCCTCCAAGCCGGTTCTCCACAGCGTCATTTGATTGAGCGGCGTTTCATTGTGGCCGGACAGGAAGTACACTTTCGTTTTGTCCTTCACATTCAAATTAATTAAAGCCTGGGTGAGCTTCTGCTCCCCGTTGAATTGATAATCGGTTTCCGATGTCGATTGGAACATGTCGTAGAAATATAACGTCTTCTTCTGCGTTCCGCTCTCCACCACCAGCGTACCGGCCGGATCGATCTCATATTTCGCAGCAATTTCCGGCTGGCTTTCGATATTGTATTGATCGAATACGATTTTGCTGTTGCGCTTCTTATATTCCTGAACGATATCGACAATTTCGCGATTCATCACTTCCGGAGTCTGGGAGCTGGTAAACGCCATCAAATGGACGTCTTTATCCAGCGTTTTCAACGTCTGCAGCGTTTGTTCCGACAGCGTGAACTGCTTGTTTTGCGTCAAATCGACCTGCAAGCTTTTCGTTGAGTTGAGAAATATCGTCAATACGATAAAAATGCCGATCACCGCAAGCGACAGCACGACCGCATTCGTACCGCGAATCCACTTGTTCAATTGCTTTTCCCCCTTCTCGCTTTGCATTTTCATCACTTAAGTCCTATGCAAAGCCGGTTATCTCCAACGTTTTCTTTCCAGCACTTGAATGCTTAACACGATAAATACGATGGCCAGCGTGACGTAGAACAGCACATCGGCAAAGTTCAGCACGCCCTTTTGCAGATTGTTGCCCCGGTTCATGATGGAGAACAGACCGATGTAATCTTTGATCTTGCCCCCTACCGAATCGCCTAGCCAATCAATCGTCCACAGGAACAGCAGGATGACAATGCCCAGAATCCCCGATACCATCTGGTGCGCGGACAGGGATGAAGCGAACAAGCCTACCGCCATCATCGCAGCCCCGACCAAAAAGACGCTGAGGAACGACAGCCACAAGACCGGCTGATCCAGTGTGCCATAAGAGCTCATGATAAGCGGATACAGCAAGCAGCCGCCTACGAGCAGCAATTGAACGACCAATGCCGCCAAATATTTGCCTATTACCACTTCCGTGATGCTGATAGGGGAGGTGAGCAGCAGCTCATCCGTCCCTTGTCGCAGCTCGTCCGATACCAAGCGCATCGTTAGAAACGGAATGATGATAACATATAAAAAGCTGACAGGGCTCGTCACCATGCGAACATCAATCATGCCGGAATATAAAAAGTTGGAGCTGAACATATAACCGACGATCAGGAAAAAGAAGGCGAATGCCGCATAAGAGGTCGGCGAGTAAAAATACATTTGCAGCTCTTTCTTGCAAACGGCCCACATTCTACGCATTCGGCGTCACCTCCGCCTTGGTGGATTCGTTATCGTCTTCGTCATCGGACGTCTCGACCGCTTCATTGGTCGTCAGCTTGAGGAAGATGTCCTCGAGACTCAAGCTCTCCCGCTTCATGGCGAGAATCGGATACCGCCGCTCCGCCATGCGGTAGAAGATCTTTTCGCGAATGTCCGCGTTATCCTTCGCGGACACGAGCACCTTCACGGTCGGCTCGTCCGCGACCGTGGCGGCTTCCGCGCCTGCGCCTTGCTCAGGCGCGTCCTGCTCCGGCTGCTGCTCGGGCGCAGCCGGGGTGGTTGCCGCTGCGGCCGTGCCGGCTGCGGCAGTGTCCGCCGCCAGCGGCTGTACGCTGGCGATGTGGGGCATGCCGCGCAGCTCGGCCAGAACGGCCTGGCGCGGCCCCTTGATCTCGAGCGATACCTCGAATCGCTCGCCCAGCGAATTCGCCAGCTGATCGGGATGGCCGTCCATCACGATGCGCCCTTGGTTGATGATCAATACGCGGTTGCAGAGCGTATTGATCTCGGGCAAAATGTGCGTGCTCAGCAGCACGGTGTGGTTCTCGCCCAGCTCGCGGATGAGCTGGCGGATTTCAATGATCTGCTTCGGATCGAGACCCGAAGTAGGCTCGTCCAGCACCAGCAGATCCGGATTGTGGATGATCGCCTGTGCGAGACCCATCCGCTGCTTGTAGCCCTTGGACAGCCCGCGGATAATTTGCCGCTCCCGCCCCTGCAGGCCAAGCCGTTCGATGACCTCTCCGATCCGGCGCTTCTTGTCCTTGCCCGGAATGCCGCGCAAATCGGCGATAAATTCCAAATACCCTTGTACCGTCATTTCCGGATACAGCGGCGGCGTTTCCGGCAAATAGCCGATCTTTTGCCGCGCCTTCTTCGGATGGTTACTCATCGACAGCCCGTCGATCGTGATCGATCCGACCGTCGGATTCAAATAACCGGTAATCATCCGCATCGTGGTCGTTTTCCCCGCTCCGTTCGGCCCCAGAAATCCTACGATTTCGCCGCGGCTCATGGAAAAATCGATATTGTGTACCCCTCTTTGGTTTTCGTACAGTTTACTTACCTGCTTTACCTCAAGCACGCATGTAACCCTCCATTCGAAACGAATTGTTCGCCTACTTAAGCCATTTCCATAAACAAAGTTGCTTAACCTCCAACAATATACAAATGAAACAATAATACCAGCTTAAACAAATCTGAAAATTAGATTAAAAATTTGTGTCTAAAATGTGAACGAGGTGTAAATATCTAAAGATCTCTTTAGAAACCTGAGGTTTTTCTGGATGGGTGATCATGAGAAAAGAGGTTATCGACTTATTCAGAGGAACGACCTCGTGCCGCGGATGCCTTTATCGTCAAAAAGACATGTTTTTCGCTGTGCCTTAATTGTTTGATCAAATCTCAAATGATGCGGTGAGAAAAACCTCTAGCGAGGTCCTTTCAAAGATGAGCAGCCATTGAGTTTTTCTTTAGCATAAACTGCTTTTCTAAGCAATGTGGTTTTTATCACCAAATAGAAACTTGCATCCGATGTCCTCGGTATATAAAAATTCTATTGTGAAAAAAAAAGACTCCCTGCAAAATACACGCAGAGAGTCCTTACGATCCGCTCTTCTTAGATTATTTGCCGAATTTCTTTAACAGCTCTTGCTTAGCTTCCTCTTGCACTTGCTCGAACTTGATTCTGTAGCTGCTAAGAATGTCCTCGCTTACCCCTTGGCTCCGTGCTTCGCTAATAATTCTGCCGAACTGCAATTCACATTCTATTACTTTAGCTGCCCCTTGTGCTTTCAATTGTTTTTTTGTTTCTTCATCTGCATCGGCATATTGATCTGCCAGCGGCTGAAGCGCACTGCGGCAGCTATTTTCCAATGCCTTAAGCTTTTCCTCCGCTTTGGCTTGCGCCGCCGCTGCGTTTTCGGAGCTGCCTCCTCCTCCGCTACCGCCAGAGCCGCCCCCTGCAACAGGTGGAGTGGTGACCGGGGTTTCCGTTTTTGGCTGCTCCGGCTGCTTCGTTTCTTCTTTAGGAGCTTCCGGCTTAGCCGCTTCTTTCGTTTTGCTCGTTACCGTGTAGGTTTCCGGATTCCACTCAATCGTTTTGCCGATCGACTCCGAGAAGAAGCGAAGAGGAACATACAGTGAATCCTGATAGATGAAGCCCGGCAGCTCTGCGCCGATTTCCTTTGTTTTGCCGTCAAACACATAGTTCACTTTCTCTTTGTACGCGCTGATCGCAGTCGGCTTCAAATTGGCTGCATCGACCTTCTCTTTTGCGGCGTCCCCGCGCACTTGGGTGTTCATGTTATATTCTTTAATCTCCGTCAGATCGGCCGCTTTCGGCTCTTCCACCGTTACCGTGTATGTATTGGCATCCCAACGCACCGCTTTGTTCAAAGAGTAAGAAATAAAACGAAGAGGAACATAAGTGCTTCCTTCATAAATAAAGCCTTGTTGACCTTCCGGCGGAGAAAAGACGTTATTATCGAAAACGAACTGCATAGGCGCATAGTAGACGTCGATTGCGGTCGGAGTTTGCTCAGCATAGGCAGGACCCGCCAATCCCAGTAAAAGCATCGAAGAAACAGACCATAATTTCCATTGTTTTAACATTCTAAAATCTCCTTTATAAATGGTTTTATTCCAACTATTAGCATTTCTATTATGGTATATTAAATTTAGTAGTACTTATTTCCTATTCTATTATTCATTAGGAGGTCTATTTACATATGCCGCTAATTAATGTAAAACGAATTTGGACTCCATTGGAACTATTCGGTATTCAGCTGCTCCACTCCAACGAAGATAAACACTGGTACATCAAGAGATCCCGCAAACCTTTAAAACGCATTCTTTAATTCTGATTGTGGGGCTAGATTAACGATTGGCTTATCTTCTTCACCTGCTTTCTCTACCTATAACTTAGTTGCTATAAGTCACCATGTCATTTAAACTATAGTACTTATTAACTAATATCGGCATTTTGATAGATCCTTTCTACTACTATATCTTGTAGAAAATCATATAGATTTGCTATAATGACCCTATTCACATTAGTTCGTACGATAATGGCAAACTCATTGAAAAGTGAGGACGCAAAGCTACAGGGGCTTCATCGTCTACCGATATGCCAGCCAGCTACCGAATAACGGCCTTCGTCCGATTTCTTATGTGTAAACAAAGAAAAGGAGAACGTGAATATGAGTCAAATGGCAGCTATCAATTTTTTGAAATCGCTCTCTGTCGAAATTTGGCTGAAGGAGCGGTGTTCATGATCGTGGATAGTCTTCTCATTTCCTTCATCATTATCTTGCTCATAGGTCTTAGCTACTGGAAAGACAAGCAGTACCGCAAAAGAGGATTACGTTAACTTAGAACAGGGATACCTTCGGGTATCTTTTTCATTTACCAAGACTGCTTCTAAGCTTGTCCGTAAACTGCTGCTCGGCCTTGCTAACTTCCGAATAGTAAGCCGAACGCAGCTGATTGACACTATCCGTCGCCAGCTGCAGCGCGGTAAGCTCGTTTTTGAGCTGAAGCAGCACCTGGTTCACTTGTGCTTGCGACTCCTCTTGCATGGCAGTAGCCTGCTGAGCAAACTTATTGCCAATCTCGCTCGGGGATCCTCCCTTTTTACTTGCAGCCAGCACTTGATCATATAGGCCATTAAGCTTTTGCAGATTTGCAGCTTTCAGCTGTACAAGCTGGTCCTCATATTTCTTGACCACTTCCTTCAGCTTCTCGTCAGAGTCGCCGGAATTGGAAGGAGCATCTTCACTTGGCTTTCCTTGCTGTTCCGGTTGCCGGTTAGGTTGCTGCTCTGATGAGACCTTTCCCTCTTCGAGAGGAGTGGCTGGTGACCCTTGCGCCGGGCTCCCTTTCTCTGGCTCCTTGCCAGCCTTCTCTTTCCCTTCCTTGAACGAATTAGTCGACGTCGTCGGACTTGCTTGCTTATCGTCCACCTTCGATTCGGATTTTGGATTCTTCGTATCCGAGTCTTTACTACCCATGTCCGGCTGTTTGGAAGGCTGCGTCGTTACATTTGTCGTAGCAACGGGAGGTTCCTGTGCCACTGCGGGAGGCGAGGATTTGCTGCATCCAACCGATACAACTAGACTTGCCAGCATCGCTCCCGCAATCCATTTCTTCATACCTATGTCCTCCGTCTATTCATACCGCAAAGCATCGATAGGCTTAATCCGCAAAGCTTTGGCGGCTGGAGTTATACCGAACAACAGCCCCAGCACTACGGAAAATAACAGGCAACCGGCAACGATCTCCCACGGAAAATGTGCAGATAGCACCGGGAATATCCGATGAAGTGTAATAAGCAGCCCATACGCTCCGGCGAGCCCAATGACACAGCCCATTACGCTGATGTACATCGCCTCCACCAGAAATTGCAGCAAAATATCCCACCACTGCGCCCCTACCGTCTTGCGTATACCGATCTCCCTGGTACGCTCCTTGACCGTCAAGAGCATCACATTCATAATCCCCAGTCCGCCAACCAGAAAAGAAATGCCTGTAATCCCCACTGCAATCGCGGTTACAAGATCGGTAATCGTATCGATAACGTGAAGCGCTCCTTCCGGCGCCATTAAGCCGAAATCCTGTACCCCGCCATGATTTTTGATAATCACAGGGGCAATCTTCTGCCTCACCGCTTCCAACCCTTCAGGAGACTGAGCCTTGAAAAAGATCATCGACGCATTTTGCAAATTCGCCGTTTCCGCGACCATCTGGTAGCTTGTATACACCCGCTCATCGAAATTAAAGCCGATCAACTGCTTTTCCTTCAAAACACCAATGATGGTGAAATCGATCCCTTTAACTTTCACCTTTTGGTCGAGTGCGCTTTGATCTTCAAAAAGCAGCTGCTTCACCGATTGCCCGAGCACAATGACCGGCGTTCCGTCCGCGGCCTCCTGTTCGGTAAAAAACCTTCCCTCTTCCAGCTCCATAGAGAAAACATCGGCATAGTCCGGCGTTGTTCCGGTGTACATCGTTTCCACGCTTTTCGTAGCTGTTCGCATGGACGTTATCGTCTCGATCTGCGGAGCCGCCTGCACGATCTCCGGTATTTGCTGCTTCACATCCATGGCGTCCTTGTAAGTCAGAGTACTAGCCACGGAGGTGAACGATAGCAAACTGGACAAGTTTGTCTGGCTAATATTTTTGCCGCTGTTCAGCAATTTCCCAGGCACGACCGCAATCTGCTGCAGACCGACGCTCTGTACCTGTCCGACAAGGCTGACCTTGAAGTTATATAACACGGACAGCAAAAACACGACCAACAGCGTACTAATAGCAATCCCCAGGACCGCCAACCACGTTCGCACCGGGTAGCTCCATAAGCCTCTTAGCGATACGATGAATACTCGCAGAAATCTCATGCTCTCGCCACCACCTCCGCCGCCGGATCCGCCCAGGCACCATTCCGTAAAGTCAGCATCCGTTTGGCCGTCAACGCCACTTCCCTATCATGCGTAACGAGAACAATCGTCTTTCCGCTATCATTTAGCGTTTGGAAGATTTGCAAAATGTCATCCTTCGAATGCACATCCAAATTCCCGCTCGGCTCGTCCGCCAGCAGCAGTTCCGGATCATTAATAATCGCACGGGCTATGGCGATCTTCTGCTTCTGCCCGCCGGACAAGTTCATCGTCGGTTCCTTCGCTTTATGCAGCATGCCTACTTGTTCCAAAGCCATGTGGATTCTCTTCTCTCTCTCTTTACGACTCTTGGTTGTATAGAGAAGGGGCAACTCCACATTATCTCTAACGCTAAGGCGAGGTATCAGCATGTACGACTGGAACACGAACCCTAGCCTCCGGTTCCGGAAGTCTGCTAATTTACTGCCCCGCAGCCGGCTGATATTTATTCCTTCGAACAGATACTCACCAGAAGTTGGCGTATCTAAGGTGCCTAGTATGTTCATTAGCGTAGACTTGCCGGATCCCGACGGGCCCATGATGGATATGTACTCGCCCTTGGTGATGGTGAGGTTTATGTTTTGAAGGATTGGGACTCTGGATCCCGCTTCGGTTAGTTCTTTTGAGATGTTTTTTAATTGGATCATGGGATTAGGACCTTTGTTTTAGGTATTAACTAACATACTAAAGATAGTAGGGCAGTTTAAACACTTTTAAACAATATCATACAATCGAAAGAAGTGATTCTTATAACTGTATTCAAATTGTATCATTTACAATCTGACATTCTAAGAGACGTTAGCATCACGATTAATAATTCGCTCCCACCAGTCTCTGTGTTCCAGATACCATTTGACAGTTTGAGCTATTCCTGTTTCAAAACTGAACATAGGTTTCCACCCTAATTGTTCTAACTTGGTTGGATCAATAGCATACCTCTTGTCATGTCCTAAACGGTCAGTTACAAACTCAATTAATTCTTCCGATTTTCCTAAAGTACGGATAATTGTCAAGACTACTTCTAGGTTTGTTCGTTCATTATGCCCACCTACATTATACACTTCGCCATTTATCCCTTTATGCAAAACTAAATCAATTGCCGTACAATGGTCCAATACATGTAACCAATCGCGAATGTTCTTACCGTCTCCGTACACTGGCACTTTTTGATTGTTAAGCACTCGAGATATAGTCAAAGGGATCAATTTCTCTGGAAAGTGATAAGGACCATAGTTGTTAGAGCATCTTGTAATATTCATTGGCAATCCATAAGTCTCGTGGTAGGCACGAACTAATAAATCTGAGGATGCTTTACTTGCACTATACGGGCTGTTAGGTTGTAGTGGTGTCGATTCAGTAAAAAATGTATTGGGATCGAAATCCAACTCTCCGTAAACCTCATCTGTAGAAACATGTACAAACTTGGTTATGCCGTATTTAATTGCTGCGTCTAATAGTACTTGTGTCCCTAGTACATTGGTACGAATAAACACGTCAGGTTCAAGAATTGAACGATCGACATGGCTCTCTGCAGCGAAGTGAGTAATATAGTCGAATTTCTCTTTCTCAAATAGTGACGTGATTTCTTCACGATTTGTGATATCAATTTGAACAAAACGATAGTTATCCTTATATTCGATATGAAGATGCTTACTCAAATCACCTGCATAAGTTAATAAGTCTAAATTAACTACTTCATAATGCGGATATTTATGAACCATATGTTGAACGAAGTTTCCTCCGATAAATCCCGCACCGCCAGTTACCAAGATTTTTTTTTGTGCCATTTAATTCACCTCATGGTTTTATTTCATTTAAATAATGGAAAACGGCTTCTTGCCATAGAGGCAGTGGTTCAAAGCCATTATCGACTAACTTTTTTTTTGACATACATGAATTTTTAGGTCGTACGGCTACTGTAGGATATTCTTGTGTTTTTATCCTCTCCACTGTTATGCTTTTACTTGATTGTATAAAAATTTCTTGGGCGAAGTCAGCCCAACTGCAGAATCCTTCATTCGTTGCATGATATACTCCATACTTATCTGTTTGAATTATGTCAATTAGTAGGCGCGCCAAATCCTTTGTATACGTAGGTGAACCAAATTGATCACTTACTACCTTTAATTTATTATTCTGTTCTGCTAGTTGAAGCATAGTTTTGACGAAGTTTTTCCCATTAAGCCCAAACACCCAGGATGTTCGGATAATAAAATACTCATTTAGTATAGCTTGTACAAGTTGTTCCCCTTCGTATTTAGTTAACCCATAGTAACTAATTGGATTGGGGATATCTGTTTCTAAGTATGGTCTTGATCCATTACCATCGAAAACATAGTCCGTACTGATATACATAAATTTAGAGTTGATTTCCTTCGCTGCCCTAGCAAGGTATTTTGTTCCTTCCACGTTAACGAGCCAGCATTGCTCTCTATCACTTTCTGCTTTATCTACCGCCGTGTATGCAGCGCAATGAATAATAACGTCAGGTTTTATTTTAAGAACATACTTTCTAACCGCTAATTCATTGGTGATATCAAGGTCTTTTCTACTAACTCCAATTATATTGAGGTTATGTATCCCCCCTTCCCTAACAACATCATAGCCAAGTTGACCATTATACCCCGTAACCAGTATATTCATCTACCTATCCTCCGTATCGGAAGTTGTGATCTACATCTTTTAAAAATGGTGCATTCCCATCCTTGGCTGATAATACAGGCGTAATGTTTATTGGCCATTCGATACCGATTGTTTGATCATTCCATATAATCCCGCGATCGAATTCTGGGGCATATAATTCGTCTACCTTGTATTGGACTTCTACATCTTCCTTTAATGTCATAAACCCGTGAGCAAACCCCTTTGGAATAAGTAATTGCTTCATGTTCTCTGCACTTAATTCAATGCCATACCATTTTCCATAGCTAGGACTGCCTTGGCGAATATCAACAGCCACATCGAATATAGCCCCGCGTGTACACCGTACTAGCTTGGTTTGAGCCTTAGGAGCTAATTGAAAATGTAATCCACGCAGTGTACCTCTTAATGCTGAGTAAGAATGATTATCTTGTACAAAATTAATTTCTATATTTTGTTCTTTATATTTTGCTTGACTAAAACTTTCCACAAACCAGCCACGATGATCCCCTAGCACAGTAGGCTCAACAACAATAACTCCCTCTAATGGTGTATTTAAAAATCTCATAGGGTACCCACTCTTTCAATTTATATTTAATATTTCATTTCACCATTTGCAACTTTAATTAAATATTGACCGTATCCCGTTTTACTTAACTTTTCACCACTTGCCATCAATTGTTCCTTAGTAATCCAATTGTTAATATAAGCAATCTCCTCAGGTGCAGCAATCTTAATACCTTGATGTTCCTCAATGGTACGTACAAAATTTGTTGCATCGACTAAGCTTTGATGGGTACCTGTATCAAGCCAGGTAAACCCTCTTCCAAGTAATTCAACCTCTAACTCACCAAGTTGTAAATAAATTTCATTTATCGAAGTAATCTCTAATTCTCCTCGATCAGATGGTTTTATATTCTGAGCTATGTCAACTACACGATTATCGTAAAAATACAACCCAGTGATGGCATAATGTGATTTAGGGATTTTAGGCTTTTCCTCAACACTAAGCACTTTACCATTCTCATCAAACTCAACTACACCAAATCGTTCCGGATCTTTTACATGATAACCAAAAACAGTTGCTCCGTGTGATTTATTTGCTGCACGGTACAGCATTTTACGCATACCACTTCCATAATATATATTGTCACCTAGAATCATAGCGACAGAGTCATTGCAAATGAATTGTTTACCTAATATAAATGCCTGTGCCAGTCCACCTGGATAAGGTTGTACCTCATACTGTAAGGAAATACCAAATTGGGAGCCGCTGCCCAAGAGAGATTCAAATCTTGGTGTATCTTCTGGTGTAGAGATTATTAAAATTTCTCGAATTCCCGCCAACATTAAAGTGGATAGAGGATAATAAATCATTGGTTTATCATAAACCGGAAGTAATTGCTTGCTTGTAACCATTGTTAACGGATATAAACGTGTACCTGAGCCGCCTGCAAGGATTATACCTTTCATCTGCTCACTCCTTTTATTCTAGTAAATATCTTTTTACCTACTTGGTCTATTAGAAAAAGAATTAATTTCTCTTTATAAAGAGTTAATACTAGAAAGTATAATATTAAACCCAACACCCCTTGGATGATAATTTTTATAACAGACTCAATATTTGTATGTTCAATTATTACTATAAAACCAAACATAGCCGTAGCCGATACAATATACAGTACGAAACTTTTACTAATATTTTTAAAATTTAAGAACTTCTGGACAAAAAAATATTGCACAGTTGTCACCGTTATTTCGGACAGAAGTGTTGCTACTGCAGTTGCATATATACCATACAACGGTACGAAAATCACATTTATCAGAACACTTATTACTGCCCCACATGCGATGGATATAGTAAGTTTATTTATTTGGTTCGTTGCTACTAATATTTGAGTTCCAAACAAGCTACCTAATCCAATAAATAGTATAATGGGACTAATAATTTTGAGTAACGAAGCAACTTCCAAAAATTGCATACCTAAAAACCATGTAATAAAGTTATTAGATATACTCGAAATAACAATAATCATCGGGATACTAATAAACAAAATAAATTGGAATATAATCTCCACATAATACATTATTTTCTCCCTATTACCTTTTACAAATTCTGCTGAAAGGCTAGGCAGCATTACAGCACTAATAGATGTTATTATAGTTAGTAATATTTTTATGATTTTTATTGCTTGATCATAATATCCAACTTCTGTTTCTGATCTATAGTAATTTAGTAATATTTTATCTACTGACAAATAAACTTGGCCTAAAATTTGAGGTAAGAATAAAACAAATATCGGAATAATATGGTCTCTTATTTTTACAAAATCAAATTTTGGTTTGATATCTATATACTTCAATGCTGTGAACCAAAGAATGACTTGACCTATTAAAACCGTCCCCCCATTAATAATTATATAT
>NZ_JBHTVD010000025.1:0-19723 GCF_042793215.1 Paenibacillus sp. NPDC056579
TATATGTTAGTATATTGATTAATTAATATCCTGGAAGGAGGTGGTAGATTACTCATGCTCCCACTAAGCAAAAATAAGCGCATAGTCTTCTTAAGCGTGGGTATCTTGCTCCTGCTTATTTTGTCAGTGCTGTTTCTTCGAGACCCTACAGAACCCACATTACCCAAGGCAGCAGAAGAACAAGTAACAATACCCGAGCAGAAAGTAGAGGAACTCCCCGAACAAACTCCATCAAGCGACGATGGATCTCAGAAAAAGATTCAGGAACTGATGGACGAGTTGGCCGAGGTAGGGTTGGAAGCATTGCCGGGTGCTTGGGAGAATGTGCGCGAAGCCGGACTATGGTTTTTTGGGTTCGATACACCGTATGCCATAGTTCTGATTATCTTGGCCATACTCCTTGTTGCGATCATAATACCAAGAGGCAAATCAACAAATAAGTAATGGCAGGTGAACAATTTGGCCTTTGGATTATCTTTAGGCAAAAAAAGCAGGACAGACTCCAATGATGCGGAAAGCAGCAAAAAAATGAAGTCAGACAAAAGTATCAAGGCACGCTCCCCTAAAACCACGCTTCCCAAAAAAGTCCTCCGTACCACCTTCTGGATCATAGCATCTATCATTGTGGTCCAAGGATGTGTAGCAACCATGCGGGGGGAACGGGTGATTCAGCAAATCAATAACTATGGGGTCACCACTTCTTCTTTGGTGGACGATAAGGTGAGAGGTTTTGCAACCGATTTTGCAACGGAATACTTTACCTGGAATTATGAAAACCTCACAGATCATAGCAAACGGATGTCGCGGTTTACAAGCGGGGCTCTTGATCCAAATGCCGGTTTAAAAACGGCAGATATAAAAGGCTCCTCCAAGGTCTTGTCAGCGGAGGTATATAGTTCTCAAAATATCAAAGAAACATTAACAGAAGTAACTATACTGATCCGAAGGGAATTCACTCTCGCTCCGCCGGCAGCCGGAAAGCCCGTCGATCCATCCTTGAAACCTGAAACCTCAAAGGTATACATGGTGGTCCCTGTAAGTCAGTCAGATAACGGGCTCCTTATCCAATCGTATCCCCGCTTCGTAGGTGATCAACTGAAAGGTGATGCAGTTAAGCGTGAGGATACGTTAAAACCAGTCAGCGAGGAACCTAAAGTCAAAATGGCAAAAGATCTAGCCGAGGGCTTTCTAAGGGCATGGTATGAAGGAAACACTAATCAGCTGAAATACTTCTATCTTCAACCAGATGCAGTCCCGTTGAAAATTTCACCTTCTGCATTCGCACTTGACAAAGTTGAGCAAGTAGAAATTGCGAAAGTGATGAGTGCTCAAGAAAAAGAGGATACCTATCAATTAAAGATTCAAGTTTCCGTAAAAAATGTGAACGGTGAATCCTTTACGAATGTTTGGACAATTCAAGCTACTGAAAAAGATGTAAAAATGTACGTTTCAACCTTAGAGCATGATGCAGTATCGAAACAACCTCAACCAGCGAATCCCGCTCCACCTTCCCAAAATGCAACATCCTCTGAAGCGAACACCATCACAGAGGCTAAATAACCATTAGAGAGGAACATCTTCATGAAAAAAAACAAATTATTCAAGCTAATGACCATTAATGGATTGTCCCTTTTCGCATTCTCCTCCTTTGCATTGGGAAATGCATATGCTAGCGGCAGTAAGCTTGGAGAGCTAGGGGATACGATTAATAATGACTTTTTAAAATGGATTCCCGTCATACTACTAGGCGTCGGAATCTATATGATTATTAAAAGAGACTGGTTTAAAATGTTTGGCTTCATTGCGGCTGCTACGCTCATGGCCGTTTTTACAAATTGGAAGACGGTGACCAATTTCGGAAACTTGATTTATAATTACTTCTTCGTGTAAGGTCGTGTCACATGAGCGAATCAAACAAAGAGACCCCGCGGATCACTGTGTCCAATTACACGAAAATCTGGACGCTCGATTGGGTCATCTACGCTTTGGAAGGGAAGAAGTTGCCTTTTCCGACCAATCTTCGTGTCGTTGGAATCTTTGTCGTCACTTGGATCGTGTTCTACATACTTGGTAATACCTTTCTTATTTTCTTGCCGGGTGCTTGGACCAAGTTATTTATCCCCATATTCGTCACCTGGGTTCTAGCCAAACAAAAGCTCGATGGAAAAACACCGCACATGTGGCTATACGGTATGTTGCTTTATTGGATGCGAGCTAAGCGATTATACCGCTACCGGAAATTTGAGCATAACAAGCGCTACGTCTTCAAGACGAAAGTAGTGTATCGCACGCAAAGGGAGCGTACTTAGCTACGCTCCTTCCCTATAAGGAGGCATCGTCATTTGGCTGTTAATGTAAAGAAACATGTAAGTAAGGTGAGTATTGAATACCCCATTTCTTACTTTGAGGGAAACTTACTCGTCAATCAACATAAAGAGCTCTGGGCTGTGTACGAGTTCGATCCGTTTAACTATGACCATTTAAGTGATCAACAAAAAATTGATCGCCTTATATCGCAAACCACATTTCTCTCCCTCATTACAAGCTCATTTCATATTTTGTGGATTCCAAAGCAGCATGATATTGCAAAGCACCATGAACTGCTGGCCAGTAGGAACGCGGGGCCACTACGAGAGAAGGGAATTAAATATACGAACCGGCTATCCGAATATTTGACCGAAATCTATGGTGACTCCTCAGCAGGGACAAATAATTCGGACTATAAAGCCATCATCGTTGTTCAGCTTCCCAAGGGGGACGACGATGATATCGTAGAGCTCGTGTCGTCCGCCTTTACGGAATTCAAAAAAATAGTGTTGCATCCAAAACGCTTTATTGAAAATATTGCCGGTATGAATGAACCAGAGCTTTTTGACCACGAATACCAATCATATTTGATTAAAGAAAAACAAATATTCGATCGTCTGTCTCGAAAAATGAAAATTCGCCGAGCTCCAAGCTCCATGATCGAGTGGTTAGGTAAACGTAACTTTTGGTGGGGAATATGTGATCCAGTGCTCCGTTCTACCGATGAAGTGGATTGGTCCCCGAAGAAATCCAAAGGCATCCGTGGTGGATTATCCACTCTTGTGTATGATCCGAGACAGGTGCTTACATTGGCAGAAGGTGAAATCGATGCCTCTCACCCGAGACGACTTACCATCACCCAAATGCATGAAGGAGAGGATACCTCCATACATCATGCTTATTTAACACTATCTGATCTTCCAGACACTTTGGACATGCCGGGAAGTGAATGGTTGTATAGCGCTTCTGTATTACCTTTTCCTGTACAGATGAGCATCAAAGTCGAAGTCCTTGAAGCGCGCGATGCATTAAAAAAACTCAACAGAAAAAAAATGGATATCGATAGTCAAGTCAAGAACGTTCAGGAAGCAGGCGCAGCCATTCCTTTTGAACTACAGGAAAAACAAGAACGCGCGCTTTACCTGGAGGACGAGTACAAAAAGAGAAAAAACCCAACCTTTATCACACACGTCACATTTGGGTTGTGTCATCACGATATCAATATCCTAAAGGGGAATGTCAAGATCATCCAAGACCATTATCGTGATTTTGGAAATATTCATCTTGAATTGCCAAGCGGTGACCAATGGTTGTTATTTAACGACTTTATTCCGGGCTCCCCCCGCTACGTTTCCGACTACATTCAACGGATTCCTCCGGAAACACTCGCTGCAGGCATGGTCGGTGCAACCCAAGAGTTAGGGGATGGAAAAGGGAACTATATCGGAGTAACAGGCCCGCTTCAACGTCCCGTTTATGTAGACCTGCGTCATGCTAGCCAAATAAGCAAATCACCTTCCTTTAGTTTGACAGGTACTCTCGGTGGCGGAAAATCCATGTTATTGAACTTGCTTGGCTATCAAAATGCGATCAGTGGGGGAAAGACACTCATCTTCGACCCAAAGGGTGAACGATCCCATTGGCCCGATGAGCTCCCGGAACTGAGTGGACAGATTCAGGTCGCAACACTCGCGGCGTCGGCGGAAGACCAAGGAAAGCTTGATCCCTTTGTCATGCTGGAAAATATCGAAGATGCAAAAGAAGCGGCGATGGACATCCTATCCTATCTGGCTTCAGTAAAAACGGATTCGATCAATTATAGTTACATTTCCCAAGCGGTGAACCAAGTTGCATCACAAGCAAATCCATGTCTCATTAAGTGTATTCAAATCTTATACAAAATAGGCGAAACACGTCCACCTGCAAGCGTAACCGCTGAAGTGCTCGATAGTTTCAAAGACTTGTCGTTTGCAAAGCTACTCTTTGGAAACGGCGAACAGAAGACCATCAACATGGATTATGCAATGAATATACTTCAGGTACAGAACCTGAAGATGCCGGCACTTGAAAAAAGTCCGCAGGACTATTCCCTCGTCGAAAAAATGTCGATCGCAACGATGTATTCCATCGGTCGTTTCATGGATAAATTCGTTTACTTTGATCGCGGTATATTTACTCTTGCTGAGATGGACGAAGCGTGGGCCATATTAAAGACACAAATCGGTAAAGACATGGCAGACCGCGTCATCCGTACTGGGCGTTCCCTCAATGGGGGGCTAGCCGTAGCAACTCAAAACGCAACGGACTTGTCCGGCGACCTGGCAGGGAATATTGGCATGAAATTCGCATTCCGAGATTCGGATACCAAAAAGATAAAAGATACCTTGTCATACTTCGGTCTGGAACATACGACTGAGAATATGGATATCATCAAACATCTGGATAATGGCCAATGCTTGATGCAAGACATTTATGGCCGGGTGGGCGTTCTTACCGTCGATGTTGTTTTCCAGCACATGTTTGATTGCTTCGATACAAGACCACCAGAGCAGTCCGAACATGCGTACGATGACGAAGATGAACTCGCTGAATTGGAGCGATTACAGGCGTTCTATGAAGCAGCTGTGGGGGAAGGTGAACCGTGGGATGATGATCCGGATGATGAAAAGATTTCCTAGTAAACGCTATCGAGCGAAGCTCGTTCTTCTCCTGTCATCCATGCTCCTCGCCCTCGGCTTGCTGCTTCCCATAGCGGTCGGGTACGCACAATCTGTAGATGAAATGATTCCAAAAGATTCAAATACGACCGCCATATATAATCAATTTGGGGCAACGCAGTACTCATTTCAGACGGTCCCGCCAGATCGAGGAGTACTAGCCATCCAGGATAAAGCGGGCGATGCCATGACCCGTGTTCTGGACATGTACCTTAGTGGAGGGTTTGTCCTTACCGTTTGGATTACCACTTTTTTCAACTGGATTGCACGTGAAGCCTTTACGTTCAGTTTTATGTACGATTTGATCGACGCCGTTGACAGCATGATTAAGTCGGTAACCGGTGTTGGGAACGGACGAATCGGTACCGGATTATGGGGCAGCACACTCCCGCTACTAACGGGCATCCTGGGCGCTTATCTGTTATTCCAAATGGTTCGCGCCCGTTTCTACGAATCGATGCAGACCGTGATTACATTCGTTTTAGCCTTTGCAGTGATTATCACCATCACATCTCAGGCCGGTTTCTTTATGAAGAAGGCCATCGATATTGGGAATGAACTTCAAGAAGTACTATATACGGGACTAGCTGCTCCGACCAACCTATCGACGGATTCTGGCAAAGGGGTCGAGGCGATCTCCACCCAATCGTGGAACAAATTCGTTATTCGTCCTTATAACATGCTTCAATTTGACCGAAGTGATGCCTCACTTGATGATACAAAGAAAGTGCTGAACACGGCACCGTATTCGGATGACCGAAAAAAGGTGTTAGCTTCTCTTAAGCGTACGTATCCGGCCATTGAGACGGTTCGATTTGTGGAACAATTGCTACTGATTATCTGTAATTTTGTCTTTTCCCTTTTCATTCTCGGCTTTCTTACGTTTTGGTCACTGGCGGTCATTTACTACCGATTGCAAATGCTGATTCACGCGGCGACGATGGCCATAACGCTACTTGCAGCGCTACTACCCGGAAGGGCAGCTGGGCTTCATGTTCTCCGGGATCAGTTTTTAAAACTCATTGGATCCGTAGCTATGGTCTTATTAACCGGATTTTTCCTTGACCTTTCTCTGGTGGTAGGCCATGTCGCTTTTGAAATCATTGAGAAAAAAGCCGGCTGGTTCGTCGGCATGGTCATCGAAGCGATTCTGATTTTCGCTGTGTTCAAATATCGCGAGAAAATTGGCAATGTATTCTCCAAGGCAGCCGGTGCACTTCCTGTATTAAAAGAAAACAAATCCGTGATGATGGACGCTCTGAAAAGGAATGTAACCCGGAGTCTATACAATGGAGCCGTCAATTATGCCAAAAAAGGTTTCGGGGAGTACTTCAATAAACAAACAAATGATGGTGTGCCTATCGCTTTTAGCCCAACTGCGTTAGCACAAGCAGACACGAGCTTGAATGATGCAACAACAGCCAGTCTCATGCTGCGATATCAAAGAGAGAAGCAAGCTTCGGAGCAATTGGCTTCAGATCATGGAGGACCCATCCAGTATTCACCTTTCGTTCATCAAGTGAATGAAAATATGCGGACAGGGGCTAAACATCCTTTCCGTGGTATGGAAAAGGAATGGAAACAAGAAAAAGCATGGCTAGCATCAGTAAAGGCAGACGGCGGTGATATGAAGCAGGCCATTCTATCCTCCGGCATCACACCTGATATGAATGATCAAGAAACAGCAACGACCATGTATTCCAACGAAAATGCCATCCGGGATGCGGGATTCCTAATGGCCAACCGCCCGCGGGAGTCCATGCATCAAATAGAGCGGGCTGGCGTATTAAACCGGGATAACCATATGGAAAAAGCGCTCAATGACCATACGATGACCCGGTTATTTGATCGATATCGTGCTGAACAGAAGCAGGCAATGGCCGTCTCTGAAGCTACGGGACAACCAATACAACCGACCGCCTTTTCGAAACAGATGGATGAACGATTTAAAGCAGCAGGTCTTACTTCTAATCAACAGATCAATCAGGCTATGTCACAACGGAAGAAGCGGGTAGCCTTATCCCGACATTTTGAATCCATGCCTGAATTTACAAACCAAAAAATGAAGGTTCTGAAGGCAAACGAAGCATTGTCTCGAGCCAGAGGGCCTGCGTTGGATCAAGAAGTACCACCGATCCAGCTCATTGGTCCTGTCAACACAGATGCCATTCTATCGCAAATGAAGCAGCATTTGCTGTATGTACCCGCTCCATCATCTTCCGTTATCGAGGAGAATGGGGGAAGTGGAAATCAAGATAAGGCGCTCACCTTTTTATTAGACCCTGCCAGTCAGGATGGATCCATTCCTTCTCACCGATCGACAGCAATGCAAAGGAAGGATCCTACATCCTTTAGTCAACAACAGAGGGTGCTGCCGGCAAACGTTACGGGTAAGATGAAGCCTCTCCGTCGTTCTGCAGCTGCCGTACAGATGAGGATGGTACCTCGTACAACCATTCCGAACCCTGCGCCGGCGATGCAAAACTATGCAATACAACAGCATGATGGTTGGAAGAACAACCTCACACTGTCCCATGAAACGGACAGTACAGCTAATCAAGAGAAGCAGCAGCCCGCTCAAGCAATGGGATCGAATCTCAATCTGCAGCAGCGTATACCGATATCTACCTCTACGATTGCTGCAGGCAAGATGAACAAAACACATATCCAGGAGCTTGTCGTGTCTTCGAACCCGGTCGTTATGACAAGTAAACCGAGAACGGTGTCCCGTGCGACGGTAACGAAGCTCGCGTCCATTGGAAGTTCTAGTAACACAAGTTCGCCAGTGCCGCAGTTTACGGCGAATCCAGCAATTATATCGACCAAGAGACCCAATGTTCCAGTCCAAAACCAACAGCAAGTTCAGACAACAAATACAGTAACAACGAACGTTTTGGTGCGTGGTAATCAGCAGCAGTCTCGAACCGTGACTGAAGCGGGAGAAAGTAGAACCCCACGCAAGGAACTCATTATTTCACCGAAACCATTGAACGCAACAAGCGCATTGAGAACCGTATCCAACGCGACGGTAACGAAGCTTATGACGACGGCAGGAACAACAGTGAATCTGGCGGCGCCGCTGTCTTCGATTCCAGTAACCACGGCCGCATCCGAGATTCACGTACATCATCAAACCCAAATTACAGATGTAGGCAACACGAATGCGGTCGTTCGTAACCATCAACAGCAAGTTAAGAGATCAACCGGAGCGGGAGAGAGCAAAGCTCGCGTGGAGGACGTTACAGTTTCATCTAAACCGATAACCACGACAAGCACATCGAGGAGAATCGACCGTGTAGCTCCATCGAAACCGGTGTCGACTCAGCCTGTAGTAGAAACTTCGACGGTAACCTATGACAGCCCATCTATCGTTATTCAAAAACAGCAGGTCGAGACGCGCAAGTCCGCCAAAGTGACTTCTGCTCCTGTACGTCAAATGACTGCAGAATATACGGTCCCTTATCGCGTCTCTTTTGAAGCAAAGCCGGATATCAGTGGAAGCGTAAAATCGATGAATTTGCCCTCGCATCTTTCGACTGCGATCAAAGAGAAATCCAGTAATTTAAACCAAACATATCAGACAGACGATATTCGTTTGGAAATTGACACGAAACTAAAGACATCCGTTGTCACGCAACGAAAAAATCCTGTTTCACAAACGGTCTCCAAAGGACTGGAGAAAGAGCTGGAGCATTTCCGTTTTATGAATAAAGCCCAGGTAGCCGATGTACAGGAAGCCCAAGTTCAGTTAAGAAATCAGATTGGGAAACGTGCGGAAAGTGCAAGATCCAAGCGACCACCGAGTACAACAAAAGGACTAACATAAAGAATAGAATTACATCCAGTAAGGAAGGGGTTACTTTGTCACTGAACCTTCAGGCAGCTCGCGATTATGCAGTGGAACAAATCAAACAAAGATTGATCCACGAAGCAAAGAAGCGGCTTGCAAAAAAAGCGGCAGCCATCGCCTTAAATCCATGGACATGGATCATTCTACTCTGTCTGGCGTTGGTCATATCCGTTATTATGCTGCTGGTTATTGTTATTTCGAGTAACCATCAGATGGCATCGGAGCTGTATATATCTGAAAAGGTTGTTCCTCCGCAAATTTATGTCACCGATTTGGAGCGATCGATTACCAGTGGTTTTGGAGAACGAACAGATCCCATTACAGGGGTAAAAAGTGTGCACAGTGGCATTGATATTGCGACTCCCTGGGGTACCCCGGTCATGAGCTCATTTGATGGTGTGGTGACGACGGTAAGCTTTCCACAGCCAACAGACACGGCATCTACGAAAGATGCTGGTATCTATGTCGTGGTTCAGAACAACGAACCGGATGTCAATATGAGCAGCCGATATCTCCATCTTCAGGATGCCCTGGTTGTACCCGGGCAGCGTGTCAAAAAGGGGCAAGTCATTGGCCTATCCGGCAGCACGGGAAGATCGACAGGGGCTCACCTACATTATGAAATGATCCCTGACGGCGAGCCCGCTGTCGACCCGTCACACTACATCATGTTGATGTCCAAGCTAACAGACGCAGCGGTTGGAGAAGCAAAACAAGCCCTCCGTAAAATACCTTGGGAGAGCATGGAAAAAACAATGACTCCACGCTTACCGTACTACGAGTCGGATAAAATGCTCTATTTAAGCGGGGTATACCTAGAAACCGAGGCACCATCGTTTTCTTTAAGTGGACAAGTGGATCTGTATAAGCTAGAAAGATACAGTACCCGATATGTGGGGAAAGGCTCGAGTGGAAGCGGGAGTAGTACTACTCCCGCTCCTCCCGTCACCGTACCTGGTAGTACGGGAAATCTTACCCACCCGTTCTTTATTCAATATGCCTCTGCCGCCCAAGCAGAGGAAGCCCGGAGCAAGATTCCGGCCAGTATTACACTCGCCCAGGCTGCTCTTGAATCCGGATATGGAGCTTCATCAATTTGCAATAACATGTTCGGTATTAAAGCCAATGCAAGCTATACCGGTCCTTATTGCGAGTCCACGACTAAAGAAGAGATTGGAGGGGGCATCCATGAAATCATAGCCAAGTTTCGTGCGTATGCGAGCCCCGAACATTCGTTTGCGGACCACTCCAATTTCTTGCTTTCCAATGGCAGATATCAGACGGCATTATCCAAATCCAATCCGTTCGAGTTTGCCAATGAGCTGCAGCGCGTAGGCTACGCGACGGATAGTCAGTATGCAAATAAGTTAAAGGCGATTATTCGCAGCCAGGATCTAACATCCCTCGATGCAAACAAAGGGATCGATGCGGTGTCGGGACAACCGTTTGAAGACGTCCCTTACAGCAGCGGAAGCGGGAGCGGGAGCGGGGGGACAAACGATATTACCTTCGTATTTGGAATCCAGCAAGTGTATGGTACGCCTGCTTATGCAACCATCGTAATGTCAGGGAATGATCATTACACGTCCATGATCGATCCGATTCGCAGTACAAAAGTCATTAATTGGGTAAATTATGATCGTGTGGTAGACTTGTATAAGAACAACCGTCTGTATGATTTCGTGGACCCTCCAGATATGTACATCAAGGATGTACCTAATGCCATCATGGTGAAACTACAATCCGGATCCCGTGACGAGTTGATCGTCTCATCTGTACAATACGTAAAGGGTTCTTATTAAGGACTTGATCTGCCGGCAGGCGCTAGGCTGATCGGACAAAATAAACATCTATTCAATCGGAGGCTTACCATTATGAACGCTCAATTAACGGATAGACTCTTTGGAGACTCCTACATCATGCTCAACTTTGAAATTACATTTGAAGGGGTTAAGTCCTGGTTTTCGATGGCGGAGCTTCAAATGGACGATGCAACACTATTTCGATCATTATTAATGCCGGAATCGCTACATCCAGATGTACAATCCGAGATGCTGCGAACCATTGTTTATCGCCATGAGGACATTTTTTTTCAAACGAACAGGATTAGGCATAAAGAGGATACTGCAGAACACTCGATCCTAAACGCGTCAGAACCGATCTACCAGCTTTTACTTCATATGATGAACACCAGGACCCTGAAAGATGATCAAGAGGCTCAAATCGACCTTTACGTCGCTCTACAGGAGGATCGTTTAAGGGATGTACCGGCGTACCCAACACTTCATCATCTGTTTGATCAAAAATGGGGTTAATTAACAAATATATAATGTCTAGATATGAAAGAGCAAGGGAGTTTCCTTGCTCTTTTCATTTTGCAGTTTCACTTCCTGCCATCAGATTTGGATGTGCATTCGGTATAGGAACTTTGGAAAATTGAAATTCTGACCCTAGCAGTAATGGAGATATTGGTATGTTTGGGTAGAAGGGGGGGAGGTGTGAGTTGTAATTAATTTTGTCGTCGATTTGAATATGATTTTTCGTTGGGATTGAACATAAATGTCGCAAGCTCGTGCCTTGAGATTAGTGCGGGGAGGTAGTGTGACGCACAGGTGACACTCGTGAAACTCTCACTGTTCTCCAATTCCGCTGAATAAGTTTTGTGCCCTCATGGTCCACCTCATTAGGTATCAAAATATTCATCCAGATACTACAAATTGACGCGCAAACCGTAATTGCTGCTCAATGTACGGATTGTCCTCTTTGCCGCCCGATGCCAACCAGTCACCAATAGGTTGATTAATATCTTGCAGCACACCTAATGGCAGTTTGTCTGAGATTTTAATGATTTCTTTCATTGGGTTTTCGTTCATCCCACGAACACCGCCTATCGTTTTGATACCAAGCAGGAGATGTGATACAATATGTATTGCACTCATCAACTCCTACAGAAGATTGGTGCAGGAGAGAGCTTATGCGGGATGACCGAACAGCTCTCTTTTTATTTTCTTGGTGTTAGCCACTTTTTGGATAATAGTTTTTTAAACTGTTATATAGCGAGGATGGAAAATGAAATTGAAGGCTTTTCTTATCAAGTTGTACTCCGAATATTCACTAATTCCCCGAGCATTCCGTTTATTGGTGTTGTGGGGTTGGATCTTTTTGTTTTTTTATTGTGGTTATGAGTTTTGGTGGTAGTTGTGTATCTCCATATTCAAATGGTGTTTTTAAAAGTTATTATTAAAAGAAAAATGTGGAGGATTACCCCTGATGAATAAGTATCAAAAATCAATTAACCATCTAAATAATCAACTTACGGGGCCGATAGGACCGACGGGTCCGAGACTGAGTCTATACTGGCTTTTGGTTCAATGAATGGCACCCCATTGCCGAGAACGGTAAGTTTAGTTAACCCCATTTTGTATGACCTAGTAACTACAAGTTTTAATACATTGGTTGATCCAGCAACTGGGTTTATTGGTATTTTGAGTGACGGGATTTATGAAATTAATGCTAGTCTAGATGTAATTCTTGATCTTACCGTTGAAGGTGCGACTTTTAGTGTATTTCGGGACAATGTTGTTGCGTTGGGTCCATTTTTTTCTGGGCGGCTTATTTTCAACTAATTTATCACCTCCTTTCTCAGGAGAACTTCGGGCAAGTGTTTCTTTCCAATATCAACTTCTGGCAGGTACTAATATCTGTGTAAGAGCAACAAGCGTTTCAAATTCCCCTCAGTATCGGAGTGCTGCTCTATCCGTTCTTAGGATTCAGCAAAAAACTCATGTCCCAAAAAAAGATAAGTTAGGGTGCTTGCAATCCCATACTTGGGATTGCTTTTTTCTGCCCAAGGTTCCTCAATATTCAAGTTGTTAATATTACTTTTATATTTACCATAGTTTTCAAATAAGATCATTGTGGTAATTGACCTAATGTAGCCCCCATTAAAGTATTTCGCTACTAGAGGGGAGGGCACAAAAATGAATTCTTACTATTGCATTAAATGCAATAAAGTACATGTATTAGATAGTCCATTAGACGAAGCATTGTTATTCTCAACTGGATTTCATTACGCTAACGGAAAGAAACTTGTGGTTGGAACTTGTGAATTAAAAACTTATCCATCGAGTGAGCAGGAATAATGCTGGAGTCTTATTAGGTACCCATTTTAGTGTTGCGAGCGAGCCTATTCGGGAAAACCGAAGGGCTCTTTTTTATCCCCCAAGCTCCTATTCAAACGAAGCTATTCTTAATCCAATAATTTTGTTTCATCTTACAAAAAATAGGGTTAAAAATAATTTTAATAGGCTTATATGCTAATAATATTTACTGAAAGGATGCTATTATTAATGATCAGTTATTATTGCATTAGATGTAGAAAAGCACATAAGTTCTCTAAAATTAATAAAACAGTATTTTTATTCCAAACTGGATATCATTTCGTTGAGGGAAAGATGCTTAGAGCTGGGATGTGTAAGTTCCCCCAGAGCTGGATGACCTCATATACACCATACCCATACTTAGGATAGATAGTTCATCTCATATATGAACAGATCCGTGTACATTTTGATGAAGAACAATAGAGGCATGCACTCTCTGATGCAGAAGAGCCTATGTGAGAGCTCACGATGTCAGAAGAAAATAAAGTATTAAACTGAAGAATAAAGTGTTAGACTCGGAAAATATAGTTGTAGATTAAGAAAATAAAGTATTAGACTCGGTAAGCGATCGGAAGACAGTCACGATTGCCAGCAGCAGCTCGATGCGCTCGATGCTTCTCAGTCTAATACTTATTATCTGATTTGATTCTATTTTGAGGACTCACTCGATGTCACAGTCTAAAACTTATTTTTTAAAACCTGACGATTTTCAAAACGGCAAACTGCGTCAAATCAACAACTCTGGTCTAATACTTTATTTTCCCCGTACACCTACTAGAAGCTTAAACGAGAGTAGAACCGCCATCCACGACAACGATCTGACCGGTAGAATAGTTCTCCCGCATTAAGTATAAAAATGCTTCGGCACCATCCTCCGGTTCGCCGATTCGCCCAACTGGAAGTGATTCCCCTACATTTTCATACATTGTGTTCCGGTGTTCCTCAGGAACGTTATTCCAAAACTCGGTACGCATAATGCCGAAGCAAACGGTGTTGACGCGAAGCGGGCTCAACTCGACGGCCAACGCTCTGGTGAGCGACTCGACAGCACCGCATATGCTGGCTGCAACAGTAACTCCTTTCTGTGGACGAGCTCCGGCAACGCCGGAAGTCAACGTGATTGAACCACCCCGTCGGATGTTTCGACTGCCATATTTGGCAGCCATAAACGCTCCCCAGTATCGCAAGTTAAACAATTGCTGCGCTGTCTCGACGTCGGTGGTATCGAGATTTTCGATCATCATTGGGTCGCCGGCAGTGAAAACCAAGTGATCGAATTCCCCGATATTACTAAAAAATTTTCTAACCTGTTCCTCATTCGTCAAATCAACCGCATACCCCTCGGTACCTTCGGGCAAACGCGAAACGGCACGGTCAACTTTTTCTTTCTTACTGGACACGACGACCAGGTATGCCCCTTCCCGAGCGGCGGCTTCGGCAGTCGCAAACCCGATTCCGGACGTTCCTCCAAGAATAACAACACGTTTGCCTTTGAAACTATGCCCATGTTCGATCTGCATTGTTTTCACAATAAAAATCTCCTTCGTATTCGATATTTGGATTGACCTTGCCAAACGATTCTCATCAGCCGCGAACAGCCGATCAATGGGAAATTCGGTACAGCTTGTTTAATCTCCGGCTCCTCCTTAACAACGGACGATAACACGATTATAATCAGTCATAGAACCGATACACAGGTGTGCATTTATAGTACTGTTCCGGATACTATTGGCACGAATACTAGTATAAATACTATCACCAAATGGAGAGGAGGTAACATATTTATGAATGATGAAAGAAGACGTAAACAATTGGCTGATTTTCTCCGGTCACGTCGCTCGCGTTTATCCCCAGGAGAGATGGGTTTGCAGGTTGAAACGTCACGCCGCCGCACGAAAGGCTTGAGACGGGAAGAAGTGTCAAGCTTATCGGGTATTTCCTTGCCGTGGTATACAGCACTGGAGCAGGGCCGGGACATTCATGTGTCGAAGCAAGTCCTGGAAAGCTTGGTACGAACATTACGTCTTAACAGCGACGAACGCAACCATCTTCTCGTATTGGCCAATCATTCCCCGCTTCCGCAGTCAAAAGCGGATGATACCGTTTCTCCTTCCCTGCAGAAGATTCTGGACAGGATGGGAACCTATCCGGCGTACATTATTGATAGACGCTGGAACGTTATCGCATTGAACCAAATATCGGATACGTTGTGTAGAGACTTCAGCCGAGACCCGGAGCTCGGAAGAAATATTCTTTGGCGTGTCTTCGCGGTGGAGGACAGCAAGTTTCGCATCGTGAATTGGGAGAATGTCGCCTCTACGATGGTGGCCCATTTCAGAAGCCGGTTTGCCTTTTACATGAACGATTCGTGGTATCAAGAACTGGTCGACAAGTTATGTGACAGGAGCGAAGAATTCAGGACGCTATGGGAACGACATGATGTTTCCGATACTTTGGAAGGTGAACAAATAATCCGTCTTCCCGAAACTGAGCTGCTGACTTTCCGATACCATACTTTTAAAATCTCTGAGAGCAGCGATTTTGCATTGAGGGTGTTCACGCCAGTGTCAGAAGAAAATAAAGTGTTAGACTCGGAAAATATAGTTGTAGATTAAGAAAATAAAGTATTAGACTCGGTAAGCGATCGGAAGACAGTCACGATTGCCAGCAGCAGCTCGATGCGCTCGATGCTTCTCGGTCTAATACTTATTATCTGATTTGATTCTATTTTGAGGACTCACTCGATGTCACAGTCTAAAACTTATTTTTTAAAACCTGACGATTTTCAAAACGGCAAACCGCGTCAAATCAACAACTCCGGTCTAATACTTTATTTTCCCCACACACACGAATCAGGAATTGATTGGGTCCTACTTGATGATGTACTCAATTCGGAAATAGTAATCAATTGATCTATAATAATCAGGATACAATGCGAAGAACGCACTATTATGGGCGTCCTTCGTCTTTTTCTAAGCAAGGATAATAAAATTCCAAGGATCATTGAGGTCAGCGGTCAAGTAAATAACCGTCCGGAAGCCGAACGGTTTGTTCAAGCTAAGGACGCGCCCACTTGGGTCCCTGCCACGTATGGATATAGTACCATGTCTCTCCGTTCGGGGATAGCCACTTACGAGAGGCGGTTTACCGTTTGTGGGCTCAACGTCATCTCATAAGAGCCGTCAAAGTATGGCTTGCTCAGCACGGATCGACGATTCAGTCAGTGTGACCTCCACGAGTCCTTGCTCTACGCCAAGCTTCGCATCATTCTCCCATTCACCCGTCATCTGAAGTGCCGCTTCCATGGAAGGATTTACCCATTTCCCCGCACCATCTATCAGCACAAAATACCAGCTGTCCTGCTTGCCAAGAGCTTGCAGTGTTTGAGGGAGTTGCTCTATGTCCTCTTTGTTGTCGGAAAAAGGGTGTTTGTAAAAATTGAAACGGCGTTGTCATTACGATGCTTTGCTTTACCGGTTCTACCCGCTCCATTCCGAGTCCGTAAGCCTGGTCCTGATGAGCCCAACGAAGGCCCTTCGGTGTCTCTATCTGATACCAGACGCTAGGAGGGACCATCCTAGCCTGTTGCGTGTACTTTGCCTTCGGCTTGACGACCTGAGGCACCAGTTTAGGTTCATCACTCAGTGGTTTATCGAATGGATACTGATATAACTCCATGGTGCCGTTCAGCGCAATCATGCCCTCTACGGGAGTACCGACGTATCTCTCTGCAAAATGATAAGGACGAATCCACTGCTCCCCAAGCCAGGAGGTACGGATGAGATACCACCTTTCGTTGCCGCCACAAGCATTGTACGGGTCACATACCGGAATCGAGGCAATTGCTTGAACCTGCTGTGGAGCCAAAGTGAAAGCGGTAGGAGAGGTTCCCGGGTTTTGATATAACTCGGTTTGTTCCTGAAGCAAGGTGAGCGTTTGTTCTTGAACCGTCAGCTTACCGAATTTGTATGAGCCTTCTTTCAGGTTGAGCCAAGCTGGTCCAAGCCATGTTTCTACAGCAACTTTTTGTTTGTTGGAGAAACCGATCCATGTGCTTTGATCCTCGTTCAAAGCAAGTCGCACCGATTGCATCGAACCGAGTGCGCCGATGGCTTCGCTTGGTTTAGTCTCAGCACTAGGATAGATAGTAAAATCACTGAGCACGGTGACGAAAGGTTGATGGACCTCCTCGCCTAATGTTGGTGCGGGCTCCGCATGTGCCGACAAGGTAGGCATTAGAAGCAACGCGGCCATTAGGGTAAGTAATCTTATGTACATCGATTCACACTCCTTTTCAACTTATACTTATGATCGGCTGGAAAGTTCCTACAACAATTAGATACTGAACGGGATTTTATCGGTCATTCACACACTTTTAGTACTACGCATCTTATTTTTCCGTAATGTATAAGCCTAAAAGCGCGTTAAGATCGTCAAAACCTTCGTAATGGAAATTTGAGAATTTGAAATTCTGACCCTAGTGGTAACGGAGATGGAGCAAGGTTAAGCGAAGCAGTGGAGGAGGAGAGCTAGTGTCCAACCTATGATTAGTTAATAAATTTAATATTTTTATTAATTTTATTAAATAGTCTATCACGTTTGCTTCCTTTGATAGCGAATGGGGATTTTTTCGAAGAGGTTACTGTTGGATTTTCATTATTATTGAAGTCATATTCTTCCTTTGTTATGATCTTAATAGAAAAAGGAACAGGAGTTGTCACTCCTATTCCTGCACAGGTTTCCGCTTCAAGAGCGGCCTGGCTTGTGTACAAATAGGTGAATCTAAAAAAAGAAGTTAGATCGCAGCCTTTTGCAGGGAGGGCGGTCTACTTCTTATTTAAGTATGTGAGCAAAGCTAGGATAAACATGCCAAACATCAGCATGAGTGTATTCCAAAATTAAGCACTTTGACCTATAATGAGACTATATTACTGTCTGTATTAGTGGGGGTTAAATATGGAAAAGTACGATCAGCATTTTTCTGAAGAGTCTTTTTGGGAGAAGTTAAAGAAGCATGCAGCTAAGGCAGGAAAAAAAGTAGTTTATACTGCTTTATTGGCGTTCTATGCTCTGGAAAATCCAGAAACCCCAATAAAAGCGAAGATCACAATTTACTCTGCTCTTGGCTATCTCATCTTACCAGTCGATTTAGTGCCCGACTTTATTCCGGTTGCTGGCTTCGGTGATGATTTAGCCGCATTATTGCTTGCAATCGGACAAGTAGCCGCATACATCAACAAGGATGTACGTGAAAAGGCTCTGAAGAAAATGGAAGATTGGTTCGGTTCAATTAGTGCCGATGATACGGATATTAACGATGTTGAGAAAGAAATGTCCCAAGTGAAAAATGGTATTAATGAAGCAGCAGTAGGTAAAGAGTAGTTTATTAATGGTTTTGCTGAGGGGTGTGCCTATGGCTCCCCTCATTTTTATTGTCTTTAATTGAGCTGATTTTGTATTGATACGAGCGTTCCTCAGCTGAAGTTTGATTATTATAATGGATGATGTTCAACAATGGAAATATATCTTTAGGGAGAAGAAGATTATGGCGTATTATTCTTACTCATTTGAGATGATTTTTAGCGGGGTATCCGTCAACGGCACTGTTTCTAATGAATTGTGCAAGGACTTGAGTGGCACACACACGATGTTGGATACGTTAGAATTTCAAAGACATAGTGACGAAGAGACATTGATAAAAGGTAAAGTAACTACAAGCTTTACCTATCCACCAGCGAACATAGATGCGTATGGCGATGCGTTTCAATATGTATTGATGAATTTGGAGATGTGGGTACATAAAGCATTAATGCTTTCTCTTAGACCTGCAAGGGTAGGTAGCCTACCACGTGTCCAAAAGAAGGGTCAAACCACCTTTTCGTTGCTGGAAATCAGCAATGAAGGATTCAACATGCCTCCAAAGTATTCAACAATGGAGGGGTTTAGGGTTCTTAATGAAATTTCTGATCCTATAGAGATAAAGGATCTAGAAACAGCCTTGACGAATGTTAGCAAGCTTCAAGGAGTTGGTGAAACCGACATTGAAGATGCTGTGCAGAGGGCATTATTCTGGATGGGCAGCGCTAATGATGCGGGGAATGGAACAGGTCTACATTTTCATGAAATCGTCTCAAAATTCCGTGCTCTTTGGACAGCTTACAATGCACTTTACTACCTGGAAAGTGGTGCACGATTTACCAGTAGAGAAGGGACCATAATTCAAGGTGAAAAAGCAGAAATTATTATGTACATGAATAACCGACCTGATTTTGCGAAATCATTTCTTTCTTCCTACGCAACTAGAAGAACCGTTATTTTAAAATCATTCGCAGGTGCCTCACTGAAGCTGCGGAAAGGGAGCGGATATGTAAACGTCTCAGATGAGCTAAATTATTATCTTGATAAGCAAATGAACCCAATCGGACCAAGATTACCTGCTCCCACACTAACAAACGATATTGAAGAAGCTCTACTCATGTGTATTTATAGTATTCGTAACCATAACTTTCATGGGAGTAATCTGGAGAATGCACTCTCATTACTTAGGGAATCCATTGATGTGCTTGAAGGGTTTTTGAGACATTCAATATTGGAGGAACTTAAGACAGTAGTTTAACCACTGATGGAATCCAGGAAATAATAATTTTAATAAATTTGTTATTCTTATTAAATGACCTCGGATTATTAAT
>NZ_JBHTVD010000026.1:0-12965 GCF_042793215.1 Paenibacillus sp. NPDC056579
CTTTTATACTTCCCTTAACAGAAGCCGTTTGACTCATATACAATAAAACAGGAACCGACAGCACAGAATCAAAATAATTTAAGTAAACCATGTCGCTTAACATAAGTGTTGTTAGTAATAAATTAATACATGCTAGTAAGACCATTCTCTTATTTCCAAACTTCATGAGGTTAAACATAATACCTATAAATAATATAGCTAGAAAAGATACAGTTTTAGCATTCTCTGTCAAAGCAATATTTGTCAAGTTCGAAAAATAACTAATCTTCCAATACATCGCTGCGACAAATAATATTATATCTGCCTTGCTCCATATTACTTTAGCAGGTTCTTTTATATATTTAGGTATTGTTATGATTTTCTTTCTTGCAAAGATAATTAGAACAACCATTAATGCTGCTATTATAAGCAATACTGTTGCCATAAACTGATAATAATTTGTGACATGTAATTCGTTAGTAATACTGCTACTTGGGGATCTTTCTGAAAACCAAGTAACATTTTCTTGCACCATATCCCATTGAATTTGGTATGAGCCTGCTGTTTGTGGAGATTGAATCTCAGCAGTAACTTTAACACTCTCTCCAGGAGCTACATCTTTTGGCAAATGTGTTCTTAGTCCATCAAAAAGCACTACATTGCCTTGTCCATCCAGCAAATGGTAAGATAAATGAAACTGTTTTTCATCAGTCCATGTTATGTTTCCAGTGTTCTTTAATTGAACCTTTACTTTTCTGTTTGTATCATTGAAAAAAAACCAGACATTCCCTGCTTTTATTTCACTGCTGTAAATTGGATCTGAGGGATTAAGAACAGCGAACGAAACATTTCCAATTAAAAATATCATTGCAAAAAGTAATACAAATGATAGTAAATATGTTAGCTTTGCCACAATAATATCTCCTAATACTTACTTTTTTTTTACTTTTACAATGTTAACAAATTATTAATGAATACACAAACATTCAGATTAAGGCAAGCTTGTTACATTTTAGTTATATCTACTACCCTTAATAATACCCACTGATATTCGTTTTACAGCTTTTAAATTATGATTATTCCACGCAGAATTCATGGAAATTAAGATAGCCTTAGTCCTAATTTCGGACTAAGGCTTGTTTGAAAATATCTTATCAATAAAATCACAACTCAAGAAATTTCTTACAAATAGCTTTTGAAGCAATAATACCTACTTTTTTTGAACATAAGAAAGAACTTCTCCCCAAGATTTGTCACACCCTTGCCAACGATCAGGCGGATGAGGCATATCTATAGCGCAAACGTTTTCAAACGGCCAATCTTTATCTATAACTTTTTCTTCAGTTGAATAATTTACGGCAAGAACAGTTATGTTCTTGTTGAGTTTATACAAAACTGGTAATAAGGAATTTATATCATCCTGATGGATTTGTGAGCGTACCAACAAAATGTCGGTACCTGTCGTTACTCTATCGATAAACCGGTTAATTCTCCGTTTCAAAGTTTGCGTAAATATTGAATACGTATCGGATATTGTTTCATTAATTGGGAAATCGTGCACTGATTCACAATCATATATTTTATCTCTTATATGATACTTATCATCGTGCTCGCCAACAATTTCAAGGTTTTCTAGTAACATAAAATCTCGAAATTCATTTTCGAGAATTTTTGTTAATTTCGATGCTGAATTCAAAACGAACCAATCGAAAGGACCTGATGTGTCTCTTAAACCATTCTCCTGCAACTGATGTGTAGTTTGGCAAGCAGCGCCTATACTGTAAATAACATCGAATTTATGTTTTTTCAAATCACTAAGAATCATAATTAAAGTACCTCTCTAATTAGTATAGAAAATACTGTTCGTCGAATACTTGATTAAACTTCTATTGAAAAGTACAACGCTTAGGCTGAATAATAGAATTTATTATTACCTCTTACTTGCGCATTTTGATTCTCTCTTGCTTCTTCAAAATTAATTCTTTCCTTTTCAATCACATGTGGCCTCTTTAGTACTTGAGTATGAATTGATCCTATATACTCTCCAATAATTCCAATGAAAAATAACTGAACCGAGCTAAAAAAGAATAATCCTATAATTAGAGGAGCAGTGCCAACAGAGAAATAGTTCCAAAACAAGAGTTTTGCCAAAAAATATATAATAGCAACAAAAAAACTAAAAGCAGACATAATAAAACCTAACATAGCTGCCATTCGTAATGGGATTTTTGAATGGTTTGTTATGCCAAGCATTGCTATATCATACAAAGTATAGAAGTTATTCTTCGTAATGCCTCTTTTCCGAGCAGGTTGTATATATTCAATTTTAAAACTTTCGAACCCAATATCAGAGATCAACCCCCTAAAGTAAGGATAGGGATCATCAATTCCTTTTAGAATTTCAATTACTCTTGCATCATATAATCCGAAACCTGTATTATTTTTAGTTAACTCAATTTCAGAGACTCTATTAATGAAATTATAATATGTTTTTCTTATAGCAAACATCATTGGTGACTCAAAGCTTTGCGCTTTTACACCCAGTACAACTTTATACCCTTCTTCCCATTTCTGTATAAAATCTTTTATCATAGTTGGAGGGTCTTGTAAATCTGCAACTAGTGAAATAACTGCATCTCCCCTAGCCTGTAACATTGCATGATATGGAGATCTAATATGTCCAAAATTTCGAGCATTTAGTATTACTTTTACATTCTTATCGATTGAAGATATTTTTCTTAAAATATTTTCAGTATTATCTTTTGAACAGTTGTCTATAAAAATATGTTCATAATTGTATTCTTCTAATTCTTGAAAAATTTTTTTCACTTGAGAATAAAGCTCTTCAACATTAGCCTCTTCATTATAGCACGGTGTCACAATGCTTATAAGTTTCATTCTATCACCTTTTATAAAAAATATTTTGAATTAAAACAAATCTTCTAGTTGAGATACAATAGCATCAATTGATCTATATCTGGGGCGATAACCAATAATATCTGATTTTTTGTTTAATGAATAGTAATTTGATTTCAAACCAGTTACAGAAGTTAATATTTTATCCTGCTCCACTAATACCTGCAAATTATGATTTTTCTCGAAATATGAAATAATCTGAAACTTAGTTATAGGTTCTAAACTGTATACATCAAAGACATCATTAATATTATGCATATTTATACATCTTTCAATTAGTTGTAATAGGTCATCGGGGTGTATGTAATCTCTCACCATATCATTCCTACCTGTTACAAAGACTCTTTGTTCTTTTATACAATTAACAATATCACTTAAAAAATATGGTGTTTTCAAATCAATAAATTTACTAAAAAATCCAAAAACCCTAAGATCAACAATGTTGTAGTTTGAATATGCTCTATGCTTGGCCTCTGTATTAATTTTTGATATTGAATAATAATCGGTTGGAGCAATGTTGTTAATATTAATTATTGCTGTTTTATTCTCATCAGCTGGGGTGTTAAAATTGGAACCATACGCTATTCCTGAACTGAAGTTGATATATAGTGCTTTTGTGTTGTTTTCCAGATAACTCATAACAAGATTATCAAACTCTTCTGTAAGAGTAAAAATTGCTCCACCAATCTTTTTTAATTTTGCTGGATCACCAACCCCAATGCAATTAATTATTACATCATATTCTTGGTCTTTAAAATCGTTAAATGATTTTAATACGATGTTCGTATTTTGTTTTAATAGCTCGGTCCCATCAATGAATAATCTTAAACTTGAAATGTTCCTAGCGAATAAGACTAATTCATACTTTTCGGTAGCAGAAAGACCATAAATTAGATTTTTGGCTATATGTCCAGTGGATCCTAATATCGCTATTTTTTTCATATTATCTCCTAATTATCTTAATTGTGATAAACTCACTGCTACTTCTAATATTAAATCCTCTTGTCCAGCAACTACTTTTCTACGTCCCAATTCAAAATATATATCTTTTGGGTCTAAATTGTATTGCTTTGCAATTCTTTCTACAGGTTTTGAAAAGCCTGAGAATACACCCGCCATCCCACTTACGATACTTGATGAATTAACATATGGTACTTTTAGAAACTCTTTTTCAGCTACATCTGAAGCATCTAATAACTTATATAAATCTATTCCAGTTTTATAGCCTAATTGTTGAAGTACAGCGACAAGTATTTCCAACTGTGCATTTCCAGCACCTGCCCCAAACCCTCTCATTGTCGCGTCTAACATTGTAGCTCCTTCTTCAATTGCTGCTAAAGAATTTGCTATTGCCATTCCAAGATTGTTGTGTGCATGGAATCCAATAGGAACCGCAACAGAATTGACGAGTGCTTTAATTTTTTCTTTTACGTTCACAGGTAAATATGATCCCGCAGAATCCATAATTATTATCCCTTGAGCTCCGTAACTTTCCATTTTCATTGCTTCTTCTACTAGAACAGATGCAGGGGCCATATGAGACATCATGAGTACCCCATACACATCAAGCTCCCTATTCCGACAATACTCAATATGCCTCTTAGTGATATCGGCTTCCGTACAATGTGACGCAACTCGGACTACATTAACACCTATATCTATAGCACTCTTTAAATCTCTATTAATAGTTGCGAATCCTGGAATTACGTGAATTCCAAGTTTTGTATTTCTTAAATTGGTTCTACAAGTTGCTAACATGTCAATGTCTGAGACAAGACTTTCCCCTAATTGTAAAGATGATGCTCCTAAGCCATTCCCATGCCCAACCTCTAGAATTGGAACTGATGCATCTTCTACCATTTTTGAATATAAATCAATTTGCTGAATAGTTAACTGATGACGAATAGCGTGCGAACCATCTCTTAAAGTAGGATCACTAATTAATATTGGATTCATTTCCGACACCTTTCTATAATAGAATATAATTTTTTGCGTATTCTTCGGCCATTGAAATAGCTGCACAATTAATTATATCTAAATTCCCTGCATATGAAGGCAAATAATCTCCTAAGCCTTGAACTTTTATCATAATGACGATTCTATTATTTTCAATAGTTGGTGGAACTAATAACTGATAACCAGGAACATATTTTTGAATCTCTTTTATTATCTTTTGTATATAATATGTTAACTTCTCCATATCAGGATCCTGAACTAATGCAAATATTGTAGTTTGCATATCAATACAAGGATGTGCTGGATTCAAGTTGAGAATAGTCTTGGCTCTGCGACATTTTGAGAAATGTAATATTGCTTCTTCTGTTGTTTCAATATACTCATCTAAATTTATCCTTGTTGCCGGACCAGCACTTTTGGAGGAAATACTAGATACAACTTCAATATATTCAACATTATTTTGTGACTGACCGATAGCATAGGCAATAGGAATAGAAGCCTGACCACCACATGTAATCATATTTACATTTTTTTTGTCTAGACATTCACTTAAATTTACTGCTGGTATGCACATTTGACCTATTTTTGCAGGAGTCATATCAATAACAAACTTCCCCAGTTGCTCTAGTATTGGTGCATGTATTCTATGGTCTATCGCTGAGGTCGCATCTACAACAATATCACAACAATCAGGATCTTTTATTATTGCTTGAATACTTTCATCTGATACTTTAACTCCTAGTCCCTGTGCTTTTATCATGCCTGGAGATTTAATATTCCTTCCAATGAATAAAGAACAAGTCAAATAATCCGACCTCAAAATTTTTATTAACAAATCAGTTCCAATATTACCACTTCCAAGTATTGCAACTCTCAACTTCCTGATACTATCCATATAGCCCTCCACCAGCATCTAAATATAAATTTCCCCCAAAAAAATCTTGCAATCTTTTGGGGGAGGTACATTCAAATAATTATTTAAATTATAAACAATTTGCTAAGTATTCTTCCCTTGGAAGAAATGGAAACATATCATCAAATGGCATCGAAATCATGGTGCCATCATCCAGTTTCTTCGAAGAAACCCTTGGGATTAACAATTGGTTTTGAGGGGTCATTACTTCACAAATAACTGATCCTTTATAGTTAATCAGCTCATCTAATTTATTATCCATTTCATCCAAAGACGAAATTCTCATATAGCCTAATCCGAATGTCTCAGCTACTTTATCAAAGGGTGCAAAACTCACACCGGTTTCTGGCCCCTCACCAATTAATCGACCTTCCATAAAATTATTCTGAGTATGTCTCATTAGTAAGTATCCGTTATTGCTAAGAAGCACAAATTTTATTGGCAATTGATACTGTTGGATTGTTTGTAATTCTTGAAGATTCATTTGGAATGAACCATCACCTGTGATACAATAAACTTCATTTTTATCAGTGGCTACTGAAACTCCTACTGCTCCAGGGGAATATCCCATCGTAGATAAACCACCTGTTATTATGTGTCTTTGACCAGCTTTAACTTTAAAAGCCTGAGCATGTACATGAAAACATGAGCCAGTATCAACAACAAATACACCACTATTACTTACCTTTTCAGAAAATTTTGAAATAAACCTATACGAGTTTATACCTTGTGCTTCATTAGTGTATTCCGGGAGATCCACTGGATATTTATTTTTCCATAATTGTGTTTGTTCAACCCACGAATGGAAATCAAAATTATTATTTGGGATAGCTGATATAAGCTTTTCAAAAAAAACTAAAGCATCTTCTTGTATTTCTATATCTGCTTTCACCGAAGGCTTGTCAATTTCTTTTTCATCAACATCCACATATATTTTCTTTGCTTTATGAGCAAATAGTTCGTAATCATATCCTACTAAACCTATTCCAAGTCTACAACCTACAGTAATTAATAAATCACAATTTTGAACAGTAAAATTCGCTGCTCTATCCCCATAAGTACCTGGCCTTCCAACAAACAGAGGATGATCGTGATCAATAATATCCATACCTAATCTTGAAGTAATTACTGGAATACCAGTTAAATCCAGGAACTCATGTAGTTTGGAAATCGCTCCAGAAAGACGTACCCCAGCACCAACTAGAATACACGGTCTTTTACTTGAAACTAATGCTTCTTTTACTAAATTAAGCTGTTCATTACTAATATGCTTTATAACAGCAGGCTCTGGAATGTATCCTTCATATTCATCTGGGTCGAAATATGCACCTTGAATATCAACAGGAACCTCTAGATAAACAGGCCCTACTCGATGTGATTTTGCAATATGAATACATTTTTCGACTTCATATTTTACTTTTGATATATCATCTAACATAACAGCATATTTGGTAATATAAGAAAACATAGGCAATGAATCGAAACCCTGAAGTGGAAATTGCCGCGGACCCTTTATTTTAGCCAATGAAACTTTAGAATTTCCAGCTACAATTACCATTGGTGATGAATCGATAAAAGCACCTGCAACACCAGTAATAGTATTTAAAGCACCTGGACCAGCAGTAACATATGCAACTCCAAGCTCATTATTATATCTTCCATATGCCTCAGCAGCCATTGCTACTGCTTGTTCGTGATGACAGGAAACATACGTCTGTTCTTTATGTTGATAAAGTGCATCGGTTAAATGCATTATCATTCCACCTGTTACAAGAAAGACATGCTTTCCGCCAGCCTCATAAAGAGCATTGGTAATATAATCAGCTACTCGCATTCTCAAATGAATTACCTCCAAACTACATTAAAATGCATTATACTCTTCAATTTGTTTCAAAGTAACTGTCAGAGCTTCTGATTGGTTCTGTATATAAGACAAATTCCATTCAATTATTTTGTCTAAAGTATAATCAATATCCCATTTAGGAATCCAACCCAGTTCCATAATTGCTTTTGAACAATCCAACTTTAAATATTTTGCTTCATGAAGTTCATCACTTGTTATAATTTTATAATTAACTTTTTGTGGCCATTTATCGCACAACTTCTCAACTATCCATTTTACATCTTTTGCATCCTTATCATAAGGACCAAAATTCCAAGATTCCGCATACTTAACACCATAATTATATAAATTTTCACATAATAGTAAATACCCACTAATTGGTTCTAATACATGTTGCCATGGCCTTATAGAATAAGGGTTTCTTATAATAATATCTTCATTATTAATAAGTGACCTTATACAGTCGGGAATCAATCTATCATTAGCCCAATCCCCACCTCCAATAACATTTCCTGCTCTGGCAGTGGCAATTGCTACACCATGTTCAGAATAATAGTTGGGACTAAAAAATGAGTTTCTATAAGCACTAGTGATTAACTCAGAACATGCTTTGCTACTTGAATATGGGTCATAACCTCCAAGTGGTTCATTCTCCCTATACCCCCAATTCCATTCTTTATTTTCATAGCATTTATCTGTTGTTACGTTTACAACAGCTTTCACCGAAATTGAATTTCTTACCGCCTCTAAAACATTCACTGTTCCCATTACGTTTATTGAATAAGTATCAACAGGGTTTTTATAGGAATCTCTAACTAAAGGTTGTGCCGCCATATGAATAACTATTTCAGGTGCAGCTTTTTTCATCGCATTTTTTAAGCTTTGAATATCTTGGATATCACTAATATATGATTCTTCAAGATGAGAAGTGATATTTGCTATTTCAAAGAGGCTTGGTTTTGTAGGAGGCTTTAACGAATATCCCCAAACCTTAGCTCCCATAGACAGTAACCATAAGGATAACCAAGAGCCTTTAAAGCCTGTATGACCGGTAATAAACACCCTTTTCCCTCTCCAAAAGTCAGCGTTGATTAGTTCGGCTCTAGCTTTCATACCTATCCCCATATCTTCCATGGTGCATTCTTTGCCGCCCATAGATCTTCCAAATAATTTTTATCCCGTAAGGTGTCCATTGGTTGCCAGAATCCATCATGTTTATATGCAATCAATTGATCTTGTCTAGCAAGTGTCTCTAGTGGCTCTTTTTCAAGAATCGTCGAATCATCCTTAATATAATCAAGGACTTCAGGCTGCATCACAAAAAATCCCGCATTTATCCACGAGCCATCACCCCTAGGTTTTTCTTGAAAACCCCTTACCTCATTATTGTTACCAATTTCAAGTGCACCGAATCTTCCGTTTGGCTGAATAGATGTAACAGTTGCAAGTCTTCCGCTTAATTTGTGAAACTCAACTAGCTTATTAATATCAACATTTGACACTCCATCACCATAAGTTAACATAAAAGGTTCATTTTTAAGATAAGGTTTAATTCTCTTCACTCTTCCTCCAGTCATTGTATTTAATCCCGTATTTACTAATGTAACTTTCCATGGTTCGGCAGAATGATGATGGATTACACTTTCGTTATCATTTCTAAAATCAAAAGTGACATCAGACTCATGAAGAAAATAATGCGCAAAGTATTCTTTTATATAGTAGCCTTTATAGCCTAGACAAATAATAAAATCATTATATCCAAAGGATGAATATATTTTCATAATATGCCATAAAATCGGTCTTTCTCCTATTTCGATCATTGGCTTAGGCCTAAGATGAGATTCTTCGCTAATCCTTGTCCCAAAACCCCCGGCTAAAATTACTATTTTCATATGTACCTCCAACGAATATATATATACTTTAAATTATATCTTTATATCAAATATAGTGTCAATTGTTGTCTGAATTTGCTAGAATTGTTATAAAAAAAGCCAAGAGTACACAGTAATAACTCTTAGCTTTTTTGTATTATTTCTTCACAAAATGTTGTATTTTCTCTACAACATAATCAATCATTTCATAAGTAAGACCTGGGTACACTCCAACCAAGAAAGTATCCAATAAGATCTTATCAGTATTTGTTAAGTCGCCATGGATCCGATAGTTAACTCCTTGAAACGCGGGCTGTCTAATTAGATTTCCTGAAAACAACATCCTGGTTTGTATTTTACTTTCCTCTAAATAATTAACAATTTGATTTTTTGTGAAATGAACACCATCTTGCAAGGTAAGTATAAATCCAAACCAGCTTGGGTCAGCATTATTTGTAGCTTGAGGAAGAATAAAATATTCGTTCAGATCTTTTAGACCAGATAATAATCTATTAAAATTTCTTTTTCTTGCTTCAGTAAAGTGCGGTACTTTTTTCAGCTGTTCTACTCCTATAGCCGCTTGCATATCTGTAACCCTTAAGTTATAACCAATATGGGAATATGTGTATTTATGATCATATCCCTGAGGTAATGTACCTAACTGCCATCCAAATCTTTTTTTACAAGTATCGTCGCATCCAGAAGGACACCAACAATCTCTGCCCCAGTCTCTAAAGGATTCTATGATCATTTTCAATTGAGGATCATTTGTGTATACTGCTCCACCTTCACCCATAGTCATATGATGCGGCGGATAAAAGCTTGAAGTTGCTATATGTCCAAAGGTTCCTGTAAGTTTATCATTATATCTTGACCCTAAGGCATCGCAATTGTCTTCGATCACCCAAAGATTATATTTTTTAGCTACTTCCATTACCTTATCAAGATTAAAAGGGTTCCCCATAGTATGAGCAATCATAATAGCTTTGGTCTTTGGTGTAATTGCATCCTCAATTCTTTCGGCCAATATGTTGTATGTACCTAAATCAACATCGAGAAACACAGGCACAGCTCCATTTTGTACAATTGGTGTCACAGTAGTCGGAAATCCAGCTGCAACCGTTATAACTTCGTCTCCAGGCGAAATCCTTCTCTCGCCAAGCTTAGGAGATGTTAGTGCTGAAAAAGCCAAAAGATTAGCGGAAGATCCTGAATTTGTCAACAAAGCGTACCTTACACCAATAAATTCTGCAAACTTCTTTTCAAACTCTTTATTATATCTCCCAGCTGTTAACCAGAAATCTAACGAGGAGTCAACCAGGCTTTTCATTTCCAATTCATTATAAACACGCCCCCCATATGACAAAGAGGACTTTTCTGGGACAAACTCTTGTTTCTTTTCATGAAATAAATGATAAAATTGTCCTACTTTTGATAAAATCTCCAATCTCATTAATTTTTCAAAGATTTCTTTAGGCAAATCCTCAATATAAGTGAGTTCGTTTTCCTTATAAATTTCTTGGTTTCTTACATCACATAAAAAAGTGTCTTGAGTAACTTCTATAAATATTTCTACTTGATAATCTATATCCGTTAAAGTTCCTGGAAACAGCTCCAATACATGATATCCATCAACAAGTTTACTAGTGATAACTACTTTTTTATTATCAATTGTTCTTACTACACTTCCGGCAAATAACATTACCTTCCACTCTCCATTTTACTTTTTTCTTTAAAACTCCAATACTTCTGACCAATAAAACTAATTATTGTTGTTATAGTAATAGAGACTAACTGTGATATTATAGGATTTATCCTAACAATTTCAACAAGCAGGGTTAATATAACATAATTAATCAAAAAAGTAGAGAAATATAAACAAATAAACTTTAAAATCATACCTTTAGAACTCTTCTTAACATTAAAGGTATAATTTTTATTCCAAAAGTAACTATTAATTACACCTATTACGTGAGATATGACTAAAGATAAAGTATAATTTAATTCAAATATATAGAGAAATAAGAAATATGATAGGAATCCAACTATAGTATTTAATCCACCAACTAATATAAACCTTAGCTTTTGTTCCACTTGTATAACTTTTCCCTCACTCATAATTAGCCATTATAATTCTTTTACTTTAAAATTATCAATTCTAAACTTTAGAACGCGAGGATCTGTCGGTGCATAGATTTGTTTTACAGCATTTGCATTAAAAGAAACTGTAACCGAAGACTTGCCCTCAATTTCTATATCTTTTTCATACCATTTAGGGTTAGAATTTATAATTACTTCATCTTCAAAGGAAGTGGATTTTATTATTATTATTGCATCATCCGGAAATCCACTTGAAATATTCATGGATATGTTTACCTTTTTGTTTGTGCCGGAATTGTTTGAAATTACAATTTTCCCTTTGTCCCCTCCCCATCTCCAATTACTGCTACTGTTTGTTTCTAAGTGATAAAAGTCATTTTCGTAATCAATTTGTAACTCTTCCATCTCTGCTTTGATGTCAGCGTAATATGATAACGCAACACTATCTAGGTTAATATCTTTAATTGCAATATTTGTAGTAAGAAAATCATCATAAGAACTATCCTTATTAACGAATTCATTAAAATTATTTACTATATTTTGCTTAACAAGTTTGGAATCGATAAATAATTCCTTTGGATTATTATCTTTTAAAGAACTACCAAAGACAAAAAATTTGCGATATTTCGACATAGTAAATAATGTGAGACTATCAGAATATAATATATAATTTTTATTTATCTGATCAACCTTCTTTATTTCTGAAAAAATGAGAAATTGATTTGTATCCTTCATTTCTTGAGAGTATTTCAGAAAATATACCTTCTTGTTCTTCATAATTGAAGAATCTAATGACTTAGTAATATTGACTTTTTTACCACTCTTATTCCTAACATAGTCATTCCAATATTCATCATGGTTAGAAACAATCCCTATTTGTTTAAACAAACTGGGACTATAAATATAGCTATCCTCCGGTAACGATTGGAAATCATTAGATTTAATAAACTTATCAAACAGTACCCACTTTTTTTGTGACATGTTTTGACTTAATGCAATGGTGTTGTTTGAAAAATCTGTTAGTATGCTCCCTGAAACAAGTAATAAGCATATTCCAAACAATAACATTTTCCTAATATATTGATTCTTTACTATCTCAGTTAGTGCAACTACGATAAAACTTATCAACAATATAACTCCAAAATAACTAAAGTATGTTACCGTATATGCCTTAACTCCATTACTTACCCATTCTTGATATTTTGGTGTTATTGCTACTAATGAAACTGGTGCAATAATCAATAATATAGAAGTTATTATAAATACTAACGATTGTTTTAAGCTTATATTATTCTTTTCTGGAAGATTGGCTATTTTTATTGTCATGAAACATAAAACTAAGGCTTTGATAATCCATTCAACTTTTAAATTTTTTAAAATATATATA
>NZ_JBHTVD010000027.1:0-8543 GCF_042793215.1 Paenibacillus sp. NPDC056579
TTAATATATTACTATACTAATAAAAAGAAAAGAGGTTTATTTAACTCGTTCGAGAAACTTCTTTGTTTTATCGACCAATTGATCCTTTTGATTAACTGAATAACATCAATTCCATAACGACCATTGTTGAAAAAATATCGTCTCAGAATTCATCAAAAATATTGAGCAATCTTGGTCATATATGAACCTTTCATTACTTGCTCTAATTAAGCAACAGTTTCTTTTGAATCATCATTAATAATAGGATTTGGTTTCAATTGTATGTTTATTGTTTAGCTATTTTATGTAATAATATATATATAGATTAATTAGATTATTGGATAGAAAGGCGCGGTGTTTTTTAATGTCTAACACTGACTCGACAAATAGCTATGATTTGGAATCAAAACTATACTCTTATCTGAAAGATATGAGCTCCAATCTCCCAAATGGTTCAAAGCTGGTTATGCAAGCTCTCTCAGAGAAAGATTACAACAAAGAGGATTTATCTCTCAATGCCCGAGTTCGGCGAGGAGAATTGAATTTTGCCTTAAATTGGATTGAGGCACTTGGTTTTGTTGCTTTCACTACTAGTGGTAGGCAAAAACTATATAAATTGACTCCACTTGGGAAAATAGTTTACTCTGAGTTTCATGATATTTTTCATAGTTTAAAAGAAGAATCTAGGGATTAGATAAAGCGGAGTTTTACTCCGCCCCACTATTCCCTTTTGTATTATTTCGTTTCTCTTCTGAGGCAATTTTAATTCGTTGAGCTAATCTAAGCGTTGTGTCATCAATATTAGCGGGCATAAAAGTTACAATTGATTTCTGGACCTCATCTGTTTCTGTTTGCTTAGCTTTGTCGGTTGTCTCCTCAAAACTATCCCAAAGAGGGTTTCTAATTGTTTCTGCAGCTTGATCATAAAACGGGAATACACTTGGGTCAGTACCGATACCTTCATTGCTTTTCATATTACTCTCAGCTAATTGACGAGTAGAACTCTCTTTATTTCGCATAACACTTGCTTTCTTCTGGATTCTCTCTAATTGTATCTCTTTTTCACTTTTTAGCCCGTCATGCTGGCTAGCTAAATAATCTTTAAGACTTCCATTACTCGCTTCTCTAGTCTCTCCTCTCACTTCGTTAGCTTGATTCTTTTCATTTTCCACAACTTCTTCACATAAAGCCTCAATGCGATCACTGGATTCTAGTGGAGAGAATAATTTACGCGGAAGTGGGAATACTAGACCTATTACTGGTTTCAATCTCACATTATTGTGAACTCCTCGGAATAAGCACTCCCCAGGTTCTCCAGTCTCACCGTTATATCCCTTCAGCCTTAAAATTTCAGAAGGCATAACCTCATACCGTTTTTCCTCCTTTATTTGTGTTTTAAAACCGTTTGCAGACATTTCATCTGTTCCACTACTTTGTCCAATTTTATAATCTTCTCCTATCAAGTCCGCATAAAAAGTTGCATCATCAGGATCTAATCCAGCTAGTATGAATTTCTGGACTGCATTTTGCTTAATCATCGAACCAAGACGTTCGCTTACATCAGTTAGCTGAGCATTTCCTTGATGAATTACTCTCATGTACACTTCAAACTCACGAGCCATTTCAAAGAATGTACTAAATTCTTCATCCACAAAATTTTGAACTTCATCAATCGTTACACAATGCGGACGTACATTCTCTAATAGGTTTCTTCGAAATGTACTTGCCTTTAACAAATTAATATATAATCTGCCTACAGTATAGGTTAAGGTTTGCAATTTTCCATAAGCCCCATTAACAAGGACTATCCCTCCATTTTTTATTACATCATCAATGTTAAACGTAGACGGGCCACAAAATATCCGTTGAATATATTTATTGGAGGTAAGTTCGCTCAAGTAGTCATATAAATTCGAGTATGTTTTCATCGTATGCTCTTGCATTTTTCCTGCAATATTTCGTGTGTACTCCAATAATAACGATACTTGTGGCAGCTGATCACTCAGTTGTGATAGTATTTCAGCACGAAAATCATCATTTATGGGCTGTATTAACCTATTCAAATCATTATATGTACAATCGTTTCCTTTAGCCAACTTTAGCGCCTTGATTCCCACTCTAAACAGTTGTGTTGACCGGCTTTTAAAATACTGCTCTGCATCCGGACCAAGATAACCATGAAACGCACTCACATTTGCCTCTATCATTGGTTCAATATCTTCACCGACTGGGACGTAAAACGGATTCATACAATCGCTAAATTCATTCTCAGGATCAAGTCGATAATACGTCCGTCCAGTTCGATCCATGAAGTTAGCTAGACGATTAATAAACGACCCTTTAGGTTCTATAATGGTGGAACCAATGTAATCATTTAATAAATCTTGAACAACCATATTGGTAGCTAGAAGCGTTTTTCCTGATCCAGTCCCCCCAATATATTGTTCATGTTGAGCTCGATCGTCCCTGGATAATGTCATTAATTGACTTTGCCTTTCCCTAGTTGGTAAAGTCATAAACAATTGCAATTTACACTCTTCAGAGTAATATCTTAAATGAGATAAGCAGCCTTTCTTACCCAAATCAATTTCATCAACCTCCAATAGTTCTTCTTTGCTTATTCCTTTCTTGACTGCAATTCTATTTATCACACTCGATGTTCCATCAAGAGCTTGCTGCATCTCGAATTGCTCAACAGATGTTTTTAGCTTATTAAATACAGTTGATTTAATGTTGATATGCAATGTGTAATATAGCGTTACGGCTACTCCTGTTATAAAAAGAACTACAGTAATTACCATTCCTAAAGCAAAAGGTACAAAACTTAGAATGATCTGTCCCAAAGCCAGTAGGCTTAAACCATTAAGGAAAGTTTGAATCACTGGTTTAGCGTAACTGTTTTTGAACAGTGCCGGGCATGAGTAGATTATGTGGCCAAGAAAACAAGTTATTAATAATGGAATTACACGATAAAATATTGGCCCAGATACTCCATAATATAAGTCCTGATACTTACCTATTAGCCAAAAAAAGCACAATAATAGAAAAACAAGTAACATCATCGCTTGTAAATTCCACATGATGTTCTTATTTGCGGGATCCATACTAAATCGACGAATTGCTATGAATGCATTTTTAAAAATAAACGCAATCATATGACCCATCGCCGACAATATCCCACCTAAAACCATTCCAACATACTTCAAATGACACCCCTCCATATTAATATATTAATAATATAATATATTATAATATGAGATTGCCATTGTCACCGAAAAATTCCAACCTCTTGTTTATTCATTCCAGTTTCACTGCACTCATCACCTCCAATAAACACCAAAATGATTCACAAACAATGAATCATATGTGATATGTGAATCATAAGTGATTTCTCCAACACCCCTATCATCACCATCTGGCTCCGCTCTATATCATCAGTGATTAACGATCTGTATCTTGTTATTCATTTGTGATTCATTCATTATTCACATTATGTTGCATATGTATCATTAGTGATTCCTAAGTGATTAATAATATATAGATTAGGGAAGTGGTGTGTTTTGTCTATGATTAACAATTTATGACCGATGAGCCACAAATGATATCACGATTCAATTCCGCTTCTCGAGTGTTTTTCTTTGTTATTCATCGGTGTCGTAGGCATTGTTCATCACATGTGACTTATGAATCCCATCCTTATTACCTTTGGTTAATCATTTGTGATTTAGGAGCACTATATGAATAGAGTTTGAGTGAATCATTTGTGGTGGTAAAGATGGACGAACATCACTTGTTTGTGTATCATTAATACTATAATGATTGAGGATGGCTTATCACATGTGATATACAAACCACTTATGATTCATATTAGAGGGGAGGGAGAAGAGCATGCAGATTGAGAAAGCGTGGAAAATTACTGAGTTTGCAAAACTTATAGACAAGCATTATAATACGGTGGACCAGTGGTTCAAGCAATTAGAAGATAAAAGAGTTCACTATGTGAACAGGGTGGCAGGGGAAAAGGTATACGATGAATTAGACTTGAATATCGGTCGTTACATCAAAGAAGCTCGTGATAAAAATTATAATTTACAGATTATTTTTGAGCAGTTAAAAGATGTTTATGATCTGCGGCCGTTTCCTGACGATTGGAGTACTGGCGATTCTCTCGTAGATATGGAAGTAATGCGACGTTCCATGGAGCAAAAGTTTGAGAAGATGCTCGAGGACGCGAAATCAGAACTACTAGGTATGGCAGCTGCTGCAGCAGCATCTACTATGGAACAAAATTTTCATAAGTATTTGCCGCCTCCAAAATCACACGAAGAGCTGACATTTGAACGATCAAGTGAGATGCTAACAAAAATAAAGATAGAAAATAAGTTGGAAGAGAGGGCAATTGCTGCATGGAACGCTCTGCCAGAATCTGAACGGATGAAAAAAGTAGGACTGTTTCGGAAAGAACAGAACTGGGAAAAGCGAGACGATTTCATTCGAAAGTACAAAAGAGAGAACTTCGAACAGATAGTGAAAGAAGAATACGAGATCAAGGAAGAAGGACATTCCAGTTGAATGTCCTTTTTTTAGCCAGAAAATCTCCTTATGTATCACATCTTCACAAGAAATGAATCACATACATACACATACATAGTTTATCGCGCGGCGCTAAATACAGAGGAAGTAGTAAAGCTTTAATACTAAGAAACATTATACCCTCAGTTTACGACGCGTTATTTGCAAAATACCGCAGCGTAACGCAACCTTAGATTTCAGCTAGTCTGATGTTCTTCTTAGGATTGATCCTATGGGGTAGGGGAGAGTGGACGGACTTTACTTCCTAAAGTGATAGAAACGTATAGAAATGTGCTGACATGTCTGCTGAAAACGCTAGTGATGCCCATGTTGTACATACTAGGTGAGATGGGTTTCACATAATATGAATCACAAGTGGTATAAAAACACCACAAAGCACTGCTAGGGTAGGGGGGAGGGGAATAAAACTGCTGTCTAAATTCACGTCGCGTAACGTTGCGGTAATTTATATATGACGGAATAAAACCTTGATAATACTGACTTTTTTTACGCCGCGTTATTTTTAATTAACGATGCGTAACGCGTCCAGTAGCTGAACTTATAGTCTAAAGGGGAGGGCCTTCTTCAAAGTGACAAAAAAAAATCCCCTATCCGAATAGATAGGGGAAAGGGAACTACAACAGAAAATCATCATCATCTTTATCGTTTTTATTCTTATTGTTTGATCCAAATAGATCAAATTCATCATTTACAGGTTCTTTAGTAACTGCTACTTCATTTTTTTCAATTGCCTTAAATGAAGATAGATCTAGAGAAAGCTTGCTGCCGCGGCTATTCCTCTTATCCTCTAATTCTTTCTCTTCTTGGTCTATCTCTTCAAGCATTTTTACTATTCGTGCAGGCAGCTGCGAGCAGACAGCACCAGTGTAAACAATAGCTTTTGGTCTTTCATCAGCGTTATGTTTATTTCGACTTGTTATTAGACCCCATTGATTATTATCAATTAGTCCGGAATGTGGTTTTTCAGCTGCTGCGATGAACCGGCCAAACCGCTCCTCTAGGATCCTGAAGTCAGAATCACTTATAATGGAGTCCTTTGCTTTAGGATGTACAGCAGCAATAAATCCATTTACAGAGTCAAGTTCATAGTCGTAATCACTTGCTGTGGGAGAATCTCTGAAGCTTTTTTCAATGAGCTGAGTGAGTCTATTACCTTCCAGTGATTCATCATCGTAAATATATACTTTTCCTGACGAATAGTACCCTGGTGTGCTGTAAACATCAAGTAATTCGTCTGCATCAAACGTTTTCCCAGAGGGCATCGTTGTTAAGAATGCTGTTTCAGTTAATAGTGCAGATAGTGTGCTATTTCCATAATCCGTCCAGTCTAAACGAGTTTCCGTATCGCTGAAAATCCCTTCAGTCATGGTGAATAGTTTCTCATTATCTATGATAGTAACGGATCCACAAGCTCTTTTCCGTATAAGATCATCGATATGTGAGAGCCCCCAACGTGCGTTTTTCTTAATTCCACGTTTCTCCCATGTTCCCGGAACCGAAATAATTGCCCCAAATGAAGGCTTTCCATTGAACGGTTTACGTACACGTGACAAATTAGAAAGGAGCATTGGTGCTGCAGCATTTCCTGTTCCACCGCCCATGCCGGCGATAACAAATACAAAATCAGCTTCAACTACATCAGGATGTTGCAAGATGCCGAGAACCTTCTCTCTGTTATCGCGGATCGCTGCTTGACCCCGCTCAATGTCTTTTACAGCGCCATTATAGCCATCTAGTTTAACGATATTGGTCACGACCTTCAAGTCGGCCAAATCAACATCTGAAGTATTAATGGCATGTACATTATGGTTTAAACGAGCAAATTCATCACCTTGTCGACCACCATACTGTCCGCAAGCAATAAAGCAAAACTTTAGAATTTTCCGATTTCCATCATTTCTTTTCATAAATCCTTCTAGGGTAATAAAACCAAGATTGTATTCCATATAGAATTACGCCTCCAATTTGTTGTGTTCTCGTATGTACTTAGCCATTTGCTTGCCGCGAATTTTATCAGGCAGGTATATTTTTTGTCTCTTGTCTGCAGTCGATAACTCCACCTGAACAAACCCGTTTGTTTCGAAGAGGAGAAGAGCCTTCTCTACTAAATACCGATCTCCAATAGTATTTACTAGATTTGTCCAGGTAACACCGACATTCTTATTGTTCCATATTTCAGCAAAAACATTGATCATTTCAGCTGGGATTCTTTTGACGATAAAGGCTAAAAGTTCATCGGTATATAGAACTTGATTCTCATCCACGGATGTCACCCCTTTCGAATGGACTTATAATTTAACGTTGCGTTACGCAACTTTATATCCAAAATTTAACGACGCGTTATTTTTATCTTCCCCGACAATATGTGGCTTGTATCGACAAAACCCCATTGAAATTAGGTTTTTATGTCAATATCAAGATGCGTTACGCTTCGTTATATCTATTATTGAATAGTTAATAGTTTCCTGTCAAGCTAGCTTCAACTTTCGTGATCCACCTAAATGATATAGGAATAAATTATTCTTTCATGGTTCGATTAAAGCCATCCGTATGAAAGACATCTATGATCTACTCAATCAAGTAAATCCTTTGTGTTTACGTCGATCTTTATGTTGTTACTTATGAGTCTTTTTGTCTCGAGCTTTATCATGACTTATAAGTTTATTACATCTTTCGTTTAGCATTACTTTTAATTCACCTTTACGTTGACGTTGTTCCTTTGCTACAATTCTCCTGGAATTGTTTATGTAGCTGAGGATACGACCGCGGCAAAAATGCGACTAATGCGGAAACGCATCCGATTTACTATCAACCCAGCCATTCATGGATAGAAAGGAGAGTTACTTTTGAAGGATTTTGATCCCTTTGAAAAGCATGGAAATGAATCATTTGAGAGAAATAAAAGAAAGAAGAAGTCATCATCTGATTTATCATTAGGTGAAATCATTGACCTCCTGACGGAGCGAGAATGGAACCTACTGACAGACTTATATTTCTGCAGATGTATGCCTCAGTCCATTGTAGTGGAAATGTATTTTTTAGATACGCCTGACTACCATTACCTTGAGTATGCAACCGCATCCCCTGAGAGACAGAAATTGCTAGAAGGGAAAAATCACCAGAGAGCTGTCGTTAAAGCCAGGCGTACATCTAAGAGATTAAAAGATCGGGGACTAATTGAATCATCGACATTTATACCCGATTCCTCAGATAAGCCGTCACATAGACGTGGAAGGATTAGAGGGGAGACCTGGTATTACTTAAGTAGCAGAGGATTACGCGTGGTCGAAATGAAGCGAGGAATTCTTGAAGAGAATCGCCTTTCGAAGCACGAACTGGATATGGAGAGGGCGAAAAAAGATCATTATTGGGAGTTAGGAAAGGTATATCTTGACCTCAGGTATAAGTGGATGATGCAATTCCCTGAACTCAATCAATATCATGATTGGGATTGGTACCCATCCATGTCAGTCTATAGTGATAATGAAATCAACTCGGTTCGGCCTGACGCAATCCTAAGAATTGGATCACAAGTGTTCTACATTGAGCTCGATCGTTCAACTGAGCCCATCCAGCGGTCCCCATTTTACACAGAACAGGTGTCGATTGAAAGAAAGTTTGAGAGATATCGAGATGTCATTAATTTATCAACCAACAAAGTAATTCGTAACGGAATCATCGCTTTTATCGTTCCCAATGCTGTCTATAAAACAAGATTAGCTAATATTTCGGCAGCTGCGGAGCGCGTGTTTGGAAAGAGCCGTCGAGTTTTCACCGGCCGTAATATAGGAGATATGATCTCAATGTACTCGGATCTTGCTCTCACTGATGAGAGAACAGAGTAGCTCTACTCCAGAAGGTTAACATGTGTTTCTTAATCGAGGAATCAAGAATAGAGGGATGTAAGCTTCAGAGGAGGAAAGAGGGAAAATAAAAATGCTGCGATTTTTATTGTTTATATATTAATATAT
>NZ_JBHTVD010000028.1:0-5592 GCF_042793215.1 Paenibacillus sp. NPDC056579
GGATATTTCGTTTATATGTAGAACTTTAATACATTACGTAATTTTCTTTGCACCGGAAGGGGTTAATCTTTATGAATGGAAATGTTATTACCGTCCTATCTACTAAAGGAGGGGTCGGCAAATCAACGCTGGCTCGCTTCATTGCAATTGTCGCAAATGAACAAGGGAAAAGGGTATGTATTATCGATACTTGCCAAAACTCTTCAATAGCAACAGGTTTCTTAAAAGATAGAGATTCTTTTCAACATAGTGCTTATGATTGGTTAATTGGGGAAGCGAAGCCTTCAGAGGTTATCCAACAATACGAGAATACCAATATCTATTACATACCGTCAGACGAGCGCATTGATGATTATGAAGACTGGGTATCCAGAAAAGTAACGAAACCTAAACAGTTAGAAGTGTTAAAAACGAAGATTGAACCATTAAAACAAATATTTGATTTGATTATTGTGGATACTCATCCCAGTGAAAATTCCGATATCGTAAACTATTCAATTGCTGCTTCAGATTACTGCGTTATCCCAGTGGAGATTGATCTGGATGCAAAGCTTGCCGCGAAGCGTTGTATTGAAATCATTGAAGATTATCAGAGTGCAGGATATAAGATTGATTATGGATTAGTCTGGAATAAGGTTGAAGTTACAAAAGGAAAAGCCAAAATTCAGTTAAAGAATATGAAAGACGAACTTGTCAAATATGGTATCATGGAGAGCAAGTTTGTCGGAGAGATCAGATATTCAACAACAGTTTCAACCTCCAAAAATGAAGGTATCATGCTTAATGCTATTGATAATAAATACACAATGAATGTAATGAACGATATAAGAAAAGTAAGTAATACTATCTTTGATAAGATAGTGGAGGGAGTACACAATGAACAAGCCGTCACCTATTGATCTTGATAAACTGGATAAATTAGATAGCAGTGTCCATATTGATCAGGACTCAATTGATAATAAATCAAGAAGAAGCGTGTTAACAAAATACTCAGAAGTGGAAGAAGATCAACCAAAAGCAAAGAGAACAAAAAAAGTGAAACCTGTTAGTTTCTCCATTTCGTTTGAGTTGGACCAGAAAATTGATAAATTCTGTGAAAGTAAATACATGAAAAAATCTACATTTGCAGTCCTTGCTTTTGAAGAATACCTTCATAAACGACTAAAGGAAGATGACATCTAGAATCTAATTAATGGGGAGTAGTGTTATGAAGTACTGGTAATCATGTTCGGTATTTGAGCTGCTTTAGTTATTACATAGTCCGGTTATATAAATAGTACGTGACGAATTTTTACTGGACTTGATGGTCTTCTAATTGAAATTTTTGAAACGATTCAAGGGGGAAATCAGCTTCGCTGAGATTGACGAAGTTGATCTATCCCCCAGCTCATTAAAAGAAAATCGATCTGAGGGCAAATGACAGACGATATCGGATCGATAATTATGGTGTCTGTCACGAAAATAGTGGAAGTTAGTAACACATATAGTTTTATTAAAATTATAAGTGTTATTAAAATTACTAAGTTTGTTATAATTAATAAACATTCTCTAGTGCAGTATATTTAAAAGTACACTACCATTATCAAATTTAATTTAATAAGTTTATCAAAATTACTATATTTATTAATTTTATTATTTTTGATAATTTTAATATGTTTACTAAGTTTATGAATTTTAATAAAGTTATCTTATTGGTAGAGCGTCCCAATTAGAGAAAGCCACACAAAAGGGATTCATTTCATTACACTATGTCCTTCGTAAGTAATTTAGTAGTATAATTACTTAGAAGAGGCATCATAAGCTGCAGAGAAAAAACAGAATTTTTCTATAAGTTACTTCTACTGATAAGTTTATCTTGAATATTAAAGTATTTAACTCCCTTTCACGTGGCAGTTAAAAAAAGATGAAATGGGTGAGAGCGGATGAGTAAAGCGATTCTGAACTTTATAGATAAACACGCACCGACCCTTTTACAGTTCAAAAAGAATGTTCAAATGAGATTCAATAATGATTTTTTTGTTGAATCGGAATTTGAAACGGAACTTCAGATGCGAAGTGAAATGCTGATCGGTAAAAAAATCTACGAACTTAAGCGTACTGCAATAAAGTTGGAATCAGAGAAGAATGAAATTTCAAAGCAAATGCTTTTCAGCAGAGCACGTGGAGAACAAGTAGATCCTGAACTACAGGAACTAGAAGAGCTTTTAGATACCAAAATACGATTATTAGAAAAAGCAATCGAACTAAAACAACAATATCAACGCCAACCTACATATGAAGTAGATCGAAATTTCTTAGATCATCCACTATTCTCCGCTACAACGCCAAACGAAAAGACCTTAAATGAGCTTCGTACAAAAGATGGTATCATTGAGATTCGTAAAGAAGGCTTCCGCCGCTTATTTTATCGCAATGAAAATGGGAATCTTTTAACTACTTACGATTTAAAGGTTTTTGTGGGGCTGTTCAAATTGTGGGGGGATAAGGGCAGAAATGCTACCTTCGAATTTACTTTTAACGAATTGGCCAATGTTCTTTATGCTGAAAAATCAGGGGGAGAATATGGTCTTTTCGAAAAGTCACTAAATAATCTAGCTCAGACTTCCATCATCATGGAGGAATATTTTAATCCCAAAACGGGGAAGCGAACGAGAACTGTAACACATAATCCGATTTCCACTGCAATTGTCGATGGGCAAGAATACTATGCAAAAATCGAATTCAGTAATTACTTGCATGATAGTCTTGAAGCTGGGAATGTTGTTGTGATTTCAATGGCGCTATTTAATGACTTGGCTTCACCAACATCTAAAAACCTCTATCTTACAATAACAAACAGAATTAAGGACGAGGAATTTAGTATGGATTTGGATACATTGATTCAACACATTGGATTACATGGGAACACCAGATACAAGTGTGTGCAAACGATAAAGGAAAGCTTTCAGGAACTTAAAGATTTTGGATTTCTAAGTGATTTCGAAGTGATCAAGCGGGGAAACTTAGACAAAAGAGTTGTTTTTACCCCTAGTAACTGGGCCAAAGAAGTTTATGGACAAAATCTTTCATTAGCTGCACTTGAAGTATCCGCTGCGGGCGTTGAAGATCACAATTGATCTTCAACACCCGCTTTTATATTTATTCTAAGCAAACAAGCCTCTGTACTCCGTTAGATCCACAAATTTCAAAAATATTTTTTGATATTCCTAGCCTCTGTACTCCGTTAACCTAGCCTCTGCACTCCATTCAACTAGCCTCTGTACTCCGTACAAGCCTCTGTACTCCATCAGTATATCCTCTGTACTCCATTCAACTAGCCTCTGTACTCCGTGCAAGCCTCTGTACTCCATTGAACCATCCTCTGCGCTCCATAAACCTAGCCTCTGTACTCTGATTGCCAACCTCTAGGTTTATTTGCTATTGTCGAATAGAGAATAATTTTGGAAATGTATACTAAAACAAAGAAATCCCCGCGCCAACGGAGATTTCTTTGATAAAGTACGTGATTAAAACTTTTCTTCTGATGTACCAGCGCCAACTGGGACAATTGCTGAGTGTTTGCCGAGAGCCAAAAAATACTGCAATCCTGTGCCAACAGGTTACAGTAATATCCAAGCCTTATTTCGAAAAAATACGAAATAGAGGTCTTCTTAAATTTTGGCTTCTTTAACTATGCAAGTTAATTATATAAGACAGAATGGTATACGTAAAGCAATAAAGCTAGAAATTATAATAAAATTTTCGGTCTGGAAGGGAGGTCGACACATGGGTAAGAGTACAACTAGTGCACTCTTAAATAATCATTCCTATTTAATGCTCAAGAATAGACATACAGATGTTACCCATGCAGTTTCTGTCGATCATACCTTCCTTACAGATATATTCAACCTCGAAAAATCTTATGCTAGCGATAATGTAATTATGTTCCGCCGTAATAGTCATCCAATCCGAAAATATCACGTTACTGAAATGTCTCTTCGCGTCATGATGACCATTTCACGCAGGTTTAATACCCAAGGCACGTTAACGGGGGTACCTATACATCGTTTGTTCCAGCTTATGAACGATGAATATGAAGAATTGGGTTCGAAAGAACAGTTTTATGCTGAGATCCAAAAATTTATGGATCTTGGTCTACTATCTGTCTCTCAAGATGGGCTAATTACGGAGTGGAAAATTGAATCCTTTAAGCGAGAGACCGGCAGATTTGTTTTGTTTAATCCGCTAGTCTTCACAAAGGCATTTACACAATTACCTGTAGCTGCACAAAAACTGTATCTCTACATCGTCTCCCGAAACGGCGATAAAATAAACAAAGAGTTTAAAGAGTTTTTCGGGGGAAATTCCTGGATCAACACCCTCACTCATAAATCGCGGCCATGCCAAATCCGAAAGTTACTAGAATTACTCTCCGCATTAGAACCAGTTCAAGGTCATCGACTTTTTCTTAAAAGTTCTGTAGAAAAAGATTCTTTGGGCCGCTGGTTTATAAGCTGTGTTCTTAACCCCACATATCTGATCAAACAAGAGAAAGGGAAACAATATCGCCTTGTGCCAAAGGCTAAAATTCCTTACACTCGGACGGTTACTAGGTTACGAACACTTTTTCATTATTATAAAATAGGGGATATTGAACATATCGAAAATGGACGTGTCTTTTTACGGCTTGCTCAACTCCTACATAACGAAAGCTTAAAAACACTTCGGTTTGTAGCCATGCGAATCCGAGAAATGTATGAACGAAACGGTTTGTTCTTAGATGACCTAGTTCATGCAATAAAAGTAGAACTGCAGGATAGAACCTACATAACATTCATGGATATAGTAAAAGACACTGGAGTATATCGCTACTTAGGAATGGGAGAAGGAGGAGCCTTAGACGACGTTAGACCCCTTCAATTTTATCGAGCTGTAAAAGATAGGTTCACAATCAGTGAGTTTAAATCGATATGTAAGAAGGCCCTTCCGCTTCTCCGTGAAAAATATGGGGATCAACTGAATAATGAGATAATTTTCGCCTATCATCCGATAAGACCAGGAATGCCAATCCATTATGATTCATTTTACTTGGAAGACTTCCTAAATGAATTGAAATCTGAAATGGATAGTGTTCTAACGGCTTAGCTCCCTGCAGTTTAAGGGGGCCATTTGTGCTGCAAGTGGGTAAAAAATCAATATACGGATTTCTATGTAGTAGAATCAAATTCCCCAACTCTAACTCCGTTTTTTACACATAAAGCGTACTTAGTTTGATATTCTGTAAAGTACCTGCAGAATATTATTTGTACCAATGTTAATAATTCAGAAAAAACGTCCAAAAAATATGCATTTTATCCATCTGTGGATATTTTTTAAGACGACAAATTGTTGATTGTGTATAACTTCTTGGGATAAGTAGATCTTATTCTAATGATAATTTCGTACTGAATAAAATTTCTGGATTCTTAACGATTCTCTCAGTTTGTCTGATATTATTTCAAAAAAAAAGCTCGAGTCTGAAAATTTATACACAGGATACTTGGAGATCCTTATGATTACTCACTTTTCTGTTCACAGATTCACGTCTAAAAGATTTTATTATAATAGATACTT
>NZ_JBHTVD010000029.1:0-4631 GCF_042793215.1 Paenibacillus sp. NPDC056579
ATTATTTAACAAATGTGACTTTACCTGAGATTATAACCAGAGTATAATAATCTCCAACGAACTAACGTTCTTGTTATGGGGTGAGGAAATGACATTTGTGGTAAATCGTGAGAATAATAAATTAGCAAAAGTTCTTGCTGAAGCTCTTCAAGACCAGAAGTTCGTAAACTTAAAAGTCTATGATGATAAAGGTGATCAGCAAATAACTGGCTTAGTAACTAAAATCGATCAGGAATCAAGAAGATTAAAGTTCTCCCACGAAGAGGGAATTGATTGGATCCCACTTGATGATGTACTTAATGCAGAGCTGGTAAAGGGCTGATGAAGTAAGTTCCAGTGGAATGTCATGGTCATTAGTTAAGGTTTATAATCTCTACATATTAGTTATATAAAAATCGGAGAACGCATTTAGGCGTTCTTCTTTTTTTTATTTAAGTTTCTGATATAGAACCATACAATTTAACTTTGAGCTACTCAAACCTATAACCTTTTTTCAATATCATTTGGGCGCCGGTCCAATGCACCACAACTTTATTAGTTTTCATATGTATAAATCTCTTTTATTTGAAAATACTAGATTAGTAGATTCAGTGGAGAGGGGGAGGAATTATGAAGCATTTAGCACATTATAATAGGTTTTATTTTTTACTGTACGTGAAAACTGGTGAGACTAAACATCTAATGCAATTAATGAAGCGAAAATAACCAAAATTGCTTAATCTAATTAGTAACTCTTTATAATAGTTACCAAACAAAAATGAGGGGATTTTCCCTCATTTTTGTTTGTAATCTTAGCGTAAAAAATCGATATTTCCACTTGCGTCCATTTTAAACACCGTTTTTTCTCGATCTTCTCCTTCAATAGCACCAATTTGTCGTGCACGTTGAAGTATTTGCAAGAGAGTTCTGTAATCCTCATTAACAGTAAATTCGGATGGTGTGCCTGAAGTTACTTTGAGTTGGTCTTTAAGCTGGCTGATCTCACTTTCCTTATCTCGCAGTTGTTCCTTTAAACGAGTAATTTCCTTGACCATGTTACTGAGCTGCATCTTTTGTTTATTAGCCAGCTCAATTATTTGTTCTAAATACTGAGTTAGTTGTTCAGGGTCTTTTTCCGTAACACTTGATACGGTAACAGTATCATGTTTTGAAAGATGCATCTTTTGTTGTTTCCTATTCATCCTATCTTGTTTTGCTTCTCTGATTTCTTTTTCATATTGTTTTCTGACATACGAATTCCATCTGAAACCACACGCGGCAGAAGTTCGAATCAAGTTATTTCCTGCTTCTTCAAAAGCATTAAGTTGAGTACTGCCTTCACGAATATGCTTAAGAACTAGCTCCGCAAGTATTACATCATCATTGTTGGACCAATTATCTTTTCTTTCTTGTTCCATACCTTTTTCCACCTTAATTAGTAATTTTTAGTACCATTTTTACCTTCTATTACAGTTTTATTCTTTTTTTTGAAGGTTTATTACAGATACCTAGGCAATATGCTTCCTTTACGATTATGTTTGGTGTACATTACTTGGCCGCTGTTAATGCTTTTCTCTGCTTCAATATCTTTTTTGCAAACAATCCCTAACTCAAATAGTAACCGTACAAAATGAATTTTTGAAAAATCGATATTCTAACCCTAGCGGTAATAGCTTAAACAACGAGATGAGGAGCGGAGACTTGTAGTAAGGGGATCGTACCTATTCCAGAAGAAAGTATTAATAATGTTATTGTTATTAATTTTAATACTTTTATTAATTTTTATATTATTATTATTTTTATGATGCTAACATATATACAGAGGTTTTGTTAGGAAATGGTCTATTTGCTACCAATGACAAGAATCATTCATTCACTAACGAGGGCGGTTCGTGGCTCGGATGAGAAAGAAAATGTCCTTATAATAGGGGATTAGAGAGACTATACATAATTTAACAAAACCAAAACGTAAAAGCTGTCGAAGACCTCCTCGGAAAAAACTTCAAATACTGAGGCAATTCAACAAGCTTATAGGGCAGGATATAAAAGTAACAGTAAGCTGCCAAAATTATAAATTTAAGTTTAAGGGTACTAATATTACTTAATAAATTTAGAGATTATTTCGGTTTTTATAATCCCATTCATTTACTCTGCAATTCCTCACTTGATAATTCGGTATTCTGACCCTAGCAGTATAAGATTATCGTTATGTTTCAGAAGGAAGAGGGTGGGTTCAATACCTTTCAACTGCCTATCTTATGTCAATATTTTTATTAATCTTAATAAACATAATAAATTTATTATGTCTATTAAGATTAATATTAGAGGGGGTTACCATTTCGCTCGACTCTTACACGAAACAAAGGCAATTGACAACTGGGGAATTATTCCATACAATCAAACTAAATTGAATATGCACCGGGGGCTTGATGAAGTCAGGCTGAGATTGTGACCTTTTGTCACTGACCGTATCTGATCTGGGTAATGCCAGCGTAGAGAAAATACTGATGAACAGGACTAAGCTATTATCGTGTCTACGATTTTAGCATATGTTCTTGTTTTCCTTTCCCTCGGTGCGAACCATCTTACCAAATGGTGTAGATGGTTGATCAGCGGAGGGAGGTAGATCTTTGTACAAGTCAAGACCGCATCCTAACGATGTGGTCTTTTTACTCTTTTCTGGATCGTACTCCCCCGCGTTATTCAAATACTGAGGAGGAATTAAATTGGCTAATTATGAATCGGATCAAAAAATGAACGAGGTTTCCCCCAATATTGCAGTCTTTCCGGGTAGCAAGAATGTGTATGTGCAAGGTTCCCGCCCCGATATACGTGTCGCGATGCGCGAGATCACACTCAACCCGTCGTCTGGCCCAACAGGAGAGCAGCAGCACTATGAACCTGTAAGAGTGTATGACAGCAGCGGCTTGTACACGGATGGAGAATATATTACGGATATTTCTCAAGGCCTCCCGCTGAACCGCCATCAATGGATCCTGGAACGCGGGGATGTAGAGGAATACAAAGCTCGAACGATTACGCCGGAGGATAATGGGTTTAAGTACGTAGATGCTCCCGATTCACAAAAGATATTTCCGCGTGTAGGTCGTCAGCCGCTTCGAGCAAAGCCAGGAACCAACGTGACTCAGATGCACTACGCTCGACGTGGCATCATTACCCCCGAAATGGAATACATAGCGATTCGTGAAAATGTCGACCCAGAGTTCGTACGCAGTGAAGTAGCGCGTGGTAGAGCCATCATACCGTCAAACATAAATCACCCAGAGAGCGAGCCGATGATCATCGGACGCAACTTCCTTGTTAAAATCAATGCCAATATCGGCAACTCTGCCGTTGCCTCGTCTATTGATGAAGAAGTAGAAAAAATGCGCTGGGCAACACGTTGGGGAGCAGACACCGTCATGGACCTCTCGACGGGTAAGAATATTCATACGACTCGCGAATGGGTCATCCGGAACTCGCCGGTTCCTATAGGAACTGTTCCACTTTACCAAGCGTTGGAGAAAGTCGACGGTAAAGCTGAAGAGCTTACCTGGGAAATTTACCGTAACACACTCATTGAACAGGCCGAGCAGGGAGTCGACTACTTTACGATCCATGCAGGAGTGCTGTTGCGCTATGTGCCGTTGACAGCGAAACGCGTCACCGGAATCGTATCCCGCGGCGGCTCAATTATGGCTGCTTGGTGCCTCGCGCACCATCAGGAAAACTTCTTGTACACACATTTTGAAGATATTTGCGAGATTATGAAAACCTACGACATTGCCTTCTCCTTAGGCGATGGTCTACGGCCAGGTTCTATCGCCGACGCCAATGACGAGGCGCAGTTCGCGGAGCTCGAGACGCTGGGTGAGCTAACACAGATCGCGTGGAAGCACGATGTGCAGGTGATGGTCGAAGGTCCTGGTCATGTACCGATGCATCGTATTCAGGAGAATATGGACCGTCAGCTTGAGGTGTGTCAGGAAGCTCCATTTTACACACTTGGCCCGCTGACTACCGACATTGCGCCAGGCTATGATCATATTACATCGGCGATAGGTGCAGCAATGATCGGCTGGTTCGGTACGGCTATGCTATGCTACGTTACACCGAAGGAACATCTAGGCCTGCCGAATAAGAATGACGTGCGCGAAGGCGTTATAGCATACAAAATTGCTGCTCACGCCGCGGATTTGGCAAAAGGCCATCCCGGTGCACAGCTACGAGATGACGCGCTTTCTAAAGCACGCTTTGAGTTCCGCTGGCGGGACCAGTTCAATTTGGCACTCGACCCTGAGCGGGCTATGGAATACCACGACGAGACACTTCCGGCTGAAGCTGCCAAGACCGCACATTTCTGTTCAATGTGTGGACCGAAGTTCTGCTCGATGCGTATTACGCAGGACATACGAGAGTACGCGAAGCAACACGAGCTTGATGACGCCGAAGCAATAAAGAAGGGCATGGTACAGAAGTCTGAGGAATTTAAAAAGATCGGAAAGTTAATCTACTAATAATTAAAATAAAAGCCGTACATCAGCTGTGAGTGCTGTTATTGTACGGCTTTTTGTGTTTGTCTGGTTGTAATATTTAAAGGTATATACAACGATTGGGTCAACACACGAATTATGTTATTAAGTTTATTAAAA
>NZ_JBHTVD010000030.1:2500-3814 GCF_042793215.1 Paenibacillus sp. NPDC056579
TGACTCCCAAGGATAAGTCATTGGCATTCGGAGTTTGACTGAATTCGGTAACCCGGTAGGGGCCCCTAGTCCAATCAGTGCTCTACCTCCAAGACTCTTACCTTGAGGCTAGCCCTAAAGCTATTTCGGAGAGAACCAGCTATCTCCAGGTTCGATTGGCATTTCACCCCTACCCACACCTCATCCCCGCACTTTTCAACGTGCGTGGGTTCGGGCCTCCATTCAGTGTTACCTGAACTTCACCCTGGACATGGGTAGATCACCTGGTTTCGGGTCTACGACCACGTACTCATGCGCCCTATTCAGACTCGCTTTCGCTGCGGCTCCGCATCTTCTGCTTAACCTTGCACGGGATCGTAACTCGCCGGTTCATTCTACAAAAGGCACGCCATCACCCGTTAACGGGCTCTGACTACTTGTAGGCACACGGTTTCAGGATCTCTTTCACTCCCCTTCCGGGGTGCTTTTCACCTTTCCCTCACGGTACTGGTTCACTATCGGTCACTAGGGAGTATTTAGCCTTGGGAGATGGTCCTCCCGGATTCCGACGGAATTTCACGTGTTCCGCCGTACTCAGGATCCACTCAGGAGAGAACGAAGTTTTGACTACAGGGCTGTTACCTCCTATGGCGGGCCTTTCCAGACCTCTTCATCTACCTCGTTCCTTTGTAACTCCGTACAGAGTGTCCTACAACCCCAAGAGGCAAGCCTCTTGGTTTGGGCTAATCCCGTTTCGCTCGCCGCTACTCAGGGAATCGCATTTGCTTTCTCTTCCTCCGGGTACTTAGATGTTTCAGTTCCCCGGGTCTGCCTTCTCATATCCTATGAATTCAGATATGGATACCACTCCATTACGAGTGGTGGGTTTCCCCATTCGGAAATCTCCGGATCAAAGCTTGCTTACAGCTCCCCGAAGCATATCGGTGTTCGTCCCGTCCTTCATCGGCTCCTAGTGCCAAGGCATCCACCGTGCGCCCTTTCTAACTTAACCGTTAAAAAGAATCACTATGTGATATCTTGTATTACTAATTGAATGTGATGTCTACTGTTATCTAGTTTTCAAAGAACACGTTTCGAAGGAATGATCCTTCAAAACTAAACAAGACAGGGAACGTTCTGTTTATAAGACCCAAGGTCTTATATTCCGTATAATATCCTTAGAAAGGAGGTGATCCAGCCGCACCTTCCGATACGGCTACCTTGTTACGACTTCACCCCAATCATCTGTCCCACCTTCGGCGGCTGGCTCCTAAAAGGTTACCTCACCGACTTCGGGTGTTACAAACTCTCGTGGTGTGACGGGCGGTGTGTACA
>NZ_JBHTVD010000031.1:0-3328 GCF_042793215.1 Paenibacillus sp. NPDC056579
TTCCTTGACAATCCCACATTTCTGTGCTAATTAACATGTCACCCGGGAACTGTCAATAATAAAAAATCCCGCCGGATATTTTTCCAGCGGGTTGTGTCTCGGGCGTGACTCTATTGTTACAGATAGAATAGAAGTCTTCCGCGGCTCCTATTCTACTTAATTTTAACAAATGTTAGTATATATTGTAAATTATTTCACCCTTAACCGTTGACCGACATAAATCTTATTCGCATCCGGGATACGATTAACTGTGGTCAATGTCTTAACGGACACACCGAATTTCTTACCAATTTTCGTCAGGTTGTCGCCCGCCTTTACGGTGTAGAATGTACCGCCGGATGGTGCGGCTCCTGATACCTTCAGGACTTGACCAACACGAATCATATTAACATCTTTAATACCGTTCACTTTCGCCAACTCCTTCACTGACGTATTATATTTCTTTGCAATTGCTGTCAATGTGTCACCCGCCTTAACGGTATATGTCGAGCCGGACGACTTGGCAGGTTTCGCCTTCACTGCGGCTTTGTTCCCGACCTTATCGTATTTCGTCAGCCCGTGGGCTTCGATTGTGGCGATAAGCTTCTTCGCATAGTTCGGGTCTGTCGCATATCCACCCTTTTGGATGGCGGCACAAGCTTGTACATAGTTCGTTTCCCCGACAACAGCCTTATAACGGTCAAGACGGTTATAGAGGTTCACAAGGTCTATGATAGAATCGCGAACAGACTTATACGCCCGGAACCCTGCTTTGATTGTTTTATCGACCCCGTTTAAAACCTCCCACGTGCCCATATGAACGGTTCCAGCGTTCCCGATACCTTTTATACCAAACAGGTTATTTGCACGCGTAGCAAGCCCGGATTTGCCCCAATTTGACTCATGTATGGCTTGTGCTGTGATAACTGAAGGTAAAACTCGACTTACACCGTATAATTTTTGTGCTTCACTTGCAACATTCTCCATGAAACTCATTCTTTTACACTCTCCCTCATTTGTTGTCTCATTTCATTTATTTGTTCGTCTGAAGCGGATTCAATCCATAGTTTTCTATCCTTCTGAAATTGCGCCCGCCAATATCCCGGCGGCTGTACGGTTGTCGCATTATCCGGTACGGAATCAGCCGGAACAATTTCAGGATAGTCGAAGATGAAATCCGAATCATATACGAATACTTGTATCATTTCCATTGCTCCAACCCTCCTAGTAAGGCACTGCCGCGTCTAATGACCAACTGGACACGGCGGACTGATTGTTTCCTGAAAAGCCGACAAACGCCAGTTTACCGTCAGTGTTGATATAAAATTTTGTGAAGCCTGTCGTTCCGTATGCTGTTGCCATGACCGCCTTTTTGTCTGACGGTGAATATGACGCGGGCAATTGTGCAAAGTCAACGCCGAGGTCACACGCCACGTCACCTTTTAGCATGAGGATGTTTCCCCAGCGGGTATACTGCGGTGTTCTTCCTGACGCCTTTGCTCCATTCAATAACGGAAGGTTATACCATGTGAGCGCCATAAAATCATTTTGTGTAAACAGCTGTCGCCAACCCCTGAATACATTGTCAGTGTGTATAACACCAATCCATGACGTATTATCATAGGAACGTGTCAGAACCAATTTCCGCAGACCGTTTGGCGCTGGTAGAATGTCGAGATAGTACCAAGAAGCGTCACCCGGTAACGGTAGTTGATTCCATCCTGTCCCATAATAAAAACCGGGTGGTGCGGTGAATATGCTGTCAGCTGAAGCCAACCGTTTCCGCATTCCTTCAGCATCCGTTAATGCATATTTCTGTGAGAAGTTTTGAACCCCGATAACATCCTGAAGCGATAGATTCGTTGTCTGTAAATCCTTTTGCAGCTGTGTCGCATCCGTAGCAGCTTGATTCCATTTCAAACGTTCAGAATCCGAGACGTGAGGTTTAGCATTTGCGATATGGTTCTTCAGGTTTGTTTCTGATGTCGTCACCCTGTCACTCATACCGTCCCACTTGGTACGGTCTTCAGACGATACGTGTTTGGTCGTGTCCTTTACATGAGCGTCCAAGACTCGGCCGAATGAATCAACGTCAGCCTTCATACTTTGAATTTGTTGGTCAGTTGCACCAGTTGACCCACCGTCCGCGGTATCCTCTAACGCTTGGACTTTTTGCTGAAGCGTCAGAATATCGTTCTTTATCTCATCTGACACGTCCATATGGTCAACGGTGTCCTGAAGCTTTGCCATCTTGTCTTTTAAATCTGAAATACTTGTTTTGACGCCTGTATCATCATAGGGCGGCGTCCGCCTTGACCCGAGTTCAATCAATTAGGACACCTCCACGATTGTGACGACTGTCTCAGTATCAGCGACTAGGTACACGTCAGGGCTTTGGCTATGAACCTTAAATGTTAGCGGGCTGTCGTTAGACGTGAGCGGCGCACCTGTAGTCGTCTCGACACCCTGCTTACCCCAATAAATGACACCCGAGTTAGGCGGGTAGATCGTCAACTCTCGGCGGTTTGTCAGTTTGCTAGAACCTGACTTTGCCATTACAGGCGTGACGCCTACACTCACCCCACCAACCCTAAAGTCATTCATTCCGGCTTCCCGAGTTGGTACAGGTTGTGTCGCCGGGATAGAAGACCCGCCGAGTGTGACAGGCTTATCTATCTCAACACTCCCAATATGCTTGTCGCCTGCCGCAAGCGGCGGTAACGCTGATATATCTACGGTTCCTGTCATCTGCCCAAGCTGAACGGTGTCAATGGACTGTGGTATAGATGACGCTGTAAATTTCTCAATCCAAGATTCGACCCGGACTTTTTCGGGCTGCACGATCGCGGCGTCAAGGTAGATTGTGTGATAGCCGAGCGGTCGCGCCAAAAGCTTTGTTGACCCCGGCGCTACGGCTAAAAGATAATTGTTAGGCGACACGCTCGGGCGCTCGTGTACGTACACGATCTGACTTGTGTTATTTGTTATGGCTGAATGGTTCGGCTTTGTGTCGTCAAAATAAACCGTTGTAATGTCGCCCGGTAGCATGGTGACGGTCTGTTCACGCCATGTACTCTTTTTATGGTCATCCCCCGGCTGTTTGACTAGTTCCGGCATTCTTGTTCACTCCTTTTGCTATTGTAGCGGCTTTCTTGATGTGGTTTGACGCGCTGCGTCCTTTCTTAATGGCTTTGGCTCCCTTAGAAACAGATTTGACAGCACGACCACCCGGAACAAAATCCATTGCGGTGGATGCTGTACCTTTCGCAACGTCTCCGACTGCTGGGAAGGCTTTCATAAAGAACACGATTGCAATGATAGCAAGCCCGAGAATAAGAGACCATCTGAA
>NZ_JBHTVD010000032.1:0-1153 GCF_042793215.1 Paenibacillus sp. NPDC056579
GACAAGCACAGGAAATTCCAGTACCGGAACCGCCAAAAGTGGAGGAACCGGAGGAAGAGGAACAGCCAGCACCAAGCAAAGCGAAAACGCTCCTCGGGTGGTTATGGTAGATGTGCCGGGAAGTGACCAGGAGGAACAGCCGAAAAAGAAACGCGGTCGCCCTCCTGGTACTGGCACGAAAAAGAAAAGCGCAGCCAAGAAAAAGACGGCGGGCAATGTTGATTCATCCCAGCTGAAAATGCTGTTACTGACGACAAGCGCGATCGTGGCAGCACGACCTGGGATGGAAGACTTTGCATTAACCGCCGATGAAGCCGAACAGATATGTACGCCACTCGCAAACATCATGGCGAAGTCTGAAGGCGTGGCGGGTGTCGCCAGTGAGTATGCAGACCATATAGCGTTACTCATTGCGTGCTTTACGATCTTTATACCTAAATTCATTATGTGGAAATCCAAACAACCTAAAAAGAAAGAGGTACAGAAAAATGTCTTGCCAAAACGAGAACTACCAAAACAACCAACAGAACAACGAGGAAATGAAAGCGCGCCTGAAAGAACTAATCAAAAGCCTGCTGAACGATCTGGGGAACCCACTAGTAAGCAATTTGGCGGCTCCTTACATCAACTCATCCCTTTCGGAGGATATTGATGTCTTAAAATTCCTCAACCATTTAGAGGGGATGATCGACTATGTCCGGTATGGTGACGCTGAAGCAAGGTGACTTCTATTACAACATCCCCATGCATGAATACAGCCGTTATTGGTTTGAACACTTGGACATTATCGAACAGGGCGAGGAATTTTTAGTTGTGGAGAAAATCCCTTACGACAAAATCCCGAAACCGTCCATCATGGCTGCTATGAAAAGAGGTAAAGGCGTGAAGCGTGTTGTGAAAGCTTACAGCACGAAAGGAAGTGGAAAACATGCGAATGACAATTGGCGATGACGAACACGTTTTTATCTGTGGTCAAACCGGTACAGGTAAATCGGTTGTCGCTGAGGTATATCTCGCTGGGAAAGACCATGTGGTAAAGCTTGATACGAAAGGCGAAGTACACGAGCGCCGCAAGAAACGGCAGGAATTGTGGCATGGCTTGCAGGAAGGTAAGGACTTTACTGTGGTTCACCGATTGGAAGACGTGTCCGAG
>NZ_JBHTVD010000032.1:1163-3209 GCF_042793215.1 Paenibacillus sp. NPDC056579
ATTACAACGCGCTCATGAGCTGGGTGTACAAGCGTGAAAATACGATTCTATGGATAGACGAATTAATGGAAGTCGCGCCAAGCGCCCATAACTACCCGAAAGAATTGAAAGCCTTATACACGCGCGGGCGTTCGAAAGAAGCAGTCGTTTGGGCTTGTACCCAGCGCCCAACAGACATTCCGGTCATTGCTATGGCCAACAGTTCACACTATTTCATTTTCACCATGCAAAACCCGGATGACCGTAAAAAGATTGTGAAAGCAACAGGGATGCCGCAATTTATGGAGCAACCCGGCGGGCACAATTTTTGGTATTGGAAAGTGGGTATGCAAAACCCGGTACTAGCAAAATTGAAGCTTTAAAGGAGGTGATGACTTGGAGACACGAAAATTTGCAGGTGTCGGGCTGAAGAACATGATTGTCATTGCGCTATTCACAATGATGGTCATTGTCGTAACAAAGGTTATTGTCACGAAGCATCCGGTTAACGGTGTGACGCAATTAGTAAACGCAGTATAAGGAGGAAAAAAGCATGAAGGTTAAATGGTTAGTTCATACGTTCATTACTGTATTTATCACGATGGTTTTCATGTGGATTATTAAGAAAGCTTCAGCAAAATATCATATCCCGGTTGTATCTACAATCGCGGCAGAAGTCTAAGGAGGAATTTTAATTTATGGCAACTCAACAGCAACTATCAGCACAGGCAAAGGCTCAACTATTCTCGCAGGCTACCCGCCAAACATGGCAGATGATGGGTACACAGACAGTGACAGAGGACGCACAAACGGTATCATTCAACCTACCGAAAGTACGCCTGCTATCACAAATTTTAGTTGAATTTGACGCGACTGTCTCTCTCAAATCGCAGAACGCGGCAATTCCAACTAAACCATTTTCACCATACCAGATTATCAGAAATATTGCACTGGAATTAAACAGTGGATTCCGTCCTTTTGTTGTGTCAGGCGAAGCCCTTCACCTATACAGCTTAAACCGATTGAATCCAGACGTTCTATTACCTGCATCAAGTCCGCGGGCGTTATCTTACATTGAAACAGCCGCGAGCACGTCAGGTAAAGACGCGCGTATTAAATTCCAAGTCGCGCTGCCATTAACTTTAAACCAACGTGACCCGGTCGGTCTTATCTTGCTACAAAACGAGGAGACAACCGTTTCCCTTCAGATTGATACAGCACGCGCGCAAGACGCGTATCAGTTGGCTACTGGAGACACCGTTACACTGAAGCAATTGAAAATCACGCCGACAATTGAAACGTTCTCCGTCCCTTCTGTACCACAAGCTATGCCGGATATTTCTGTCCTGAAGCTTGTAAACGAAAAAGGCGAACAGTTCACCGGGAACGGTCAAAATATCGTGAAGCTTCAGACAGGGACGATCTACCGTAAACTCATGTTTTACTTTACGGATGAGTCAGGCAACCCGCTGAAGGACAGCGACTTTGCGGGCAACTTGGAATTGGTATTTAACCAAGCCGACATCCCTTACAGCATTAAGCCGTCAGCACTTGCAGCCCGAAATCATTCGGACTTGGGTTATGTCTTACCGGATGGGGTTTATGTGTTTGACTTCTCTAACCAAGGCTTGCCAAACCTCGGCGGCTCTCGTGACTATATTGACACCGAACGTCTTACAGAGTTTTGGATTCGCTTCAATACTCAAAAAGGCGGGCGCGTGAAAATCGTTGCTGAAAAGCTTTCACGCTTGCATTAATACACGCGGGAGGGCTTTTCCCTCCTTTTCTTATTTGACTACTACGAAGGAGGATTTATATGAACGCACCATCACAAATGGGTCTAGGTGAAATGTTCTACCATGCCGCAGACTTATATCCAAACATGGGGTTTATGAGTACCCGAACGTCTACAGTTCCCGAAGCTGAAGATCAAATGTCTCTTGTCGATGATGAGGACACAGCAAAAGAGCATGACGTAAAGCAAGACCCTATTACATCAAAACAAATCTTGCTGGGGTTCGGCATTGTGTTCCTTGTCGTATTCCTATTCTCGGCAAGGGTGTAGGG
>NZ_JBHTVD010000033.1:0-980 GCF_042793215.1 Paenibacillus sp. NPDC056579
GTTTATTACGCTGTGTTTTCTTCCGCCAGTAAGCAAAATCGCTGTCCTGCCAATGCAATTCTTTATACGGTTATCTTCTACGGTGTTTATATATCGGCTGTCTGCTGTTCCGTCTATTGCGTATGTTCTAGCGTTTTTAATTGTGTTTCCGATCACGTCAACTTCTGAATGGGCTTTCCACATGATACCGCGTCCGGTTCCAGTTAGATCAATAATATTATCGGAAACCTCAGCATCTACTGTTACACCACAACGAATACCGCCGAAACCTTTAATTTTGTTATCTGTGACCACCGTATCTATAGCAGCATCCAAAACAATTGAGTAATCCTGTGTAGAGCCTTCTGTATCATTGTCGCTTACCTTGACATACTTTGATAAATGCACCCTGATATGAACACAATCACCATTGATACGGTTATCTGTTACTAGGGCCATTTCACACAAATACACGTATATACCTTGTGAGGTGCAGCCCTCAACAGTATTATCGTTAACCTTAACGCCTTTCCCCCTGGCAGTAATGCCGTTTTCAAAGCCTATGACTGTATTTCCTGATATATTGGCCCTATTCCCTGTTTCCGTGCTGGATACGCCTATAGAGTCGATACCGTGCGCCCAGGATGATTGACCAGGCTGGCGAATGATTTTATTGTTTGTGATGCTTACGTCTGTGCCGTACCCGTATGAAATGTCATTATCAGCAAAAATACTATCAATAATGACTTCCCCTGCTGTAAATGCCCGAATAGCTCCACGTCCGTTCTCTCTGAATCGGTTTTTCTTGATAATGATTTTGTAAGGATGATCATATTTCAGGCCGCCTTCTCCGAATCCCTCTAGATCAATACCCAGCTGCGGCCCTATTGTGTCGCCGCCGGCATAATTTACGTCATTATCTTCAAATACAAGGCCCTCGCATCCGTTTGTAGCAAAATTGTTTCTTCTCGCTCTCTCTAAAACGCATTTCCTTATTGTGA
>NZ_JBHTVD010000033.1:990-2917 GCF_042793215.1 Paenibacillus sp. NPDC056579
CACTATTCCAGTTCATCATACCTTTAGCAGCTACCCAAATATTATCGCCTGTAGCGTGGGTGCATGTGGCTTTTTCGATAGTAACGTTCTTACACCCTCTTATATGGATGCAATAGCCCCATTCGTGCGTTTTCTTGCCTTCTACATAGACATAATCATGATCGTCTCTGTCTCCCATAAAGAAGCCGCCTTCCAGCTCCACATTTTCAAGCAGCTCAAAGTAGAAAATAGAGTATCCTGTGGCACTATTCGGCATAGCGTAAAAGCGTGCTGTTTTTGACATTTTTATTTTCAGGTTTGAAGCTCCGCGAACCCCGCCGCCGTATTCCGGCAAGCTCCCGAACTTACTAACGGGATCAATCAGGAAACGGCCACCAGGAATATAAACGCCGTAATATCCATTCTTGGCCGCGTGCTGGATAGCATCGTTAAAGCCTTGTGTTGTTGCTTCCGCGTTCTCACAGTTCGGATTTATACCCCATTCGTCAAAGTTAATGAAATAATACATCGGTTGTAAGCTTTCAACAGCGCCCATATTAAGCACCCGCCTTTCTGCTTACGTTCGCATTAACAAAGTCGGAAAGGAGATCCGTAAACCGGTAGAACGTTTCATTTTTGGAGACTTCACGGCCATTTAGTGAAAACGTATCGAACATGGCCCGCCGCTGTCCGGTGCTTATTTCTAGCTGGATCCTCATTCCGGTTCTATTCTTATTTGCGACATTCGCCGGATCTGTACCGGATAAGGCTGCACCCTCCGGCAATAACTCAGCTGAGAAGCCCGCAGCATTCAAGGTTTCCGTGAGTTTCCCTGCATTTTCCTGATCCGTCCCACCTACTAAAATATGCTTTTCATCTGAAGCATAGCCATGTAGCGACAACGTGAAATCATGCTGGCTTAATAGTTCAAGGGCTTGAGGCTCATCAAAATTCGTGCTAGTGATATGCAAAGATGTATTTCCTGATGCCTTCAATCCTTCAAATAGATACGTGGAATAAGATTTACTTAGCTCCCTGGCAAGCTCACTTGTTCCACCCTCAATCCCGCCGCCGTGAGGCGCAAAGATTAGGACAGACGTTCCAAGCTCTCGCGTGAATATGTTGTAATTCACGGGATCTTCATTAGCCTGCAATTCCTCAAAATTCCGGTACTGATCCGCTGCCATAGCACTGTTTAACCCGATTGTCACAAGGGATAGCACAAGTAGCATTGAAAAACAAAACCGCAGCATGTTATACTTACGGCACTCCGCTACTTTGCGGGGTACTAGGTAGAGAAGGTCAGGCCCGCCAAAGCTCGCCTTCTCTGCCCCCTTACCCTTTTTTGAGGCTCCCACTATTCTATTTTGATTGATAAACACCTTTTATCACTCTCCATTTTAAATTTATTGAATTTTCAAAATATAAAATGCGTTAGCTGTCCTGGTATCACATTTTGACCACCCCCTTAAAGGCTTGAGGTTGTTGCTCCGCGCCCTCCTATATTTTCGCTACTATATAAAAACGATTGCTGTTCACGCTGCCGACATATCCAGTCCAGTTTGACTTGCTGTATAGATTGTATTTGATCAGATATGTTCCTGTTCCATACTCACGCCGGACAGACGGAACACTAAAGCTTTTTACAGGCGTTGATCCGGTAAACGATCCTGAGCCGACTCGCCCTGTGTGTATCAGTCCTTTATCTGACCACTTATACAAGATGGCTTTGTAATACAGGCGTTTTGAGCCTTTCTTTTCTGCCTTGTAGTCGATTGTTGACGCACTCGGACTGTAAGTCGTGGCATCCGTCCAAACTCTTATTGAATGGCCGTTTCTATTCTGCCAGCCTGACCATGCCGCCGAAGCACTTTCCGGAAGTACCATAACCCCCAATGTAATGACAGCAACTAAAGCGAAAATAATCTTTTTCATATTGCGTCCTCCT
>NZ_JBHTVD010000034.1:0-2466 GCF_042793215.1 Paenibacillus sp. NPDC056579
TCCCCGAAGGGACCGCTCGACTTGCATGTATTAGGCACGCCGCCAGCGTTCGTCCTGAGCCAGGATCAAACTCTCCATTAAAGTGTCGCCGAAGCAACCGTATAACAGAGCTTTGTCTTAAGCTCAAAATTCAATGCTAGCGAGAATTTGCATTCTCTATTTAACGCTCACTCGTTGTTCAGTTTTCAAAGGACAATCGTTTCTTTTTTTCGATCGTTTTCGACATCCGTCAAAAGCAACCTGATTAATATATCACATTCGTCTACTTCTTTGCAAGTCTTTTTTTGAAAAAGTTTTGCAGTCGATTCAGTTACTTTTTTGTAGCAACTAATCTTCAGAAGAACAGTTGTTAATATATCATTAATCTTATCAAATGACAAGTACTTTTTTATATTATAAATTATTAACCAAATAAACTCTTTATGACAGTTATTTTGAAGGATTATATACGAAAAAATTATTGCTATTTATAGAAGGCAAAAACGTACCGGATGAAACCAAATCCTCAACAACCCATATTTAGGAACTTAATGGTTGATTTTGTGCATTGAACTGGTCTGGGATATATGATAACTTCTAAAAATGCCGAATCAAACTCAATTTCCGTTTGTACGGGGGACGATTTTTATGGGGTGAATGCTTGGAAATTTCAAGCTAGGGAGATACCTCTTCCCGAATCCGTCAACTAACCTCGGAGGCCCAAGGAGGGACATATGAAGCGTTTTGTAAAAGGTTTGGTATTATCCTCAGCACTACTGCTTTCCGCAGTGACTCCATTCATGTCAGTCGAAGCGGCGCCGATTCGCGAAATCGGTTACAAAGTGCAGGTAAACGATGCGCTGGTAGATTTTCCGGATAGCCAGCCATACCTGGACGACGCGCATGTTTTGCAAGCGCCGGTACGTTTTGTGAGTGACAAGCTAGGTTATGAGGCTCACTGGGAGAATGCAGGCAATGAACTGAAAGTTACACTTACAAACAAAAAGAACACGATCAGCTTTACAACAGGAGATTCTTCAGCTGTTCTGAACGGGAAGCCAATTACGCTTCAATCGGTTCCTAAAATCGTAAATGGACGCGTATATTTCTCAGTCCGTGCGCTTGCAGATGTTCTTGGCATTCAAATGCAATGGGACTCTAGCAATCAGATTGCGATTTATGGTGCAGACGGCAAGTACCATGCTCCTGCCTGGTATGCCACGAAATTCGAAAAAGTGATCGAAGGAAAAGCCACAGCCTACACCGCTGCTCCGGAAGAAAACGGCGGGTTTGCTAGCGTCGACTATTTTGGTAATTCGCTACAGGTTGGAACGATCGCAGTTGATCCTAATGTCATCCCGTTAGGCTCCAAGGTTTATGTAGAAGGATATAATTACGATGGATTGCCAGCTGGCGGCATGTATGCCACAGCTTCCGATACCGGCGGCGCAGTTAAAGGCAACAAGATTGATATCTTCGTTCCCGATCCCAAAGCAAAAGCTCAGCAATTCGGCATCCAGCAAGTCAAGATCTACGTTTTGGAGTAGAAGATAAATCTCCCATTTTAAACAGTTGCTAACGGCAGCTGTTTTTTTGTATATTCCTGCGCCCCGACGAGAAACTAATAGCAGTTATTAGGTTAACGGGGAGGGATTGAGCTTGATCAACATGATGTGGAAAGTCGTCCTATGCGGGTTGCTCCTCTCGCTAACCACAGCGGCTTCTGGCAAGCCTAACAGCGAAGTCGTCTGGAACGTAAATACCGATGAGAAACTAATCGCTCTTACTTTCGATGACGGCCCCAATCCAGTGTATACTCCGCAAATTCTTGATTTATTGAAAGAGCATGATGCGAAAGCGACTTTTTTTGTATTAGGGAAACGAGTGCAAATGTACCCGGCCATTGCTATTCGTGAAGTCAATGAAGGCCATGAAATTGCCAACCATACCTTTGACCACCATTACTTAAAAAATGTTTCCCCCCAAAAGCTGGTCGATGAAATTCGCCAAACTCAAGAGGTTATTTTTGATATTACGGAGCAAATACCTCACGTCTTCCGTCCTCCCGGAGGATTTTATAACGATGCACTGCTCCACTCTGCAAAAGAAGACCAGTTGACCGTAGTCATGTGGTCGTGGTATCAGGATACAAAGGATTGGAAGCGGCCAGGTGTAGATAAAATCGTTCATACCGTTTTGTCGAATGTTCATAATGGGGATATCATTTTGTTTCATGATCTGGAGGGAGATTGTTCTCAGACAGTCGAAGCGCTGAAGCGAATATTGCCTGAACTGAAGAAGCAAGGCTACCAGTTTGTTACGGTTACGGATCTGATCGCTAAAACGAGAAAATAATGTACGAATGCAAATAAAAAAGCAGCTGATCTTTAAATAAGATCAACTGCTTTTTGCTTGGCGACGTTCTACTCTCCCAGGACCCTTCGGTCCAAGTACCATCGACGCTGGAAGGCTTAACGGTCGTGTTCG
>NZ_JBHTVD010000035.1:0-2384 GCF_042793215.1 Paenibacillus sp. NPDC056579
GGTATTAAAATTTCACCGGATCTCTCGTTGAGACAGCGCCCAAGTCGTTACGCCATTCGTGCAGGTCGGAACTTACCCGACAAGGAATTTCGCTACCTTAGGATGGTTATAGTTACCACCGCCGTTTACTGGCGCTTAAGTTCTCAGCTTCGCCACACCGAAATGTGACTAACCGGTCCCCTTAACGTTCCAGCACCGGGCAGGCGTCAGTCCGTATACATCGCCTTACGGCTTCGCACGGACCTGTGTTTTTAGTAAACAGTCGCTTCTCGCTGGTCTCTGCGGCCACCCCCAGCTCAAGGAGTAAATCCTATCACCAGTGATGGCCCCCCTTCTCCCGAAGTTACGGGGGCATTTTGCCGAGTTCCTTAACCATAGTTCACCCGAACGCCTCGGTATTCTCTACCTGACCACCTGAGTCGGTTTAGGGTACGGGCCGCCATGAAACTCGCTAGAGGCTTTTCTCGACAGCATAGGATCATCCACTTCACCACAATCGGCTCGGCATCAGGTCTCAGCCTTAATGAGTGACGGATTTGCCTATCACTCGGCCTACACCCTTACCCCGGGACAACCACCGCCCGGGCTGGACTACCTTCCTGCGTCACCCCATCGCTTACCTACTACAAGTCTGGTTCATCGGCTCCACCACTACCCTCAACTCCGAAGAGATCGGGCCGGCTTCACGGACTTAGCATCGCCTGATTCAGTATTGGGCGTTTCAAAGCGGGTACCGGAATATCAACCGGTTGTCCATCGACTACGCCTGTCGGCCTCGCCTTAGGTCCCGACTTACCCTGGGCAGATCAGCTTGACCCAGGAACCCTTAGTCAATCGGCGCACACGTTTCTCACGTGTGTATCGCTACTCATGCCTGCATTCTCACTCGTGAACCGTCCACAACTCGCTTCCGCGGCTGCTTCACCCGGCACACGACGCTCCCCTACCCATCCGTACTCCCGTTGGGGATACATGTACGAATGACACGACTTCGGCGGTACGCTTGAGCCCCGCTACATTGTCGGCGCGGAATCACTTGACCAGTGAGCTATTACGCACTCTTTCAAGGGTGGCTGCTTCTAAGCCAACCTCCTGGTTGTCTCTGCGACTCCACATCCTTTCCCACTTAGCGTACGCTTAGGGGCCTTAGTCGATGCTCTGGGCTGTTTCCCTCTCGACCATGGAGCTTATCCCCCACAGTCTCACTGCCGTGCTCTCACTTACCGGCATTCGGAGTTTGGCTAAGGTCAGTAACCCGGTAGGGCCCATCGCCTATCCTGTGCTCTACCTCCGGCAAGAAACACACGACGCTGCACCTAAATGCATTTCGGGGAGAACCAGCTATCACGGAGTTTGATTGGCCTTTCACCCCTAACCACAGGTCATCCCCCAGGTTTTCAACCCTGGTGGGTTCGGTCCTCCACGAAGTCTTACCTCCGCTTCAACCTGCCCATGGCTAGATCACTCCGCTTCGGGTCTTGAGCGTGCTACTCAAACGCCCTATTCGGACTCGCTTTCGCTACGGCTTCCCCACACGGGTTAACCTCGCAACACACCGCAAACTCGCAGGCTCATTCTTCAAAAGGCACGCAGTCACGACGCAGAGAAGAATCCCTGCGCGACGCTCCCACGGCTTGTAGGCACACGGTTTCAGGTACTATTTCACTCCGCTCCCGCGGTACTTTTCACCATTCCCTCACGGTACTATCCGCTATCGGTCACCAGGGAATATTTAGGCTTAGCGGGTGGTCCCGCCAGATTCACACGGGATTTCTCGGGCCCCGTGCTACTTGGGTGTCTCTCAAACGAGCCGTTGATGTTTCAGCTACGGGGGTCTTACCCTCTACGCCGGACCTTTCGCATGTCCTTCGCCTACATCAACGGTTTCTGACTCGTCTCACAGCCGGCAGACTGTGAAAGAGAGATCCCACAACCCCGCATGCGCAACCCCTGCCGGGTATCACACGCATACGGTTTGGCCTCATCCGGTTTCGCTCGCCACTACTCCCGGAATCACGGTTGTTTTCTCTTCCTGAGGGTACTGAGATGTTTCACTTCCCCTCGTTCCCTCCACACTGCCTATGTGTTCAGCAGCGGGTGACAGCCCATGACGACTGCCGGGTTTCCCCATTCGGAAACCCCCGGATCAAAGCCTGGTTGACGGCTCCCCGGGGACTATCGTGGCCTCCCACGTCCTTCATCGGTTCCTGGTGCCAAGGCATCCACCGTGCGCCCTTAAAAACTTGGCCACAGATGCTCGCGTCCACTGTGTAGTTCTCAAGCAACGACCAGCCACCCATCACCCCACCCTAAAGGGCGAGTTCACTGGGGCCGGCAACTGAAGGCAACCTCGCGGCCATACTGGGGAGCCAGCTTGGTTATCG
>NZ_JBHTVD010000036.1:0-2288 GCF_042793215.1 Paenibacillus sp. NPDC056579
GGCTAAGTGAGTGGGTCAAGGGTCGCAATTCGCTATTTTTAGGGTTCGGGGATAGCCTGGACGACATTGCCGGTAAGACTGCTACTTAATAACATGTAGGGTGATCCCATCACAGTCTTATCATGGGAGGCAATAAATATTTAAGGCGGCACTGCTAATAAGCGGGGTCGCTTTTTTGTGTTGTTTGTGACCTGTGTCCGGTGATTCTCAGGGAAACGATTGAAAGCCTAAACAGCGCTTGAGTGCGGGCGCAGATCAGAGACAACAAAAGGAGATATGAAAATGAGCCTATACGATTATTTGCAAAGGAAGAAGGAAGAGGAAAGGGAAGCAGCACTGAAAGCGGAGAAAGAGGCGCACAAATGTAATGGCTGCGTGTGGGGTTCCTGGGCAGGCAATAAATACGTTTGCATGTTCAGGAGCTGCATCAAAAAAGAATAGGAGGCGGTGAGGTTTGTAAATGGCAAAGGCTAAATATGCAGAGTGGATCACGGAAGATGGCCTGAAGAAGATAGAGCATTGGGCGCGTGATGGTCTGACAGAGGAAGATATCGCTCATAACATGGGAATTAAGCGGCAGACGCTTTATGAGTGGAAGAAAAAGCATCCTGACATAGATGACGCCTTAAAAAGAGGGAAAGCCGTTATTGATCTGAAAGTCGAGAATGCCTTATTAAAGCGGGCGCTGGGCTATCAGTACAATGAGGACACATACGAATGGGTTCAAAACATGAACGGTGAAAGTGAACTGAAAATCACTAAGCGTATCGTCAAAGAGGTTCAGCCCGACACAGGCGCAGCTATATTCTGGCTTAAAAATCGTCAGCCTGACGTATGGCGCAAAGAGTCTGAGATCAAAGACAATCAGACGAAGGCGCAGACAAACAAGATCAAGGCAGATACCGAGCTTGCGAAAGAGCGGACAAAGCTGCTTAAAGGCGATAAAGGCGACACTGCCCTTATTGCACAGGTTGCAGAGTTGTATAAAGCCGTGAATAAAGGTGGAGACGATGGAAATTAAGTTTTCACCGAAGCAGCAGGACATCATAACAAGACCTTTTGATCGTACATTAGAAGCAAACGAAGGCACGCCACGGTCAGGAAAGACGACAGCGGGCCATTTTCGCTATGCTCTTTATTTGTCGCTAACGCCGGATCAAAACCATTTGGTCGTTGCCTATAACCAGGAGCAAGCATACAGGCTCTTTATTGACGGTGACGGGACGGGCCTTAAACATCAGTTCGGCAACCTTGCCAAAGTGAAGCATGATGATTTAGGTGATCATTTAGAGGTACAGACGCCGACAGGGACAAAGAAAGTCTATTACAAGGGCGGCGGTAAAGCGGACAGCGTTAAAGCTATTACAGGTATGTCGCTTGGCTCAGTCGTGTTCTGTGAGATCAATCTGCTACACATGGATATGATTCAGGAATGCTTCCGGCGGACGTTCGCGGCAAAGATGCGCTATCACCTGGCAGACTTGAACCCACCGGCCCCGAATCATCCGGTCATTAAAGATGTGTTTGAGGTGCAAGACACACGCTGGCAACATTGGACGATCCACGACAACCCTATTTTGACTGACGACAGGAAACAAGAGATTTACGACACGCTGAAGAAGAACCCGTACCTATTAAAGCGAGATTGGGAAGGGAAGCGGGTTAACCCACAAGGCGTAATATACGGAATGCTTGACCTTGAGGCGCACACAGAAAGGACATTGATCGGTAAGCCGATACAAATGTACTTTGCAGCTGACGGCGGGCAGTCTGACGCGACAAGTGTCTCATGTAATATCGTAACGTCATTCCGGAACACAGAAGGGAAACTGATACGCCGTTTAAATCGCGTGGCTCATTACTACCATTCAGGCGCTGAAACCGGACAAGTGAAGGCAATGAGTATTTACGCAAGAGAGATAAAAGAGTTCATAAAATACTGCACTGACAAATATCAGATGCGGTATACGAGGTTCTTTGTCGATCCAGCCTGTAAGTCATTGCGTGAAGAGCTGCACCTCATAGGCGTTGATACGTCCAAGGCGGACAATAACGCTAAAGACATTAGGGGCACTTCACAAGGTATTGAGGTTGGTATCGAGCGGGCGCAGAACACCATAACAAAAGACATGTTCCGGTTGGTGGATGATGAAAAGTACGATCATTACCACTTCATCAAGGAAAGCGGGCTATATTGTCGAGACGACAACGGCAAGCCGATTGACGAGAACAACCACAGCATGGACGAGTTCAGATACAGCGTGAACTATTTTTATAAAGAGTATGTG
>NZ_JBHTVD010000037.1:0-1988 GCF_042793215.1 Paenibacillus sp. NPDC056579
GTATAAGCAGCTCAATAGGGATTGGTTTAGCCATGAACGGACACCCCACGATATAGCAGACCCGTAGGCGCTAAAAATGAGAGTACAGACGGGCTGACACGCGCTGATTGTGTGCCGGAACTGCCATTCGAACTAGAGCCGCCGCCAGTGCTATAGCTGAATGATCCAACGCTGACACTGTTCATGTCATCCATTCCCGCGTTAACCGCCGCATCGCCGCCTTTCATGACGTAAAACTCTACCTGTGCCGCTGTCGCCTTCATAATCAAGTCTCTGAAGAGTGAGGGAAAGCCGCTAATGTCTTTTCCGTATATCTGAAAGTTGGTTACCTGGTCTATAATGTCGCTCGCCCGTTCAATATACCTTTCAAGATCAGCAGAATCAGGGGCCGCAGCCCCTTTGTACACATTGTTATAGTATTCAGGAGTGATATAAGGCATGTTCACCCCTCTTTTCTATTCTTTTTTGCTGTCTTTTTCGGCTTTTTTAGCCTTCTTCAGCTCTGCTTTAAGCTCTTTCACTTCCGCTTCTAGCGCTTCGATTTTGTCTAATGCTTCGTTGTGTTCACCGATAGGGACAGTACGCCCGCCAGTTGCACGCTTCAGAACCTTCCCGCTCTCGTCAATCTGATCATATCCGTCTCTTAAATAACCATTAACGGCCTCGTCTGAGACCGTTAAAACACGATTAAGCTTTTTCACTTTTGCCATGTGTGAAGTACCTCCTTATTTATTACTGAGCCGCCGCTTTTGTTTTGGTTACGATTTCCGACATAGGAGACTCGCCACCAGGCCCAACGGCTGTAACATTGATTGTCAGTTGTGTATCGGCGCTCAATCCGTTAGCTGTGTACGATAGATTTTGGGGCGCATTAGGGCGTAGCAGGCGTGATATTGAACGCCATGCCAGGTACTTTACGCTCAATAGCGAATACGTCCCAATATTTGCGCTCAAAGTATAGGAATTTGCCGCCTGTTTTCGCGCTTGGCTGATCAAGTGACACAAATTCATAGCGCTGTGGTGCAAGCATAGAATCAGGGTGAATCAGAATCATGTTAATTTGAACCGCTGAAGGATCTACAACCGCCCCCCGTGTGAAGTCGTACACTGTTTTCATTCTTGCGGACGGAACAGGCTTAACAGTGACTTCATCAAGTGAACGAACACCACGGCTGATATTGCCGTTATTGTTTGTCACTGACAAAGAACGTGAAATTTGTTGCGCGTTTTTAAGAACTGTATAGATTGGCGCAGCTACATATAAAATCCGTCCTTCCAGTGGCACTTCCGCTTCGTCCATTTGTAACATTAGTTCATCATAGACGCCCAAAACATTAGTTTCGTCAATTTTAGTCGTATCGGCTTTCCCGCCATATTGCTGGAATTCAGAATAAAGCTTTGAAGCCATGTACTTATCCATTTCAGGGATTTTCTGCTCGTCATTAAAGACCTTTGTGATATTGGCAATAGTAATAGCCATGTTTGTCTCGTCAACGTCCACCGGATCAACCATAGTACGGAATTCACGGTCATGGCCTAGTGTTTTAGTTTCCCAGCTGTTATCAACCTGGCGTGAGAATGTGCCAATATCCTCGCGGTTATAGTCGGTCATTCCTGTTACATCAATGCGTGGAATCTGAATCGTTTTGGCATTCACCCATTTAATGCGGGAATTGTTCGGTGTGTTGTAAAGCTCCGTGAAATAAAGACCTTGTGCAAATCTTTGTTGTAAACCCTGTGAATAAAGCTCTGCATAGTTTAAGTTTGGCATATGTCGTTACCTCCTATTATTTGAACGCTGCCGCCCAAGCTTCTAACTCGGATGACGGTTGTTTTTTATGTTCGCCGTTTGTAAATTTTGGCTGTGGTGTTTCTTCCTGCTGCTGTTCTTTGAAGTGCGGATATTTTTCTACAACCATTTGCATAGCTGCGTTCATATCCACTTCATCAGAAACATAGTTTTTGGCTAATGCGACTACATCCGGCAC
>NZ_JBHTVD010000038.1:0-1984 GCF_042793215.1 Paenibacillus sp. NPDC056579
TTTGAAAACAAAATTTCGTTTCTCCAGTATAACACAAAACGTGATTTTTGAAGCAAAACGGTTCCTCTTTATGGAGCCGTTTTTTTTATTTCCCGAAGGGTTATTTGTCAGAATGACAAACCGATTTCGAGCCGGCGAGAACCCATTGTCACACCACGATTTAGGGGGTGTGTATAAATGGGCACTCTCTGTGAAATTTGAAGCTTTGAAATTCCGAATGGCGCACTTATACACTCTGTCGAGTGAGTGCTAAAATGCTGAAGCATTTCCGTCAAGCGTGTGGAGGAATCTTGTAGAGAGATATAGCATAGATACCCGTATCTCTAGAGATATTTTGGTATATCCCTGCTATATCTATGGGGTATCTATGCTATATCTTTGGCTTCAAAAACGGCACCTGTTCTAAGAGCATAGAAACTCAACAGGCACAGCCTGTTTGACACCCTTTTTTTTAGGGTGGCACCGAGTTTCCTTATGCTCTTTTTCTCTGAAGCTAAACCTGTTTTATATGTCGTAGTCTTTTTATTGGGAGTGACCCCTTGCTGTACAATTTCCGGAGGTGCCGATAAGGGACGAATTTTCCCTTGTCGGTTGCCTTTGGGGATTGTAAGGGGTGGAGGCTCGGAATCAAAAGGAAACGAAATATCATTCCGAGTGTGCTTCTTTTTTCTGTTCTTGAATTCTATTATTTCCAATGTTAGAATTATGTTAACAACTTGTTAGGAGTGTGTTTGGATGGAAGAGAAAAAACAAATTGGACCTCGAATTACTGTTGAAACATTTAAAAAGCTAGAGTTATTAGCCGAACATTTTACAAAACACAATGAATTTGGAAGAGTTTCAAAAGATGCTGTAATTGAGTTTGCTATTAAGGAATTGTATAGGGACTATTTGGGAAAAGGACGCTAATTTTTGTTGAAAAACTGACTTCGGATTTGGGGTTCTTTATTATTAACTTGATTTTAATTAAACATTACAGGAAAAATTGAGGGGAAATGGATGGATAAACGCAATGGTGACGCGGTTTTCATAGCTCCAAATGATGTTGTAAAAGTGACCACTATGAATCACGTCATTGAAGTTCAGCATATGGAGAAGATGAACCGGAAAAATAATATCAAAAAATTGGACAAGGATAGGTTTGTAGACCTCTCTACTGGGGAGATCCGGGAGTTCGAGCATTCGGAAAATCGGCAGGAAAATTATAATTCTTTGAGACAAACCTTTAAGAAGCTGCGTTATTTGATAAATAACAATTTTATAGGACGGCCAAATGAATTACATATAACTTTGACATACAAGAAAAATATGACGGACACGAAAAAACTTTATAGTGATTTTCAAAATTTTATCGACAGGTTGCGTTATAAATACAAGAAAGAAAGTTCGATAGATTATTTATCGGTGGTAGAGCCACAAGGACGTGGAGCCTGGCATTGTCATGTTTTAATGCGCTTTAATGATTTGGATAAGATTTATATTAAAAATGCTGAATTAAGGAGTCTATGGGGTTTAGGATTTGTAACAATCAAGTCATTAAAGGATATAGACAACATAGGAGCCTATTTGAGCGCTTATTTGACTGATATAGACCTAGAAGATGTCCAAGACAGGGAAACAGCCTTAAAAGTGGCTTCAGAGGGCTGTGAGGTGCAAACAAAGATCGTAGAAGGTCGGGAAAAGAAATTTTTAAAAGGCGGACGGCTGCACATGTATCCTTCCGGAATGAATATGTATCGAAAATCAAAAGGGATTGTTAAGCCGGAACGGGAAGAAATGAAGTTCGGAGACATAAAAAAAGTAGTGGGTTCGGCAAAACCACACTACGAGAAAAGTTATCATGTCGAAAATGACAATTTTGAAAACACAATTTCGTTTCTCCAGTATAACACAAAACGTGATTTTTGAAGCAAAACGGTTCCTCTTTATGGAGCCGTTTTTTTTTTTTAACGAATGGGTATTTTTAATAATTAAAAAACGATTT
>NZ_JBHTVD010000039.1:0-1031 GCF_042793215.1 Paenibacillus sp. NPDC056579
CACTTGGACTGCTGGCTTTAACTTTCGCATTCTTCTTAGGAATATCGAAAAAGTCCGACTTAATTAGAACAGCAGAATTTTTCTTTGCTCCATTAACAAATGCCGCACGCTTCGCAAAGTCGATTGTAAGTTTATCGCCTGCTATGAAATTAAATTTCACATAGACACCTTGAAAAACGCTGCCATCATCATTCAATAGTTCAATGCTGTAAGTTGTAGCCGCTCCCGCGAATGTGCAATTAACTACAGGAGAAGTCGGGGCGCTCCCGTTGTGTTTAATATCCGTAACCGCTCCCGCTGTCTCAGATACATTAAAAACCACTTCGGCCCCGTGCTTGTAGGGATCAGGGCATATAAAATTAATCGTACCCTTTCCAAACTTAAAAACCTCGTCCAGTTGCCCTTCTCCATCAATCATGGCGTAGTATGTCCTGTCAGGCTCATCAGGAAAGACTAAAGGCCCTGGATTGTCTGTTACAAGCCAGTCGGCCACCTCTTCTTTTGCTTTTTGTAGGTCGTCAACGCCTTTTATAACTACATCCACGGGCAATGGACGGGCTTTTATTTTCTTTTGTCGTGGGTATGCACCAGGACGGCCAGGGATTTCTACCATATCCCACTCTATAGGCGCCCATATTGGCCGCTTTGTGCCTACCGTTGCATGAAAAAAGGGTTTTGATACCCCGTTAAATGTCATTGTCATTTGTACCGCCTCTTATCTGTAAAAGCTTGGCGTTGTTGTGCTTTTGTCATGTCTTTGTTTGTGAGGGAAGCAAACTGCCGACTGTTGATATTTAAAGCTGTTTGAATAGTTGGAATGTTAACCTCTATAGGGCGATTAAAAACGGCGTCTGATAGGCTTTTTACTGCCGCCGCAAGCTCAGTAATATTTAACGGCTTCGATTCTGTTGAAACGCTTAACATGCTTGATTTTATCCCCTTGAGATCCGGTAGCTCCGGCATGGCTGCAGCCGCTAAAGTATCAGCCGCTTTCATAATGTCTTTCTTCGTTGAATCCAAGCCAAGCTCAT
>NZ_JBHTVD010000039.1:1041-1858 GCF_042793215.1 Paenibacillus sp. NPDC056579
TCATAACCCTGACCAGTGAATTCTCCAAGTACATATGTTTCTCTGGAAGGAGAATGAATAGACAAAGCCTTTTTGATCTTGTTCTTAACACCGTCTGCGATCTCTTGGGCTTTCTTCCATACTGATTTAGCCATTGAGCTAATGCCGTTAATCAGCCCTTGAATGATGTTTTTACCAATGTCGTATAAGTTGATGCTGCTGAAAAAGCTTTTCACCTTGCCCCAGATGTTTTTGATCGTGTCTTTGGTTCCGTTCATACTGGAGGATACTGACTTTTTCATATTGTTGAAATTATTTTTCACTGTTGACCAAACTGCTTTAGCTGCACCCGTAACCGCTGATTTAATTGAATTCCATACTGAGGAAGCAACGGATTTTACTGCATTAAATACACTGCTCGTCACTGATTTAACAGTATTCCAAGACGTTTTAACCGCATTCAATAAGCCTTTTACATAAGTTGTAACGACTGTTTTAATACCATTCCAAATAGATTTAGCTATTGAGGCGATCCCTTTAAAAATTGAGCTTGTCACACTTTTGGCCGTGTTCCAGGAATTCTTAACAGAATCCACTAGCCCTTTTACAAGAGAAGTAACAACCGTTTTTATTCCATTCCAGATCTGCTTCCCTGCATTGCTTATATTTTTCCAAATCTGCTGTAGATGATTGGAAAGCCCTTTAAAATCTCCTGTAACCAAATCGACAACCATTAGGACAGGCGTTAAAATCGCGTTTTTGATAATCGTCCAAACGCCCTTTGCAATATTCGAGATCCCGTTCCAGATTCCAGACACCGTCTTAGACATGATAGAAA
>NZ_JBHTVD010000040.1:0-1829 GCF_042793215.1 Paenibacillus sp. NPDC056579
ATATTAATTTATTTCTTTTTATTAATGTTATTAAAATACTAATAATAAGTTGCTTTTTATAATTTGATATAAAATCGTTGACCTCACCTAAAGTGATTCCTTTCATTTTAAATGGATTTTGATGATAACCATCTTTGGTAATAATATCTGGACCCATTACTTGAAAATTCTCTTGATCATATAGGCCTATTATTTTTTCGATAAAATATTTATCTCGAATTACTGTATCATTATTAATGACTGCCACAAAGTCAGCCTTTAACTCCCCAGATGCATACTTATAACCAATATTATTACCACGTGCAAAACCACTATTTTTATCATTTAATAAAATAAGGACATTCTTTATATTTTTATACTTCTCCATCAAGTATTTACCTGAACCATCAGGAGAATTATTATCTACAACCAGAATATAAGTATTATTATACTGAATATTGTTTATTATTGATTCTATACATTCCACTGTGTCCTTAACGGCATTATAATGTAAGATTACAAAACAAAATCTATACATAATATAAAAACTCCTTTAAATACTTGGAAGAGCAAAAACATATTATTCCCATTACCATGCAACATCAAAATTGTACTGTTAGCTTCCCGCCTAATCATATCGGTCAACCGTTTTTAATTAGCAAGTACATGCCCTTAAAAAAAATGTAAGGTAATTATTTTGCCCTTACTCTAGTGGATCATTTATAATTTTCATTTTTTATTTTAAGAACCACGGTCTTCCAACTAAAAATTTCATTTCGTAGAGCTTTTAAAAACTTGACAACAAATGTCATATTATAAGTGCATAGGATATATACCAATTTTCTTTTTATGTTTCTTTCCAAGTCTATAGAGATCTTTAGAGCCCCTAGATCAGGGTATTTAGTATATAAAGAATACATTCCTAAACAATAATAGTAATATGCTAGTATTTTATTATCTAAAATATCTTTGTTTTTTTTTATTATAAGTTTGAGTGAGTCAACAGCTTTTGAATAATTATTTGTAATACTATCAGTTTGAACATAAACATTAATTAATATTTTGTCCAAAAAAACAACTTTATATTTATTAGTTATTCTCATCATAACTTCCCAATCTTGAAATCTGCTAAGATTACAATCAAACTGTTCATTTACAAAGCATTGTCTTTTCGAAAAGATAGTTGGTGTACCAATAAAATTCCCCCATAATATTTTTTGGTGAATTTCTTCCATTCTGAACATGGGTGGTTTTATTATTTCCTTCAAACCATTTGTATTTCTACAATATGAACAAAAAACAACATCAGAATTAGTTGTTTTTAAAAATTCTAATTGCTCTTCTAATTTGGTAGGAAACCATTCATCATCACTATCTTGAAACGCAACATATTCCCCTCGAGCTATTTCGATTCCTTTATTTCTAGCTACAGATGCACCATAGTTACGATCCTGTTTTATATATATAATTCTATCATCTTTAATCTCTTTAATAAGATTTTCTGTATTATCGTTCGAATTATCATCAATTACTATTAGCTCAATCTCTCTGTAAGTTTGATTTAGGATACTATTAATTGATCTTAATAAAACTTTTTCTCGATTATATGTTGGTAATATTACTGAAATCATATAATAATCCCCTTAATTATTCAGTCTCCTATGATTTTATAGGGAATAATACCGTTAGTGTTAAATAACACTATAGTATAGAACCAATAAAATAAGACCAAATATATTATTAATAGTAACACTAGATACTTTTCTCTATTTTTGGAAAATACTTTAATCACATAACTTAGAAGCAATACCTCGCTATAACTAAAAAAATACGTAATTCTAATAAAATAT
>NZ_JBHTVD010000041.1:0-1743 GCF_042793215.1 Paenibacillus sp. NPDC056579
CTTTCTTCTTTAACAAATATAAAAATTAATATTACTGATAGACATTTAACTATGATACTTCTTGTGATAGTTTCCTTGAATTTTTGAAGCCCGGTCAATAACCAAGTTATGTCCAGCATACATGAAAGTAGATGTAATCCTTGTAGCAGAGATAATATACGGTACTCAGAAAAACATAAAGAATAATAAAGGTAGGAACCAGTACAAATCATTAATCCAACAACTTGAATAGTATAAATTGACCAAAACTCTTTGGTTAGTTCGTTTTTACCTTTTATTGATTGAATTGCTATTTGTCTATTAGCATATAGTGGTATTCCTACCGTTCCAATAACCATTAATATTTGAACTATGGAAAATGTATATGCATTTAAACCAATTTTTTCTGCCCCCAACACTCTAGCGGTATACGGTATTGTTATAAAAGGTAGGAATATAGCTAATATTTGATTGAGTGTATTAAATAAATAATTAGCAATAATTTTATTCATTTATTTTATCAGACCCTTAGAATTTATTTAAACCTCTTCTTACCTAAATTACCATGAACATAATCAAATAGTCCCATCCACATGCTCTTAAACTTCAAAGTCTTATCTGTTTCAAATAATACTATGGTCAATAGTGATAAAATTAAATGATACACCAGAAATTTCATGAATTTTATGTTGTTCTCTGAGTATTTTTTTTTTACATATAGAACGTTCCTTGTTATGTAATACCTTCTTACATAATTGTGATTGGTAACAAATATTTTTTTACCAAATAAATATTTTACTGTAATTTCTCCAAGATTATGTTCTAACTCTATCTCATTAACTCTATAAACACTATATCCTTTCACACTAATTCTATAACAGTATTCATGATCAACTGAATCTATAAAGAGTCTATCCTCAAAAAAACCAACTTTATCTACTAATCGCATATTTATTAAATTTCCTGAAGTCATTACTGTCTTAACTTTTTTCACTCCCTTCTCTTCGTTTAAATAAGGAACTTTATGAAGCGGACTAAAAATGACACCATCTTGATTTAAATTTACAGTAATTTTGACTATGTCCACGAACCTTTTAAAATTCCCTTCACAAAAACTACTATCTTGATCCATTGTAAGTAGCCATTCAGCATTATTTTCTTTAGCAAAATCTATTCCTTTATTTAAAGCATAAGCGATTCCGAAATTTTCTTTAAAGCATTTATATGTTACTTTTAAATTATTGCGATAGTAATTAGCTATTCTTTTATTCTCTTTTTCAGAATTATCAAATATTAATAATTTATCCAAATATCCTATAAAGCTTGAAATATTATTTATTACTTCTTCGCTAATGGGGTTGTATAAAACAACAACACCTACTATCAATGTTCTATCACCTCTTTTCTATATTTTCCAAAATTTTTTTTAAAATTCCAAAGGAGTCTCTTTGATTTTTGTAAATAAACATTAATTTACGATAATCTGATTTTAAAATAGAATCTGTCGAAGCATCTTCTTTGTGAAATATACTTGTAAGTGGACTATAAATTATCTTATAACCTTTCCGCATACAGGTGTGATATAAAATATCCTCTTCAGCATACATAAACGTCCCTGGGTGAAATGCATTCTCTTCCTTATCTAGATATGATGGAGAGAAAATAATTGCGGAACCATGCAATACAATGTTTACATGTGGAATAAGATAATTAACATTTTCATTTATTGGTACTGGTCTTCTTATCTTTTTTACTATCTTGTAT
>NZ_JBHTVD010000042.1:0-1723 GCF_042793215.1 Paenibacillus sp. NPDC056579
AAGATGCTTAAAGCCTGAGATGAATTGAATTTTCATCCAGGTTTTTTTTAACAGTAATCTTGCAGTTTAAGCAGGTGATAATCGAGGTTCAAAAGTTTCTCAGCAAACGAAGGAGGCTGGGAGTGTAATATTAACTGTGTAAGTAAGGAATGCGTACGGTTCCTTACTCACACAGTTTTTTATTTGATAGAATAATAAGTATAAAGCTAAAGGAGTGGTTTCAGTGGGGAAATTGAAAAGAGATCCGAACTCCGTAGAATTAGCTAACAAGATTATCGAACAGTATCAGCCTAAATCAGTAGAAGATATGCAAGAAGCATTAAAAGACATATTTGGTCCCATGTTTGAGTCAATGCTAAAAGGTGAAATGAATCACCATTTGGGCTATGAATCCAATGACAAGGGAGAAAAAGAAACAAGAAATAGAAGAAATGGATATGGCAAAAAGATCGTGAAAACAACAGCAGGAGAAGTTGAAATTGCAGTCCCCCGTGATCGTGATGGTTCATTTGAACCGCAGTTGATTCCAAAGCGTAAAAGAGATGTATCCTCTATAGAGGATAAGGTCATTTCGATGTATGCCAGAGGAATGTCACAACGAGACATTTCTTCCACGATAGAAGACATCTATGGCTTTTCTGTATCTCATGAAATGGTATCCGACATTACGGATACTGTACTTCCTAATTTAGAAGAGTGGCAAAATCGTCCCTTAAGTAACTGTTACCCTTTTGTGTTTGTCGATTGTCTTTACACAACCATTCGTAATGACTATGAAACGAAGAAGTATGCCGTTTACACAATACTAGGATATACCATAGAAGGTAAAAAGGACATTCTAGGTTTGTGGTTGAATGAAACGGAAAGTAAACATAAATGGATGCAAATTTTTGATGAAATCAAATCTCGTGGTGTAGAAGATATCTTCTTTCTCTCAATGGATGGCGTTAGTGGTCTGGAAGAAGGAGCACGTGCGATTTTTCCTGATGTGACCGTACAGAGATGTATTGTTCATTTAATTCGAAATTCGATTAAGTATATACCAAGTAAAGACTACAAGCCTTTTACTGCTGCCTTAAAGAAAGTGTATGGAGCTCCAAGCCTTAAGGCTTGTCACAGTGCATTTGAATCTTTTGAAAAGCAGTGGTCTACGTACCCTGGAGCTGTAGACGTATGGAAACGAAACTTTTCTCATGTGGAACAACTTTTCGATTATGGTGGTAATATTCGTAAAATCATGTACACTACAAATGCCGTTGAAAGTATCCACTCTAGCTTTCGAAAAGTCACGAAAAAAGGAGCATTCCCCCATGAGAATGCCCTATTAAAAATATTGTTTTTACGAACAAAAGAATTAGAAAAGAAATGGGATGGTGGACGCATCCAGCAATGGGCTATGGTCATGAATCAACTATTAGTTCATGACCACCTAAAGGAACGTGTGAAGAAATATCTAGAATAACTTACACACTTTTCTTGACAAGCCCAAAAAAGCTGCCGTTTTGAACGGCAGCTTTTCTTTTCGTGCTTTCACTCTTGCATATTTAATTTGTATGGCCAAAAGAATCAACCAATTCCCCTTTCACAACAAGGCGCCCTTCAGTTTTGACAGCCTGTCACATGTGATTAGCGTAATCTCTTTTTTGTTTGTCTCCTCAACTACATCTGCATCCGTTTCCGATATGATGTCTTTAGATGTTACAGAATAGATATAATCCTTTTT
>NZ_JBHTVD010000043.1:0-1605 GCF_042793215.1 Paenibacillus sp. NPDC056579
GCCTGACGAATATGATCAGCAGGTGCTCTATCATTACATACACAGCGTCATGAAAAACAGCTTTTCGGTCGAGCGGTTTACCGCTTGGGCTGATGAGGAAGACTATGAGCTGTCTGCCAAAAGAGAGCTGACACTTGATGAATTCACATCTTTGAGAATCGTTCAGAAAAAATGGCAGTAAAAAACCCGCCCTTTAGGGACTGACCCCATAAGATGAGACAAATAAAAACACCTTCAAGTTTGAATACGGATGATTGTTATCCGAAATTAGACTTGGAGGTGTTTTTTCTATGGGGACAAGAGTGAGTTATCCGGTTGAAGTGAAACAGAAGGCTGTAGAAATGAGATTGGCAGGCGTACCTATGAAAGAGATCATGCAGGAGTTGAATATCAAAAATAATACGCAGATTAAGACATGGGTCAGATGGTATAAGGCTGGTGATACACATCGATTTGAACAGCCTGTTGGTAAGCAATACACTTATGGAAAAGGTCCGGAGTATTCTTCCGAATTAGAGAAACTGCAGGCAGAGAATCGATATCTGAGACAACAGAATGAAGTGTTAAAAAAGTACAACGAATTGGAAAGGAAGTTGATAGCCAAACGTCAGTCGAACTTGTAGAAGAATTGCACAGCACAATGACCGTGCAGGATATCTGTATTCATTTAGGTATCTCTCGCTCGTCTTATTATCGTTGGAAGAAGAATCTGAAGAAAGATCATCCCAAGCGCCATTTAGAAAAACAAATCGGCACGTTGTGCCGAGAGCACCAGTATCGATATGGATATCGAAAAATCACAGCTATATTAAAAAAGAGAATGTGTATTAACCATAAAACGGTTCAGCGTATTATGCAGAAAAATCAGTGGCAGTGCCGGGTTAAGGTGAAAAAGCGCAAGAAGAATGGGCAGCCATATGCCGTGGTCGACAATATATTAGATAGGAACTTTCAGTCTGATCATCCTCTTGAAAAACTAGTAACAGACATCACGTATTTGCCTTATGGACAGAAACAATTGTACCTTTCCAGTATATTGGATGTATATAATGGAGAAGTGATTGCTTTTACGATTGGAGATAAGCAGGACACAGACTTTGTCTTACACACACTTGATCAACTGCCAACACTGCCTGAGAACTGCGTGTTACATAGTGACCAAGGATCTGTGTATACATCTTACGAGTATCAGAAAGCTGTTAAAACAAAAGGCATTACCATGAGCATGTCCCGCAAAGGGACACCCGCTGATAATGCCTCCATCGAATCGTTTCATTCCTCACTAAAGTCTGAAACGTTCTATCTTAACAGCATTGATCGAACCACGACCGCCATCGTAGAACGCACTGTCATAGAATACATTCATTATTATAACAATATTCGTATTCAAACGAAACTAAACAACCAATCACCGATAAATTATCGGCAATTGGCTGTTTAAAAGGTGTTTTGATCCCTGTCTCAAAAACGGGGGTCAGTCCCGGAACAGCATGGGTTGTTCTTATGGTCAGAGATTATCTGCATCGTTTGGCGGCAGCCCAAGCCACTAGTCCGGCAACAACAGCCGCCGATACAATGGGGCGCTTCGTCGCTTTTGTGTAGTAG
>NZ_JBHTVD010000044.1:0-1480 GCF_042793215.1 Paenibacillus sp. NPDC056579
TCAGACTCGCTTTCGCTGCGGCTTCGGCTTCTCACCTTAACCTTGCACGGGAACGTAACTCGCCGGTTCATTCTACAAAAGGCACGCCATCACCCGTTAACGGGCTCTGACTTCTTGTAAGCACACGGTTTCAGGTTCTATTTCACTCCGCTCCCGCGGTTCTTTTCACCTTTCCCTCACGGTACTGCTTCACTATCGGTCACTAGGGAGTATTTAGCCTTGGCAGATGGTCCTGCCTGCTTCCCACGAGGTTTCACGTGTCTCGCGGTACTCGGGATCCGTCTAGCGATACGTTGGTTTTTAGCTACAGGACTGTTACCCCCTATGGTGAGCCTTTCCAGACTGCTTCGCCTAACCAACTTTTCGCACATTGACGTCCCACAACCCCAGAGGGCAAGCCCTCTGGTTTGGGCTGTTCCGCTTTCGCTCGCCGCTACTGACGGAATCACTTTTGTTTTCTTCTCCTGAGGGTACTTAGATGTTTCAGTTCCCCTCGTATGCCTCTGCACACCCTATGTATTCAGATGTGAGTAACTGAGAATTACCTCAGCTGGGTTCCCCCATTCGGACATCCCCGGATCAAAGCCTGCTTACGGCTCCCCGAGGCGATATCGTCGTTCGCCACGTCCTTCTTCGGCTCCTAGTGCCTAGGCATCCTCCGTGTGCTCTTATTAGCTTAACCTTGCTAATACACTTTGTTTGCTCTACGCATTGGTTGATAACTGTGATCGTTTCACGGATCAAACAGTTACAACTGTTTCAGTATCTAGTTTTCAAGGAACAAGCTTGGTTCATTCAACCTGTCTCAATGACAGGAAGAACATCTTCTCATGCGGTTAACCTCGATGCAAGCATCAAAATCTTCCAACATGGTTTGAGAGTTTGTTGTCCTCTCAAAACTGAACAACGAAGTGAGTGTTAGTTTGCAGTTTAAAACTGCTTTATGTCCGATGACCTGCAGTCATCATGGACTCCATAGAAAGGAGGTGATCCAGCCGCACCTTCCGATACGGCTACCTTGTTACGACTTCACCCCAATCATCTACCCCACCTTCGGCGGCTGGCTCCTTGCGGTTACCCCACCGACTTCGGGTGTTGTAAACTCTCGTGGTGTGACGGGCGGTGTGTACAAGACCCGGGAACGTATTCACCGCGGCATGCTGATCCGCGATTACTAGCAATTCCGACTTCATGCAGGCGAGTTGCAGCCTGCAATCCGAACTGAGACCGGCTTCTAAAGATTGGCTCCACCTCGCGGCTTCGCTTCCCGTTGTACCGGCCATTGTAGTACGTGTGTAGCCCAGGTCATAAGGGGCATGATGATTTGACGTCATCCCCGCCTTCCTCCGGTTTGTCACCGGCAGTCACTCTAGAGTGCCCAACTTAATGCTGGCAACTAAAGTCAAGGGTTGCGCTCGTTGCGGGACTTAACCCAACATCTCACGACACGAGCTGACGACAACCATGCACCACCTGTCTT
>NZ_JBHTVD010000045.1:0-1367 GCF_042793215.1 Paenibacillus sp. NPDC056579
CTATTAAGCCCCCTAATTAAATTGGAGAGTACTTAGGGAAATAAGGTACTATTAAATTAAGGGGGCGATGGAAGATGAGACAGAGAAATCAAGCATTTCAAGAAGTTCGCTACAAAGTTGCACAAGAAGCTCTTGCAGGCATAAAAGTAGGGGTGCTCGCGCGAAAGTATGACATCTCTCCAAAAACGGTAAGAAACTGGGTAAAAGAATTCCAGGAAACCTTTGGAGCAGATGCAGTCCCAACGATCGATGAGCGTGTGAACGATGCCAAGCGGTTGGCCGAAATGGAAGATAAGTATGACAAGGCAATGAAAGCATTGGGTGAAAAGGAGTTGGAGCTTGCGATCCTGCGTGAACTCGTAAAAAAGACCAACCCTGCATCGATGACAAGCTGGACATCGCCCAAGCGTTCATCGAGCAGGGACAATCCGTAACAACGGTTTTACGGCTAACAGGTCTTGCTTCTTCGACGTACTATGACCGTAGACGCAATCATCATCCTCAAGCTGGAGAAGAAACGAAGGTACCACTCCGAGGACGTCCTGTGACAGATCATTCACGAACACAAGCCGGGCGGATCATAAGCAACACACAAATTGAAGAATGGCTGATGGAACTGGTGGCCGGTGAAGAGCACGGATATGGCTACGTGTTGCTAGCCGAGTGTTTACGGACCCAGCACAAGCTCATTATTAACAAGAAAAAAGTATATCGTTTGTGCAAAAAGCTTGGGATTCTTCATCCACAGCGACGTAAAAAAATTCATTATCCACGCCGTTTGGCTCGCAATCACACCATCGATAGGCCCAATCAACTATGGCAACTAGATATTAAATATGGCTACGTAGCAGGCTACGACCAGTTTTTTTACATCGCAGATATCATTGATGTGTTCGACCGAAGTATCGTAGGTTATCACGTCGGTTCGCATTGTGAGGCTAAGCACGTTTGCCAAGCACTACAGGCCGCCTTGCACATGCGTCTAACAGATAGGGAGTCAAAACCCATCATTCGTACAGATAATGGTCCTCAATTTGTCAGCAAGGCATTTGGAGAGCTTTGTGACGCAGAGCAGCTTATACACGAGCGCATTCCACCAAAGACGCCAAACATGAATGCTTACATCGAATCGTTTCATGCCACTTTAGAACGAGATTTATTGAGTAAAGAGGCCTTTGAAACGTTCGAAGAAGCGTACCTGGCAGTAAATGAATACATGGACTTTTACAATAACCGCAGGATGCACAGGAGCTTAGGAAAACGCTCGCCGGCGGCATTTTTAGAGTGGGCAAAAGAAGCTTCAAGCGAACTGGCCGCATATAGACGTGCAGTGTAAAACGAAAATCCTCGTAAAATGCTGGAAAGAA
>NZ_JBHTVD010000046.1:0-1336 GCF_042793215.1 Paenibacillus sp. NPDC056579
CTGACCTTTTCTTTATGTTCTTCCCATACATGTCGAGTAATCACTTTCTGCCGATTCTTTGATTTTGTACAGTTTTCAAGCAGTGGGCATGAGGAACATATTTCAGGATTTGATTTGTATGACCGGTAGCCTTTTCGGTCAGTTGTTGAGTATGTAAGTGTTTGGTGATTTGGACAAATGTATCTGTCTTGTTCACTGTCATAATGAAATTTCCATTTTGGAAACAAGCCTCGGATAGGGTGATAACGTCTATGTGCGATGACACCAAAGATTTGGCGGTCAGATAATCCTTTACAGATCGGAGTCGTTAAATATCCGGAATCAAGGGCGACGGCTTCTACTTGAAAACCAAATCGTGCGATTTGGTGGTCTAATCGGTCAAGATAAGGCACAGAATCATGGACATTTCCAGGTGTGACGTAGGCATCGGTGATAATGTTGTATTTCATATCTGTTGTGCGGTGATCTAAATAGAAAAAACCTTCTGGTTTGTTTTCACGATACAGATAGCCACTTTCCGGATCGGTTGTACTGTGGCGGATCTCTTTTTCAGCTTTCACCTCCTCTTTGGCTGTTAATGGTTTTTTTCCGTGTTCCTCCCGATCCTCTTGAATGGCTTCATTTAAATCCTTGATATAGTTTTGGGTATCCTGCGCAATTGTTTTTCTTGTGTATTTATGCTTGTTGGCATTGGCTTTAAGGTGTGTGGAGTCGGTGAATAGGACTCGTCCGCCCACCATGTCATGATTGATGGCCTGAAGAACGATCTCATCAAAAATGTCTTGGAAGATGGTTGTATCTTTAAAGCGTGTGCGTCTGTTCCAGCTGATGGTGGAGTGGTGTGGAACCGGGTCGTTTATGTTCAATCCGAGAAACCATCTGTACGCCATATTGTAGTAAATTTCTTTTTCAAGCTGTCTTTCTGAACGGATACCATAGAGGTATCCGATAAACATCATTTTAAATAAAATAAGCGGATCAAGTGAGGGGCGGCCTTTGTTTTCACTGTAGTAAGGTTTCACCTTTTCAATGATGAAAGAGAAGTCTATGTGTTTATCAATTTTCCGAAGCAGGTGATCCTCTTCAACGAGTTGGTCAAGCAGAACAAATTCGGCTGTGTTTTGAGAAGAGTTTCTTGTGTGGAACATGAGAAAGACACCGTCCTTTTAAGTCTTTCTTTTATTTTATTACAGAAGAATGGATATTTTAAGGAAAAATAAAGGCTGTCGAGATTTTCTCGACAGCCTGAATGAAACCCCCTTTTGGGGATTTCATTTTTTATTTTGTTCCAAACATGCGGTCACCCGCATCTCCGAGACCTGGAACAATATAACCT
>NZ_JBHTVD010000048.1:0-1262 GCF_042793215.1 Paenibacillus sp. NPDC056579
ACGGCAAGCAGTAGTCATATTTTTTCTTCGTCAGCTGGCCCGTTTCCCGATCCGGCATGACTATTTGGAATATTTCATATGGCCGTTTGCATACTTCGCAAGTCTTTTCACCAAGCTTTTCTCTTTGAAAAATCGTAAGATTCTCCGTTGCTTTCCCCAAAATGTTGTTTGTGTTTTGCAATGGATGTCACCCCTTTTTGTTCACCTTTCATTTGAACAGATAGTTTGTCGTACTGTTTCCGCAGCTTATCGGCGCTTAATATGTTTTTGTGCCAAAATTCGTGACCGGTAGCCCACAGGATCACTTCCTGAATGTCTTTTCCTGTCCGCTCGTCTTGCTGCATCATGAGCCTAATGGTATTTGCCCAGCTTTCCATATTCGGCTCTTTCATGTCCGGCGCATTCACTTTTACTTTCTTCCATAGCAGCCCCGCTAGAGCCATTTGTTTTTCATCGTATACATAGCGCTTTTTCTTCGGTTTGGGTTCTTCCTTCTGTGCCGTTGGTGTACCATCGGTGTGCCGTTTCTGTGCCACAATCTCATTTTCTGAACCCTGTAAACCCTGATATGACGCATAGTTAACGACCGTGAAGAGTGTGCCGCTATCAGTTAATTTAGTTGTTATTTCCCCGTCATTTTCCAAACTCTTGAGCTTTCGGCGTAGGGTAGTCAAAGGGTAAACTTTCTTTTTGTTGCCCTTGCCCTCCCGATAAGCCAGGTCATCTTGTAAATTCCGCAGTGACCGCAAATACTGGCCCTGCTGAACGTGTACGCCGTCCTGCTGTATGCCTTCTTTTGAGGAAACCGCGTTCCCAATGAGATAGAAGAAAATTCGAAACTTAACCACGTCCGACCATATATCATGATTGAATATCCCCCTATTCATCAGAAACGCGTCCATATTCCCTCAGTCCTTTCCTATGCTGATTCTTTTTCTGCTTTTGCAATCCATTGTTTGAGTTTATTTATATTGAAGTCCGCTTGACCTTCAGGAAGTTTATTCAAATCAGTTATATTTAGGGCTGTATAAACTAGAGATTCTTCCTGCCCCCGCAGACCTGCGAATTTAACCGCTAAATCTTTCAATTCCATTTTTTGTTCTTCTGTTATTAACTTAGTCGGCTTTGATTCTTCGACTTTTTGTTGAAACGCATCAGGATCATCATTGTCTGTTGCGATGTTGAATTGTTTTAAGAAGAAGTATTTTTCCGCATAGGTTAGGGCCTTACCGACACCTTTTTCACCCGCTCTGTCAACACCC
>NZ_JBHTVD010000049.1:0-1254 GCF_042793215.1 Paenibacillus sp. NPDC056579
GTCCGAGACTGAGTCTATACTGGCTTTTGGTTCAATGAATGGCACCCCATTGCCGAGAACGGATCGTCGGTGCATTAGAACGTATTGTGAAAGAACAAGGCATTTCTGCCTTCAAACTGCACGGCCAGACACAGGCGGCAGGCTTTTATGAAAAGCTCGGCTATCAGACTGCATCAGAAGAATTTATGCTGGACGGCATTCCGCATGTGCTGATGACAAAACAAGACGATTCTGCGCTATAGATTGTTCACAAATTTGTCACTTATGAGCATGAACAGTTCATTGGTATACTAATCACCGATTATGAAGAGAAGGAATGATTGTATGCCAGCAAATAAAAAAGAGAGTCTTATATTTGGCGTGATGATGTGTTTTGGAATGGTCTGCGTCATGTCGATTTACAATACCATCATCAACGGAGCCATCCACGATTTTTCACTGATGACGGTTTTTGAAATGGTCATCGGTTTTATGGTCGCCCTCCTGTTAGATTTACTGTTAGTGGGCCCCCTCGCCAAGAAGATTGCATTCCGCATGCCGTTCGACAAGACTAAAAAAATTTATGTCATCCTTGCCATGTCAACTTGTATGGTGATTGGCATGGTACTTTGTATGTCTGTGTTCGGTTTAGTGACAGCGGTTCTAGCAAATGGGCTGAACGGGGACAGCCTCTTCAGTGCTTATCTTATGATTGTGTTGAAAAATTTCATCCTGGCCTATCCATTGCAATTACTGATTATGGGCCCATTAGTCAGAGGGATTTTCATGAAATTTGTAAAACCAAAGCTCACAGCCACAATTTAAATAGAATAGGAGTGAGCCTGACACTCACTCCTTTTGCTCATGAATCGAATGTATAACAAGCTCCGCAAAAGCCTCTGCGGCAGGCAGCTGCCATTTTTTCTTTTTGGGTGTGAGTAAATCGGATCGAGAGCTGCACCATGCTGAAGAATTTTCAGCTTATGTTTTTCACTTCCATTAATCCCTATACCTTACCACATAGTTTTTATACAATTCTTCGTTATAAAGAATTTCTTCGCCATGTGAAGAGCAAATGAGCGTTGGTTTGATTTGATCTATGATTGAGCCGCTATCGATGTTCTCATTTATATCAACACTGAATCTTCTTATAGGTGGGTGTAAATCCTTCTTACTTGTGATAAAAAGGTCGCCCGTTAATAGCGTACGATCAATTTTATGATAATACACGACATGCCCCGGCGAATGGCCAGGTGTTAAATAGTATTTCAGAGG
>NZ_JBHTVD010000050.1:0-1205 GCF_042793215.1 Paenibacillus sp. NPDC056579
GCATTAACAGGATGATAACGTTGTTCTGAAATGCCTGGAATGTAGGGATACTGAACATGGCCGCAGTTAATACCAAACAATCCGTCCGGTTCGCCCTTACTTGTGCTGGATAGCGCCGGATATTTCGGATCATTGCCGCTCCTGCTGAATATCCTGCCTTGATACGGGGCGCATTTGGGCCGTGCCCCTACGTGTGAGCTGATTTCTACCAAGTCCACGCCGTAACTATCAAACCTTGAGTCCTGCATTTCGTTAGCAACGTTGTTACCCATTGTTCGAATGACCGTATAAGCGTAACCTTCCGCATACCTTCGTTTGCCGTCTGCTGTTATTAATGCCGGTATTCCCTTTTGCGCCCAATCTTGCACGGTGCTTCTCAGGGCTTGTTGTGGCGTTTTTAGTCCACTGATAACCCCTGCGACTGTCTGAGTCAGTATGTCACGATACACTACCTGGCTTTGAGTCAGCATTGTCGAATTGACAAGGTTATAAATATCGGTTGCCTGCCTTGCGAATGCGTCTAGTATCTGCCATATGGCCGGATCTTGTTTGACTGGCAGTGCTGCCATAAGGGGAATACCTTGAGCTATCGCCTTTTGAAGTACCGCCTCATTCGCTTCTATGCCTTCCATGCCAATGTTCTGAAGGATTTCACGGATCTTCTTTTGTGTAAGCTTACTTTTCTTTGATATGGCCCGTATATTCTCCCGTGTGAGTCCGCCGATCTGTTCTAGCTTCAGCGCATACCATTGATTAACGTCCGCTTCCAAGGCTTTTGTATCCTTCGCCAGCAGCGCGCCAATGTTCTCTAATATCTCCGTCTGAATGGACGAATATATCTGAACGATAGGCCAGGACAATTGTTCCGCTTTCTCAGGTGTTACGCGTGCCATCAGACACCGCCGCCGCCAATTTCACTAACATCTGGCAGCTCGGTTGCCGCTTCTTCCTTCGCTTCTTTGATAAGCTCCCGCGCTTTCTCTTCAGGCACTTTGAGAATGTGCATAAGGCCCATATAACGAGGCATCAGCCCGCTGTTAACTAACTTCAGATAGAAGTTGGCGTTGGCATCCCGATCCTCTGCAATAGAGTCGTCAAAGTCAACGGTCACATCATAGTCAGGAGGGACAGTAAACACCTTGTAAAGCTTTGCGATCTCGCAAATAGTGGTAATCAGATTTATAATTCCCTCTTCGATCACAGTC
>NZ_JBHTVD010000051.1:0-1132 GCF_042793215.1 Paenibacillus sp. NPDC056579
GTCCTTTACTTGGTCAACATACGTTTTGTTTTCCTTGCCAATATCGGTAATGGTGTCGATTACATCTGACTTAAATGATTCTTGGTTCTGCCCCAATTCATTTGCAAAGTTGTTTAAGGCTGTATCAACGCTACCTTCAATGAGAGATTGATTGTTTTGTAGCTGTGCCTGAACCAAGCTTGAATTCATAGGATTGCCATCCAAGTAATCACCCTCTAATGCTTCAGAAGTCACGTACTGTTCTTCCTCAGCAGGACGCCCACGCGTCACAAGGGAGACTAATAGAAAGACCCCAATTGCAACCGACCCGATAATGACAATATTCTTTTTGTTTAATTGGAATTTCTTTTTACCCGGGGAATGACCCCCGGATTCATGACCGACTTGTTCAAATTCCGCCATACCAATATAAGCCTCCTATCGGATCACCGAAATAATGATTCTTAGGGAAGTTTTCTTCATCTACCTGATTTCCGTTTAGATCGACTGTCGCTTTCTCAATACTCATGTTTGTTACTTTGTCGATCAATGCTTCTTTCGGAACCATCGGGTAAATGAAGTTGGCATGTGTTGGGCGTAATTCTTCAGCGTCTCCAATACCTAGCTGCGCGTCAGGTAGCTCCACTGGACGTGAAAGCTCCTGAAGCGCATGAACCCGGTTTTGAAGGTGATAGCCTTCCATCATGCCGCCTTACCTCCCTTGTAATACTTTGATGCCTGAAATTGAATTGCTCGCGATTGTGCTGATAATGGAAGTCGTAGACTTGGCATTTTTCAGGAACAGATAAATACCAATGAGAATCCCGATACCCGCAATCACGTCAAAAAACTTGTTAACCATCCACAAGACCTCCCATGATTTGTTTTACCTTGTCAACGTTCAGGACTGCCATACTTGCGAGAACAAGTACCAAGAACGTGTACGTTATTTTTTCATTTGTGAACATACCCAGCAGGATAACGAAAAAGAGAAAGGTGATAATAAACCGCATAGACTTTGTAAACTCTTGCATAGAATCACCCCTTTACTTCAAGCCAAAACCGCGTTTAAGACCGTTCCAAAACCCATCTATGAAACTGTCTTTAGCGGCTTTTTTGACTTTCTTTTTCTGCTCCGGCTTCATCTTTTGAT
>NZ_JBHTVD010000052.1:0-1131 GCF_042793215.1 Paenibacillus sp. NPDC056579
CGCCAAGCGACTATACAGCAGAATTTTCAGCGCTAACGGTGCGAATTGGCACAAACCATATTGAAGATCAATCAATAACTAACGCGAAGATCGGAAGCCTTTCAGCTGATAAAATCAAGTTTGGAACCATGAGCGGTATCGCCATTACGGCAGCAACCATCACAAGTAGTAGAATGATTTTTAATGATCCTGATCCATATAACAAAAGCTTCATTACTGCATCTGAAATCTACATGAAAAGAAGAGAAGTAAACGACAATACTAAATTTAGCTCATTCCAAGTAACTGAAGGAAAAATGATCACTGAAGGCGGCGCTATTACCGGAGACACAACAAAAATTTCAATTAAAGAGGGCATATTTTCAGCCACTTCCAGTTATGATGATGTGGAATTAAGAATAACGAGTTCTGGAAATCATGTGGGGCCAAGAATGGAATTTTATAGAGGTAGTTCTTCCATTGGCTATTTTGGATTGTCAGGCAATCAATTAGCCATCCAATCAATTACAGATAGATATTTGTATATGGGGATGAAGAATATAGGCCTTTCAGGTGGTTCTATGACTCTTACAGAACCAGTTGATGGCGTTGACGCTAAATTTTATATGGGGATTGCTGCAACAGCAAAAAGCGCCCAAATATCTACTAATAACCAGGTTTCGCTAGACCTTTACGGCGGAACAAAAGGTTTATACCTTTTTGGCACAAGGTATATCGGCGGCCATGCTTCAAACAATTTAGAAATAGATTCCACAAAAGAATTGATTTTAAGAGGTGGCGGCAGTGATGGTGGAGATTTAACAATCAGAAAAGACGGATCAGGCCCCCAAGTTTTTTCAAAAGCTATTTACAACCGTTCTACTTCAAATGCAGCCAATGTCCATATTACCTCATACGGAACACTTTGCCGCGTTACATCAGCCAGTAAATATAAAATTAATATAGAAGAGCTTCCGGCAGAAAAATATGATCGTGTTTTGAATCTGCTGCCGAAAACCTGGTACGATAAAAATTCCGTGGAAAAATACGCTGAAAATCTAGCGGACGGAAAAGGCGACACAACCGGAGAGGAAGCGCCCTATATTTCAAGAATACCTGGTTTGATTGCTGAAGATGTGGAAGCGGCTGGGC
>NZ_JBHTVD010000054.1:0-1121 GCF_042793215.1 Paenibacillus sp. NPDC056579
CGGTAAGTCTGTTTACAACATGATTAAAGTTGTCGATATCGTTAACAGCAAACTAGAAGAGAAAATGGGAACGAGCAAAGCGGAGAAAGCAAAAAACTATATAAAGTAGTGATGGTCAGCGATGAAGCTTACTGATCGTTTTGAAGAAGATGTGATTATATTCAAGGGGAGGCGTATAAAGTTACGTCTCTTTTTTGATGTGGTGCTGCGTGCGTTTGAACTGCTGGAAGATGAAGAATTCACCGAAGCGCAAAAATGGTCGCTTTTGGCTTTTGTCTTTGCTGAAAACAAAGAGGACGTTGAAGAGCTTTCACTGGATGAAAAAGTGATATTGGTTAAAGCCATTTTTGACAACTTTATTCATGAACCAGGAGAAACAGCGCAAGACAGTATTCAGCAGCAACCACAAAGCACAAACGAAGATGAACAAAACACCTCAGAAGGCGAACAAAGCACAAGCAAAAAAGATGAGGTTTTTGACTTTGAACAAGACGCGGAGTATATATACGCGTCTTTTTTGTTTGATTACAACCTCGATCTATTCGAACAGCAAGGGAAATTACACTGGCGCAAATTCCAAGCCCTTCTAAAAGGTTTGAGCGAGGACGCTAAATTCTCAAAAGTCATTGAGATTAGAACAATGAAGCTGCCAAAAGAGGGAGAAGAACGCAAACGAATTCAGGAATTAAAGCGGATTTACGCCCTAAATAAAAAGCCAGTTGATGAAGAAGCAGCCATTAAAGAGTTGGACGCCAAGGCGTCAGCCTTCTTCCAAAACCTGCGCGGAAGGGGTGGTAAAAAATGAGTGATGGACGGGTTGTAATAGATGCCATTTTCGATACAGCACCAACCCAGCGCAGCGTACGAACCTTACAGCGGTCTTTAGATGGCTTGAATACTAACCGTTACAATGAACGATTGCGCTTAATGAGCGCCGAAATGAAGGCGGCATATAGAGCCTCAGCGCAGGCCCTTATACCATTCAAAAGGGAGCTTATTGAAACAGAATTCAAGTTTTTCAAACTAGCGCAAAGTATGAAGAACTACACCGGCACAAATGAACAATTTATTGGAGAAGTCCGGCGGCTTGGTCAAGAGCATAAAAAGGCCACAGAAAACAT
>NZ_JBHTVD010000055.1:0-1039 GCF_042793215.1 Paenibacillus sp. NPDC056579
GCGGTTAATTAAAAAGGAGGTTACCAATTTGGCACAGGTTCAATATTACGGTACTGGCCGTCGTAAAAGCTCTGTAGCGCGTGTGCGTTTAGTTCCAGGAGAAGGCCGTATCGTCGTTAATAATCGTGAAATCAGCGAACACATCCCATCTGCAGCTTTAATCGAAGATATCAAACAACCATTAACTTTGACTGAAACAGCTGGCACTTATGATGTTTTAGTAAACGTACATGGAGGCGGCTTATCTGGTCAAGCTGGAGCAATCCGTCACGGTATCGCTCGTGCTTTGCTTGAAGCAGATCCAGAATACCGTACAACTCTTAAACGTGCAGGTCTTCTGACTCGTGACGCTCGTATGAAAGAACGTAAAAAATACGGTCTTAAAGGCGCTCGTCGTGCACCTCAGTTCTCAAAACGTTAATATATCAACGTTTCAAAGACTCTCAAGACCTTGTCTTGGGGGTCTTTTTTGTTGTTTGAAAACCTAGCACACCCACAAAACACCCACATTTATGATAAGTCAATGTAAGAATGAAAAAGATCTGCGGTTCTTTCCTTAACTGTTCTGGTTACGTGGGTGTAGATATCCATTGTAGTTTTAATATCACGATGCCCCAGGCGTGCTTGTACTTCTTTAACTGTCGCACCAGCTTCAAATAATATAGAAGCATGAGTGTGCCTGAGCCCATGGATTGTGATGGGGTGCAAATTATGGGTTTTAATAAAGCTGTCAAACTTATCGTTAGGATATGCAAGCCGTAAAGGGCGTTTATCTTCCCGTGTAAGCACGTTTTTGATGGAGGGGTATCTTTTACCCTCTGGAGTAGTTTCTCGTTGCTGTATGCGCCATTTTTTTAATATTTGGATGGTCTTCGTGTCAATATGTATAGTCCTGGCTTGATAGGTCTTAACTTTTTGAATTATTTCCTTGCCATCTTTAAAAAACAATGTTTTAGAAATAAATATAGTGCATTCGTCAAAATCTATGTCCTCCCACTCTAATGATAAAAGCTCTCCTTTTCTCATCCCTGTATAGATT
>NZ_JBHTVD010000056.1:0-1031 GCF_042793215.1 Paenibacillus sp. NPDC056579
TCATATATAATAGGACTTTACATTCAGGAACATGTGTTCTATTATTGGTACAGAAATATTTTCTTCTCCTACCAATATGTCGCATAATGTCGAATCCTTCCTGAAAAAATTCTGAAGAAATTTGTAAAAAGGGGTAGACATGATATATCCCTTGATGGTAAGATAAGGTCATCAAAGGGAACATAAAGGAATCTGAAGCCCTTTAAAGGAAGTGATACATATGTAGAGGGAGGTACGATTTTTGTCTAGTGAAGAGGTTTTAACAGTTAAACAGGTAGCCGAGATATTAAAAATATCTGAAAAAACGGCTCGCAAAATGCTGAACAACGGAGAAATTAAAGGTTTCAAAGTCGGTCGAGAATGGCGCGTGTCAGCTGAAAAATTCAATGAATACTTAAAACAAAATTAATTCTTTGGGGGAATTTTAAAATGACAAACACTATTAAAAACACTGAAAACACTACTGACGTATTGGCAACTGAGGACATTGCAACAGCATCACCAAGTATTTTTGAACAAGGTACACAACAAATGTTTTCAACTATCCAGGCAACGGACAGAAAGAGCAGCATCAAACTTTACAACGCGGTAAGCAACGCTGAACACTCTCTATCAGACCATATCGGAGAAGTAATTGAAATTACAGACATGGTCGCCCATGCGGTTGAATTAGAGGATGAAGTCACGAAAGAGACAATTCAGGCAATGCGCGTTGTTCTTTTAACAGCAGACGGACAAGGCTATCACAGTGTATCTCAGGGCGTAGCAAGCTCCCTACAACGTATCATTGGGATTGTAGGGCAAGGTCCTTGGACGGACGAGCCATTAAAAGTTGTTCCAAAAGAAGTTAAAACCCGCCGCGGCTTTAAAACATTGACACTTGCGCTTGTGGACTAATTAAATAGTCGCTCCGATCGGGGCGGCTTTTCTTATATTAAATTACTATATACGGAGGTTGCTAGACTTGGATAAAAACGTAATGATTTTCGACAACGGAGAACGCCGCACAGAGATTAAAGAGGATAGAGTGG
>NZ_JBHTVD010000057.1:0-1007 GCF_042793215.1 Paenibacillus sp. NPDC056579
GCCGTAAGCTCCTGATGAATAAGCCCCATTGCGTTTGCCTTTATTTTCGTAAACGTCCACCCAGCGGTTTTCCAGTCCTTCTTTTAGGATAGAGGCATATTCTTCCCCTAAAGGTGCGAGGCCTTTCAGCATGTAATCTTTGGCTTCCTCGTATGTCACCTTCATCCCAGCATCTTTCACAAGCGGTGTATACAGGTCATAGATATGCACTTCATCAAGCTCAAGCACTTTCTTTCTTAGCGCAATATAGCGGTGCAGGAGCGGCAAATGCTTATTAATCGTCTTAACAAGGTTATCGTATACTTCCTCAGGAATACTGTTGTTAGAAAGCGCAGCCTCACGCGCGGACTTGTACTTTTTCACTCTCGCGTAGAAGTTGTCCTTTTTCACAGTGCCGCTTAGCGTCGTGGCCATTGTGTTTTTATATTGTCCGTACGTTTTATACACTGCGTCAAACGCATTTTTGCGGACTTCACGGTTTTCACTTTCCAAGAAATTAATAAAGTTGCCGTGAGTGATCTGTTTTTCATTCCCATCTTCGTCTTTAATGGAAGGAAACGTTATATCTGCGTTATTTAACACGCTGAATGTATTTGAAGATGACCCCAGTACCTCGGAGGCTTCAGCAAGCAGCGCCTCTTCCTTCTCGCTCAGCACATGCGGACGTTCCTTTGTAATCTCCTCAATCGCATGAGAGTACAGCTTCAATTCTTCTTTTTCAAGAATGAACTGCCGCAGTTTGTCTTCTTCTATGGATAAAATCTCCGGAACCAAATAAGCTGTCGCGCTTGCGGCCTGTGTATACAGGTTTCCCGCCTTGTCATTCAGCCCCTGGTTAAAGGAGTTCCCAGTATCCTGGTCAGAGCGCATATGCGCATAAGTGTACAGCCTACCCAGCCGCTCCATCACTTTATCTTGATACGTAAGAGCCTCGTATAAATGATCAGCTGAATCTGCCAGCTTTCCTTTATACTTAGATAAATTCGGAATTAATTCTTTTACAGCTT